>NZ_DATCYK010000002.1:0-4636 GCF_036570325.1 Prevotella sp.
TATCATGCACCCCATCGCCGTGGCGCACATCGCTTGCAAGGAAATGGGACTGGGCTCAACCAGCATTTGCTCCGCCCTGCTCCACGATGTGGTCGAAGATACCGATTACACCGTAGAGGATATAGAGAATATCTTTGGCTCAAAAATTGCCAAAATCGTCGATGGTTTGACCAAAATCAGTGGCGGTATATTTGGTGAACACGCCTCGGCGCAAGCCGAGAACTTCAAGAAGTTGCTTCTCACCATGAGCGATGACATACGCGTTATCCTCATAAAGATATGCGACCGACTGCACAACATGCGCACGCTGGCCTCACAACCGGCCAACAAACAATACAAAATAGCCGGCGAAACGCTTTATATCTATGCGCCACTGGCCAACCGACTGGGCCTCAACAAGATAAAGACAGAGCTCGAAGACCTTAGCTTCCGCTACGAACATCCCGAGGAATATGCCAGCATAAAGAACAAACTCTCCTTCACAAAAGAGGAACGCGACAAGATGTTTGATGACTTTACCAAACCTATACGCGACTCTTTGGACCGAATGGGGATAGAATATGACATCAAGGCAAGGGTGAAAAGTCCTTATTCCATTTGGAATAAGATGCAGAATAAGCACGTTACTTTTGATGAAATTTATGACATATTGGCCGTCAGAGTCATATTTTCGCCCAAGACAAGGGAGGACGAAATCAACGAATGTTTCAACATTTATGTGGCCATAAGCAAGATTTACAAGAGCCATCCCGACCGCCTTCGCGACTGGCTTAACCATCCCAAGGCCAATGGCTATCAAGCGCTGCACGTAACATTGATGAGCAAACAGGGCCAATGGATTGAGGTTCAGATTCGTTCCGACCGCATGGACGAGGTGGCAGAGCAGGGCTTTGCCGCCCATTGGAAGTACAAGGAAGGCGGCGAATACAGCGAAGACGAGAACGAACTTAACGACTGGCTGAGCACCATTAAGGAGATATTGGACGATCCACAGCCCGATGCGATGGACTTCTTAGACGCCATTAAGCTCAATCTTTTTGCTTCCGAGATATTCGTTTTCACCCCCAAGGGCGAAATAAAGACCATGCCGGCAGGCTGTACGGCCCTCGACTTCGCCTTCCAAATCCACACTTTCATTGGCAGTCACTGCATTGGCGCAAAGGTAAACCATAAACTTGTGCCCCTAAGTCATAAGCTCCAAAGCGGCGATCAGGTAGAAATACTCACCAGCAAGTCGCAACACGTGCAGGAATCGTGGATAAACTTTGTCTACACCGCTAAGGCCAAAGGCAAGATACAGGCCATTTTAAGGCGAGATAATCGCGAGGTTCAGAAGCAGGGAGAGCAGGTTCTCAATAATTGGTTGGCCAAAAACGAGATTGAACTGACCACTCCCGTGCTCGACAAACTTTGCGAATTCCACGAGCTGCAGAAGCATGAGAGCCTCTTCTTTGCCTTGGGTAAGAAAACCATTATATTGGGTGAGAAGGACTTAGACGAGCTTTTGGGCAAGAACAACGGCTCCTCTTCCTACGGCATTAGCTGGCGCAAGTACGTTCCTTTCCTTGGAAAAGACAAGAAAAAGGGCAAGGACGGCGACGCCACAAAGGTAGAATACTACGTCGTCGACAAGAACTTCAACAAGAAAAAGCCCATCTTCATTACCGAGGACAATATAAACTCGTTTATCTTCCCGGGCTGTTGCCATCCTATTCCCGGCGATGACATCTTAGGATATATCGACAACAAGAACCGCATAGAGATACACAAGCGGGCCTGCCCCATAGCCACCAAGCTCAAATCGAGCTTCGGCAATCGCATACTCGACGCCAAGTGGGACATGCACAAGCAGCTATTCTTCAACGCGACGATAGAAATCCGAGGTATCGACCGCAAGGGATTGCTTTCCGACGTGTCGAAAATCATATCTGACAAGATGGACATCAACATCCACAAAATCACCATCAGCAGTGGCGACGGCATATTTGAAGGCGCCATAGAGATAAAGGTGCACGACCGCGATGAGGTGAAAATCATCATGGAAAACCTCAAACAAGTGAAAGACTTGCAGGAAGTTCAGCAGATTATGTAACCCTAAATACCCTATGGAGGGATGGCAGTAAGACAATAGGTCTTTACTCCCATCCCTCCTTTTCTTTTATTCTTATCTACCCATGTTTTTACTCCTATCTATCCTAATCAATGTGCTGACGCTTGGCGCGATAGGCGACAATAAGACCGATAACACGCTACTCATCGACCAAGCCATAGCTACCTGCGCCCAACGGGGCGGCGGCACCGTGGTCATTCCTCAAGGAATATTCCTCACCGGCACGCTCCACATGCGCAGCAACGTGACCCTTCGGCTCGAGAAAGGCGCCGTACTGCGGGGTATCAACGACCTGAAAGCCTACGAGAAGCTCACGACGACCCACGACTTGTCAAAATACGAGAGTGGCAGAGGGTCGGTTAACTTCAACAGCGCCTCCGATCCCGAGTGGTCAAAGGCCATGATACAATTCATCAACATACGCAATGCCGGCATTGAAGGATCCGGAACCATCGACGGACAGCACGTGGTCAATCCCCAAGGCGAGGAACACATGCGGGGTCCTCACACCCTTCTCATCGTCAATGGCGACCGCCTTCGTTTCAAGGATTTCAAGATTACACGATCCGCCAACTACGCTATTTTGGCCTACAACATAAGAAAGTCGAAGTTCAATAGGTTGAAAATCAGCGAGGGATGGGACGGTATTCACATCCGTAGCTGCGACGACGTGGCCATCACACGTTGCGAAATGCACACCGGCGACGACGCAATTGCCGGCGGATATTGGAACAATATCAAGATAACCCATTGCCTCCTGAACTCCTCTTGCAACGGTATTCGCATGATTATGCCGTCTACCAACATGGAGGTAGGCCACTGCGACATCTACGGACCGGGGCAAAACAAGCACATAACGTCGGGCAAAACCGCCTCCGACGCGGCCATCAGCTTAGAGCCCGGAGGCTGGGGACCGGCGCCGGGACGGTTGGATAACATCCACATTCACCATATACGGGCCACCCGGGTGCTCACGCCGCTATCGATGACGCTTAGCGACGACAATACCGCCGGCACCATCAAAATACATCATATCACGGCTTCGGCCATCACCCGCATGGCCCTTTCCTTGAAAAGCTGGGGCAAAAGCCGAACCCAAAAGGTAACGATCAGCCACGCCCAACTAACTTTTCAGGGCATAGACGACCCCAACCTGCCCCAATGGTTTGAGAACCGACCCTTCAGCCAATGGCCCGTATTTCCCTGCTGGGGCATGTATTTCAGGAATATAGATGAGGTAAAACTAAAAAACATCAGCCTTTCCTTCGACGGGAAGGACTACCGCAAGCCCATGATTTTCGACCATGTAGGAAACACGAAGCTGTCGAACATCAAGAGCAAGTCCCTCTCTCGTCCTTAAACCATCGGGCTATGGAAAGGCTACGGCGGCCCTCTCACCGATTGCGAAACATCTTTACAAAAGGTCAAAAATGCGTGCGTTATTTCCCACCGAGAAACTTTTGGTCGGAAATAACGCATTTTTCAGCGTTTTTATAACTATCTATTTATCAACTATTTACAAAAAACGAGTTATCCGAAGGCCTATTTTCTTCTTCCCGTTCATGGCCTTTTACCTTACCATAGTGGGCCTTTAACCCTACCGAAACGACCGTTTCATCCCATCAAAGCACCGTTTTCATCCCGCCAAATCACCTCTTTTACCCTTCCCGAACAGCCCATTCACCCCACGGCCACGCCCAAACGCCCCCTTCGGCGCTCGGCCATAGGCATGTGATTTTCTAAATGAAGCAATTTTGGAAAGCGTTTTTTAGGCAAATAATCTTTACATTTCACAGCCCTTTTACTTGCTGCGCTGCCATCTGCCCGCCTGCTCCTGATAAACACGAAGGCTGTCGCCGGCCCTCAAACGCAAGATATGGCTCGCTCCTTCCTCCGCTATCACTACGCGGGGCGTCTGCACTTGACCCTTCGGAAGGTCAATATCCTGCACCCAACGGGCCACAATGCCATTTACACGGTACACCTCCAAGCGAGAAACCGACCACTCATAAACGGCCTCAAAGCCCAAGGTTTGACAAACAATGTCGCGCTTCAGGAAAATAGAATAAAAGAGTACGAAAAGAAAAAGGGCCACGCTGCCTATAAAAGTAACCAGCCCGGCCAAGGTAAGATAAATCGTGTCGCCATACGGAATGCGACAATACAAATAACGAAAAAGCAAATCTGCCCAAATCCAAAGGCTGAAAGCAAAGACCAACCAGCTATAATACGTTAAATTAAATGCCAAATATACACCATAAGGAAGCAAATTCTCGGCCACCAAGACCACCGCTAACGCCGCCAAATTCACGGCGCCCAACACCTTATGATACCTATAAACATCCATCTTAAACCAAGCCGTCAAGATGGCGTTTCAGCTCTTTCAGCTCATCGCGCACGGCCACCAACGTTTCCATCACGGCCGCGCTGCGGTCTGCTCCCTCCCTATTCTCGCTCAACATCTTGCGTGCCGCGGCTATCTTAAAGCCACGAACCTTCACCAAGTTGTAGATAACTTTAATCTGA
>NZ_DATCYK010000003.1:0-1714 GCF_036570325.1 Prevotella sp.
CATCATGAAGGCCTGCTCGTAGGCCCTGAAGTCGGGATAATTGAGCATGGAGTCGGCGTCAAGTATGCCTACGACACTTACTTTGTCGAAATCCAGCCCCTTACTGATCATCTGCGTGCCGATGAGCAGATTGGTCTTGCCACATGAAAAATCGTGAATAATACGCTCATAAGCGTTGCGGGTGCGAGTGGTATCAAGGTCCATGCGGGCCACCCGGGCCTCGGGAAAGAGCTCACGAATGTAATCTTCTATCTTCTCAGTGCCGTAACCACGCCCTTGAAGTTGGGTACTGCCACAATTGGGGCACACCGTTGGCACGCCATACGTGAACCCACAGTAATGACATGTCAGCAAATTGAGCCGCTTATGCAGCGTAAGCGAAACGTCACAGTTGCTACATTTGGGCACCCAACCACACTCCCGACACTCTATCATGGGCGCAAAGCCACGCCGATTTTGGAAAAGAATGGCCTGATTTCCGCTCTTCAAGGCCTCACGGATAGCCAATAACAAGTCGGGTGAGAAGGGACCGTTCATCATCTTGCGGCGTCGCAGGTCCTTGATGTCGACCACTTGTATCTCGGGCAGGCTGATGTCACGATAGCGCGTCAGCAAACTTACCATGCCATACTTGCCTTGTTGGGCGTTGAAATAGCTTTCCATCGACGGCGTAGCGGTGCCCAAGAGCGTCCGGGCGCCATACATTTGGGCCAAAACGATGGCCGCGCTGCGGGCATGATAGCGTGGTGCGGGGTCTTGTTGCTTGAAACTCGTCTCGTGTTCCTCGTCAATAATGACCAATCCGAGCTGTTGAAAGGGCAGGAAAACCGCACTCCGGGCACCCAAAATAACGTCATAGGGATGGCCGGAGAGCTGCTTATTCCATATCTCCACACGCTCAGCGTCGCTGTATTTGCTATGATATATGCCCAATCGGTTGCCAAATACCCGCTGCAAACGGCTGGTTATTTGCACCGTGAGCGCTATTTCGGGCAGCAGATAGAGCACCTGCTTATGGTCGTCGAGCGCCTTTTGAATGAGGTGAATGTACACTTCGGTCTTGCCACTCGACGTCACTCCGTGGAGCAACACCACGGGTTTCGACAAGAATTGCAGCACTATTTGGTTGTAAGCGTCCTGCTGTGGTTGGCTAAGGGGCTGTATCAACTCGGGATGAGGCTCACCGTCGCTGTTGAGTCGGCCCACGGTCTTCTCATAAGTATAAAGAAATCGGCGGTCGGTCAGCGCCTTGATAACGGCCGAGGAGCAGCCCGTGGTATTCATCAATTCCTCCCGTGTAATCTCCACGATGGGCTTTCGCGTCGTCGTTCCCTCGATAGAATCCCATCCCGAGAGCGATAGGTATTCCATGAAAGTTTGATATTGCTTCGCCGCCCGGCCCAATATATTCAGGCAGGTGTGCAGCGTTTGCTCGTTCCTACACGGCTCGGCCAAGCCTATATACGTTTCCGTTTTAGGCCGATAGCCGTCCTCCGCCTTCAGTCCCGAGGGCAAAGCAGCCTTATAAACATCACCTATGGGCGACAAATAGTAGTCCGAAATCCATTGCCACAGCTTCATTTGCTGTGGCAACAACACCGGTTCGGCGTCGAGCACGGCAAGTATTTCCTTCACGTCAAAGTCGGGTTTCGTGTCGTGAAGCGCCACTGCCACGGCCGTATAGGTCTTGCTTCGTCCCAGCGGAACGAGCAGT
>NZ_DATCYK010000004.1:0-83787 GCF_036570325.1 Prevotella sp.
TGAGTGGTCGGGGCTCTTTTTTTGTGTTGGTGTGTTGGGGAGTTGTGAGGGTGTAAGGTTGGGAGGATGAATGGTTTGAGTTGAGGGTGGGGATAAGGTGAAGAGTGGGTGAAGGTTGTTACTAAGATAGGACTTGTCGGAACAATCAGACTAGTCAGACGGGGCTGAGAGAATGATATATAAAATTTACCGCCAAAATATTAATAAGTTTTTGGTTAAGACGATTCCATTTATGACATTCAAATGGTTTGCAGTTATAGCAATAGAATTTATTTGTGATAAATAGTAACTCTCTGTGCATGAGTCTTTTTTTGCTCTTGGCAAAGCATAATATATAGGGAGGTCGCCAATTTAACAACACGTTCACGTTCTTTCTCATTTCTTTGAAGAGAAGCGTATTTGGAGAGAATAGCAAGTCTGTTATGCAAACGGTTTGACTTGTCAAATTTTGGTATACAAAGATTTGATTTCTTTAGACTAAATCCATTAGATTTGAATGTAGAGTGAATATATGAATGAACGATGCCACTATTCAGAATTGCATTAATATAATGTGATTCGTCTTCGGTTATAAAGTTACCATCTATATCTTGGCTGATAATAATAGTATGTTTTACACAAATAGTTTGTTTCCTTTTTCCCCATGGAGTCGTCACAGGCTTAATCACACTTGAACAAAAATTAGAATTATCCCTGGCTGCAACAATGAAAGGAGCAAATGTGTATGGGCCAATTTTTGAAAGTGCATAAAATTCATTACCTTGATGCATCGTTTTGCTTTTGTCTGATTGTTGGTCTAATAACTCTTTATACTTACAAAAGTATACGGCAATCTCTGGATTCTTTTTTGTCAGTTCATCTAACGAAATAGCTCTCGAGGTGTTATCTTTATTATAGGGTAACAAATGATAATTATTACCCCAATCAAATGTAAAAGATTTTATAGCTGGACCTTCAACCATAGGATATAGTAATTCAACAGGAAAATCCCAACCCTTTTGTGGTATATTATCTACCTTGTACTTAGATGTCTTGAGTACTTTATTCTTAAATCTATAGTGATTTTCTTGTTTAGAAGGACCTACGCCAATCATCTTAAATATTTCGAAAGGGGTAGATTCTACACCTGTTCTATAAAGATATGATGTTTCACCGATAATAGTTGAATAGTCAAAGTCTTCCGACACATATGTAAATTGTGTAGATTCTTTTGCCAGCTGTTTTGCGGATTGTTCTGTAAAAATAAGGTATTGTTTTGCTTCTTCAAAAGTCTGACATTTATTAATGATAAGATCATTAATTCCTTTTTTCTTAGCAATTGCCCTAACTTTAACTCCATTCTTATAGTCGATTTTTGGATTAGAATAATAATATGTATTAAAATCTTGAGTAACAGATTTTGTACCAACTTTAAATGGTCGTAATGGGGCACACCATCTATCTATTTTTTGTAAATATAATCTCTCGCTCTTGGTGTAGTCTATATAAAAATTTCTAAACTCTTCATAAGAGTTTTGAGACATCAAGCTATCAGGCATTAAGAAGGCTAATACCCCATTGTCCTTTAGCCAATTTGTGGCTGAAACGTTTGAAATTAAGGCGCAAATATTCAATTGGGCACCTCCATACATTCCGTCATTACAGAAAATATGTCTAATATCGCAAAAATCCTTAATTTTTCTTGTATAAGTAGCAGGAAGGTGCTCCCATTTTACCCATGGTGGATTTCCTACTATTAATTCATGCTTATGGAGACGAGCTATCATCATAAAGTTTGTCGTTATTCTTATCCAAATGCCATCCCATTTATTTTTATGCAGTTTTATTAAATCTTCTGATAATTGGCGAATAGCCCCCATAAGTATTTTACTTGCTTTTTCTTGATCAGTGAAGTGTTCTATGATCTTTGAGTATAGCACAGTTGCACTTTCGGCCTTAACAAGAGCTTGTAATTCGTTCATTTTTTTTCCAAAGTCAAGTCTATCTACAAAACTTTTTGGAAGTAAAACATTCAATGTTCCATATTTATTATTGTTGATAGAATAGTAATAACAATCAATGTTGTCTATATTTTTGGAACTAGGTACGATAGCAGAATCGCCTAATAAAATAGGTATTTCTATATCTTCTATATCGCCAAATTGATGAATTGCAATATAATAGCTGACTCTTGCAGACAAAACAGATAGTGGATTTATATCAATACCATGCACTCTATCTAGAATTGATTGTAGTAAGTATTTTTTTTCAGTGTCTGAAAGATCGTTGATATTTATATCCCCTACAACTTTTTTAATGAGAGCAATAATGAAAATTCCAGAGCCACAGCAAGGATCAATAGCACTCCAGTTTTTACTACTAATTGTTTGTAGTGCTTCTGTAATAACACTGTCGGCCAGCCATTCCGGGGTAAAGTATTCTCCCATTGAATGTCTAATGGACTGTGGTATTATGCTCATGTAGAGATCTTTAAATACATCGATAGGATTATATTTTACATTTAGTGAGAAAGAAGAGTATTCGTCTAAAGTTGTTATGATTACTTTTATATTTGACCAAAAATCTTCTGACCATTGTCTAGAATCTGCATACCAAGAAAAGAAATCTCCCTCTAGGAAATTTCGTATCCCCATACTTGTATAGGAATATCCATCTTCCATTTTTTGGAAAAAGATCTGAGTCTTTTCAGATGTCAATGAAGACAAGTCATGATAATCATGTGTATCTTTATTGAAATTTAGTTTGTCAACAATCTTGCATGCTATTAGTTTTACGATGATTGAATATGTTGTTTGGAGGGCAAATAAAGCTTTATACTCTTTTTCGGTATCAGAAATCTTACTAGTGAAAATATTGGTAAGGTCTGTTCTTCTTTTCTCAATATCTCTGCTTTTTCCGTTGTCTTCAACAGACAAGTGCATTAATTCTTTCCATTCTGTATATAACATATTTGACTTTTCTGTAATGTCATTAGACAGTTCTTTATACAGAATCTTTGCTATTATTTTAGACGCCGATTCTGAATTAGGGGATATTGAAAAATCCTTAACAATATTAGAGGGTTCAAATTTCTTAGATTGATTATTTAAAATTGCATTAATAATTCTATTAATATCATTGGCTGTAATATTTCTTAATGAAGTATTACAAACTACATCACCAACAAACTGGAAAAATGCAATTTTGATACCATCAGTTAGAATAGCATCATATTTTATACCTTCATTTTTATTCAGAGCAATGAGATAGTCCTTTACTTGCTCGAATGCTGAGGTTATCTGTTTTTGTGTTTTTAATTTTGTATTATGTTTGTACTCGATGATGATATTGTTTACAACAGCATCTAATCTACCATGACCACTCTTTCGAGATGAAAGTCCCTCAAATTTGTGTACCACACCTTCAATAGGAGTTTCCTTGCTAAATTGTAATTCAATTCCTAATTGGCTTCTGACTAAGTAATATATTTCGTTCTCAAAAATAGAAGAAGTATGTGCTTCACTATCAGAAGATTCACAATCTCTGATAATTTTTGTGAGGGCAGAGTCTATCAAAGAGAGATATTCTCCACTCTTTAACCAATTCGATATTTTAGAAGAATTAATCATATTTACTATTTTCAAAACAATAATTGTAACTCAAGGTTCGATTTTTCACATCCAACAGTAAGAATGCTGCAATATCGTTTTTGAATCTATCAAAATATTATTGATAGCACCATTTATTAATTATATAATTGGATTTACCGATCTACTGTTAAAGATATTTTTTCCAATATTATTGGCTTAAAAGTTTATATCATAATAATATTTTGTAGGTTTATGGATGTCAACCAATCAGTATCGATAATATTTTATCTTGTTTTATCAAAGACAAAGTTACTTAAATGTTTTATATTATCGGTGCTTTATTCTTTTAAATAGCAAATGTTTTTAAAATACCTACTAATAGGGATTGTAATAAATAGGTGTTTGGCTTACTTTTGCAAATAAAGAAATGATCAATCGTTGGACGATTAATGGTAAACTTTATATTATGCGAAAGACACTGATTCTGTTGTTGGCGGCTTTAGGGCTGACTACCGCCATGTATGGGCAAAGTTATGCGAAAGGAATTTCGGCTAAGAATAACTCTGATGTATTGGAGTTGGTAGCGAAAGGACAATATCCTATGGCTGTTGTTCAGGGCAAGGATGAAACAAAGATTCTGACCACGGAGAAGGAATGGCCAAGTCAAACGGATATTGTTGCCACCATGAACGGGGTGAACGCTTTGGCCGTCGCTGCGAAAGGACAAGGCCATGGGGCGGAAGTCACCGTACAACCCTTTACTGCGCATGAAGAGAGTGGACGCTTCTTCGCCGGAGGAGCGCTGACGTTGTGGAACAATAGCGAAGACAAGCACTTCATGTTTGACTTATGTCCGGAGTTTGGTTACTTGTTTAATGAGGATTGGGGCTTGGGAATGTTGCTGGGCTATGAGTACGAGAAAAGCACGAAAGGTGAAGAGCGTATTTCTGCCCATGGCTTCAAGGTGTCGCCTTTCGCTCGCTATTATTACCTGCATAAGGGCCCGTTTAATTTGTATTTGGATGGAGGATTCGGCCTAAATTGGACGAAGGAAAAGAATAAAGCTACTCAACAGACGACTAATCTCCATGGATGGGAAATCGGGATAAGGCCCGGCGCCTGCGTGGACCTGACGGAAGGACTGTGTCTCTGCATGCGCATTGGTTTTGCGGGGTATAGAAAGGACTACGTAATGGGCGAGGAGCCTAAGATTGGTTCTAATGGCTTTGGTATATTGTTTGCTCCCGAAGATTTGATGATAGGATTGGAGTTAGAGTTTTAAAAAGTGTATATTGCTCACTTACGACTCCCTTTATTGGAAGATATGGGATTGGAATTAGAGTTTTAAAAATATATATTGCTCACCCGTTGGCGAAGGTTTTAAACGTAGAGTTTACTTCGTCAACGGCTTTTTTATTGACGGGTTGTGCTGATATAGGTTAAAAAAAACAACTTATCATTTGGAACATTTCCGTCTTATCTCAAACAAAACATACGGAATTTCCTGACATTGAACGCATCGAACGAGCCACAATTGTAAAAGTATTGTTTGCTTTTATTTAAATGTTACTCTTCAAAGAAAGCCCACATTCAACATTCTTTTTATCCCTTTGCGTCATGTTTCGCGGACTGCCACAAGCGCTCCCGACTTTGTCGCCACGGCTATGTAGACATGATGAAGGCCCTTATCTCTGATTCAATTTCTGCCGTGTTCTTATCTTTGAACCGTTTGACGATTTTTCCATGATGGATGTAAAGAATCTCGTTGCAGATGTCGGTAAGCGATGAAATGATGTGAGACGAGAGAATGATGAGCCGTCCTTGTTGACTCATTTCCAAAATCCATTTCTTCAGCAGCAGGCTGCCTGATAAATCCAACCCGTTGAACGGTTCGTCCAAAATGTAAATATCGCTGTGTTGTAGCATGAGAATCAGGAGCATGAGCCGTTTCTTCATGCCCATGGAGTAACTACTTGGATATTGCCGGAGGGGCAATCTGAATTGCTCGTTGAGCGCCTTTATTTCAGCCTCGTCAATCTCCAATCCTCTTGCACGAAGGCTGAAATCGATAAATTCTCGTGCCGTTACCAATGGATAAAAGTAAGGTGAGTCGTTCAGATAGCCAATCGTGGCATGCGAATCCATGGAAACAGTCCCGTCAAACTGCTCCAGTCCTGTCATACATCTGAATAACGTGCTCTTGCCCGCGCCGTTCTCACCCATGATTCCGTAAATACGACCATGCTCAAAATCTATGTTCACGTCGTCGAGAACGGTCTGTTTCCCGTATCGTTTGGTTATATGTGTTACTTTCATATTGTTCTTTTAAAAATGCTGTGTGTTTGTTTTCGAGCGATGAAGATGAGCAATATTGCTATGATAAGCTGCCCGACGACCATATAATTGGAAATAATGGCTGCGCAACAGAGGATAAACAAGGCCATGAAAATAAATTCATGTATGATCGTTAGGGAGGAAGTAGAAAATCGGAGCAGGTAAGTATGTAGCCAAAACAAGGCACATGCTGCCCATCCAACCCATATTTCACGCAGTCGAAGCCCGTTCGGGGCCGCCGCGAAATACAGAATGCCAAAGGGAATAAGCAGCATGAGGGCATTCATGAACGCCAACCGACCGTTTAGGAGAACCATGTGGTGGAAGTCTTTATAAAAAAGTACATGCGGCAGTCGCGCTTTCATAAACTGTAGACCGCCCAATAGAAAAACGAAAACCATGGTGCTTACTATCATCAGGTTCCTATTGGCGTAAAGCCATCCCATGGCGGCGCAGAGCAGACAGATGATGTATGGTACAAGCAACAGCCTCATGTTGCCCGCGTAAAACAAACTTCCTTTTAGGAGCAGCGGATGAGTGGGTATTCTTAAATGAAATTGGAAGGAGGGCAGATACATGAAAACAAGGGGCGTGAGCATACATCCTGCCATGTCTTTCACATGTCCTAAAAGCACGGCTTCCATGAAAAACGGGGCCGCTGTCAATGTATAGTCAACCCGCAACACCTTTCTATACATGCGTTTCGACAGCGTCTCTATCATCGTTTTGTCTTTCCTCGCGAAATGAATACAGCACAGCACGCATGCCAATGCCATGGTGAGATAGCCTGCCGGGAGCTTCGTGAACAGCAAGAGCAGTCCCATGGCCAATACGATCAGCACCATCGACATCATGAAGCCCAACTCCTTGAGGAAATTGGCAATCATCTGTAATCTTATGGTTAGGATGGCCTTGTATAGCATAGTGCTTGTGGCGGTGATAATGTTTATAAGTTATTAATATTTTATAAGTTATACGTGAGTGTGATGGCTGCGATATATCCGCCTTCCACCATAAGGCTTTACCATTGTGAGCATGGCAAGTCCGTCATTGAGGTGGCGGCCAAGTATTCCGCAAAGTTCCTGATTTTTCCTCAATCCTGCAAGCAAACCGCGTTACATAACGTCAATAGCGGGTTAAATATTCTTGAGCTTTGTGGCAGTAGGTTGACCGGTGGTATTTTGGGCCGGTAGCCCCTCGGGCGAATAAAAGCGGCCTTTTGATGCGACCGAAGGGGGCTTTTGGGAATCCCAAAGCAGGCTTTTGACCCGATGAAAGCAGCCCTTCGACCGTGCCGGAGCGTAGCTTTGGCAAAACCACGGCTAAGGAGCCATGTCGTCGGAGTTTTCTTTCCAACGCTTTACTATTCATGGGATAGACGCTAAAAAATAAAGTGCTTTTATTTTGTATATTGCATAGATTTTACTAACTTTGCAGCCCGAAACAATATACAATTTATTGTAAATGTGTAGCTTAGAGCCCTTTAAGATAGATCTGAAAGCGCTGGAAGAGGGTAAAACCACTTTGCAGCTGCAGCTTGACGACGCTTATTTTGAGGCGATTGAGGCCCCTGAAATTCATCGGGGACAGCTCGTGGCCGATGTAATGATTCATCGCGCGGGTTCCGTTTTCGACTTGGAATTCCATATCGTGGGCCATGTACACATTCCGTGCGACAAGTGTCTTGATGATATGTTGCAGCCCATAGAGGCCGACCAGCGGCTTGTCGCCAGATTTGGAGAAGAATACTCAGAGGAAGATGAGCTTGTGGTCGTTCCGGAAGACGAAGGTCGGCTGGACGTTTCATGGCTCATTTATGAATTTATAGAGCTCAATATTCCTATCAAGCATGTGCATGCACCTGGAAATTGCAACCCTGCTATGATGAAGATGCTTGAAGAACATCTGGCTACCCGAAGTAGTGAGGAAGAAGAGACCATAGATCCGCGCTGGGAAGCCCTCCGAAAATTAAAAGAATAATAAGATAAAATTAAACATTAAAGAATTATGGCACATCCTAAAAGAAGACAGTCGAAGACTCGTACACTTAAGAGAAGAACTCATGATAAGGCAGTAGCCCCCACATTGGCAGTATGCCCTAACTGCGGTGCTTACTACG
The DNA here is from genome assembly GCF_036570325.1 of Prevotella sp. Classification (GTDB taxonomy): domain Bacteria; phylum Bacteroidota; class Bacteroidia; order Bacteroidales; family Bacteroidaceae; genus Prevotella. The sequence continues at coordinate 8,023 of NZ_DATCYK010000004.1, forward strand.
TTTACCACACCGTTTGTCCTACTTGCGGTTATTACAGAGGCAAGGTAGCAGTTGTTAAGGAAACCGCTGAATAATGGGAACTATTAACGCTATCATCACAGGTGTTGCCGGTTATGTGCCCGACTACGTCCTTAACAACGACGAGTTGTCACGTATGGTCGACACCAATGATGAATGGATCGTTACCCGCACAGGAATTAAGGAGCGCCGCATTCTGACCGAAGAAGGCCTCGGTACTTCCTACATGGCCCGTAAGGCCGCCAAGCTATTGCTTAAAAAGACCGGTGTCGATCCTGATAGCATTGACGCGTTGGTTGTGGCAACCACAACTCCTGACTATGTTCACCCCTCTACGGCGTCCATCGTACTGGGCAAGCTGGGACTGAAGAATGCTTTCGCGTTCGACTTGTCGGCAGCCTGCTGCGGTTTCATGTACGCTTTCGACGTGGCTTGCAACATGATTCAGAGTGGTCGTCACAAGCGTATCATCGTCATAGGTGCCGACAAGATGTCGTCGCTGACCGATTATCAGGACCGCGCTACTTGTCCGCTCTTCGGCGATGGTGCAGGAGCTGTCATGTTGGAAGGCACGGAGGAGGAGAATGTCGGACTGATCGACTCTTACCATCGCACCGATGGCAAAGGACTTCCTTTCCTTCATGTCAAGGCCGGAGGCTCCGTGTTCCCCGCTTCCCACTATTCCGTGGACCATCGCATGCACTTCACCTATCAGGAGGGCCGCACGGTCTTCCGCTATGCCGTGACGGCGATGGGCGACGATTGTCTTGAAGTGATAAAGCGTAATGGGCTTACCGTGGACGACGTTGATTACGTTGTGCCCCATCAGGCCAACCTTCGTATTATCGAAGCCGTGGCCAAGCGTGTGGGTGTTCCCATGGAGAAAGTCCTCGTCAACATCCAACGCTATGGCAATACCAGCGCAGCCTGCATGCCATTGGTACTTTGGGATTTTGAGAAAGATTTGAAGAAAGGCGACAACCTCATATTCACCGCTTTTGGCGCAGGTTTCGTCAACGGCGCTACTTATTATCGCTGGGCCTACGACGGTGCCGCCGTGGCAGGGATAAAGTAAACCAAAAATATTGATATAACAAGAAAACGCATCTTTCTTATTGATTGATAAGACGGTGCGTTTTTTTGTTCTAATAAAGATTTCTATGCACAAGGCAGGTTTTGTTAATATCGTGGGCAATCCCAATGTAGGCAAGAGTACGCTGATGAACCAGCTCGTCGGTGAGCGCATCAGTATCGCCACGTTTAAAGCCCAGACCACGCGCCATCGCATCATGGGTATCGTCAACACGGACGACACGCAGATCGTGTTCTCCGACACGCCCGGTGTTTTGAAGCCCAACTACAAAATGCAGGAAATGATGTTGGCCTTCTCGGAGTCGGCTTTAGCCGATGCCGATGTCTTGCTCTACGTGACCGACGTGGTGGAGAATGCGGAGAAAAATCTCGATTTCCTCGAAAAAGTCAGGAAAATGACCATTCCCGTGCTGCTTCTCATCAATAAGATCGACGAGAGCAATCAGAAAGAGCTCGGCAGTATCGTGGAGAAGTGGCATGCGCTGTTGCCCAATGCCGAGATACTTCCCATATCGGCCAAGAACAATTTTGGTACGGACATTCTCATGAAGCGCATTAAGGAACTGTTGCCCGAGTCGCCTGCTTATTTCGACAAGGACCAGTTGACCGACAAACCGGCGAAATTCTTTGTGTCAGAGATTATCCGTGAGAAGATATTGCGCTACTATGACAAGGAAATACCTTATTCCGTGGAGGTCGCCGTGGAGCGATTCAAGGAAGATGAGAAGAAGATTCACATCAACGCGGTTATCTATGTGGAGCGCGATTCACAGAAAGGCATTGTCATAGGTCATCAGGGTGTGGCCCTGAAAAAAGTGAGCACCGAGGCCCGCAAGGCACTTGAGAAGTTTTTCGATAAGACCATTTTCCTCGAAATCTTCGTCAAGGTCGACAAGGATTGGCGCTCCTCACAACGTGAACTTACCAATTTCGGGTATAATCCCGAGTAAGGATCATTCAAGAAATATGTATTTGGCCCTGAATAGAACGAGGGCATACTCTCCGCATAAGGGAGGGCCGAAGAATGTATAACTTCAGAAATTAAACAACATTATGGCAAATTTAGTTGCGATCGTTGGCCGCCCCAATGTGGGCAAGTCAACACTTTTTAATCGATTAACACAGTCACGCCGGGCTATCGTGAGCGATACCGCCGGCACAACCCGCGACCGTCAGTATGGCAAATGCCAATGGAACGCTCGTGAATTTTCCGTTGTCGACACGGGAGGATGGGTCGTTAAGTCGGATGACATCTTTGAGGACGCCATCCGTAAGCAGGTTATCGTAGCCACCGAGGAGGCCGATTTGGTGCTCTTCCTCGTTGACGTGGAGACAGGATTGACCGATTGGGACGAGGACGTGGCGCTGATTTTGCGTCGTACCAAGCTGCCCGTCATCCTTGTGGCCAATAAGGTAGACAACAGCGCGGAATACTATACGGCCGCCGAGTTCTATAAGTTAGGCTTAGGTGAGCCTTTCTGTATCAGTGCCGCCACTGGTGGTGGAACGGGCGATTTGCTCGATGTGGTATTGGAGAAGCTGCCTGCCGAGAACAAGGAAGAGATAGAGGACGATATTCCCCGCTTTGCCGTGGTAGGTCGTCCGAACGCGGGTAAGAGCAGTCTTATCAATGCTTTTATCGGTGAGGACCGTAACATCGTGACCGAGATAGCCGGCACCACGCGTGATAGTATCTATACCCGTTACGACAAGTTCGGCTTCGATTTCTACCTCGTTGATACCGCCGGTATCCGTCGTAAGAACAAAGTGTCGGAGGACTTGGAGTTCTATAGTGTCATGCGTTCTATTCGTGCCATTGAGAACAGTGACGTCTGCATCCTCATGATTGACACCACTCGAGGTATAGAAGCGCAGGACATGAACATCTTCCAGCTTATTCAGAAGAACAATAAGAGTCTTGTGGTGGTTGTCAATAAGTGGGACTTGGTAGAAGACAAGACCCAAAAGGTTATCAACACGTTCGAGGCTGCCATCCGCAATCGTATGGCTCCGTTCGTTGATTTCCCCATCATTTTTGCCTCGGCCCTGACCAAGCAGCGTATTTTTAAGGTGTTGGAAACGGCTAAGGAGGTATATCTCAATCGCAAGGCCCATGTCGGTACCTCTAAACTCAATGAGGTGATGTTGCCACTTATCGAGGCTTTCCCGCCGCAGAGCGTCAAGGGTAAGTACATCAAGATAAAGTATTGCACGCAGTTGCCCAATACGCAGATTCCCTCTTTCGTGTTCTATGCCAATCTGCCTCAGTATGTGAAAGAGAATTACCGTCGCTTCCTCGAGAACAAGATTCGTGAGAACTGGAGCATGCACGGTTGCCCCATTAATATCTTTATCCGTCAGAAATAGCCGATGAGGCCTTGTTCGCCCTTTTTATATGGGGCAAGAAAATAAATTATCGTGTGCCGCTTCCCGTCTGTCGGGAGGCGGCACATGCTGTTTAAAGGGGTGGGGTGGCAGAGTGTTGGGGCGTGAATAAGGCGTTGCGAGGCTGACGTTTTTCTGCTTTTTATTATTAATTTATACCTTAATGTCAAAAAATAGTCGTAAAGCTATCGGTCTTTGGTACTTTTTTTTATATTTGCTGACGTATAACTTATATTACTATCTATGACACCTTTAATGATTATCCAATTGCTGATCGTGTTGCTTGCCTTGTGGGTAGGCGCGCGCTATGGTTCATTAGCGCTGGGAGCTATCTCGGGCATTGGCCTTGCCATTCTCGTGTTTTGTTTCCAATTGAAGCCCGGTGAGCCTCCTACCGATGTTATTTATATTATCATTGCCGCCGTTACTTGTGCGGGTATGTTGCAAGCCTCGGGCGGTATGGATTGGATGGTGCAGATAGCCGAGCGCATGTTGCGGCGTCATCCCGAGCGTATTACCTTTCTTGCGCCTTTCACGACGTTCTTTCTTACGGTGCTTGTTGGCACGGGTCACGTGGTTTACACGCTCATGCCCATAATTTGCGACATAGCCCTGAAGAAGGGAATACGCCCCGAACGTCCTTGCGCCGTGGCCAGTATTGCGGCACAAATCGGTATCACGTGTTCACCCATTGCCGCGGCTGTGGTGGCGTTTGCCGCTATCTCATCGCAGTATGGGTTCCATGTGAGCAACATTCAGATTATCATGGTGAACATACCGGCTTGTGTGTTGGGTATCTTCTTTGCCGCTTTGGTGAGCTATCATCGGGGCCTCGACCTCGATAAGGACCCACAATTTCAGCGTAAGCTGGCCGATCCTGCTCAGCGGGCCTATATTTATGGCAGCAACGCCACTACGCTCGACAAGACCATCAGCCCCGAAAGTCGTCGGGCGGTTTACGTGTTCTTGGGTGCGCTGCTCCTTATATTGGCGATTTCCTTGCCGCAGATGTTCGGTGTGAATATCCTTCCTTCGTGGTCAGCCATAGAGCCGGTGGATGGCGCAGGTCCCGTATCAATGTCGGGCGTGTCGGTAACGGCAAAGCAGTTGGCCAAGGCCGGCGTGCTCATGGCCGGTGTTACGCAGACAGTACAGAAGCACCTGACAATGAATGTGGTGATTCAAATTATCATGATTTCGGCCGCGGCGCTGATGATTATGTTCTGTAAGGCCAAGTCCAAGGCTGCTATTAGCGGGCCGGTGTGGCAGAACGGTATGGTGGCAGTGGTGGCCATCTATGGTATCGCGTGGATGAGTAATACCTATTTTGATAATTATCAGCCCGAGATGCAGGCCATGCTTGGCGATTTGGTGCGTGCTTATCCATGGGCTATCGCCATCGCTTTCTTCCTCGTGTCCGTGCTTATAAACAGTCAGGGCGCCGTGGTGGTGACCATGCTTCCATTGGCCTACGCCTTAGGTATAGAGGGATGGGTGCTGCTGGGCGTCATGCCAAGTGTTTATGGCTACTTCTTTATTCCCAATTATCCGTCGGATATTGCCACGGTTAATTTTGACCGGTCGGGCACAACCGTCATTGGCAAATACTTACTCAACCACTCTTTCATGAAGCCGGGCATGGTACATGTCATTACAGCCACAGTGGCCGGTTATGGAGTGAGTGCGCTCTACCATTTTGTTTTCCACTTGTTTTAAGCGATAAAACCGTGAAAGTTGTGTATCAATAGTTCTACTTACTTTGATACACAACTTCTTTGGAAAGCTGCAATATGCGGTCAAAGTCCCGAGTGTGTTCACAATAAAACTATCATTACGTTAGAAACCATGGCAGCGATACGCTAAATATCACAAATTAACCTTTGGTTGTGTCAGTGGAACATAAAAAAGCTGTATATTTGCATTACGTGATCAGTAAACAGTTATGAAAAGATTAATTCTATTGCCACTACTCAACCTGTCTTTATATGCTGTTGCACAAAACATTCATTGCTTTCTTGCGGCAAGGATATGAAAACCGATAATACCATTATGATGGAATAATGGGGATAGAAACATATCAAATTAAGCAACAGTATGACACTCGCGGAATTCAGAATTCTATTCAGAACCTTGTACCCTTCATTGGCTCTTTATGCGACAAAAATCGTTGGGCACGATGAGGTAGAAGATATAGTGCAAGATGCTTTTATGGAATATTGGCGCAGGCGCGACAATATTTCGGAAGTACAACATGTACGAGCTTTTCTATTTCGATCAGTTTATACGCACGCCGTGAATGTGCTGAAACACAAGTATGTGATTGGGAGGTATGCCAAAGAATACGTGGAGTTAGAGAATAAACGCATGCAGTATTATCATCCCGACAACAATAATGTGGAAACAGATTTGGAAAACTCTGAACTCAAGCAAATCATTGACAAAACCATAGATGAACTTCCTGAGAAGCGCAGACAGATTTTTAGAATGGGATATATTCACGGCATGTCGAATAGAGAGATTGCCGACATCATGGGAATATCTGTAAGAACGGTAGAAGTACACATGTACAAAGCCTTGAAATACATGCGAACCCGATTGAAAGACCTGATATACTTTTTATTATTTATATTTTTACAGTACGTTTTCTTTACCTCTTAATTGTATTATTTATATAAAACAATATCTTGACGCAATATCATGGATCAGATAAACGACAAAATTATCAAAGACTACATATTAGGGCGTTGTTCTGCAAAAAGGCTTGAACAATTGTATAAATGGGCAAACGCATCAGAAGATAATGCCAAATACCTATTTCAGATAATGGAAGCCTATCACACCGGCCAGCATGTCCATTTTTCCAACGAGGCACGTGTGCAACGTGCGGAAATCAATCTGATGAGAAGAATAGAAAGAGAAGAACAGAGCAAAAAAAGACATCGTTCCGTACAAATCATCCGTTATGCCGCGGCGGCAGTATTGATTCTATGCTTGTCTTTCGTAGGAATGAATGCCTTGCATAACTCAGTCGAAATGATGGAAATAGCAACGTTGACAGACGGTATAAAGCAAGTTGTATTGCCTGATGGCAGCAAAGTGTGGCTCAACACGAATTCCACCTTGCGCTATCCCGCCACATTCAGCACCGCAGAGCGAGAAGTAGAATTGGAAGGCGAGGCCTATTTTGTGATTGCTAAAGATAGCCTACACCCTTTTATCGTAAAAAGTGAAGCCATGACAGCACAAGTGCTCGGCACCACTTTCAACTTCAATACCCGCCCTAACAGCAACACCATCGAAGTAGCACTTATCGAAGGGCGCGTCAAAGTATCGGGCAATCACAATGAAGGCATGATTACTTTGCGTCCCAACCAAAAAGCCGTGCTCGACAAAGCAAGCCAAAGTATTGAAGTAATAGATACCTACACGCCGGTAGAAGCCGTATGGCACAACCACATGATACCTTTCAACAACATGCGGATCACAGAAATCATGGCCATACTCGAAAAGCTATACAATGTGAACATTCAGATTACGCCTGCCCTTCACGACCATTCTACCTATTCGGGTTTAATCAGATGCACACAAGACATTGACTCTATTTTGCAAGATTTATCTTACTCTATTCCTTTTAAATACAGTCATTACCGGCATACCATCAACTTATATACCAAATAGCTGAGGTTTTCCTGCACAAACGAGCTTAACCTTACAGCTCGCATACTAAGGTTATCAGCAGTTGCCGAAAGTATTTCTTATGCTTTCGGCAACTGCTGATAACCTGAAATGTAACAAAACAAACTTTTGTACTCCACCGGCCCCGGAACAGTATAAAAGTCTTTTAGCGCAAATTCCCTTTCAACTCAAAATATTTACTGTGAGAAAAAATGCAGCACAAGGGTACGTAGTCTTAAACAGTAAATTGTACTACTAATATACTATTAACTTGAAAAAGTCCGTTTAGCATGGCGGATTGTATGTTTAACTTTACCAATTTAATATGAAAAAACATTGCTATGAAAGAAATCCTATTTTAAATAGGATCATCTTATCTCTGTGTTTCTTCTGCATCCCCTTCCAATGGGTGAATGCACAAATCAATCTCTCCACAAATCGTACCAAGCTTGAGACTGTTATTGAGAAAATAAAGTCACAATCAAAGTACAGTTTCTTTTACAACGACTCGCTTCGAGGCATTCAAGTAAACGCTGTGAATGCACAAAATGTTCCAATTAACACGTTGCTTAACAAACTGTTCAAAGGTACAGGTATCACTTACCGGATCTCTCGAGACGTGATTTATCTGACTTATAAAGCAGAGAAACAGAATGCCAAACAAGAACAAAAAACGCAGCAAGGACCTCACACCGTATCAGGAGTGGTGACCGACGCTCAAGGCGAACCACTCATTGGAGTGAGCGTTATCGATAAAACCACCGGGCAGGGAGTTGTAACGGATATAAACGGACATTACACCTTTACTACCCAAAGCGCCAATCCGGCCATCGAATTTTCATATATCGGTTATTCTCCCCAGACCGTTCATCCGGGCAATCGGTCCAGCATAGATATTAAAATGGCTGAAGAAGGTCAAAATCTGAACGAGGTGGTGGTAACGGCATTGGGTATCAAAAGAGAAGACAAAGCCTTAAGTTATAATGTTCAAAAACTCAAAAGCGACCAACTGCTTACTGTAAAAGAAGCCAGCGTTGCCAATGCCTTGTCGGGAAAGATCGCTGGTATCACCGTGAGCCAAGGGGCTTCAGGTATTGGTGGATCTACCAAGGTCGTTATGCGTGGCGATAAATCGGTAAATCCGGAAGGCAACAATAATGCGCTTTACGTGCTGGATGGTATCCCATTGCCCGACTTATTTCCTAAGCGAGCTTCCTCTTCCAACGGTCGCTTCGGCGGTGTAGATGAAGGAGACGGCATTTCCGGCATTAACATGGAAGACATTGCCGAGGTCACTGTTCTCACCGGCCCTTCGGCAGCAGCCCTCTATGGCGGTCAGGCTGCCAATGGTGTAGTCATGCTAACTTCAAAGCAAGGCGGTTTAAAAGATGGAAAACCACGTATCACATTCTCACATTACACGGATCTATACCGCCCCTTTATATTGCCTAAACTCCAAAATTCATACGGAAGCCGCACCGGCGAATTCTCCAGCTGGGGACCGAAACTACAAGATCCGGCTTCGTTCGATCCGGCAGATTTCTTCGATACCGGTAGCAGTTTTTCAAACAGTGTCGGACTGCAATTCGGTAACGATAAGAACAAGTCGTATATCTCTTTGGCTGCATACAACGCCCATGGAATCATCCATAACAATAAGCTCAACCGCTACAACGTGACCTATAACGGCATGTATTCCATAACCGACAAGCTGAGCTTGGGTGCCACATTCATGTATGTAAATAAGAAAACGCAAAACATGCTTTCCCAAGGAGAGTATTACAATCCCATTGTGCCGCTCTATCTATTTCCGCGAGGCGATAATATAGAAAAATACAAATCATACGAGCGATACAATGCCAGCAGAGGCTTTGCTACTCAATTCTGGCCCTATGAAGATCAGAAAAGAAGTTTGCAGAATCCTTATTGGATAACCCACAGAAATTTCAACATCAATCAAGATGAACGCATCATCATGGGTGGAACGCTGAAATATACAATCACCAATTGGCTCAACATAAGCGCCCGTTTCAGAACCGACCGTAATACCAAGGTAAACGAAATTAAAAACCATGCATCGACACTGTTGTTGCTCACTTCCGGTTCCGACAAAGGTTCTTATCTTAGAGCTGCCGATAAAAGCGTGCAAGACTATGGTGACATCATAGCAAGTTTCAATAAGAACTTCTCACAATTAGGCGTTGTTATCAATGCCGGAGGAAGCTTTAAGAATAGTAGCTTCAATTATACAGCCAATTCCAATAAGCTGGAATTCGGTGCCCCATTGGCAAGCGTTCCAAATAAGTTTACCTTGAATAACTTAACTCCCGAACCGCAATATCAAGAGGGAAAAGCTATGAAGTCGCAGGCTTTGTTTGTCAGTGCATCGTTCGATTATAAACGAATGTTGTTCCTCGATCTTACCGGACGCAATGAATGGACTTCTCTCTTGGCCAACACCAATAGCAAGAGTATCTTCTACCCTTCGGCCGGTTTGTCGTTTATTTGGACCGAGCTTGTAAAAGTTCCCAAGAGTATACTCACCTTTTCCAAGCTGCGCCTATCGTATGCTAAAGTAGGAAATGTGCCTCTTTATCTTGCTGGCATTACCATCCCCTCTTATCCAATCAGTCCCGGTGGAGGTGTGAGTATCAATCCCGACCTTCCTATCAACAACCTGAAGTTTGAGAGAACAAAGTCTTTTGAAATCGGATTAAGTTCTCGCTTCCTGAACAATAAGCTCGGTTTAGACATTACTTATTATAATGCCAATACGTTTGACCAGCTGTTCAAATTCCGCGCACAAGATAATAGTGGTTACCGTTACTTCTATGTAAACGCGGGAAAAGTGAATAACCAAGGTGTTGAGGCCTCATTGGATGCAGACCTTTCGTTCGGCAATGTGCAGTATTCACCAATGTTCACGTTTACATGCAATAGAAATAAGATTGTGGAATTGGTACAAAACATTCCTAATCCCTTCACAGGTAAACCTATGAATGTTTCTCATTTCGATATGGGTGGTTTATCTTCTTTCCGTAATTATATCAACGAAGGAGGTTCTGTTGGTGATATTTACGTGAATTCTTTTGTAAAAGATGGAAACGGATACGTGTATGTCAATCCCAACACTCAGCAAATGCTGGTTAATAATGAGAACTTAATTTATGCCGGAAATACTAATCCCGACTGTATCATTGGTTTTAACAACACCTTTAAATATAAAGGGTTCACACTGTCGTTCCTCGTCGATGCACGTATTGGAGGCAAGGTAGTTTCTTCTACACAGGCCGTACTCGATTCATTCGGTGCATCCGAGCAAAGTGCCAAAGCACGCGACAACGGTGGTGTATATGTCAACGGTATTCTCATGGATGCAGAAACCTATTACAAGCAAGTGGGCGGAGGCTCAGGCGTTTTATCAAATTACGTGTACAGTGCAACCAACATCCGTTTGCGCGAAGCGTCGTTATCCTATAAATTCGGTAAGCCTCTGTTTGGCAACACCATCAAGGATCTAACTATCTCCGTCAACGCTCGCAATTTATGGATGATCTATAATAAAGCTCCGTTCGATCCACAGCTCACTTCATCTGTAGGTACCTATTATCAGGGGATAGACTACTTCCTTATGCCAAGTCTTAGAAGCTTTGGCCTGAATGTAAGATTCGCATTATAACATCAAAAATATAAACACTCATGAAACGATCTATTATAGGCATAAATGCCAAACTCATACTGGCTGCAGCTTCAATAAGTTTCACATTGAATGCATGTACCGATAACTTTTATGAGACCAATACCGATCCCAATGCCGCTACCGAAAAAGAGTTGGGATATGATAATTTAGGATTGGGATCGCTGATAACCCAGATGGAATATCAGCTCAACCCCTGCGTTGTGAAAGATCAGAATGTCGACGTGAACAACTATCAAAAGATGTTCAGTCTTGCCGGTGATGTTTATTCCGGCCAGCAAGGGGCATCCAATATGTTTGAAAACAACGGCCACAATAATACCACCTACAGCATGACACCCGATTGGTGTACAACAGCATATACCGTGGCTTACCAAAACTATATGAACCCATGGTACAGCCTTTACACCAAAAAGAATATCAGCCCAACCACTTTCGCTGTAGGACAGATACTCAAAGTATACGGCATGCACCGCATTACGGATATGTATGGGCCTATTCCCTATAAGAATTTTGTTCCTGCTTCCGACGTTCCGTTCACGCCACAGGAAGAGGTATACGATCAGTTCTTCCAAGAACTTGATGAAGCTGTGGATATTCTGCAAAGCTATGTCAAGGCTAATCCGGGAGTAAAACCCCTTGCCGCATACGACAATATCTACAACGGGAACTTTGCCCAGTGGATTAAATTTGCCAATTCGCTCAAATTGCGCCTTGCCCTTCGCATTGTCTACGCTGATGAAGCAAAAGCAAAAGCAAAGGCTGAAGAGGCCATTAAAGCCGGAGTTTTCAAAAGCAATGAAGACAATGCTATGATTCATGTTAACGGTTCGTCTACGGTCAATCCGCTCTATATGATTTGCCACACCTATAACGACACACGCCTTGGCGCAACAATGGAGTGCTATTTAAAGGGTTATAACGATCCGCGACTCAAGCTGTGGTTCTTGCCTTCCGAAATATCGGACGAGAGAGATTATAACGGTGTACGAAACGGTATCATCTTTGAAGGCAATGAATATAAAGTATTTTCCAAATTAAATGTTTCGCCCGAAACCCCCATTCAGATCATGACCGCGGCCGAAGTATATTTCCTTTGTGCCGAAGCAGCCTTGAGAGGCTGGGAAACGGAAGGAACTTCTGCACGTGATTTCTATGAGCAGGGCATACGCATTGCTTTCGATCAACCCATAGGAGCAAGCGGTGCCAAAGCCGGCGATGCCGAGGCCTATCTCGAAGGTGAAGAAACACCCAAAGCCTATACCGACGTATTGGATGATATGAACAGCTATGATCAGACCGGACAAGTTTCTGTCAATTGGGAAGCTGATAACGATGACGAAGAAACATTGTTGGAAAAGATTATCACGCAAAAATGGATTGCACTTTTTCCCGATGGTCAAGAGGCTTGGAGTGAATTCAGAAGAACCGGTTTCCCCATGGTCATTCCAAACGGAATCAACTACAGTGGTGGAAGTATCGATACGCAAAAGCAAATAGCACGCCTGCCATACCCCAATAACCTACAACACGATTACCCCGAACAATATGCCGAGGGATTGAAAATGTTGAAAGGCGCCGACAATGGCGGAACAAAATTATGGTGGGACAAGAGAACAGCTAAACCTTACGAAGAATAATCAAAATATAAACATAAACAAGTATGAATAAATATCATTTCATAGCCGCTATATGTTGCTTCGTGGGAGCAATGGCACTTACCGGATGCGAAGAATGGACCGAACCGTCGTCTGTCATCCTACCCGAAACGCAATTCTCTTCTCTCACACCCGAAGAAGAGGCAGCGCTGATTGCTTACAAAAACTCAGACCACAAACTATTCTTTGCATGGATGAACTATAGCCCTGCTACCAGTTCTATGCAAACACGCCTGAGAGGAATACCCGATAGCCTCGATATTGTATCGTTTTTCACCGGCTATGTGAACAATGAACAAAACCGCAGCGACGTTAAATTCCTGCAAGAACATCGAGGAACAAAAGTGCTGCTCACCATGTGGCCTGAAAATTATTTTAGCACCACGGGAGAGGGTAAAGACAATTTGGATTCCATGAAAGTGTATGCCAAAAACCTCGTAGACTCCATTTATACATGGGGATTAGACGGTTTTGACCTCGACTATGAGCCTTCTTTCGGAGGCGATGCTTACACCACTGAGATGATGCGTACCTTTATCGATGTGATGAGCAAGTACCTCGGTCCGAAGTGTGATGAGAAATACAAAGTAAACGGAAAGCATAAGTTATTGCTTGTTGATGGGCAATGGCTCGACAGCGAATATGCCGACCGCTTCGATTATTTCGTAGGTCAAGCCTACGAAGCCCGTAGTCCTTACTCGCTCGACTACCGTTTGAAAGACCAATGGAACGACTATGGAAAAGGGTTCCCGAACGAAAAACGTATCTTCTGCGAGTGGACCAGTCAGGTGGGCAATGCTTTCGGCCATGGCGGCGTAAGCTACAGATACAATAATGAAGAAATTCCAAGTTTGTGGGGTATGGCCCACTATGCTGTAGACAAAGGCACTGCTGGATGTGGTTCATACGTTTTGCAATTTGCCTATGGTGAAAGCAATCACTTAGGAAAGCCCGTTCCACCAAACAACTATTTTTATGCACGCCAAGCTATTCAGATTATGAACCCTGCCGGAGGCAAGGTAAAGCAGAAGCAATAACAGCGGGAATACCCCACAACTATATCAATATACCATTTTAACATAACTACAGATATGAACAGAATATTCAAAAACATGCGCACAGCAATATTTGCCCTATGCTGCACCGTTGTAGCATCGTGCAACGATAGCGTTTCGGTAGACGCCATCTATATCACGGCGGCAGAGAAGACACCCGTTACTTCGTTCTCGGCAAAGCATGCGGGCGATGCCATGGGTATTACCATTTCAAGTGCCTTGATTCCATCGGAAGACATAGAAGGCACTCTTTCCATTGACAACGCGTTGGTAGAAAATTACAATAGTAGCCATGGGGAAAACTTCCAAGCCCTGCCTGACGGAATCTGTAAACTATCTGAAAATCATCTGAAAATCCAGAGCGGAATGCACCGTTCCGAACCTGTGAAGTTAATAGTGGAAGACATTGAGTCTCTCAAGAAGGGTATCAATTACCTTGTGCCTATACGTTTGCAAAGCCAAAGCAAGACTTATCCGGCCCTGCCCGGTAGCGATGTGCTCTATGTGGTGCTCAATCGCACCATATTGATGAACGTTCCGAAGCTCAATGGAGAGAACTATTTTAAGGTCAACTTCAAGGATCAAGATGTCAGTCGGTTCCAAAACCTCGATGAGTTTACATTAGAGGCCCGCATCAACATGTGGCAATTCCCAAAATATTACGACGGAAACCTGATGGGTATCTTAGGCTTTCCCGAAAGTGAAACCATAGAAAAGAGTGCGTGGCTATTTGTAGACGGCACACCTGACCGCGTCGGTGGTGCCGGCAATGTGCCCGTGGTAATGCTGGGAGTGAAACAATGGAGCGTATATGCCGGCAAGCTCGGTTTTCCCATGAACCTCGGAGAGTGGTATCATGTGGCAGGTGTTTTCTCCAATAATAAGCTGCAACTCTACCTCGATGGTATTCTTTTTGCTGAGGCCGACTATAGCAAAAAAATATCGTTTACCAATAACTTCTACATTGGTGCCGCTCCCGGAGTACAAAATGGATTCCATTTTAAAGGCTCAATAAGCGAGGCACGTTTCTGGACCAGAGCACTCACGCCCGCCGAATTGCGAAATCCGCTTCACCGATGCTTTGTAGATGTAGACAGCAAAGGATTGGAAGGCTATTGGAAACTCGACGACATGGCGGACAATTGTAAAGATTACACGGGCCATGGACACACAGCCGTAAAAGAAGGATACGGCTCGATAGAATGGCAGCAAGAAGTACCTTGCCCATAATCCCTTTACCCTTAGCACTGCCAACAGCTATGGTTGGCGGTGCCAAGTACTATTCTTATTGACGAGTCCGTTGTTAAAAACTCACTCCATGGAAAGGCTTGGCTATGAAGCCTCTCTTTCGTATGGAGACGAGAACAATGGTACGCAACCCTATGGGTTCCGATCTTCAGGAGTTTATTTGTCATAAAGAACGAAAACTATCTTTCTTTATTTTCTTAACCAATTGTTATTCAGGGTTTTACTAATTGCCATGTTTGATACGACCAAGTGCCATGTTTGATACGTTCAAATGCCATCTTTGATGCGGCCATCTGCCATCTTTGACAAAGTTAATTGCCACATTTAGCAGAACCAACTGTACCAACTGCTTTACTCAACTGTGCTACTTTGCATTTGAACAAAAGAAAAATAGAACCTACACTCTTTTATAGATAGTACCACGAAACGCCCATCTTTTTCGTGGGTTTTACCCTTATTTAGCGTGAATTTGATGGATTATAATAGTCTGTAAATTTGGGAAATAGCGAGATTTTTGGAAAATTAATGCGTTAAAAATCGCATTATTACAAGTAAATTCCTCGCTATGTTTAATATCTTTTTGTAGTGCGAGAAGGGAAGATGCGGTTTATTTTAATTATCTTTGCAGCCAATCAGGACGATTGACGCACATGAAAAAAAATATATTTCTCTTCCTTTTTCTCGTAGTGTTGGGCTCATGTGGCAACTCGGCGCCCGCTCCCGGTGATGTGGCCGGACAGACAGCCCGTCAGTATTATGACTATCTGCTCCATGGGGATGTGGAGGCTTATGTGGCGGGGATGGATATGCCCGACACGATACCACCCGTTTATAGGGAGCAGTTGGTGACCAATGCCCGCATGTTCTTGGAACAGCAGCAACAAGAACACCGGGGAATACGTGAGGTACGCTTTGCCTCGGCCAAGGCTGATACAGCCCGGCGTGTGGCGCAAGTGTTTCTGACGCTGGCCTATGGTGACAGTACCAAGGAAGATATAGTGGTGCCAATGATATGGCGTAAAGGCGTGTGGTATATGCGTTAAGCGCTAAATAAAGGCATAAAACAGCAAGCGCCATGTGAGAAATCACATGGCGCTTGTCGTTGTAGACATTTCTTTCATTTCGGCAGCCTTTACTTTTCGGAACAGATCGCTGGCAAAAACCAAGGCGTTCAGCTTTTCATTGTTCGACCCCATCACGTCATCTTTTGTGCCCTGCCATTCTTTTCGGCCCTTGTAGATGAAACAAATGTTCTCGCCAATGCCCATGACGGAATTCATGTCGTGGGTATTAATGATGGTGGTCATGTTGAAATCTTTGGTTATATCCGACAGAAGTTCGTCTATGACCAACGATGTCTTGGGGTCAAGTCCGGAGTTAGGTTCATCGCAAAAAAGGTATTTCGGATTGAGTACAATGGCTCTGGCAATGGCCACACGCTTTTGCATGCCACCCGAAATTTCACCCGGGAATTTATTGCCTGCGTCTATCAAGTTGACCCGGGCGAGGCAATCCTTGGCCCGTTTCACTCGCTCGTTGTAATTCATTGTAGAAAACATGTCGAGAGGGAACATCACGTTCTCCAGCACGGAGAGCGAGTCGAAGAGCGCCGCACCTTGGAAAATCATACCCATTTCACGGCGCATGTGAACCTTCTCTTTCTTGCTCATCGTCACGAAGTTGCGCCCGTCGTAAAGTACTTGACCGCTGGTGGGATCGAGCAGCCCGACTAAGTTTTTCATCAGCACGGTCTTTCCTGAGCCGCTCTGGCCGATAATCAGATTGGTTTTGCCGGTCTCAAAGACGGTGTCAATATGGTCGAGGACAGTTTTGTCTCCGAAAGATTTGGTGAGTTGTTTGACTTCAATCATGATAGCATTTGGGTTAGGAAGACATCGGAAAACAGAATGAGCACGCTCGAACATACCACGGCGTCGGTGCTGGCTTCGCCTACCTCGACCGAACCGCCCTCTACCGTGTAGCCGAAATAGGACGAAACGCTGGCTATGATAAAGGCAAAGAAGAGACTTTTGATGATACTCATCCACACGAACCATTGATTAAAGGCGTGGTGCATGCCGAGGGTTAGGTCTTCGGCTGACGTGATATGTCCTATATAGGCTGTGGCATAAGCGCCTACAATTCCCATGGCGGAGCTGAAGATAACGAGGAAAGGCATAATGGTGACCAGTCCCATAATCTTCGGTAATATGAGGTAAGAAGCGGAGTTGACGCCCATGATGTCGAGGGCGTCAATCTGTTGGGTCACACGCATGGTGCCGAGTTCTGACGCGATGTTGCTTCCGACTTTACCGGCCAATATAAGGCACATGATGGAACTGGAAAATTCGAGCAACATGATTTCACGGGTGGTATAGCCCGATACCCATCGGGGCATCCACGGACTTTGAATGTTGACCTTCATCTGAATACAGATAACGGCGCCGATGAAGAAAGAAATAAGCAGTACTATGCCGATAGAGTCGACACCTAACTGTGACATTTCTTTTATATATCGTTTGAAAAACATTCTCATTCGTTCCGGACGGGAAAAAGCACGCCCCATAAGAATGAGATAATTACCAAAGGTGGTAAGCCATTTAACTATTAACATGCGCTGAAATAAACTGACTTGATTGCTGCAAAAGTAACCAAAAACTATCGAAAAACTGCAAATCGGCTGTTGGTTTTTACTTTTATAACGCTTGACGAATCGTTTCGTTTGTTTTTTACAATGTTATTTCGTATTTTTGCACGCAAATGAATGACAATATGGACGAAACAAAACTGACCACTCTCCGCACGGAAGGTCTTGTGAAACGCTATGGCAAGCGCACGGTGGCTAATGGTGTGAGTATCAATGTGAAGCAAGGTGAAATCGTAGGATTGCTGGGCCCTAACGGAGCGGGCAAGACCACCTCTTTTTATATGACCACGGGTCTTGTGGTACCTAATGAAGGCCATGTTTATCTGGATGATGAGGAGATAACCGACTATCCCGTGTATAAGCGTGCCCGTGCGGGCATTGGCTATCTGCCGCAGGAGGCCAGTGTGTTCAGGAAAATGAGCGTGGAAGATAATATTATGTCTGTGCTTGAAATGACAAAGTTGACCCGTGAGGAGCAGCTGGTGCGTCTTGAGAGTCTGATAAAGGAGTTTCGTCTCAATAAAGTGCGCAAGAATAAAGGTGATCAGTTGTCGGGTGGTGAGCGTCGCCGCACGGAGATTGCCCGTTGTTTGGCCATTAATCCAAAGTTTATCATGCTGGATGAGCCCTTTGCCGGAGTTGACCCTATCGCCGTGGAGGATATTCAGCACATCGTGTGGCAGCTGAAATATCGTAATATTGGTATTCTTATTACCGACCATAATGTGCAGGAGACCCTGACGATTACCGACCGTGCCTATTTGTTGTTTGAAGGAAAAATCCTATTTCAAGGCAATCCTGAGGAGTTGGCTTCCAACAAGATAGTGCGTGAGAAGTATCTAAGTAACAGCTTTGTGTTGCGTAAAAAAGATTTCCAAACGCTTGACGAAGAGCGTAGGGCACGTGAGAAAGACTAAGTGAGTTTCATTAACACGTATGTATTTTATAGGTTAACAGAATAAAAAAATAAAACTTTACATAGTTTGTAGAATATTTTTTGTATAATTGTAGTGTTTTTTTAGTTAACTTAAAATTATATGTCATGAAACATTTTCTTTCTTACATTGCGCTGGTAGCGTTTACATCTGTGTGTTTTTCTTGTACTTCAAAGTCCGATTCTTTGAAAAACAAATCTAAAAAAATAGAAAAGGAATTTGTTGCCGCGGAAGCAGAAGCTAAAGCGTTGAAGCTTTCGCTTGAAGAATTGCAAGCCATGCCGAAAGCTGTGAGGGCAAAGCGGGCTGCCGGTCTTATTTTAGTGGATTATTTAACATTAAAAGACAGTGTCATATATTTGGATATTTCACGAGAGGAGGCTCTGAAATTAGGCGTAAAAAGTAAGTTTTACGATGAATATCAACAAGAAATATCCGAAACGAACGCTTTGATAAAGGACTATAACAAGCGAGGAGAAAGTATTCAGTTGCCTGATATTGCTAAGAAAAAACCGAGCACTTTTAAGCCCACTAATTGAGGAAAGGGTATCTTTCTTTTATGGGTTAAATGAGTTATGGTTCATTTTTGTCGGTGTCAAATGTATATATTTTGAAGCGCAAAGAATGAATGTGAGATAGTCATAATTGAGCTTTGACGTGGTTAAAAACACCAAATTTTTAGCATATTCCTTTCTCCTAATTAGGTATTTACGTTAAAAAGCAGTACTTTTGCAAGCCTATTGTCGTGAGGAAGGATTATGTCCGCACGTCAGCAACTTAGAATTTAATCATAAACAATAAAGTAAATATCAGAAATGAACATTTCATTTGAAAATCCCGACAAAGTAAACGGCTTGATGACCCTTACTGTCGAAGAAGCTGATTACAAAGAGAATGTCGAGAAGACATTGAAGGACTATCGTAAAAAAGCTAACATCCCCGGTTTCCGTCCGGGAATGGTTCCTATGGGCTTGGTTAAAAAGCAGTTCGGTACATCTGTTAAGATGGACGCTATTAACAAGCTGGTGGGTGAGCAGATTTACAAGTATGTGCAGGACAATAAGATTCAAATGCTTGGCGAGCCTCTTCCTTCAGAGAAGCAGGAGCCCCAAGACCTTGAGAAAGAAGCTCCTTACACATTCATGTTTGACATTGCTGTAGCTCCTGAGTTCAAGATAGAGCTGAATGGTAAAAACAAGATTGATTACTACAATATCACCGTTGATGATAAGTTGATCGATCGTCAGGTTGAAATGTTTGCTTCACGTACGGGTGGTTATGAAAAGGCAGAAACCTATCAGGACAATGATTTGCTGAAAGGCGATTTGCGTGAGCTCGATGAGCAAGGCAACACTCTTGAAGGTGGTATTACCGTTGATACGGCAAGCCTTATGCCCAGCTATATAAAGGTAGAAGACCAGAAGAAACTTTTCGACGGTGCTAAGTTGGGTGATATTATCACCTTTAATCCTCGTGCTGCATACCCGGAGAATGATTCTGAAGTGTCTGCATTGCTCAAGATTGAGCGTGATCAGGTTGCTGCTCATACGGGTAATTTCAGTTTCCAAGTAACAGAAATTTCTCGTTACAAGAATCATGAGGTAAATCAGGAACTCTTTGATCAGGTTTATGGCGAAGGCGTTGTAAAGAGCGAAGAGGAATTCCGTACCAAGATTTCAGAAGGTGTTAAGGAGCAATTGGTTGTAGACAGCGATTATAAGTTCCTTCTTGATGTTCGTGCTTACTGCGAGAAGAAAGTGGGTGAGCTTACCTATCCCGAGGCGTTGTTGAAGCGTGTGATGTTGAATAACAATAAGGATAAGGGACAAGAGTTTGTTGATAAGAATTTCGATAAGAGCATTCAAGAACTTACTTGGCACCTTATCAAGGAGCAACTCGTAGCCGCTAACAATATCAAGGTGGAAGACGCCGACGTGAAAGAAGCAGCTAAGGAAACCGCACGCGTGCAGTTTGCTCAGTATGGCATGAACAATGTTCCCGATGAGTATGTTGATAATTACGCGGAGGAAATATTGAAGAAGCGTGAGAATGTGGACGGTTTTGTTGATCGTGCCATTGATCGCAAACTTATCGAGGCGCTTAAGGGTGTCGTAAAACTCAATGAGCAGGAAATCTCACTTGATGATTTCAATAAGATGATGGAAGAAACTGCTAAATAATAGCATTTCGGAAAGAAAGATAAATAACGCTTTTTTAGAAAAAAAAACTTCTTAGCATAAGAGGTTATCGACTTTTTTACTATCTTTGTTCTTATGAAGATGATGGAAGAGGGTTGATAACCTCTATCTTTTATTTATAAAGAAAGGAAATTATGAACGATTTTAGAAAATATGCAACCAAACATTTAGGAATAAATGGTATGGTACTTGATGATGTCCTGAAGTCGCAGGCGCAATATCTTAATCCCTATATTCTTGAAGAGCGTCAGCTTAATGTAACCCAAATGGATGTGTTCTCACGCTTGATGGCGGACCGTATTATCTTCTTGGGAATGCAGATTGACGATTATACGGCAAATACATTGCAAGCCCAGTTGCTGTATTTGGAATCGGTGGATAATACAAGGGATATTTCCATTTATATCAATAGCCCCGGTGGAAGCGTAACGGCCGGTTTAGCTATTTATGATACGATGCAGTTTATTTCGAGTGATGTCTCGACTGTTTGTGCGGGAATGGCCGCTTCTATGGCCGCCGTTCTTTTGGTTGCCGGTCAGGAAGGAAAGCGTCAGGCCCTTACCCATAGCCGTGTTATGATACATCAGCCGTTGGGCGGTGTGCAAGGACAGGCTTCAGATATAGAGATTGAAGCTCGTGAAATTCAGAAATTCAAGAAAGAGCTCTATACAATAATCGCTAATCATTCGCATACTCCGTTTGATAAAGTGTGGGCTGATTCAGATCGTAACTACTGGATGACAGCGCAAGAAGCCAAGGATTATGGAATGATAGATGAGGTGCTGGTTCGTAAGAATAATGTTATAAAGGAACAGAATGGCAAAGAAAACGTGTAGTTTTTGTGGTAGGAATGAGGATGAAGTCAAGATATTGATTTCAGGACTTGAAGGTAATATCTGTGAAGATTGCGTTCAGCAGGCCTATCATATTTTGGAAACAGCAGGCTTGGTAGAGACTTCTGAAGAATCAAAGCAGCATAATCATAGCAATACGGCTAACTTTGATTTGAAGAAAGTGCCGAAGCCTAAGGAAATAAAAAAGTATCTTGACGAGTATGTTATTGGTCAGGATGAGGCCAAGCGTTATCTTTCTGTGTCTGTTTACAATCATTATAAGCGTTTACAGCAGCCTACCGACGCTGCCGGCGTGGAGATAGAAAAGAGCAATATCATCATGGTGGGTAGCACGGGTACGGGTAAAACGCTTTTGGCACGTACCATAGCAAAGCTGTTGGAAGTGCCATTCACGATTGTTGACGCCACCGTCTTTACCGAAGCCGGCTATGTGGGAGAAGACGTAGAAAGCATTTTGAGCCGTTTGTTGCAGGTGGCTGATTATGATTTGGAAGCCACTCAGCGTGGTATTGTCTTTATTGATGAGATCGATAAGATAGCTCGTAAGAGCGATAATCCCTCCATAACCCGTGATGTAAGTGGTGAAGGCGTGCAGCAAGGGCTGCTGAAACTGTTGGAAGGTACTGTGGTTAATGTTCCGCCTAAGGGAGGACGTAAACATCCGGATCAGGATTATATCCACGTAGATACACGGAATATCTTGTTCATTTGTGGTGGTGCTTTCGATGGTATAGAGCGGAAGATTGCGCAGCGTTTGAACACTCACGTTGTTGGCTTCAACTCTGTACAGAACGTAAGGAACATTGATAAGGGCGACTTGATGAAGTACGTGTTGCCACAAGATTTGAAATCCTTTGGTTTGATACCTGAAATTATCGGTCGACTTCCCGTTCTCACCTACCTCACTCCTTTGGACCGAAAGGCGCTGCGCCGTATTTTGGAAGAACCCAAAAACTCCATTATCAAGCAGTATGTTAAGCTATTTGATATGGACGGTATCGCTTTGACGTTTGAAGAGGATGTACTCGATTTTATTGTAGATAAAGCTGTGGAGTACAAGTTGGGAGCACGAGGATTGCGTTCTATTGTTGAGGCTATCATGATGGACGCCATGTTTGAAATTCCATCAAAGCGTTCCAAGAAGTTTAATGTGACTCTTGATTATGCCAAGAGCCAATTGGATAAATCTCATCTGCAAGAGCGTGAATCTGCATGATTGCTTCGGCCGGGCAGCGAAGCGTATCTTTTCTGTCCGGTCGGAGATATAATGATAGTTCAATATAGCAGACCATATACTGCTTATTCGTATGGCAAACAAAGTTAATCTTACCCTTGAATTAAAACACTATTTCGGCTTTGACAAGTTCAAAGGCGATCAAGAAGCGATAATTCGCAATCTGTTGGATGGCAATGATACCTTTGTATTAATGCCAACCGGCGGAGGAAAAAGTCTTTGTTATCAACTACCTTCTTTGATTATGGAGGGCACCGCCATCGTCATATCACCCTTGATAGCCTTGATGAAGAATCAAGTCGATGTGATTAATGGCATGAGCGAAAAGACCGGAGTGGCCCACTATTTGAACTCTTCACTCAATAAAGCCGCCATTCAGCAGGTCATGAAAGATGTTGCTGATGGCAAGACAAAACTTCTTTATGTTGCTCCCGAATCCCTTAATAAGGAAGAAAACGTAGAGTTTTTGAAGAATGTCAAGATTTCTTTTTATGCGATTGATGAGGCCCATTGTATCTCGGAGTGGGGACATGATTTCCGTCCGGAATATAGGAATATCAGGCCTACCATCACGAAGATAGGCAATGCCCCCGTGATAGCATTGACCGCCACCGCTACGGATAAGGTAAGATCAGACATAAAGAAGAGTTTGGGAATCACCGAAGCCCGTGAGTTTAAAAGTTCTTTCAATCGTCCTAACCTCTATTATGAGGTACGGCAGAAGCGGAGCGATAAGGCGACGGATGATGAAATCGTGAAATTTATCAGGCAGCACAAGGGAAAGAGTGGCATTATCTATTGTTTGTCGCGTAAGAAAGTGGAGGAGTTGGCGGCCGTATTGAAGACCAACGACATCAGCGCCGCTCCTTATCATGCAGGGCTCGATAGTGCCACGCGCTCTCAGACGCAAGACGATTTCCTCATGGAACGTATTGATGTCATTGTTGCGACCATCGCTTTTGGCATGGGAATCGATAAGCCCGATGTCCGTTTTGTTATTCATTATGATATTCCAAAAAGTCTTGAGGGCTACTATCAGGAGACCGGTCGTTCCGGCCGTGATGGTGGTGAAGGCATTTGTGTGGCTTTTTATCGACAGAAGGACCTTCGTAAATTAGAGAAGTTTATGGAGGGCAAACCCGTTGCCGAGCAGGATATAGGCAAACAATTATTGCAGGAGACGGCTGCTTATGCCGAATCATCGGTTTGTCGCCGTAAGCTGTTGCTCCATTATTTTGGTGAGGAATACTTACAAGATAATTGTCATAATTGCGATAACTGCCTGCATCCCAAGGAGCGGATAGAGGCCGGTAACGCATTGCTTATCGTCCTGAGAGCCATTCATGCTTTGAAAGAGAATTTCCGAACCGAGTACGTCGTTGACTTTATTAAGGGCCGTGCTACCGATGATATAGTGTCGCATCGCCATGAAACGCTCGAGGAGTTCGGAGAAGGAGAAGACGAGTCGCCCAAGTTGTGGAGTCCTGTCGTGCGCCAAGCGATTATCGCCGGTTATATTAAAAAGGATGTGGAAAACTACGGTTTGTTGAAACTTACGGCTGCCGGTAAGCGTTTTATGCAGTCGCCAACATCCTTCATGATAGTTCAAGACACGGAATTTAAGGATTATGACGATGATGACGCGGGCGAGGCCACGGGAGCTGTGCTCGATGAGTCGCTCTATATCATGCTGAAAGATTTGCGTCGTGACATGGCCCGCAAGCTCCATGTGCCCACTTATGTCATTTTCCAAGACGTATCATTGGAGCAAATGTCTACGATGTATCCCGTTACCTTGGAGGAGTTACAGAACATTCAAGGTGTCGGAGCGGGTAAGGCAAAGCGCTATGGCAAGGAGTTTTGCGAATTGATCAAGCGCCATTGTGAGGAAAACTGTATCGAACGTCCCGAAGAACTACGTGTTCGTACCGTGCCAAAGAAGTCGGTCGTGAAGGTAAAAATTATCCAAAGCATTGACCGTCAAATCGCTTTAGACGATTTGGCAGAGGCTTTGGGCATGGGCTTTGATGACTTATTGGATGAAATCGAGGCCATTGTTTACAGTGGAACGAAGCTCGGTATAGATTATTTCTTGGAAGAAGTCATGGACGAAGACCATGTGGAAGACATTTATGAGTACTTCCGTGAAAGCGAGACCGATGACATTGAGGCCGCTTTGCAGGAACTTGGTGATGATTATTCCGAAGAAGAAATCCGATTGGTACGTATTAAATTCATGTCTGAAATGGCCAATTAAATAGATAGGTGTTACCCTGCCACACGGTTTGTAGGTCAAACGATAGCCGTCCCCATTCCTTTATGTAAGGAGTGAGGACGGCTTTTTTGTTTGCTCTTTGTTATTGTTTGCATTATGTGACCGATGTTTTCGTTTTGTAACCTTCTTTAGTTAATTCTACTTAATTTTCTTCTCAAAGAGCCCCTTTCGTACTTTTTTACGTTTAAAACGATTAAATTTGTTTTGTAATTAATATCGTGACGAAACGTTTTTCTTTTTATTTTATATACTGATTAATGTTGAATCATTTACTTTACCAATTTAAAATCTATATGAAAAAACCAACTAACTGTAATCAACAAATGAGATTTCATGCTGTTGCTTATGGAATGCGGAGCCTGAAAGTGGCCTCGTTGTTCTTGTTGGCAGCAACTCCCACAGCCTATGCAGGGAGTGTGAACCATCCCGTAGTGAACGAAGTGGCTGTCGTACAACAGCAGCAAGTGGTCAAAGGACGTGTGCTTGATGAGCAGGGCGAGCCGCTGATAGGCGTCAGCGTCATGGAGCAAGGCACCACGAACGGTGTCGTTACCGACATGGATGGTAACTTCCAAATCTCTTTAAAAGATCCCAACGCCATGTTGCGGTTCAATTATGTGGGCTTTAAGCCCGTTGTGTTGAAGGCACAGAACAACATGACGGTCAGCATGAAAGACGAGATGCAAGAACTCAACGAGGTGGTTGTCGTGGGTTACGGTACGCAGAAAAAAGCCAATCTTACCGGTGCTGTGGCCAATGTAGACGTGAGTAAGGCCGTGGGCAACCGTCCTATTACCGATGTGGGCAAGGCTTTACAAGGTATCACTCCCGGTCTGACCATCACCAACAACACGGGTGGTGTCGGCACGCAGTCCACCATCAAGCTCCGTGGTTCCGTAGGTTCATTGAGCGCCACGGGCGGAACTTCTCCACTTATTTTGGTCGACAACGTAGAAGTACCCGACCTTAACCTTGTCAATCCTGACGATATTGAGACCATCTCCGTGCTGAAGGACGCCGCGTCGGCTTCTATTTATGGTACCCGTGCGGCTTGGGGTGTTATCCTGATTACTACCAAGCAAGGCAATCATAATGACAAAGTACAAGTTTCTTACTCCAATAACTTCGCTTGGAACACACCCACCAAAATGCCCGAAGTTGCCTCTGCCACTGATAATGCCAATTTTATTTGGGCCATTATGCAGCGTGAAGGTCTCAATCAGAAGTCGAATATCGGTTATACGATCGACAAAGATGCGGTTGATAACATAGCTGCATGGGAAAAACAGTATGGCGGCATGTCGCAAAAAGAGCTGGGCGAAATGCAGGAAGGACGCGACTTTGAGCTGAAGAACGGCCATACTTATTTTTATCGTTCCTTTGATCCTATCAAGGAGTTTACCCGCAAATGGACGCCACAGCAGAACCATAACCTCTCCATTACGGGCGGTAACAAGAAGACTACCTACAATATCAGTATGAGCTACCTCAACCAAAAGGGTGTCATGAAGTTCAATACAGATAAGTACGACCGCTTTACCTTGCATAGCAACATCACCACTGCCATCAAGGATTGGTGGAAGGTACGTACCAATATCTTGCTTACCCGTTCTAACAACGACCAGCCCTATCGCTATACCTCGGGCCAGTACGACGCTTGGTTCTATCTTATGCGTTGGCCGCGTTGGTATCCTTATGCCGATTATAAGGGCAAACCATTCCGCTCTGCCGTTACCGACATCAAGAATGGCAACCGTGAGAGCCTTACGTCTACCTACTTGCGGGCAAATATCGGTACAGAACTCAATCCTCTGAAGGACCTCGCCATCAATTTTGATTATACTTTTAGTTATATCAATGACTATCAGAAACGCAATGGTGGAACCGTGATGGCCTACAACATGTTTGCCGCCGCGCCTCTCAGTGATTACTCCGACATTTACAAGCAAACCCATAACCGTGTCGTGGAAAACAGCCGTTACACGCTGCAAAATATCTTCAAGGCCTATGCCACCTACAATTTTAATTTGCAGGACAAGCATAATTTCAAGGTGATGGCCGGTTTCGACGCCGAGACCCGTGAGCGTTTCTCACACTATTCAGAGCGTCGTCTGCTCATCAGTCAGAACTTACCCGAAATAGCTTTGGCCACGGGCGACCAGTATTCGTTTGATAAGGGCAACTCATTCCATAATGATTTCGCTGCCGCAGGTTTCTTCGGACGCGTCAACTATGACTTCATGCAGAAATATCTGTTGGAAATCAATGCTCGTTACGACGGCTCCTCACGCTTCCCCGTTGGTAAAAAGTGGGCTTTCTTCCCCTCTGTTTCAGCCGGTTGGCGTATCTCCGAGGAGAAATTCATGGACTGGGCCAAGCCTGTTTTGTCCTACATGAAGCTCCGTGGCTCATGGGGTTCCATTGGTAATCAAGACGTAACGGCCAACTCTTTCATTTCTACGATGGCCTCTGTTAACTCCGGTTGGGTCGATAAAACCGAGCTTATGGCCCTGCAAACACCTACCGTTATCTCTCCGGCATTGACATGGGAGCGTGTGACAACATTCGATGTAGGTGTTGACGCAGGCTTCTTCAACGATGAACTCAACTTTACTTTTGATTACTATCACCGTGTAACGTCCGACATGCACACCGCCGGCGAGTCTCTGCCCGCCACGTTTGGTGCCGCCGTTCCTAAGATTAACTATGGTGAAATGACCGGTAACGGTTTTGAACTTGGATTGAATTATCATCACAAGTTTGAGAACGGATTGGCTTTTTCGGCCGGAGCCTCGCTCTCACATGTTGTTGAGAAGATTACGAAGTTCAATGCGCAGGACCGCAATATCTACGGTAATTACG
This sequence comes from Prevotella sp., assembly GCF_036570325.1. GTDB lineage: Bacteria > Bacteroidota > Bacteroidia > Bacteroidales > Bacteroidaceae > Prevotella. Next base: position 35,856 of record NZ_DATCYK010000004.1, read on the forward strand.
AGGGAAAACGCCTCGGTGAGATATGGGGTTACGAAACCGACCGTCTTTTCCAAAAGGAAGACTTCAACGCCGACGGCTCTTTGAAGGCCGGTATTCCCAGCCAAAAACTCTTTGAAACGGGAGCGTTCAAGTTTGGTCCCGGTGATGTGAAGTACAAGAACCTTGACGATGACGACACCAAGATAAGCTATGGTAAGAATACCGTTGAGGACCATGGCGATTTGAAGGTCATTGGTAACTCCTTACCCGACTATGAGTACAGCTTCAATCTCGGCCTTAACTACAAAGGTTTCGACTTTAGCGCCTTCTTCCAAGGTGTGGGTAAGCACGACTTCTGGGCTTTTGGTTCTGTAGCTATCCCTGCCGGCGGTTCCGGTTACATGGATTCGGCTTTCGATCATCAGATGGATTATTGGACCCCCGATAACACCGGAGCGTTCTATCCTCGTCCTTCTAACAGCGCATGGGTCAGCAATGGTCAGAACTATTTGCGCCAAACACGCTTCCTCTGCAACATGGCTTACCTGCGTTGTAAGAACATTACCATCGGTTACACGGTGCCCGCGGACCTTATGCGTCGCATTCATTTCACCAGCGCACGCGTTTATGTCAGTGCTGAAAACCTATTCGAGTTCGACGATATGAAGATTCCCGTTGACCCCGAGTCTACCGACTACAAGGTAGGATACGGCAGTGGCTCATGGTCGTTTGGCCGTTCTTACCCCTTCTCAAGGACACTTTCTTTCGGTGTTCAATTGGTATTCTAACTCTAAACGTATTTCATCATGAAAACAAAAATATTGACTTTGGCGATGTTATCGCTGACCTTGGTATCATGCGACGACTTCCTGACGCGTGAGCCGTTGGATACTGTGACGGACGTTCCTTCGTTTTGGAACGACGAAACAAATATCAGGACAGAGGTGTTGAATCTCTATACCACTTATTTCCCCGGCTACCGGTCGGGTTGGAGCCGTGCCGATAACTTCGCGGAGACCAACGTTGCCGATTGGACTGACGACAATGCGCAGGCCAAGGCCACTTTCTTTACGAAGGTAGCACCTACCACTGCCACCGCCGCTACCGCATGGAGCTTCTCTGACGTGCGGTCTATCAACTTGCTGATTCAGCGTGTCTCTACCTCTACCTTGGCTGAAGAGGCCAAGAATCATTGGCTGGGCGTGGCCCGATTCCTGCGTGCCATGGAGTATGCCACGCTCGTGTCACGGTTTGGCGATGTGCCTTATTATGACGAGACGTTGGGTACTGCCGACTATGAAAAGCTCTATAAGCCCCGTGAGCCTCGTGCCACTGTGATGGATAAGGTGCTCGACGACCTGCAATTCGCCACGAAGAACATCCGCGTTACCGATGGTACGGCCGGATTGTATATAACCCGTGACGTAGCCAATGCCTTTGCCTCACGTATCATGCTCTTTGAAGGTACATGGCAAAAGTATCGTGAGAAGAAAGCCGATTTGGCCAAAAAATATCTGAAAGAGTCCATGACTTTTGCCAAAAACATCATGGATGGTGGCAAATATAGGCTGTGCGATACCTACAAAGACCTCACAACTTCGGAGGATTTGGCCGGCAATCCCGAGATTATCATGTATCGTTCTTATGTCGATGGCGTGGTAACCCATAGCTTGATGGCCTTCCAAAACACCGAGAAAGAGGAGAGCAGTCCCTCTCGTTCCTTCGTCGACGCCTTCTTGTCGACCAACGGTTTGCCTATCCGTCAGGCCGATAATGCGCTGTTTAAGGGCGATACTTGGTTTTTTGACGAGATTACCGACCGCGATCCTCGCCTGCTTGCCAACGTCGATGTGACCGGTTTGCAGTTGGTGGGTGTGGCCAGTGTATCGGCTGTTTCAGGCTATTTTGCCAATCGTTATGTAAACGAGAGCCTCAAGGACAAGGCCGGTGGTCGCAGTTCTACTTGTATTACGGACGCTCCAGTCATGAAGTACAACGAGGTGTTGATGAACTACATCGAGGCCGCTGCCGAGTTGGCCGACCTCAAGGCCTACAGTTTGATGCAAGCTGACTTCGATAAGACCATCAATGTTATTCGTGATCGAAAGAGCACAAGCATGCCTCATGTAACCTTGAGTGGCGATAAGATTGCCGTAAAAGGTGTGACCATCAACGATCCTGAGCGCGATCAGGACGTGTCACCCGTGCTTTGGGAGGTGCGCAGAGAGCGCCGTACAGAGCTGGCTTACGAGGGATTACGCTTCAATGACTTGCGTCGCTGGGGCAAATTGCAGTATGCCGACATGAAGCTCAACGCCAAACTCAACAAGGGCGCATGGCTCGATAAGGCCCGTTATGTGGCTTGGTACAACGAGGTGAATAAGAAAGCCATTGCCGCCGGCACCATGAAGGCCATCACTCTTGATAACCTCAAGAGCCTGACCCTCGACCGCAGTGGCGACGCCGGCTACATTGTGCCCATCACGAAGGCTGACTTGCTTCGTGTTTATGCGGAGAAAGATTATCTCTATCCTATACCGCAGGACCAGATAACCCTCTATAAGAGCCGTGGCTACGAGCTGAAGCAGAACCCCGGTTGGTAAGGAGTTAGAACTTTATAGATAAACAAAAGGAATACGTCGCGGTGCTTGCCGCGGCGTATTCCTTTTGATTTAAATAGCTTACCTTTATCCTTTTATTTTCCCAAAGCAGCCCTTTTACCGTCCCATAGTGGCCTTTTTATGCAGTCAAAGCTGTCCTTTTATCGTGTCAAAAGCCTGCTTTGAAAATCCCACGGACATGCCCTTGTGCGCTTATGTTTGGCGAAGGGTATTTTGCTTTCCATGTGTTATTTGCGGTAAAGGTTTATTTTGTTAGTTTTTTTCTTTGTTTTTTATTTGCTAAACAGTATCTTTGGCAAAAGAAATAGCGCTAATTGTGGCTGGCTGCTTTTCCTGAACGTTTGGTGTAAGATGGGGTTAATGGCAAGTCGCATGGCTTCATTCAAATGATAAAATGCCATGGCAGCATAGCCGATAGTAGGCTGAAAAGGTTGTGTATGGTGGGACATGTAGCGATAACTTTCTAATGTTATTTTGATATGAAAAGATTTATGATTGTCCTTTTCCTGACTTATGTCAGCGTGTTATCTATTCATGCGCAGGGTACGAGTAGGATGACAGATGGTTCAACTGTGAAGGAATATTTGCAAAAAGTGGTGAAAAACAAATCCTTTTTCAAGGGAAAGCCCGTGCAACTGTTTTATGACATGTTGAAGAAAGACGGTTTTCCTATTCATCACATGTCAACCGAAAGCGTGGGACCTTGGACTGAAGAAGTGGTGCGAGGAGTGATCCTATACACGGAAACATCGGAAAAGATAGACGAGGGAATACCTACTTTTATCGTGACAATAGACTTCGAGGGCGATTGCGGGCGTGATTATGACTTTTGGCATTCGCTTCCTGACCATAATTGGATGGACGTTATATTAAACCGAACCAAGAATATGACATTTAGGGATGTTAGCTATGAATATACCACAATAGGGGTAAAAAGAAAGTGAAAGAAAGCCCTGACGGATTTTCTTTCACCTATGGTTCTTATGGGTTGATATGTATTCTGAAGCCAACGTTGATTTGTAGGTTGGTAGGCCGGTCCTTGTAAATATTCTCTATGGCGCTGCCGTTATTGAAATGGTGGCTTATGCCGGGTTCTATATATAAGCCCGTTTCACGTGAGATCTTGTATTCGGCCCCAATGGCGCCGGCGATGGAGAATTGCGGACGTCCTTCCTTGAGCTTTGTTTCCTGACGGGTGGCCTGCGGGGCGTCAGTTGTTTGCGTGGTGGTAGTGCCCTTGACGAGCTTCGCTGCCTCCATACCTGCCGTGGCGTAGATTTGAAAATGGCGACTGTCGATAAGCGTATAAGTGGCTGCCACGGGAATACCTACGTAGTGGAGCGACCGGTCGAGGCGCTGCTTGGCATGCTCCGTGCCGCTCGTAGTTTCGGAAGAGAGATAGCTGTAGGTTATTCCTGACTGGACGGCCCACCGTTGGTTGAGCCTATATCTCACGGAAACGCCCACCTTTACGGGCTGCCGGTGCTTGGTATGTTGCTCAAAATCAGCTTCGCCTACGGGCGTCTTGCTTGTGTTGCGGCCCGAAAGTTCGTTGTCGTAAGGGCCTATGGGGTTGGCCGTAGCCAGCAACATGCCCGATGAGGAGTGGCTGTTGGCCGCCGAACCACCGTAGTAGGAGGCTATGCTCACGGGCGAATCGGATGGGCGCTTGGGGCGGTGGCGATTGGCTTGGGGCGGATAAGTGGGGCGTTGCCGGGCCTTCGGAGCGTCTTGCGTGGCGATATTGTCCTCTTGTTGTTCGGCGGTTTCCCGCGTGGTGGCGTCTTGTTGGGTGGCAGGGGCTATGGAAGCGCCGGGTTGGAGGGCGGTTTCACTGATGTTGGGGTCAGCGTTCGGAGTAGGCATTGCGGACGCATGAGCTGCCGGAACGTATGCTGTCATACGTCGCCCGGGGTGGTTCTCGGGGGCGATGGCCGGCCGGGTGGGTGCCGAGGCGGGTGTTTCCGAAAGGGGGAAAGGTCGCTGTTGATGGCTTACGCGGCTGATTTGTTTTTCTTCTTGTGAGAAGTTGGTCCAAAGGAAGAAGCCCAATAGCAAAGCGGCGGCCACTCCCGCAAGGCGGTAGCTCCACAGTCTCATGTTGCCATGATTGGCTGCCAAGGGACGTGTCACGGGCGTTTGGCGCTTGGCAAGTTCGGCTTTCACGTCGTCGAGCAGCCCTTGGGGCGCCTGACGCTCATGCCGGTGCAATCGTTGTCGGATGTCTTTTATCCACTGTTCTTCTTTCATCGAACGTCTTCCTTTCTCTTTTCGCTGTTGATAAGTTTGGCCAACATGTTCTTGGCTTTGTGGTATTGCGAAGCCGAGGTGTCGGGTTTGATATTGAGTATTTGGGCTATTTCCTTATGGCTTTTACCCTCCATCACGTATAAATTGAATACGGTGCGGTAGCCCGGGGGCAGCATGCCGATAAGCATGGCTATCCGCTCATCGGATAAGGTGCTGACATCGGGTGTCTCGTCGGCGATGTCTATTTGCTCCATATTGGTGTCAACAAACATGGAGGGATTCTGTTTGCGGAGGAAATGCAGGGCCTCGTTGACGACAATCCGGGTGAGCCACGCTTTCAGGGAGCCTTTGCCCCGATATTCAAAATCGGCAATTCGGGTGAAAACCTTAATCAGGCTTTCCTGCAACACGTCACGCAGGTCTTCCTCATTGGGTACATAGCGGGCGCAGACGCCGGACAGATAACCCGCATAGTCGGCATACAGCACATCCATGGCACGGGGATGTCCCTTGCCGAACATACGGATAATTTGCTGTTCTTTATTGCCGCTAAACAGATTCATGGTGCTGACCGACGCCTTCGCCCTTTATCGTTGGAAGAGTTATTTACGAGTGCGGTATTTAAACTTCACGCTCTTTTCGCCGCTGAATGACTTCCATTTGAGGGTCAGATCCACGGTTTTGCCTTGGGTGTCGGGCAGGTCATTGAGCCTGAAAGCGATAAAACCGTCGCGAATAACGCCTCGGGTATCGCCTACGGCGTCGTGGAACAGCGTTACCTCATAAGGGTCGGCGGTCTTCACTAAGTTCACTTTGTGAAGTTTGCCGTTGCCGTAGTAGGTTCTGAAGCGCAATGTCAGATAGCCGTCTTCCACTACGGTGGCCCAGTCGTTGACAATCTCCAATGGGGCATTGCCGTAAGTGGTGATGTTCTTGTCGCCCATGTTCGGTGCCATTTCTTTGGTGCGGATGGTGTCTATCCAATTAATGAAAGCCGACTTGGTGTGGAGGTCTTTTTGGTCCTCGGTTAGCTTGATGTTGGTCAAGGCCCTTACTTCCTTCTTGCCGTAGGGTGAAGTCTTGATATTCGTGGGAATGATAACGGTGGCGTCGTCGAGCTGTAAGAAGAAAGTGCCATCGGCCGGTCGGGTCTTTAAAGTCACCAAAGCGTTGGGAAAAATGGTGGAATGGTCGTATTCATCCGTCTGACAGGAATGCAGTAATAACGCTGACGAAAGAACGACTATCAGTGCAAGTAATAATTTCGTTTGTCTCATATCGTTTTGTATTTAATGGTGAATGATTTTTTACTTGATTGTGAGTGATTGCCCAGTTTATGATGATTGGGCTTTTATTTTATAAAATCCAATGCCGCCAAAAACCTTGCCTCGAAATCGTGAAAAATAAGAAAAATGTTTGAAAAATATACGAAAAGTCAGGTCCCCACAATCGTATGGGAACCTGACAGAGGCGATAGAGGCAACATAGGCGGTGCTTGCGGACCGCCTTTCTGATGAAATTTATTTCACTGTGACGGCGATGGTGCCCATTGTCTTGTCCTTGTCGGTCACGGTCACCATGGTCGTTCCGGCCTTAACACCTTTGATGGTTACTTTGCTGTCCTTCACGGTGGCGGTGGCAATCTTCATGTCTTTGCTCATCACCGTGTAGGGAGCCTTACCCGATTTGATGGTAACGACTTCCTCTTTGCCGGCTGTTACATTGACGGCAGGCTTGTCGAAAGTGAGCGGAGCCATGACGTTGACGGTGATGTTACCGGTTTGTTTGTTCTTATCGGTTACCATGATAGTGGTTTTTCCCTCCTTAACGCCCGTGACGGTTATCATGTTTTTATCGGCTTTGGCGGTGGCAATTTTATCGTCAGTCAGCTTAACTGACAAGGGGAGGGTGGCATGGCTCACGGTTACCGTGGCCGTGCCGCCGGTCGCCACGTTGACCGTGGTGGCGCTGAAGCGCATGGGCTTGTCGTTATCATCGTCCTTGTGGCATGAAGCCAACGTCATACTACTGAGGCAGCAAGCTGCCAATACCATTGTCTTGAAAACATTTTTGAGTTCCATTGTCTTGTTTTTTTAGTTGTTGTTAAAATAATTGTTTTGCCTCATCAACTTACGCTTATTAAATACAAGATAGCGCATGAGCTTGCCTCTATGAGTGTTAATAAGTTGAAAAGATGAATCATGCTATTTACATGGGTATGATTTCTGTGTTTGGGAGATGGCAAGGATGGTGGTCAAAGTAAATAGATATGTTAGTTGTATAATAAGGTTAAAAATGTAAGGGAAGCCGAGAAAATATTTGGAAATATTAGAATAAAATTCTTTCTTTGGGAAGAAAAGACGTCTCTTTGTTGTGTTACGAATTGTAATATAACAACCTTTATAGGTGATGATTATATATTATTAAATGTAAGAATACATGAAATACTTGCTGTTTGTTATATTTATTTGCTAATGTAGCTCTGATTTGTTTGCGCAAAGTCAAGATACGATAAAAGTGGAAACCTTGCCTGAAGTAATCCTTTCAGACATTATAATGTCTCGCATGTCACAATGGATTATGGTTTCTATAATATGAATAGATGGGATTATAGTGAGAGTAATGGGTGAAGTGTGAATCTGACGGTAACCTATAATATAGGATATGGCAAGAAAACAGCAAAGGGAGAAACCAATATTGATAATTCCATTAATAATGCGCTGTTGAAAGTATATTAATAAGGCAAGGAAACGACGTTGTTTAAATGACTTGTTGGGTTAATATCTGTGTTTTGAGTGCCATTGGGGCTGTTAGTTTTGGTGTGGAAAACGCGGATATGTTGTGAACTGTTAGGAGTTTTAAAATTCGTAGGCGTGAGAACAAAACATGCGTAGGTGAAGGTAGGACCGTCTACATGACTAATTCGATGTTAAGGGACCTTCGTTAAATACAATTAAATGGTAAAGAAATTCAGAAAAGGCCACGACCTAAGTGGGAAATTATTGCTATATTTGCACGCAATAAATTTCTAAAGTTACAATATGTCATCATTTGTTGCAGATAAAATTGTAATGGACGGTCTTACCTTTGACGACGTCCTTTTGATTCCCGCTTATTCGGAGGTGCTACCTAAAACGGTAGAGTTAAAAACCAAGTTTTCACGTAATATTACGCTTAATGTCCCGTTCGTAACGGCCGCTATGGATACCGTTACCGAATCGTCTATGGCCATCGCGATAGCACGTGAGGGTGGTATTGGCGTTATCCATAAGAATATGACAATAGAGGAGCAGGCCCGTCAGGTGGCTATCGTGAAGCGTGCCGAGAACGGTATGATTTATGATCCCGTTACGATTCGCCGTGGCAAAACAGTGAAAGATGCGCTTGAAATGATGCACGACTATCATATTGGTGGTATTCCGGTGGTGGATGATGACAATCATTTGGTAGGAATCGTCACCAATCGTGACCTGCGTTTCGAGCGTCGTTTGGACAAGACGATAGATGAAGTGATGACGCATGAGAATCTTGTGACAACGCATCAGCAGACCGACTTGCAAGCAGCGGCTGCCATATTGCAGGAAAATAAAATCGAAAAACTGCCGGTGGTTGACAGTGAGAACCATTTGGTAGGTTTGATTACTTATAAAGATATTACGAAGGCCAAGGATAAGCCCATGGCTTGCAAAGACGAGAAAGGTCGGCTCAGAGTGGCTGCCGGTGTAGGTGTAACAGCCGATACGCTGGAGCGTGCCAAGGCTTTGGTGGCCGCAGGTGCCGACGCTATCGTTATAGACACGGCTCATGGCCATTCCAAAGGCGTGATAGAAAAGTTGCGCGAGGTGAAGGCTGCTTTCCCCAATGTTGATGTAGTTGTGGGAAATGTGGCTACGGGTGCTGCCGCAAAAATGTTGGTTGACAATGGTGCTGACGGCATAAAGGTGGGTATCGGTCCCGGTTCTATCTGTACGACACGTGTGGTTGCCGGTGTAGGTGTACCACAGTTGAGCGCCGTATATGATGTTTACTCTGCGTTGCAGGGTACGGGCGTTCCATTGATTGCCGATGGCGGACTGCGCTATTCGGGTGACATCGTGAAGGCGTTGGCTGCCGGTGGTAGTTGCGTGATGATAGGTTCATTGGTAGCCGGAACCGAAGAAAGCCCCGGCGATACCATCATCTTCAACGGTCGTAAGTTCAAGAGTTACCGAGGCATGGGCTCTTTGGAGGCCATGGAACAGAAGAACGGATCGAAAGACCGTTATTTCCAAGGCGATACGAAGGATGTTAAGAAGCTCGTGCCGGAGGGAATCGCGGGCCGTGTGCCTTACAAGGGAACGGTACAAGAGGTTATCTACCAGTTGACCGGTGGCTTGCGTTCGGGTATGGGTTATTGTGGTGCGCCCTCTATAGAGAGACTGCATGACGCTAAGTTTACCCGCATTACAAATGCCGGTGTGCTGGAGAGTCATCCGCACGACATCGCCATTACGAGTGAAGCTCCTAACTATTCTCGCCCCGAGTAGTCAAAGATGACTTGTAGGAAGAACTTTTTATTGATAGCAGCCATGTTCCTTTGCGGGAACATGGTTTTTGGTCAAAGCAATGACCCCGTGGCTTTCCGTATTAATGGGCGTGATATTCATCGTTCAGAGTTCTTATATTCCTACAATCAGTATGCCCAATCATCGGCCGCGGAAAAAAGCGTAGAGCAGTATATCGGTCCGTTTGTGAAGTTTCAGTTGAAAGTTGAGGCTGCTTTGCAGGCACGATTAGATACGATTGGACGGTTGGCAGAACATGTGGCTCCTATGCAAACACATCATATAGTGGATGAGGATTTGGAGGCAGAAGCACATCGCTACTACCAACAACTACGCCAACGTGTAGAAGCGAAAGGTGGACTCGTGAAGCCCGCGCAGATATTACTGCGGTTAGAGCAGAGAGCCAATAAAGGAAAGATAGCCGATGTTCGTCGCCGGATAGATTCTATATACACGGCTTTGAAAGGAGGTGCGGACTTCGCAATGCTGGCTAGACGTTATTCAGATGATTTGTCGTCGGCAAGGAATGGCGGTGAACTGCCATGGATAGAGCGGGGGACCGTCTTGAAAGAACTTGAGGATGCGGCTTTCGCTTTGCGGAAAGGAGAAATGAGTCGTCCGTTTGAGTCGCCTGAAGGTTATCATATCATTTTATTGAAAGACCGATGCGACTTTTTGCCTTATGATTCGTTGCGTGAGGATATTCTGACCTATGTGGATATGAAAAGGCTCCGTGAGAAAATTCTTCAGCCGGAGTTGAGTCCGGCAGTAGGCAAAGAAAAGGCATATACAAATTCCGATAGAGGGGCAAATAATAAAACTGACGTAGAGATTGCGCTGGAACGATTGGCCCAAAAGATTTATCGTGAGGAATTGTTGGCTTACGAGATATGCAATAGAATGGTTTGGACGCCGGCCACTACTGACGAAGTGGGGTTGGAACGCTATTTTAAAAAGAATAAAAAGCGCTACCGTTGGTCTATTCCTTATTTTCGTGGAGCTGTTCTTCAAGCACGGAGTAAAAAGGATTTGAAAGCTGCTAAAAAGGCTTTGAAGGCTTGGGATTATGAAAAATGGGATGAATTGATTCGTTCTACTTTCACCCAAGAAACTGAAAAAAGAATTCTTGTCCGTCATGGTTTATATCGGCAAGGCGATGACGCCGTGGTCGATAATATGATATTTAAGACCGGGGGGGAGTTACAGAGACATCAAGAGCTTCCCTATATGGACGTGTATGGGAAGAAACTGAAAGCCCCGAAGTCTGTAAACGAGGTGAAGTCGTTGGCATTAGCCGACTATCAAGAGTCTTTAGAAGAGGAGTGGGTAGAATCTCTCCGACATATATATAAGGTGGAAATCTTTCGTGAAGCCATCTTAAAAACAGAAAATTAAGAATTATGAACAAAGGATATAAACTTTTTGCCGGCTTTATACTCTTGCTTTTTATGGCAGGGATGACCGCTAAAGCCAATAAGTCGACAACTCAGAAAGTTGCGTCTGCTAATGACTCTACTGTACAGTCGAAAGACTATAATGTGCCGGAAAGCAGTGTGGTCGATGAAGTTATCTGGGTGGTAGGTGACCAGCCTATCTTAAAATCGGATGTAGAAAATATGCGACTGCAGGCCGAAGTGGAAGGCATGAAGTGGGACCGTGATCCCGATTGTCTTATCCCGGAGCAATTGGCGGTACAGAAGTTATATCTCCATCAGGCCGAACTCGACTCAATTGAGGTGACGGAAGGTGAGGTGACTTCACGCGTGGAGCAGCAAATTAATTATATGATTAATGTGATTGGCTCACGTGAGAAGTTGGAAGAATATCGTAAGACGACGATTACTCAGTTGCGGCAAGAGTTGCATGATGATGTAAAGAACAACCTGCAGATGGAGAAAATGCGCCATAAATTGGTTGAGGATGTAGCCGTAACGCCAAGTGATGTGCGCAAACATTTTGAAACTTTGCCCGAAGACAGCCTGCCATTTGTTCCCACAACAGTGGAAGTGGAGATCATAACCCGTCAACCACAGATAGGACAGGATGAAACCAATAGGGTAAAAAACTTATTGCGTGAATATACCGACCGAGTAACGAAAGGCGAAACAAGTTTTTCTACGTTGGCCCGCCTTTATTCAGAAGATCCGGGGTCTGCCCGTACCGGTGGTGAAATGGACTATATAGGTCGTGGAATGTTGGACCCGGCTTTTGCCAATGTGGCCTTTAACCTGACCGATCCGAAGAAAATATCTAAGATTGTAGAGACAGAATTCGGGTATCATATCATCCAATTGATAGATAAGCGTGGTGATAAAATCAAGGTTCGCCATATCTTGTTGAAGCCGAAAGTTTCAGAGGATGCCATAAAGGAGGCGAAGTTGCGTTTGGATTCCATAAAAGTGGATATTCAAAATAAGAAATTTACTTTTGAAGAAGCCGCAACATTTTTGTCGGATGATAAAGATACAAAGAGCAACCATGGTTTGATGGCCTATAATGATGTGCAGAATCAAAGTATGACTTCAAAATTTGAAATGAAAAATCTGCCATCGGAGATAGCCTTGGTTGTAGACACGATGAAGATAGGAGATATATCTGCTCCCTTTGAAATGGTGAATGCTAAAGGAAAGCGGGTCGTCGCCATCGTAAAGTTGAGTAACCGGATAGACGGTCATCGTGCCAAGATAACGGAAGATTATCAGGTTATGCAGAATGTGGTGCTTGCCAAGGCACGTGAGAAGAAATTGCATGATTGGGTGGTAGATAAAATCAAACATATCTATGTGAAGATGGGTGACCGCTATAAGGATTGCAAATTTGAATATCAAGGATGGGTTAAATGACACGATTTAAAGATATTGTAAGAACATCTTGTAGGCATAGAATTACTTTAAGGGTAGTTCTATGCCTCTTTGGACTTTTGATGTTGCCTGCCGCTGTGGGAGCAAAAGGACAGAAGAAACGTGTCGCAAAGCAAGATCCAAAGGTATATTTGATTCATGCCGATGAGCTGAGATACGATATGTATGGGCCTGACCCGGGCGCACAAATCGTGAAAGGAAAAGTACATTTCTCCCATCAAGGTGGTCAGCTTTGGTGTGACAGCGCTTATTTCTATCAAGAGTCCAATGCCGTTAAAGCCTTTGGACGTGTGCGCTTTCAGCAAGATGGCATGTCACTCGTGTGTCAGCGGGCACATTATGACGGGCAGACGCAGCAGATGTTTGCCCGTGAGAATGTAGTATTAAAGCGTGGAAAGCAAACGCTGTATACAGATAGTTTGAATTTCGACCGGCTCTATGATTATGCTTATTTCTTTGAAGGAGGACGGCTGGTTGATGGTAAGGATAGGCTTGTGGCTGATTGGGGAGAGTATAACACCAAGACCCGGGAGGCCATATTTTACTATAATGTGAAGATGCACAGCGAGGATAGGGTGATAGTGACAGAAGAATTGCATTATGACCGCGAAAAATCAAAGGCGCATGTGGTTGGTCCTTCTACGATAACACAGAAAGAAAGTGTCATACATACAACCGACGCATATTTTAATACGGCTACGGATAATTCGGAACTTTTTGGACGCTCGACCATTGAGGATAAGACGCGAAAGATAACCGGAGATAGTTTGTATTATGATAAGAAAACGGGATTGGCACGAGGATATGGTAATGTGGTTTATGTAGATAAGAAAAATAAGAATGAATTACATTGCGGTCGGATGCACTATAATGAGCAGACGGGACGAGGATGGGCAACCGTGAATGCGTTGGCAAAGGACTATTCGCAGAAAGATACGCTTTATGTTCATGCTGATTCCTTAAAGATTTATACATTTCATATTAATACGGATTCGGTCTATCGTAAGGTACATTGCTTTGATCATGTAAAAGCTTATCGAGTGGATGTGCAGGCTGTTTGTGATTCTATGGTCATCAATACGAAAGATTCCTGCATGACGATGTATCGGGATCCTATCGTGTGGAATGGTGGGCGCCAATTGTTGGGAGAGCGTATTGATGTTTACATGAATGACAGTACGGTACGTTATGCGAAAGTAACCAATCAAGCGCTATCGGTGGAGCTGTTACCTGATAAGGAACATTATAACCAAGTGTCGTCAAAGGAAATGGACGCCTCATTCGTTAATGGAGCTATCCGTTTTTCACAAGCAATAGGCAATGTTAAGACTGTTTTTTATCCGCAGGAAGAAAAAGATTCTACCTTGATGTCACTTGTTTACATGGAGACAGATACAATGAAGATGTATATTTCTCCTCAACGTAAGTTGGAACGAATATGGACGCCAAAGAACAATGGGACATGGTATCCGATGACACAGATTCCCCCTGATAAATATAAATTGCCGGAGTTCGCTTGGTTTGAAGAATTACGTCCTACAGATCCTGCGGATGTCATGAATTGGCGTGGGAAAACAGGTGAGCAGGCATTGAAAGTAGTGAAACGGCATGAGGCTCCCCTTCAGAAGATTGGTCGCCCATGAGTATGTTCGGTCAACCTAAACCGCGTGGGTTCCATCATGAATTTATTTATATAGATGAGCGGAAAGAGCGGCTGAAAGCGATAGAGCGGAAAGCTCGGGAAGAACTTAGTGGCAGGATGAATTCATCTGCTCTTGAGAATAATTCGCACAGACTTCTTAAAGAAGGTATGTATAAGTATTCTCGTCGGTCGTATTCGCATCTTCAGATGAGAAAAACCTTGTTGCAAGGAATGCTGCTGGGTGTGCTATTGCTGTTTTTGGCGGTAGTCCTTTTTTATTTGATGAGAAAATAATAATTATGAGTGATATCATACAATTGCTACCGGATACGGTTGCTAATCAGATAGCTGCGGGAGAAGTCATTCAACGTCCTGCGTCTGTAGTGAAAGAGTTAATGGAAAACTCTGTCGACGCTGGCGCTACTCATATTGATGTGCTTGTGACAGATGCAGGCCGTACACAGATTAGAGTGATTGATGACGGGAAAGGGATGAGCGAAACGGATGCGCGTCTCTCTTTCGAACGGCATGCAACATCGAAAATCCGTAAGGCTGATGATTTGTTCGCCTTGCGTACCATGGGATTTCGAGGAGAGGCTTTAGCTTCTATTGCTGCTGTGACACAAGTGGAATTGAAAACACGTCAAGCGGGCGAGGAGATAGGTACACAACTGTCTATTTCTGGAGGAAAGTTTATAGAGCAGCAACCGTGTGCTTGTCCTATAGGCTGTGACTTTTCTGCGGGGAACCTTTTCTTTAATGTTCCAGTTCGTAGAAAGTTCCTGAAATCAAACACAACCGAATTAAATAATGTAGTCACAGCTTTTGAACGAATTGCATTGGTTTATCCTCAAATAGCTTTCCGTTTCTTTAGTAATGATATAGAAATGTTCTCGCTTAAGACGGGAAGTTTGCGTCAGCGTATCGTGGATGTATTTGGTAAACGTTTGAATCAAGATTTATTGCCTTTGGATATTGATACGACGATGTGTAAGATAACCGGCTTTGTTGGTAAACCGGAATCAGCTCGGAAAAAGGGTGTTAAGCAATTCTTCTTTGTCAATGGGCGTTATATGAAGCACCCGTATTTTCATAAAGCCATAATGAGTGCTTATGAACGACTTGTTCCCGTTGGCGATCAGATACCTTATTTTATATATTTAGAGGTGAAGGCTGAGGATATTGATGTAAATATTCATCCTACTAAAACCGAAATTAAATTTGAGAATGAACAGGCTATTTGGCAAATATTGATGGCTGCCGCAAAAGAAGCGGTGGGAATGTTTAACGAAGTGCCTTCTATTGATTTTGATACAGAAGGCCGTCCGGATATACCTATATTTGATCCTGCCGCTCATAGTAAAGCTCCACAAGTAAAATATAATTCTGATTATAATCCGTTTAAGAGTACGAATGTAGGTGGACATACGAAAGCTCCTGAAAAATGGGAACAATTGTATGAAAGTGTGTTGCCGGATGAAAGTCAGAATTCCGGAGGGATTATTCTTTCAAGTTTGGGCACGTATGATGGTTTTGAAGAGAATGACTCGGTAGTGTTACCCGGTTTTGCAGAAGGGGCAGAGGAAAAATCTTCCTTACATTATCAATATAAGGGACAATATATTCTTACGGCAGTAAAGTCCGGATTGATGATAGTTGAGCAACATAGGGCACATGTACGTATATTGTATGAAGATTATCTACATAAATTATCTGTTCGGGCGATGGAGTCACAGCGTGAGTTGTTTCCTACGTTGATTCAATTTACCCAAGCAGAGGTAGTCACTTTAAAGCAAATTATGCCTGAATTAATCGAATTCGGCTTTGAACTTACCGATATGGGAGGAAACAGCTATGCTATCAATGCGATTCCTGTAGGGCTTGATGGATTACAGCCTACTGCTGTTATTCATGATATGTTAACTACTGCCGTTGGTCATGTGGGAGAAGTGCATGATGAGATTAATCATGCGCTGGCTATCAGTTTAGCCCAAAATGCAGCCATACCTGTAGGTCAAGTTCTTTCAAATGATGAAATGGAAAGTTTAGTTAGTCGATTGCTCTCTTGTACTAATGTCAATTATACTCCTAACGGTAAAAAGATTTTGACGATCTTCTCGCATAATGAGTTAGAAAAGTTATTGAATTAGGCTTATATGGAGTAAAAGTTTGCATATAAAAACCTGCAATTCCCTTATGAATAATAGTGTTTTAACTTGTTTTAGCTCAAGAGGAATGCTTTTAGAAACAATTTTTTAGCTAAATTCGGATTATATTAGAAAATAATTGCTAACTTTGCGGCGTATTATCAAGTATAGAGTATAGTATATAAAGATCAAGTTTTTATTTAAATACAATTAGATTATGAAAAAGTTTTTAATGGTGCTGGCTTTTGCCGGTGTTTCAATGTGCTCTTTTGCACAGGATACTGATCCTGTAGAAAAGTACAGCGTTGCAACAAATTCTTTTTGGAGTAACTGGTTTATCCAGGTAGGTGGTGATTTCAATTCATGGGTTTCTGATGAAGAACATGGTCGTGGATTCGATAACGGTTCACACTTTGGACTGCTCAATAGCAAGCGTACATCTTTCGGTGGTGCAGTAGCTCTTGGTAAGTGGTTTACTCCCGGTCTCGGTCTCCGTACAAAGTTGCAGGCTTGGAATGCTAAGAGCGTAAGCAGTGCAAATCCTTCTAAGTTCAAGTTTTGGACTTTGAATGAGCAGGCTATGTTCAACGTGAGCAACCTTCTTTTCGGTTACAACCCTAACCGTGTATGGAATGTTATTCCTTTCGCAGGTGCTGGTGTTGCACGTAACATGACCGATAACAAATACGCTATGTTGATGAGCGTTGGTTTGCAGTCTTCTTGGCGTCTTGGTAAGCATGTTAACTTCTATGTAGAAGGAGGCTGGAACCGTATGGAGGAAGACCTTGACGGAGTTCAGGGCAATCTTCTTAAAAAATCAGATGATAATCGTGGCTGGGAAGGCAAGGATAACCACCTCTATGCAGAAGTTGGTTTGACATTTAACCTTGGTAAGGCTACTTGGAGCAAGACTCCTGATGTAGACGCTATTAAGGCTCTCTCACAGTCTCAGATTGATGCTTTGAACGCTCAGCTCAACGACGCTAACGCAGAGAACGATCGTCTTAAGAATATGCTCGCTAACCAAAGGCCAGCAGAAACACAGACTGTTAAGGAATTCGTTACAGCTCCTGTATCTGTATTCTTCAACATCGGTAAGGATAAGGTTGCTTCTAAGAGAGATCTCGTAAACGTAGAGGCTGTTGCTAAGTATGCTAAGGAGAATAACTGCAATGTTCTCGTAACAGGTTACTGCGATAGCGCTACCGGTTCTGCAGAATTCAACCAAGCTCTCTCTGAGCGTCGTGCAAACCGTGTTGCTGATCACCTCGTTAACATGGGTGTAGACCGTGATAAGATTCAGACAAAGGCTAACGGTGGCGTAGAGGAGATTTCTCCTGTATCTTTCAACCGTCGCGCTACTGTTGAAATCGCAAAGTAATAAAGAATAAGATATTAAATCTTGTAGCCCCAACCTAATTGGTTGGGGCTTTTTTGTGTTCATTATTGAAGGCCGGTTAATGGTCTTTGATTCTACAAATAGTCTATATTGGTTGTCTCTTAAGCCGTTTTATTATATTTATCGTAGTTGTGTGAAGAGGCCAAGTTATTTAAGTTTCTTTCATGCTGCGTGATTTCCTTATACTTTATATCGTAGTTTTATAAATTTTCTTCTTTGTTATTTTTTAATTTATGGTCGGTCCGGGGAAGAAAGTTATAGGATTTTTAGGGGGATAGGAATGGGAAATAGATATTTGCGGGGGAGGATATTTCCTTGTTTTATGGGGTAGGTATATGGATTGTTTCTTGTATCTTTTAGAGTGCCGGGGGCTGTGTAGCTTGTTTTTTTTGATAGCTCTTTAGAGATTATAGATGATTACTGGGCTGTTTTTAAAATATGTTTTATTTGCAGAAGGAGGCGTTTGGGCAGATTGTTTGCCGTCTTTTGTGCTGTAAGAAAGGGCTTTTGACGGGCTTATATGTGGCTAATGAGGAAGGTGCTTGTGTGATTTTATGTCTTGACATAATTAGATGGTAATTTTTAAAGGAATTGTTTGGTGTATTCAAAATAAATCTTTACTTTTGCATTCGCTTTACAAGAGTAAGGGCGTTTAGCTCAGCTGGTTTAGAGCATCTGCCTTACAAGCAGAGGGTCGGCGGTTCGAATCCGTCAACGCCCACTAAGGGGTGTTTCCCTGTGGTCCTTCGGGATTGCAGGGATTTTTTGTGTTTGGGAAAATAGAAGAAGAGGTTTGGTCATGCCATAGATATGATTATAGATGACATTCTCTTTTCTTAAATTCTTTGGTTTGCTAATTTAATAATTCCGGTAATGGGTATAAAATAAGCTGACAGATAGAGAGTGTGGGACTCCAACATGTGATTTTATTAATTAAAAAATGTAAATAATCTTCTAATTCTTTGGTGGTTTACTATTAATAGTATATCTTTGCACTCGCTTTACAGAAGTAAGGGCGTTTAGCTCAGCTGGTTTAGAGCATCTGCCTTACAAGCAGAGGGTCGGCGGTTCGAATCCGTCAACGCCCACGAAGAGATTCAATGTTATTTTGAGTCTCTTTTTTCTTTTAATAGGGTTGTGGCATAGCCGCATATCGTTAGTTGATTTAATGTATAGCATAGAAGGGTAGCGTTTTTTATTTTTTTATCATTTAGCATGTTCTTTATCTGATTTTTAATCACTACTTTTGTGAAATAATAATTGCTTGTTTAATAAATATGAATCTTGATTTGTTGACTGCCATATCGCCGATAGATGGCCGGTATAGGAGTAAAGCTGAACCCTTGGCTAACTATTTCTCAGAGTTTGCACTTATTCGTTATCGTGTACGAGTTGAAATAGAATACTTTATAACCTTGTGCGAGTTGCCTTTGCCTCAATTGGCCGCTTTCGATCATGCTTTGTTTGATAGACTGCGTGACATTTATCTGCGCTTTGACGAGGCTTCGGCACAACGTGTAAAGGATATTGAGAGTCAAACAAATCACGACGTGAAGGCCGTGGAATATTTTATCAAGGAAGAATTTGATAAAATAGGAGGACTGGAAGCGTATAAAGAGTTCATCCATTTTGGGCTTACTTCGCAAGATATTAACAATACGAGCGTGCCTCTTTCTATCAAAGAAGCATTGGATGACGTGTTCTATCCGCAGGTAGAAGAGCTGATAGCGCAGTTGGAGCAATATGCCGAAGAGTGGAAAAATGTGTCAATGTTGGCCAAGACCCATGGCCAGCCGGCTTCTCCCACGCGTTTGGGTAAAGAGATAATGGTGTTCGCTTATCGTCTTCGTGAGCAATTAGAACTGTTGAAATCCATTAAAATGACAGCCAAGTTTGGTGGCGCGACGGGTAATTATAACGCTCATCACGTAGCTTATCCCCATATTGATTGGAAGGATTTTGGCAATCGTTTTGTCGCGGAGAAATTGGGATTGTGCCGTGAGCAATACACCACACAAATCAGTAATTACGATTATTTGGGCGCAGTTTTCGATGGCATACGGCGCATCAATACAATTATCATTGATTTGGACCGTGACTTCTGGATGTATATTTCAATGGACTACTTCAAGCAGAAGATTAAAGCAGGTGAGGTAGGGTCCAGCGCCATGCCCCATAAGGTGAACCCAATCGACTATGAAAATAGCGAAGGCAACTTGGGTATAGCCAATGCCATATTGCAGTTCTTGGCCCAAAAGCTGCCCGTCAGCCGTTTGCAGCGCGACCTTACGGACAGTACAGTGTTGCGCAATGTAGGTGTACCCCTTGGCCATAGCATCATTGCCATTCAAAGCACGCTGAAAGGACTTCGCAAACTTATTTTGCACGAAGAGTCGATTCAAGCCGATTTAGATAATACTTGGGCTGTCGTGGCCGAGGCTATTCAGACTATTTTGCGCCGTGAGGCCTATCCCCATCCTTATGAGGCATTGAAATCTCTCACCCGTACCAACCAGCAGATGACCGAGGAGACCATCCACGAATTTATCCGTCAATTGGAAGTGAGTGATTCTGTGAAAGCGGAGCTCATGGCCATTACGCCGGCTAATTATACAGGAATTTAATTTTTATATTATATAATTTATTAGTAATCATTTTAGTACAACAATTTGCCGTGAGGCTTTAAAAAACAAAACTATGGATCAGGAATTGGAAAACAAGAGCCAGTCTTTTTCTGAGGAGCATGAGAACAGCCGTGAAGGTTATGCAGCTTCTTCCGGAAATAACTATTCTAGAGACTATCGTTCGGGAGCTCGTCCGCAGCGTCCCCGTATCCACACACAGCGCGCTTACAGCTCTGAACGTGGAAATGTAAACAACAACAATCAGGAGGAAGGTGGCTTCCGTCCCGAGGGATTTGGTGCAAATCTCATGTCGGGTAACAATGGCCAGCAGCGTCCTTATCGTCCTCGTAACAATTATAACAACCAAGGTGGTTATGGACAACAGCGTGGTGGCTACGGCCAACAGCAGCGTCCTTATCGTCCTCGTTATAATGATGAGAACCAAGAAGGTGGTTATCAGCCCCAGCAAGGTGGCTATCGCCCTCGTTACGACAATAACGAGCAAAATCAGGAAGGCGGTTATGGTCAGCAGGGTGGCTATCGTCCTCGCAACAATTATAATAACCAAGGCGGTTATCGTCCCCGTAACAATTATAACAACCAAGGTGGCTATGGCCAGCAACGTGGCGGTTATGGTCAACAGCGTGGTGGTTATGGTCAGCAGCAGCGCGGCGGTTATGGCCAGCAGCGTGGATATGATCAGGGTGGTTACCGTCCTCGTAACAATTATAACAACCAAGGTGGCTATGGCCAGCAGCGCGGTTATAACCAAGGCGGCTATCGTCAGCACACCTCGGACTACGATCCCAACGCAAAGTATAGCCTGAAGAAGCGTATTGAGTATAAGGAAGAGCATATCGATCCCACACAACCTTTGCGCCTCAATAAGTTCTTGGCTAATGCCGGTGTTTGCAGTCGTCGCGAGGCCGATGAGTTTATACAAGCAGGAGTTGTCACGGTTAACGGCGTGGTCGTTACCGAATTGGGTACAAAGGTGCTGCGTACCGACGAGGTGAAGTTCCATGAACAGCCCGTAAGCATTGAGAAGAAAGTCTATGTGTTGCTCAATAAGCCCAAGGATTATGTGACAACCAGCGACGATCCCCAGCAGCGCAAAACCGTGATGGACCTTGTAAAGGACGCTTGTCCTGAGCGTATCTACCCCGTAGGTCGTTTGGACCGTAACACCACCGGTGTGCTCCTTTTGACTAACGATGGCGATTTGGCCAGCAAGCTTACCCATCCCAAGTTCTTGAAGAAGAAAGTTTATCATGTTCATCTCGATAAGCCCGTGGCTCAAGCCGACTTGCAGAAGATTGCGGAAGGCATAGAGTTGGAGGATGGAGAAATCCATGCAGACGCAATAGAGTATGCCGATGAGCACGATAAAGGTCAGGTAGGCATTGAGATTCACAGTGGAAAGAACCGCATTGTGCGCCGTATTTTCGAGAGCCTTGGCTATCGTGTAGTGCGTCTTGACCGTGTTCAGTTTGCCGGTTTGACAAAGAAGAACCTGCGTCGAGGCGATTGGAGATTCCTCACAGAGAAAGAAGTAGAAATATTGCGTAGCGGCATGTTTGAATAATATTTGATTCGCAATGAAAAGAACGAAAGTCGTCGATGCACTCGCTTGCACCGACTTTGGTAAAGAAATAAACGTGAAGGGATGGGTGCGTTCCCATCGTAGTAGCAAGGCGGTTGACTTCATAGCGCTTAATGATGGCTCTACCATCAAGAATATTCAAGTGGTTGTCAATCCGGAGCAGTTTGATGAGGAAATGCTGAAGAGCATTACTACCGGTGCCTGCATCAATGTCGTGGGTACATTGGTGGAAAGTCAGGGCGCAGGTCAGACCTCTGAGGTACAATGTCGTGAGCTTGAGATCTATGGTCTCTGCCCCGGCGACTACCCGATGCAGAAGAAAGGCCAGAGTTTTGAGTACATGCGCAAGTATGCCCATCTGCGTTTGCGCACCAATACCTTTGGTGCCGTGTTCCGCATTCGCCATAATATGGCCATCGCCGTTCATCAGTATTTCCATGAGCATGGCTTTTATTACTTCCATACGCCGCTCATTACTGCCAGCGACGCTGAGGGAGCAGGCGAAATGTTCCAAGTAACGACGCTCGATTTGGCCCGTACGGGTAAGGATGGAGCGGCTGTTCCTTATGATCGTGACTTCTTTGGTAAGAAGACAAGTCTTACCGTTTCCGGTCAGTTGGAAGGCGAGTTGGGTGCTACCTCGTTAGGAGCCATCTATACTTTTGGTCCTACTTTCCGTGCTGAAAACAGCAATACGCCTCGCCATTTGGCCGAGTTTTGGATGATAGAGCCTGAAGTTGCTTTTATGGATAAGGACGAACTGATGGATTTAGAAGAAGATTTCATCAAGTATTGCGTGCGTTGGGCCTTGGATAACTGCAAGGATGATTTGCAATTCCTCAATCAAATGATTGATAAGACCCTGCTTCAGACTTTGGAATCAGTTGTTAAGGAAGATTTCGTACGCCTTACTTACAGCGAAGGTATTCAGATATTGGAGAAGGCAGTGGCCGATGGTCGCAAGTTTGAGTTCCCAATCACGGGTTGGGGAATGGACCTGAGCAGTGAGCATGAGCGCTTCCTCGTGGAGGAATATTTTAAGCGTCCGGTTATCATGACCGACTATCCCAGTGGCATAAAGGCCTTCTATATGAAGAAGAACGCTGATGGCAAGACCATGCAGGGTACGGATGTTCTCTTCCCACGTATCGGTGAAATCATCGGTGGATCCGTTCGTGAGGAAAGCTATGACAAGCTGGTTAGCGAGATAAAGGGTCGCGGTATGGAACCCTCTTCTTACAGTTGGTACCTCGATACCCGCAAGTACGGTTCATGTCCCCATGCCGGTTTCGGTCTCGGATTCGAGCGTCTCATCCTCTTCGTTACCGGAATGCAGAATATCCGTGACGTTATTCCTTTCCCGCGTACCCCGAAGAATGCTGAATATTAATATTTCTGTTGCCGTCAAAGTCGCAACATGAGAAATAAATCATCAAGGCCTGACAAGCGTAATGCTGTCAGGCCTTTTTATTATTGTCAAGCGATGTGCACAAAAACGGCAGGAAATCATTTGTCATCTAAAATAATTCTGTACTTTTGCTGTCAGAAACTAAGACTTCTATCATGTGCTATTCTTGGTATCATCGCCGGTTGGCAAGGCTAAGGATAGGATGTGTAGACAAAACTAAACGGACAAGTTGCCAATATAATTTTAGAAGAAATGCAATATATCGGTGAGTTTATTTCAATAGGTGTTGCCCTATCTTGGACGATAACGGCCATCTTGAGCGAGTATGCCGGCAAGCGAATGGGCAGTATTGTGCTCAATATGTATCGCATGCTTTTCGCCTTGGCGTTCTCCTTTGTCTTCTTTTGGATCGTATTGGGTAGCCCTCTTCCCATGCCTGCCGGTGGCAACGCATATCTTTGGATGATGTTATCGGGCGTGATAGGTTACGTCATTTGCGATTATTGCCTGATGAAATGCTACATCATTATTGGCTCAAGTTATGGGCAGCTCTTTATGACCTTGGCCCCCGTTTCGGCCGCCATCACCGCTTGGATAACCCTTGGCCAACGCTTGGAGCTCAAGAGTATATTGGCCATGGCCGTGACGTTGGCCGGTATCGGCATATCTATCTTGGGGCGAGGGGCCAATAAGCGGTTGGCCATCAACCTGCCGCTCAATGGCGTGATATATGCTTTGATTGCCGCGGTGTGCCAAGGTATCGGATTGGTCGTGAGCAAAATAGGCATGAATGTCTACGCCGAGGACATGCCGGCAGACATGATGGAAGCACAACCGTGGATATTGCCTTTCTGCGCTAACTTCTTTCGATGCGTCGCCGGCTTGATAGGTTTCTCGTTGTTGATGATGGTCAGCCGGCATGTAGATGATTTTAAACAGCGCCGCCACGACCGCAGAGGCATGTTGGCTGTGGCATTGACAACCATCTTTGGGCCTTTTGCGGGCGTGGCGTTCTCACTGTTGGCCGTGCAATATACGGCGGCCGGTATTGCCAGCACGCTCATGGCCATGACTCCCATCTTCATTCTGCCTGCCTCACATTATATATTCCATCAACCCGTGACGGTGCGGAGTGTTGTCGGAGCCGTTATTTCGGTCTTGGGCGTGTCGCTGTTCTTTTAAGTCGTTTCCTTATTATATCAGTTCCAATCCTTGCTCACTAATCGTTATAAGGTGTTTTTTATAGAGGTCGCCAATGGCTTTCTTGAAGACCTTTTTGCTCACTTGAAATTGTCGTTTTATTTCTTCGGGATCGCTCTTGTCGCCTAAGTGGCAGCGTCCCCCGTTGTTTTGCATGTATGTCAATAGGGTAGTGGCAAAGTCAATTGCCGCGGCTTGTCCTATGGGTTGCAGCGAAATGTCGAGTTTTCCGTCGGGTCGGATGGCCGAGACATAGCCGGGCAGCTTGTCACCCGTGTGGATGTATTTGAAGAGTTGGTCTTGATATACCAGTCCGGCGTACTGATTGTTGACGATAACCTTGAATCCTAAGTCGGTCTTCTGCCACACCAAGAGGTCCACTTTGTCGCCCATTTTCAGTTTAACGTCCTGCGCTGACTGTGGTTTTTCCAAGAAATGCTCTATCTTGGCGCTTGAAACGATGCGATAACTTTCCTCATCTATGTGGACGTGAACAATGTAGCTGTCGCCTATTTCCATGCGTCTCTTTTGTTCACGGAACGGACAGAAGAGGTCCTTTGTCAGTCCCCAATTGAGGAAAGCCCCATACTCGTTGACCCATGAGCACTCCAAATAGGCGAAGTCGCCCACTTTTGCCAGCGGTTTCTCCGTGGTAGCGATGGGGCGTTCGTCCTGATCTAAGTAGATGAAACATTCTATCTCGTCGCCCGGTTTGGTGTTTTCAGGCACATACTTCTGAGGCATGAGTATTTCTCCTTCAACTCCGCCGTCGAGATACATTCCAAATAGCTCACCATATCCCTCACGGAGGGCTTCTTCTTTCACACGGAGCGTATTGTAATCTCCTAATTTTATTTTTGGCATAAGTTCTTTATATGATTTTTGTTTGTTCTTCCTGCTGCTCCGTTTCAGTAGCAGTAACATTGTCATCCAGCAGCCCATCCTTCATGTGAATGGTACGGTCGGTGATGGCGGCGAGGCCTTCGTCGTGGGTAACGATGACAAAAGTCTGCCCGAATTTGTCGCGTAGGTCGAAGAATAGCTGGTGAAGTTCGGCCTTGTTCTTGGTATCGAGGCTTCCCGAAGGCTCATCGGCCAATATCACGGCGGGATTGTTGACCAATGCCCGAGCCACTGCCACCCGCTGCTTCTCACCCCCCGACAGCTCGGCCGGCTTGTGGTTGGCCCTATCGGAGAGGCCCATGAAGTCGAGCAACTCCTGCGCCCGTTTCTTGGCTTCGCTCTTGCCACAACCCGCAATGAACGCCGGAATCATGATGTTCTCAATGGCCGTGAACTCCGGCAGGAGCTGATGAAACTGGAAAACAAAACCTATCTGACGGTTGCGGAAGTCGCTTAGTTTCTTCTTGTTCATCGTGCTGATGTCTATTCCGTTGATGGCGACGGTGCCGCTGTCGGGTTTGTCGAGGGTCCCGATGATTTGAAGAAGGGTTGTCTTGCCGGCTCCCGATGGGCCGACAATGCTGACTACCTCACCCTTATCGATGTGCAAGTCGATACCTTTCAGCACTTGCAAGCTGCCAAAACTTTTTGTTATACCTTTAATATCTATCATAATGAGCGTAAGTTTTCTAATGTCTGAATTTCTGCAACCATCCCAAAATCAACTCATAGGCGCTGTTCTCCTCCGTGTGTTGCGGTTGGGCAAATGTCATTTCGTCCATCATGTCGCCGTGCTGGTCGGGGAATATGATGAGAATACTTTTGCCCGTGAAGTGCTTTCTTATCTCTTCGGGCAGTTGTTCGAGGGCGTTCTTGTAGGAAACGGTGCCTTTGCGGGCCGCCACGACCACGAAAAGATGGTCCTCGGCGATGGTTGATGCCAATCGGGGCAGCTCATTCCAATGCTCCATAGATTGGTAGTCGGCCCTCACACCGGGGTGTCTGTTGGTGATAAACTCATGGATGAGCGCCAGTGTATCCCGTCGGGCGTGGAACTGAATGCGACATTCCAAGTTGGCGGCTATGCGTGACAGTCGTTCCAACCATCGGTAGAAGCCCGGCTCATACTGCGCTCTGCTGGGCACAGCCACCTGTATTCGGCGAATGGTATTGAGCGGTTGGGCGAAGCGAGCCATCATAATTTGACGGCTCAAGCCGTTGAACAAGCTCTGATGGAACTGCCCCCAAAACTTCTGCGACACCTCTTTATGCTGGTGCATGCCGATAAGTATCTCGCTGGCCCTGAACTCTTTGAACGCGTGTTTTATGCCGTTGGCGATGTTGGCGGCCACCCTGACCTGCGTCTGCATCTTCACGTCGGCCGAAACACTCAACTTCGACAGATGGTTGAGCAAGCGTTGGCCTTTCTCTAAGTTGAGTTGCATGTCCTTATCGTCGTACACCACGTTGAGCGCCACTAAGCCCCGGTTCAGCTTGGGGTTACGCATGAGGATGGCCATGTTGACAAGTTGGTCGGCAAATTCAGGATATTTCACCGGTATAAGTATCTTCTCGTCGTCGCCCGTGCTGTCGTTCTGTGGTATTTCCTTATCTCGCAAGACGATACCTCGGGCCGATGACTCCGTGATAACCGACGAGATGACACATGTAAAGAGTATCATGATGACCACGGCGTTGAGGATTTGGTCGTCAACCATGAAGCGTCCGTCGGGCATTTGCAGGCGCATGCCCACCAATACCATGGCTATGGCGCCGGCGGCGTGGGCCGACGTAAGTCCGAACATCATGTGGCCCGACGATGGCGGGAGCCTGAACAAAACGCAGGAAACGTAGGCTGCCACGGCCTTGCCCAGCGTTCCGAAGGTCACGATGCAGAAAACCACCCACAAAATGTTACCCCCCTCGAAGAGCAAACGTATATTGATAAGCATTCCCACGCCTATGAGGAAGTAGGGAATGAACAGCGCGTTGCCGATAAACTCGAGCCTGTTCATCAGTGGAGAGACTGGAGGAATATAGCGGTTGAGAATTAATCCCGAGAGGAAAGCGCCGAAAATACCTTCCACGCCCACGGCTTCGCTGCACGCGGCGCTCATGAATACGATGGCCAAAACGAAGATAAACTGCATCACGGCGTCACTATATTGGCGCAAGAACCAGCGACACAGACGGGGAATAACAAGTATCATGGCAGCGCAGTAAGCAGCAAACTTCAGCACGAAGACCAGCCAAAAGCCCCAGCTGCCACCACCATTGTGCGACGCTACGATAGCTGCCAGCGTGATAAGCGACAGCAACAGCGACAGCATACTTGAACCGACGCTCAGCGTTACGCTGGGTTTCTTCTGCAATCCGTAGCGGCTCACGATGGGGTAGGCTATCAGCGTGTTGCTGGCCATGATACAAGAAAGCAGCAAGGCCACGTCGCTTGAGTAGCCGAGCAGCCCCATTCCCGTCATCATCATTAGGATAAAGGGAATGCCGAAGGTAAGTAAGCCGAAGAAAAGAAACCTATATTTATTGCTCTTGAGGCCCTGCATATCCATCTCGAGCGCCGCCAAGAACATGATGTAGTACACGCCTACCTTGCCAAACAGCTCAAACGAACTGTCACGTTCCAAAATGTTGAGTCCGTATTTGCCTATCAGCACGCCGGCCAACACCATGCCGATGATGTGCGGAATGCGCAGTTTGCCCATGATGATGGGGGCAAAAAGAATAATCAACAGCACCACGAAGAATATCAGTGTGGGGTCGGTTATGGGGAAATAATTGGCCAAATGCGTCATCATGTGGCAAAGATACACATAATCATAAAAATACTTGCAGCAATTTGAAGGTTTAACGCAAATCGGCAACGAATCAGTGGCGACCGCCGAAACCATGCGTCCCGCCAAGCCGAACGACCATCGGGCAGGCTATGGCTACAGTGAACTTGGTATTTTATTTAAAGGCTTGATAACCATGGTTTTATCGCTTTAATCAGGTTGTTGTGGACATTCTTCCTTCCAAAAGCGGCCCTTTGAGGCACCCACAGCGGCCTTTTGGGGCGATGAAAGCAGTCTTTCGGCACGGTTAAAGGGCCGCTTTGGCAAAATGAAAGTAGAGCTTTCATAAAACGATGACGGGGCTTTGACAAAAACGTAGCGGGGCTTTGCTGAAATCGAGACATAATGTCGACGAAATCATATTTTTCCTTTCATTCATAGCTTTAATAATTCTAATTATTGTACTTTTGCACGTGAGTTGCACATTAATTTAAATTTATCGATTATGAAAGTAGCAATTGTTGGCGCGAGTGGCGCAGTAGGACAAGAGTTCTTACGTATTCTCGAGGAGAGAAATTTCCCCATGGACGAATTGGTTTTGTTTGGTTCGGAGCGCAGCGCCGGCCGTAAATATCTCTTTAAGGGGAAGGAGCATGAGGTGAAACTTTTGCAACATAACGATGATTTTAAAGATGTGGACATCGCTTTCACCTCTGCCGGTGGTGGCACTTCCGAGGAGTTTGCCGATACGATAACCAAGTATGGCGCCGTGATGATTGACAATTCGAGTGCTTTTCGTATGTGTGACGACGTGCCATTGGTAGTGCCCGAGGTCAACGCTGCCGACGCCTTGGTGCGTCCCCGTGGCATTATCGCCAACCCCAACTGCACCACTATCATGATGGTTGTGGTGCTGAAACCCATCGAGGACTTGAGCCATATCCGTAAAATCCATATCTCCAGCTATCAGAGTGCGAGCGGTGCGGGTGCCGCGGCCATGGCCGAGTTGGAACAACAGTACAAGGAATTGCTCGAGGGAGGCCAAGTGAAGACCGTTGAGAAGTTCCCCCATCAGTTGGCATATAACGTCATTCCGCAGATTGATAAGATGACGCCGAACGATTATACCAAAGAGGAAATGAAGATGTTTCACGAAACCCGCAAGATCATGCACAGCGATGTGCGCACCAGTGCCACTTGTGTGAGGGTCAGTTCGCTGCGCAGTCACTCGGAAAGCGTGTGGTTTGAAACCGAGCAACCCTTGGAAGTGGAGGCTATCCGCGGTGCTTTGGAGGCAGCGCCCGGCGTGACGCTCGTCGATGATCCGCAGAACTATGTCTATCCCATGCCGCTTGAGAGCGCCGGCAAGGACGACATCTACGTGGGCAGAGTGCGCAAGGACTTGGCCGACGACAATGGTAACACCTTATGGCTCACGGGCGACCAGATTCGCAAAGGCGCCGCGCTCAACGCCGTGCAGATAGCCGAGTATTTGATAAAAGTAGGCAACGTAAAATAAATAACAGCCCTTTCGAGGGATGTCCTGACGCAATCGTCCCGACCAAGCGAGGCATGAAGCCGGCTGGGTCGGGACGATTTGTTTGGTGGCGGCCTATCCCCCATCGGATGGGGCGCCGTGGGTTATCTTTCGCTTGTGGCGGTAGGGCTTAGCCTCGGCAGGCCAATACCTCCACTTCTACGAGCGCTCCTTTGGGCAGTTTCTCCACCGCCACGGCCGAACGGGCAGGGAAGGGGCTGGCAAAGAACTGCGCGTACACCTCGTTCATGGCCGCGAAGTCGTCCATGTTGTCAAGATATACCGTTGTCTTTACGACATTTGAAAGGTCGAGTCCGGCAGCCTGCAATATGCTTTGTGCGTTGAGAATGGATTGGCGGGTCTGTTCCTTAATGCCACCTTCGGCAAATTGGCCCGTGGCGGGGTCGATGGGGAGCTGGCCCGAGGCAAAGATAAAACCGTTGGCTTCGACAGCCTGACTGTAAGGACCGATGGCTGCGGGAGCCTTTTCCGTGTTGATTGGTTGTTTCATATCGAATGATGTATAATATAATAATGTGTAAATAAGTCGTTGTTTTACCACGTCTCGGCCTGCATAATCCAAGCCATGAGGATTAGTCGCAGCTCAAGGGGCTGCAAATGGATGAGCTGTTTCTTGAAAAGTTTGAGCGCTCGGCTGATGTGACGCTCCACTACTTTGATCGATATTCCGAGCTTTTCGGCTATCTCTCGGTTCTTCATGCCGTCGAAACGGCTCATCGTGAATATCTCGCGCGATCGCTCGGGCAGTTCGCTGAGCGTCTGTTCAACTTGTCGTTTCAGCTCATGGTAGAGCAATTCTTGGTCGGGATTGCCCAAGAAGTCGGTGTTGTAAAGTCGTTCGGAATGGTCGTCAAGATTGAGGTTTTGCAGGTATTCGCTGTCCTCGAGCGCCTTGTGGCGCAGGTAGTTGAGGCATTTGTTGCGCACCATTCTGAACAACAGCGCCGAGATTGATAGGTAAGTTTGCGCCTCGCGCTGCTCCCAAAGTTTCAGAAAGCAGTCCTGCACGATGTCGTCGGCTGCTTCGCGGTTGGTCAGAAAGTGCATGGCGTAGTTAGACAAACGGGGGTAATAAGTGGCAAACAAGTACTCATAGGCTTCATGTTTGCCCGCCCTGACATCGCTGATAAGAATGCTGTTGTCTGAATAAATACGCATATTGATATATAAAAAGGTGGCAGTAGTACCATTGCAAAAATACAATAAAAATCTATAAGCACAAGAACAAGGCGACAATTTTTAAAAAATATCCGCCTCTAAGGGGGTGGGTAAAATGGTGGGTCAGGTGTCTTTGCTATAGAAACCCTAAAGAAGAAACACCCTATAATAAGCTAAGCAATGAGCTATCTTGACGATATACGACAACTGACGATTCATTATCTCAACGGATCTATCACGAAAGAGGATGAGCAAAAGCTCATGGCTTTTCTCGATGAGAGCGCCGATAACAAGCGGCTCTTTCGTCAGTGGGAAGCCGAATGGGCGGCCCATCATCTCAACGATAGGCAAACACAAGAAGCCTTTGGCCGCTTTGAGGCCCGATTACTGCTCCAATCAGACAAGAAAAACACAAAAAGAAAGTTATGGCGTTCGGTGGCCGCCGCGGCTGCCGTGGTACTGTTGATGGCCGGTTCGGCCTATACGACTTGGCTCGTGGGCCACGCCCGTCCCGAGAAATATTATTCGTTCTCGGCTCCCAATGGGTCGAAGGCCCGGGTGGCGTTGCCCGATAATTCGGTAGTTTGGCTTAATGCCGGCTCGTCGCTGCGCTATTCGGATCGCTTCAATGAGCAAAACCGGACCGTGGAATTGAAAGGTGAGGGCTATTTTCAGGTGGCTAAGGATGATGACCATGAGTTTGTTGTGAAGACCGACGTGGGCAACGTGGTCGTGAAAGGTACGAAGTTCGACGTCTCGGCCTACTCCGAGGACCGATTGGCCACCGTGTCGCTCATGCAGGGAAAGGTGGAATTTGCCGGCAAGGAAGAACATCTGACGATGAAACCCGGTGAGCGTGTCACGATAGACCGCCTGACGGGAGAGTTGTCGAAGACCACTTTCATCAACGATTCACGGGCATGGATAGACGATAATACCGACTTCGACGCCATTACTTTGAACGATTTGGCCAAGGTGTTGTCGCGCCGGTACGATGTCAATATCCATGTGAACTCATCTAAATTGGCCCTCACTCGCTTCTCCATATCACTGCGCAACAAGGAATCTATAGGCGATGTTATCGACGCGTTGCAGCGTACCTCGCAGATGGAAGTGGTGCGACGGGGCAAGGATATTTACATTTCCGATTAGCCGAAGGCTGTCCTTGTGGCTGTTTCCACAACCCTATCCTGAAAACACGAGCCGTAGAATAACCTGAAAGAACATAACAACCTATGACTGCCCGCTGCATGGGCAGGCTGCTGTATGACGACGTGAAACCTTAGAACCATTATTGATAACTAACTTAAATAAAAATGTAAACACTATGAAAGTAAAGCAAAACACGTTGCTTAAATCCTTTGTAGTCGTTGCATTCTGCTTCAGCGCATTGGGACTTAGCGCCCAGTCGGTGACCAAGACCTTCAAAAAGGAGTCGTTGGCCAACGTGCTGAAGGAAGTGGAACGGCAGACGGGGATGTCAGTCATCTACAAAGTGGATGAAGTAAACGCAAACAAGAAAATCACTGCTTCTTTTCAATCGGCCTCTGTCAGAGAAGTGTTGGAGTTCATACTTGACAACGGTCTCAGCTATGAAATCGAGAACAAGATGATTATTATCCACCGACGTGGCACCACGGTAAGGGCCGAGCGCCATGCTCAGCAAGGCCATGACAGAACGGTGAAGGGCAGCGTCTTGGACGAGAAGGGTGAGCCTATCATTGGCGCTACCGTAACGGTGAAAGGCTCAAAGGTGAACGCTGTTACCGATTTGGATGGCAATTTTACCATCACCGCGCCCGAGGGCAGCACCTTGGTGGTGTCTTATTTGGGCTATAAGAATCAGGAAGTAAGTGCCGATAGCAAGAACCTGCGGGTCAGCATGAGCCAAAACTCAGAGGAACTGAACGAGGTTGTCGTTACGGCTTTGGGCATAAAGAAAGAGGCTAAGGCACTGACTTACAATGTGCAGCAGCTCTCCAATAACGACATTACGGGCGTGAAGGACGCCAACTTCATGAATGCCTTGTTGGGAAAGGTGGCCGGTGTGCAAATCAACGCCAGCTCATCGGGTATCGGCGGTGGCGTGAAGGTGGTGATGCGTGGTGCCAAATCAATTACCAATAACAACAATGCGCTTTACGTGATTGACGGTATTCCCATGCCATCGTTGCAAACCGCGCAACCTTCCGATTACTTCTCGGGACAAGGACAGTCGGGAGACGGCGCGTCAATGATTAACCCCGAGGACATCGAGAGCATGTCGGTATTGAGTGGCGCGGCCGCTTCGGCCCTCTACGGAAGTGAGGCACAGAACGGCGTTATCATGATTCGGACCAAGCGAGGCAAGGAAGGACACACCAGTTTGACCTATTCTAATAACACGTCTTTCTTCTCTCCTTTCATCACTCCCGAGTTCCAAAACACTTATGGGGCCGCGGCGGGCGAGTTCTCGAGCTGGGGCGATAAGTTCGGAACGCCATCCTCGTATAATCCTTTGGACTTTTTCCAAACGGGATATAACGTTGGTCATTCGGTATCTCTCTCAACGGGAACGGAAAAAAATCAGACTTTCGTTTCGGCAGCGGCCACCAATGCCGAAGGTATTGTCAAGAACAACATGCTCGACCGGTACAACTTTGCCATTCGTAACACGTCTTCGTTCTTGCAAGACAAGATGCACTTGGACTTGAGTGCCATGTATATGAATGTTCGGGAGAACAATATGGTGTCGGAAGGACAGTACATGAATCCTATCGTTCCCGTCTATCTGTTGTCCCCAAGTTACAGTTTGGATACCTATCAGGTGTATGAAATGTATGACGCCGACCGCAACTTCAAGACCCAATATTGGCCTTGGGGCAACATGGGATTGGGCATGCAGAACCCCTATTGGATTGAAATGCGTGATAACCTGACCAATCATAAGAACCGATTTATGATTAGTGCCGGCTTGAGTTATGACATAGCGAAAGGTATAACCTTAGGAGCGCGTGCCAAGATGGACTATACTTCGGCGATGTATGAGAAGCAATACGCTGCTTCTACCGATGGTATCTTCGCGGAGAAGTACGGTTATTACGAGAAGAATGATGAGAATACACGTCAGCTTTATGGCGATATAATGCTGAATATAGACAAGTATTTCGGCGATTGGTCATTGACCGGAGCCATCGGAACCAGCATTCAGGACGTGGATTATAAGTACTATGGTTTGGGTGGTAACCTCAATTCGGTGGCCAATGATTTCACCTTTAAGAACATGAACATATCGAGTTTGAAGCCCGATGAGTCGCGTTATCATGACCAGACACAAAGTATCTTCGCCACGGCACAGCTGGGTTGGCAGAGCAAACTTTATCTTGACATGACCGGACGCATTGATTGGGCCTCGGCTTTGGCTTGGACCAAGAGTTCTTCCGTGGCCTATCCGTCGGTTGGTTTGACAGCGATTCTCACCGACCTGATACCGGGTTTGAAGAGCAATGTGGTCACTTTCATGAAGATTCGTGGTAGTTACAGTGAGGTAGGTAACGCTCCTAAACGCTATGTGGCTTACCAAACTTACCCTTATCAGTCAGCGGTGCCCTCCACTTCTTCGACCTATCCTAATAATGATATTAAGCCCGAGCGCACCAAGGCGTGGGAAGTGGGTTTTGAATCACACTTCTGGGGCAACAAATTGAACCTGAATGTATCTCTTTATAAGACATCTACCTACAACCAATTGTTCAATCCCACGTTGCCAAGTACATCGGGATATAAGTCTATTTACATCAATGGTGGTCGCATAGATAATAAGGGTATAGAGGCCAGCTTGACGCTGAATCAGCCTTTGGGTCCCGTTAATTGGACTTCATCTTTCACCTATACGATTAACCGTAATAAGGTTGTGAAGTTGTTGAAGCCTACGACTTTGAGCAATGGGCTTACCATTTCGCAGGACCATTTGGACTTGGTAAGTATCGGCAACGTGAAGAGTATGATAAAGGAAGGTGGCTCCATGGGCGATCTTTATGTGACTGCGCTTGCCACGGACTTCCATGGTTTCACCATCGTTGACTATGTAAACAACACTGTTTCGGTAGATAAGAACGCCGGAGAGTACAAGGATGGCTACATCTACGCCGGTAATTCGCAGGCCAAATACACCATGGGATGGCGCAACAGCTTCAGTTGGAAAGGATTGACGCTGGGCTTCCTGATCAATGCACGTATCGGTGGAGTGGGTGTTTCCATGACGCAGGCCTTGATGGATGCCAACGGCGTATCGAAACGCACTGCCGATGCACGTGACGCCGGCGGTGTGATGATCAACGGAGCGTTGGTTCCCAAGGTGCAGGCTTTCTATCAAACGGTAGGTACGGGTGCCGGTTCTTATTATGTATATAGCGCTACCAACGTGCGTTTGGGTGAGCTTACATTGGGTTATGACGTACCTATTACCAAGTGGGTACCTTGGATGAAGGGGCTCAACGTGGCCTTTACGGGACGTAACCTGCTGATGTTCTATAGCAAAGCACCTTATGATCCGGAGTTGACAGCCAGCACGGGCACCGGCTTTGAGGGCATGGATTACTTCATGCTTCCAAGCCTTCGCAACTTAGGATTCTCTGTAAGAGTAAACTTCTAACGCTCTATTTAAAGACCTATTGACATGAAAAAGATAACTAAAAATACAATAACAATCGGTTGCCTGCTGGCCGGTGGCCTTCTCTTAGGCGCTTGCACGGACAAGTTTGGCAACTGGAATATCAATCCGGATGAGGCTAACAAGGAAGACTTAAGCCATGATAACCTTAATACCGGCGCTTATTTCTCGCAAATGGAGAGCGGCGTTTTCGTTCTCGGAAAGGACATGGGAGGCGAATATCAGCTAACGCAAGCCTTGGAAGGTGACCTCTTCGCCAGCTATTTCGCTGCCAACAAGACATGGAATTACACGGCTTATAATCACGATCATTACTTCTTATACGCGCCATGGTATAACGCTCCGTTCAACGATGCCTATGAACGTATCATGCAACCGTGGAAGTCTATCTATGACGTAACGGAGGCTTCGTCGCCCCAAAGGGCCATGGCCACGCTGATAAAGGTATTCGGCATGAGTCGCATAACAGACATGTATGGCCCTATACCTTATAGCAAATTCGGCACGGGAGTAAAGGTTGCGTACGATTCCCAAGAGCAAGTTTATAACCAATTCTTCAAGGAACTCGATGACGCCATCAAGGTTTTGACCACCATGAGCGGGCAAACCGTGATGAAAGATTACGATAATATCTACTATGGTAACGTGACCAAGTGGATAAAGTTTGGCAATACGCTCCGTCTTCGTTTGGCTATGCGTGTGTCAAACGTGAATGAGGCCTTGGCCAAAGAGCAGGCTCAAGCCGCTGCCAATCATCCCATTGGACTGATGACCACCGCTAATGACGATGCGGCGGTGCACCAAAGCTCGGCCTTAACCTTCCGTCATCCGCTGTGGGAAATAGGCTCCAGTTGGGATGATGAGCACATGAGTGCCACAATGGACTGCTATCTGAATGGGTATAACGACCCTCGTCTGTCGGCTTATTTCCTGCCTTCAACGGCTAACAATGAGTATCACGGCTTGCGCAACGGTATCGCCAATGTCAACAGTGCTACTTACAAAGACGTCACTTCACGGCCTAACTTCCAAATGGGGTCGGACATGCACTGGATGGCAGCTGCCGAAGCCTATTTTCTGATGGCAGAGGCCAAGCTCCGTTGGGGCATTGGCGCGGAGACCGTTCAGAAGTATTATGAGGATGGCATTCGCACTTCGATGGCGTCAGCCGGCGTAACTTCGGGCGTGGAAAGCTACATCAAGAATAAAACCAAGCTACCTTTAGATAAGTATGTAGACCCCGCCAACAAGTCAACTACCGATGTCAGCGCCATGCTTTCCCGCCTTTCGGTGGCATGGGATGAGGGTGCCAATACCGATAAAAAGCTGGAACGTATCATGATTCAGAAGTGGATAGCGCTCTATCCGGACGGTCAGGAGGCATGGAGTGAAATGCGTCGGACGGGTTATCCGGGCTGGGTGAGAATACAGTCGTACGCTCATCAGAATGAAGTTAAGAACGGAGAGATGATCAGTAGGCTCAAATTCCCAACGACAGAGTACACCAACAACACCGAGAACACTAACGCTGCGGTGAAGCTCCTTGGCGGTGCTGACCAAGCGGGGACACGCCTTTGGTGGGATGTGAAACGATAATTGACAATCAAATAATAATGAAGCAAAATATGAAAGCAATAAAATATGTATTGGCTTTGGTATTGGCCGGTGGATTGATGACGGCTTGCGACAATGACATAGAGAACATTGAGGTGCAGAAACCGCTCACTTATAGCGACCAATATTACCAAAACCTGCGCGACTATAAGGCCAGTGAGCACAGTATTGCCTTTATGTGGTTCGCCCAATACGGGGCACAGAACTCCATGGCAGTGCGTTTTAATGGCTTACCCGACAGCTTGGATATATGTTCGTTGTGGGGCGGTATTCCCTC
Organism: Prevotella sp.; assembly: GCF_036570325.1. Taxonomy (GTDB): domain Bacteria; phylum Bacteroidota; class Bacteroidia; order Bacteroidales; family Bacteroidaceae; genus Prevotella. Next base: position 73,084 of record NZ_DATCYK010000004.1, read on the forward strand.
GACGGAGAACAAACAAATATGGGAAGACCTGCGTTTCACGCAGAAAGTAAAGGGCACCAAAATGCTCGTTGTGGCCATTACCCGCATCGACGCCGAAACAGATGAGAAGCCATTCAAGCAACATTACAACAAAGCCAAGCAGATGGAGCCGGGTGAAGCCCGTGAGGCGGCCATCGACAAGGCCATTGAAGAATATGCCGAATACTTCCTCGATCAGGTTTTCCTCAACGATCTTGACGGTTTCGACGCCGACTATGAGCCCGAAGGCGACTTCCTTTCAGGCGATAGGTTTGTGAAATTCTACAAACATCTGGCCCTCTATCTGGGTCCCAATCCCGAGCAGGCGCCGGGCGAACGGCTGAAACTGATTCAGGAACGTTACGGAAAGGACTTCACCGATGTCAACAAACTGCTGTGCGTAGACTCACCGGGTGGCGGTCCGATAGCCTGCGAACCCTATTCCAATTACTGCTTCTTCCAAAATTACGGTGGCGGAACCGGCCACGGATCATGGCCCGTTGAGAAGTCGGTTTTCACTGAAAATGTGGGTGATAACTGGGGCGGCAATCTTTCCGGAATGTACGGACAAGCCCGCTGGCAGCCATCCGATGGCAAGCGCAAGGGCGGCTTTGGCGCCTTCTTCGGCCATCGCGACTATAACATAGTGCCCGGTTCTAATCCCCAACCGTACCATCGTTTCCGCGAGTGTATTCAGATTCAGAATCCCGCGGTGTATTAAATGACTCATTTATCTTAAAGATGTAAACAATGAAAAAGTACATATTTTTATCATTAGCCCTATTGTTCAGCCTCGTCGGTTGCAAGGAGGAACCCGAATTTGGTGACGCTGTTTACCTCACGGGAACGCTTACTTCGCAAAACGTTAAGTTCTTGGTAGATGGTCAAACGAGCATGGGTATCACCGTATCGTCGAGCACCAAGGCCGACGCACCGGTCAAAGTGTCGCTCGAAGTGGCTCCCGATAAGCTGGCGGAGTACAATGCCGCCACCGGCGGAGAGGCCATATTGCCTCCCGCTGAGAGCTATTCGTTCAGCAGCAAGGAAGTAACGATAGCGCAGGGAGCCGCCCAGTCGGACGCCATCACGCTGAACGCTGACGGTGAGAAGATAAAGGAGGGCACCCATTATTGTCTTCCCGTGACGATAACCAAGGTCGATGGAGGCAACCTGCGTGTGCTGAAAACCTCGCAAACGGCTTACATTCTCTTTACCAAAGTTATCAACATCAAAGCTGCCGACCTCGATAAGAAAGGGTCGTTCGATATTCCCGGCTTTGCCGGAGAGAGCAGTCCGGTGCGCTCTTTGGGGCAAATGACACTCGAAATGAAGATAAAGCCAGAGTCGTTTGGGAGTATCAGCTCGCTCTGTGGCTGCGAGGAGAACTTCCTCTTCCGCTTTGGTGATGGTGCGGGAAGCCCCGACAACAAGCTCCAATTGGCCAAGGCGTCCATCGGAACGCCCCTCCATCCCGACCAAAAAGACCACTACGAGGCTTGGGCCGACCAACCCTTTGAGACCGGTTCATGGCACCACTTCGCCGCGGTGTACGACGGCAGCTACCTGCGCACTTATCTTGATGGCAAGCAAATACAAGCTGTGGAGACCAAGGGAGGCACCATCAACCTCAGCATGGCTTATGACGGACACACTTGGGACGACACTTTCGCCATCGGACGCTCCGTAGGTCATCAGCGTTTCTTCGACGGTTTGGTGAGCGAGTGCCGTGTATGGAACATTGCCCGCACCCAGTCGCAGTTGCAGAACGGTGTCTGCTACGTTGATCCTACTACCCCCGGATTGGTGGCTTATTGGCGTTTCAACGGACAGTTGCAGGACGATGGTACCGTGCTCGACGAGACCGGACATGGCTACAACGCCCATCCTTGGGGACAAATAAAGTGGGTAGGCGACCAAAAATGTCCTTTCTAATTCAAAAACCAACCTATAAAAACTTTTGAATCACATGAAAATCAATCAACTATATATGGTTTGCGGCGTGCTGCTTCTCGGAGCGGCGACGCTTGCGGGCTGTAGCAATGAGGAGCGCTACGATGTAGATGGCGACAATGCCAATCGTGTTTTCTTCAATCCTGCGGCCGCGGAGGTCTCCACCTTTACGATTTACCACACCCCCGTAGGTGAGTTCGGCGCCGTTGAGGCCGGCTATCCCATCAAGCTGCAATATGCCTCCGAGGACAGCGTACTGGCCACGGCAGTGGTCGACACAACGCTGGTGAGAACCTATAACGCGACCCATCAGACGCGGTACGAGGTGTTGCCGAAGGATGTGTTGGCCCAAGTGAAAATTCAGAACGCGGGCATTAAGGCCGGCACGCAGGCCGGGGCGGACAGCATAAAGGTAACGTTGCCCAATGAATATTGTGCCAAGCTCACGGCCGAGGCTTATCTCATACCCGTTCGTATCGCCGTAGGTGAGCGCTTCGGGGGCAAAGCCGAGCGTGAGGTAAAGGCCAGCTCAAACCTTGGCGTGCGTTATATCGTCGTGAAAACCACCCGTGATTTGGCCAAATTCACCGGCTCTACCGAGGCCCACAGCGCCATTGTGCGTACACCGGTGGGCGTCTTCGGCGGCATTGAGGCCTCGTTCTCTGCGGCTCTCAATCATCCCATTGATTCCGAGTTGAAGGTGAGTGCCGAGCCCGATAACAGTCTTATCGACGCTTACAACGAAGCCCACAAGACGTCTTACAAGGCACTTCCCGACAATGTTGTCAAGGCTTTGAAGATAGAGGAGGGCGTCATCGCCGCCGGAAAGACCGCCACCGATAGCAAACTGAAGCTGTCCGTGCCCACTGATTTGGCCACGTCGTTGACCGAGCCGGGTTACATCCTGCCCGTGAAGATGGTGGCCCAATACGCCAATGGCACCAAGGAAACCCTCAATAGTCAGGTGGCTTACCTCATTGTGGAGACCAAGGAAAGTCTCATAAATGACAATCCCAACGGCATATTGGGTACCATTCAGGAGAATGGCGGTGACGAATGGACCTGCGTAAGCGCCGAGCATTTCGACCCGGCGAAGATGAGCGACGGCCCTAACGGTGGTTGGGATATTGACGGCAAGCGCCTGTCCTCGGCCTCGTTCATCATTGATCTGAACAAGATACACAAGCTCAGCTCATTCATGATTGATGGTTCGCTGGTCAACAATGCCCACGTTTATCTGAGCACCGACCAAAACACGTGGACCGACCTTGGCGAGACCAATGGCCACGGCAGCGCTCACGATAGTGAATGGAATAGCTGGTATGTGCTCTATGGTGGCGTGGCGGCCCGCTACGTCAAGGTAGAGTTGGCGCTCAATGCCAACAGTTGGGCATGGAATTATGCGCAATGGGGCTATTGCAAGGTGAAGTTCAACTTCGCATTCGACGACTGATTCCTTTTTAATATAATGGGTGGAAAGTTATTGTCGGCGCTGTCCGGCAGTCGCTTTCCACCTCATCTTACGAGTTATATCGGTAAGATGAATAGAGCGAACACGCCCACTTGATTTCCTGAAGCTGCCCTTTGGGGCGGCCAAAGCACTGCTTTCATCGCCTCAAAGGGCCACTCTTGGCGCCCGAAAGGATTGCTTTCGTAACGTGATAGTTAAATAGTTGATAGTCAGTAGTATATAGATTTTGTTGCGAGAGCTGTTGATGCGAGTTTCAAGATGTCGTGTGAGCCATGATAAGATTTGATGATATGATGGTAAGAAAAATAATGGTTGTGCTGTTGTTGGTCTTGTTCGTGCTGCCCGTCGTGGGGCAGGAAAGTCAACCCGAGCCGAAAAGAACCACTTCGGTAGCGTTGAATGAGAGCCGGGTTTACGACTTCGGAACCATCAAGGAGCAAGCCGGTAAGGTCACCCATCGCTTCCTTTTCACTAATAAAGGCCGTCGGCCCATCGCTATCAGCAACGCCTCGGCATGGTGTGGTTGCACTTCGGCCGCCTATACCAAGCAGCCTATCCGTCCCGGAGGGCAGGGATTTGTGGACGTAACGTTCAATCCCAACTATCGGCCGGGCAAGTTCGTGAAGGAGGTGGTGGTGTATCTCAATGGTGGAAGCGAGTATTTCACCCTGCGTGTGCGGGGCCATGTCGTGGGCTATCGCCATCCCGTGACCGAGGAACAGCCCTATGCGTTCGGCCGTGGGCTCTATATGAGCCATCGGCTGTTGCCTTTTGGCGGGATGAGAGCAGGCGAGAGCTTCTCTTTCTTGTTGCGGGTGGCTAATGATACGGACAAGCCTATGACGGTTACTTTCAAGCGGGTGCCCGACAATCGTGTGCTCAAGATGAAGGAAAAGGTGGTGTTAAAACCCTACGAACGCAGGCCGATACAGGTAAGTTACACGTTTCCGCGCAGTTATGCTTACGACCGCCACATTACGCTTCGTGTGTATGTCAACGGTCATGAGGTGAAATCGTTGCCCGTGAAGTGGTTTGGCAGCAAGAATATACTTCGCATGCCATAAGAAAATAGGGCCGGCGGCAGAATAAAAAAGGTTATTTTTATTATCTTTGCAATAAGATAAGCTGCACTTGATAATTTGAAAACAAGTTTTCATTATGCTCGTTTGCGCTATCTTTGCACTATCAATAACAACCTATGAAAAGTGTCTTATTACAACTCATTCTTTTGATTGGGGCCGTGTCGGGGCTTCATGCCCAGCAGCCTGCTTATGCGCAATCTTTCGTCTATGACAAGAAAATACACGACTTCGGAACGATAAAGGAGAAGGATGGTCTCGTCAAACATACCTTTACTTTCACCAATCGGGGCACGTCGCCGGTGGTCATCAATGACGTGAGCGCTTGGTGTGGATGTACCTCGGCCGACTTTACCAAAACGCCGGTAAGGCCGGGTAGCCGGGCCACGGTTACGGTTACGTTCAATCCTTTCAAGCGTCCGGGACGGTTCAGCAAGGAAGTTATGGTCTATCTTAATGGCGGAAAGGAATATACCCGTATATGGGTGAAGGGCAATGTGGTGCCTTATGTGCATCCCGTTACTGAGGACCATCCCTATGCTTATGGGCAAGGATTGTATATGAGCCATAGGGTTTTGCCTTTCCCCGACCTGCGGAAAGGCGAGCGTCGTAGGTTTCTGCTGCGTGTGGCTAACGACACCGATAAGCCCATGCAGGTGGAGTTTAGTCGCCATCCTGACAATACGGTGTTGAAAATGGTGCGTAGCCTGCGGTTGGAACCCAAGGAACGAACGGTCATCAGCGTGTCGTACACGGCATGGAAGACCTATCGCCACAATCGCCACATCATGATTCAGCCCGTGATCAACGGCCATCGGGTGAAGCCCTTGCGGGTGACTTGGCTGGGCAGTAAGTCCTAATGATAGGCTGCGCCCCATCTTATTTGAATACTATCTATCACAATCTATATAATGAAAAAAAACATTTTACTCTTATCTTTGTGCATGATGGCAGCCACGACAGCCCGTGCACAGTCGGTCGCTCCTCAAGCGATTGCGCCGTTACCCGAGCCCCGTCAGGTGGCTTGGCAGCAGTTGGAAACCTACGCTTTCGTACATTTCGGTCCCAATACGTTCGGTGATCGGGAGTGGGGATATGGCGACGCGGAGCTGCAAAGTTTCAATCCTACGAGGCTCGACTGCGAACAGTGGGCTCTCACGGCTAAGGCCGCGGGGCTGAAAGGTATCATCCTTACGGCCAAACATCATGACGGTTTCTGCCTATGGCCTACGAAGTACACCGATTACAGCGTGCGTAACACGCCTTATAAGAACGGTAAGGGCGACATCGTGGGTGAGCTGGCGGAGGCTTGTCGTAAGCATGGATTGAAGTTAGGGCTGTATCTTTCGCCATGGGATCGCCATCAGGCTTTCTACGGAACCGACCTTTATCGGGAGTATTTCTATGCGCAACTGACCGAATTGTTGACCCAATACGGTCCCTTATTTGAGGTTTGGTTCGATGGAGCCAATGGTGGCGATGGCTGGTATGGCGGCGCCAAGGAAGAGCGCACCATCGACCGACGTACCTATTATGACTTCCCGAGGGCATGGGCCATGGTTGATAAGCTCCAGCCCAATGCCGTTATATTCAGCGATGGCGGCCCCGGCTGCCGATGGGTGGGCAATGAGCGTGGCTATGCTTTTGCTACTAACTGGTCGCTTTTGCGCAGTAAAGAAGTTTATCCCGGCTATTCTAAGTATTGGGAGTTGCAGCAAGGCCATGCCGATGGCGACAAGTGGGTGCCTGCCGAGTGCAACACGTCGATTCGTCCGGGTTGGTTCTACCATGAATCGGAGGACAACAAGGTGAAAAGTGTTGACCATTTGGTCGATCTTTACTATAGAAGCGTGGGTCATAACGGTACTTTCCTCATCAATTTGCCTATCAATAAGGAGGGATTGGTGCACCCCGTGGACTCTACTCACTTAGTGATGTTCCATCGGCAGGTAGTGAGTGAGCTGGCCAATAACTTGGCATTGAAAGCCAAAGTCACCGTCTCCACGCAGCGCGGCAAGCAGTTTGCGGCCAAGAACATGACCGATAACAACTTCGAGAGCTATTGGGCTACCCCCGACGGCGTAACAACGGGTGAGATAGTGCTCACCTTCGGCAAGGCGCAGAAGCTCAACCGACTGAAATTGCAGGAGTATATTCCGTTGGGACAGCGTGTCCGCAAGTTCAGCGTGGAGTATCTTTCGGCCAATGGTTGGCTGCCCGTGGAGGCAGGAGAGGAGACCACGACCATCGGTTATAAGCGACTGTTGAGGTTTAAGACCATTCAGACTCGCCGCCTGCGGGTACGCATTACCGACTCCCGCGGACCGCTCTGTATCAACGAGATTGGTGCTTACTATGCGCCACAAGCCAAGGAGGCCTATATAAATAAGGTGGAAGAAGTGAAGAGTTTGGACTTTACGGAAGTGGAACGCACGGCTTCCTCGATAACGATAGATTTGGGTAAAGACCAGCCTGTCAAGGCTTTCTACTACTTGCCAAAGCAGGGTGAGGGGGCCACGGGCCTCGTATCCAACTATGAGATTGAGGTGGGCAATACGCTCGACGGCATGACCTCCGTGGCCTCGGGTGAGTTCTCGAATATCCGCAATAACCCCGTGATGCAGTCGGTGTACTTCACGCCGATCGCGGCACGCTACATACGGCTGAAAGCTACTCGCATGGTGAATGTGGGAGAGGCCGTTAATTTTGAAAAAATAGCTATTCAGTAGGTCCGTCGACCTACTGAAAGCGCTAACTGACTGTTAATTTAGTTTTTTATAATCATAACTTAATCAAAATGTAATACACTATGAAAGAAAAGCAAAACAATTTGCTGCGACTGGCTTTCTCCGTGTCTTTATGTTTTGGATTGCTTCGTACAGTGTCAGCCAATGTCACTGTTGCCGCCCCACGGCAGGCAGCAAGCAGCCAAAGCGTGCAGCAGAGTCAGACGGTCAAGGGCCATGTTCTGGATGAGAATGGTGAGCCTGTCATTGGAGCAACCATTACGTTGAAAGAAACCAAAGTAGCCACGGTGACCGATTTGGATGGCAATTTCACCATCAAAGCCGATAACGGCAGCAGGCTGGTAGTGTCCTATGTGGGCTATACCAACAAGGAAGTTGTGGTCAACGGAAGCAACCTTACCGTGAGATTATCGCAAGATACGGAGACGCTGAACGAGGTTGTCGTGACGGCGCTCGGTATCAAGAAAGAGGCTAAGTCGCTATCTTACAACGTGCAGCAGCTCAACAGCGACGCGGTCAACGTTGTGAAAGATGCCAACTTTGTCAACTCTTTGAATGGTAAGGTGGCCGGTGTGCAGATCAATAGTAGCTCATCGGGAATCGGTGGAGCCTCACGTGTGGTTATGCGTGGTGTGAAGTCTATCAATGGCGAGAATGGCGTGTTGTATGTCATTGATGGTATTCCCATGCCCAATCTTATGCCGGGCAACGCCGGCGATATGTACAGTGGCTCGGGTTCTACGGGTGATATGATTTCAAATATCAATCCCAATGACATCGAGAGTATCTCAGTATTGAGTGGTCCTTCGGCCGCTGCGTTGTATGGATCATCGGCTGCCAACGGCGTGATTCTTGTGACAACGAAGAAAGGTTCGCAAGGAAGACTTTCCGTATCGTACGAAGGCAGCTTCCAATTCTCCCGCCCTTTGATGACTTATAAGTTCCAAAACACCTATGGACCTTCGGCCATCGGCTCATTCGACAGTTGGGGAGAAAAGCTCTCTACGCCGTCTTCGTATGATCCAAATGATTTCTTCCAGACTGCCGCCAATATCGGCAATTCGGTCAGTGTGTCAACCGGTAACGACAAGAACCAAACTTATCTGTCCTTGGGTTCTACCAATGCGCAGGGTCTTATCCACAATAATGACTACGATCGCTACAATGTTTCGTTCCGGAATACAAGCAAGTTTCTCAATGATAAGCTGACCTTGGATTTCAGTTACATGCTTTCTACGGTGAAAGAGCAGAACATGATAACCTCGGGTCAGTACTTTAACCCGCTTTATCCGCTCTATCTTTTCCCGGCAGGGGGCGACTTCGACAGCATGAAATACTATGAGCGCTATGATACGGAACGCAATTTGCAAAATCAGTTCTGGCCTTACGGCAATCAGAGTATGGCTTTGCAAAACCCGTATTGGATAACGGAGAATAATAAGTTTGTCAACCATAAGACGCGCCACATGGCCACCGCGTCGCTCAAATGGGACATTACCAACGGGGTATCTCTTACCGGTCGTGTGAAATATGACGGCAATTACAACAAGTATGAGTCGAAATTTAAAGCCGGAACTGACCTGCAATTTGCCTCGGCCACGGGCCATTATTCACGTAATAAGATAGATTTGTCGCAGTATTTTGCCGAGACTTTCCTCAATGTGAATAAGTATTTCAATCATGAGATGTGGAGTTTGACGGGCGTGTTGGGTGCAAGTTTTGACCAGCGCAACAAAGATCAGGCAGGCTTCGACGGTCATCTTTCAAAGGTACCTAACCTCTTTACGTTGAGCAATCTTGACGCTTACAACTCTAAAACGAAGTACACGCAGTCGGGATATGTCATTCGCAAGGAAGCCGTTTATGGCAGTGCACAGCTTGGATACAAGAGTATGGCCTACTTGGATGTGACCGCTCGTAACGATTGGTCGTCCAAATTGGCGGGTGCAGACGACAGCTATTTCTACTATTCCGCTGGTCTTTCAGGTATTCTGACAGAGCTTTTGCCACAGATAAAGAGCGATAATTACCTTAATTATTTGAAGGCTCGAGTATCTTATTCTGAAGTAGGTAACGACCCGAGTGAGCCTTTCCTCACCATGACTACCTATCCCGTGACGGTTGCGGGCCCCGCTACGACGACGGTGAAGAAGAACTCTCGCCTCACGGCAGAGCGCACCAAGTCGTGGGAAGCAGGCTTGGACGTGGTGTTGTTCCGTAATAAATTGAAGTTGAACGCTACGTTCTATCACTCTCGTACGTACAATCAGTTCTTCAATATCAAGCTCCCCGAGACATCAGGTTATACCAGTATGTGGGTAAACGGTGGCCGTGTGGATAACCGAGGATTGGAGTTCTCGGCCCGTTTCAGCCAGCCTTTGGGTCCCGTTGATTGGGAATCTTACATGACATGGACCATCAACCGCAATGAGGTAAAGGACGTTATATCGGAGTTTACCGACCCGGAGACAGGCGAAACGTACAAGATGGATCAGATGAATCTTGGTGGATTTAACGGTACTCGTAACCTTATCACCAAGGGAGGTGACCTGAGTGACATCTATGTTCGTACCTTGAAGACCGATGAACATGGCGCTATCTATGTCAATACACGCACCCATGAGGTTGTTCCTACACAGAACGACTACATCAAAGCGGGCCATGCGTCGCCTAATTACGTGCTTTCATGGGGTAATAGCTTCTCTTGGAAGGGCTTACACTTAGGTTTCCTCTTCAATTATCGTAATGGTGGAGTGGCCGTTTCGCTCACTCAATCGGTTATGGACGCCATGGGTTCGTCGAAAGTTTCCGCTGATGCACGCGATAATGGTGGCGTGCTCGTCAATGGCAAGCCCATTCCGGCCAAGGAATACTTCACTACTGTGGCCAGCTCTACGCAGACTATAGCCTCTCAATACGTATATTCGGCGACGAACTTACGCCTCTCAGAGTTGAGCTTAGGCTATGATGTACCCGTTACAAAGTACGTTCCATGGATTAAAGGGCTCAACGTTTCTTTCGTTGCTCATAACCTATGGATGATTTACTGCAAGGCTCCTTTCGATCCGGAAGTAACAGCCAGCACGGGCACTTATAACCAAGGAATAGACTATTTCATGCAGCCGAGCCTGCGTACAATGGGATTCTCTGTAAAGGTTAACTTATAATTAAGAGATAAAATCATGAAATCAATATATAAATTTGCTTTTGCCGGCGTATTGGCCGTAGGCTCTATGGCTTCTTGTACCGGCACTTTTGAGGATATAAACACCAATCCTCATGAAGCTACTCAAGATATGTTGGAGATGGACAACTTGAAAGTTGGCTCTTTCTTTTCACAGATGTTGCTCCGTATGGTGCCATTTACGGCAGGCGGACAGCAGGATGATAACTTCGGCTCTACGGGCTCTTACCAGCATTTCCAAGGCTTAAACTCCGA
>NZ_DATCYK010000005.1:0-1614 GCF_036570325.1 Prevotella sp.
GGTGCGTACGAGACTCGAACTCGTGACCTCCTGCGTGACAGGCAGGCATTCTAACCAACTGAACTAACGCACCAATTAGCGCTCATTTCTTAATTGCGAGTGCAAAGGTAGAAATATATTTTTATATCGCCAAACAATTCGTTCCTTTTTTATAAAAAAACTGCAACAATTTTGCGGCGTGCCAATCATCGTCACTATAGAGCCAATCCTTCAATATACCACTATCTACAAAGCCTAATTTAGTAAACAAACTAATACTTAACTGGTTAGCCACACCTACCACTACATAGACTTGATGTAAATGAATAACCTCGTGGGCATACCTCAATAATGCCTTAACAGCGGCCTTGCCATACCCTTGCCCACGATATTTCTTTTGAATAACGATACCCAACTCTGCTCTCAAGTGCTTCGGATCAAAGTTTACTAAGTCAGCTATCCCGACGCAATCCCCTTCTTCCGAGGTCACGATGAGCCTTAATTGACGGTCTACATAAATGTCGTTCTTACATTCAGATATGTAATTATATAAGGAATAACGGGAATAAGGCACGTTGGTTATGCCTATATCCCATAGTTCCATGTCATTCTCAATGCCATATAAGAACTCTAAATCCTCCGGCTCCATGGCTCGAAGACGCACTTGATGATTATGTATGGAAGACTTCATCCGAGGTTATGATTTGATGAGTTTCAGGCCAATAAATTGCTATCATGAACTGACGGCCGGCCAACTTCTCCGCCAATTTCAATATTTGCTTACAAGTAAAACGGCTACTGTCAACGACTAAGACCGCTTTTGTATGCTTCCGATTTCTCTTGCTGCCTATTTCCATATCCTCCAAGGACGCCCAATCCGGCTCTCTCTGCCCATCAATAGGTTTTAGGAATACCCCTTTTAAAGAATATTTATCCATAATCAGCCTGCAATCGGCCTGCATTGCCTCGCTCCCCAACACGTAATAGGTCGATAATTCTTCAGACGAAGAAACGAAACAACGGACTTTCCGCCCTAAAGTTTGTATCTGTAGGCGCAGTAATGACAGCAAAGCTACCATGCCAACAATCGCAGTCAAAGGCCATTTTAATACACCATAAGCGCCATGATAATGCTTATTGAGGAAGGTCATCATGGCTCCATAAAAGACATGTACGTAGCGATAAGACGTCTTTTTCGTGCTTTGACCTTTATAATGAAGTATGCTAAAAGGCAGATACCAATTGGTATAGCCTGCTTTTTTCAGTCGGAAAGACAAGTCTATGTCCTCTCCATACATGAAATAATCCTCATCCAACAATCCCACTTTCTGCAAAGCAGCCCGTCGTATCATCATAAAAGCACCACTGACAACATCGATTTCACTCGGAACATTCCACGAAAGAAAACTCAGATAATAGCGGTTGAAAAGCCTGATATTAGGAAATAATCTGTGCAAATGAAAGAATTTACAAAACGAAGTGAATGGTGACGGGAAGCCACGACGGGACTCCGGCGCCTTGACACCATCCACCTGCAACATCTTCAGCCCAACCGCCCCCGCATCCTTCTGCCGGTCCATGAAGGCCAAACATCCGGAAATCGCATCCTCACTGACCAAGGTATCGGGATTGAGT
>NZ_DATCYK010000006.1:0-43550 GCF_036570325.1 Prevotella sp.
CGGCTTGGCCGGCTCTTCGGTAACGGGCGTAGGAACGGGCTGCGGCACATCGGGCACCACATTATCCGCAGGCACCGGGCGCGGACGCTCGGGCTCACGACCAAAGCGATAAACGACATTAAGACCTAACTGGGGCATGGCAAACCATTTATGGGTATCTTCTATCTGCATGCCGCAACGACGGCATTCATGGGTCTTATACCACGTATGACCCACGGCCGCACCGGCAAAGGCCTCAACATTCCAATGAGAAGAGAGACGCCACGAATGACCATAGAACAAGCCCAAGGCTATCAAGTCACCTTGCTTGCGCTGGTGACGCACGGAGGGATAAAGCCCCAAGGGAAACTTAAGATTGGCTACATTGTAATGGCTGTAGATAACATTGGCACCCCAAAAACGGCCGTGAAAAGCCGCCCTCTTCCAACGACGCACCTCGGGTGCCACAAGCAGGTGGCGCCATTTACGAGTGACGTTGTCGTCGGTGGGCCAAGGACGATAGCCGGCATTGAGGCCAACTGTCCACAAGCTATCTACCTTAAACTCCAAACCTAAGTTCGGCGTAAGGGTAGCATCATAAACAAGATTATTCTTAACAGCAAATGTTTGTTGAGCCGACAAACTCAAATGGCACAGCGCAAATGCCACAAGTAGTATGCTTTTGCGGTATTTAACGTTTAGGTATCCTAACATTATAGTGGTACTTTAAATAAAAACTTTTTATAACTTCCTATACAGCACGGAGCGCCTGACGCAGGCTTTCTCCATAAAAAATATCATGTACGTAATTAATGCAACAAATATAACCCTTATATTCTGAATTTCAAAATATTAAGTCTGCGTATTTAGTTTTTATGTTTATTTAACTCTCCTTTTATCTTTCTTACGCCTGCGGCCCACCATTGAAGGGGGTAGCGATGCGGTCTTCGGTGATTCCCATGTCGATTTTGCCAAACTCTTGTTCGTACTTGATGATGTTCTGTTGCAAGATGGCGGCCAAACGCTTGGCGTGCTCGGGGGCCATGATGACACGACTACCTACCTCGGGCTTAGGCATGCCGGGCAGTATGGTGGCAAAATCAAGAATGAAATCGCTGTGGGAATGGCTTATCAGCGCAAGATTACTATACTTACCGACGGCCACGGAGGGGTTGATGTCGAGATTGATTTCAGTAGATTGGTTGTTTTCGTCCATATAACCGGATATATAAAAATAGAATGAAGTGCCTCGGTCAGGGGCCTAACAACCCATGACGAGTCTTAAATAACTGCTGCAAAGATAAATACAAAAAACTGAATTCCGCAAATAATACATGACATAAAACCAATTATAACAAATATTTCATGTAATATTATGCAACCTGCGACAAAACGACAATTGAGCCTCCGGTTTTTGACCGCATAAAAAGCGATTTCCCAAAGCTGCGTTTCGGGCCGCTCAAAGTGGGCTTTCGACACGACAAAAGCTGCCCTTTGAGCGGCCCGAAACGCAGCTTTGGGAAATCCATACGCCGGCGACCGCCTTACTTGCTGACGACAAACCGTTTGCCATCGATATGACTTATAAAAGTATATTCAAAGGGAATGAGCTCGTTTCCGTCCAAATCAATAACGCCATACTTCTTGTTCTTATGACAGATAATGGCATTTGAGATACGCGACGACTCGAAATCTGCCGAAGTAACAGTGCCGAGTCCCTCCATGAATTTACCCTTCAGCGTGTATGCACTGCCCCCGGGACGTACATTAAACTCAAAGAACTTGCCAAAATAAAAGGTGGGCGTATGGTCATGAATCGAGGAAACCACAACCTTCAGATTGTCATCTATAATGCCATATTTCCCATTCTTACGATACTCAAAATAGGTATATTTATCGGTTTTGTGCTTCCCATACTCATTCGAGGAAGGATATTCGTACAGATATTGCAACCTGCTTTCACGGGTAAGTCCGGTCTTTGTGAGCACACCGGGCTTGCGCAGGTCGCAGAGGAACCATTGTCCTTGACGCAGCAACAACACCTTCTCGGCCGAAAGGAAGAACACATCGTCAAACACCTCGCCGAACACCGGCTTGCCACCTCGGCCCAGCACTCGCTTTTTAGCGCCCAACTTGGCCACGTAATAGCTATCGAAAGCCGACTCGATACTTTGGTACATAAAATTGATCAACACCTTTCCATCCTCGGAAATGATTCCTACCTTACTGCTCTTTGAGGCGATGATTTCTGTGTCAACACCCGTTCGCAAGTAGTCATAGACGAAAGGAATAACGAGCTTTCCGCTCAAATCGAAGGCGCCAACCAGCCCCAACTGATTTATTTGCTTAGCATTGAGCGAATACCACTTTTGAGCTTTTTTATTCCAAGTGGCTTTCCAATCGCTCACTTCCTCAATCGCCTTTTCGGGTAAGCGCAACTTCCTGCCGTTATTAAAGCTCCTGACAAAGAACCGATTTCTACCTTTAATGACATCCCTAAAGACGGGAGGAATGATAATTTCGGCATGGCGATTCAAAATACCGATGGTATCGCCCTTGCTTCCTCGCTCCAAAAAGATGTAGGAACCTTCATAAGGCATAATCCGGTAATACGCCGCAGGCACTACGACCTCGCCTTTCAGATTCAATAGCCCGCGTCCGCCATCGCCCTTAAACTCCAAAAAACGATCGTACAAGGTGGCCCGCAAACTGTGCGTTACGGGCGTATACGCTCCATTCTTGATGTTAATAATATGGTTTTCTACACCTCCCGACGTAAAGACAATGCTGTCATTGCCCGGAATACCATGGAACTTCCAGCCGCTAACAGGCGTGACTCGCTCGAACAGCGATCCTTTCAACCGATATAACATAACACTCCTGCCATCAGAAACGGTCATAAGCCGAAGGTCGGGATTGCCCTTTAACGCATGGATATTCCTATACTTAAACGGTACGATGGAGTTCTCACCAAAGTCAATGACGCCCGTCAGGTTCGACCAATCATAGTCCTCCACGCCCGGCATGTAGGGAATAGCCGCCAACAAGCCGTCATACAGATATTCTATGTACCGATACTTTGTTTTCAGAATTTCACCTTTGCCTATCTCATAGATGTTATAGACCTCGCCCTGCGCCAAGACATTGGCAGGCACAAAAAGAATACTTAGGAAAAACAAGACAGCTGCCAATAGGCGTTTGGTACTTTTATACGTCATGGTTTTGGGGTTAGGATAACATGATAACATGTGTAGGAAAGATTTAAAAACAAAGACCTACCTACTACCAAAGGCAAAAATACGGAAAAATCTTTACACTTCAGACTTCTCCTTAGAAATATTTAAAAGAAAAATACATAGCTTATAGCGGCAAAATACATATTTCATGAATACCAAATACATGCTTTATAAAAATAATATATATACATTATTAAAGGAAAAGACATGCCCCTTCAGAGAAAAATATATACTTCGGAAAAACAAAAAAGGTTGCAGACACGTCGGTCTGCAACCTTTTTAAATATGTTGAATGCTGATAAGACTTAGTCTTCAGCAGCACCTTGTGCGGCGAAATCGAGCACATTCTTGCGGTTAGCCTGAATGCGATCGTGCTCCTCACGAGAGCCAACGATGAGCTTATCCCACTGGCGCAGACCGGTACCTGAAGGTATGCGGTGACCGCAAATAACATTCTCCTTCATGCCTTCCAAGTGATCTACCTTGCCACGGATGGCAGCTTCGTTGAGCACCTTGGTGGTCTCTTGGAACGAAGCAGCACTCATGAAGCTCTTCGTAGCCAAGGCTGCGCGGGTGATACCCTGCAGAATCTGAGTAGAAGTGGCCGGTACGGCGTCACGCACCTGAACCGGATTGAGGTCGCGGCGCTTGAGTGAAGAGTTCTCATCACGCAACTTGCGAGCCGTAACAATCTGTCCCTTCTTCAAAATCTGTGAGTCGCCGGCGTCAATGACAACCTTCTTGCCCCAAATGCGGTCGTTCTCATCGGCAAAGTCGAGCTTGTCAACGAGTTCCTGCTCGAGGAATGTTGTATCACCCGGGTCGTCGATACGAACCTTACGCATCATCTGACGAACGATAATCTCAAAGTGTTTGTCGTTAATCTTCACACCTTGCAGACGGTAAACGTCCTGCACCTCATTCACGATATACTCCTGAACGGCGGTTGGACCCTTAATGGCCAGAATGTCACTCGGCGTGATGACACCATCGGAAAGCGGTGTTCCTGCACGCACGGCGTCGTGTTCCTGAACAAGAATCTGCTTAGACAGCGATACGAGATATTTCTTCTGATCACCGGTCTTGGATGTTACGACAATCTCACGATTACCACGCTTGAGCTTGCCCAGCGTCACCTCACCGTCGATTTCAGAAACGACCGCGGGATTAGACGGGTTGCGAGCCTCGAAAAGTTCGGTTACACGAGGCAGACCACCGGTAATGTCACCGGCACCACCAACGGCACGTGGTATCTTGATCAGCGTTTCACCCGTTTCAATGGTTTGACCATCTTCTACAGAAAGGTGACCACCTACGGGGAAGTTGTAAGTTCCGACAACCTCACCGGCGGCGTTGATCACATCAACTGTCGGCACCTTGGCACGGTCCTTAGAGTCGGTGATAATCTTCTCGGTCATACCCGTGGTTTCGTCGGTCTCGGCATGATAGGTCAAACCTTCGACAACATCGTGGAATTTCAACCGACCTGCGTATTCAGAAACGATAACAGCGTTGAACGGGTCCCACTTAGCAATGAGGTCGCCCTTCTTAACGATGTCACCATTCTTATTATAAAGCGATGAACCATAAGGCACATTAAGCGTACTGAGCACGATATTCGTGTTAGGATCGACGAAGCGAACCTCGGCCAAACGGCTCACAACCATCTGACACTTGACATCACCATTGACACCCTCTTCCACGAATGGAACGGTACGAAGCTCATCAAACTCAAGACGGCTGTCGTTCTTGGCCACAATGCTGGCATTGGCCGCCGCATTACCGGCCACACCACCGGCGTGGAAAGTACGAAGAGTAAGCTGGGTACCGGGCTCACCAATGGCCTGAGCGGCAATCACACCGACAGCCTCACCCTGCTGAACCATGCGGGCAGTGGCCAAGTTACGGCCGTAACACTTCATACATACGCCATGCTTACTCTCACAAGTGAGCACAGAACGGATTTCAACCATTTCGATAGGTGAGGCGTCGATAGCGCGTGCCTTAGCCTCGGTGATTTCCTCACCGGCCTGAACAAGCACCTCGCCCGTAGAAGGATGGATTACATCGTGTACGGATACACGACCGAGAATGCGCTCATACAAAGTAGAGATAATCTCATCGCCATTCTTCAAGGCACGACACTCAAGGCCGCGCAACGTACCACAGTCTTCCTCGTTGATGATTACATCATGGCTGACATCCACCAAACGACGGGTAAGGTAACCGGCGTCGGCAGTCTTCATAGCGGTATCGGCCAAACCCTTACGGGCACCGTGAGACGAAATGAAGTACTCAAGCACCGACATACCTTCCTTAAAGTTGGAAAGAATAGGATTCTCGATAATCTGCGCTCCTTCGGCACCGGCCTTCTGAGGCTTGGCCATCAAACCACGCATACCGGACAACTGCTTAATCTGGTCCTTAGAACCACGGGCTCCGGAATCGAGCATCATATAAACGGCGTTGAAGCCCTGATCGGCTTCGGTCATTTCTTTCATCAAGACATCGCCCAACTCATTGTTAACGTGAGTCCAAGCGTCGATAACCTGATTATAGCGCTCCTTATCGGTGATGAAACCCATGTTGTAGTTATTGGTGATTTCCTCAACCTCACGCTGGCCCTTGCCTACGATATTAGGTTTCTCCTCGGGGATGATGATGTCATCCAAGTTAAAGGAAAGACCGGCTACATAAGACATGTGGTAACCAAGGTTCTTGATACCGTCGAGGAAGTCGCAGGCACGTGCCATACCTACTTCCTTAATAACGTCGGCAATGAGTCCGCGAAGACTCTTCTTGGAAATAATACCATTGAAGAAGCCTACTTCCTCGGGAATAATCTGATTGACAACGACACGACCGACAGAAGTCTCTACCATGTGGCGGACGGGCTTGCCATCAACAACGTCGTTGACAACTACCTTAACCAACGCATGGAGGTCGCAACGGCCCTCGTTATGAGCGATGAGAGCCTCCTCGGGACCGTAGAACGTAAGTCCTTCGCCCTTGGCACCCGGACGAATCTTGGTGATATAATAGAGTCCAAGCACCATGTCCTGTGAAGGAACGGTGATAGGAGCACCATTGGCCGGGTTGAGGATATTGTGGCTCTGAAGCATCAGGATCTGCGCCTCAAGTACCGCCTCATTGCTCAATGGGAGGTGAACAGCCATCTGGTCACCGTCGAAGTCGGCGTTGAACGCGGTACAAGCCAATGGGTGAAGCTGGATAGCTTTGCCCTCAATAAGTTTGGGTTGGAAAGCCTGAATACCCAAACGGTGAAGTGTCGGCGCACGGTTAAGCATAACCGGATGGCCCTTCATGACATTCTCGAGGATGTCCCAAATAATGGGTTCACGGCGATCAACAATTTTCTTGGCGCTCTTAACGGTCTTCACGATACCGCGCTCGATGAGCTTGCGGATGATGAACGGCTTGTAAAGCTCGGCTGCCATCAACTTAGGCAGACCGCACTCGCCCATCTTCAACTCAGGACCTACAACGATAACGGAACGTGCTGAATAGTCGACACGCTTACCGAGAAGGTTCTGACGGAAACGACCTTGCTTACCCTTGAGCGAATCGGAAAGCGACTTCAAAGGACGGTTGCTCTCGCTCTTCACGGCAGAAGCCTTGCGAGAGTTGTCGAACAATGAGTCGACAGCTTCCTGAAGCATACGCTTCTCGTTGCGAAGAATCACCTCGGGAGCCTTGATTTCCATCAGTCGCTTCAAACGGTTGTTACGAATGATGACACGACGATAGAGGTCGTTGAGGTCGGATGTGGCAAAACGGCCACCATCCAGCGGTACCAACGGACGAAGCTCAGGCGGGATTACGGGGATAATCTTCATCACCATCCACTCGGGACGGTTGATTCCCTGAGAAGCCCTGAAGGCCTCTACCACCTGCAAACGCTTCAAAGCCTCAGTCTTACGCTGCTGGCTGGAGTCATTGTTGGCACGGTCGCGCAACTCGTAAGACAGAGAGTCAAGATCCAAGTCGGTCAAAAGATCGTAAATGGCCTCGGCACCCATCTTGGCAACAAACTTGTTAGGATCGTTGTCATCGAGCTGATCGTTATTGGGAGCTACCTGATTATCGAGGATGTCGATGTACTCTTCTTCAGAGAGAAGGTCCATCTTATGTGAGCCGTTCAGCTCAATACCTTCAGCGTCTTTACGGCCTTCCATCACACCGGGCTTTACTACCACGTACTTTTCATAGTACACGATAGCGTCGAGCTTCTTGGTGGGCATGCCAAGCAAATAGCCAATCTTATTGGGCAGAGAGCGGAAATACCAAATGTGAGCAACCGGAACGACCAACTCAATATGGCCGGAACGCTCACGGCGAACTTTCTTCTCAGTAACCTCAACACCGCATCGGTCGCAGACAATTCCCTTATAGCGAATGCGCTTGTACTTACCACAAGCACACTCATAGTCACGGGTAGGACCGAAGATTCGCTCACAGAAAAGACCGTCGCGCTCAGGTTTGTAGGTACGATAATTTATGGTCTCAGGTTTTGTAACCTCACCAAACGAATTTTCCAGTATCTCTTCGGGAGAAGCAAGACCGATGGTAATCTTCGTAAAATTATTTTTTACCTTTGTATCTTTTTTAAAAGCCATGTTTCTTTCACTTTAATCGAGTTTAATACTTAGACCGAGACCACGAAGCTCATGCAGCAATACGTTGAGCGACTCCGGTATTCCCGGTGTTGGCATTGGATCGCCCTTGACGATAGCCTCGTAAGCCTTACTACGGCCAACGGTATCGTCGGACTTGATGGTCAGGATTTCCTGAAGTACGTGGCTTGCGCCAAAGGCCTCGATGGCCCAAACTTCCATTTCTCCGAAACGCTGTCCACCAAACTGCGCCTTACCACCCAACGGCTGTTGCGTAATGAGTGAGTATGGGCCGATAGAGCGGGCGTGCATCTTGTCTTCAACCATGTGGCCGAGTTTCAAGAAGTAGGTAACACCTACGGTTGCGGGCTGGTCGAACTTCTCACCGGTCTCACCATCATACAGATAGGTAGAGCACAGACGAGGCAGACCTGCTTTGTCGGTCCACTCAGAAAGGTCTTCCAACTTGGCACCGTCGAAGATTGGCGTAGCGAACTTGCATCCCAACTTACGTCCGGCAGCACCCAAGATGGCTTCAAAAATCTGTCCGAGGTTCATACGTGAAGGCACACCCATCGGGTTCAACACCAAATCCACGGGGCGACCATCATCCAAGAACGGCATGTCTTCCATGCGAACGACCTTAGAAACGATACCCTTGTTACCATGGCGACCGGCAAGTTTATCACCCACCTGAATCTTACGCTTCTTGGCAACATAGACTTTGGCCATCTGAATGATACCTGAAGGCAACTCATCACCGATAGAGATAGCGAACTTACGGCGCTTCAACTCTGCATCAAGCTGCTTATATTTACGGATATAATTCATGATGAGCTGCTGGATAAGGCTGTTAACATGCTCGTCCTCGGTCCAGTCATTGCTCTGAATACCGTCATACTCAAGGTTCTTCAGGATGGCGGCGCTAAACTTACTACCCTTAGTGACAATCTCAGCTCCGGTATAGTCTTTCACGCCTTGGCAAGTCTTGTCCTCTGTAAGTTCAAGCAACTTGTCTACGAGTATATCCTTCAAGTCCTCATTTTTTGCCTCGTACTCTTCATCAATCTTAGCCAAGATAATCTTGTCTTGCTTCTTTGAGTCACGAGTCTTCACGGCACGAGAGAACAATTTCTTATCGATAACAACACCACTCAACGAGGGATTGGCCTTTAAAGAAGAATCCTTTACGTCGCCGGCCTTATCACCGAAGATGGCGCGCAGCAACTTCTCTTCAGGTGAAGGATCGCTCTCACCCTTCGGAGAAATCTTACCAATAAGGATGTCGCCCGGCTCTACACGAGCACCGACACGAATGATACCGTTATCATCCAAATCCTTTGTGGCTTCTTCGCTTACATTGGGGATGTCGGAAGTGAACTCTTCCACACCACGCTTTGTCTCACGAACATCGAGTGAATACTCATCAACATGAACAGATGTAAGAACATCGTCACGAACCATGCGCTCGGAGATAACAACAGCGTCCTCATAGTTGTAGCCCTTCCAAGGAATGTAAGCTACCATCAGGTTGCGACCGAGAGCCAGCTCACCATTTTCCGTGGCATAACCTTCGGTAAGGATGTCGCCTGCTTTCACACGCTGACCCTTGTTGCAAATAGGACGAAGGTCGATAGTCATATTCTGATTGGTGCGGCGGAACTTAGGAATGCGATATTCCTTCAAGGCCGGCTCAAAGCTGACAAACTCTTCCTCCTCTGTACGATCATAGAGAATACGAATGGTAGTAGCGTCAACATATTCGATAACACCATCACCCTCGGCAGTAACCATGGTACGAGAATCCTCGCACACTTGGCGTTCCAAGCCGGTTCCTACAATAGGAGCGTCATTGTGGAGCAAAGGTACAGCTTGGCGCATCATGTTACAACCCATCAGCGCACGGTGACCGTCATCATGCTCCAAGAAAGGAATCAAGGCTGCGGAAACCGAAGCAATCTGCTGTGGAGCAACGTCCACCAAGTCAACTTCTGTAGGAGGAACAACCGGATAATCAGCATCCTGACGACATTTTACCGTCTCACGGATGAATGAACCATCTTCTTTCAAAGGCGCGTTACCCTGTCCGATAATCTTCTCCTCTTCCTCTTCGGCTGTGAGATAAACAACATCCTTGTTGTCCATATCAACTTTTGAGGAACGAACAGAACGGTAAGGTGTCACGATAAAGCCAAGGTCGTTGATCTTAGCATACACACAAAGTGAAGAAATCAAACCGATGTTAGGTCCTTCAGGGCTCTCGATAGGGCATAAACGACCATAGTGGGTGTAGTGAACGTCACGTACTTCAAAGCCGGCACGCTCACGAGACAAACCACCGGGACCAAGAGCGGAGAGACGACGCTTGTGGGTTACCTCCGCAAGTGGGTTGGTCTGGTCCATGAACTGGCTCAACGGATTGGTTCCAAAGAAAGAATTGATAACGCTCGAAATGGTCTTGGCGTTAATCAAGTCGGTGGGCGTGAACACTTCGTTGTCACGGACATTCATGCGCTCACGAATCGTACGGCTCATACGAGCGAGACCGATGGCAAACTGATTGCTCAACTGCTCACCTACCGTACGAACACGACGGTTACTCAAGTGGTCAATATCATCAACGGTAGCGTTGGAGTTAACCAATTGAATCAAGTATTTTATAATCTCGATAATGTCGTCTTTCGTCAAAACACGAACGTCCATATCGGTATCGAGACCTAATTTCTTATTGATACGATAGCGACCTACTTCTCCTAAATCATAACGCTTATCGGAGAAGAACAAGTTCTGGAACACTTCACGAGCACTCGCATCATCGGCAGGATCCGCATTACGCAACTGGCGATAGATGTAGTTAACAGCTTCCTTCTCTGAGTTGCTGGGGTCCTTGGAAAGTGTATTGAAGATAATGGTGAACTTGTTGGCAGCCTCCGCGTCCTTATGCAGCAGGACTGTTGAAGTACCACTGTCGAGGATTTCTGCGATATTATCCTCTGTAAGCTCTGTCTCACGTTCCATGATAACCTCGTTACGCTCGATAGATACAACTTCACCTGTATCCTCATCAACGAAGTCTTCATTCCAGCTTTTCAGAACACGAGCGGCAAGTTTACGACCTACGGCGGCCTTCATATTCTTCTTATTGACTTTAACTTCCTCAGCCAAGTCGAATATCTGAAGAATATCCTTGTCTTGCTCGAAGCCCATGGCACGGAGCAAAGTGGTTACGGGTAACTTCTTCTTACGGTCGATGTAAGCATACATCACATTGTTAATGTCTGTAGCAAACTCTATCCATGATCCCTTGAAAGGAATGATACGGGCACTGTATAACACTGTGCCATTAGCGTGAACGCCTTGTCCGAAGAATACACCGGGTGAACGGTGCAACTGTGAAACGACAACTCGTTCAGCTCCGTTAATGACAAAGGTACCATTCTTAGTCATGTAAGGGATTGTACCCAAGAACACATCTTGGATAAATGTGCCGAAATCCTCATGATCAGGATCGGTACAGTACAGTTTCATCTTGGCCTTAAGAGGTACGCTATAGGTCAACCCACGCTCCAAGCACTCATCAATCGTGTAGCGAGGCGGATCGATATAGTAATCCAAGAACTCAAGAACGAAATTATTTCTTGTGTCGGTGATAGGGAAGTTCTCTGCGAACACCTTATACAAACCGTCATTCTTGCGTTCTTCAGGTGGAGTATCCAACTGTAAGAAGTCCTTAAATGACTTCAACTGCACATCGAGAAAATCCGGATAAGGAAGCGGATTATGCACGCTGGCGAAATTTACTCTGTTATCAACAATGTTTGTAGCCATATATTATTTTTTAATTGGCTGCCGGTAAAACGCAACAGCTAATTAGGATAAAAGACACAAAAAGGTTAGGACCCACCTACTTAGTAGATCCTAACCATATTCAAAAAGTTTCGGTTCAATTACTTGAGCTCAACCTTAGCACCGGCTTCTTCGATAGCCTTCTTCAGGTTCTCAGCCTCTTCTTTAGAGAGACCTTCCTTAACGGTAGCAGGAGCACCGTCTACGAGATCCTTAGCTTCCTTCAAGCCGAGACCGCAAGCTTCCTTAACAGCCTTAACAACCTGAAGCTTTGTAGCGCCAACCTCAGTGAGGACTACATCAAAAGATGTCTTTTCCTCAGCAGCGGCTGCACCTGCAGCAGCAGGACCAGCAGCTACAGCAACAGCTGCAGCAGCAGGCTCAATACCATACTCGTCCTTCAGGACTGTTGCCAACTCATTAACTTCCTTAACAGTAAGATTTACTAATTCTTCTGCAATAGCTTTTATGTCTGCCATTTTATTCTATAATTTAATTTGTTCTTAAAAAAGGTTTAATTGACTTTAAGTGTGTTATTATTCAGGACGCTCGCCTAAAGTCTTGAGCACACCATGGATGGTGTTTGCGCCTGACTGAAGAGCAGAAACAACGTTCTTGGCAGGTGATTGCAGCAAAGCAACAATATCCGCGATAACTTCGTTCTTGCTCTTGAGAGCTGCAAGCTCTTCAAGTTTGTCTGCACCAACATAGATGCTTTCCTCTGCATAAGCAGCCTTCAATGCGGGAATTCCTTCCTTAACATATTCTTTCAGCAACTTGGCAGGGTCATTAGCTGTATTAGAGAATAAAACAGCAGTGTTGCCCTTGAGTGCGGTGTAGATGGGTGCATAATCAACATCAGAAGCCTCGAAAGCCTTGTGAAGAAGGTTGTTCTTCACAACGACCATCTTGATTTCCTTCTGGAAGCACTTACGACGCAGATTAGAGGTTGCCTCAGCATTCAATCCGGTAACGTCTACCAGATAGAAGTGAGCGTACTCCTTCATCTTTTGTCCAAGTTCTACAATAATAGTATCTTTTACTTCTTTCTTCATTTTACAAAACTTTTAGAGTTATTCAACTGATTTAGGATCAATCTTGATACCCTTACTCATCGTGCTCGAAATAAAGATACTCTTGATATATGTACCTTTAGCAGCAGCAGGCTTCAATTTGATAACCGTAGAAATAAATTCCTTAGCGTTACCAAGTATCTGCTCAGCAGTCATATTAACCTTACCGATTGAGGTATGGATAATACCGGCCTTGTCAACTTTAAAGTCAATCTTACCCTGCTTCACTTCCTTAACTGCCTTAGCGACATCCATTGTTACAGTACCGCTCTTAGGGTTAGGCATCAAACCACGGGGACCGAGAACACGGCCCAAAGGTCCAAGTTTACCCATGCAAGACGGCATAGTGATAATCACGTCAACATCAGTCCAACCGCCCTTGATCTTTTCGACATATTCATCAAGACCAACATAATCAGCGCCTGCTTCTTTAGCGGCAGCCTCCTGATCAGGAGTACAGAGAGCGAGAACTCGTGTAACCTTACCAGTACCGTTCGGCAACGACACAACGCCGCGAACCATCTGGTTGGCCTTACGAGGGTCTACACCAAGACGTACATCCATATCAACCGAAGCTTCAAATTTGGTAGTAGTGATTTCCTTAACCAACTCTGCTGCTTCTGCCAATGTGTATGCCTTCCCTGCTTCAACCTTCTCAGCTACTGATTTTTGATTTTTTGTCAGTTTACTCATTTTCTTAATTGAAGTTTATTTTTTATTTACCAGGGAAGTCCCCTTTTACAGTGATACCCATTGAACGGGCTGTACCGGCTACAAGCTTCATAGCTGACTCTACTGTGAAACAGTTAAGATCTTTCAGCTTGTCCTCAGCGATAACCTTCACGTCGTCCCAAGTTACAGAAGCAACTTTCTTACGGTTAGGCTCGCCTGAACCACTCTTAATCTTGGCAAGCTCCTTCAACTGTACAGCTGCGGGAGATGTCTTGATTTCAAAGCTGAATGACTTGTCGGTATAGTAAGTGATAACAACAGGAAGAATCTTACCTGCCTTATCCTGGGTGCGGGCGTTGAATTCCTTACAGAATCCCATAATGTTGATACCCTTAGAACCCAATGCGGGTCCTACTGGAGGAGAAGGATTCGCAGCGCCACCTTTAATCTGTAATTTGATTAATCCAGCAACTTCTTTAGCCATTTCTTTGTTAATAATTAATTGATTTATATAATCAGCTGAAAGAATGGAAGCTACTTCAGCTTATTCGGATAAAACTAACGTAACATCTAATTTTATCCTTCTTTTTCTACCTGCATGAAACCGAGTTCCAACGGAGTCTTGCGACCAAAAATCTTTACCATTACCTTCAGTTTATGCTTTTCAGCATTCACCTCCTCGATAACGCCACTGAAACCGCTGAAAGGACCATCTGTAACCTTCACTGTCTCATCGACTACGTAAGGAATATCTACAGTATCCTCTATCTCCGTTTCTTCTGCTGTACCCAGCATACGGTTAATATCTGACTGAGGAACGGGCGAAGGATTATCCAAGCCACCCAAGAACCCGAGACAGTTAGGCATGAAGCGTAAAGTGTGCGCCACATCACCAATCAGATTTGCCTCAACAAAAACATAGCCAGGAAGAGAAACTTTCTCCTTGACTACTCTTTTGCCATTTCTGAGAGAAGCATGCTTCTCCACAGGAATCAATACCTGAAATACATTGGCAGCTAATAAGTCGTTATGCTTCATTTCGGCCTCAATATACTCTTTGAGTTTAGCCTCCTTGCCACTAACGGCTTTTACAACATACCAATTCTTTTTTACATCTGCCATTTCCTTGTTTAATTAGGGTAAATCACGCTCATCACAAATTTGAACAAGCTATCCATGCAGAACACAACAAGAGCAATGACAAGGGAAGCAGATAATACAACCATTGCGCTGTGGGTCAGTTCGGCACGCGAAGGCCATGTTGTTCTATGAGCAAGCTCATCATAACAAGCTTTGCAATAATTTACGATCTTATTCATATTATCTTCTGATTGGCACGGGTTGGAGGGCTCGAACCCCCGACACCTGGTTTTGGAGACCAGTGCTCTACCAACTGAGCTAAACCCGTAAAAAAGATTCCCGCCACCGCAGTAGCGGGAATCGTTATATCGCTAATTGATATTAGTCTTCGTAAACTTCTGTAATCTGACCAGAACCTACAGTACGACCACCTTCGCGGATAGCGAAACGGAGACCTTGGTTCAAAGCTACAGCGTAGATAAGCTCAACAGTGATCTCAACGTTATCACCGGGCATTACCATATCAACGCCCTCTGGCAAAGAGATTTCACCTGTGCAGTCCATTGTACGGAGATAGAACTGAGGACGATACTTGTTTCCGAATGGAGTATGACGACCACCCTCTTCTTTCTTCAATACGTAGATAGAAGCCTTAAACTTCTTGAAAGGCTTAATCTGACCGGGATGGCAGAGAACCATACCACGCTTAATCTCAGCCTTATCGATACCACGGAGCAACAAACCTACGTTGTCACCAGCCTGACCTTCGTCCAAAATCTTGCGGAACATTTCAACGCCTGTTACTACAGACTTCTTATCCTCGCCAAGACCGAGCAATTCTACTTCATCACCTACGTGGATAACACCAGTCTCGATACGACCTGTTGCTACAGTACCACGACCTGTGATTGAGAATACGTCCTCAATAGGCATCAAGAAAGGCTTGTCAGTAGCACGAGGAGGCTCTTGGATCCACTCATCAACAGTGCTCATGAGCTCCATTACGCGGTCTACCCACTTTTCAACGCCGTTCAAAGCACCGAGTGCAGAACCACGAATGATAGGAGTATCCTCTTCAAATTCGTACTGCTCGAGGATTTCACGAACTTCCATTTCAACGAGTTCGAGCATTTCCTCATCCTCTACCATATCGCACTTGTTCAGGAACACAACCAAACGAGGAACGTTCACCTGACGAGCGAGAAGCACGTGCTCACGTGTCTGAGGCATAGGACCGTCAGTAGCAGCTACAACCAAGATAGCACCATCCATCTGAGCGGCACCAGTAACCATGTTCTTTACATAGTCAGCGTGACCCGGGCAGTCTACGTGTGCATAGTGACGATTAGCTGTTTCATACTCAATGTGGGCAGAGTTGATGGTAATACCACGCTCTTTTTCCTCAGGAGCATTATCAATCTGATCGAAAGACTTAACATCTTCGCTACCGAAACCCTTATCGTGAAGAGTCTTAGAAATGGCAGCTGTCAAAGTTGTCTTACCGTGGTCTACGTGACCGATAGTACCAATGTTAACATGCGGCTTGGTACGCTGGAATGTCTCTTTAGCCATAGCTTAAAAATTTTATTTGTAATTATATTGAATAATCTTGTTTTTCTCCGTCTAGAATATAGAATCGAAGTAGAGCTGTAACTGAGAGTTGAACTCAGGACCTCTTCCTTACCAAGGAAGTGCTCTACCACTGAGCTATTACAGCAAGTGAGCGGAAAACGGGGCTCAAACCCGCGACCCCCAGCTTGGAAGGCTAGTGCTCTATCAACTGAGCTATTTCCGCATTATATGATTTTCCGTCTTTATATTATATATAAGGTAAGAAAACCTTTACTTCTATTGAAGTGGGTAGTGATGGATTCGAACCACCGAAGCTAGAAGCAGCAGATTTACAGTCTGCCCCATTTGGCCACTCTGGAAACTACCCTTGTGTTATCATCAAAATCTGCGTACAGACTTCTTGAGCCTCTTGTCGGATTCGAACCAACGACCCCGAGATTACAAATCACGTGCTCTGGCCAACTGAGCTAAAGAGGCAAGTCTTTGCAGCCGCCTCAGACGGCTTAAAACAGACGTGTTGTAAAACGGCTGCAAAGATACGACTTATTTTTTATTTTCCAAAACTTTTCCGTTTTTTTTTACCGACTGCGCACTTTTTCCTTGAATTTGGTAAGCTGTACTTTCAAAGAATCAACGGTCTGATCTACTCCTTCTTCAAAAGTATCGCATGTTTTCTCGGCAAAGAGCGCTTTACCTGCCACATCTACCGTGATACTCACGCTTTTGTTCATGGCAGTCGCCGGCTTCACGACTTTTAATTGCACCTCTACTTTCTGTATATCTTCGTAAGTTTTCTCTAACTTGGCGACTTTTTTCTCAATAAACGCCTGTAACTTTTCGGTAGTGTCGAAATGAATCGACTTAATCATTAGTTCCATAGTGACCTCCAATTTTTAAAAGGTTACGCCCGAGGATGGGCTTCGGTATATACTTGCTTCAACTGCTCAAACGTGGTATGGGTATAAATCTCCGTCGTAGAGAGACTCTCATGCCCCAGCAGTTTCTTCACGCTTTCCAACCCGGCCCGATGATTCAACATCGCCGTGGCAAAGGAATGTCTTAGCACGTGCGGCGTATTCTTCGCCAACGTACTCACTTTTGACAAGTACTTTTCGACCTCATACCTCACTTGAGCAGGCTTCATGCGCTGCCCTTTATCGGTAAGAAATAACGCATCCGACTGTTTCCCTACCTGCTTATCGCGCAGTTGTAGAAAAGTTTTCAGCGTTTCGTCCAGCTCTTCGCCAAAAGGAATCACACGTTGCTTGTTTCTCTTGCCCAGCACTTTCAGTTGTCGACCTCCAAAATCCACCGAAGCATCGTCCAACCCCGTAAGTTCCGATAAACGGATTCCGGTTTCGTAGAACATCATAATAATGGTACGCGCGCGCAACATCTTATAATCGTCCGTCCAATTTTCAGAATCCAAGAGACCATTCATCTCTTTTTCTTTCACAAATTGGGGCAGCGGCTTGGCTTTCTTGGGGCCTCGCACTTCACGAGCGGGGTCTTTCCTTACCTGATTTCGCGATAGAGCAAAACGATAAAAGGAACGTAATGCGCTCAGTCGTCTATTGATTGAGGTCGCACTATTTCCTTTATCCATCATACTCTCCACCCAATCACGGATAATATCAGAGTCTACCGACTCCCAAGAGAGATGACAATTCAATTTCTTGAAGTAAGCTTCGAAGGCTTCCAAGTCTTCGCCATAGCTCTTCACCGTCAGCAATGAGCGGCTGCGCTCATACTGCAAGTAGTTCAAAAAATCGGCTATTATCATCATGCGTTGCTAAGAACTTCTTTTGGCAACGAATATACGGAAATAATTTTAAACTACCAAACTTTTAACGGGAATTTATGTATTATTCCTCGTTAGTACGCAACTGCTGTACGTAAATGGCATGCTCCATCTTGAGTCTCTTCAAGACAGAAGGCTTGTTGTACTGCTGACGAGTACGCAATTCCTTAACAACACCTGTCTTTTCGAATTTTCTCTTGAACTTCTTAAGAGCTCTCTCGATGTTCTCACCATCTTTTACGGGTACAATAATCATGTTTTTTTGTTTTGAATTTAAATTTGTTGTTTATTCATTTAACACTCAAGTGGTTACATCCTTTTCGGACACAATGCCACCATAAGCGGGTGCAAAGTTACATGATTTTTGGCCAACCACCAAATTATTTATCTAATTTCTTAGTTACGAACACGTTAGTATCAAACCCGACACCTTGTTCCTTTCCTGCTATTTTCGCAAGCTCAACAAACTATTATTACCTGATTTACGCACCCACGCTGCCTTTCCAAGCCGTCTTGCGCCACATCGTAACACCATCGCCTTTTCGCAATTACAATAACGTTTTTTCGCAATAAGTCGAGCAGAGATACGTTATCTACGCAAAGAACCCTATGAAATGAAAGATAAACTACGCCTCGTTTTCTTGCCATTCGTGCTGGCACTCGCAGGGCTGACGGTGGGTTACACGCTGCTGAATTGGCTTTTATTCGTCAAGCTCGGCCTATTCCATCCGAAAGAAAGCCTGACGCAAATCGTATTCCCCTTACTACTTGCGGGAGCAACAAGTTTGTTTTATATTGCGCCTAAGCTGAAAGCGCTCAAGCTCAAAATAGACTTTTACCATACGTTTTTGGCTTGTCTCGGCCTGCTGATACCGACCATATTCGCCCAGAAATACATGACGGTAAGCACGGGAAGGCTGACCACGCTGCCATCTGTTGAACTCATAGGGAATCACGAGCCTACGAAATACTACGAATTTGGGGCGTACAGCCTCGACACCACCGCCATACGCTACTACGCCACCTATAAGGTAACGGGCAAAAACGCCAACAATTTCAACATGTATCTCTATGCGATCATGCCTCTTCAGGCCATCGGGAAAGACGCACTCGCTCAAGAACCGACCACATGGATGGGCGTTGTTTATGAGAAAGAAATAAGCAACCACAGCAGCGATGAGAAGAAAGAAAGGATATACAACGCATTCATCAGGCAAAGCCAAATCCAAACCGAGCATGGCGATTTCACACGATACCGCTGCTTCGAGCGGATAGACAGCTCGTCAGACGACTATGAAGGCTTTGCCAATGCCATCGGGCAAGAATTTTTCTACCAACCTTCCACCACCCCAATCATACTCCGTGGCATGACCACTCCTTACGAAGCGAGGGGTGGCGACTTGCCGCAACGTTTCTCCATTGCCCTCGCCATCACCCTTGCCGTGTGGCTTCTGCTCACCATCCTTCCCAAGGCCAACCCTAAGGAAATCAAGCGAATAAAGGACAAAAAGCCCGATCTCATGGCTCAAGCCGAGCGACAAGAGTGGCTCAACCTCATCCTTCCACAGCCCAATTACTTCGTCACGCCCATCCTCATCCACCTAAACACCGCCGTGTTTCTCTTGATGGTCCTTGCCGGGAAAGGCTTTCTCACCTTTCAGGCCGACGACTTGCTCGCTTGGGGCGCCTGCTACGCCCCTCTCATCAGTGAGGGACAATGGTGGCGAATACTCACTGCCGCCTTCCTACATGGCGGCGTTACACACCTGCTTGCCAACCTATTTTGCCTTTTCTACGTGGGCGTTCACCTCGAAACACTGATGAGCCGAGGCCAATACCTCTGCGTTTACCTGCTCTCAGCCCTTGCCGGAAGCGCCGTCAGTCTGCTGTGGCACGCCGAGCCTGTCGTAGCCGTGGGAGCGTCAGGAGCCATCTTCGGTCTCTACGGAGCCTACATAGCACTGCTTTTAGGCAGGATATATCCAAAGCAACACACGAAGTCCATACTCAAGGAAACGGCCATCTTCATTGGCTTCAACCTCTTGATGGGCATACTGCCGGGCATAGACAACGCCGCCCACATCGGCGGACTGCTCTGCGGTTTTGCCCTCGGCTTCGCGTTTCTCACCTCATGCAAGCAGAAAATAAGGAAGAAATAACGAGACCGAAAACAAACATTATTTCCTCCCATCGCTCACATATATAAAATTAATGTTGGGATAACGCAACGCCGATACCTATCAACACATCTTTTATTTTTCAACTTTCAAATCGACAAAACGTAAAGAAACCGGAGTGTTTTTTAACACTTCGGCGCATCATCATGCAGCTGCCGGCAAACCGTTTTCAGAGAATTGAAAGCACAAAAAGCAACCATTACAAATGCGAGAAACCGCATGAATCCCCCCGAAGCCATGCTTTCAGATGACAAGAACACGCTAATCACAATACCAAAAGCACGCTTCAATAACGTTAAAGGACCGCTATGGCAGGCCCAAAGCATAGCTATGAGGAAGCCATCAAAGTCTTCACAATACACAAAAGCATAATAACCCACTCATTATCAACAAGATAACAAAACACCCTTATTTCCCTTTCAACCCACCAAAAGTCAGGATTGAAGAAAAATAAGGGCATGATTTAAAAGATAATGTCAAGAAAAATGACAAGTTTTTAACACTTATCGACCATGTTCCCACGGCCTAATCATGGACCCAAACCCAATAAATACTTACGTAAAAACTTTATTCTTGAAGTGTCTCCACGGCCTTATGACGAGGCGAAAATTATCCTATCGGCCGTGTGGCTTCGGCCAACCATGCACGCTCAGGCTCATCGAGCAAAGGCGAAAGACGGTCAAACACCGACTGATGGTAGTCGTTGAGCCACGTTATTTCTTCCGAAGTAAGGAGCGAGCGGTCGATGGGCGCCGTGTCGATGGGACACAACGTGAGCGATTCCATCTGTAAAAAGCGACCGAAAGCAGTCTCCTTATAGGGCTTTATCAGCAAAGTGTTCTCTATACGCACGCCAAATCGGCCGGCCAAATAAAGCCCCGGCTCGTCTGTCACGGTCATTCCGGCCCGCAAGGGGGCTGGTTTGTACTCCATACGGATTTGATGTGGCCCCTCGTGCACGTTGAGATAAGCCCCTACGCCATGGCCTGTGCCGTGGAGATAGTTGAGCCCCTCCTGCCACAGAGGGCCACGGGCAAAGGCGTCTATCTGCGTGCCGCTGGCCCCATCGGGGAATTTCGCCAACTCCAATTGTATGTGTCCTTTCAATACGAGCGTGTAAACATGGCGCTGCTCATCGGTCACCGGGCCCAGCGCTACGGTGCGGGTGATGTCCGTCGTGCCGTCCTGATATTGCGCCCCGCTATCTATGAGAATCAATCCGTGGGGCTCCAAGGCGGCGTCCGTGGCCGGTGTAGCCTCGTAATGCACGATGGCGCCGTGGGCTTCGTAGCCCGCTATCGTGTCGAAGGATATGTCTTTGAAGAGCGGTTGCTCCTTTCGCAAGGCCAAGAGCTTCTCTCCCACCGTCATTTCGGTCTGCCCTCCGGCCTCAACAGCCGGCTTCAACCAGCGCAGAAATTTCACCATCGCCACGCCGTCACGCTCCATGGCCCGCCTGAAACCTGCTATCTCGGCTTCGTTCTTTACGGCTTTCATCGATGGAACGGGCGAAGGTCGGCGCACCACCGTGGCCCTATTTTCCTTCATACAGCCCATGAAGAAACTGCTGGTTTCGTTCTCATCCATCAAAATATTGTAGCCGAAATAGTCCCGGCGCAGGTAATCGGCCACTTCTTCGTAAGGTTTGACCGCTATGTTTTGGGCCTTCAGGTAGTCGGCCACGGCCCCGGTGACTTTCCGAGGGTGCACGAAGAGCGTGGTTTTCTCGGGTTCTATCACCAAATAAGCCACGAACACGGGGTTACAATGTACATCGGTGCCCCGCAAGTTGAGCGTCCAAGCGATGTCGTCGAGGGCCGACATCAGCATGCCGTCACAATGTTGCTCACGCAATGCCCACCTTATGCGCTCCAACTTGTCAGCCGTCGCCTCGCCGGCAAGGGCCAATGGTTGCAAGGTTATGGTGTTTTGGGGTATCGATGGGCGGTCGGTCCATAGGTTTTTCATAGGGTCTAAGTTGGTGCGCAGCGTCAGTCCGCCTTGTCGCCGCAGCTCATCCACCAATTCATCCACCACGGCCGCGCTGCTCACCCGGCCGTCAATGCCCACTTCCTTGCTGCTACTCTCGGCCAATTGCCTGCCCAACCACTCGGGAATGGTTGGCGTTCCGGCCACTTTCTGCTTCATGAGCGCTATGCCGGTGCCTTGCAGTTGTTCCTCGGCCGCTATGAAATAACGCGAGTCAGTCCACAGAGCGGCCTGCTCCATGGTGACCACCACGGTTCCCGCCGAGCCGTCGAAGCCCGATAACCATTCACGACTTTTCCAATGGTCGGCTACGTACTCGCTGTTGTGCGCGTCACTATCAGGGATAATAAACGCGGCCATGTGCTCACGGGTCATCAATTCCCGCAAGGCCGCTATTCGAGACAAGATTTGTTGTTTCATCCTTATTTTGTAATATAAACTTGACAAAGATAGGTTTTTTAAGAATTAACAACAAATTAAATACGAAATAAGTAAACGCCATTTGCCTTTTTTTACTATCTTTGCCATTGGAACGAAACCTGATATTTTCATTCCAACAACTTGTAAAAAACACTTACATACATTATATAAATAATAAGTTACAGTTATGAATTATTTAACGAATGACAAGCTGGTCATCGTCGGTGCAGGCGGTATGATCGGTTCTAACATGGTACAGAGCGTCCTCACGCTTGGTCTTACTCCTAATATTTGTCTCTACGACATCTTTGAACCGGGCGTTCATGGTGTTTACGACGAGATGGCACAGTGTGCTTTCCCCGGCGCTAACCTCTGCTGGACTACCGATCCCGAAAAGGCTTTCACCGGTGCCAAATATATCATTTCTTCAGGTGGCGCGCCCCGTAAGGAAGGCATGACCCGCGAGGATTTGCTCAAAGGCAACTGTCAAATAGCCGCTGAGTTTGGTGATAACATCAAGAAATACTGCCCTGAGGTAGAGCACGTTGTCGTTATCTTCAACCCCGCTGACGTAACAGCGCTCACCACATTGATTCACTCCGGCTTGAAACCTAACCAGCTTACATCACTCGCCGCTCTCGATTCTACTCGTTTGCAGCAGGCTTTGGCTGAGGAATTCGGCGTTCAGCAGGACAAGGTTACGGGCGCTCACACCTTCGGAGGCCATGGAGAGCAGATGGCTGTCTTCGCTTCTCAGGTGAAGATCGATGGCAAGCCATTGGCTGAAATGGGTCTGTCTGACGAGCGTTGGGAAGAAATCAAGCATCACACTGTGCAGGGTGGCTCTAACATTATCAAGCTTCGTGGCCGCAGTTCATTCCAAAGCCCCGCTTACAATGCCGTTAAGATGATCGAGGCAGCTATGGGTGGAGCAGAGTTTACCTTGCCTGCCGGCTGCTATGTAAGCAACGACAAGCTCGGTTTCAAGAACGTTATGATGGCTATGCCTACCACTATCGACAAGACGGGTGTTCACTTTGTAGAACCTCAGGGCACCGCTGACGAGTTGGCATCACTGCAGAAGTCTTACGAACATCTTTGCAAGATGCGCGATGAGATCGTAGGCTTGGGTATTGTTCCTCCCGTTGATCAGTGGAAGGAAATGAACCCCAACCTCTAAGGAATACACCTTATTATATAATAATAGGAGGGCGTGTCTCAACAGACACGCCCTCTTTCGTTACCAAGAAATCCAACGGCTACGTTGTCATACTTTTGCTTCTTTTCACCATAATCCGTTGGATGAATTCAAAATAAACCGTACTTTTGCAATATAATCTATCAATTTAACTCCTCATGAATACTTTAAAATCCCTCTTCACGCTCTGTCTTCTGACTATCGGAATGGCACTGTGGGCCCAACAGCCGGCACTCATTCCCATCCCCAACCACGTCAATTGGGGGCAAGGAGCATACGTACTTCCCAAAAAACAGATAACCATCGGCTGCGCCAATGCCTCGTTACGCCCGGCAGCTAACTATCTGGCAAACCTTCTCTCCCGCTCTACGGGCTGCAAAGTGAAGGTAAAGAACAACGGCAAGGGGCATATCCGCCTCTCCATTACGGGCCAAGGAACACCTGCCGGCTACGTACTTAACAGCAGCCGGGAGGGCATTGGCATTGTCGGCAACGACTACCGGGGCGTCATCAACGCCATCGCCACGTTGCGACAATTGCTCCCCGACGCCATCGAATCCACCAAAGCTGTGAGCAATCGCCGCTGGAGCGTGCCCTATGTCACCATCACCGACGCGCCACGATTCGAGTGGCGCGGCATGGAACTCGACTGTTCACGCCACTTCTTCACCGTAGCAGAGGTGAAAGAGCTGCTCGACGTGCTGGCGCTTTACAAGATAAATAAGTTGCACTGGCACCTTACCGATGACCAAGGATGGCGCCTTGAAATCAAGAAATACCCACTCCTCACCCAAAAAGGAGCATGGCGCACCTACAACAACCAAGACTCTACCTGCATGCGCAGGGCCATTGAGGAAGACAATCCCGACTTGAATGTCGCACAAGACACCATGCGTGTCGACAAGAATGGCAATGACTTATACGGTGGCTTCTACACACAAGAGGATGTTAAGCACATCGTCAACTATGCCAAAGTACGAGGCATAGACATTCTTCCTGAGATAGATATGCCCGGACACAGCCTCGCCGCCATCGCCAACTATGACGGGTTGTCCTGCTTTCCACAAACAGGATGGGGCAAACTCTTTACCACTCCGCTCTGCCCGGGTAAGGATAAGATGATTCAGTTCTGCAAAGACGTGTGGGCGGAAGCCTTCAATCTCTTTCCTTTTGAGTATGTTCACATCGGTGGCGATGAGGTAGATAAGAAGAATTGGAAGGCATGTCCCGACTGCCAACGCCGCATGCAGGAACATCACTTGAAGTCGGAGGCACAACTGCAATCATGGTTCAACCACGAAATGGAGGCGTTCTTCAACGCTCACGGACGCACCATGATCGGTTGGGACGAGATTATCGAGGGTGGACTTAGCGCCACTTCGACCGTCATGTGGTGGCGCACATGGGCCCCGAATGCCATGAAGCAGACCACCAGCCATGGCAATAAGTTTATCTGCACGCCCAATTCGCCCTTCTACTTAGACTACGATGAGGACAGCAAAACAATGGGTAACATCTATCGTTTCAACCCTCAGCCCGACAATCTTACCGAAAAGGAGAAGGCACTTGTGCTGGGTGTACAAGGCAACTTGTGGACTGAATGGGTGCCAACACGCAATCGTATGATGTACATGGCCTTCCCCCGCATGCTGGCTGTGGCCGAGTTAGGATGGAGCAAGCCCGAAAGAATGGATTACAACCAATTCAATGAGCGCCTCATCAGCCACTACTCACGCCTGACAGCACTGGGAGTAACCTATCGCATGCCCGACCTGACCGGCTTCTACAACACCAACGTATTCACCGGAGGCCAAGGAACAGTGACCGTTAACTGCCAAGATCCACACGCAATCATACGTTATACCACCGACGGAACTATCCCTAACGAGCGTTCAACACGCTATACGGGCCCCTTCACCATCACGAACAGCACCGATTTTATCTTCCGTAAGTTCACCGCCGATGGTCGAAAAGGCGCTTATGTCAAAGCCTCTTACCTTCAGGAAGCCGAAGCCCCGGCCGTGGAGACCGGCGAACTGAACGAAGGACTCAACGCCGAATGGCACGAATATGACGGCATTGACTGCGCAGGTATCGAAGCCGCACCGGTCAATGGCTGCTATACGGTGAAGGATGTCATGATTCCCGATAGCGTGAAAGGCAACATCGGACTTATCATCACGGGCTATATCGAGGTGCCGGCAGACGGAATCTACACCTTCGCCCTGCTGTCTGACGACGGAAGCACACTGTCGGTAGACCACAAGATGGTAGTGGATAATGACAAGGAGCACTCTCCCCGGGAAATCATAGGCCAGCACGCCATGAAAGCGGGCAGACATCCCATAGAAGTAAAGTTCTTCGATCACAACGGCGGACAGCTTCGCCTGAACGTCCTCGACGCCAAAGGCAATCCCGTAAAAGTGAAATATTGGGGCGCCAACAACTGATTATTGGCTGACAATATAAAAGGAAAGAGGTTGACAACGTACAATGTCGTGTTGTCAACCTCTTTCCTTTTATGTTTTATTACCTATAAGATGAACCGGCCTAAGCCTTACATCCGTAGCCTTCATCCACCATATATTCGGCCAAACAACGGCCCATCCGCTTCAGTCCATCCAGCAAACGAGCCCGTGGGCAGGCAATATTCAGGCGTATGAATCCCTGACCGGCCCGCTGACCATACATCGTTCCGCTATTGACCATGACCTTTGCTTCTTTCAACAGCTTATCAGTCAGCTCATCGGAGGAGAACTCCAAGCCCAATACATCTATCCAAACCAAGTATGTTCCCTCCAATCTGACCACATTCAACTTGGGCATTTCCGTGGCGACAAACTCCTTTACAAGCTCATAATTGCCATAAAGATAAGCGTTCAGTTCGTCCAACCACTCGCCACCCTCATTGTAAGCGGCCTGCAAGGCGATGACACCAAAGGGGTTGACATCGCACACCTCATTGATGTTGACAGCCCTATCAATCCGTCGGCGCACCTCCTTATCGGCGCAAATGATGTTGGCTATCTGCAAACCGGCTATGTTAAAAGCCTTTGAAGGTGAATTAAGCACCACGCAATTGTCACGACATGCATCGGAGACCGACGCGAAAGGAACATACGTAAAGCCCGGCATGACCAGCTCACAATGAATCTCATCGGCCACCACTTTCACGCCGTGGCGCACGCAAATCTCATTCATGCGCTCCAACTCGTCACGCTTCCACACCCGACAAGCGGGGTTATGGGGATTGCAAAGCAGGAAAACCGTGGTCTTTTCGTCGGCACATTTACGCTCGAAATCCTCAAAATCAATGCGATAAGTACCATTCTCATAAACCAACTCGTTCTCTACCACCTGACAACCACTGTTGGCTATCGATGAGAAAAAGCAATTATAGACCGGCGTTTGCACCAAAACTTTCTCGCCGGGCAGCGTCAACGCCTTCAGCGAACAGCTGATTGCCGGCACCACTCCACTGGTATAGAGTATCCACTCACGCTCTATCGTCCAATCGTGGCGGCGTTTAAACCAGCCTATCACGGCCTCATAGTAGCTGTCGGGCACGTAAGTATAGCCAAATATGCCTTGTGCCACCCGCTCCCGCAAGGCTTTCGTAATGGCAGGAACCGTCTCGAAGTCCATATCGGCTACCCACATGGGCAGCACATCGGCGTCGGCCATGGTGTCCCACTTGTAAGAATTGGTGCCGCGACGCTCCGTTTGCTTGTCAAAATCGTATTTTCCCATAATCGTTTATCATTGCGGTGGCAGGATAATCCCGCCCCTATCGGTAAATCATTAGCGTGTCACAATCTCGCAATCCTTGCCCTTGGCGTAGGCGTCATAGGTCACCTGACCCACCTCATCAGCCTCAATACGACCGCTGATAGGGTTCTTTATCTCGCTAATCTTACCCTTTATCGTAGCCTGAATATTACGGCTGTCCTCAAAAGCACGGTCGCAAGCCTCATCAAAGGTGCAGTCTTCCAACGTGATTCCGTCCAAATAGCACAACGGTTGCTCACCACTGATGTGGCAACGCACGAGTTTCACGTTCTTGGAATGCCATGCCAGATACTCACCATCGAGCACCGAGTCATATACCGTGACGTTCTCACACTCCCAAAAACTGTCCTTCGTCGTAATACGGGCATTGTGTACCTCCACGTTCTCGCAATACTGGAACACGTATTTGGCGTCAGAAACGAGTCCATCTACATAAATATTCTTTGAGAACATGAAGGGATAAGTGCCCTCATGCAGCTCTACGTTCTTGAGTTTCAGGCCGTCCACCTTCCAAAAAGTCTCATCGGCGTCGTTGATTTTCACGTTTTCGAGCGATAAGTTACGCATTTCCCGGAAGAATTTTGGCCCATCGATAACACAGTCTTTCATCACCATGTCATTGCTATACCAAATGGCAGAGCGGCTGGCCGGGGCGAAATAGCAGTTCGTAATGACCGAACCGTCAACATGCCACCAAGGATATTTTCCATAAAACTTGGAATTGTTGCACTCCAAGTTGCTACAACATTTTACACCTGACTCCCCGTCTACAATCGTAATTTCTTCGAGTCGGGTATCGTGAATGCCGAAAAGCGGGCGCTCACCCCCAAACTCCTGATTCTTTATTGTCTCCATATTGTGTTGATATTTACCTTAAATAACAAAAGCCACCTTTCATTATCGCTTGCAAAAGTACAAAAAACTTTCAAAACAATAGGTACACATATTACAGATAACTCAACCACTTTTGCGGATAGCCCGCCACTGATGGCAAAGTGCTTAACTATCAACGCCTTCGCCGGAGTAGGGAAAACGGGCGATTAAAAGAAATAAGTAAGATTGATAAAGAGCGAATGGGTCATCGACAAATGGCTGCGGCCACCTACCCGCTTGCCCTGATAATAAAGGTTGTTGCGGCATGACTCGATGTTATAATTGGAGACACTCCAGCCCAAGGAGATGGCTCCGTCGTCGTTACAGAGGCCCACCGACGTGCGCACACGCCATGCCAACCACTCGCCATCACGGTTTTTGAGTTTCCGACGCACCTCGCCTATCCTCCTGACACCCGTCCGCGGGTCGTCCATCGGCGCCGGTCCCGATACCCACTCGGTATCGTTGCGGGGCACGGAGATAACCAATCCCGAGTTACATTGCAACAACAAGCCCACCTTACGGCGCTTTCCCAGCCACACGGGAGGCGTGCGAAAGGCCAGCGCAGGATGGAAATTGAGTCGTATGATGCGTGAAGGATCGTAGTCGTCATAGAACGAATCGCTGCTCTCAAACAAACTTTTATTGCCATTATTGTCGTCAAATTCAACGCCAAAGCTCAAGCCCGCATAGCGCAAAGGGTACCAAGCCGCGCCCAACTCGAAAGCCAAACTCACATCATCGGCCGTGTTTAAACCGGCCTGAAAGTAGGCGCTGAAACGCGACAGCGGCTCATGTTGCTCCCGGGAGCGCATCAACGAGTCGACATCGACGGCCATACCCCTGACTGCCACCAGCCCCAACACACACAACATCGCCACGCGGCGCACCACCGGCAACAAGAAAGAACCATGCTTTTCCATACAGTTTGTTTTACGATTGTTCCATTTTCATTCAGGCAAACACCCCCACCGGGCTTGCCATTTGCCTACCCTTAAAACGTAACCAAGGCTTTTCTCCCCCATCGGCAGCCGTAAAAAAAAGCCAACAAGCGCCCTTCCGGCGGTGTTAATATACGTAAAAGCACCTTGGCTGTTAATCATTTTTCCTATTTTTGTAGCCAATAACAAGTCAGGATTCCGCTTTATCATGACGTTGTAGCCCCTTTTCAACGCAACGAAGGAATCGCCTTATGAACATATCAAGATGAAAGAAAGCAATCATTCTTTACTCCGCCACAACGGTGTCAGCTATCTGATACCGTTCATTCTCGTAACAACTTGCTTCGCCTTGTGGGGCTTTGCCAACGACATTACCAATCCCATGGTGAAAGCTTTTTCCAAAATCTTCCGCATGAGTGTCACCGATGGCGCCCTTGTTCAGATGGCTTTCTACGGCGGTTACTTCGCCATGGCCCTGCCGGCGGCCCTCTTTATCCGCAAACATTCCTACAAAGCGGGTATCATGCTGGGCTTGGCGCTCTACGCCATCGGCGCTTTGCTGTTCTACCCTGCCAAGATGAGCGGCAGCTACTACCCGTTCCTGCTGGCTTACTTCGTGCTAACTTGCGGCCTGTCGTTCCTTGAGACCAGCTCAAATCCCTATATTTTGCAGATGGGACCGGAGGAAACGGCCACCCGAAGGCTCAATCTGGCACAGTCGTTCAACCCCATCGGGTCGCTGCTGGGCATGTATGTGGCCATGCACTTCATACAAGCGCGCCTCAACCCCATGGAGTCTGCCAACCGGGCGCTGCTGCCCGAGGTGGAGTTTGAGGCCATGAAAAACGCCGACTTGGCCATCCTCATAGCCCCTTACGTATTCATTGGCGCCCTCATCCTCGGCATGCTGCTGCTCTTCAGCTTCACCCGCATGCCCCATATCACCGACAGCGGAAAGGACAACGGCCTCATGCAATCTATCAGTCGCATTGCTTCCATCAAGCGATATAGGGAAGGCGTGGTGGCACAATTCTTCTATGTAGGCGCCCAAATCATGTGTTGGACCTTCATCATACAGTACGGTACCCGCATATTCATGGGCCAAGGCATGAGCGAAAAGGCCGCCGAGGTGTTGTCACAACAATACAACATTGTCGCCATGGTGCTCTTCTGCTGTAGTCGTTTCGTATGTACCTACCTGCTGCGGTTCATCAATCCGGGCAAGTTGCTGGCCCTTTTGGCCGCCGTGGCCACACTGCTCACCGTGGGCGTCATCCTCTTTCAGGATGTCAGAGGGCTGTACTGCCTCGTCGCCATATCAGCCTGCATGTCGCTGATGTTCCCCACCATCTACGGCATTAGCCTTACCGGACTGGGCGACGACGCCAAAATCGGAGCGGCAGGTCTCATCATGAGTATTCTCGGAGGGTCCATCCTGCCTCCCGTTCAGGCAGCCCTCATCGACCAAGGCACGCTTTTCACGCTGCCGGCCGTCAACGTATCGTTCATTCTACCGCTGATTTGCTTCGTCGTGGTCTGCTGGTTCGGTCTGCGCACATGGCACCGCGGTAAGGCCTGAAACCACGCCTGACTCTTTCAGAAATTATTTTACAAAAGCTCGTTGCTGCTCGCGTTATTTCCCATCAAATCTATTCTAATAGGAAATAACGCATTTTTCATGATATAGCTATCTGTCTCATAATCAACCACTTGCAATCATTCAACGAAACGCAAGCCTTTTCTCGCCGTGCCAAAGGGCAGCTTTCGGCCGATCATAACGGCCCTTTCGCAGCCTCATCACAGCCCTTTCATCCACGCAAAACAGCCCTTCGGCCCTATAAAAGCCATGCTTTGGCCCGACAACCGATGGGCCGAAGCGTAAAAGAAGGCCGAAAAGCACATATTTGCTTCTGCCAAACAAATGGGCGAGAAGCTAATTGACACGCCGGAAAAGTGTTAAATTTCTTAC
This sequence comes from Prevotella sp., assembly GCF_036570325.1. GTDB lineage: Bacteria > Bacteroidota > Bacteroidia > Bacteroidales > Bacteroidaceae > Prevotella. The sequence continues at coordinate 31,250 of NZ_DATCYK010000006.1, forward strand.
CGATTTCTTTACAAATAAAGAGGTTCTTACACTGTCAATACTATGACAACAATCACAAACCACGCTATGCTTTAAAGGGTATGAAACTACATACTAACAGACTTTAAATATTGATATTCACGAAAAAGTAAAACGCTGTCACTCCCTATTCACTTCGTTAAATCCTTTTTCGTCCACTCCACGATGTGCCCCAAGCGGGCCAAGGCGGCACGGTCGATGGCTTTCAGGTTGCCGATGACGAAATAGGCACGGGGCGCCGACTGTACGCTTTCCTTATAATAACTGAACACCTCCCGCGGACTGACACGTCCGATGGCCTCAGCCAAGGCTATGTTGGGGTCGGCGTCGTAGCCAGCCCATTCGCTCTCGGCCACGTAGCCGGGCAGTTCACGAAAGGCGGGCGCGGCGTTGTTGATGGCGTTAAGGCAAGATTGACGGGCCGTAAGCGCTCCCGTTTCGTCGCAAGGCATGGCGTTGAGCAGGCTGTCAATGAGCGTCAGGGTGGTCAAAGCCTTATCGGTTTGGGTGCCGGCCATCGTGAAATAGGCAATAGGCTTGGTTTTCCAAGCCTTTCGATTGTGGCGGATATAGAGGCCGGTGGTAGAATAGCAGAGCGAACGAAGGTCGCGCAGCTCACGGAAAAGCACGGCATTGAGACCGCCATTGCTGAAATAGCTGCGCCAAACGGCAAAGCGGGCGTCGGCCTCATCGGTACTCAACGGGGGCAGAACGCTGCACGTGCCCACCATGGCTTGGCGGGCGTCGGGCTTGTCATACACATAAACGGTGGGGCGGTCAATACGCTCCACATCGTAGACATAGCCCTCATAAGTCGTCCTATCGGCCTTTGGCAAAGTTCGTCGCAGGGCTTGGGCCACGCTGTCGGCCGACAACCGTCCCGTATAAGTTACGCTAAGGGCGCCCTGCTGCGCCGTTTTCAAGGTTTGTTCCACGTCTGTGGCGGTCAAGCGGGCTATCTCTTTTGCGTCCATACCTTGCAACAAGGGCGACCGATGGCCTATCGCCATGCGTTGGACCATAGCCCGCAGAATGTCGTTCATGTCGCGTCCGAAATATTTTTGGCCCAACTTATCGTCCGTTTTGGCCATGCGCATGAACTTATCGTCAGTCTTCGGACTTTCCAACAGACGGCCCACGAGGTCGAGGGAAGCCGTCAGATGGCGGTCGGGACCGCTCAATGTCAGCGTCATGTCTTTATAGGTATAGTTTCCCTGCAGCGTTACGCCCAGCGATTGCAGGCGTTTGGCAAACTCCTGCTTCGTCTCCGACGCGGTACCCAAGTAGTCGAAAAGGTCATTCATCAGGTGAATGGGCTTGCCGACGTGGTCCTGCCGCCACGTAAGGGTCAGCTCAAAGAGGTCGTTAAGAGGATTGCCGGCGGCGTAAAGCATGGCATTGTCGCCCAAAGAGCGACGCTCCACGGCGGTGGAAAAGTCGATGGTACGGGGCGAAAGCGACGCCGTGGGCAGCCCGGCCAACCGGCGTGCATAGGCCGAACGGCTGTTTTCATCGGCCGTCCGCACCGGAGCGTAAGGCGGCTTGGCTATCTTATCCTTTTTATAAAAGCCGAACTTCTTGTGCAACCGCAGGTAATTTTCGTCGCTGAAATACTTGCGGCAAACGGCCATCACGTCCTCACGGGTGAGGTGGCGCAGCTTTTCAGCGGCAGCCAAGTAGTCGTTCCAACTGCTTCCTCCCGAAAAGGCGTCGGCCATAACGGCTATGCGGCTGTCGATATTCTCAAGCGTTCGTGTCTGATTGTTCAGGTATTCCAGCTTGGCAGCGGCCAAAGCGGCGTCGGAGAACCGGCCTGCCCTCAGCTTATTGATTTGCTCCCATAGGAGTTTCTCGGCTTTCCGCTTCGTGCCAAAAGGCAAACGGGGCACCGCCATCAGGCCTATGAGCCCCACTTCGTTTGTAAACGTGATGCGATCGGCGGCCGCCATAGAATACATCAGCGCATGGTGGCTGGCCAAGGAGTCGACAAGGCCGCTGCCATTGTTGTTGGTCAGCAATCCCATCGCTAACTGTACAGCTCCATAATCGGGGCTGAACGGCTTGGGACCGCGGAAGAGCAAGGCCGTGGCTTTGATGAAAGGAAAGGGGATTTTCAGGCCCAGCACCCGGTCACTCCTGAAAGCCGGCAGCTCGACGGGGCGCCGTTCGGGGGTAGAACCACTGCGAATGCGGCCAAACGTTTGCTCCAAGAGCGGCAAAATGGAGTCGGTCGGGAAGTTACCACTGATGATCAGGCCCATATTATTGGCCACATAATATTTCTGAAAGAAAGCCTCCATGTCGGAAAGGCGTGGATTTTTCAGGTTCTCCGTGCTTCCTATGATGGGAAAACCATAGCTGCTGCCTTGGAATATCAGCTGTTGGGCATGGTCCATAATGCTCCGTCCGAAGTCGTCGCTGGCCCTATTTTTCTCTTCATACACCGTTTCGAGCTCTCCTTGGAACAGCCTGAACACGGGATTGATGAAGCGTTCGCTGTTCAACGCGCACCACTGACGGAGGTATTGTGGCGCGAACTCACTGTGATAAACCGTCTCGTCCAAACTGGTATAGGCGTTGATGCGGCTCCCGCCATAACGAGTGAGGAGCTTTGAAAACTCGTTGGGGATGGCATAAACGGCCGCCTCACGGTTCAGGCGGTTGATTTCTTGCTGAATACGGAGTCGCTCCGACGGGTCGGTGGTTCGGGAAAGGGCGTTATACTGTTGGCTGATTTGCTCAAGAAGGGGCTTTTCTTTCTCGTAATCGGTGGTGCCGATGGTCTGCGTTCCCTTGAACATGATATGCTCAAAATAGTGGGCTATGCCCGTGTTGGGACAGTCGCGGGCGCCGGCTTTCACCACAACATAGCCTATGGCTTTGGTCTGGGTGGTGTCGGGATTGAGCCATACGGTCATGCCATTGCTCAACTTCCGTTCTACGACACGCAGGCCATGGCCGTCATCGGCATGAGCCGCAAGGGCTAAAAAGAAAGAAAAGGAAAGAATAAGAAAATGTTTCATAAAACAACACATTTGAATACCGATTTATCACAAAACCACTTTCAAAAGTATGAATATCAAGACAATCGGCCAACTTTAGCCTAAAATTAGCGCTTCTTTTTATACTTTTTTCAAGATTATTATTAGTACCTTTGCCCGCAAAACTAAACAATATGCAATCTGAAACTTCCACGGTGTTTGCCGACAGCAAGCCCCATTACCAACTGCTCGATGGCCTTCGGGGCGTCGCGGCGCTGCTTGTTCTATGGTATCATGTCAACGAAGGCTACGGTTTCGCGGGCTATGTAAATGGCGTCAGCGATGGTTCCATCACCCATTTCAACCACGGCTATCTGGCGGTTGATTTCTTTTTCATCCTCTCGGGCTTCGTTATCGGCTACGCGTATGACGACCGCTGGCGACAAGGATTCACCAACAAGGAGTTCTTTCGCCGTCGATTGATTCGCCTGCATCCCATGGTGGTCTTGGGAGCGGTTATCGGTTTGGCTACGTTTCTGCTGCAAGGCGGCGTCAAATGGGACGGGACGTCGGTTCCTTTGTCACTAACGATGTTGGCATTGCTCTGCGCCATGTTCATGATTCCGGCTTTTCCGGGCAGCAGTTACGACGTGCGGGGCAACGCGGAGATGTTCTCTCTGAACGGTCCAGCGTGGTCTTTGTTCTTTGAATACATAGGAAATATCCTCTATGCGCTGCTCCTTCACCGGCTGTCGACCAAGATGTTGGGCGTGCTTACGGCCATATTGGGTGCTCTCTTGGCGTGGTTCACGATGGGAGACGTAGCCGGCACGGGATCGTTTGGCGTGGGTTGGACGCTCGATGGGCTGAACTTTTGGGGTGGAATGTTAAGAATGATGTTCCCATATACCATGGGCATGTTCCTGTCACGTATCTTCAAGCCCGTGAAAGTACGGGGTGCGTTTTGGATTTGCTCTCTCGTTATGGTGTTATTGTTTGCCGTTCCCTATATCAATGGCACGCAACCCTTCTGTTGGAACGGACTTTTCGAGGCTGCATGTATCATCTTGGTATTTCCCGTTTTGGTGTGGCTGGGCGCCTCGGGCACGACAACGGACGACCGTAGTACGAGAATTTGCCGCTTCTTGGGCGACATTTCCTTCCCGCTTTACATCATCCACTATCCTTTCATGTATCTTTTCTACGCGTGGATGATACGCCACGAAGCCTACAACTTCGCTTCCTGCCCGTGGCTCTCCATGGGAGTGATGGCGGGAAACATCGTCTTGGCCTACCTCTGTCTGAAGTTCTTTGACCTTCCGATACGCCAATGGCTCAACCGGAAAACGGCCGGAAAGTAACCTTCCGGCCTATTTAAAACTTTATATCTGACAAGATTCGGGATGTAGCTCCTGCGCAACGGCTGACATAACCGCCGGCGTTGTTGCCGGAAACAGCGGTGAACGCAGAATCATTCTCAAACTTTTGCATCAATTCGGCAAAGGTTTGATGGTCTGTTATCTCAAATCCGCCCTTGGCTTTCAGCAGTCCTTGTGCCTCCTGAAAGCGTTGGTTGTTGGGTCCGAAGACCACGGGGATATTCCAAACGGCAGCCTCCAACACGTTGTGAATGCCCACTCCGAAGCCTCCACCCACATAAGCTACCGTGGCATAATGGTAGATGGATGACAGCAAACCGAAGCAATCAATGATCAGGACATCAGCGTCGGCCACCTGACGATCGTCGGCCATGGTGTAACGAACGACCTTTTTTCCTTCCAACAACCCGTTTATCTGCGACAGATGGTCCTCACCGATGACGTGGGGAGCCACGATGAGCTTCCAATCGCTATGCTTTTGGAAGTAGGGAATGAAGATTTCCTCGTCCGGAAGCCATGAAGAACCGGCTATGAACACCTTTGTCGCATTACCAACGAACTGTTCCACCAACGGCAACTGCCTGCTGGCGTCCCTGATTTGCAGCACCCTGTCGAACCGAGTGTCACCAACCACGCTGACATCATGAATGTTCAAGCGGCTCAAAAGCACCTTGCTCTCCTCATTTTGTACGAAGAAATGCGTGAAACACTTCAACACTTGCGCGTAACCGCGGCCATACCAACGGAAGAAAACTTGCTCCGGACGGAATATACTGCTCACACTGTAAGTGGGAATGTTACGGTGTTTGAGGATGTGAAGGTAGTTATACCAAAACTCATATTTGATAAAGAACGCCATAACGGGCCGTACCGTGCGCAAGAAACGGCGTGCGTTACGCATCGTATCCAAAGGAAGATAACATATAATGTCAGCTCCTTCGTAGTTCTTTCGTACCTCATAGCCCGACGGAGAGAAGAAAGTAAGCAGTATTTTGTACTCTGGATATTGCTCACGGATACGCTCTATCAGCGGTCTTCCTTGCTCGAACTCGCCCAAGGAGGCTGCATGAAACCAAATATAGCGTGCCCCGGGAACCATTTTTTCCTTCAAAATACGGATTGCCTGACGCTCACCGGCCCACATCTTCTTGACTTTCTTGCTAAAAAGACTTGCTATGGCGACTCCTAAAAGATACAGAGAAATGAATATTTGATACACGCTTTACGATTTTGACAATACAAAAAATCCAGAAGTTTCCCGTGCTTTGGAGGGGAAACTTCTGAATAAGAATAATTATTTTAATACCTCAATGGCGTGAGATAAACGCCGTAAGGTCTCTTCCTTACCAAGGAATGCCGTGATGTCGAACATGCCCGGACCCTTTCCTATGCCAACCAAGGCCAAGCGGAAAGCATTCATCACGTCGCCAAGTTTGTAGCCTTTATCTTCTACCCACTTCATGACAACAGCTTCCTGACCCTCGATTGAGAAGTCGTCAATGGCCTCCAAAACCGCTCCAAGCTCCGTCATCTGCTGGGCAGAAAACTCCTTCCAACGCTTCTTGACGGTCTTTTCATCATATTCGGTGGGCGCAACGAAGAAGAAAGAGCACAACGGCCACAGCTCCTTAACGAAGCTCACGCGGTCTTTCATCATGTGAACGACCAGCGTAATGCGTTCCATCGATTCGTCAATACCGTTATTGGCAACGATTGGAGCGAAGAGTTTGGCGATTTCGTCATCGCTCTTTCGCAGGATATACTCATGATTAAACCACGCTCCTTTTTGGTAATCGAACTTGGCACCGTGCAATGAGCACTTGCTAATATCAAAGGCATTAACAAGTTCTTCCAAAGAAAAGAGCTCCTGCTCCGTGCCCGGATTCCATCCCAAAAGCGCAAGGAAATTGACTACAGCCTCCGGAAAATAACCGCTTTCACGGTATCCTGACGACACCTCACCGGTCTTCGGATCATGCCATTCCAAGGGGAATACCGGGAAACCGAGCCTATCTCCGTCGCGCTTACTGAGCTTTCCTTTGCCTTCGGGCTTCAAAAGAAGCGGCAAATGGGCAAAGCTCGGCATGGTATCTTGCCATCCGAAAGCCTGATAAAGCAAAACATGGAGCGGCGCGCTGGGCAACCATTCCTCGCCACGAATGACGTGGGTAACCTCCATCAGATGGTCATCGACGATGTTAGCCAAGTGATATGTGGGCAATTCGTCGGCACTCTTATAAAGCACTTTGTCGTCAAGAATGTCGCTCTTGACCACCACTTCGCCACGAATCATGTCGTTTACATGCACTTCTTGGCCCGGTTCTATCTTGAAACGAACGGTGTATTGCACGCCATCAGCCACCAAACTGTCGACTTCTTCCTTGGAAAGCGTCAGCGAATTGCGCATTTGCAAACGTGTATGGGCGTCATATTGAAAGTTCTGAACCTCATTTCGCTTGGCCTCAAGCTCCTCCGGCGTGTCGAAAGCGATGTAAGCTTTGCCCTCAGCAAGCAACTGATTGACATACTGTTTATAGATTTCGCGGCGCTCACTTTGCCTATATGGGCCGTGATTTCCGCCAAAGCTCACACCCTCATCAAACTTTATACCTAACCAACGGAATGCTTCAATGATGTATTCCTCGGCTCCCGGCACAAAACGGTTGGAGTCTGTATCCTCAATTCTGAAGATAAGATCGCCTCCATGCTGGCGAGCGAACAGATAATTATATAAAGCTGTGCGGACACCGCCGATGTGTAAGGCCCCGGTTGGGCTGGGTGCAAAACGCACCCGTACTTTTCTTTCTACCATCCTATTACACTAATATAAGACATATTTTGTGCAAAATTAATACAATTTTTCGACTATTGCACAGATTTTTTGTAATTTCGCATATATAATATGGTGACAAGAGCACTTTAATAACATGGGTATAAGACAAGAAGAGCACTACTGGCGCAATTTCATCACGCGCCTTTCATTGGTTATCATCACCGTCGCGTTGATTGTTTGGTTCATGCCACGCAACGAAAAACAACAGTTCAGATACGACATTGGCAAGCCATGGATGTATGGTTCGTTCATTGCCAATTTCGACTTTCCCATCTACAAGACCGACGAAGCCATCAAAGCCGAGCAAGACTCGGTGATGGAAATGTTTCAACCGTATTATAATTATAATCCGAAAATTGAGAAACAAGAAATCGCCAAGTTCAAAAACGATTTCAAAGACGGCTTCGCCAACCTGCCGCCCGCCTATCTGCATGTCATCGTAGACAGGCTTCACAGACTCTACCAAGCCGGTATCATGAACACGCCCGAGTACAACAACATATCCAAAGACTCGACAAGCATGGTACGAATGGTAAACGGCAAGCAGGCCACAAGCCAACAAATCAACTGTATTTACTCCACCATGTCGGCCTACGAAATGATTTTCAACGACGAGGTATTGGCCAAAGAGCGCCACATCCTGCAACGAATGAACCTCACCAACTACATTTCGGCCAACCTGACGTACGACAAGGACCGGTCAGAAACGGAGGAAAACGACCTCATGAGCAGCATTCCCATCGCCAGCGGCATGGTGATGAGCGGGCAGAAAATCATTGACCGGGGCGAGATTATCAGCGATTACACCTATCGGGTGCTCAACTCGCTCGACCGCGAAATGCTGCGTCGCAACGCCACCAAGACCACCATCACCAACACGGTGATAGGCCAAATCGTCTATGTTACGATTCTCGTATCGCTCTTCACGCTCTTTTTGGCCTTGTTCCGAAAGGAGTATTTCGATAATCAACGCAGCATTCTCATGCTCTATTCCATGATAACATTCTTCCCAATCATCGTTTCCGAAATGATGCTTCACAACTTCTTCAGTGTCTACATCATTCCTTTTGCGATGGTACCCATCTTTATCAGAGTGTTCATGGATAGCCGAACGGCCTTCATAGCCCACGCCGTAATCATCCTTATCTGCGCCGCGACGGTGAAATATCAGTACGAATTCATCATCATTCAGCTAGTTGCGGGCCTCGTGGCCATCTATTCGCTCCGTGAGTTGTCGAAACGTGCGCAGTTGTTCAAGACCGCTCTCTTCGTGACTGTCAGCTCATGCTTGGTTTACTTTGCCCTTCAGATGATGCAGAACTACGACCTCATGAAGATGGATCAGTCCATGTACTACCATTTTGCGGTCAATGGCGTGCTGCTCCTGCTGGCCTATCCGCTGATGTACCTTATCGAGAAAGCCTTTGGATTCATATCCAACGTTACGCTCTTTGAGCTTTCCAATACCAACAAAGGTCTCATGCGCGACCTTAGCGAGATAGCTCCGGGCACTTTCCAGCACAGCATTACCGTGGGAAATCTGGCCGCCGAAATCGCCAATAAGATTGGTGCCAACAGCCTGCTGGTGCGTACCGGCGCCCTCTACCACGACATAGGAAAGATGCAAAATCCCGTCTTCTTCACCGAAAACCAAGTGGGCGTGGACCCGCATCAGAACATGCCATACACCCAAAGCGCACACATCATTATCAGCCACGTGACCGAAGGCGTCAAGATGGCCGAGAAACACAACCTTCCTCCCTTCATTAAGGACTTTATACTCACCCACCACGGGCTGGGACTTACCAAGTATTTCTACATTAAATATCAAAATGAGCACCCCGATGAAGAGGTCGACAAGGAGGCATTCAGCTATCCCGGACCCAATCCTTTTACCCGAGAACAAGCCATACTGATGATGGCCGACACCGTGGAAGCGGCCTCCCGATCACTCCCCGAGTACACCGAGGAGAGTATCAGTGCCCTCGTCAACAAGCTCATCGATGAACAAGTGGCCAACGGAAACTTCACCGACTGCCCCATAACGTTCCGTGACATCATGCAAGCCAAGCTCATTCTGACCGAACGACTCAAAGCTATTTACCACACACGCATATCTTACCCCGAGCTCAAAGGCGGACACGCGGAGAAGTAAGGGGACATTTTTTAGTTGACAAGTGAACGAGTGGATGGTGTATAGTTGACAAGTGAACGAGTTGACAAGTTAACAAGTTGTTAGTTGAAGTGGACGAGTTTACGGTGTATAGTGGACGAGTGGATGGTTAACAAGTTGTTATTTTTAAGTAAACAAATTAACGAGTTGTAAATAGGCGTCAACAAGATAATGCAGAATATATTAACACATAGATAACAAGAGTGTGCGAGTTGCCATATAAAAGGGCTGCTTTCATCGCCTAAAAGGGCCACTTTGAGAAGGTCAAAGGCCCACTATGAAGCGATGAAAGCAGCCCTTTCGCTATTTATTTATGTACCCCTTTCTCATTTACCCCTCACTAAGAGCCTATTCATTCGCACCATCTGCTTGCTTACTCTCCTACTAAAGACCAATAACTTGTTAACTTGGCAACCGTAAACTTGGCAACTAAAAGTTCTCCACTCGTTAGCTTTAAACTAACAACTCGTCAACCATCCACTCGTCCACTTTAACTACCAACTTGTCTACTTGTTAACTCGTTCACTTGTCAACTATACACCGTCAACTCGTTCACTCGTCAACTCGCTCCCCCGACCGCCCTAACCCATTGCACAAAAAACAAAGAATTGTGCCAAAATTATTGCACAAAAACGCCAAAACGTGCAAGAAACGGCCCAATAATTGTTAATGGATTTTAAATACAGAAGCATTTTTCCCGTATTTTAGAACAATGCCCATAACTTTGCAACCAAATTAATTTAAACTATTTAAGATGAATAAATTAAAATTCGCAATCATTGCAATTGCAATGACAGCGACCCGGTCAGCTTGGGCAGGTGGCCTGCTGACAAACACCAATCAGAATGTTGCTTTTGACAGAATGCTTAGCCGTGAGGCTTCCATTGGCATTGACGGAGTTTATTCTAATCCTGCCGGCGTGGCGTTTTTGAACGATGGTTTCCATCTTTCTCTCAACTGGCAAGTTATTTCTCAGACCAGAACCGTCAAGAATGAGTTCCCCCTTTTCGCGGCTAATCAGAACGACCACACCACAAGTCGCACCTTTAAGGGTAAGGCTTTTGCCCCCGTACTGCCTTCTATTCAGGCAGCTTACAACTGGAACAACTTTTCTTTTCAGGCCATGTTCGGTATCACCGGCGGCGGTGGCAAGTGCGAATTTGACAACGGTCTCGGCTCTTTCGAGAAGATAGTAGGCGAAACCGGCGTCGGCGTAAGTGCATTGGCAGGCGCTTTAGACCAAGCTACAGGCGGTAAGCTCGGCCTTTCGAGCGACCAAATGTTTGGTAAGCAAGGCTCATACAGCTACGACAGCTACATGCGTGGCCGCCAATATTACTACAGTCTCTCACTCGGTGCGGCCTATAAGGTACGCGATGACCTGAGCGTTTACGCCGGTGTGCGTGGCGTTTACGCCATGAGCAACTACTACGGCTACGTTCGCAACATCAAAGTGGGCAACGTTCCCCTCTACACCATGATTGATAAGACGAAGGAAAACAGTGCCGACATTGAGTTGAACTGCGACCAGAGCGGCATAGGTTTCACTCCCATTATCGGTATTGACTACAAAACGGGCCGCTGGAACTTCGCTGCCAAGTATGAGTTCCGTACCCGCATGCGCCTCAAGAACGAAGCTGTCAACCATGCGCCAAGCATTGGCACACTGCCCCAAACACTGGGTGCGCTGTTCATCAGCAAAGGTATGACCGCCGAACAAGCCAAGGCCGTATTGTCAAGTCCGCAGGTAGCAGGCGCCATGCAGGCCATCAAGAGACAGTTCGATCAGAAACTTGAAGAGGCCACAGGCGAATACGCAGACGGCAAGAAGGTTGCGGGCGACCTCCCGGCTTACCTCGCTTTGGGCGTAGGTTACAACCCCATCGACCCGCTGAAGATAAATGTGGGCTTCCACTACTTCTTCGATAAGCAGGCCGAAGCGTACAACCAGCGTCAGAAGTTGCTCAAACGTGGTACGATAGAGTGGAACGCCGGCGTGGAATATGACGCCAGCAAGCTCGTCACCGTGAGCGCCGGATGGCAGAACACACGCTATGGCTTGACCAAGGAATACATGGATGACAAGTCATTCGTGGTAAACTCAAACTCTGTGGCAGCAGGTGTTTGCTTGCACCTCAGCAAGAAAGTCGACCTTAACTTGGCTTACTTCCACACTTTCTACGGTCATTTCAATGGCGACAAGACCGAAGAATTGGCCGGCAAAAAGCTTGACTATAAGGCTGACTTCACAAGAAGTAACAATGTATTTGGAGCAGGTGTAGACATCAAATTCTGACAAGAATCCCCTAACTGTAACTTATAAAGGGTCTACATCGTAATATATTTGCAGGGCAGCGTAACGCTTGTCCTGCAATATTTGTTTTTGTACATAGGCCAAAACCTCCCTTACCTTGGGCAGGTTGATACCGTTTTCCAATTTCAAAACAATCTTCCTGATGTGCATGGACTTCACTCGGGCGATGGAAGGCTTGTCCGGTCCGAGCACACGAGCGCCGAAATAACGACGCAACTGCGCCCCCATTTCCGTGCTTCCGCCCTCGGCCGCATGCTCATGGCGGTGTTTCAGGTAAACGTAAACCAAGTGATAATAAGGCGGATAGTGGAAAAGCTGCCGCTCCTCGAGCAGCTCTTGGTAAAACGAAGTGTAGTCGTTGCGCACCACCTGCCCCACTACGGGCAGGTCAGGGCTCTTGGTTTGCAGGATGACCAGCCCGCGGCGGCCTCTCCGCCCTGCCCTTCCACTCACCTGACTCATCATCATGAAGGCCTGCTCGTAGGCCCTGAAGTCGGGATAATTGAGCATGGAGTCGGCGTCAAGTATGCCTACGACACTTACTTTGTCGAAATCCAGCCCCTTACTGATCATCTGCGTGCCGATGAGCAGATTGGTCTTGCC
>NZ_DATCYK010000007.1:0-8450 GCF_036570325.1 Prevotella sp.
CAAGATACAGTCCACGTCGGTATTAATAAAATAAGGATAGGCTGCCACGTTCAGCCCGGCATTGATAGGGTCTGCTTTGGTACCTCCGTTCACCTTGTCGACTACCGTCAACTGTGAATACTTGGGATTACGTGAACGATACAACGCCTTAAACGGCTTTGTATGAATATATTCCACATAGTTGAACGGAACTTTCTCCAATTCAAAATTGGTAATCAGCTTCTCCAATGTCGAGTCACGGCTACCATCATTCACTATCACGACCTCAAAAAGAGGATAATCCTGACGCAACAACGACTCCACATTGTCAATAATCGTCATTTCTTCATTGAACGCAGGCGCCACGATCGACACCCCCGGCGTATAAGGATTGTTCCAGACCACGTGCTTTGCATAATCTTCTTCTATCTCATTATGCTGATTGAATATGCCGGGCTGCGCCAACAGCATAAGTATCACGTAGGAAATAATCAACGTTATGGAATAAAAGAATATTACATAGCCGTAAAAATCTAACAGTATCTGCCACATATATCTTGTTCGAAGCTTTCTAAAATTAAGATGTTAAAGTTTGATGAGTTCGGTAGCTCTCAATATATCATTCTGAATATGATGGAAGAGTATAAGCTCCTTCGTCGGGGCTTGTCGTCTGAGCGTTACTACCGCTTTCTTTCCCTTCAGGCTGTATTCCCACAGACAGCGCAATACCACACGCTTGGTCTTAAAGTCGGATGACACACTGTAAGCCCACACAAAGAATTCTTCCATGTTGTTACCTCCATGGATTTTAAGCAATGAGCGTAAAATCAAGCGCCGTGTATGGGGCGTCCAACGACGATAGTTAGCCTTGATATTCTCTACCGCAGGCTCGTACGCCCTCTCGGTAAAGCACTTCACGGCAGCCCTGAAGATACGTTCATCCGTAGAGTTCAGATACTTCATGAGATACCTGATGTTCTCTTCCAGTCCGAAGTAACCTGCCTCCTGTATGAGGAACGCCTTATTAACCGAATTATGATTGTTCTCTATCTGCGAGAAGAAAGAGGGTACCGGCTTTCCTTGCTCAATGGCTTTCATGGTCATCAAATGTATTTCCATCTGATCCCACAGCGTAAAGGTCACTTCACGATTGATAATTTCAAACGGTTCATCGTATGTATTGAACATATAGAACAGACGGGCTTCTCGTTTCAAATCCTCATTCTTATCGTTGATGAGACGAGCCACCAAGCCACCATTCATCTGAATATTCAGATAACGGGCCGTTTCCATCACATTGATGCGGTTCTTCGTAGAACCATCCAACAACACATGCTCCATATATTCACGTATATGCAGCACTCTTAACATCATCGCCTCGTTGAATCGGTTGATTCTCCGTGTACGATAGACATAGTCCTTCACATATAATTTGAGCCAGAAATCAATTTCCTGCTGGGTGCTCGTAGCGTAGGTTTCGGGCAATCCCATCTTCTCCCTGATTTCCCGAATAGTCATATTACGCTGTTCATACAAGATTTCCTGCTGCACCCCATGGTACTTTTTATAAAGCGAATTAAATATTTTTTCCTTACGATAATCGAACCACTGGTCTACAAAAATCTTGATGATTGTAAATATCCATACAAGAATACTGGATACTACGATCATATAAGATATTCTCACAACAAGGGGGAACTCATTATACCAAGAAGTAAACTGATAACCATTATAGCGCACGGCATCGATCACAGAAAAGTCCCGAGATAATGATCCCGGCTCTACATAAGAGTTCTGCGCAACGGAAAATGAGTTATTTTCCGAAAGATGAAAATGCACATTCACCCCAATCATCGTGAGGAGTATGGCCATTGCGAAAAGTATTAGTAATACTCTGATTTTCATAAAAGCTGACCCTCCATTTTCGCTATTATATGAAGTCCACTTTTCACAAATGTATTATTTTTAATTAAAAGAGACAAACTATAAATATTAATAAAAGATAATAAATATTAATCTATCGCGAACGACTCTCTTTGATAGACTTTACTCTCGTACAATCTCATACCCACGTAGAGATTTTTTTTCTAAGGATTGACGCCTATTTAACGTTCAGGCACAACGTATTTAGATATTCCTTAACTTCAATGATTACCCTATTTCAGTTATACTTTCTATTTTTACGGGTATCAATAAGACGTATTCTTTACCCCAATCCCCTACTTCATTGCGACAAAACTCTCTAATATTTGCACAAGGAGGACTATTTATGGAGTTTTTCCTTTATAACTCTTTGCAAAATCCTCCTGCCCCTTCTGTTTTAAGAGGCAGGAGGACACACGGTATATTAATAAGGTGTATTAATCGCAGAGCTTAGCGCTGATGAACTCACGGTTCAAGCGGGCGATGTTAGCTATCGACTCGTTCTTGGGGCATACGGCCTCGCAAGCACGGGTGTTGGTACAGTTACCGAAGCCCAGCTCGTCCATCTTGGCTACCATGGCCTTAGCACGCTTGGCAGCCTCGGGGCGTCCTTGCGGCAGCAAAGCCAACTGACTTACCTTAGAGCTTACGAAAAGCATGGCCGAACCGTTCTTACATGCTGCCACGCAAGCGCCGCAACCGATACATGTAGCGCAGTCCATGGCCTCGTCGGCATTATCCTTTGGTATGAGGATAGCGTTGGCGTCTTGGGCCTGACCCGTGCGGATGGTGGTATAGCCACCGGCCTGAATGATCTTGTCGAAAGCCGAACGGTCTACCATGCAGTCCTTAATGACGGGGAAACCGGCCGAGCGCCAAGGCTCTACCGTGATAACATCGCCATCGTTGAAACGACGCATGTAGAGCTGACACGTGGTGGCGCCACGCTCTGTCTTGCCATGGGGCGTACCGTTGATGTAGAGTGAGCACATGCCGCAGATACCCTCACGACAGTCGTGGTCGAAGACAAAAGGCTCCTGACCGGCTTCGATGAGTTCCTCGTTGAGAATGTCGAGCATTTCAAGGAATGAAGTATCATCGGGAATATTCTTCATTTCGTGTGTATCGAAATGGCCCTGATCCTTAGGACCGTTCTGTTTCCAATACTTGATTGTAAAACTTATATTTCTTGCCATGTTACTTTAGTTCTTATAGTTACGTGTTTGTACCTTGATTGCCTCATACTCGAGCGGTTCCTTCACCAGCTCGGGGGCCTTGGCGTCGTCGCCCTGATATTCCCAGCAACCTACGTAGAAGAAGTTCTCGTCGTCACGCTTGGCCTCGCCTTCCTCGGTCTGGTGCTCCTCGCGGAAGTGACCGCCACAGCTCTCTTCACGGTGAAGGGCGTCGTAAGCGATAAGCTCACCCATGAGGATAAAGTCACGAAGATGGATAGCCTTGTCGAGTTCCACGTTCAGACCGTCCTTCGTTCCGGGAATGAAGAGGTTGTTATTGAACTCGTCGCGTACTTCCTTGAGCAGCTGCAAGCCCTTCTCCAAGCCTTCCTTGGTACGGCCCATGCCCACGTGTTCCCACATGATGTGGCCCAATTCCTTATGGATGGAGTCAACGGAACGCTTACCCTTGATGTTCATCAGTCGGTCAACTTCCTTCTGAACGGCGGCCTCGGCCTCTACGAACTCCTCACGATCGGTAGATACCTTGGGCCACAATGCCTGATCGGCCAAGTAGTTCTGAATGGTGTAAGGCAACACGAAATAACCGTCGGCCAAGCCCTGCATCAGCGCCGAAGCACCCAAACGGTTGGCACCGTGGTCAGAGAAGTTACACTCACCGATGGCGAACAAACCGGGAATAGTGGTCTGCAACTCATAGTCTACCCAAATTCCGCCCATGGTATAGTGGATAGCCGGGAAGATCATCATGGGGTTGTAATACTTCACACCATTGATTTCCTTGGCTTCCTCACCGGGGTTCACGTCGGTAATTTCCTCATACATATCGAAGAGGTTGCCGTAGCGCTGCAAGATTTGGTCGATACCCAAGCGGTTGATTGACTCGGAGAAATCGAGGAACACGGCCAAACCGGTATTGTTAACACCGAAGCCTTTGTCGCAACGTTCCTTGGCAGCACGTGACGCAACGTCACGAGGCACGAGGTTACCGAAGGCCGGATAGCGGCGCTCCAAGTAGTAGTCGCGGTCTTCTTCGGGAATATCAGAGCCCTTGATCTCGCCTGCCTGCAACTTCTTGGCGTCCTCGAGCTTCTTCGGAACCCAAATACGACCGTCGTTACGGAGCGATTCTGACATCAAAGTCAGCTTAGACTGCTTGTCACCATGTACGGGAATACAAGTGGGGTGAATCTGAACATAGCAGGGGTTGGCGAAATACGCACCCTTACGATAGGCTTGGATGGCGGCTGTACAGTTGCAACCCATGGCGTTGGTCGAAAGGAAGTAAGCGTTACCATAACCACCGGTAGCGATTACAACGGCATTAGCCGTGAAGCGCTCCAGCTCACCTGTAACGAGGTTCTTGGCGATGATACCGCGTGCATGGCCGTCAACGATCACGAGATCTTCCATCTCATAACGTGTAAACAGCTTCACCTTACCGGTATGCACCTGCGCGCTCAAGGAAGAATAGGCACCCAACAGCAACTGCTGACCGGTCTGTCCCTTGGCATAGAAAGTACGACTTACCTGCGCGCCACCGAACGAGCGGTTGGCCAACATGCCACCGTACTCACGTGCGAAAGGCACGCCTTGTGCCACGCACTGGTCGATAATATTGTTACTTACCTCGGCCAAGCGGTAAACATTGGCCTCACGGGCACGATAGTCGCCACCCTTTACGGTGTCATAGAACAAACGATACACCGAGTCACCGTCGTTCTGATAATTCTTGGCTGCGTTGATACCACCCTGAGCGGCGATAGAGTGCGCACGGCGGGGTGAGTCTTGAATGCAGAAGTTATATATATTGAACCCCATCTCGCCCAGCGTGGCAGCGGCAGAAGCGCCGGCCAAACCGGTTCCGACAACGATGACGTCCAGTTTCAATTTATTCTTGGGGTTAACCAAACGCTGATGTGCCTTGTAGTTGGTCCACTTCTCAGCTACCGGTCCTTCAGGTATTCTGGAATTTAATGTCTTAGTCATAATTTCAAGATTTAATAGATATGCCCACCGGCCATGGGCCGACGGGACGTAATAGTTGGTAAAGGATTACATGCCACAAGCCAAGCTCGGCGCGCAACCGAAAGCAAAGCCCAGCACGACAACGAGGAATGACAGCATGAGAAGGGTGGTATAAACCAATCCTATCATCTTCCAACGGTCCAGCCAAGTCTTGCCGCTCCAGCCGAAAGTCTGCATAGCGCTCCAAAAACCATGGGTAAGGTGGAGCCAAATAGCCACAAGCCAAATGATATACAACACCACAAAGACAGGATTTGAGAAGGTATCCTGAATGTAAGCGAAGCCATCGGCGGGATGATGAGCCACAGCCATACCGGTCAACTCGGCAAACATCATGTTATACCAGAAGTTGAACAAGTGAAGAATAAGGCCCAAGCAGATGATGATACCTAACACCAACATGTTCTGACTGGCCCACTCTACCTTTTCAGGCTTGGCAGTTACGGCGTAACGTTCACTACCGCGAGCACGGCGGTTTTGTGCTGTCAGGATGAAAGCAAAGACGATGTGAATCACAGTAAGCGCGCCAAGACCCATGGTAGCCGCAACAGCATACCAGTTGGCGCCAAGCAATTCACAAATCATGTTATAAGCCTCTCCTGAGAAAAGAGCCACCACGTTCATACAAGCGTGGAACGTCAGGAACAGAATAAGGGCAAGGCCGGTGACCGACATAACCACTTTTCTACCGACAGATGAATTGATTAACCACATAATAAATGATTGAATTTTTAATTATTTATAAAATTTAATTGTTATAGCTATATAAAATAAGAAATGTATAAAGCCGGACAAACACGACAATCAAACTATTTCACAATACCTCAAATTAGGTATTTGCCCTCTTGATTTTGCATGCAAAAATACTATATTTAAGTGATTAATCAAAGCAAAATCATAAAAAAACCGATTTTATTTCTTACTTTTGCGCCAAAATAAGAACTTTTCCAAGATGACATATCAGTACGATGTGCTTGTTATCGGCGGTGGCCACGCGGGTTGCGAGGCAGCGTCGGCATCTGCCCGCATGGGTGCCAAGACGTGTTTGATAACAATGGACATGAACAAAATCGGACAAATGAGTTGTAACCCGGCCGTTGGCGGAATAGCCAAAGGCCAAATCGTGCGCGAGATTGACGCCCTCGGAGGCGAAATGGGGCACGTGACGGACGCCACGTCCATCCAGTTTCGCATGCTCAACAAGGGCAAGGGACCGGCCGTGTGGAGTCCCCGGGCACAGTGCGACCGTGAAAAGTTCATCACCACATGGCGCGAGACGCTCGACCGTATCGACCTTCTCGACATTTGGCAAGACCAAGCCGAGGAGCTGATCGTGGAAAATGGCGAGGCCGTTGGCGTGCGTACGATGTGGGGCGTGGAGTTTCGAGCCAAGAGTGTGGTCGTTACGGCGGGCACATTCCTCAACGGCTTGATGCACATAGGCCGAAAGATGGTGGAGGGCGGACGCTGTTCTGAGCCGGCCGTACACCATTTCAGCGAGAGCATAGCACGCCACGGAATCAGCGTTTCACGCATGAAGACGGGCACACCGGTACGCATCGACAAGCGCAGCGTGCATTTTGACCTGATGGAGGAGCAGCCCGGCGAAAACGATTTCCATCAGTTCAGCTACATGGGTGGCCGTCGCCGACTCGAGCAACTGCCATGTTGGACTTGCTACACCAACGCCGAGGTTCACGAAGCCCTGCGCACCGGACTGGCCGATTCGCCGCTTTTCAACGGCCAGATTCAAAGCACGGGACCACGCTACTGCCCTTCCATCGAAACCAAACTTGTCACTTTTCCCGACAAGGACCAACATCCACTCTTCCTCGAACCCGAGGGCGAGAATACCAACGAAATGTATTTAAACGGTTTTTCATCGAGTATGCCGATGGAAGTGCAGCTTCGTGCCCTCCACAAAATACCGGCCCTACGCGACGCGAAGATATATCGGGCGGGCTACGCCATAGAATACGACTACTTCGACCCTACCCAACTGAAGCATTCTCTTGAGTCAAAGGTGGTGCCGGGACTGTTCTTCGCCGGTCAGGTCAATGGCACTACGGGCTACGAGGAGGCCGGAGGACAAGGTATGGTAGCCGGTATCAACGCGGCGTTGCGCTGCGCCGGAAGCGAACCTTTCGTCATGCGACGCGACGAGAGCTACATCGGCGTGCTCATAGACGACCTTACCACCAAGGGCGTAGATGAGCCTTACCGCATGTTTACCTCACGAGCCGAGTACCGCATACTGCTCCGTCAGGACGACGCCGACGCCCGTCTCACCGAGAAAGCCTACCATTTGGGCGTGGCCGACAAGGCTCGTTACGTTTGGTGGATAGAGAAAAAGAAGGCCATCGATGAACTCATGACTTTCTGCAAGGAGCTTCCGATTAAACCGAACGAAATCAACGGTGCGCTCGAAGCGCTCGGCACAACGCCTTTAAGGGCCGGATGCAAACTCATAGACCTTATCGCCCGTCCACACATCAGCCTCGATCAATTGGCCGAAATTATACCTTCACTGCGAGAAAAGCTCGATTCTCCCACCAATAGAAAGCAAGAAATAGCCGAAGCCGCGGAGATAAAGATGAAGTACCAAGGCTATATTGATCGCGAAAGGCTCATCGCCGACAAGATGCACCGCTTGGAAAATATAAAGATAAAAGGGCGTTTCGATTACAGCCAATTGCACGAAATCAGCACAGAAGGCCGCCAAAAGCTCCAACGCATCGACCCCGATACGTTAGCAGAGGCCAGTCGCATTCCGGGCGTAAGCCCCAGCGACATCAACGTAATGCTCGTGTTGCTCGGACGGTAGTTAAATTTTCACCCTAACAAAGTTTATGGAGCAGAGATTCAATAGCCCACAGCGCTTCGACTGTAGCCTCGCTCCTACTCCTTTCACCCTCAAGAAAGACTCGCTCTTTGACAATCTCCTATAATGTTTCACGTGAAACTTTAACTTCAATAAAGCCTTGATTCACAACCCATTAAGCTATGAAGTAAAGTGCTAAACTTTACTTTTAAAGCTATCACCCCTGCGTGAAACAACTGTGGCAGCAGTGCTATGATTGTGGGCTGTGCCCACGCTCAAGCGGGCATTGCTCTCGTCGGACCCGTCCGACCAGTCAGACTAGTCCGACCCTTCTGATAAAATTAACTACCCACACACAACATACCGCCCACCGCTGCGTTATCAAGATACGGCCCATAGCCCCACGGCCACATCACGGGCCGTACCGCCCCGCGCCACTATATATAATAAAGTACGCGCCCGCAAGGCCATTTCATCAGTTAGAAACATATCATATTAATATA
>NZ_DATCYK010000008.1:0-31791 GCF_036570325.1 Prevotella sp.
GTCTAAAAAAACCTTTCATGTCAAAAATTGACGAGTCGTTTCTTTTACCCAAATACACATATATTATAAAATACACGTGCACTCGATTCTTGTACTACTACTTCTCTGTTTATGTAAAATTGTTCAAAGAACGCTTCTTTAATGCTATTCGTTTAAAAGCGAAAGCGTTTGCAAAGGTATAGCATTTATTGACACATTCCAAATATTTTCTTATTTATTTTTTATCTAACCCCCACTTTTTCCTAATTATTGACATAAATCAAATAAAAATAAGGCAAAAAAGAGATAAAACCAAGTTCAAAGCCATATCAACGTATTGTCAAAACAACATATTCTGACCGAGTGCCTATACGAAACTTACCACCCCAAATACCAATTCCACTCGATACATAATACCGCGTTTTTCCTTTTGTCAATGGGCCATAGGCATTTTCATACATCCAATCCTCAATCCAACTGATTGGCCACACTTGCCCATAATGAGTATGCCCACTAAATTGAAAATCCACTCCATTCCGTTCAGCTTCCTCTAAATGATAAGGTTGATGGTCCATAAGAAGAAGATATTTGGATTTGTCAACACCATCCATCAGTCGAGCTATCGACTTACGACGCTTATTAGTACGATCATCCCGGCCTATAACCATGACATCGTCATGCAACAACACCGAAGAATCACGCAGTAATTTTATCCCTGCTTCCTTATAAAACTTCTCAGTATTCGGCTCACCCGCATAATAATCGTGATTTCCCAAACAAGCATAAACCGGTGCGTTCAGCTTTCTAAATTCAGAAGCCATGTCCGCTTTCAGCAAAGGTTGCACACTGAAATCCACAATATCACCACCGATGAGCACCGCATCGGCATGTTCAGCATTTACCAACTCCACCCATTTAGCCAAATCTGCCCGTGTATTATGATAGCCCAAATGAAGATCGCTCAGCATAACAATCTTCAACGGTTGCTTCATAGCCTTATCAGACTTCAATTCCATAGATATTCTCACCTTATTATAATAATGGAGGTTGGCATAACTAAAAATACCAACTATAGCGAGGAATATAAGCAGACTTCCTTTCGCACTCGAATAAAACCAATCTATAGGATACCAACCTACCCACCTAAGCAAATCGACCAATAGGAATGCCATTACCAAATAGAGCAAAATAAAGATAGAAGAATAGCCCACCTCATAAAAAACACGAGCTAACCACGTAGGCAGACGGTCGAGTCCTACGATGAAATTAAAGAACATACAGAGAAATGACAATGCCATCGCTGCCAAAATCACACCTTTATATATATTGGCAAAAGGCAACATCACCCAAACATGCCACGCCACAAAACCGCATCCCAGCAAAGGGAGCAGGAAGAAAATTATTAACCACATTATGCTCATGCGACAAAGATAAAAAGAAAAATATATCTTAACCATTACCTCCACACAATATCTGTAACAAATATTCAACTTTCTGTAATATTTTTACAGGAATGTAATATGGCTAAGTTGTGAAACTACAAATTAATGTCTATTTTTGCAAACAGATAACCAATGAAAAGAAATATGGAGAATCAAAAGAATAAGATACTCGTAGTAGATGACGAATCGGATATTCGAGAAATTTTGAAATTCAATTTAGAAACATACGGCTACCTGACCGATACAGCCTCTTCTGCCGAGGAAGCGCTCACCAAGCCACTATCTTCTTTCGACCTTATTCTACTTGATGTCATGATGGGTGAAATGTCAGGCTTTGATTTGGCAGAAAAGCTAAAGAAAGATCCCGCCACAGCCCAAATTCCAATTATCTTCCTCACGGCCCTAAGCACAGAGAACGACACCGTGGAAGGTCTGAATCTTGGCGCCGATGATTACATTCCCAAACCTTTTTCCATCAGGGAACTGACCGCCAGAGTCAGAGCGGTCTTGAGACGAACGGACAATCAGACACAAACCAAAGATGCGCATATCATTCAATACGAAGGCCTTAAAGTAGATTTAGACCGCAAAATCGTTTATGTAGATAATCAGGAAGTCGCTTTTACCAAAACAGAATTTGAGCTCCTGACCACCCTACTTGGTGAAAAAGGACGTGTCTTCAGCCGCCAAGAACTCATCAGCAGGATATGGCCTAAAGACGTTTTGGTACTCGACCGCACCGTAGATGTCAATATTACACGCATGCGCAAAAAGATAGGACGCTACGCACAGTACCTACAAACCCGCTTGGGTTACGGCTATACCTTCAACGCATAATCTTTACTTTCATGTTTAAGCTCTCTGTCGGCCATCGACTCTATATCAGTGTGATGGCCCTTTTTCTTATTTATACGGCTTGCTTCATCATTTTTCAACACAACAGAGAGAAGCAATACAAGATAGATACGCTCAATCAAGAGCTTCAAGACTATAACCGCCACATGCACGAAGCGGTATTGAAAAAAGGCATTAGAAACGAGCAAGCACTTACTTCGTTCGTTACCGATCACTTGGAAAAGAACATCAGAGTGACGCTCATCGACCGGAAAGGCAACGTCTTCTACGATAACGAAATCAAGAACTACGCCCACATCGGCAATCATGCCAACCGTCCGGAGTTCATACAAGCCATAAAAAACGGTCAGGGACAAACCTTAGAACGCAAAAGTTCCACGCTCAGCCGCGAATATTTTTATTCAGCCACCTATTTTCCTAAAGAAGGCTATATCATTCGTACAGCCCTACCCTACAACGACTACCTTACCCAATCGCTACAAGCCGACCAACATTATATTTGGTTTGCCCTAATAGCTTTCTTCCTGCTCACATTTGTTCTCTATCGGTTCATCCGCCAATTGGCTAGAAACATTACCCAACTGCGCACCTTCGCATGGAGAGCCGACCACAACGAGAGCCTCGATATTGAGGAACTTATCAATTTTGAGGACGACGAGCTGGGAGAAATCGCCGAACGACTTATCAAACTCTACAAACGCCTGCAAAACACTCGCAAGGAACAAGACATCCTCAAGCGAGAACTCACCCAAAACATAGCTCACGAGCTAAAGACTCCCGTGGCAAGTATTCAAGGCTACTTGGAAACCATCATCAATACGCCCAACTTAACGGAGCAAACTCAAAAGCAATTCATGGAGCGTTGCTATGCCCAAAGCGTAAGGCTTACAACGCTATTACAAGACATTTCCATCCTCAACCGGCTTGACGATGGTTCACCTTATTTAAAGAGAGAAACGGTCAACATCGGCCTTCTTGTAAAACAAATAGGAGAAGAAACAGCCCTGCCGCTTCAGGAGAAGCACATGACATTCAACAACATGCTGCCCGAAGATATTATCATAACCGGCAACAAAACACTTCTCTACAGCATATTCCGTAACCTTACTGACAACGCTATAGCCTATGCCGGCCAAGGAACAACCATCACCCTAAAGGCAACCCGTGCAGAAACAGTATGGCAATTCACCTTCTTCGACAATGGTATCGGTATAGGTAAAGAACATCTTGACAGAATCTTTGAGCGTTTCTATAGGTTAGACAAAGGCCGTAGCCGTGAAAACGGAGGTACCGGATTGGGATTATCCATCGTGAAGAACGCCATTATTTTCCACGGAGGAACCATCCAAGTATGCAATCTTCCTACGGGTGGCCTGCGCTTCGACTTCACATTGGCGTGCCTATAGCCCCGTCCTCCCTACTTTATCTGCCCTCCATGAGCCTTATCGTATAGCTTGGAAAAGGTAAACATCCTCCTTCTCCAAGCTATATTCTTTTAACCAACCTTATTGGAATAGCTCGAGCCAATGGCGCAAGCTATGCGTTCAAGACTTCATTCTTGATACATATCCGTTATGGCGAAACCATTTATGCGCCCAATTCGGCACCATGAATATGTAGCCCGAAATATCTTCATGGGGAGCGCAGTCGAGTTGATTGCCAATAATGTCACCAGCCTCTTGTATGGTTGTACCATAAAGACGGGCCAACTCATCACGCAAAAGACTATAAGTTATAACGCGAATATTCGCCGCGTTAGGCTCTTGCCCATCCAGCAACGCCATTAGTTCAACCTTAGCGGGTATCCTCACTTTCGGGCCGACCCGCAAACCCTCAAAACTATACTCTCCATCAATCTTGTACATTGTGAAGCCCTCTCGACGGTTGCGCTCGTTACATTCCTCTGCCATCCGTCGAGCTATGGGATGAGTAATGCGTCGCAACACTTCCGGAATGATGGGCTGATGGCGCAGTTGACCGTAGGTATAACCTGTAATAGTCAAAACTTTCAAACACTTATTTGAACTCTATGCTCTCGAGCTTCTCTAACTCACTCAGGGCTACGGGCGGCTTGATATAATCTAATTCAGGCTTATTCAGGAGCTGCTTTTCCTCACCCATGGCAAATCCGAGCTTATATCCTACATTGTCAATCGTCGTTATAAACACATTGTCATACTCGGTATCATCGTCCAAAACGTACAACATGATTTTCTCATTATTGCCGGCAGCCGTAATCCAAGTATCCGTATGCTTCTTGGTAGTCCAAGCCTTCGCATGGAAACGCGTCTTAAAATCGGACGGATAATTGGCATAATTCACGAAGAAACAAAATATTTCAAACTCCATGTCATACGGAAAAGTAACGGCGAACTTCTTTTCCGACACTTTCACCAAGCGCATGATGGCCTGACAATTCTCAATGTTATACAAAGCGCAAAAGTCTTTCAGGATTTTCTTCACATCCTCCTCACCCGCGTCTTCTATCATAACGAGTTTGTCGTTCTCCACCTTATGAGCGGGCATAGTCCTGCTGACAGGTTTTCTTTCTTCTACTTTTTCCCGCTCGGATTTGTTTTTCGATTTATTCCAAACATACCACCCGATTGCCAACAAGGCGATTAATCCAAAAATTAAATAATCCTGATTCATTGTTAAAGATTTTCAAATTAGGTTCTTTTATTATTAAGTTAATAAGTCATTGATGGTACAAAGGTATCATTTTTCGCAAGTTTTACAAATTCTCATCAACCTTTTTTAATTATAGGAACAAAAAAATATTTGATGAAATATTAACGATAAACATGCTGATACACAGCAGAAAGCCATTGAAAAACGACTGCCCGCATGCTGATTTTATTTTACAAAAGACTTCAAAAAAGTCGAGTTATTTTAAAATAGAAAAACTTTGGACGGAAATATCGCATTTTATGGCTATTTTATAATCAAATGGTTACCAACCACTTAGCCATAAAACACGCTTTTCACGGCCTTTTACTATGCCTTGAAAGGCCCGTAACAACCTACCAACAGCGCCCTTTTGAGCCAATAAAAGCTATGCTTCGAGGTAGCAAGGGTAGCCCTTTTACTTCCTCGAAGCATAGCTTTCGTAATTCCGACACATGATTAACAACGCTCCGGCACGCCATATTGGCCGTCAGAGAACGTAGTTGCGCGATGGAAACATGCCGTTTATTTTCAGAAAAATATTTACATTTTCAAAATTCCTTCAGCCGTAACGCCACCCGGCCAACAGCCTTCCTTAGGGTTATTTCGTGACCACGGCCCTAAGGATTCTCACGTCTTGCAAAGGCCGGTCGTTCTTATCCGTTTCCACGCCCTCGATGTTTCGCACCACATCAAGTCCCTCAACGACCTCGCCAAACACCGTGTACTGCCCATCCAAATGGGGCGTGCCGCCTTGTTTGAAATAGGCCTCGCGCAATATTGGAGGTATCGTTATCCGTCCTTTCGTGGCCTTGTCGAGCCGAGCCTGCACATGGTCAATCATGTCCTCGCTGTACCGCCGCCCGTAGACTATGTAAAACTGGCTGGCCGAGGAGCGATATTCGGGATTGACGCCGTCGGGCTCACGGGCCGCCGCCACGGCTCCACGCTTGTGGTAGAGCTGCGGGTAGATAATCTCAGCAGGCAGCGTGTAGTCGGGCGAATAGTTACCCAAGAGCGCCTCGGGCCGTGCATGGCGTGAAGTGGAGTCGCCCGTCTGAATCATGAAACTGCTGATAACCCGATGGAACAGATTACCATCGTAATAGCCCTCGCGGGCCAACTTCAGGAAATTATCACGATGGCAGGGCGTCTCATTGTACAGCGCGATGCGGATATTGCCCATCGTTGTCTCTAAAAGAACCTCATGGCGCAGGGTGTCAATGCCCTGCGCCATGCTTGTGTAAGGCAGCAACATGGCTGCCAGAATCAAGAAGATTGATTTCATTCGTTATGGATTAATACACCTCGTCGTTATGAATTTCGTCGTGGGTCAGCTTCTTGCGGTCCATGGCACGCCACACATAGGAGATGTAGGCGATGACAAACGGAACCAGCAACGACACGTAGAACATCGTCTCCAGCGTGAACATGCTGCTCGAACTGTTCACGATGGTAAGGCTGCTTTGCAGGTCTGCGGTCGAAGGATAGTAGGCCGTGTGGTTCCATCCCACGCAAAGGAGCAATGCCTGCACCACCAACACCACGCCAATGCCGGCCGGCCAAATGCCCCGCACGTAGCTATCGGCTATCAAAGTCTTGATAACACCGTAGAGAAGCGCCACGACGCCCACCAAAAGGATGAGCAACAGATACCACATTTCGATGAGATTATCGAGATATTTGAAAGGTTGCATGTAGATTTCGCCCGTAGTCGCGTCGTAAGCGAAGCCTTCCTTGAACAGCGTACGGATGAAGAAGGAGAGGAAAAGCACGAGGAAAGGCACCACATTGTAAAGCAAATGCTTGCGACTACGCTGACGGATGGCGTCATCATCCACATTATTTATAATATAGAGAATGCCCAACACCCGGGCCAAAAAGAAGACCGCGAAGCCAAATATCAGGTTCCAAGGGTCGAGCAGCGCGTCAAGTCCGTTGCTGGCATTGGCCCAATGGCTGATAACGGGCTGCAAACCGTCCGTTATATTCATCTTGTCGACCATGAAATTGCTGCCATTGAAGAACGTGGCCACGGCGCCACCCAGCAATAAGGGGCCTACTATGCCGTTGACGATGAGCAGCCATTGGAATGTGCGTGTGCCCAAGATATTGCCCAATTTGTTTTGGAACTCATAGCTCACGGCCTGCATCACGAAAGTGAACAGTATAATCATCCACAACCAATACGCGCCTCCGAAGCTCGTACTGTAAAACAATGGGAACGAGGCAAAGAAGGCTCCACCGAACGTAACCAGCGTTGTGAACGTTATTTCCCACTTGCGTCCCGTGGAATTGATGACCAATCGGCGCTCATCGGGCGTGTGTCCCAAGCTGAATATCAAAGAATTGGCTCCCTGAACGAACATGAGGAACACCAAAAGGGCACCCAACAAGCTCACCACGAGCCACCAATAGTGTTGTAAAAACGAGTATGTCATGCTTTAGGGGCCTCCATCCCCTTACGAATTTGCTTAAATAAGATATTGATTTCCACGACAAGCATGGTTGTGAACAAGGCTAGGAAGATGAAGAATGTCAAGATAACGCTGCTTGAATGCAAATCGCTCACGGCGGCCCATGTGGGCAACATGTCCTGAATAGTCCAAGGTTGACGGCCCATTTCGGCTACTATCCAGCCCGACTCGCTACATATATAGCCCAGCGGAACCAACACGATAGCCACGATAAACAGCCAACGCCACTTGGGATCGCTGATATTTTGGCGCCAAGACACGTGTCCTATAACGAGGAAGAACAAGATAAACAAACATCCCAAGCCCACCATGATTCTGAAAGCCCAGAAGTTTATGGGGATATTGGGTACTATCTGATCGGCGTTTTTCACGTAACCATAACCGAAATACTGTATATTGTCGGCCACGGCCTTACGCACTTTCTCGCTCTTGTCGCCATTGCGGTATTGTTGCAAAGCCGTGATGGCCTTCTGCCCCATCGCTATCTTTTCTTTCAAAGAGGGCTGTCGCTTTCCTGAATTGTCCGTATATCCGTTGATAATGTCGTTCACGCCGGGCACATAACCATGGAAATCACGCGTTGCCAAGAACGACAAGCCGTAAGGAATGCCTATCTTCAAGGGTGCTTCTTTCTGATTCGCGTAGTCGGGTTGGCCAAATGGGCTTACCCAAGCCACGGCAGTCAGGCTCTGATCCTTACCTCCGTTGTACAAGGCTTCCATCGCCGCCAGCTTCATAGGCTGCACTTTGGCCACCGTGTAGGCCGACTCGTCGCCGGTAATAGCCGCCAGCAACGAGGCCACAAGGCCTACGACAGAGGCTATCTTTATGCTTTCAACGGCCAGTTTGTGCTCTCTGTTCTTCAAAAGGTACCAGCAACTGACGCCCACCGTGAACAAAGCACCGATAATCCATGCGGAGGTGACCGTATGACAGAACTTGCTTACAGCGAAAGGAGACAGCGCCACGTCGACGAAAGAGCTCATTTCAAAGCGCATGGTGTCGGGATTGAAAGTCTGGCCGATAGGATATTGCATCCACGCATTGGCCACAAGAATCCACCAAGCGGAGATTGTGGCGCCCAGACCGGTAAGCCATGTGGAAGCCAAATGGAAGCCCGGAGACACTTTTTTCCATCCAAAGAACATCACGGCTACGAATGTTGACTCCATGAAGAAGGCCACAATACCCTCTATGGCCAACGGTGCGCCAAAGATGTCGCCTACAAACCACGAGTAATTACTCCAATTGGTACCAAACTCAAACTCCAAGATGATACCCGTAGCCACACCCATGGCAAAGTTGATTCCGAACAATGACTGCCAAAACTTGGCCGCGTCTTTCCAAAAACGCTTCTTAGTACGGTAGTAACAGGTCTCAACGATTCCCATGATAATGGCAAGGCCTAATGTCAAAGGCACAAACAGCCAGTGATAAATGGCCGTTAAGGCAAACTGGGCCCTCGACCAATCAACAGTGGCACTCGTAATGTCTAATAATAGATTTAACATAGTTATAATAAGATTTAATGATTTGCGCGTTCTATCAACTCCTTCCCCACAAACTCATTCTCGTGCCCCGCACGGCTGTTTTGCTTAATATAATTGGGAAAGAAAAAAACTTTAAGGATGGCAAACATGATAAACAACTTGATAAAAATAATGGTCCATAAAGTCTTACCCAGCGTCATTTGCCGGAATCCGTCGTAATATAAATGATAGACTTTATAGAAGAAACCACGGTATGTCATATAAAGTTTTAACTAAGTTAGCGATTGAAGCGGTCGTAAAAGTACAAATTTAATTTTAATGTTGTCCTATTTTTCCCTAAAAATGTCAAAATTTAATATTATAAAGGTTTGCTCCATGGTTTTTCTTTGCCAGTTAATAGAAAAACTATATTTTTGCAATGAGCAACAAATAAAGTTTTTTTAGTTTCGTTATGAATAAAAAAATTATTATCCCGATGGTCCTTATCGGGCTTTTATTAATAAGTGGTATTGTTTATTTAGGTTTGAGTTTAAATAAACAAAAGCAAGAAAACAAGGCTATGCAGGAATTGGCTGAGCTTGATAAAAAGGAAATGGAGAACGAGTATCAGCAGTTTGCCAATCAGTATAGTGAAATGAAAACGCAGATTACCAACGACTCCATTGTTGCCCAACTCACCGCTGAACAAGAAAAAACACAACGTTTGCTCGATGAACTGCGCCGTGTCAAGAGCAGCGACGCACGAGAGATAGCTCGCCTGAAGAAGGAGTTGGCCACCGTACGTGCCGTTTTGAGAAGCTATGTACTGGAAATTGACTCCTTGAACCGGCTCAATCAGAACCTCACCGCGGAGAATACACGCGTCAAAGGACAATATGAGGAGGCCACAAGGCAAATCGAAGGCTTGAACACAGAGAAGGCCTCGCTGAGCGAGAAGGTGGCCATCGCCGCCCAGCTCGACGCCGTTGGTATTTCATTGCAGGCTAAGGACAAGCGTGGAAAGGACACCAAGAAGCTCAGCAAATGCAGGGCATTCCAAGTGAACTTCAGCATAGCCAAGAACGTTACGGCAGGAAATGGCACCAAAGACATTTATGTGAGAATCATGTCGCCGTCAGGTAACTTGTTGGGAAATGCCGGTTCATTTGATTATGAGAACAAAACATTGCAATGCTCGATGAAGAGAAGCGTTGAATATGGCGGACAGGAAACGCCGGTAACGATGTATTGGCAAGTCAACCAAGCCTTGGAGGCCGGCACATACAATGTTAGTGTGTTTGCCGATGGCAACATGATAGGTTCCCGGAGTTTCACTTTCAATTAATCTTTTTTATAAGATAAGTCTTTCCAAATAGGCCTCATAATAGGTAGAAGATATTTGCTAACGACAATATAAGAAGTTTATTACAAACTTTCTTTTTATATAAAGCGTTTTATTTAGCCAAAATAGAATGAGGAAATTATTAACATTTTTCATGCTTGCGGGTTGCGTCTTGCCAATGGAAGCGCAGCGCACATTAAGCCTTGACAGTTGCCGGGCGTTGGCGCTACGCAACAACAAGCAGCTCAACGTGACCCGTTTCAAGCAAGAAGCAGCCAAGAACATACGTAAAGCTGCGAAAACAAAGTACCTGCCGAAGGTCGATGCGCTTGGCACATACCAATATTACAGCAAAGAAATATCGCTGTTGGACAATGATAGCAAGGATGCGCTCAACCATTTTGGCACCAATGTAAGCACCGCCGCGGGCAACAACCTCACTAACCTCATAGGTGGGCTGGCCCAACAAGGTATCATCAGTCCGGCCATGGCCCGGCAAATGGGTGGGCTTATCAGCCAAATCGGCGGTCCGATAGCCCAAGCCGGCGACCAATTAGGTCAAAACATAACTGATGGTTTGCGCACGAACACCCATAACATCTTTGCCGGCGCGATTATGTTAAGGCAACCCGTCTTCATGGGAGGTGCCATCATTGCGGCCAATAAGATAGCGGCCATCAATGAGCAGTTGTCCGACAACAGCTCAGATCTTGTTCGTCAGGCCACGCTTTACAGCATAGACCAAACTTATTGGCTCGTAGTTTCGCTGCGAGAGAAAGAGAAATTGGCTGTGAGCTATCACAAATTAGTTTCCAAACTGTCCGAAGACGTCAAGAAAATGATAAAGGAAGGCGTGGCCACACGGGCCGACGGACTGAAAGTTGACGTAAAGGTGAATGAGGCGGAGATGCAAATCACGCAAATAGAAAATGGCCTATCGCTATCAAAGATGTTGCTTTGTCAGCTTTGCGGTTTGCCTTTGGATGAACAAATAACGCTTGCGGACGAGAACAAAGAGATTCTGACGGTGCTTTCTACCGATGATTCTGTTCAGTCCAACGCCGCTACCGAGAACCGGCCGGAGCTACGTATGCTGCAAAATGCGGTAGACATCAGCAAGGAAGCGACCAAGATTATCAGGGCCGCTTACCTGCCCCAAGTATTGCTTACCGGTGGATATATCGTATCAAATCCTAATGTTTTGAATGGATTTGAGCGTAAGTTCTCCGGTCTATGGAACGTAGGAGTCATGGTAAGGGTGCCCGTTTGGAACTGGTTTGAAGGTTCTTATAAGGTCAGAGCTTCAAAACTGGCCACCAGCATGGCCGAAATGGAATTCAATGATGCCAAAGAAAAGATTGATTTACAGGTGGCTCAAAGTCAGTTTAAGGTGAAAGAAGCCCACAAAAGACTGATTATGGCCAACAAGAATATCAAGAGCGCGGAGGAAAACTTGCGCTGTGCTAACTTGGGATTCCGTGAAGGTGTCATGCAGACAACCGATGTCATGGCCGCGCAAACGGCATGGCAAATGGCACAAAGTCAAAAAATTGACGCGGAAGCCGACTATAAACTTGCGCTTGTTAACTTGGAGAAATCATTGGGAACACTTAATTAATTGAGATCATGTCAGCAAAATCACAACATAATAACATTCTTTTGGCCGTGATAGGGTTCGCAGCCGTCGTCGTTATCGTGGCCATCATCGGCTTCCTTACCTTGGAACGCGGGGATGATACCATACAAGGAGAAATTGAAGTTTCGGAATATAGGGTTTCCAGTAAGCTCCCCGGACGCGTTGTTGAAATACGTGTGAAGGAAGGGGACTACGTACATAAAGGTGATACCTTGGCCATATTGGAAGTTCCTGAGGTAGATGCACAGAAGAAAGTTATGCAGGCTACCGGCGAAGCTACCAAGGCTATGGAGGATCTAACCAATGCCGGAGCGCGCAAAGAACAAATCCAAGGCGCTTTTGAACTTTATCAGCAGGCCATGGCCGCTTCGGAAATAGCGAGAAAGACCTACACTCGCATGCAGAACTTATACGATGAAGGCGTCATCAGTGGGCAGAAACGTGATGAAGCTTTTGCGGCTTTCAAGGCTACGGAAGCGCAGGTTAAAGCTGCCAAGAGCCAATACGACATGGCCCGCAATGGCGCTCGAGAACAAGAAAAACGAATGGTTGCCAGCCATGCGCAGGCCGCAAAAAGCGCTGTTGATGTGGTCAGCTCACTTTTAAAGGAGACAGTTCAAGTGGCACAAGTCGATGGTGAGGTCAGCGAAATCTATCCAAAGGTTGGTGAATTGGTAGGTATAGGCTCTCCCATCATCAGCATTTCCGTGATGAAAGACATGTGGGGAACGTTCAACGTGCGTGAAGACCGACTTGAGAACCTCAAGATGGGACAGTCATTCACGGCCTTTGTCCCCGCATTCAATAAAGAACTGAAACTCAAAGTGTACTATATCAAGGACCAAGGGTCCTATGCCGTGTGGAAAGCAACGAAGTCCAGCGGCCAATATGACTTAAAAACATTCGAGGTAAAGGCCCGTCCGGTCACACCTTTTGAAGGCTTGCGTCCGGGTATGTCGCTCATCATCAAGAATAAATAGTTTTTTCATTATACTTAGAGGATAAAGCTACAGCATGCTGAAAAGACTCTACCATATAGCGCTTCGTGAATGTGGTATCATGTGGAAAAACCCCATCTACGGTTTTTGCATGGTGATATTTCCCGTCATTGTCATTCTTTTCTTCACCTCATTGATGAAAGAAGGAGTGCCGACAGACATGCCCATAGGTGTGGTTGACGCGGATAATACGGCTACTTCACGTGCGATGATTCATAAGCTCGACGCTTTTCAAACCTCAAAGGTTGTTGCCCATTACGAGAACGCTAACGAAGCACGCAAAGCTATCCAGCGAAATGAGATCTATGCCTACCTTCTTATACCCGAAGGAACAACCCGTGGCCTCGTCAACGGCTCACAACCGAAAATTTCTTTCTACTATAGCAATGTCACACTTGCCGCAGGTTCCATGCTCTTTCGTGACCTTAAAACCATTGCTACATTAGGTTCGGCCTCCGTAGGAATGACAAAACTCGCGGCAACAGGCAAGACCAACGAGGAGATAAAGACGTCCTTGCAGCCCATTGCCATAGATTTACACATGCTCGGCAACCCTTGGGCCAGCTACAATATCTACCTCAGCACGGTCATGATACCGGGTGTACTCATGATATTTGTGTTTCTGATAACGCCCTACTCGTTAGGTACGGAACTCAAATTCAAACGTTCACGCCAGCTTATGGCCATGGCTTCCAACCGAACATGGGTAGCTATCGTTGGCAAACTGATACCTCAATTCCTTATTTTCATTACTATTTTCCTTGGATTTGAGTTCTATATCTACCACACATTAGGCTTTCCACACCCCGGCGGAACCATTCCTATTTTGGTACTCGGGCTCCTTTCGGTTCTCTCCGCACAAGCCTTCGGCGTATTTATCTTTGGTCTCATGCCCTCACTCCGCATGTCTATGAGCGTCTGTTCCCTATGGTCAGTCGTCAGTTTCTCGGCTTGCGGCGCCACCTATCCTATCTTTGCCATGGACTCCATGATAGAATCCATTGCCCAACTATTCCCTTTGCGTCACTATTACATGATATATCAAATATGTATATTCAATGATTTCCCGGCCAGTGACGCATGGTTCAACTTTATGGCGTTAGGCATTTTCATCGCCTTACCGGTGTTCGTGCTCCGCAACATTAAGAAAGCCATGCTGCTCTATGTATATATCCCATAGCGTGGTTGGTACATATATAATATAAGAATCACTTAACTTACAAGACCTTGAACAAAGAATCATTATTATATAAGATAACGAATGGCCTGAGAGACATGTGTTACATCTGGGCAAAAGAAATGCGTTCCACCATCACCGATGAGGGAGTGCTCATCTTCTTCATCCTTGTGCCACTCGCCTATCCGCTGCTTTATTCTTGGATTTATAATAATGAAGTGGTGAGAGAAGTGCCCGTCGCCATCGTAGATCAAAGCCACAGCCATACCAGCCGTGAGTTTATCCGCGCTTTCGACGCCGCTCCCGACACCAAGGCGGCCTACTATTGTGCCAGCATTAATGAGGCCCGAGAGCTTGTGGGCAAGCAAGTAGTACACGGTTATCTGTACTTTCCAAAAGATTTTGACCAAAAACTCTTCCGTGGCGAGCAGTCACATGTCAGTGTCTTTTGCGACATGAGTCTCATGCTTACCTATAAAGCTATTTACCAGACGGCCCTCATCGTGTCGCAAAATATCAATGCCCACATTCAAATAGCGGCCTCAAAAGGGTTTACCAACCGTGATGATGAGATAACAACCAAGCCACTCGACTTCGACGAGGTGCCTATCTTCAACACGACGGGAGGCTATGGAAACGCCATCATTCCGGGCGTGCTCCTGCTCATCTTGCAACAAACACTACTCTTAGGAATAGGCCTTGCCGCCGGAACAGCCCGTGAAAACAATCGCTACCAAGACCTCGTGCCCATCAGCAAGCATTACGTGGGAATCTTCCGTATCGTATTAGGGAAAGCCTTGTGCTACTTTATGGTCTATCTCGTTATGGGCACCTATCTCACATTGGCCGTGCCTCGTATGTTCGGCTTCACGTCAATGATTACAATGATCGACCTCTTCGGGCTGCTTATACCTTATATATTATCGTGCACATTCTTTGGTATGGCACTGTCATGCGTAGTGCGTTATCGTGAGAATGTCATGCTGCTGGTCGTGTTTACCTCCATTCCCATGCTGTTCATGACCGGTATTTCATGGCCTCAATCCAATATTCCCGGCGTGTGGCAAGGCGTTTCTTGGCTATTCCCCTCTACCTTTGGCGTTCGGGGATTCTTACGCTTGAGTAGCATGGGAGCCAATCTTTCCGACATTCTTCCCGAATACCAAGCACTATGGATTCAGGTTGTGGCCTACTTCTTCCTTACTTGCGCCGTTTATCGCAGCCAACTGAAGCAGACCCGTACCCATGCTTCTAACCAAATCGACATGATCAAGCAGAAGGCCAAAGAGGCCAAGCAACGCAAAATCGCTAACAATCCAGCCTCGTAACCTCATTTTAATAACAAAACAAAAAGTCCCGTTGCTCATCATAAAAGCAACGGGACTTTCCTTTAACCGCTTGTCAAATTTTATTTGATCGTAACGTCCACAATCTGCGTGGGAGCCTTTTCCTTGTTGCGGCGATTGACAAACGTCACCACCGACTGCGCCAAACTCAAGAACGCCTGCCCCGTAACGGTATCCACCTTTGTGGCCGACGGCTCACCGTCATCACCACTCTCACAGATACTTTGCACGATGGGTAGCTGGGCCAACAGTGGCACATTCAGCTCCTCGGCCAATTTCTTACCGCCATCGCGGCCGAAAATATAATACTTATTCTCGGGCAATTCGGCCGGCGTAAAGTAGGCCATGTTCTCTACCAAGCCCAAAATAGGCACATCCACCTTGTCGTTCTTATACATGTCAATCCCCTTACGAGCGTCTGCCAAGGCCACTTTCTGCGGCGTACTTACAATTACCGCACCCGTAATGGCCAACGTCTGCAAAAGCGTAAGGTGAATATCGCTCGTTCCGGGAGGCGTATCGAGGATGAAATAATCCAATTCGCCCCAATCGGCGTCGGCTATCAACTGTTTCAAAGCTGACGTTGCCATGCCTCCCCGCCACAAGGTAGCCGTGTCAGGGTCAACAAAGAAGCCGATACTAAGCAACTTCACGCCATATTTTTCTATGGGCTCTATCAATTGACGACCATCTTTCTCCACGCCATAAGGGCGTGCATCCTCCACACCAAACATCTTTGGCATGGACGGACCAAAGATGTCCGTATCGAGCAGACCAACTTTATAGCCCAACTTTGCCAGCGCAATGGCCAGATTGGCTGACACCGTGCTCTTTCCTACGCCACCTTTACCGGAGCTCACAGCTATGATATTCTTCACGTCGGGTAACATCTTACCCACTTCCGGACGCGGTTTCGACTTGTATTCCAACTCTATTTCCACCTCCACATCTTTATCCACATGATAATGAATGGCAGCCTCGGCCGCCTTGACGGTCGATTTCAAGAAAGGATCGGTCTCACGAGGAAAGAGCAAAACGATTTTCACCTTCATGCCGTTAATGCTCGGCGTATCGGCCAACATCTCACTCTCAATCAAATTTTTCTTTGTTCCGGGATAGACAACCGTTGCCAACGCATCGGTTATCAGCTTAGGATATAATGTCTTCATATTATCTATAAACTAATGTCTGTGTAAAAATAATGATAAAAAATAACTTTCCGCGGCCCCTTTCCTACCTATTTCCACCAATTATTTGGCAGCGTCCAAACTACTGCGCTTGGGCCGATGATAGCTTCGATAGTCGTCAAGCGGAATCTCAACGTCGGGTTCTTGCAGCTCAACGCCGTGGGGCAACCTGAATTTCAGGTATTTTATGTTCAGTCCGCGCTCTATCCACATGCTCTCATAATAAGTCTGTATCGACAGAATCTTACGCGTTTCGTCGTCAATACCCTCCGTATGATAAAGGTCTTCCGTACGCAACAAGATGGGCAAACGGTTCAACTCAACCATCAACCGTGTATAAGTAAAGAGGAAATTAGAGTCGGTTTTCAAATGAATCGTGCCCCCGTCAACGAGGAATTTGCGATAACGATTCATAAAGAAAGTAGAAGTCAGTCGCTTATGAGGGTTCTTCATCTGCGGATCAGAGAAGGTAAGCCATATCTCCTGCACCTCATCCGCCGCGAAGAAGCGGTCGATAATTTCGATACTTGTACGCAAGAAAGCCACATTCTTCTGCCCTTCTTCCAACGCTTTCTTGGCACCCGTCCACATACGGGCACCCTTTATGTCTACGCCAATAAAGTTTATCTCCGGGTAAAGTTTGGCTAATTCCACCGTGTATTCGCCCTTGCCGCAGCCCAATTCCAACACAATGGGGTTATCATTCTTGAAATATTGCTCACGCCAATGGCCCTTCATGTCAAATGGCACATTGTCGATTACAGAGAACGGATATTGAAACACATTCTCAAACTCTTCCATTTCGGCAAACTTTGCCAACTTTCCTTTTCCCATAAACCTTACTTATTTTAGACTACAAAGGTAAGGATAAATTTATGAAAGCGCAAAAAAGCCCGCCGATAAGCGTATCGGCGGGCTAAAACATATCAGTTTTTCTCTTCTACTTCTTGCATTAATCGTTCATAAGCTTTAAACTCTTCTCCATCCATATCATACGTAGCGACTATATTTTGAAGCTCTTTATCAAATACGTACAACGCACGTCCCAGCATAATTTGGCCGGCATTATTCTTTGCCCTATAAGAATGAATAGCCTTATAACCAATAAATTCCGGCTTTTTCTGCAACATTTTTCTTATTCCTAAGACAACTTTCTTTGTCTTTTCCTCTGTTATTTTTATCCTGCTTACGGCTTCATTATATTCACTACGCGCCTCTTCATATCCATTTTTCTCATAAGAACCCATCGAGTGGCTATCCTCATAAAGTGACATTTTCATTTTTGCAAGCTTAGCCTCCTCTTCTGCTTGCATGATAGTCTTACCATATTGCATGACAGTAAATGAACTTTCGATAAGTTCCACTTGGTCATAAGGCGTAAACGCACTGTCTAATTGAGTTTCCACCGGCTCATAACTATCTACAACTATGAGCGTTTTTTTCATATCTTCCTCGATTAAAGCCTCTGCCTTACTTTCTTCTGAGAGATTACATGACGCAAAAACAATTGACGCCAATGCTAAAAATAAAAGTTTCTTCATGATTCTTTAATATTATAAGTCTTCACCATTGGCTTGATTAAAGCCATTATCATAAAATATAGCAATACGATATTCTCCCTTAGTTTCAAGTATTGCAAACCAAACTAACCGTTTTGTTAAATCATTATCATGCGGTAATTGTCCATAAGTAGCTTGATAACTCTTTGAATGTATGGACATTTCATAAGAAATATCCTCATCTTCCGACAATCTGTTTGCATCTATGGGAAAATATTTAGGATTATTCCCAAATTGTTCACAAAGTGTATTATACCTGATCTTTATTTGTCCTTCGTCAAGAAATACCTGCTCCATCACAGCAATTCTCCATACCTTATTATTATTTGTTAATACGAAAAGATGAACACTCTTCCCATTAAACTGCCCCTCTAAACAATCATCTACACTATTGTACGTAAAGCCCTTAGCCTTTAATTTCTGAATCATGGTTCTCTTGGTTCCATCTACAGGAATACCTAAAAACTTGGTAACATTGTTTTGCGCATACAAAACGACAGATAGCATACATGCTAAAATAACTAACAAAAACTTCTTCATACTGTCTAACATTAGGTTACTATTTATTTAAAATCAAATCAAAACCCAATCTACTCACAGCAAAACACAAAAAAGGCGCAGGCTTTCACCATACGCCTCACGGTTCACCACAAACCACAACTGTATATGGGAAAACCTGCACCAATTATGGTACAAGTCCCAATAACAGTTGTTTGCTCATCTCGGTGGTGATTGTGAGGCTATTGAGCAAATAAAAAGTCGTGCCCCAAAAGAGGCACGACACAAAGATAATGCTTTTTTATAAAAGAGCCAATAGGCTGTAAACTTTTTTATGCAAAGCCTCAAAGATTACTTCAAAACCCTGCCATAATCCCATTACTCTATAACAACGGTGGTCCATCCATGCTTATCCTCGATGGTACCATACTGTATTCCACGCAAGGTTTCATAAAGTTTGGTAGACCATGGGCCGGGCTTATCGCCGAAATGGTAAATCTTTCCGGTATCCATATCATCCAACTGTGAGATTGGAGAAATAACGGCAGCCGTACCACAAGCGCCGGCTTCCTCAAATGTTTCGAGCTCTTCCTCGGGCACCGGACGACATTCCACCTTCAACCCCAAGTCCTCGGCTATCTGCATAAGGCTCTTATTGGTAATCGAAGGCAGGATTGACGTGCTCTTAGGCGTTACATACGTATTGTTCTTGATACCGAAGAAATTGGCCGCGCCGCACTCATCCACGTACTTCTTTTCCTTTGAATCCAAATAGAACTCGCTGCCATAACCCTGCGAAGCCGCAATGGTATGGGCCCTCATGGAGGCCGCATAGTTGCCACCAACCTTGTAAGTACCCGTTCCGAGTGGCGCCGCACGGTCGTAACCACGGATGATGGCGTACTTATTACATGAGAAACCACCCTTGAAATAAGGGCCTACGGGCGTCACGAAGATAAGAAAACAGTACTCCTTAGCCGGATGTACACCCACTTGGGCACTCGTACCGATAAGCAACGGACGGATATAGAGCGTGGCACCGCTTTCGTACGTGGGCACGAACTCTTGATTAAGACGCACTACTTTCTTGACCATCTCAACGAACATTTCGGTCGAAACCTCGGGCATTACTATGCCTCGGCAGGTCGATTGCAGGCGGGCCGCGTTCTCCTCAACACGGAATATGCGCACTTTCCCGTCAGGACAGCGATAAGCTTTCAAGCCCTCGAAGGCTTCCTGACCATAATGCAGGCACGTGGCAGCCATGTGCAACTTCAGATATTCATCAGAGCAAACCTCTATTTCGCCCCACTTGCCGTCCTTATAATAGCAGCGTACATTGTAGTTTGTCGGCATGTATCCGAATGACAAGCTCGACCAATCGATATTCTTCATAACATTAAAGT
Organism: Prevotella sp.; assembly: GCF_036570325.1. GTDB lineage: Bacteria > Bacteroidota > Bacteroidia > Bacteroidales > Bacteroidaceae > Prevotella. The sequence goes on from NZ_DATCYK010000008.1 coordinate 20,039, forward strand.
TTATTATTCCATGTTGTAGTCTTTCACAAAAGTACGAATAAAAACGATTATTCGCAACTATCTGCCCGGTTATTTCCTATATTTCATAAGCCATTCATAGGCCCATAAACCTATTTGGGGCCTCCATCGAGTATTTTCTTTATCTCTTGATCGGCCTTGGTAAGCCTATCCTTGCAGAGCTTCAGCAGTTTTTGCGCCTTCTTCAGCCTATCGGCCATCTCGTCAATGTCAAGCTCATTGTTTTCCATTTGGTCCACAATCAGCTCCAATTGCTTTACGGCGTCCTCGTATTTTATTTCTTCTTTTGCCATATACCTTATTATATTATAGTCATTTTTTCATGCTGTCGGAGCGTCGCTACTTCTCCACTACCGAACTGACGCTGCCCCGACCGAGCTTTGTCTCTATCCTATCACCAGCCTTCAGTTGCTTGGCGTCACGCACAATGCGCCCGTTGAGCAGCGTCAGGCTGTAGCCCCGCTTCAAGGGCAACGCAGGATCAAGCGCCTTGGTGCGCTGTTCCATGAGGGCCAACCGATAGGCAGCGTGCTCCAAACGGCGCATGGCCGATGGCCCTAACCTACCCGTCAGGAAATCCACCCGGTGCTGTTCGGCTGCCAACCGCCCCGTAGCCGCCGAGGCCATGGCCAAGAACAACCGTTGCAACGTGGCCTCCCTACGCTCTCGAACCAAGGAAAACACCATGGGAATCTTCTCGCTCAACCGCCTTAAGCGCTGCTCTTCCAGCTCCATTCGCCGACTTACGCTCCGCACGACACGCTCTTGCGCGTCGAGCAAACGCTGATATACACTTTCCAAATGGCCGATAAGGAAAGCGGCGGCGGCCGTTGGCGTCTTCACACTGCGGTAAGCTACCAAGTCAAGAATGCTCTCATCACGCTCATGACCTATACCCGTAATGATGGGCAGTGGGAAATTGGCCACGTTCTCGGCCAACTCCAACGTGTCAAAACCACTCAAATCGCTCGTCGCACCGCCACCCCTGATAATCACGACCACGTCGAATTGGTCGGCCCGGGCATTGATGGCATTGAGCGCACTGATGACATTGGCGCTGACAGACTCGCCCTGCATCGAGGCGGAAAACAAGCGAGGAGCGAACCAAAGACCATGTTCGTTGGCCGACAACTGATCCATAAAATCGCCATAGCCGGCCGCGTTGGCACTCGAAATGACGGCCACACGCTGCGCGAACATAGGAAACGACAGCTCCTTTTGCAGCTCGAACACGCCTTCTTCACGTAAAATGCGAATAATCTCTTGTCGCCGACGGGCCATGTCGCCCATGGTGAACTCGGGATGGACGTCGGTCACGATCCACGAAAAGCCGTAAGCCTCGTGGAAATTGGCCGTTACCTTGAGCAAAACCTTCATGCCCGGGCGCATCGACTGCCCCGTCACACGCTCGAAATGGCGACGCACGAAGGCCCACGTATTGCTCCAGCACTTGGCCGAAGCCTTGGCCACGGGCGTATGACTGCCCTCTTCTTTCTGCACAAGTTCCATGTAGCAGTGGCCGCGAACCTCACGAAGCTCCGACAACTCGGCCTCTACCCAATACTCATCGGGCATGGTGAGGACCAACGTTTGCCTAACCAAATTGTTGAGTTCGTATAGTGTCAGTCCCTGCTCCATGCTATTTCAGCTTTTTACCGGCCTGCAAGGCTTTCCAAAAATCGGGAATGCCATAGCCGTAAATGTTATCGGGATGGAGCGTATTGCTACCGCTCTGTCTCACTAATTCCATAATCTCACGGGCCGATTTGCCGGGCAATGCCTGCCACAGACAGGCCACCAAGCCCGCCACTAACGGCGCCGAGAACGATGTACCGATGTCGTTGATGATGGTACCACGCCCCGACAACAAGGCCGTAGGACTGCCAAAGGCGACCACATCGGGCTTTACCCGCCCGTCGGCCGAGGGCCCCACCGAGCTGAAAGGCGCGTTCACGCCCTCAGGGGTGACAGCCCCCACGGTAAGGATGTCGGCGGCGTCGGCCGGCACATTGATTTTCTTCCAAGCTCCCATGCCCTCATTGCCGGCGCTATTGACCAACACGATTCCCTTGGAAGCCAAGAGAGAAGCCATCCGCGATATGAGCGCTTGGCGGCCGTCAAGGTCCCAATAATGATAACTTGTGGCCTTGTCGTCATATTCATGATAACCCAACGACGAGTTGATGACGTCCACTCCGGCCGAATCGGCATACTCCACGGCCTGCGTCCAGAAGTCTTCCTCGGCGAGACTCTCGGTCTGATGGGCTTCTGTTCTTAGCAACATGTAAGACGCCTGCGGCGCCGAGCCAACGTAAACATCGGGCTGATTGACGGCCATTACCGACAAAACCTTGGTTCCATGCTCCATTTCCTGAAAGAGATTGGGCGACTTCGGGATTACAAAATCACGCAAACCCACCAGCTTCAGCCGATGGAAAGCCGGTATCTTGTCAACATTCATGAAACCGGCGTCGAGCACGGCTATCACCATTCCCTTGCCCCGATAGCCCGCATCGTGCAGTCGAATGCCATTGAGGCTGCCCAACTGGTCCTTGGTAATACCGTAAGGATGGTGCGAAAGGGTGTCCCACTCCTGAAACTCCTTGCGAAACGACTGGCGGGCCGACGTCTCATAGAGCTTGGGCGATGAGAAAACGAGCTTCACGCCGCTGACAAATGGCAACTTCATGACACGGTCCATCGCCGATGGCTTGGCACAGCTGACGAGCAGCGAGTTGTTCCATTTGCTCTTACCCACGACGCTTACGCCCTTCACACCCACGGCTTCCACGTACTTAGCCGACACGGGCAGGTCGGTGGAATCCAAGGGCAGACGCTGCCGTTGGCGCCGTTCGATGGCTCGTAAAGAAAGAAACTCCTCGGGATTTTGAAGCGAATAGCCGTTGCCGGCCTTGTCTTTTAAGGTTACACGATAGAGAAAACATTTGCCACCGGGGAACGCCGTCCTCCGGGAAGAGCCGTCCTCCGCGAACAATGCCGAACAAACGGTCAATAAAATGCTTAAAAACAAAAGTTTTCTCATGAATCTATGCCTACGTTTTTAGTGATGCAAAAATAGGTAAAACCATTCAAACTACAAAACTTCCATCTGTTTTAATTTACCCCATAGCCTATCCGTCATGCCCTCCCAAGGGGTCGCCCGATGAGTCGATAGGCCATGACGGGCACTTACCAAGCAGGTAAAACGGGTACCGTTTTGTAAAAATAAACGTATAAAAATTAACACTTCAGAAACTCATCATCTAAGTATTGATAAGCAAGAAAACTGCCACGGAAAGATCGTTTTAGACCTACGCCGGTGCCCAAGTCTCTCTCCTACCATGCCAAAGCACTGCTTTAACAACACCAAAGCATGGCTTTCATCCTTCTGAAAGGCTGCTATGACACGCCCATAAAGCCACCAACGAGCCACAAAAAAGCCATCTTAAAACGATGAAAGAATATAATCAATTGGTTATCAACAGATTAAAAAACAGATAAAACTACACATATTTACCCGCAAAAAATATTTTCTTGAAAAATAAGCAGCCACGCATCGGTTTTTGTAAAAATATCGGATAGTTTTTAACACTTGGCCTCCCATACCATCACCGCTATGCTCCGAGCCTATTAACGAGGGGCAATGGGCCTTCCATTGGTTTTTATTTTGTTTTTCTTTGCTATTTAAGCGGTTTGCACTATCTTTGCATAAGATAGGCTACACTCGGGAAACGGAGAATTAATTCTCTTTCCACTCGTTTGCACTATCTTTGTAGAAGATAAGTTGCGCTCGGCAATCTGTGAATCAATTCACACGATAGCGCATACTGTTCGCATACGAATTATATATGGACAATCGAAAAGCTACATTAGAACTCGGCACCAAACCCATTGGTCCTCTCCTGCTACAATATGCTCTTCCGGCTATCATTGCCATGACAGCCTCATCGCTTTATAACATCATCGACCGCATATTCATCGGCCAAGTGGTAGGTTCGATGGCCATATCGGGCTTAGCCATCACCTTTCCTTTCATGAATCTGTCGAGTGCTTTCGGCGCTGCCGTGGGCATAGGAGCCTCTACGGCCATCTCCGTAAAGCTGGGACAGAAGGATTATACCACGGCGGAGAACATTCTGGGCAACACTGTTACGCTCAACATCATCGTGGGTTTGGTGCTCGGAGCGGTGTGTTTATTCTTCCTCGACCCCATTCTTCGCTTCTTCGGGGCCAGCGATGCCACGATACCTTACGCCCGCGACTTCATGCAGGTGATACTGATGGGCAACGTGTTTACCCACATGTATTTCGGCATGAACGCCGTCCTGCGGGCCGCCAGCAAACCTCGGCAAGCCATGTATGCCACGATGTTCACGGTGGCTTGCAACATATTACTCGATATTATCTTCATTTGGTGGTGGCATTGGGGCATTCGTGGGGCCGCGTTTGCCACCATCATCTCACAGATATTGGCCCTCTTGTGGCAACTAAAGCTGTTTAGCAACCAAAAAGAGCTGCTCCATCTGAAGCGGGGTATTTATCGGTTGAAAGCCAATTTGGTGAAAAACATCATCGGGATTGGTATTTCTCCTTTCCTCATGAACGTGTGTGCCTGCATCATAGTCATCTTTATGAACAACCAATTCGTAAAGTACGGCGGCGACATGGCGGTCGGAGCCTACGGCATAAGCAACGGTATCGCCACGGTGTTCGTCATGTTTGTCATGGGTATTAACCAAGGCATGCAGCCCATCGCGGGCTATAACTACGGCGCACAACGCATGGACCGTGTGCTGCAAGTGCTGAAACAAAGCGTTCTCTACGCCACGGCCATCATGACGATAGGCTGGCTGGTGGCCATGTTTCTGTCGTATTACTGCGCACGAATGTTCACTTCCGATCCCCGACTCATCGAGTTGGCCATCCCGGCCATACGCATCAACATGCTGGTATTCCCCATCATCGGCTATCAGATGGTGGTGACCAACTTCTTCCAGTGTATCGGCAAGGTGAAAATCAGCATATTCCTCAGCCTCTCAAGGCAGCTCCTGCTCCTTCTTCCGCTATTGGCCGTACTGCCACGGTTCTGGGGTGTCAAGGGCGTATGGTACGCCTTGCCCGCCTCCGACTTGTCCGCTGCCGTCATAGCAGCCACGATTATGCTGGTATATATGAGAAAATTCAGTCGAACTTATAACACTACTGCCCCATGAACAACGACAACCACATTATCAATATAGGACGAGAGATTGGCAGTGGCGGCCTGATGATAGCCCGTCAATTGGCCCATGACTTGGAATTTGCGTTCTATGACAAGGAGCTTCTCGACCTTGCGGCCAAGGAAAGTGGCTTCAGCAAGAAGTTCTTTGAGCAAAACGACGAGTGCAAAGGCTTCATGCGATCTTTCTTCCATGCCCATGTGCCGCTGTTGGGAGAAAACAATTTCTACACCAATGACTTCTCTCAAGAGAGTCTTTATCAGTTTCAGAGCGACGCGATTCGTAAAGCTGCCGACCAATCCGACTGCGTTTTCGTCGGAAGAACGGCCGATTACATCCTCCGCGACTACCCTAACACCGTCAATATCTTCATCACTGCCCCATTGGAAGAACGCATGGAGCGTATCGCCGAGCGCCATCAACTTGACAAGGAGGCTGCCCGCAAGTATATAGAAGCCAAGGACGAGAGCCGTTCGGCCTACTATAACTACTACACGGGCAAGAAATGGGGACACGCATCGAGCTATGATCTCTGCGTCAACTCAAATCTTTTGGGATTGGAAGGCACCGTGGCCTTCATCGAAGAGTTCATCCGTAAACGTTTCAATCTGCCCACTCCGTAAATGAAAAAGATAGGAATCATCAGCGACACGCATGCCTATTGGGACGAAAAATACAAGGTCTACTTGGGCGATTGCGACGAGATATGGCATGCGGGGGACATCGGTTCCACCGAATTGGCCGACCGTTTCGAGGCCATGAAGCCCACGTTTCGTGCCGTGTATGGCAATTGCGACGGCTACGACCTGCGGGGCCGATATTCCGAAGTGCTGCGTTTCAAGTGCGAGGACGTTGATGTCATGATGACCCACATAGGCGGTTATCCCGGCAAATACGACCGTTCGATAGTCAATAAGCTGTTCGCCTCGCCGCCAAACCTATTCATTTCGGGCCATTCTCATATCCTTAAAGTCATGCCCGACAAGGCTTTGAACCTGCTACATGTCAACCCCGGCGCCGCGGGACTCCAAGGATGGCACCGCGAACGCACCCTCGTGAGGCTCACCATCGATGGCAACAAGTTCACCGATTGTGAGGTTATCACGCTCGGAAACAAACATTCAACCTTTTGATTACATATTTATTATTAACTATATGAAAACATATTTGGTCACCGGAGCCGCGGGATTCATCGGCGCCAACTACATTAAATACTTGCTACATCGCAAATATAAGGACGAGAATATCAAAGTTATCATCCTCGACGCGCTGACTTATGCCGGCAATTTGGGCACTATAAAGGACGACATCGACAACGATAGGTGCGTGTTTGTGCGTGGTGACATCCGCGACCGTGAGCTGGCCGACCGACTGTTTGCCGAGTACGACATTGATTATCTTGTCAACTTTGCGGCCGAGAGCCATGTGGATCGCAGCATAGAAGACCCTCAATTGTTCCTAAGTGTCAACATTTTAGGCACGCAGAACTTGCTTGACGCCGCCCGACGGGCATGGGTGGACGGCAAGGATGAGCAGGGCTATCCCACTTGGAAAGCCGGAAAACGTTTCCATCAGGTATCTACCGACGAGGTGTATGGCAGCTTGGGAGCCGATGGTTTCTTCACCGAGGACACGCCATTGTGCCCCCACAGTCCTTACAGTGCCAGCAAAACGAGCGCCGATATGTTTGTCATGGCCTATCGGGACACCTATCACATGCCGGTCACCATTACCCGTTGTTCCAACAACTATGGTCCCTATCATTTCCCGGAAAAGCTCATCCCGCTCATCATCAATAACATTCTTGAGGGCAAGAAGCTACCCGTTTACGGCGAAGGGCTCAACGTTCGCGACTGGCTTTACGTGGAGGACCATTGCAAAGCCATAGACATGGTGGTACGCCAAGGCCGTGAGGGCGAGGTCTACAACGTGGGGGGACACAACGAAATGACCAACATCGACATTGTGAAACTCACCATCAAGACCATCAGGGATATGATGGAAGCCGATAAGAACTTACGTCTCATCCTTAAAAAGCAAGTTCTCGACGCCCAAGGGGACATCGATATAAGTTGGATTAATAATGAATTAATCACTCATGTGGCCGATCGTTTGGGCCACGACCAGCGCTATGCCATCGATCCTACGAAGATAAAAGAGGAGCTGGGCTGGTATCCCGAGACAAGATTTGCCGACGGTATCGTCAAGACAATCCAATGGAATCTCAACAACCAGTCATGGATTAAGGAAGTAACCAGCGGCGATTACCAGCAATATTACGATAAAATGTACGGAGATAGATAAGCCCTTGCACGGTAATAAATAAGATAATCCGATGTAATAAATAAGATAATGTACGGTTATAAATAAGATTCAGATGAAAAAGATCATGTTATTGGGCTCAGGAGAACTGGGCAAGGAGTTTGTTATTGCGGCCAAACGAGCCGGTCTTTACGTCGTTGCATGCGACAAATACGACAATGCGCCGGCCATGCAGGTGGCTGATGAGCGTGAGATTTTCAGCATGTTGGACGGCGATGCGCTCACGGCAGCCGTGAATAAGCACCGCCCCGACATCATCGTTCCCGAGATAGAAGCCATCCGAACCGAGCGTTTGTTCGACTTTGAGCAGCAAGGTATTCAGGTTGTTCCATCCGCTCGAGCCGTCAATTACACCATGAATCGCCGTGCAATCCGTGATTTGGCGTCACAAGAATTGGGCTTGCGCACCGCCAAATACTTCTATGCGAAGACCTTTGATGAGTTTAAGAGGGCGGCGGACGCCATCGGTTTCCCCTGCGTTGTGAAGCCTTTGATGAGTTCCAGTGGGCATGGGCAGAGCTATGTGCACAACGATGACGAGCTCGAAGCTGCGTTCCGCGACGCCATGGAGGAAGGACGAGGCGACGTAAAGGAAGTGATTATCGAGGAATTTATTGACTTTGACTCCGAATTTACCCTGCTTACGGTCACCCAAAAGGACGCTCCCACCCTCTTCTGTCCGCCTATCGGGCACATCCAAAAGGGCGGAGATTACCGTGAGAGTTGGCAACCGTTCCAACTATCGGCCGATGCTTTGAGGCAAGCAGAGCACATGGCAGAGGCCGTAACCAAAGCGTTGACCGGCTATGGCTTATGGGGCGTGGAGTTCTTCATGACCAAACAAGGTGAAGTTATCTTCTCCGAACTCAGTCCAAGGCCCCATGACACGGGCATGGTGACCCTCGGTCACACGACAAACCTTAGTGAGTTTGAACTTCATTTACGTGCTGTGATGGGCTGGCCCATACCTGCCATTCACTTAGAGCACTGTGGTTGCAGCGCCGTTGTGCTGGCTAAGGAGGACGCCGACCATGAACCGGCCTATCATTTGCAGGAAGCACTGAAGGAAGATCGCACCCGCGTGCGCATATTCGGCAAGCCCGAGCAGCACGTCAACCGACGAATGGGCGTGGTATTGTGCTACGGTGAGGTGGGCGACGACATCAACCAACTACGTGACAAGGCCAAACGTGTAGCTTCAACCATCATTCCCGATTGATGAACGAGCGGCCTCTTGGAGAAATCATCGAGCTTCCGAGGATTGCGGATCCACGCGGTAACCTGACGATAGCTGAACAGTTCCGGCACATCCCGTTTGAAATCAAACGGGTGTACTGGACTTATGACGTGCCCGGAGGTGAAAGCCGGGGTGGTCATGCCCATCGTCATTGCCGGTCGGTAGTGGTCGCCGTGAGCGGCAGTTTCGACGTAGTGCTCGACAACGGCAGGCAAAAGCAAACCTACCACATGAACCATCCCTATCAAGGATTGGTGATAGAAACGGGCATTTGGCGCACTTTGGAGGACTTCTCAAGCGGCGCCGTGTGCTTAGTTCTCGCATCGGAAGCGTTTGAGGAAGCCGATTACATCCGCGATTACAAGCAGTTCCGCGACTACGTAGCCGCTTCCAAATAAGGGCAGAGCATGTTTGAGATAAGACGATACACCCCCGATTTGGAGCAAGAATGGAATAGGTTTGTGGCCGATTCCAAGAATGGCACATTCCTTTTTGACCGCAACTACATGGATTACCACCAACAACGGTTCACCGACAGCTCACTCCTTTTCTACCGCAAAGGCAAACCTTACGCCCTCCTACCTGCCAACTTGCAAGACCAAACGCTCTTTTCGCACGCCGGACTCAGCTATGGTGGTCTCATCATGAGCCCGAACACCACGGCCGCAGCTACGCTCACGCTATTTGAAGAGCTGAATACTTACCTTCGCAACGTCGGCATTGACAAAGTCATTTACAAGAGCATACCCTCGATTTACCATCAAATGGCCGCCGAAGAAGACCTCTACGCCATCTTCCGCACATGCCAAGCACGACTTGCGGCCCGACAAATAGGCTCGGTCATCGCCCAAAATAGCGAGATAAAATGGCAGCGCATGCGCCGCAGGGCCGTGCGACGAGCCGATGAACAAGGTATAACCGTGGCACAGAGCGACGACTTTGCCGGCTTTTGGAAGGTGTTGGAACACAACCTAAGCAGCCGATACGGCGTTAAACCCGTGCACGATATTGAGGAAATACTGCTGCTTAAATCACGCTTTCCTCATCATATTCAACTTTATACAGCCACGAAAGACGGCGAGATATGGGGCGGAGTGGTCCTCTATCTCACCCCTCAAGCGGCACACGCACAGTACAGCGCCACCACCGAGCAAGGCAAGCGATGGGGCGCCATCGACAAAATCTACGATGAAATCATCCACCGCCTGCTGACCACTTACCGCTATTTTGACTTCGGAATATCGACAGAGAGAGGAGGAACATACCTCAATGACAACCTCATTTTCCAAAAAGAAGGCTATGGCGCACGTGGTTTGTGCTGGGATTGGTACGAATGGAACTTATGAAAATAGAATATCTATCTTTAAAAAAAGTAACCGACTTGCACCGTGAAGAAATACATGACGCCGTCAATAGCGTCGTGGCGAGCGGTCAATACTTACAAGCGGAGCAGACAAAAGGCTTTGAAAACGAATACGCGGCTTATCTTGGAAGCCGCCATTGCGTAGGTTGTGGCAACGGGCTCGACGCTTTGACCCTCATCTTCAGGGCTTATAAGGAAATGGGAAAGCTGAAAGACGGCGACGAAATCCTCGTTCCGGCCAACACCTACATCGCTTCCATCCTCGCCATCACCGAGAACGGGCTGAAACCCGTACTGGTAGAACCCTACTATTCATCGCTTGAGATTGACGATTTCCTCATGCAACGGGCCATCACACCACGCTGCAAAGCCCTTCTCTTGGTACATCTTTACGGTCGTTGCGCCATGAATGAGGCCATCGCCGAAGCCTGCCGACGCCATAACCTGCTACTCATTGAGGACAACGCGCAGGCCCATGGCTGCACGTATAACCAACTGAAGACCGGTCATTTGGGCCATGCCGCGGCCCACAGCTTCTATCCCACCAAAAACTTAGGCGCATTGGGCGACGCCGGATGCGTAACAACGGACTGTCAGGAACTGGCCACGCTCATCCGCACACTGGGCAATTATGGGGCTGAACGCAAGCATTACCACAGCCATAAAGGCGTCAACAGTCGCATGGATGAGCTCCAAGCGGCCGTACTTCGGGTGAAACTGAAATATTTAGATAAGGAAAACGCACGGCGAAAAGCCATAGCCGAATACATGATAGCTAACATAGATAACCCTAAAATATCGTTATCATTCGACCCGATAGCCGACAATGTGCACCATATATTCCCCGTTTTCAGCAATCAACGCAATGATTTGCAGGCCTTTTTGCTCACCAACGGCATAGAAACGGCCATCCACTACCCCGTGGCACCCCATCGCCAACGCTGTTATAAAGGCTGGAACAAACTGTCGTTTCCCATTACCGAGCTTCTCGCAAGGACCGAACTCAGCATACCCTGCAACCCTACGCTCACCGATAACGAGGTAGAATACATCGTCGAAACACTCAACCGATTTTAAGAAAAAGCCACCCAAAGAAATAAACAAGCTAAAAACACAATAGCCGCAACCCATCAGAGTTGCGGCTATTGTTTTTCGATAACCTCGCTTGCGGCCCCTTTCGGAACTGTCATTCGTGGAGCTGGTGGGATTCGAACCCACGTCCGCACAAGGAAACCATACGCTTTCTACATGCTTATTCCGGTCTTCATTGTCGGGTATCAGCAAGACCCGGACCACCAACTGATACCTTATCCTCTAAAATTTCACAAGAGTTTCGAGGCCAACTCCTGCTATTTCCGATTGTCCTGCACCGCTTATTCCTCCGATTCGGAACCACATCTTTGGAGCGATGTCTCGTCACATCACCTTGTAATGTGATAAAGCCAGTAATCTACTATGCTTCGATTAGGCAGCGAGAGCGTAATTGTTTTCGCCAATTAATTGTTCGTCCACTCTGATTATGGAGGTAGCCGACGAGCCTCCGCATGCTTACGTACCATTTCATCTCGCCGTCAAATCCATGTCAACCCCGAGT
>NZ_DATCYK010000009.1:0-6085 GCF_036570325.1 Prevotella sp.
GCAAGGAAGTGCCAAAGGAGAGAAGAATATCTTGTTTCTTAACGTCAGTTGGGGGCTTGGTATCGGCATTCTTATCGATGGAAACCTCTACAAAGGGCGCTCGGGCTTCTCGGGAGAGTTCGGCCATATCCACGCGTTTGACAACGAGATACTTTGCCATTGTGGCAAGAAAGGGTGTTTGGAAACCGAGGCTTCAGGCAGCGCTTTCTATCGGATATTCAAGGAAAGGCTCAATAATGGCGAGACATCCATCCTAAAGAAGAAAGCCAATGAGGAGCTAACGTTGTCTGACCTCATCAAGGCCACCAACCAAGAAGACCCGCTCTGCATCGATATCCTCGAGAAGATAGGCCATAATTTGGGCATGCACGTGGCCGGACTCATCAATCTGTTCAATCCGGAGTTGGTCATTTTGGGTGGCACTCTTTCACTTACGGGCGACTTTATCCTGCATGCGGTGCGCTCGGCCGTGCTGAAGTATTCGCTCAACCTTGTCAACAAAGACACTCAAATCCGAATTTCAAAACTCAAGGACCGTGCCGGCGTCGTTGGCGCTTGCATGCTGGCCCGTAACAATGTACTCCAATAAACAACATGAAAACAAGCAACAAGCTGTTGATTGGCCTATTTGTCTTGGCATTGCCGCTCAATGCCGGGGCGATGAGATTTGCCGTGGCCGATTCTACGAAGCAAGAAGTGAAAAAGGCAAACGACACGTCCGGTAAGGACAAAAAGGGCGAGAAAGCCGATGAAAAGAAGAAAGAAAAAGACGAATATGCCGAACTTATCAAGAAAAGCACGAGCTTAGAGCGCGGTCTTTTCGACGTAAGACACATTGAGGATAAGTGGTATTTCGACATCCCCGACTCACTGTTGGGCCGTTACATTCTTGCAGTTACCCGCTTGACGGGCGTTCCGCAGGGCGTCGGGAAGTTCAGTGGCGAGGAAGTCAATGAGGAAACGGTCTACTTCGAGAAGCACGACAGCAAGACGCTTTACCTGCGGGCATACGTCCGTACACAAGAAGCCGATAGCACAACGCGTATTTCCAAGACGCTCATGGCTTCGACCGTAGACCCCATTATCGCCTCTTTCAAGATAATAGGAAAGAATCCTAACAAGGGAATGAACCTGATAGAAGTGTCTTCTTTCCTATTAAAAGACAACAACTCCATGGGAATGCCCCGCGAATCGTCGAAGGAATACAGCATAGGTGGTATGCTTAGCGATCGTTCTTTCATTGATACCATCAAGACATTTCCTATCAATGTGGAGATAGCTTCGACCCGTACGTACAGCGCGACAGCCTCCGGAAAGATCAGGGCGGCAGCTACGGGCAACATAACGTTGGCACTCAACACGAGCATGGTGCTGCTGCCAAAGACGCCCATGCGAAAACGACTGTGGGATGAGCGTGTGGGTTACTTCACATCGCGGGTCACCTATTTCGACGATGACCAGCACAAGACCAATCCCGAGCGCATAGCGGCCCGCTTCCGGTTGGTTCCCAAGGACAAGAAAGCCTACGCCAAAGGCAAGTTGGTGGAGCCTGTGAAGCAGATAGTTTACTACATTGACCCCGCCACTCCCAAGAAGTGGGTGCCTTATCTGATAGCCGGCGTGAACGATTGGAGCGTGGCTTTCGAGGCAGCGGGCTTCAAAAATGCCATCGTGGCCAAGGAAGTTCCCGAGGGAGAAGACATCAGTCCCGACGACGCTCGTTACTGTTTTATTCGTTATTTGCCCGCTGAGATCGAGAACGCGTACGGTCCTCACATCATAGATCCACGAAGTGGCGAGATCATAGAGAGCCATATATGCTGGTATCACAACGTTATGAACCTGTTAACCAAGTGGTATATGACCCAATGTGGGCCGCTCGACAAGCGCGCACAGACCATGCACTTCGATGATAAGCTCATGGGTGAACTTATACGGTTTGTTTCCAGCCACGAGGTAGGTCACACTTTGGGCCTTCGTCACAACATGGGCGCAAGTTGGGCCACGCCCGTTGAGAAGCTCCGCGACAAGGCATGGGTGGAAGCCCACGGCCATACGGCCAGTATCATGGACTACGCCCGCTTCAATTATGTGGCTCAACCCGAGGATGGAATCAGCGAGAAGGGATTGTTCCCCCGTATCAATGACTACGACAAATGGGCCATCAAGTGGGGTTATCAGTACCGTCCGGAGTTCAAGGACGAGCATGCCGAGAAGAAAGGGCTGATGGATGAGACCACCAAAGTGCTGGCCGCAAATCCCCGTTTGTGGTTTTCGGGCGAGGGACGTGACGAAGATCCACGCTCACAAACCGAGGACTTGGGCGACAACAGCATGAAAGCCAGCGACTATGGCATAAAGAACTTGAAGCGGGTGTTGGCCAATTTGCCCCGCTGGACGCACGAGGATAACGATCAATACACCGATTTGATAGAAATGTATGCCAGCGTTCGCGACCAATATCGCCGCTATTGCAATCATGTAGTGAAGCATTTGGGCGCCCGTTACTTGAATAATACCCCCGGCAAGGAGCCTATTGAGTTGCAACCGGCCGAACTTCAGCTCGAGGCCCTCGACTTCTTGGGTCGTCATTTGTTTGAAGCGCCGCTTTGGTTGTATCCCGATAACCTTGTGAGAAAGGCGTATATCAATCCCGCGAGCGACATCTTGGACCGTCAAAGCCTGCTTCTTTACCGTGCGATGTCAACCGCCACGCTGTCGAAGATTTACGATGACTCGTTCACATCGCCCAAAGCGCTGAAAGTAGACACCTATCTGAACAAGTTGTTCAGCACCGTTTGGAAACCACTGACGGCTTCCAACGAAATGAGTAACAAGTGTCGACGTGCGTTGGAGCGGCTTTATATCAACAATATCAACCGCAGTTTGAATCCACAAGTGAAGGAGTCGGGCTCGGCCAGCGACCTGCGGGCCATCAATACCGACGCGTTGCTCTATCTGTCGGCCCACCTCGACAAGGTGGAAGCCTTCGTTAAGGCCCAACTAAGCAAGAGTTCGGGTATTAACAAGGCCCACTACGAGGACCTGCTGCGCCAGATAAAACTCATTCGTGACAAGCAGGTGAAAGCCTGACAGACGTCTGCCCGTCCATTCATAAAAAGCCATGAAGTGCCATCTTCGTGGCTTTTTATTTTTCGATTTATTGCGTTAATCCGAATTAATGTTTATTTTTGTAGCAACATGACTTAACTATCCTTATGATAGCAAGCTGTTTCTAATCGCTAAACATTTATTTTTTTACTTTATGCGTAAACAATTATTTCTTACTCTCTGCGGCCTTGCGCTCTCGCTCGCAGCCTTGGCCCAAGGCCCCCGTGTTACCGTTCGTAGCGGTGTTTTGGAAGGAATCGACTCCTCGGGAGTCAAGATTTTCCGTGGCATACCTTTCGCCCAACCTCCCGTTGGCCGCCTTCGTTGGCAGGCACCGCAGCCCCTTGAGGCTTGGCAAGGCGTGCGTCAGGCCAAGGATTTCGGTCCCAATCCCATTCAGTTCAATGTTTATGGCGACATGGTTTTCGGCTCGCCGGTCAACAGCGAGGACTGTTTGTACCTCAACGTTTGGACGCCGGCCCGGCAGATGAACGAGAACCTGCCCGTACTTCTTTATTTTAATGGTGGCGGTTTGATGTCGGGTAGTGGCAGTGAGCCCCGCTATCAGGGCCTTACACTGGCCCGTCGGGGAATCATAGTGGTAACGGCCAACTACCGTGAAGGCATATTCGGCTTCTTCGCCCATCCCCAATTATCGAAAGAAACCTCCTATCATGGCTCGGGAAACTACGGTTTTATGGATCAGGCGGCGGCCATTCAATGGGTGAAAAATAACATCTCGGCCTTTGGTGGCGATCCCAATCGCCTGACCATCGTGGGTGAGTCGGCCGGCTCTATGTCGGTAAGCGCGTTGATGGCGTCGCCTATGTCGCGCCATCTTATCAACCAAGTGATGGGCTCCAGCGGCAGTGTGGTGGGCCCACGACCGGTGTTGACATTAAAAGAAGCCGAGAAAAACGGCGAGACATGGGCCCGCAAGCATGGTTTTAAGTCGATAAAAGACCTCCGGGCGCTGCCTGCCGATAAGCTCAATAGCATAGCCGAGTTTAACGGAGTGCCCGGTTATTGTGTGGATGGGAAGTTCTTTACCGAGCATCCTCTCGACACTTATCGCAAGGGAGAGCAAGCTCAGGTGCCCGCGCTCATAGGCCATAACAATACCGAAATGCCCGTCATGGCTTACATGAAAGGCATGGCGCCTACGTTGGAGAACCTAAAAAAGGCCATTCCATCGATGTTTGGACCTCGTGCCGACGCAGAAAAACTGCTCCGACTCTATAACATCAAGTCCGACGCCGACGTCGTTGGACTGCCCGGTTACGCCATGGGTGGCAGTATCTTTATTACCTATGGCACATGGAAATGGACCGACCTGCTGCGTCAAACCTCAACGAAGCCCGTTTATCGCTACGTATATAACCATCCGCGGCCACAGTTTAAGGTAGTGGGAAAGGCCCCGGGATTAGCCGGAGGAACGGTAGATAACGCTCAAAAAGCGCCGGTTCATCGTGATTTGGGCGCTGTTCACTCGGCCGATATAGAGTATGCCATGGGCAATTTGGCCACCAATAGCATGTTTGATTGGGGCAAGAACGATTACCAAATGTCAGAAATCTTCCAGTCGGTTTACCTTAACTTCGTCAAGACCGGCAACCCCAACGGGCTCGGTATGCCCCGATGGGACGCCGTGAATGGCTGGCAGGGTGCGCTGCCCGTTATGCACCTCGACCTCAATAGCCGCCAAGTGGCCGACCCGCAGATAGAGGAACTCAATCATTATTTGGACGAGTTGTTTATAAAGTAAGCTGCTTTTATCCTTTTGTTTCATGGATATATCCGTGCATAGATAGCCGGATGTATCCATGTTTTTTTTGCTTTGAATTTACGATGAAATGGCCGAAAATCGACGATTTTCTATCTTTTGGCCCCTTGTTGTGGGCCGCCGGTTCGTTTGCTTCTCGATAACCGTTTTCCTAAAGTTGGCCTTTTACCCGATGAAAGGGCTGCTATGACCTTGTCAAAAGCCCGCTTTCATCGCCCCGAAAGGCTGCTTTCGCAAAGCCGAGGAGCGGTCCTTTCTGAATGGGGCTTTGACGGCGGTAAGCTCATCTCTTAACCGTAGGCCGTTTGTTGTTTCCTTTTCACGAACCATCTGCCGCTTGTTCGGCCAAAAGTTTCTTGCGTGTGGCGTGTGAATTATTTGGTTCCTATGAGGCGTTTGGCGCCGATTTTGCTTATCTTTGCTATCGCTCAACGTGGCGGTTGGTTTTTCTTGATAAATCAATGCTTGCTCGTTTTGCGGCCCGTTTCTTAGGCCTTACTCTTTAAATGTTTAACGCTCATGAATCATCCTTTAGAAAAGTTTGTGTATTGTCCGCAGTGCGGATCGCCCCGTTTCGTCATCCATAATGGTTTGAGTCGGCATTGCGAGGAGTGCGGACTGACCTATTACGCCAATCCCCGTGCGGCCACGGCGGCCTTGATTATCAACAGTCATGACGAGCTGCTCGTGGTACGACGCAAGAAAGAGCCCGCCAAAGGCACCTTCGACCTGCCCGGTGGCTTTGCCGATATGGAGGAGTCGGCCGAGGAGGGCGTTGCGCGTGAGGTGAGGGAAGAGACCGGTTTGCGGGTAACGGCCTGCCAATATCTCTTCTCGTTGCCCAATATTTATCTCTATTCGGGCCTTGAAATCCATACGCTCGACTTGTTTTTCCGTTGTACGGTGGCCGATGGGACCCATGTGGAGGCCATGGACGACGTGGCCGAGAGCCTATGGCTGCCCATTGATAAAATCAATCCCGAGGAATTCGGGCTGCGCTCTATCCGTCAGGGAGTTATCCGTTGGTTGGAGGAGCGGGCGAAGACTAAAACTTAAAAAAAGTCAAATTATCTTCATATAATAAGGTATAAACAAAGAGAATAACTACATTTGCGGCCAAAATTAAAATAACATCAGCCAATCATGCAGGAAAATTTAGTTATCGTAGAGAGTCCCGCCAAGGCCAAGACC
>NZ_DATCYK010000010.1:0-37179 GCF_036570325.1 Prevotella sp.
GCTGTATTTGGCTGTAGAGGATATAGACCACTCTAAAATCAAGGCAAAAAGTCCACAAACAAACGGTATCTGTGAACGGTTCAACAGAACCGTGCAGAACGAGTTCTATGCCATCGCATTCAGAAAGAAAATCTATACCACTATTGAGCAACAGCAAACAGACCTTGACACGTGGATAAACTCTTATAACACGGAAAGAACCCACTCCGGGAAGTACTGTTGCGGGAAAACGCCCATCCAGACTTTTATAGAAGGTATAACAGTCGCAAAGAAATACCAACTGAAAAATCAGGAAACTATAAAACCGAATGAAGCTGATAAAACGTCATTCGCTTGTGAGAGTGAGAAAATCTATGTAACTTCGCAAATGTCATCGGACAGTTTTTTTGTAAGATAATAAACAAACTGTCAGAACAAGTCTTGACTATTACAAATGATGAAACATTAACAACATGACATTCACACCAGAAAACATTTTTTTCCTTGGCGCAGTGCTCATCTTTGCGAGCATCGTCATCAGCAAGTGGGGCTATCGTTTCGGTGTCCCCACCTTGCTCTTGTTCTTGTTCACAGGGATGCTCTTCGGCAGTGACGGATTGGGACTGGAATTCCACAGTCATGAGGATGCCCAGTTGATTGGTATGCTCTCGCTGTCGGTCATTCTTTTCTCAGGTGGTATGGACACCAAGCGGCGTGACATCGAGCTTGTGGCAACCCAGGGACTGATGCTGTCAACCGTTGGCGTGCTCATAACTACAGGCATTACGGGTCTGCTCATCTATTACCTTTCGGAGTGGACGCAACTCGATATCGGCCTTACCCTGCCGATGTCAATGCTCCTGGCAGCCACCGTGTCGTCAACTGACTCGGCCTCCGTGTTCAACCTGCTACGCACCCAGCATATCGGACTGAAGCACAATCTGCGCCCCATGCTCGAACTGGAGAGCGGCTCCAACGATCCGATGGCCTACGTGCTGACTATCGCCCTGGTGGATATGATAGTGACGGCAGGCGAGTTCTCAGGCATGACCCTGGCAACGAAAATCGTTGGGCAATTGGCCGTGGGAGGACTGTTGGGCTACCTTGGAGGACGCTTGCTGGTGTGGATTGTCAACCACATCAACCTGCCCAATCCCTCGCTCTATCCCATCCTGGTGCTATGCTCCATCCTCATCACCTTCACGTTCACGGATATGTTTCAGGGTAATGGCTATCTTGCCGTTTATGTAACAGGACTCGTGGTAGGCAATAGCCGTCTGTCTTATCGTCGTGAGACCAACACTTTCATGCAGGGCATTACGTGGCTCCTTCAGATTGTGATGTTCCTCACGCTCGGCTTGTTGGTCAATCCAAAGGAGATGCTAAACGTGCTGCTGGTAGCCGTCAGCATCGGACTGTTCATGATGTTTGTGGCCCGTCCTATCGCTGTGTTCCTCTGTCTGCAACCCTTCCGTGTGCCCTTCAAGGCCAAAGTCTTCCTCTCGTGGGTAGGATTGCGCGGTGCAGTGCCCATCATCTTTGCCACCTATCCCGTCATAGCAGGAATCGAGGATGCCGATTTCCTGTTCAATGTGGTGTTCGTCATCACGTTGCTCTCTCTGGCCCTCCAAGGCACCACCATCACGGCTGCTGCCCACTGGCTGGGACTGGCAACAGAGGAAGAGAAGATTGGCAACGATTTTGGCATCGAACTGCCCGATGAACTGGAGTCTAAACTCTCGGAACTGAAGCTGTCAGAAGAGTCACTCTCTGGTGGCAACCAACTCAAGGACATGCACTTTCCCCAAGGCACGCTAGTAATGATGGTGAAGCGTGGCAACAGTTTTATCGTGCCCAACGGACAATTGGAGCTCAAAGTGGGTGACATCCTACTAACTATTGCCAACGAGCAAATGGCCTAATTTGTTTGTCCCGTAGTCTACCCATTCAGCTTTTAACAGCCGGTACTTACTTTGTGTATTCATCTGTCATCACCCGAGTTTCGTCGTCTTCACACTCGCGAAAACATTTCTTGAACTTACAAAAAATCACTCTACATTTCAGAAGGTCACGGGAGGTTACTTTTGCTTCAAAAAGGTCACCTCGAAAAGAAAAAGCACTTACAAAATCCTTGTAAGTGCTTGATTATTAGTGTGGACCAGCCTGGACTAATCCACGGTATACCCTAATCGCTGAAAGCTAAATGTTTACCTTTTTGTTCAGATACTCTATGTAGCAGAAATGTAGCAGCAAACTGACTGGCTTATGACTGCTATTTTGACTATCTGTAGAAAGCATACTTACTCTCATTCTCTAGGTACAAAGTTATATTTTTTTGTTCACATTTCCAAATCTTTGTACTATAAATATTTAGAGATTTTACTGCTACACTTTCCAGTGCAAGGTGCAAGCCCCTATATATACGGGGACTTGCACCTTGCACTGGAGGGATTTTGTCTATTTGGCAGACGAATGGAATTTTAATACATTCCAATATGATTTACAATAGATAATCGTCAATTTATATATAGATGCCCTTTGCATCCGCCATAAAACAAATTATTGCATCTGAAGCATGACTACTTGCAGAGGGTACATAAACTTGCGTGTGACGGGTTGCTCATGCCAAGATGTCTCTATAACTTTATAATTATGAAAAAGTTACTGGAATTTCTTAGGAATGAGAGACTGAACAAATGTCTGAAACAAGCGTATCTTGCGGAGAAATTGGGCGTTGATGAAAGTACAATATCCCGATGGGAGTCCGGTCAGATTACAATGACTTTTCTCCAAATAGAGAGTTATGCCTCTGCTTTGGAGATAGATGTATATGAGATGTTTGCATTTCTCGCAAGCAACGGAGAAGACTCGCCCAGACCTATCGCAGAGATGTACGTTGAAGTATATACGCAAGATGCCTATAACTCACTCATGCAATATCTTGCGAAGTTAGGGATGGACATAGCAATTAAAAACACCAAGTTGAAAAGATGGAAATAATCGCAGTAGAAAGCCAAGCCTATCAGGATTTGATAGACAGGCTTAACCGAATTGAGCAGTATGTCGAGCGCACCTCCCGCCTTATTCAGGATATAGATGATGAGCTGGAGATGACCACGAAAGACCTTATCGGGACTCTGAATGTTTCAGAGTCCACCCTTTACCGCTGGCGTAAGAAGCAGTTGGTGCGTTATCGCTACACGGAGAGTGGCGACGTGCGCTACTTCTTCAAGTCTATCGTGATAGCCGTGAAATGCAACCGCCTCCGTGTTTCCGGCATGAGGAATGATGAGGTTCTTGGTCGGCTCAACCGTTTCAAGGACAATCTCATCATGAGTTCATGTCTTAATCCTAAAAACCGACAACTATGATAGATAAGGAACAGATTCTTTTACTTACACAAGGAGGTTTGAATGTGTTTTCCCATTTCCTTGGCTTTGAGGTGAACCTTCACCGCAACTTCCGCAGTCCATTCTATGACGACAGGCGGGCTTCCTGCCATGTCTTCTATGACAGGAAAAGTTCATCCTACAAATTCTACGATCATGGCGATACTTCCTATTCAGGGGACTGCTTCTGGTTTGTGGCAACCCTGCGTGGCTTAAATCTGAAAACTGATTTTCCAGAAGTCTTGAAAATCATCGCCCAAGAACTTGGGCTGTATTCTTTGTATGACGGTGAGAGGTGTAGCAAGGGCAAGCGTGCTACGCCGACTCAAAAAAGTCCGGTTACCTCCAGTTCTAAGACTGAAATTACCAAAAGTACCGAAGAACGCCCATATAGTTTCGAGATACATCCATTTGACGATGGGCTGCTGAACTATTGGGCGCATTACGGCATCCATGAGGATACACTCCGACACTTTCGTGTACGGAGTCTTAAACGGTATGAAAGCATATCTGCTGAAGGCAAGAAATTTGAACTTTGCAGTTCACCGACAGAGCCGATATTTGCCTATATCGGAAACGGCTATGTCAAGATATACCGTCCTCACAGTCCAAAAATCCGCTTTCTATATGGCGGACGGATGCCATCCACTTATTGCTTCGGTATGGAACAGATTCCCACTAAAGGCGATATGCTCTTTATTACAGGCGGAGAAAAGGATGTGCTCTCATTGTATGCACACGGCTTTAATGCCATCTGCTTCAACAGTGAAACTGCACAGATACCGACAAGCATCATTGAGAGTCTTCAGCTTCGCTTCCGGCATATCATTCTTCTGTATGATGCTGACGAGACAGGCGTACGCGAGAGTCACAGACAAGCAGAACATCTGGCGGAATACAAGGTGTTGAACCTTTCACTTCCGCTAAGTGGCACGAAGTCTGAAAAAGACATTTCTGATTTCTTTGCCTTGGGCAACGGGGCAAAGGAACTGAAAGAGCTGCTTGCCAAGATGTTCTCAGACCTATATAGCCAAACTATGATGATGTTACGTTCCTGTGAAATTGACTATGAGAATCCACCGGATATTTCCAAGTCGGTGGTGGCGGTGAATGGTGTTCCGTTGGGAACGCAGGACAATCTGTTCTGCATCACCGGAGGCGAGGGTACGGGCAAGAGCAACTATGTGGGAGCCATCCTTGCAGGAGCGTTGGGAGAAAAACGACTGCCGATAGAGAAAACCTTGGGATTGGAGATTACCGCCAATCCCAAAGGCTTGGCGGTCCTGCACTATGACACGGAGCAGTCCGAGGCACAACTCCACAAGAACTTGGGTAAGACATTGCGTAGGGCTTCATTGACGGCAGTACCTGAGTTTTACCATTCCCTATACCTTGCATCGCTCTCCCGTAAAGACAGGCTGAAGCTTATCCGCGAGAGTTTGGATTTGTTCCATCACAGGCATGGGGGCATCCATCTTGTGGTTATTGACGGCATAGCAGACCTGATACGCTCAGCCAATGACGAGACGGAGAGCATAGCCATTGTAGATGAACTGTACCGTCTGGCAGGCATCTATAATACCTGCATTGTCTGCGTGCTTCACTTTGTGCCTAACGGCATTAAGCTGCGCGGGCATATCGGTTCGGAGCTGCAACGCAAGGCGGCGGGTATTCTCTCCATTGAGAAAGACGACAATCCGGAATATTCCGTAGTAAAGGCATTGAAAGTCCGTGACGGAAGTCCGCTGGACGTTCCGATGATGCTTTTCGGCTGGGACAAGGCTGAGGATATGCACGTCTATCGTGGTGAGAAGTCCAAGGAGGACAAGGAAAAGCGCAAGACCGATGAACTCATTGCCGTTGTCAAAGAAGCCTTCCGAAATTCTTTCAAGCTTACTTATCAGGAACTTTGCGAGATTCTGATGCGGGAAATGGAAATCAAGGACAGAACCGCGAAGAAGTACATCGCCTACATGAAAGAACAACGTATCTTGGCACAGGATACCAATGGTAACTACCAAAAAGGAGAATTATGCCGTACATAGATTATAAAACCGAAGACACTTGGCAAAAACGCCTGTTCGATAAGCTCATAACAGTTGAGGATAAACTCGACCGCCTGCTTGTCCTGCAAGAGCAATCCGTCGATACAACCGTCCATCCACCCTTGAAACCGGAATATCTGGACATCATAGATGTTTCCAAGATACTCAAAGTGGAACAGAAAACCATCTACAACTGGGTATGGGCAGGGAAAATTCCTTATCTCAAAGCCAATGGCAGGTTACTTTTCCTTCGGGAAGAGATAGATAAAATGTTGCGGAAGCGAGATGGTTGGTAAAAGTCAGTTCCATACAAGTATGTTGGAAATGTTTTCATGTTTTGTTTCATCCTTCTTTGTCTCACAATGGTTGTAATTTTGTCCCGTAGGTCAACTATTAGTTGACTTTGTGGAAAATAATTCAACCAATCGGCTGTAATTACCAAAGCCTTTTGTACCTTTGTGGTTGATTTTAATGACAGCAAGTAAACTATGAGTGTACTAAAAGAAAAAAAAATAAACCAAATGCTTCAATCCGGGCAAAAGAACGGATTGCTGTTTGCCATATGGCTTGTAGAGCATGGCTATTCCAAGCAGTTGTTGAGCAGGTATCGTTCTTCCGGTTGGTTATCCTCTCTATGCAAGGGAGTCATGTACCGCACAGGTGACACGCTGTCCGCTTTTGGTGCTTTGCAGTCTTTCAACGAACAGGTAGGAAAGAGTTTTCGTATTGCGGCGCATTCTGCTTTGGAGCTTTGGGGCTTCAACCATTATGTTCCTATGGGCAAACCCCTGTTAATGGTATCAACGGCAAGTGATAAAATGCCACAATGGATGAAGCATGACGTTTTCGACCGTGAATTTAAGTTTTTCAAGACAGAGGTATTTATCAGTGCACAGATAACAACTTTAACATACTTGGACTGGAGGCTGCTTATATCCTCCCCTGAGCAGGCTTTTATGGAATGTCTGCTGCTAACACCACGCCAATATAACTATATGGATCTATTTTATATCATGGAGCAACTGACCACTCTGCGTCCGAATGTTATCCAATTGTTATTGGAAACCACAAAACATTACAAAATGAAGAGGCTGTTTCTATATATGGCTGAAAAAGCAGGGCATTATTGGTATGAAGACTTAAACCTTACAAAAATAGATTTGGGGACACATAAACTCCAACTCGTCAAATCCGGTGTATATATCAGCAAGTATAAGATGATTGTCCCAAAAGAATTAAACGATTATGAATGATCAACAATATAAAAAACAGGTGGCATTGTTACTACGTATTATGCCCTTGGTTTACAAGATAACGGATTTTGCAGTTCATGGAGGTACAGCTATTAACCTGTTCCACCAGAATATGCCACGTTACTCGGTTGATATTGACCTTACCTATATTCCGATAGAGTCACGCACGGCGAGTTTGGAAAAGATAAATCAACATCTCGGAGAGCTAAAAACAAGTATAGAACGTGCCATTCCCGGAATACATGTGATACATAAATCCAAAGTATGGAAATTGCAATGCACGTATGATGGCGCCACGGTGAAAATAGAGGTAAATGGTACAAAACGGGGCATACTCGGAGAGGTTGAAATTATGGAACTCTGCCCGAAAGCGAAGGAAGAGTTTCAAGCCAACTGTAAGGCACGCATAGTTCCTTATTCTCAATTGTATGGAGGGAAGATTACAGCCGCCCTCAGCCGCCAGCACCCACGTGACATGTTTGACTGCAAATACATGAAAGACCAAACGCTTGAAGATGTAAAAGACGGGCTCATCTTATGCCTATTGGGAAGCGACAAGCCTATCGTGGAATCTCTGTTTCCTAATAACATAAACCAAGAGGAGGCACTTGAAAACCAATTCAAGGGAATGTCAGATATTCCATTTACCTATACAGACTATGAGCAGGCTCGTGAGTCCATTATCAAAAAGGTAAATGACAGCTTTACAAATTCAGACAAGGAATTCCTCGTTTCCTTTGAGAATGGAATACCACTGTGGGAGAAATGTTGCGCGGGGGATTTAAGCCAATACCCATCCGTACAATGGAAATTACTGAATATAGACAAACTCAAGAAACAAGCTCCCGATAAGCACAAAGAAGGAGTAGATAAGTTAAAACGTCATTTGTGGATATAATGATAAAAGTCAGACATTCGTATCGAATGTCTGACTTTTATTTTGCCCCTGACATCTGTTTAGCGCTTCCACTTGGGTCTGAAGTTTTGTGAACGGTGGTCTTCTTCCTTGTCTTGGGTAGGATAGCTCTCGTTCTTGACTCCGGATGAACGATTGTGGTCGGATAAACCCTCTCCTTGCTTCATTTCCTCCGTTTCCTCTTTTTCCTCCTCCGGCGGTGCAAGCGTAAGCGCAATCTTTCTGTCAAGTTCTGCAGCCTCCCCTTTGAGCGCACGCAATTCGTCCTCTTTCTTCCAAGAGCCGCTCGCAATGTTGGTGTAAACGTCTTTGTTGGCCACAACCTTTGCCATTTCCTTCTCGTGCGACTCTATCACCTTCGGGATGCGCTCCAACGCATTTACGAAGTTCTCACAGGCAAGTTTCGGGTCTGCCGCCAGTTTACCGTTATTATAGGTATAGTAGATGCTCTCCTGTCCTTTGACGAAGAAGCGGTTCACCGAGCAATCAAACAGGTCCTTTGAGCTGCTCTCCGTCTTGACCATGACGGAAAAGCCGTAAATCTCGCCAATCTTGTTGTACTCGCCCTTGGTGCGTGCCTTCTCGTCAATCTCATGCAAACGGGCAGCAATAACCTTGATGTCGGTGCTACCATCGATACCTTTGATTGTCAGTTTATTGACGGGCAGTCCTTCCTTGTCACGTTCCACACGTTTCTCAAAACACTCCAAGTCCGCCTTGGCTTCCTTTATTTTATCCGAATGGAAAGACACGGAGCTGTCAATCTCCGCCAACTTCCCCGTTGCTGCATCACGCTCACGGAGGAAGTTCTTGCGCTCGGATTCCAAGGTGGCTATCTTCTTGTCCAGTCTTGCCTTCTCCAAAAGGTCGGTGTTGCCCGAAAGCACCGCCACATATTCGGAGAAGTTCATACCGCTGTCCTCATCCATCGAGCCCTCATCAATGGTACGGCTGCCAAGGGTGTTTGTCTTCAACTGATTGATGAAAAGCTGCTTGTTGTGCAGCAGGTTGAACTTATAGCTGTCCAGCGACCGTTCCACGGCATAGATGATGACATCGACCTTGTTGTCCGCAAACTCCTTGGCGATAAGGTTTCCCTTACGCACGGCTCGCCCGTTGCGCTGCTCCAAGTCCGAAGGTCGCCAAGGCGTATCCAAATGATGAATTGCCACGGCACGCTGCTGGGCATTGACTCCTGTTCCCAACATCGAGGTAGAGCCGAAGATGATACGGATGTCCCCACGGTTCATGGCATCCACCATCGCCTTCTTTGCCTTCTCGTTCTTGCACTCCTGAATAAAGCGTACCTCGTAGGACGGGATATGGTAGTCCTCCACCAACTTACGCTTTATCTCCGAATACACATTCCATTCTCCGGGCTTATAAGTACCCAAATCGGAAAATACGAACTGCGTTCCTTTCTGTGCATCATATTTTCGGTAATAATCATTGAGCAACTTCGCACAATGGCTCGCCTTGTTGTCGATATGATCCGAGTAACCCTCCAAATCTATCATGCGTAAATCAAGGCTCATCTTCCTCGCATAGTCCGTGGCGATAAGCATCTTTGCCTTTTCCTCGCTCTCGCTGAGCGGCGCACGTCCCAAGAGCGTGGCGTTACCCGTCTTGGCGAACTCCATCAGTTTGCCGATAAACTCTTCCTGTTCGGGCGTGGGCGGAATGTTGTGCAGTATCTCGTTCTTCTCGGGTCGGTCGATACCGATGTCCTTAGCCGTGCGGAAGTCGCAAATCTCCGCATAGAACGAAGCCAGCTCGGGCACCTTGATGAAGGTGCGGAACCGCTCCTTCTGGATAATCTCATTGGTGATGGAGAACTCATAGTCGGTCGATTTCTTGGCAAAAACGGCAGCCCATGCGTCAAAGCTGTTGATGCCCTGCCGCTCCAACGCCTGTGGGCGCAGGTATTTGAACAGAAGATACAACTCCGTCAGACTATTGGAAATGGTTGTTCCCGAAAGGAAAGTCGCTCCCAAATCCTTGCCCGACCGCTCCTGAATGGTGCGTATGGCAAAGAGCATGTTCAGGGCACGCTGTGAGCCGTCGGGATTGCCCAAGCCCGACACACGGTCATGGCGGGTGTTGAACATCAGGTTCTTGAACTGGTGGCTTTCATCGACAAAGAGGTGGTCAATACCCATCATCTTGAAATCCACGGCATCGTCCTTGCGCTCGGCGATACTGTCCTGTATGTTCTGCAACTTCGCTTCCAGTGTCTGCTTGCGCTTCTCCAATCCTTTGAGCATACCACGGGAGATGTCCGCTCCCTGCATACGCAACACTTCGAGATTTTCCTCCACGGAATCCATCTCCTTCTGCAGGATAGCCTCCTGTATCTCCAATGCCTGCGGTATCATGCCGAACTGCTCGTGCGTGAGGATGATGCAGTCCCAGTCGTTGTTCTTGATGTCGTTGAAGATACGCTGTCGGTTCTGCTTGCTGAAGTCGTTCTTGCCCGGATATAGAATCCTTGCATTGGGATAAGCCTTGCGGAACGTGTCTGCGATGTCGAAGACGTTTGCCTTCAGTCCGATAATCATCGGCTTGTTTGCCAACCCCAGCCGTTTCATCTCGTAGGCTGCCGTACACATGATGAGCGTCTTGCCCGCTCCCACCTCGTGATCGCAGATACCCCCGCCGTTGGTCTTGAGCATCCATACGGCATCCTTCTGGCTTTTATACAGGTCGGCTATGCCCAACCGTTTGAGGTCGAGGTCGGGGAAAGTCTGATGCGTGCCGTCGAAGTTAGGGCGTACAAAACAGTTGAACAGACGATTATACCTATCCGAGAGCTGCTGCTTGAACGTGTCGGGGGTCCGTCCGAGCCAATCGACAAAGCCCTGCCGTATCTCCTCAATCTTGGCGTTCGCCATCTGTATGGCGTGTCCGTCACGCACTTTTATTGTTTTTATTTCTCCCGTAATCTTATCCGCCACCTCCTTGCTCTTGTTGATGTCGGGTATGGTATTGTGCAGGGCGTGCTTCAGGAGGTTGATGCCGTCATAGCGGCGGAACTCGCCCTGCACGGCATACTTGTGCCAGATGTTGGCATTCTTATGGTCGCAGACAATGGAATACTCGTCCATGTTGGAATGGTAGGACACGCTGATGTCGGTCTCAAAGAACTCCGAGGCGAACCTGCCATAGACCTTGGCGGGTATCCATCGCTCACCGAGGTTGAAGTCAAGGTCTGCAAAAGGAATCGGTGTCGGCGTGGCGGCACGCAGGGCGGCAAGGCTCTGCTTCGCCTCCTCGTGTTCGGGATGGTCCAATAGCCACGACTCGATGCGCTCCGCCTTCTCTATCACGTTGCCCGAAATGAACTTGTCGGCTACCTCGTAGCCGTCTTCCTCCGGATTGTAAAAGATACGCCCCTCCAAGGCGGAAAGCAAATCACTTTCCTCCATATCGGGAAGCAGGGAACTCATATAATCAATCTCGACCATACCGTATTTGTTGAGCGATGCGCCCAATGCCTCCATCGGGTCTGCGGCAACGGTCAGTTCGGTGGTGGCAAATGCCGTGGGGTGGTCGAAGATGTCCGCCTTGATGTACTTTCCGTTCTCGGAGCGTTCCAAGAACAGCATTTCCATGCCCGTGGCATCCATTTTTATCACATCAGCGTTAGCCTTCTGATTGAAGTACCCCCAGCGTAGGACATAGCCGTCATAAAGGCGGTTGAGTTTCTCACGTTCCTCCTTGTCCTCAGTTTGGTTGTTCGCCTCATAGTCATATAGACGGTGGTAGCTCTCCCGTATCTCTACATAGGATTTCAGCCGTGAGATTTGGGCATAGGGCAAGTCCATCGGGTTAAAGGTGGGATGCCGCTTCAAGTCGGAGAGAAAACCGACCTGCCCCTTCTGCACGACAATGGAGCCATCCCTCAAATGGGCGTCCGGTGATGAGAGAAACGGACGGGGTGAGGCATCAAATTCCTTTTTTACCTCCGCTATGGGCTTCGGGCTACGCTCTTCGGCTTCATTCATAAAGTCAAAGAGCGACGGTTCTCTCATTGACGAGGGTGGAGATTTCTTGCCTCTGCGAGAATTGCCCTGTTTCGTTACCGTCTTTTTCTGCTGACTGGCTGTGGCTGGCTGCTGGCTTGGGGTTGACTTTGTCTGCCCCGTGGATAGTTCCTTTATCTCTTTATTGACTCTGTTTACTTCCTGTGTCCAAAGGTTATACTCGTCCGGAGCGAATAGAGAAAGTTGCTCTATAGACGAGTCGTTGTCCGAGTGATCCATAATGGGGTGATGGTCCTCATCGAAATAGACCGTCTGTCCGTTCATCTCCCGTGGCGTTTCTACGTCCGTGCGGATTTCCTTCGTTTCCTGTTCATACTGACGGTGAAGGGTCAATGTGGGCACTCCTTCGGGGGCGGGTTCATAGGGAACTTGGTCGGCTGCTTGCACGGATTGCCCATCAGTCTCTTCCTTAATCGGCTCACCGACCTTTTCAACTTGAACTTCCTCCTTGACATCTTCTGTGGAAAGTTTCTCCTCCATTGGTTGAGTCTGAACTGTCGGCTCGGTTTTTTCCTTGATTTCCTCGATAATCGTTTCCTTGGTATATCTCCCTTTTACGATTTCCTCCAGTTCTGCTATCTCGTGCAGCTTCTTGGGGGTAAAATACAAATCCCGTTCAATGCCCAGCCCGTGTATCTTGACTTCCTCCATCTCATCAAGCGACATATTGCCCAACTCCCAGCCATAGCCCATTGTAACGGCACCGAAACCGATGCGAGTCTTGGGGTCATATTCCAAGAGGTAAGCGGTATATGCTCCCATCGGGAAGAAATAGCGTGCGTAGGCGACCTTATCGCCAATGAGTTCCTTCCCCTTGCTGTAAAGTTTGGGCAGTTGCTTCCTGATGCTGTCGGGCATCAAGTTATAGGCATTCTCTGCGTCCTTGTCCGCTTTGGACTCCACTTTGGGTTCCTCTTCGGGCAAATCAACCGTTACCTCCAACTTGTGCAGCTGCTTCCCGGCTTCCTGCTGCCGTTCCTCCTCCGTCATTGGCACGCCCGTCTCGTAGAGCTTGCGGTCAAAGTGTTTTCCTACATCTTGTGAGAGTTGAATCCGAAGACTGTCCGCCATATCGTCCATGCTTCCATCGAAGCGGTATTCCCACGCAGGCTTGCCGTATGGATCTGTACCCATCGTGCGCTCCGTGGCGATGGTGCGGTGGGCAATGTCTTTCCATTCGCCCTCAAAGAGTGAGTTATGGTTAAAGGCAATGGAGAAGCCATCACCTTTGGGAACGGAGGCGGTTTCTACAAACCGCTGCTCGGTGCCTTCACCGATATCCTTGCCCGACTGCTTCTGCAGGACAATGAGGTCGCTGCCCACTTCCGTCCCTGCGTTTTCGGAGAACATGCCCGAAGGCAGGCGGATGGCGGAGACAAGACGGCTGTTCTGCATCAGGTAACGGCGGATGGCCACGTTCTTCGGACTGTCCAATACGCCCTGTGAGGTGATGAATGCGAGGAGTCCGCCCTCCTTGAGCGTGTCCAGCCCCTTCACGAAGAAATAGTTATGAATGGCGCGTGTGGATTCCCGTCTGAGAATGTCCTTGCCCTTGCTGTACTCACGGTCATAGACCATGAAATCGCCAAAGGGGATGTTGCTGGTTACAAGGTCGTACTTGTCCTTATCCTCCAACTCCCCGATGGCTTCAAAGGGATCTTGGCGGACAAAGATGTTGCCTTGCCCGTAAGGATGCAGGGCTTGTGAGATACGGGCAGTGAGCAGGTCTTTCTCCATTGCATCGACCGTACTTGCCTTCTTTGCGAATGTCTCGGCAAAGGCACCCATGCCAGCTGAAGGGTCTAAGCATCGACGTATGGGTACATCTACAGAAGTGAGTGCATCTGCAATTGCGGCTACGATGCGGGTATCGGTATAGAAAGACGTGAGCACGCTCGCCTTGATGCTCTCCCAATAGCGTTTGGCGGTATTGGCATCGACGGCTTCACGGTATATCATCTGTTTGAGCCTTTGGGTAGGCTCGAAGAGCTGTTGCTCCGACTGACTCCAGTAGCGGAGGTCGTCGGCACTGTCACATCGGTTCAGTACGCATTTCAAGCCACCGAAGCCCTGATAACCTCGCAATGCGGCTTTCTCTTCCTCGGTGGCTTCACGGCGTTCTTTCTCCAGACGCAGCACCACACGGATGGCTTCCGTATTGGCTGCCAAGACTGATTTCTTATTGTATGCCATAGTGTTTTCTTTTTAATTAAGAGGAAAAAGGTCGGAAGATAAAAGTACATTACCTCCCGACCAATTCTGTTCCTCTTTGTTTCTGCCGGGATTATCTCCCTCTTTGTTTTCCTTTCCTACTTTCAAATTCAAAGGAAGTGGTATGGTCCTCATTCAGTACCAGTCGGGCGTTGAACTTCTTGCCTGCCTTGCTCGTCAATCCTTTGAGGACGGGTGTCCGACCTATGGTCAGCAAGTCCCGAATATTGCCCTCTGTAAGCAACGTGCCACAGACTTCTCGGAAAATGTGGAAGTCACAGCCCTCGTGCCTGCACTTGGCGACCTTGGCATAGATGCCCACGCTCTCATTGCCGCACTTGGGACAGCGGTAGGTCGGGTAAGATTTCTGTTCGGGGGCAAGCGAGAGCAGTTCCTCGCAGATAGTGCCGACGTATGAATTGATACCTTGTGCGAACTTTTCGGGTGGCATCTGTCCCGCTTCAATAGCGGCAAGTGTCAGTTCCCAACTGCCCGTCATCTCCGCATTGGCAATCCTCTTGTCCTTGACAATCTCATAGACAGACAAGCCTTTTTCAGTGGGGATAATGGATTTCTTCTCCCTGTGGATATAGTCACGGAGGATAAGCGTTTCGATGATGTTGGCTCTTGTGGCAGGTGTGCCGATACCAGACTCTGCCATCGCCTTCTTGCTCTCTGCATCTTTGACCTCTTTCCCTGCATTCTCCATAGCGGAAAGTAAAGTCGCTTCCGTATAGAGAGGTTTAGGCTTGGTCTTATGCTCAGTTATCTCGGCAGAAACAAGCGGCAAAACCTCTCCCTCCGTCAAGTCAGGCAACGAAGACAAAACCTGCTCGTCTCCGTCCTCTTTCTTCTCAACTTCCGTTGTCTTATCTTTCTGCACGGCTTTCCAGCCCAAGGAGACTTGTCGGCACGCTTTCCAAACAAAAGTGTTGGTGCCGTCCGTAAACCGTACCTGCATACGTTCTTCCTCGGAATCGGGAGAAAAGGCTTCGACAAAGCGGGTTACTACCATATTATATATGATTGCTTCATCCGTAGATAAGCCGGAAGGCGATTCCCCTGTGGGGATGATAGCGTGGTGGTCGGTTATTCTATCGTTATCCACCGAGTGGCGGTTAAGCGGAGTTGGAAGTGCCTCTCCTATCTTGCGGAGCAGGGCGGGTACTTCCTCGAAGACATCCACACTGATGTATCGGCTGCCTGTGCGGGGATAGGTCGTGATTTTCTTCTCATAGAGGCTCTGGGCAATCGAGAGGGTCTTGTCCGCTGAAAAGCCGTGGCGTCTGTTGGCTTCCTTCTGCAAGGCAGTAAGGTCGTACAAGAGTGGTGGCGCGGTATGCCCCACCTGTCTTGCGACCGACTCTGCTTTAAGCCGGCTCTGACTGCTAAGCGCAGCGAAGGCTGTCTGTGCCGATGCTTCACTCCCGTAGTCGGTAATGCCAATGGCTTTCAGCGACATGCCCTCTTTCTCCGTGAGCGCGGAGAGTTTCCAAAACGGCACGGAAGAAAAATCACGGTTCTCTATGTACCGACGGCAGACCATAGCAAGGGTCGGGGTCTGTACCCGTCCCAATGAATAGCCTCCCCTGCGGGCAATGGAAAGGGCACGGCTGGCATTGATACCTACGAGCCAGTCGGCTTCGCTTCTTGCTTTGGCGGAGTGATAGAGATTGTCGTAACTGCTTCCCGGCTTGAGGTTGGAAAATCCCTCACGGATGGCCTTGTCCGTCAATGATGAAATCCAAAGACGGTCGAAAGGTTTTTTACAGCCAAGATATTGATAAATGTAGCGGAAGATGAGTTCACCCTCCCGCCCTGCATCGGTGGCAACAATGATACGATTCGCCTTGTCGAAGCAGGAACGTATCACTTTGAGTTGTTTGAGTGCCGCAGGGTCTGATACAAAATCTTTGTCCTTGCGTACTTGGCGGACGATAAGTTGAAAGGGACTGGGACGGATGGGCAGGTCTTCGGCTTTGTAGGCGGAAAAACCGTATGCTTCGGGCATAGCAAGGGTAATAAGGTGTCCCATAGCCCAAGTGACAAGGTAATCGCTACCTTCTATATATCCGTCTTGTCTATTATTTGCCCCAACGATGCGGGCTATATCTCTGGCTACCGAGGGCTTCTCGGCAATAATACAAGTTGTCATAATCGGTGAAGGGATTAAAGGTTACATCTTACGTCCACGGGACTTCTTCTGCTTGCTTTCTTCCTGTTTCTGCTTTTGGGCGGCAGTGGGCTGTGTCTGCCCGGTCTTCAGAGGTTCTTTCACGTTCTTCGTGGCTTCGTTGGTCTTGCCGTGGTTATTCACGGCTACCTGTGTCTTGTGTTCCTCTGCCACGGCTTCCACCTTGCCCGTATTCTGACTCTTGTCCGGGTTCCATTTATAGAAGCGAGGGCG
The DNA here is from genome assembly GCF_036570325.1 of Prevotella sp. Taxonomy (GTDB): domain Bacteria; phylum Bacteroidota; class Bacteroidia; order Bacteroidales; family Bacteroidaceae; genus Prevotella. The sequence continues at coordinate 16,244 of NZ_DATCYK010000010.1, forward strand.
GTTCTGCTCCTTGTCCATACGGACATAGGCATTAAAGGAGTTGCCCTCCTTATCAACCATATTTTTAAGGTAAAGCGTTCGACCGCCGTCGAGTGCCTCACGCTGCTTCTCGGAAAGTTCCAAGCCGCAGAGCTTGTGGGGTGCGCCCTGCTGCTGTGTCTGCTGCTGACGTTCCTTGAAACCACGGTTGTTGTCGAAGATGAACTCAATCCCCTTCCGTTCGGCATTGACCTGCAGGGTGGCGTTGAAAGACTTGCCGCTCTTGGCAGTCATACCCTCCACCTTCACGGCTTTGCCCTCCACGAGGTCTTTATATTGTGCATCGGAAAGCGTAACACCCTTGATTTCCTTGGGAATGTTCACGCGGTCGGCACGCAGGGCGATAAGTTCATTGGTCTGTGGATCAATGGAAACGTAGGCGGAAAAAGGCTCACCGTTCTTGGGCGTTACCTCGATGGTCTTGCCGAGGTTGCCCGTAGCAAGGAGTGTTTCCTTCTCTTCGGGCGAGAACTTGTAGCCCATATAGGGAAAATCGAGCTGTGGTTCCTTTCTTAAAGGATGAATGGCCAAGCCGATGTTGCCCTCGCCGTCCGTGCGGAAGGCAAGGCGTGCTTCGGTGTAGATGGTGGTGTCGCCCATCGGGATGGCAATCGTAACGAGATTGCTTTTCTGCCAGTTGAGCATTTTTTCTAACTCTCCACTTTGCTCCAACTGCTCACGGGAGAGTCCGAGACGGTCAAGCTGCTGCCAATCTACTTTCTCCACATCGATGGCGGTGGTGTTCTTCTGCTGTGGCAGATAGTCCTCAAAGGGTACGCCAATCTCTGCCAACTGCTGCTTGGTTTCGGGTTTCTCACGGCTTTGGAGCAGAGTGCGCAGGTTGTCCACGCCCTGCTCCACGTTGTTTGCCACGACTTTGTAGAGTCCGAAACGGGTAGGCTCGTTGAACTGCCGGAGGAAATTCTTCATAAAGTTCTCCAAGAGTCCCTCCTTGCTGTTGAACTTCAGGAACGCTGCTTGATTGGCGGCGATGGCTTCGGTGGTTTTGAGGTTACCCTTGTCGTCAATACCTGAAACTACGGAGAGTTTCCCCGCTTCCTTTTGGTTCTTTACTTCCGTGCGGTCTTCCAAGACCAGCACATAGTTGTCATTGCTGTTTGATTCCATAATCATTTGTTATTAAGTGAATAGAGTGTTATCGAACAACAAAATTATGGTAATAATATTATTATTTTTTGAGTGAGGAAATATCAGGAAAAGAAATGAAAAATATTTAATTTCCGCCATCCTTTTGTCAATAATCAATAATATTGGTTAATATTAAAATTATTTGTTATATAGTATGGAGACTTTTTATTAAGTTTGCAAAAACCGAAGATAAAGTTAAAAAAAAACTTATATCTATCATAGTTAGCTCGCTTAGTAAAGAACTCAAAACCTTTAATTCTATTAGCTTAAATTAGTAACATGGATAATATCTATACCGTTAAGATAGTATTTAGTAACTTTGGCAAGTACTTTTTAGCTATTGTATTGTTAATATCTGGAATATCCAAGTGCTTTTATCTTCATAGTTTTAGTATTGAAGTTTCTCTGTATTCTGAATTATACGTATCTTCCTTATTTGTGCCTTTTAGTGGCCAAATAGCAATTGTTGTATGTTGTGTAGAAATCTTGCTAGGATTTTTATTGTTTTTCGAAAGGTATTCGTTATATTCTACGTTTATTGTATTTATATTGTTATTATGTTTCTTGTATTTGACAGGAATTAATTACCTTTTTCCTACTTTGTTAGGCAGTATAGAATCTTGTGGATGTTTCGGCGAACTGATCCATTTCTCGGCTAAAGGTTCATTTATAAAAACTATTGTACTATGGCTAATTTCCTTTAGAACGTTTACATCAAATATACGAAAAAACAGACCTATCTGTATAAAAGGCGAGTTATCTGAAAAGCGAAGTGAGTAGGAATATATCAAAAAAAAATCACATGAAAAAGAAAATTATGTTTTCTATGTTTACTCTTGTAACAGTAGGGCTAGCCTCTTTCACAGGCTACAAGACTCTCAGTCAAAACAAAACAGTTGTTAACTTGCTTGGAGAAAATATTGAGGCATTAACAATGGGAGAAAATGGTGGTGGTGGTATTGGTGCCCCCCGCGGTTATTATGAACAAACGTCAGGTGCTTGTTCCGCTCCATGCGATTATAAAAAATGGGTTAGCTGCAAATTAGGTGGGAACAAAGAATGTTTCCCCTCTGATTGTTGTTAGGTTTGTAACGGTGTAGAAATTAAACACCTTTAAACTTCTTGTGAGTGCAGGAATTCTTGGATAAAGGGAAAATTATCTTTGTAAGGTTTCATTATCATTAATAATCTTACCTTATTGTAAGAATTCCTGTTACTCGTTAGGATTTATGTACAATTTATTGAGTAAAAAAATATCGTATGTCGAAAAAAAAGAGGATAATTTTCTCTGCATGTTGTATGCTGTTAATAGTTTGTACCATTATGGCTTGTAAGCAAACTCCTGCAAATAGCAAAGAATTCCATGTAGATAATTATGGCTATAAGAATTGGTCCACCTTGCTGAATATCAAAGATGTAATTCAGTTACAAGAGAATACAAATTGCCTTATGTCTTATGCTGCAAAATGTATAGTATTAGATAGCACAATCATATATCAAGATTATAAAGCAAAACGTATATATTCATTTTCTTCAGATGGTAAATACTTATGTACAATAGGAAAAATGGGCCATGCGGCCTCAGAGTATACATCCATCAAAGACATTTGTATAAATAAGAAAGATTCTGTTATGATGGTATTAGATGATCGTGGACTTGTGTGTTACAATTTATACGATGGGAAATTTAAAGAAAGGAAAAAATTTTTTTCACAAAATTCTAATGAATATGAAAAAGCAGAATTTGTAGGTAATTCAGAATTTATTTGTTTCACTGACAACAGAAATGATAACACCATTGTGTATGATTCTCAAAAAGAGGTGAAGGGATTGAGAAAAGGTAAGAGATTTCATTTTGTCTTGAATCCTTTTTATAAGTATAATGAAGAATGTAGAGTTTTATCTGATTATGGAGATTTTTATATAGACAATTATAAAGACGGTAGACTAGAAACGTTATACAAAATAGATTTCGGAAAAAATGCTCTTCCTGCTGATGTTTTGCCAAAAACTTATAAGGATTTTGAGGTTGTAGATAATTCAACCGATTATTTCAAGTGTATTGTAGAAGCCCATGAAACCTCAAATTGGTTATATCTTAAAGTAGTAGGTCCTAAGCAAGAGTACTATATTGGTTTTTTCAATAAGAAAAAAGGCTCCTATGCATTTGGACAAGATGATGGAAAATTAGGTATGTTTGTAATAGGTGCAAAAGAAGATAACTTTTATGCAATAATCTATCCAGAATTTGTATCTCCAAAATCTTTTGCAAACGAGATATTAAAAAAATATGGAATAGATGGGAGTAAAAATACCCCTATTATTGTTAAATTCTGTTTGAATGAGAAAGCTCTTTAATTTTGTATTCTGTTTAGTAATACTAACCATAGTTGCCTCATGTAATTCGAGAAACAAAATCGGCAAAGAAATGAAGGCTTTTTATGGTTCACATATAGAATTGCCTATAGACTCTATGATAAATGTATCGACAAAAGGACAGGAGGCATATTACAAAAATGCAAGATACATTTATGTCATGTATGTGGACTCTGCTTCTTGTAGTGATTGTGCTATCACGCATTTGGCAGATTGGTCTCAATTGAATCTAATGGATGCTTTCAAAAATGGTTCATTAAAATACATGTTTGTAGTTGTACCAAAACAAAACAATAGAAAACATGTCTTAGAGCTTATTAAAAAAGATACATTATTCAATGAATTCGTCTATATAGACACAACAGGAGTATTTGAACGTAGAAATCCTCAAATACCTACAAACAAACTTTTACATACTTTCCTTATAAATAGACAAGGAAATGTAGAGCTTATTGGCAATCCTATAGTAAATATAGATATTAAGAACATGTTAACAAAAATCCTTGACAGCAATCAAAAAATAATAGCGAAAGATATTGTATAAATATAGATTCTTATACACTTTTCGCATCTTTTTCTATCTGGATATAAACATATTAGAAGAAGGGGAGGGGAAATAGAAATATTAGACGAAAAAATATTCATGTGCAAACAGACCTTACTGTATAAAAGGCGAGTAATCCGAAAAGCGAAGTGAGTAGGATAAAATAAAAATATATTAAAACATGAAAGGAAAATTTATTTTTTCTGCATTATGTCTCGTTGCAGCGGGGATTGTTACATACGCAAGTTACAAGACCTTAGAGGGAAAAACCGCAGTTGCAGATCTTATGCTTGATGAGAACGTTGAAGCCCTAACAGATGGAGAGGGTTATGGAAACTATAATATTTGTTACTCAGAATCAAAAGTAGCAAAAGGGCACACTTACTATGACTGTGGAAATTGTCTAATCAAGGTTTATGACGAGAAAGGAAAAGGTAGTTATTCAAAATGTTTCTATTAATGAAAATCAGTTCCCAATTTTCCCATGCGTGCAAACTGCATGCATGGGTTATGCCCATTATTATCTTTGTATTTTGTGCGTGCTCAAACGATATAAAAATAATTTCCGATTTTCCTATAAATCAGAAATTAAAGGGGCGTCAGATAAAGGCATTGGACTCTTTGTACAATGCTTACAGCATCATTAAGTTAGATAGTAAATATCTTCTTACTTTAAAGGGGGAAGATCATTTTGTGTGTATTTGTGACAGTAATTTTCGCATTATTAAAAAGATTTTGAAAAAAGGGCATGGAAGTAATGAATGGATTGCCCCTTTAATTACAGGCCAAAGTACTAATATCAAAGGAGAAACATATGCATATGTATTAGAAAGAGGGGAAAATAAACTTTACGCCATCAACATAAATTCCTTATCGGACACACCAATTAGAATTAAAGACTTTTCCAATAAACAATTGCATGGAATTAATGCTGTCTATCGCACAGAAGACAAAAAATATATCGGATCCAAACTTGTTGAGTTGGCAGAACTATTTACTTATGACGCAAGGAACGACATTGCACAACCGATACGAATACCATCAATTGATCCTTCAGTGTTTTCTGCAAACAAATTTGAGTTATCTCAAACATTAACTACTTATAGTAATGTCCAAAGGAAACTAGCTGTAGCTTATTTCTCGTTTCCTGTCATACATATTTTGGATGACGATGGAGAGAATTCAATAACGCTACAATTGAAGAAAGATATGCCAAAATATACTCGTGAGAATGCAATTTCTCCATATTCTTATTTAGTAGATATCTGTTCTACCAAGGATTATATTTATATTTTATATGACAATCCAGAATATAAACAGAGAATGAATATTTTAGTGATTAGCTGGAGTGGTACAGCTGTTGCGCTTTATGATGTACCACGATTAACATGCTTTACAGTTGATGAAGATAATAAGAGATTTATAGGCATACAAGAAGATGATACGAAAGGTGTCGGTTTTGAATTCAAATATAAATTGTAATAAAAGACTCCATATCATTCTATGTATGAGTCCCTCCTCAAAAAGGCGTTTTAAAAAAGAAGAAGTTTCCAATGTGCTTATAATTTGAAAATAAAAATCAAAATAGAGTGCTAATATATGGATTATATTCATAAAACAATGTTAACATGTATAGAATGTACAAAAAAAAATCAGATAGATAATTCCTTGACTATTTGGAGTAAATTCATAATCCATGAACAAAAGTAAATGAAGTGTTTTTTGTCTATAATGAGGAGCGTTTCTGTAGTAAAATATTTACTATTACTATATATATGGTGGTTGGTAGTACGTTGCTTTATCACAGACTACTACTCAATACCAACGTCTTCCATGATGCCAACTTTACATCCTGGAGATAAGGTTTTTGTCAACAAACTTATTGCTGGGGCACGGATATATACTAAATTTAATTTCAACATTGATGGTGTGGAATTGGAATCATGGCGACTGAAAGGATTAAGAAAGGTAAAACACAATGACATAGTTGTGTTTAACTTTCCTCATCATGTAGGCAAGATAAATTTTGTAATAAACAATGTTTTTTGTAAGCGTGTGGTTGCCATTCCTGGTGATAGCATATATGTAGAAAACGGTTTTTATAAGAATAACAATTATGAGGGGATTCTAGGTATAGAGGAAGAACAACATAAATTCTCGGAGATACCAGACTCGTTGCTCTCCTATGAAATACTAAATACATACCCCTTTGACAAAGAGCATTTCCTTTCTACAACAAAGAATATGAGTCCAATATACATACCTCGTAAGGGGGATATTATAAGAATTACTCCTTATGAGGCGGCTTATTACAAAATTCAGCTTGAATGGGAAACAAAGAAAAAAATGACTTGGGACTGGGAAAAAAACACGGTTTATGCTGATGGCAAGCAACTATTTTGGCATAGGTTTAAGCATGATTACTATTTCATGGCAGGTGACAATGTCTCCGACTCTAATGACTCTCGGTATTGGGGACTTGTGCCGGAAGAATATATAGTGGGGATAGTTGGATATGTTTATCATAAAAATAAGGGATAAGATGAAACTAATATATATATATACAGTTTTAGTGATGATGTTGGTTGTCGGATGTACATCATTCGACGCAGATAATCGATTAGAAGAAGCTCTCACAATGGCAGATTTAAATCGTACAGAGATGGAAAAAGTTCTAAGTCATTATGAGGAGAATTCCATGAAAAAGGAAGCAGCTAAGTTCTTAATACGAAATATGCCAGGCCATTACTCTTATGTAGACACTGCCGTAATTATAAGATACTCCCATTCTGTGGACTCTATTCTAGAAACAATGAAAGATTCCAGTTTCAATAGTATACGGGATTCTATCAATTCATGCGCTAAACGATTTAATTTGGCAAATTTAAAGAAATGCCAAGACATTAAATCTATATCGTCAACATATCTAATAAAAAACATTGACAAAGCTTTTGACAGTTGGCAGAAAGGAGCATGGGCCACACACCTTTCTTTTGATGATTTTTGTGAATATATACTTCCATATAAAGTCCATGAATTACAACTTCTTGATGATTGGCGTTTTAGACTAACAAATTTTCATTCTGAAAAAATGAGCGACTTAAATCGTTGTGATGCCTATAGGAACTCCACCCTCGAAGCTTGCAGAACACTAATTCGCAACTATAGTATCTACATCCAACCACAGATTGACGAAGATATACAGTACCCCACTATGAAATGGGAAATTAGAACTAAAGTTCCATTTGGTACATGTGAATACTTTTCTTATAATTCATTAGCATTACTACGAAGCAATGGAATACCTGTCGTTGCAGATTTTACTCCTCATTGGGCCTGTCGCCGATTAGGGCATTCTTGGAATGTCTTGATTTCTGAAAACGGATACCATTATCCTTTTGATGCGGGAGGTGCACTTCCAGGAGACAGTTATCGTCTTTCTGAAAAACTGGCAAAAGCATATAGGCATACTTACGCAATCAATGAAGAACTAGTAGACTTAAATAATTCAGAGAAAAATGTTCCTTCATTATTTAAAACAATATTTATAAAAGATGTCACAGCTGACTATATAAGCTCTACTAATGTTTGTATAAAATCATCAGAACTAATAAAAGAAAAAAAATATGCTTTTTTAGCAATCTTTGGTGATAGAGATTGGACTCCTATCTGTTTTGGAAAAGTAAGTAGAAAAAAAGTTTTATATAAGAATATAGGCAGGAACTCCTTGTATATGCCTTATTGTTATAATGATAGCGGGAAGATTAATGCTATAGCTTCTCCATTTATTGTCTCGTTAAATGGTAAGGTGAAAGAGATAAATATTAATCCGAAGAAAAAAATAGATATGATATTACGGAGGAAGTATCCCGCTTTAGAATATTCATGCAGTTTTCTACATCGGTTAGATAGTTGTGAATTCCAAGCCTCAAATGATATTGATTTTAAAAAATATAAAACAGTACATAAAATAGGTAAGTGTCATGGAATTGGTTATAATGTGGGTGTTTCAGATAGTATACCAGCATATCGTTATTGGCGTTTTTTCTCAACCAAGCCAGAAACTCATGCTAATGTCGCAGAAATATACTTTTTTGACATATCAGGAAAAGAGATAAAAGGAAAAGTCATTGGCACAGAAGGGGCATGGGGTAATAGAAAAGATTACACTCGTGATGCTGTGTTTGATGGCGATATCCTTACTTTCTTTGATGCGCCAAACGGTGACGGTTCATGGGTAGGAATGGATTTTGGAAAGCCTGTCAGAATTAGTCATTTTTATTATTTTGCAAGAGGAGATGGAAATGCCATTGCACCTAATGATAAATACGAGTTATTTTACTGGGACAATAGTAAATGGAATAGCCTTGGTGCAAAAAAAGCAACATCTCCCGTACTTGTATTTAAGAAAGTTCCCTCAGGAGGAGTGTACTTACTCAGAAATCTTACAAGGGGACAGGAAGAAAGAGTTTTTACATATGAAAATGGAAAGCAGATTTGGTGGTAGGCTTATACCCGCAACAATCCGCCGTGTGAATAAAAGGTGTGTATTGATTGACGTGACTGAAATATAAAAAGCAAACCCTTATGACGTATGTTTCATTTTACGACCGGTTTCGTACATACAGGAAGCAAATCATCGGTATATCTATATGCATATTCTTGATGATTACGACGGTCATGCCCGTAGAGGTACGATGGAGTCATGCGGAATCTATTACGGCATGGGCCTTGCCTGTATTCTGCTTGTCTGGTATGACATGCCTGTTCCTCTCAACTCGCAACACTGCATGCTTCAAGTTATCCATCTGTGACATGCTCATGCTGGCCGGTGCCCTTTATTATTTTTTCAGGGTCTGGATAGGAAAGGAATACCCTTGTGCTACGCAGTTTATTAAGGATACGGGAATGTTTGTCCTGTATTTTACCCTTAGACCGATATTCTCTCCGATCAAGGTCCAGGATATCCATCTTTCAATAATATTTGTCTTATTCGGGTGTTATGAGGCACTGAATGGCTTTTTCCAGATGACAATGGGGGAAAGCAGACATCCTGCTTATGTACTTACAGGATCATTTCTTAATCCAGGTCCCTATTCTGCATATTTACTTATCACTTTGATAATAGGGATACTGTCGAAAAATGATATCTTTTTATTGATAAAGGAAGTGCCAACAAAATATTATGGATATTTGATTGGGGGCTATAACTTCATTCTAGCCTTACTTGGCATTATACTCCTTCTTACATGGAGTAGGGCTGCCATATTGACTTTTGTGATATTCAGTCTATGGCACTATAGAAAATACTATTGGCGGTGGAGATATGTCATATGGCTGACATGCGCAGGCATTATTGTAGGTTTATATTTTATAAAACAAGGTTCCGCAAATGGACGTATTCTCACTTGGATTGCAAGTTTGAAGACATGGGAGCATACTCCTTGGCTCGGAGTAGGAATTGGTGGCTTTCGTCATGCCTGTGCTCAAGGTGTTTCAGAACTTTACATAGCAGATCCCTCTAATCCTTTGTTCTTTTCTGGAAATGTTTCAGAATATGCTTTTTGTGATTTTTTGAAAATTCTTATCGAGCAAGGAATTGTGGGTCTTGCACTTTGTATAGTTACGATGCTATCAGTTTTATATAATATATTTCATTATAGTAGGCCTCTATTCTGTGCAATATTGGCATTGCTTGCATTTTCTCTCTTTTCCTATCCTTTTGAATTATATCCATATCGCATAATAATTATTACGATTGCAGCAGCCTCTCCTAATCATGTTCAGATTGTAAAAGCGCATGGCTTGAGAAAAAATGTTATAATTATGCTATATGGATTAATATTTATGAGTATCTCTGCGTTCACTGCAAAAGAAGTTCAGTTGTGTCAAAATGCTGATAAGGAGTCGAAACTATTCATCGGTATGCAAAATGAGTCATTTATCTATGACTATTACAAAGTATTGCAAAAAGAAAATGATAATCCTCAATTTCTATTCCAATTTGCAAAGGTTCTCAGAGGTGCAGGAAGATATAATGACAGTAATGCGATACTCTCAAATGGGATACTGATCAGCAATGACCCCATGTTTTATTTGCTACAGGGAAACAACTACAAAGATATGGGATTCCCCCATTTTGCAGAGCAAGCTTATTTTAAGGCACATGCTGTAATGCCGAACCGTCTCTATCCTCTGTACCAACTTATGGTTTTGTATGAATCAGTGGGACAGAAAAGGAAGATGAAAAAGATGGCAAAGAGAATAATAGAAATGAAACCGAAAATCACTTCTCCTGCGACAGAGGAAATGAAACAAAAAGCAAAGATAGTTTTATGAGGAAAAATCTTTTTATTATGCTGTTTATGGCTCTCACCGTTAGGGCTCAACAATTGACATTACGTGATGCCATATCCATAGCTCAGCAAAATTCTTATGATGCCCAGCTGGCAAAACTCGAGTTTATGTCAAAGTATTGGATATTCCGTTCTTTTCAAGCAGATTTACGGCCTTCCATTAACCTTAATGGGAGCGTTGGAAATTTTGACCATTCTTTGGTAGCGGTAAGAAACTATAATGACGGCCAAGTGGCGTATGTCAGCAACAATTCATTGTCAAATCAACTCACACTTTCCGTAAATCAGAAAATTGCCGCTACGGGGGGAACCGTATCGCTGCAGTCATACCTTTATAGTCTCAATCAGTTCACATATGATAAGACGACTTTCAATTCACAGCCACTCAGGATCAGCTATACACAACCGTTCAGAGCCTTCAACTCCCTAAAATGGGATAAGAAGACAGCACCGATAGAATATCAAATAGCCCAGAAAAATTATATTTCTGCCATGCAGCAGATTACAATACAAGTCTCCGAGCTTTTCTTCAACGTACTTGCCGCACAATCAGATTATAAGCAAAGCATTGCAACAATAAAAGACCGCGAGCAGCTCCTTGACATGGCCAACAAGCGCCTGCAGATAGGTACGACGACCAAAAGTGAGGTGCTGCAGTTAGAGCTGTCACTGATCAATGCACAGGTGGCTGCCAACAGCAACAAACTGGCACTTAATGACAAGCTGTATCAGTTTTTCTCTTATTTACGCGTTACCAATTATGAACATGTGTCACTGATCCCCCCAAGCAATGTGCCCGATATATTATTGAACGTTGAGAATGTCCTACAGAAAGCAATAGCCAATTCCTCCCATTCTCTTGAACAAAAACAACAGACGATTGAGGCGGAGAGGGCACTTGCACAGGCAAAAGCTGGGCGCGGTCTGCAACTGACGCTGCATGGAGAAGTAGGATTCACACAATCGGCAAATACTTTCTCGAAAGCCTACCACCACCTCAACGACAATGAAATCATTGGACTTACCCTTTCCCTGCCCATCTTCGATTGGGGAGTGGGCAAGGGAAAGGTTAGAATGGCACAGGCACAGCTGGAACTTGCAAAAACGAAGAACGAACAAGTACACCTCGACTATATCCAAGAGTTACGAAAGAGGGTAATACAGTTCAACACGCAACCTTCACAATGTAAGAATGCTCTCAGGGCACAGGAAATTTCGGAACAGAGATACGAGATTACAAGGAAGAGATTTGAAACTGGAGCCACGTCCGTTACAGACCTTAACACTGCGCAGCAGGAACTCGAGTCGGCAAACAAGCAATATATAGCCATTCTCCAATCTTTTTGGACTGACTACTATACACTGCAGAAATCCACACTATACGACTGGGTTAACCGTACTGACATACATGTCGATTTTGACAAAATAATAATGAACCAGAAATAATCATGAATAAAGTTACAACAGCGATATGCATCTCTCTTTTAGCCTTGGCCATTTCATCGTGTAGGCATAAAAGAGATTCAGGGCAGGAGCAGGAGCCGGCTCTGCCAGAACAGCAACAGGCAATTGTGGAAGTTGACACCATGACTCTCAGTCTTCGGACTTTTCAGAAACAACTGCTATGCAACGGTAAACTCGTTGCTATAAGGAAAGCCGAGCTTCAATGTAGCAAACAGGGTGAGATACTACAAAGAGTGGCAGTGGTAAATGGACAGCGTGTGGCACGGGGCGCATTACTATGTGTGTCTGACACGCGTGACAGACTGGCAGACTTGGAAAAGGCACAACACGACCTTGAGCGTGCACGGGTAGAATTACAAGACAAAATCATAAGCTTAGGATACAGTGGAGAGATTGACAAGGTGCCGGCAGAGATACGCCATCGTGCCGAGATCGTGTCTGGTTATTACACCGCCAAGTTTCAACTACGAACAGCCAAAAAGAGTCTTAGTGAATGCGAACTACGTGCACCTTTCGCAGGAAGGATAGCCAACCTTGAGGCGCGCGCCCATCAGCCAGGGATGAAGTTTGCCACTCTCATAGACGATTCTTTCTTCGAAGTGGAATTCAAGATCCTTGAAGCTGAGCTTGCATTTGTCAGACGCGGACAGACAGTGAAGGTTACCCCGTACGCCAGTGAACAAGAAACATATGTCGGAGCTGTTACCGAGATAAATCCTACTGTTGACGATAAGGGGATGGTAAGCATAACTGCAAGGGTGAGAAACACCCCGACAAAGCTCATAGACGGCATGAACGTGAAAGTGACTGTTGAAAATGCCGTGCCTAATATGTTAGTCGTCCCTAAAGAAGCTGTAGTGGAACGCGATGGCTACCATGTAGTCTTCATGTATGACAAAAAGAGCAAACGGGCTGTGTGGACCTATGTTGACATAGCTTACAGCAACCTCACAAGCTATGCCATCACCGGCTGTGCAAAAAAGGAAACGGAGATTAAAGCCGGTGAAGTTGTTATAACGAAAGGAAATCTGAACCTTGCCGACGATACGGAAGTAAGAATTGGCAAGGAATAACAGGCATGCTGCCACCGGCCTATACATTATAGACTTATTTTAACCGCACTTGTATATACATGCTCAACCAACTCATTCACCGACCAATATCAGTAAGCATGATTCTGATAGCGACAGTTGCCGTCGGAATACTGTCATTTGCATATATACCCATATCATTGATGCCCGAAGTAGATATTCCACGCATCACTGTCCAGATGGCAAATCCGGGAGCATCAGCCACTGAGATAGAACAAAAGATGGTCACCCCCATGCGCTACCAGCTGGCACAAGTGGCAGGATTAAAAGAGATTGAAACGCAGTCGAGAATGGATGCCGGAACCATCACGCTCACCTTTGAACCGGGTTCGGATATGGACTTACTGTTTATAGACGTCAATGAGAAGATAGACCGGGCCATGAACACCATGCCCAAAGACATGCTGCGGCCAAAAGTGATAAAAGCCAGTGCAATGGACATACCGGCATTCTATATTGACATAACAAAACGGGGAGCTGACAATGACGATATGGCACAATTGTCAAGACTCGTACGCAACGTCATCGTTAAACGCATTGAACAACTGCCACAAACGGCAATGGTGGACTATAGCGGAACAGTGGGGACACAGATAGATATAGTTCCTGACATGAGTAAGATGCAATCCCTTGGCATTACGTCTCACGACATAGAAGCAGCTATAAACGATAACAACATCGTATTGGAAGCACTGAGCATAGTGAGTGGAATATACAGATACAGCATACACTTCGACTCACAAATCATTACCAAAAACGACATAGAGAATATTTACATACGTCACGAAGGGAGATTGTTGCAACTGAAAGACATATGCAGCATAACTGAAAAAAGCGGTGTGAGGAATGGCATAGTGCGAAACAATGGCAACAATGCCGTCACTATTGCCGTAATAAAGCAGAACGATGCACAGATGGCTGACTTACAAGAGGGAATCAACACCCTTATTGATAGTTTTCAGACTGACTATCCTGACGTAAAGTTCAACATTACAAGAGACCAGACAGAACTGCTAAGTTACTCCATAACCAACTTAGAGTGGAATCTGATCATAGGTGCGGTATTAGCATGTCTGATTTTATTCATATTCAATGGAGGGTGGCGCGTTCCATTGCTTATTATAATATCCATACCCCTGTCACTTATCATAACCTTACTTTGCTTCTACATCTTAGGCATTTCGCTAAACATAATATCGCTGTCCGGACTTATTCTTGGTATTGGAATGATAATAGACAATTCCATCATCGTTATCGACAACATAAGGCAACGGCACGATGTCATTACAGGAACAAGAGAGGTATTCATGCCCATGCTCAGTTCCGTTCTTACCACATGTTCCGTATTCATCCCCCTTATATTTCTCAGTGGAACCGCCGGTGCATTGTTCTACGACCAGGCTATGGGCGTAACCATAGCGCTTTTTGCTTCACTTTTGGTAGCGACTGTGGTGGTGCCGGTATATTATTTCACGTTGTTCAGAAACAAGCTTCATGAGAAGCACAGTGAAAGGAAACCCGAAAGAGCACTCATACATATTTACGAACCGGCCATGCGCTGGACTTTGCGGCATGGGAAATTGTCTATAGGCGGTTTCGTTGCTTGCATAGCTGCTATACTTCTAATATTCCCCCACATGGAAAAAGAGCGCATGCCTTACATCGAACATAATGACGCCATTATGACTATAGACTGGAATGCGGGCATATCGACCGAAGAAAATGACCGGAGAACACAGGAATTATTAAGTATGGCAAAGCAAAATATTTCGATTACCGCTATGTCAGGTACGCAGGAATTTATACTCTCGCACACCAAGGACATAACCAACAACGAAGCTGTTGTCTATATCAAGGCTAATGACAAAAACGAGCTTGACTCTGTAGAACGTACTTTTACCTCTTATGTGCAGAAAAACTATCCCAAGGCAAAAATAGAATTCAATATTTCTGGAAACATTTACGACCTCATATTCCAGACCGACAAGCCCGACCTTGAGATAAGGCTTCAAAAAACAGAAGGTGGAAGACCGTCGGTGGCAGAATCACGCATATTCTCAGACAGCATCAGACGCATGTTTCCTGAGGTCGACATACAGCCCGTTGCTACGGAGGAAATATACCGATACATTGCCAATCCTGAGCAAATGGCATTATATCACATATCTTACCGTCATCTATACACACGTCTGAGAGAACTTGCCGGAAACGGTAAAGTGTATGAAATAACCAATGGTGAACAAAGCATACCGGTGATAATAAGCCAGAATAAGACCAATGCCAACGACATCATGCAGAAAACCATTCGCAACGATGAAGGGGTCGACATTCCGTTGGAGTTCATAGTGGAAGCCACGATGGACGAGAGCTTCAAACGTCTGAGTGCCGGTAATGAAGGGGAATATTATCCTGTAATAATAGAAAAGGCATCGGATAAAACCATAAAAAAAATTGTAGAATACGCTGGACACCTTCATCAAGGAACCTTAAAAAGCATAAAACCATCGTTTCATGGCAACTATTACGAGTCAAGACAGATGATAAAGGAGCTTGCACTTATACTTACCGTTGCCATACTGCTGCTGTATTTCATTCTTGCGTCGCAATTCGAGAGCCTTCTCCAGCCCATAATAATCCTTATAGAAATCGTTATCGACGTGTGCATAGTGCTGATTATACTATGGGCTATGGGCGAATCCGTCAACATAATGTCCATGATAGGCCTTGTAGTCATGAGTGGCATTATTATAAACGACTCCATTTTGAAAGTTGACACAATAAATCACATATATCGGAGCAACGGCAATATATCACTGCTACAGTCTATAATCATAGCCGGGCACCGTCGTTTGAAGCCCATCATCATGACATCACTCACCACCATTCTCGCCTTGTTGCCGTTTCTTACCAAAGACAATATGGGGGCGGCATTGCAGTTCCCTCTATCAGTAACCATTGTTGTGGGAATGATTGCAGGCACAATGGTAAGTCTGTTCTTTGTTCCACTCATATATTTCATTATATACAGATGGAAAGAAACACGTGGTAAAACAAAAAAACGCTCTAGTATCTGTTAATGAGGCATTCGTTTTCCATACTCCTTACCGTGTGCATACTTATGATTATAGGTATGGCTCTCGTACCAGGTCTTGACATAAGCAACAAGCCACGCCCACAACAAGGGAAGACTCTTAACATTTCATATTATTGGCAGGGGACATCGGCAAAAGTGGTAGAACAGAACGTAACTTCACGCATTGAAGGATTGGTAAGTTCAGTAAGGGGTGTAGAGTCTGTTTCATCGGTATCAAATTTCGGTTCGGGGAACGTTACCGTACAACTGAAGAAAAACGCTTCTGTTTCGGGTGTAAAATTCGAGATAGCATCATTGTTACGACAAGTAAGAGAAAAACTGCCTAAGGAGGTAACCTACCCCGAACTGTCAGGAGGTGAAATAGTAACAGAACGGGGAAGGGATAGAGATGCACGTATTTTGTCGTATAGAATAAAGGCGGCTATGCCTGACATTGAGATAAAAAAACTTGCTGAGCGGACCATCAGGCATGATGTTGAAAAGATCAAAGGAGTCGGCAGGGTTGAAGTGTCTGGAGGAACAGAGAAATACATGGAGATTTCGTATAACGCTGGGCAGATGGCACTATACGGTTTGTCGTCTTACGATGTCGAGGATGCCATTCGCAACTATCTGGGCAGGCAGGACATCATCGGAGAGATTATCAAAACAGACAAACGGGGTGCGGATGAGCGAATATCATTGTTCCTTTCCGTTGAAGGAGAGAAAAAACTTCTAGAGTCGATACCGGTGAAAAACATTAACGGCAAGATAATCTATCTCAATAACCTCGCCAAGTGTGAATATAAAGACCGTGATCCCGATAAGTATTTCCGTATCAACGGGCTGAACACCGTCTACATGAACGTGATGGCAGAAGGTGGGGTAAACATAAACAGCGTGGCAGCAGAAGTAAAGAAGGAAATAGAAAGGAGCCAGACTGTCGGCTCAAAACTGAGCTACGAGCTGACATACGACAAGGCTAACGAGCAGTTCTCTGATTTCAAGACTTTTGTTTTTCGAAGTGTCATGTCGCTGCTCATACTCCTGCTTTTCGTCGTTGTCTGCAAGCGTGACTTTCGGTATCTTTTTATCATTGTCGCCACACTGCTGGCTAATATTCTCATAGCAGTCATCTGCTATCGGCTTTTCGATATATGCCTGCAGCCTTTCTCTATGGCTGGCATCACCGTGTCGCTCGGCCTGATTATCGACTCGACCATTGTTATGGTAGATCAATATAGCTACCATCGTAACTTCAAGGCTTATTTTGGAGTCGTGGGGGCAACGCTTACCACCGTCGGAGCTCTGTTGATCATATTCTGGCTGCCCGATTACATCAAGACTGACCTCTACGACTTTTCCTGGATCATTATAATCAATCTCGTTGTAGCTCTTCTCGTCTCAGCCCTTTTCGCACCGGCATTGGTAGATAGGATGAATTATTGCAGCAGGCAAAGCGGGAGACCGCGCTACATCAGGTTTGTCATGGCATGGAACAAAATCTACGGTCGCTATCTCAGATTCACCCAGAATCGTCTTGTGCGCCCTGTGTTATTGGCAGTTACGGCCTGTGCCTTCGGCTGGTCGTTGTACCTGTTCATAGACACTCTCGACTCTAATACCTATCAGCCCGAACCGGAGGAAATGAAACTGCACATAAGAGGACAGATGCCGTTAGGTGGTACGGCGAAGCAGCTCAACGACAAAGTACAGACAATAGAAGCTTTTCTTTCGCAATATAAAGAAATAAAACGCTACGAGACGGATATAGAGGGTTGGGGATCGGAGATTACGGTCGAATTCAACCCCGAACACTTGAACACGTCTTTTCCTTACATGCTTGAAAACAAGGTCATAGGCAAACTAATAACCATCGGTGGTGCCGATTGGAGTACATGGGGGGTAAGCCAACGTGGCTTTAGCAATTCGTTAGACCTGCAATACAGGAGCAGTAACATAGAGATTGCCGGATATGAATACGACCGCCTCTATCGCTTTGCAGAAGACATGTGCAAGCATCTTCGGCAAAACAATAGGGTACAGGATATCACCATTGAAACGCCTGGACACGAACGTCAGGAAGACGAGTATTATATGGAGTACAACAAAGATATACTCACCAACGACAGCATTAGCATCATTGATATATACCGTTCACTTTCCACGATGCTTGTGGAACACGAAATGGGACGAAAAAAAGAAAACGGGCAAAAAATGGATTATGTGCTGCGACCGGAGGAATACGGGAAATTCGACTTATGGCAGTTAGAAAACTCGTTCATAAAGGCTGGCGGAAGAGATATCCGTCTTGCCGATCTAATGTCTATAAACAAAAGGGAGGCAAAAAACTGCATTCCCCGTGAAAATCAGGAATATGTTCTGCGCGTGGCTTTCAATGTGCTGGGATCATACACTTACACCTGCAAATACATCAAAGGCATTACTGAAGGGTTCAATGCCAAGTTTCCTATAGGCTTCCGATGCATCAACAAGACAGATGGCAGTTACGAAGACAATGGTGCACAGTATTGGCTTATCGGACTTGTGGTGATAATTATCTTCTTCATATGCACCATACTTTTCGAGAGTCTTTATAAAGCTCTGATAATAATTATGCTCATTCCAGTATCTCTAACTGGCATGTTCCTTACTTTCCATTTCAGTAGTATAGAATTCGGAACGGGTGGTTTTGCGGCAATGGTATTTCTGTGCGGTCTTACCGTCAACAACGGTATCTACATGATTAACGAATATAAAAATGAATGCAGATATATCAAAGCATATAATCATAAGATAATACCTATTTCTCTAACGGTTTTCTCAACTATCCTTGGATTTATACCATTTTTATTAGAGGGGCCGACAGAAAGGTTTTGGTTCTCTTTTGCAGTAGGTTCAATTAGTGGATTGTTATTTTCCATGATTTCTGTAGTATTTACAATGCCACTATTTTTAAAATTGTACAAGCCAAGAGGCCAAAGTAAGCCTATTTAGCGAAATTATCTTTCTTTAACAAGATTGCATATAGTCGGATCATTCTTGATGCGCTCAATTTCAGAACCTACTAGTGAAAGAATATCTTTTTTCACCTTACGATAATTGGTTTCGATAGTCTCTTCAAGATTATCGGAGCCATTTTCGTTTATGAAGTTTGCTATTACAGGGATTGATTGATAGGTTTTCATCTCGGCCGATACCTTAGCCGAGTCCACCACAATCTCCGCATGAAAAATCTTTTGGTCAATACGTTCGTCGAAGTTGGCGGACACTGCACCAACGAACATTCCCTGCGTGAGATTGCTGATTTTTGATGCTGGGATAAGGCTATCCATTTGCGTGGAGATAGAGGTAGATTTGTCATTACGGTTGATAGTCATAGACTGTCGCTGTTGAAGCACCTTGCCGAAACGCTCAGAGAGTGTTTTGGCAGTTTCGCCCACCACTTGACCACTAAACATATTACCTACTGTGTTCTGTATTACTTTACTCTCCTTGTCACCATAATCACGGGTAAGCTGCGAAAAGTCCTGAAAGCCCAAGCACACCGCCACTTTATTGCTTCGTGCTGTGGCTATGAGATTATCCAAGCCGCGGAAATAAATCGTCGGCAATTCGTCGATAATCACTGATGATTTAAGTTGCTTCTTCTTATTGATGAGCTTCACGATACGACTGTTGTAAAGTCCCAATGCCGCCGAATAGATATTCTGTCGGTCGGGGTTGTTACCCACAACCAATACCTTCGGCTCATTGGGATTATTGATGTCGAGCGAGAAATCATCGCCCGTCATCACCCAATAAAGGGCTGGAGAAATCATGCGTGAAAGTGGTATCTTCGCTGATGCAATCTGTCCCTGCAACTGGTCTTGTGCTCCACCCTCCCACGCATCCATAAAGGGCGAAAGGTAGTTGGCAAGCTCATCGTAGGAAGTGAGTATCGGAAATATCTGTGCATAAGGACGATTAAGGAACTCTATGGCGTGTGGGAAGGTACAATACTTGCCATTCTCATATATCTTCAAAAACCAAAAGATGGCAGCAAGCAAGATAATCGGCGACTCCACAAAGAAATCACCCTGCTTCTGAATCCAAGAACGATTAAGGTTGAGCATAATGGTGTAGGCACTCTCGTAGGCATCTGATATATCCGTCATAAAGGCGGGATTGATGGGATTGCAACGGTGGCTTCTGCGTGGATCGTCAAAGTTGATAACATAGAACTGCGGCTTTACCTTGTAGGCATCCAAGTGATGGAGCAGGTGATTGTAGGCAATCTCGGAAAGGTCGGGAAACTTGTAGTCGTAGATATACATGGCAAAGCCTTTCTCAATCTGCTGCTTGATATAGTTGTTCACAATGGCGTAAGACTTACCCGAACCCGGCGTGCCGAGCACCATCGAGGCACGGAAGGGATTGACCACGTTAATCCAACCCTTGTTCCACTTCTTCTTATAGTAGAAGCGTGTAGGAAGATTTACCGAGTATTCATTTTCCATCAATCGGGTTTCCTGCATAAAACTCTCATTCTCCGTATTGAATACATCGTCCATCAGGTTGTTTTTCAGTAAACGGCTCATCCATACACCACCCATCAGCAGGCAGATATAGCCAACGGACAGTGTGAAGATATAAAGTGTAGCAGCTCCGACCTTGCCGATGGGCAATGCCAGCAGCCACCAGTTGAGAAAGAAAAAGACAAAGCCGGAGAAAAGCATCGTCCAAATCTTTGGCCACGTGATCTTCTCCTCCTTCACGCCTTTTGTCCCAAGACAGGATAAGGCAAGAAAAACCACACAAAAGAGTTTTGTCCAAAGAATGGATGAGAACAACCCTGTGGTACG
>NZ_DATCYK010000011.1:0-4345 GCF_036570325.1 Prevotella sp.
CGGGTGAGCTTTTACCTAATATATAGTTCTTGATAATTCTGAAATTCATGTGATTGAAACTCCCTGATTCTATATTTCTTATTTACCTTTTATATATAGAAACAATCCTATTGATAAAAAAGCGTATTGTTGAAAATAAAAAAAATGTTATTAGTGTTTTAGAAATGCCAATCTGTTACGCAGGTATCGCAGTGCTTTATATACGTGCACGTCGACTGTACGCACGGAAACATTCATCGCTTCGGCTATCTCCTTATTCTTCATTCCATGTAGATAGCTCATCACAAAGGCTTGTCTGCACTTGTCGGGCAGCTCTGCGATAGCGGCATGGATTTGCTTTCGGAGCTCCTTATTCTCCATATAACGCATTACATCGTTATGTTCGGGATGAAAAAAAGAAAGTCGGTGGTCTTCTAATTGCTTGCGTGTGTCATGGTAGTCTTTAACTATGGCTTGGTGTTTTACGATGTTAAGTGCTCTGCTATAAACGGTCTTGTATAAAAAAGCCTTGATGTGATCTTGGTCCGTTATGGCTTCGCGGTGTTTCCAAAGTTCTACAAAAGCTTCTTGAACCAAATCTTTTACTTCGTCATCATCCACTAAATGCGATGCGTAGAAGGCCAAAGAAGGGTAAAGCTCTCGGAAAATCGGGCGAAATTGATCTTCTGTTATGCTCATCAATTATACGTTCCTTAGAAATTTGACATGTAAAGTTATGTATTAAAACCGTAATTGCAACAGTTGGAAATCCATATTAAATAAATTTAACCCATAAGCAGTGCTTTGGCCAAAGGGCTTTTATGGGGGTGAAACAGAAAAAAAAGAAAAAAGTTAGAATATTAATACGCAATTTTTGTAATAGGTTTGTTATGTCTATAAACGGCGATTAATTTTTGCCACTATCAGTGCTTAAAACTTTCAATTATATAAACTTAAAACACTAAATTCATTTCCAGCCATGGACAAGAAACACTATGAACACGGCTTGACGTTATGTAAAGCCATTCTGGTTCTCTTCCTGCTCTGCATTCCTATGCAGCGGACTTGGGCACAGGTGAACTTCACTACACAACGTGCTAAGCTCGAAACAGTGATCAAACAGTTGAAAACAAAGTCCAAGTATCGCTTCTTCTACAACGATGTCTTGGGCAAGGTGGAGGTTAACGCCATCAATGCGAAGAACGAGCCGTTGACAAACGTGCTCAAAAAACTTTTCGCCGGAACGGGTATTACCTACAAAATCGAGGGCGACGTGGTCTATCTTTCTAAAGGTGAAGCCACAGTTGAAACGGCCAAGAAGCAACAAACGCAGCAGCGCCCGGGCGCTCCCCGTACGATCGAGGGTACCGTGACCGACGCCAATGGTGAGCCGCTGATTGGCGTAAGCGTTCAGATTAAGGGTTCTTCACACGGTGCGGTAACCGATCTCGACGGCCATTATTCTTTTACAACCGAGCAGGCTAATCCTATCCTTGTATATTCTTATATAGGTTATGCCACGCAGGAAGTTCCTTTGCAGGGTCGCAACAAGGTTGACCTGACCATGCGTGAGGAAGCTCATACCTTGAGCGACGTTGTTGTGACCGCGCTCGGTATCAAGCGCTCGGAGAAGGCGTTGAGCTATAACGTGCAGAAAGTAGGTGGTGAAGATGTCAACACCGTGAAGAACGCTAACTTCATGAACTCGCTTGCCGGTAAGGTTGCGGGTGTTAACATCAATGCTTCTTCTACCGGTGCCGGTGGTGCCTCTCGTGTCGTAATGCGTGGTCCTAAGTCTATCACACAGAGCAATGGTGCTCTTTATGTGGTTGATGGTGTGCCTATGACCAATACAAGTCAGGGTGAAGTAAGCAACGGTCGTTATGGCTCACAGCCCGGATCAGAAGGTATCGCCGATGTAAACCCCGAGGACATTGAGAGCATTTCTGTGCTCAGTGGTCCTGCCGCTGCCGCTCTTTATGGTTCGGCTGCCGCTCAGGGTGTCATCATGATTACCACTAAGAAAGGTAAGGAAGGCCGCATTCAGGTAAGCATTTCTAACAGCTCACAGTTCAGCCGTCCTTTCATTCTTCCCGAATTCCAAAACTCTTACATCAATCGTCAGAACGAAGTAGCCTCTTGGGGCGCTAAAACTTCTTCGCAGTTTGGTGACTACCAGCCCAAGGATTTCTTCGGAACTGGTACTAACATTCAGAACAACGTGTCGTTGACAGTAGGTTCGGATAAGAATCAGACTTACCTTTCTGTGGGTTCTACCAACGCAAAGGGTATCATGCCTAACAACGCCTACAACCGTTATAACTTTACTTTCCGCAACACCACTCATTTCTTGGATGACAAGTTGACTTTCGATTTTGGTTTCAACTATATCCTCGAGAACGACAAGAACCTCACGGCTCAGGGTGAATACTTCAACCCAATCCCCGCGGTTTACTTGTTCCCACGTGGTGAGAGCTTCGACGCTATCCGTACTTATGAGCTTTGGAATCCAAGTCGTTTGATTTATACGCAGAACTGGAACTTCGGTGACGCTTTGAGTATGCAGAATCCTTATTGGATTGCGCATCGCATGATACGTACCAATCAGAAGGGACGCTACATGATCAACGGTAGCTTGAAATACCAGATTACCAAGTGGCTTGATATTACCGGCCGTATGCGTTGGGACGATGCTGCTACCAAGCAGGAAGATAAGCGTTATGCTTCAACCATCAACCTCTTCTCGCATTCTGCTTATGGTTTCTATGGTTATGACAAGATTAATGACCAAAGTCTCTATGGTGACTTGATGGCCAATATCAACAAGTCATGGGAAACATTCAGCGTTGGCGCCAATATCGGTGGTTCTTTCTCACGTACCAAATATGATGTAACGGGTTTCCAAGGCGGTTTGAAAGCTCCATCTAACTTGTTTACACCTAATGCTATCGACTATAGTCAGGTTACTAACGACAATCGTCCTATCTATGATTTGAACAAGCACTACATCAACTCATTGTTCGCCAATGTTGAATTGGGTTGGAAGAGCATGCTCTACCTCACGTTGACAGGTCGTAACGATTGGGACTCTGCGCTTGAAGGTACAGCCAAGACCTCTTTCTTCTATCCTTCTGTAGGTATGTCAGGCGTTATTTCTGAAATGGCTAAGCTGCCTAAGTTTATCAACTACATGAAGGTACGTGCTTCTTGGGCCAGCGTAGGTTCGGCTATCAAGCCTAATATTTCTTCTATGTGGCGCTATGGTTACAACCCCGCATCGGCTACTTACAGCACCGTTACTTATAAATTCCCCGATACATTCTATCCTGAGCGTACCGATTCTTGGGAAGCCGGTTTGACTGCACGCTTCTTCAATAACGCTCTGACTTTGGATGTTACGGTTTATCAGAGTAACACCAAGAAGCAGACTTTCCTCCGCTCTATCTCAGCCGGTGGTGGTTATAATCAGGAATATATCCAGACCGGTAATGTTCGCAACCGTGGTCTTGAGCTCTCTTTGGGTTACAACAAGACATGGGGTGATTTCGGTTGGAACACCTCACTTACCTATAGTATGAACCGCAACAAGATTATCAACTTGCTTGACGATCCTAACGAAGTGCTCAACATGGGTGGTTTGAATGGTATCAGCATTATCTTGAAAAAGGGAGGTACCATGGGTGACGTTTACACAACATCTGATTTCAAGCGTGACGCTGATGGTAACATCGCCTTGGATGCCGGTGGCAACGTGATGCAGGAAAGCCTTAGCAATCCCGTATATCGTGGTTCTGTATTGCCAAAGGGCAATGTAGGTTTCTCAAATGAGTTCTCTTACAAGGGCTTTAACCTCGGATTCCTCGTTACCGCACGCTTTGGCGGTATCGTAATGAGCCAAACTCAGGCTATCCTCGACCAGTATGGCGTATCAAAGGCTTCAGCTATTGCACGTGATAATGGCGGTATCGCTGTTAACAGTGGTATGGTGGGTGCCGAAGGTTACTATTCTGTAGTAGGTGGAAGCAATCCTATTTGGTCAGAATATATCTACAGTGCTACCAACGCTCGCTTGCAAGAGGCTCACATCAGCTACACCTTCCCCAAGACATTGTTGAAGAGTGTGCAGTTGACACTTGGCCTTACAGCTCACAACTTGTTCATGATTTACAAAAAGGCTCCATTCGATCCCGAGTCAACTGCCTCTACCGGTACTTACTATCAGGGCTTCGACTATTTCATGCAGCCAAGTTTACGCTCATTGGGCTTCAACGTGAATCTGAAATTCTAACCCATCTTAACCAAATAAAGATATAACAATGAAAAATAAATATATTTCAAGAGTAGCCGTAATCGGTCTGACCGCTGT
>NZ_DATCYK010000012.1:0-2943 GCF_036570325.1 Prevotella sp.
CGCAAATCGGGGTACGATAACGTCTTGCGATTGTCGCAATAGAAGGGTGATTTCCATCCTGAAGCCCAAGTGAAGGGGTTGTTAGGCTGCAATTTGATGGCCTTTACTTTTAATAAACGTGAAGCGAAATCCTTTTTTAAACTATCCATCTTATCTGTTGTTTTATAGTATATTAATTTTGCAAAGATAGTGCAAACGAAGGCAATGTGAACTTGTTCACAGATTGCTGAGTGCAGCCTATCTTATCAAAAGATAGTGCAAACGAGCACAATAAGAGCTTGCTCTTAAATTGTCGAGTGCAACCTATCGTATTGCAAAGTTAGCTCTTATTACACCATAATGGCCGTTTTAGGGCCATTTTTAATGATATTTATTAATTCTTCCCGCCTCATTTTGGGGCGAAAGCCAAACTTGCCACGCTGAATCTGACGCCTCCGGCCGCGGCCAAAGTCGCAGCTACGGCATGCAGGGTAGCCCCCGTTGTCACCACGTCGTCTACCAACAACAAGTGACGACCGGCCACGGCGGAGGGGCGTTTCAGGCAAAAGGCGTTCTCCACGTTCTCCCTTCGGGCCAAGACGGAGGGCTGTTGGGTCTGGCTGCCGTTGAAAGTGGTTCGCACCAAAGCGCCTTTTATGAGACTTATCCCCGTGGCGTCGCTCAGTCCTTGGGCTATCAGGTCGCTTTGATTGTAGCCCCGATGACGCCTGCGGTCGGCCGAGAGGGGCACGGCCATGAGCCCATCTATATCGTCGAAAAAGCCGGTCGGAGCCAGCCTTTGGCCCATCAGCAGGCCCAATTGGTAGCCGTACTGCGGCCGATGATGGTATTTGAGTTCGTAAATGGGATTGGAGGCGGGAGCGTGAGGGGCGTAGAAAAACAAGGCAACGGCCTTTTCTATGTCGATATGGCCCCAAAACAGACGGGCCATCTCGTTATCGCGGGGGGATTGCTCGTAGCCCGTGAAGGGCAGATGGAGCAGGCAGTCCAAGCACAATGAGTGCTCCTCGGCCGTGAGCCTGCGGCCACACACGGCGCAGGGGCGCGGCGCCAGCAGGTCGATGAGCCGTGTGAGGCGGTTAATCTTCATCCCACACGTCGGCTTCGGTGTCAGCTCCGGCGATAAGGTCTACACACTTGCGAATCACCGTTATGTCGTATCCACGCCCCATGGCGTAACGAATGAGTTTCATGGAACGCTCATATTCGTTGCGTCCCTTGATGGTTTTCCACTTGGAACGCAGCATGGGCAACAGCACTTCCATGTAAGTTTCGTCCTCGATTTCGGCAAACAAAGGGGCTGAAACCGAGGAGGGGATGTGCTTTTGCTGCAATGCTTGTTCTATTTTTCGACGTCCCCATTTGTTGAAACGCAGTTTGTCATTGATGAAAAAACGGGCAAAACGGGCGTCATCCACATAACGTTCACGCAGCAGATAGGCCATGATTTCAGCTTGGTCGTGCTCGTCAATGGCCCATTTGCGCAGCTTCTCCTCCATGTCGGCGGTGCAGTGCTCGGCCTGCGAACAAAGGGCGGTCAGCTTCATGAGGGCCTGCCGGGGAGTGATTTTCTTAGGCTCTGCCATTTTTATGTGCTAAAATAAAACGTTGTTTGCCAAATGGGTCGTTGAGAATTTCCACTTGTTGCCAACCTGTGGTCTGCAAGTTGGTCGACAAAAGGTCGGCATAGAGGGGATTGATTTCAAAGGCCAACAGTCCGCCGGGACGCAGGGCGTCGGCTGCCATTTGGGCGATGGCGTGGTAGAACAGCAACGGATTGTCGTCGGGTACGAAGAGTGCCGTGGCCGGTTCGTGCAGGAGCACCCGTGGTTCCATGTCTACTCGCTCCCGATCGCAGATGTATGGTGGATTTGAAACGATGATGTCGTAGCTCGCCGGCTGTGGTTTGTCGTCCTCCAAGTGGAGCACATCGTGGAGTTCCCAGTTCACTTGAGCGCCCAAGCGCAGTGCGTTCTCGCGGGCCATCAGCAGCGCGTCGCCCGAAATATCCCATCCACTGGCGCTGCAATTCCATAAATCGAGCGCCAAGGTCACGGCAATGCAACCGCTGCCCGTACCAATATCGAGCACCGACGTGGGCTCGGGAGGCTGCAATCCACAGTAAGGTCGGTTGTATCTGTCAAGAATGATGCGACACAGTTCCTCGGTCTCGGGGCGTGGTATCAGCACTTCAGGTCCCACGACGAACCGCCGTCCCATGAAAGTAGCCGTCCCAACAACGTGTTGCACGGGCTCCCCACCCCGCAATCGGTCCATCATCGCCGTTAGCTTTTGGCTCTCCGCCTCACTAAGATCATCTAATTTTCCGCTTAAAATATCCGTAAAAGAAAGATTGAAAACTTCTTCCAACAGCAATCTTACGACTGCCTTGGCCTCCCCCTCCTCATAATGCGGAAGAAGTTCTCTATAAAGTTGTTGATAAGTCATCATGTTTGCAAAGATAAACTTTTCATCATAAATAAGCAATAACAGCTCTCCTCTTTTCTCTACAAAGACATTAAATTAAATAGAGAAACATTAGCAATAATATCAATAGCACACACCACATTATTCCCTCATCCCCGTCTGACTGGTCTGACAAGTCCGACTAGTCTGATTGGTCCGACTTTCATAACAGCCATTCATCCACACCCTCCAAGCAAACCCTTCATCCTCCCAACCTTACACCCTCACACCCTCCCCAACCCACCAACACAAAAAAGAGCCCCGACTACTCACGTAATCGAGGCTCAAATCAAAAAAGGCGGCTACCTACTCTCCCACATTGCATTGCAGTACCATCGGCGCAAGACGGCTTGGAAAGGCAGCGTGGGTGCGTAAATCAGGTAATAATAGTTTGTTGAGCTTGCGAAAATAGCAGGAAAGGAACAAGGTGTCGGGTTTGATACTAACGTGTTCGTAACTAAGAAATTAGATAAATAA
>NZ_DATCYK010000013.1:0-2195 GCF_036570325.1 Prevotella sp.
AGTGCTCTACTTGCAGGAATATGACAACAATCCCACCTACAATTATCACCCTATCTGGGGTGTAGCCACCAAGGATGGAGCCCACTATCAGTCCATGGGCGAGGTCCTTCCGACGGCCACTTCCTCCATGGAACAGGACGCTGCGCTCGGTACAGGCTGCGCTGTTTATAACGAAAAGGACAATCTGTACTACATATATTATACCGGACATAATCCCAAATGCAAGAATACGGAAGTGGTGATGCGGGCCACTTCTCCCGACATGAAGGCGTGGACAAAGGATAATCTGTGGACTTTGAAAGGCGTAGACTACGGATATACGGCCACAGACTTCCGTGATCCGCAGGTCTTCAAGGCTGAAGACGGCCGCTATCACATGGTGATTGCCAGCACACTCAAGTTCGCCGAGTTTGTCTCGGATGACCTTAAAACATGGAACCACGTAGGTTCTTTCCCCATGATATGGGACCGTCAGTTGGAATGTCCTGACATTTTCAAGATGGGAAACTACTGGTACATCGTCTATAGCGAGGCCTATCGCTCAAGCTGGAGCCGAAAAGTAAAGTATATGATGGCCACAACATTCGAGCAATTAAAGGCTTGTTTCAACGATCCGGGTGCCAACTGGCCCAAAGACGGACACGAAGGCACGCTCGACAGCAGGGCTTTCTACGCCGGCAAGACAGCCAGCAACGGTACCGACCGCTACATTTGGGGCTGGTGTCCCTTCCGTACCGGTTCAACAATCTTTGAAAAGAACGTGAATGTTGGTGCCGAAAACGAGCCCAATTGGTCAGGCGCGCTCGTATGCCACAAGCTCATTCAGCATGCCGACGGCACCCTGACGCTGGGTGAAGTGCCCGCAATCAGCGCCAAATACAATAAAGAACAGCCCTTGAACGTTGTAGAGAAAAGCGCCAACGGTGTCTCCTTGTCGGGTAACTCCCTGACAATGACGGGCGAATCTTACGCGCTCTTCGGCCGATTGGGTAACCACAACAAGATTACCTTCACGGTAAAGACCGCCAACAACACGGATAAATTCGGCTTGTCATTGGTCCGCAGCGGTGCCGAAGACGGCAACAAGTATTATTCTTTGGTCGTAAATCCCGAGTCAGACGCAGTCAGGAAGATTAATTTCGAGGAGCGTGGAAAGGACGGCAAAGGCTTTATTGAAGGCATAGACGGCTACACTTTCGCCCGACCGGCCGACAATACCTACCATGTCACGTTGCTTACCGACAACAGCGTGTGCGTTGTATATATTAATAATGTGGCTTGTTATACCAACCGTATCTACGGAATACAGAAGAACTGCTGGAGTCTGGACTGCTATAATGGCAATATCAGCGTAAGCAATCTGCAGGTATCTCAATATTAATTAGCGCTGAAACAAACTTTATGAACAAGAAACTATTGATTGCTCTGGCGTTCACGACATTACTGTCGCTGGGCGCGAAAGCGCAGAAACTGATGGTGTTGAGCGACAACCACTCCATCCTGCGCATGGACGTATCGAAGAAATACGTGCTGCTACCCGTAGAAGAACGTGAGGAAATCGCCCATGTGCGTGTGCTAAAGGACGGGAAGGCCGTGGAAGAATTCAACTGCCGACTGGCCACCGACCACGTAGATTACTACGTACCGTTGGACGTTGAGGGACTGGGTGACAACCTATTGCTCGATATAACCTTCGCCGGCAACCGCCGATCGACGGGCGCCATCAACGATTTCGCGGTATGGAAACAACTCAAGACGGCCGACACGTTCGACACAACCAACCGTGAACGCTTCCGCCCCGGC
Organism: Prevotella sp.; assembly: GCF_036570325.1. Lineage (GTDB taxonomy): Bacteria > Bacteroidota > Bacteroidia > Bacteroidales > Bacteroidaceae > Prevotella. The sequence goes on from NZ_DATCYK010000013.1 coordinate 1,804, forward strand.
TTACCATCACACGCCCCTCTACGGCTGGATGAACGACCCCAACGGCATGTTCTACAAGGACGGAACGTGGCATTTGTACTTCCAATACAACCCTTACGGCTCCATGTGGGAGAATATGAACTGGGCACACTCCACTTCCAAGGATCTCATTCATTGGCAATACGAAGGCAAGGCCATAGAACCCGACGCCTTGGGAACGGTCTTCAGCGGCTCAGCCGTGGTAGATCACAACAACACGGCGGGCTTCGGAGCCGGCGCAGTGGTAGCTATGTACACCAGCGCAGGGGCTAATCAGACGCAGAGTCTGGCTTATAGCACCGACGGAGGCAAGACTTTCACGAAGTATAGCGGCAATCCCGTCATCACATCGAACCTTCCCGACTTCCGCGATC
>NZ_DATCYK010000014.1:0-111657 GCF_036570325.1 Prevotella sp.
AGTACCCAGACCCGGGATCGAACCGGGATGGATTGCTCCACTGGTGTTTGAGACCAGCGCGTCTACCGATTCCGCCATCTGGGCATGGCGTCTTTCTTTGAAGACGGGTGCAAAGGTAAGGCTTTTTTCTGAATTAACAAATCTTTTTTCTCTTTTTTTATCCAATTCATTCAAACTTCCTATAATTTTTACTAATCACTTTGGTGTATCAGGATTATTACATAAATTAGTAGCAAATATAAGCGAAAAGCGCATGATGAAGCAAATTGAAAATACATGCGGCGAGTAGCGTTATCATAAAATCTAAGGCCCAATATATGGAATTCATCCTCGAAAACAATTACTGCGTCATCCTTGCAGGTGGCAAAGGGCGCAGGCTTTGGCCATGTAGTAGAGAATCACGTCCCAAACAATTCATAGATTTTTTCGGAACCGGAAGGACACAATTACAGCAAACATTCGACCGTTTCCGTAAAATTCTGCCACAAGAAAACATCTTTATCAATACCAACGCCGCGTACGAAGCCTTGGTAAAGGAGCAATTGCCGGAAGTGGCGGCCGACCATATCATGGCCGAACCTATCTACCGCAGCACGGCTCCCAGCGTGGCATGGGCCCTTCATCGAATTTCCTTGCTCAATCCAAAGGCCAATATCATCGTCAGTCCATCGGATCAGGCTATTTTCAATGAGCCTGCCTTCAAGCAGAATATCATGGAAGGTTTGAAGTTCGTGAGCGAAGATGATTGTATCTTGGCGTTAGGTGTCAAACCAACACGGCCCGAACCGGGCTACGGCTACATACAAACGGGCGACCATACACCATCGAACGATGTCTATAAGGTGCAGTCTTTTACCGAGAAACCCGAACGGGAATTTGCCCGAATGTTTATGGAAAGTGACGAGTTCTTATGGAACACGGGGCTTTTTCTTGGCAATATTCGCAGTATGAGCACTTGTCTGAATGATGTGCTTCCGCCTGTATTGCGTGCGCTGGACCAAAGTCATGACCGTGTTTCCATGGCGGAAGAGAACGCGTTTATCCAAGAGCATTTCCCTTCTTACCCCAACATTTCTCTCGATTATGGACTGTTGGAAAAGCCCGAGCGTACATGTGTCATGAAATGCGACTTCGGTTGGGCAGACTTGGGCACATGGCACAGTCTGTTTGAAGCCATGCAGCGCAGTGACGAAGATAATGTTATCATTAATTCCGATGTGATTATTGACAACGCACGAAATAATATTGTCAAGCTGCCTGAAGGCAAATTAGGGGTTATCAATGGGCTTGATGGCTACATCATCGCCGAAGAGGACAACGTGCTCCTTATCTGTAAAAAGGAAGATTCCTCGTCGCTTGTCAGGAAATACGTCAACGAGGTACAGATGAAACGGGGCGAGGATTTTATCTAAAAGCCTACTGTCCCACTTTTATAGCGGGCACGCTACCGTAGCGTTGTTATACTTTTCAAAAGTAGCAAGCTCATCGCCATAATCCACCTTATACAGCAAACGGAGATACAATCTAAAAGATGTATCTCCGTTTGTTATGTTTTTATTTTCTAAAAAGACAGTCTGTTTTTCTTTTCAATCAATCTGTTTTGTCTTCACGATTAAGCAAAAATTTCTTTCCAATCAATCTGTTTTGTCTTTCAAAAGGCCTATTTGGCTATTCAAAGGTTAATCTAAGGCCTGAAAGGCAGCAAATATTTTAGCGGCAATGTCCTGCTGTTCCTCGCTGCTTACCTCCACATGGCGCTTGAAGTCGACATCAGCTTCGCTGTTCATTGGAAGCAAATGAATATGAGCATGGGGCACTTCCAGTCCCAATACTACCTGAGCCACTTTTTTGCAAGGCAACACCTGCTTCACAGCCCGGGCCACTTTCTTGGCGAATACCTCAAACTCGGCCAAATCGGCGTCGTCCATATCGAAGATATAATCAACCTCCTTGCGGGGAATCACCAGCGTATGTCCCTTTGTAACGGGGTTAATATCCAAGAAAGCATAGAACTTTTCGCTCTCCGCGCATTTGTAACTGGGAATCTCACCAGCGGCAATTTTACTGAATATCGTACTCATAATATTGACCTTATTCTATGGTTATCTTGTCGATACGCAACTTAATCGTACCACGGGGAATCTTTATTTCGGCCTCGTCGCCCACCTTCTTATTGAGCAATCCTTGGGCGATAGGCGTAGTAATCGCAATCTTGCCTTCCTTCAGGTTGGCCTCGCTCTCGCTCACGATGGTATAAGTCATTTTGGCTTTAGTGGCCATATTGGTCATCTGCACCGTCGACATAATCTGTACGGCGTCAGTGCTGAGCCTTGACATATCCACGATTTTAGCTTCGGCAATGGCCATTTTAATTTGATTGATTTTATCTTCAAGATGGGCCTGAGCCTCCTTTGCTGCGTCGTATTCAGAGTTTTCACTTAAGTCTCCCTTGTCTCGAGCCTCAGCGATAGCGGCTGATGCCTTGGGGCGCTCTACAGATTCGAGCTGTTTGAGTTGGGCTACGAGTTTGTCGTAACCTTCTTGTGACATGTAAGCCATAATTCTTTGTTTAAGTTTCTTAATGTTTTCCTTGTGGATAATAAAATAAAGAATTCCGACAGCTTACGAGTTGTCGGAATTCCATATCCTTATCATCTTTGTTTTTAATGCTTTTGCAAAGGTAGGTATTATATTTGAACAAACCAAGTTTTTAATAATTATTTATGTTCCCATGGCTAATTATGAGTAATTCTTAAAATCGTAAGTTAATTATTGAAATAGCCATGGTTTTATTTGCGATCGTGGCATGTTTACAAGCGCTCAGCCCATGTTTTTTCACTCGTTCGCGTGATATTTTTGCGCAATTGTGGTATGTTTATCACTCAATTGTAGTATATTTATCACTCGTTTGCGAACCCTTTATTATTTTGTAAGTTCAAAACCATGCCAATAGATATTTATGAGGGCCATGCCCAAACCCAACTCCAACTGCACGAAACCTACATGCGGCGCTGCCTGCAACTGGCCCGCAACGGCCTGCGCAATGCCAAACCCAATCCCATGGTGGGCGCTGTTATCGTGGCACGGGATGGCCGTATCATCGGCGAGGGCTACCATGTACGCTGTGGCGAGGGCCATGCCGAGGTCAACGCCTTTGCCTCTGTAAGGCCCGAAGACGAGCCGTTGCTTGCCGAAGCCACCATCTACGTCAGCCTTGAGCCTTGTTCCCACTATGGCAAAACGCCCCCTTGCGCCGACCTTATTATAAAGAAAGGCGTGCGCCGCTGCGTCTGCGGTTGCGTCGATCCTTTCTCCCGGGTCCAAGGTCGTGGCATTGAGAAGCTGCGTCAAGCCGGCGTTGAGGTCATCGTGGGCGTGCTCCAAGAAGCGTGTTTGGCCATTAATCGCCGCTTCATCATCAGCAATACCCACGCCCGACCTTATATATTATTGAAGTGGGCACAAAGTTCCGACGGCTTCATCGCCACCTCCGGCGGCCCCATGGCGCTCTCCTCGTCATTCACTCAAATGCTGGTGCATAAGTTGCGAGCCGAAACCGACGCCATACTTATAGGCCGTTCCACGCTCGAAACCGACCATCCGCGGCTCAACGTGCGACAATGGTCAGGTCCTACGCCCGAGCGTATCGTCTTGAGTCACCACGCCGATGGCATACCCGCCGACTTTCTGCGGTTCGACAGCATAGAAGCCGTTATCCAACATCTGGCCGACAATAAGAAGCAAAGCCTCATAGTAGAAGGTGGAACCAACGTTTTACAACAGTTTATCGACCTTGGTCTATGGGACGAGATACGCGTAGAGACGGCTCCCATTACCCTTTCCCAAGGCATTCCTGCTCCAAAACTTCCCTCCAACGCCCGCCTCGAAAGTCGGCAATACGTTGATAACCGTTGCATAGCCTGCTACGGTAAGGGCGTTTAATGCCATCAAGCCATTTCTCATCCGTTGGTTATGAAGAAACTATTCGCAGATTATCTTCGGCTTTATTCCGAGTTTCCTAAAGGACAATATCTTACCAAATTGCAAAAGAAACAGCGGAAAGAAGCGCTCAATATGTATGGTGTCCATGTATATAATGAGGAAATTTATATTGACGATTTGGTGGATTTTATCATTAAGTATGGTGATTCGGTAGACATGTCACTATCCTTTATGAGGCAGATAGCGCCCGTCTTGAAGCATGATATTGCGAGCGGTGGGACCGTAGCTTTGAAATATTTGCTGATAGCTTCGGCACCCTATAAGGCACTATATTATAACTTCACGGACTTTTGTTGGGAGACTTTTGGTGATGAACATGATTTATTAGAGCTTTTGATAGAGCGGGAAAGCGATTATCTTCCTGCTTTTGAAGTAAAGTTTTGGCACATGGAGCATGCGATAAACTTCACGTTACATGAGTTGCCGTATTGTGTTTTACTCGATAAAGACGCCATACCAAGCGCCTTGAAGCGCTTGGACGAATTTAAGGAAGTGAGCCTTAAACTGGGTAAAGATACCGATTTCCTGAATACTTTTGTAAAAGAAGCACGGCATTATTATATAATGTGGCAAGATTTCTTGGAAAATCGACATCTATATGATACTTTCTCGCAGTATCTAAGTAGCCATGGCGAAGATTTCGGGCTTATGATCCTTTAAGCCAAGTTATGCCTTTGGCTTTTGATTTTCTTGTAATTTGATGTTTCATAGCTAATAAAACAAGATGGAAAATAATCACAAAACGCTTTCCCAATTGCTCAATGAGCCATGGCAAGGGGAGGTTCCTACCAAGGCCGATTCTTATGTTTTGCGCAGTATGTATAGGCTTTATGGTACGCAAATCGGTAAATTTACGGTTGAAGACTTGCGTTTTATCATAGGTCAAGGCATGCTGCCGGAAGTTTTTATTCCCATGGCCATGGAAGTTTTGGCCAAGAATATATTGGCCGACGGCGACTTTTACGAAGGTGATTTGCTGAGTTCGGTATTGAATATAAAAGAAAGTTATTGGGAAAACCATGCGAAAGAATTAAGCCGATTCATTGATATATTACTACGGAACCAAAGCGTTATGGACGCTTTCGATGGTCCTCGTGAGTTGGTGAGGGCTTATGATGCGTTTTTAACCAAGTGGGGTGACAGCGCTAAAGCGTAACGGACTGTCGGTCGGCGTTAGCCTTTTCATGAAGTAGCGGAAAGGTTTGTTGATATGTTTTTCAACGTTCAGCCGTTTAATAAAGGTTTATTTTCTTTTATATCGTACCGCATAAAAGCCCTGCTATCCTTACTCAAACAATCTGATACGTGCCAATCTCCTTCCATATCGTGCCATACGGAGGAGGAAAACGATAGGGAATCATCCCTCGAATTGTCAATATTTAATCACGAAAAACATCGCGTTAAAAATCTTCATTTAGCGTGGCGAGAAGTGTGGAAAGGGACCTTTGGCCTTAAATTTTCTTGTAACTTCATGTTTAATAGCTAATGTCAATATTCCGGTCAATACCGTCATTGTGTAAAGAACGTTTTGTTTTGTGTTGTTTTTTACCAAAATTTAAGTGGTAATTTACGCCTAACAATATTTGATTGGCATTGTCCCGGATATATTGGCTGTACTTTTCAGGGTGAATGTCGGATATAATGATGTTCTCATAAGTGCTGCCTCGCTTTGTCAACATGTTAACTCCTGTGAGTGAAAAGTTCCAATTTTTATATTTATATTGCACCTTGATAGTGTTCCATCGGTCGTCTGTACGATATGAATTGCCTAATAAATGATAGTCAGGTTTTATTTGGTATCGGGCGGTTATGAGCCAATTATCAAACGATAACGCCCCGTTTAAGGAAGCGTATAGCCTATTTTTGACATAACTTTGGTTTGTGGTGGTGATATGAAAGTTACTCCATCCTACGTTTCCCCAAACAGTGACAAAGCCAAACAAGTCTTGTGTGGCCAAGTTGAGCTCTATATTAAGCTGTTGATTGTGGCATCCGTTGACGGGACTGCTTATAAACATGTCGTAGTATGGGCTTGACGCATTGCTGATATAGCTATAAGCATAATAAATGGGTCTGTCGGTCCTACTGTAAGAAGCCCATAAAGAACCCGAAAAACGTTTATTTGTATATTGTATATAGGCTCTGTTCCTTATATAAGTAGATGGTTTTAAGTTGGGATTTCCTTGTCTTAAAGTTATGTCATCCACTCGTTGTACCAAGGCAGACTGCTGTGATACCGAGGGCAGCGATGGTTCAAACATGAGCAGATAGTTCAGTGTTAGGCGCTTTGAAAGTGGATAATTAACTGTGAAATTCGATTTTAGACTTATTGCGTCTGTCTTATACGAATCGTTGTTGGCGTGGTTATAAATGCCGATGGCGCTGAAACCATAGCTCAATCGTTTGATTTTTCCCTGAAGTTTGCCATACAATGATAATCTGTTTTGGTTGATATTACCCTTGGATAAAACGGTGTTTTCAGTCTGTATGTTGTCGGTTTGGTTATAGAAATCTTGAATCCCCATATTGACAACAAGGCTTTTAAAGGTTTTGGAATACATAACATCCGCGCCTATGCGCCATGATTTGTCATTTGTTAATGACTGTACGGAGTCATTGCTCAATGGGTTTTGATATATATTAATGTATTGGCGGGTATAATCACTTGCTGAATATCGACCATAAATATTGGCTTCTATATATTGTGATTTATTAATTTGCTTCCTGAAAAACAAATCTATGTTAGGTGAGCTGAACTGCAAATCCTTGTGTGTAAGATTGTCATATTGAAATTGACGGTCCATGTATCGCTGCATGTTCCATGAGTTCTCATCCACCTTCTGATTCTCAAGTCCCACGCCAATCTTGGCCGCGAACACCGTATTAGGGTTGGGCAGGTAGCTGTAGCTCATAGATATGATATTGCTCCAATAACGGAAGTCACCGGGTATTCCGTGTCTTTCTCTTGTTATGGGAGCCTTGCGTCCGATGAAATCACTGGCAGAATTTATCTCTCTTTTATCGTAGTTTCTCCAATTAGTGTTGTAAGTCAAATCCCATTCTGATTTATTTTGGTAATATCCTATGCCGATATTGCCATTAAGAAACTTCGTGTTCGTGGAGGTAAGTACATCGGCTATGACCAATCCGCCATCACCTCTCGGAGTTAAAACGACATTGATTATCCTACGATTTTCATATCTTACATCGGGATTGTCATGGTATTCTATTCGCAAGATACGTTGAGGATCTAAGGCTAAAAAGTGATTTATATCGCTCGGTTTTCCATTAATCTTGAACACGGGGGTGGCATTCTCCACCATTACAGTTTGCAAAGACTCGTTCACCTGCAGCCCCGGCATTTTATATTGTAGGCCATTCAATAGCGCTAAACCATTGGTTGCCAGCTCTAATTCCTTTCTTGTTGGAATAATGATGTATCTATCGGGCTTTTGGATGACGCTTTGGGCTGTCACAACTACTTCATTTAAATTTATTTCCTTAGCCTTAAGTGTTATGTTACCCAAGTCAATAAATTCACCGGAAGTACCCGATATGTTGATATAGACTGTAGCATAATTCTCTTTAGATATTTCGATAGCCAGTGTCGATTCGTTGATATGAGCAGATGAGAACTTGCCTGATGGGTCTGTTTCAAGCCCGATGATCACTTTGCGCATACTATTACGACCTATAACCACGGCTTTTCTTATAGGGCTACCTTGCTCGTCTGTCACAGTTCCTTTTATCACATACGCATGCAAATGGATTGATAGTAATAACATAAACTGAAGTAAAATAACTTTTTTCATGTGAGTATGTCTTGGTGATATGTAACAAATATACGTTGGTAGGTAGGCTTTTGTGACATTAAAAACATTTATTTTTTGATATAGTGTTGTTTTTGGAATATATTAACATTTGTTGTTGATAGTTCAATACGTGCCAATCTCCTTCCATATCGTGCCATGCGGGGGAAGAAACCGGTAGAGAATTATCCCTCGAATTGTCAATATTTACTCACGAAAAACATTGCGTTAAAAATCTTCATTTAGCGTGGCGAGAAGTGCGGAAAGGGGCTTTTGAATCCTCACGGAGGGGTGGGGAGAGGGTTGCCCACTGCGTTTGTTGTCTTAAAAGCAGGCCTTTCGTATGGTTGGTGGGGCATATTCTTGAGCCGAAAGGGCACCGTGGCAAGGTGAGAACCACGCTTTGGTGATGTCAAAGCAGTGCTTTGATGAGGTGAGAGCTATGCTTTGATGGGGTGGGAGTGGCACTTTGACGAGCCGGAAAGGTCATTATAAACGTATGGGTCGTGGTAAACGATTGATTATCAGTGGGTCGTATAACGGATGGTTTCCTGCCGTTTTTCCCGATAAAAAGCCTTTCGGTGGAGAATAAGGTCGGTTTTTGAAGGCTGTTTGTAAAATAAATTCATGGCCGAAACGTTATCGTTTTATGGATTGGTTAAGGAAAATAAAAGACCATTTGGCCTATCGCCGATGGTTGAGAACGACTTATGCGCCCCATAAGAAATACGCCGATATTTACAAAGTAAAGGGCGAGTATCACTTCGTAGCTTTGCACCAAACCGAAATAGGGGTGTATATGGAGGATGATCATGCCGAAATTAGCCCCGTGAGCATGACCACTGAATCGTTCGTTTCCTGCGTCCTGACGGCGTTACAACGTTCAAAGGCCGGCTCGTATGCCGGCTTTCAATACGACAAGGAGCGGTTTCTGAAGAAGCACAAAGCTCGGTCGTACACCGCGTTTTATACCCATGCGGTGAGTCTAAATATTGCGTTCGATACGCTTACAAGTATCGCCAAAGTATCGTTATCAAGGCATATTCCTTCGCAAGGGCAAGGACTTTCGCCCGTGGAGGGTGCTGTCAGAGAGTTTAAAATTACGACTTCGGAGGATTGGGGGCAAATAAAGCCATATTTTGATGCGCTATGTTGAGCTGGCGTTTTGCGGATTTTACCTCATGATAAAGTAAAAAACATGGTTGTAGATGCGGTGTGTTTGGCGGCTGAAAGCCCGTGGTTTGATAAGGAAGCTGCGTAATCATGGTAGCGTTCGGCCGCAACTCCTGATGATTAATTGGGCTACGATAAAGCGAAACCTGTCATCATAGTCGTCCGCACGCCAATCAAGGTGATATTGTTTGTCGATAAACTCTCTGTACCTCCACCTTATGTCTGTCAAAGAACCCCGTGATAAGAACAAGGCATCGTAGCCGTCGCGTTCCAAGTGGCTTTCCGATTCGGGATTGAGTTTGACTCGTGGGCTTGTCTTTTCGTAGATCCCGTTGCTTGCCAACGCCTCTTTTCTTATCCGTTTGCCCTTTCGTACCATGTTTATATATACGTAGTCGTAGGTTGCTGTCACCCTCAGGCTTTCCTTGGGGCCGAGCCATGGTCGGTAGTCTGAGCTGTCAATGGCGTCTTGGTAGGCTCTCTCGGTGACCACATACAGCCAACATAGCGAGTCCGACGCATGTATTTTTTCCACTTTTTTTAGCTCTATTTGCTTTCCGTAGCGCTCTTGGAGCGTCTTTATCAATTGCTGTTTGGCTTCCTGCTCAAGGTTTTTTGCGCAAGAAGGAAGCAAAAATAAACTCGCGCAAGCTATCGTCAGTAAAGTAAATATCTTCTTCATTTTCGGTTCAGCGATTATCATTTATTTTATGATTGATAGTCTTTTATTTTATGAGTAAGGTGTCATGGCGTGGGAGAAGCTACGATGGCAGGTGTTATTCCAGCGGCTTTCGGTATATGGAATCCAAGGTGTTGCCGTCCTTGTCTTTCCAAGTTATCCAGCCGTTGTTGCTGCTTCCTATGCAGAAATCGGCCGCCGTGCTGGGGCTGCTGAATGTTATGTCGGTGTTAAGCCTTAGCTTTTCGTTCGTAAGATGGGTGTATTCCTTTAGCATTCTCTCACGTTTTTCTTTCCAAGAAAAGGAGGGTACCGATGTCGCCACGACTGTGCTGCCTTTTAGTAGCGTAAATCCTTTGCTGTCATAAAATCCTTTGGCGTCGCAACCCCGCCCCTTGGTAAAGAATAGGTGCTCCTCTTTAGGCTTGATGATGTCAAAGATGTTATACCCAACGAATGAGCAGAGAAACTTCACATCCTCGAAAAACTCGTCCATATCGTCCTTTCTGTATTCGGGCAGATTGGGCGCTTTGGGTGTTTGCTTGTTCTCGTTCAGCACGAAGGAGTTGGCCGCTTTGGCCTCCGCTATGGCCCTATGTTCCAAGTATTGCACGTCGGCTTTGGTCATGGCGGCGTCCTTCGATATAAAGAGCAAGGCTTTCTGCCAAAACGTTTTGTTGCTGTCGTGGTCTCTGACACGCTCCCTGAAGTTCTCCGTTTCGCCTATGTATGCCTTGGGTTTGGTCGTTTCGTCCTCGCCAAGCAGTATGTAGAGTGCGGGCGTTTGTAGCTCATGGCGCTCATTAAGGATAGAAAGGTTGGAGCGAGGAATCACGTACATCTGGCATATTTTGTTGCTTATGAAAACATACTGCGTTCCTTTCGGATCCCCATCGATTAAATAGGTCGTTACCGTCTTGCCCATACTAAAATATAATATTCAGATAATTTATGAATAGGTTATATGCTTGCAACGCAAAGTTATTGGCTGTTGTTTGCGTCGTAAAGTTACCCTTTTTTCTGCAAACTCGGTGTGTTTTGAAGTGTAAAAGGCCCTATTTGGCCTAAAAATGCCTTTTCGTATCGTTGGTTTTGGCTTTGTCCTGCCGGTGCGAGGGGGCGGGATGAGGCCTCGGTCAGCCCCGTGAGTAAGCGAAAAGTCAGGCGGCGATAAAATCAGCCGTGGCATGTTTGCGGGTGAGTGCTCATGTTCATTGTCGTGTGAAAAAGCATTTGGCGGGTAGATATGAAACAGTATCTTTTACGGAAAAAGACGATAAAAGTGCGTAAAATTAGTTTTTACGATAAAAGAAAAGCACTAATTTTACCCACGAAAAACTACAACAGACTTAAAACAATACGCTATGGAAGAAATGAAAAACGTGTGTACTAACGATAAGTCGAACCTAAAAACACGCATCTTATGTATATAGGAGTAGACATGGGAGGCACTAATATACGTGCGGCTTTGGTCAATGAGCATGGTATTGTGAAGAAAGTTTCCATGCTTTGTCCCGCCCGCTCATCCAAGGAGGAGGTGATGGAGGCGTTAGCCGGTTTGATTTCACAAGTCTTTACCAAGGAAGTGGAAGGCGTAGGGGTCGGGGTTCCCTCGGTGGTCGATAGAGAAGCGGGCGTCGTGTACGACGTGGCCAACATACGGTCGTGGGACAGAGTGGAGCTGGCCCCGTATCTGTCGAGCCGTTTTCATGTTCCTATATATTTGAACAATGACGCGAATTGCTTTGCTTTAGGTGTGTCTCATTGGGGTGAGGGCAAGGCTTATAGGAACTTCCTTGGCGTTACTTTGGGTACGGGAGTAGGCGCCGGCATTATTATTAATGGTAAGTTGTATAACGGTCGTAACACTTGTGCCGGGGAAATAGGCAACCTTCCTTTTGACACGGATAACTTTGAGGAGAAATGCAGCGGCTCTTTCTTTCAGCACGCAGCCGGAAAGAGCGGGAAGGATTTGGAGGCTTTGGCAAGACAAGGCGACACGCCTACCATGGAGGTATGGGGCCGATTTGGTCGTAACATAGGTTGTTTGGTTAAGGCCATCACGCTTACTTATGATCCGGAAGCCGTGTTTTTTGGCGGAAGTATAGCGAAAGCGTTTGATCTTTTTGCGCCCTCTATGCGGCGGGAACTGGCCGATTTCCCTTATCCCACGGTCATCAGGCGGTTGGTCATCGGCTGTTCCCAATTGCCTGACGCGGCGTTACTGGGCGCGGCTTCTTTGTGTGTGGATGAGCGGAAGGGCTGACCCGAAGTCGGGATGACATCGTGATGAGAGCGTCATAAGATAATAAGTATAATACCAATTTTAAATGATTACCTGACATGAAGAAACATATTTTGCTTACATTGTGGGCTTTGCTGATGGCCGTGCCATGTGCCCTTGCACGTGACATCGTTCTTACCGATGGTTGGATATTACAAGGTAAATATCCGGCAACGGTTCCTTCTACGGTTATGGGCTGTCTGATGGCCAATGGTGAGTACGCCGGTATATTGGAAGGAATGAGGTATAAGGCAGTCAATCGTACTCGTTTTGACGTTCCGTGGTGGTATCGTACGGAATTCAAGTTGGAGGATAAAGATTTGCAAGGCCATGTTTGGCTTTGTTTGGATGGTATTAGCTATAGGGCCAACGTGTGGCTCAATGGGCGGAAAGTTGCCGATAAAGACAGTCTGTTTGGAGCTTATCGCCGGTTTCAGATTAATATAACCGATGTCGTTAAGGAGGTAAATCGGTTGGAAATTGAGGTCTTCAGGGCAAGGAAGGCCGAACCCAATGCCGGATATGTGGACTGGAACCCGCGTCCTGCCGATGAAAGTATGGGCATCTTTCGGCCGGTGACGATACATACTTGTGGCGATGTGTTGTTAGACAATGTGTTTGTGGCCAGCCATGTCAATAAGGTTACCTTGAAAGAGGCCTCCCTTACCGTAACCGCTCATTTGAAAAATATGAGTCAACGGCCGAGAACGGTAAAGTTAGCGGGCCGCTATGAGGGCCGAACTTTTCAAGCCTCATTCCATCTTGCGCCTCATGAATCGCGGTCGGTCAGCTTGGACGCGGCTGCCATTCCTGAACTGAGAGTGGAGAATCCCCGTTTGTGGTGGTGCCGAAACATGGGGAAAGCGGAGTTATATACGATGGACTTAACGGCGAATGTTGATGGTGTCGTGTCTGATTGGCGCAGCGTTACTTTCGGTATTCGTGAGATAGGAGATTATTATACGGCCGATGGTTATAGGGGCTTTACCCTCAATGGCCGAAAAGTTTTGATACGTGGTGGCGGTTGGACGGACGACATCTTCATGCGTGATACCTACGAATCGAATAAAACTCAGGTGGAATATGTTTGCGACATGAACCTTAACGCGATTCGGATGGAAAACATTTGGGGCACCACGCAGGACATTTTTGAGCTTTGTGATAGGCATGGAATCCTTTTGTTGCCGGGCTGGTCATGCCAATGGGAGTGGGAAGTATATATCGGTAAGCACTGCGATGACTTGTACGGGAGTGCCCTTACGCCGGCTGAACGCAAGTTGATGGCTCGGTATTTCCATGATCAGGTGTTGTGGCTTCGCAATCATCCCAGTATTATTTGTTGGTTTGTGGGGAGCGATAAATTGCCTCGGCCCGAATTGGAGCAGGAATATAGGGAGTTGTTGTGGAACATCGACCCCACCCGTCCTTTGATTACGTCGGCCAAGAAGTTGGAAAGTACGGTTTCGGGTTCTGCCGGAATGAAGATGGTTGGCCCCTATAATTACGTGGGTCCCGGCTATTGGTATGATTCAAAAGCCCCCGGTGGTCATGTCGGTTTCAATACCGAGACGGGTATTGGGGCTCAATTACCCCAAAAAGAGTCGTTGGTTCGTTTGCTGGGTGGTAAGGTGTGGCCCGTTGATTCGGTATGGAATTACCATTGTACGGCCTCCGACACTTCCATGGGAAACCTAACTTTGTTGCAAGAAGTGTTAGCTGCCCGCTATGGAAAGATTACGGGTTTTGAGGATTTTGTTAGGAAAGGAGAGCTGGCCAATTATGAAAGTACACGGGCGATGTTTGAGTCTTTCAGGGTGAATATTCCTCATTCTACGGGTATTATTCAGTGGATGCTCAATAGTGCTCGGCCCGGTGTGTACTGGCAGTTGTACGATCATTACATGGTTCCTACCTCCGCTTACTATTCTGTGCGCAAAGGTTGTTCGCCGTTACAGCTGATTTATGATTATGGTTGTAATCGTGTAAAGCTCGTGAACGAGACTTTGGCGGGAAAGGAGCTTGTGGTCAAAATGCGGCTTTATGATATGTGGGGCAATCAGATAGCCGATTCACAAGAAGCGGTGATGGCGGCTGCTTTTGCCGTTAAGGACGTTTTCAATATTCCTTCTGAGCAAGGTTGTCGTTTCCTATTCCTCTCCCTTTATGATACGGATGGCCAAAAGGTGGCTGAGAATGAGTATGTGCTTGCTCCAAAATGGGATGGCTATGCGTGGGATAAGTCTGATTGGATAACGACTCCTATCGATCAATATGCGGATTTCACTTCTTTAGAGAAATTGCCTTTGGCCAAATGTGCGGTGAAAGTGGCGAAGAAGAAAGATGGTAAGGGCGCTGTTTTGGAGATAACCCTTTCCAATTCGTCTCAAACAGTTGCGTTCTTTACCCGGTTGGTGATGAAAGATGGGAAGGATAAAGTGGTGGTTCCGGCTTTTTACAGTGATAATTTCTTTTCCATACCTCCCGGGGATAAGCGAGTGATAACTTGCCATATTCCCGATGCACAGCGCATGGGTAAGGGGACTACGCTGGCTGTTGAGGGGTGGAATATGAGGGAAGTTCGTGTTCGATTGTAAGATTTGAGAAAGTAAAACATACAAAGACATTATGCTGAAACTTATATATGTAGCTGATTTTACGGAAATGTATCCTTATCGTTTGCTGAAGGGTATCATGTCCTATATGCGAGGTAAAAGTTTTTCGGTGTGCCGTGTGCCACATAGTTTCAAGCGTACCGAGGGATTGGATACCATCGTGCGTCTTGCCCTTGAGACCCATTCTGATGCGGTCATAGGCCAGTTTGAGCCGACCGATGATGTGGGTATATTCAAGCGTCATGGCATAGTGGCGTTGGCACAAGACTATAAGAGTCCTTTTGATGACATTCCCAATATAACCGGAGACTATGTGCGACAGGGTGAACTGGCGGCCGATTATTTCGTGGGTAAGGGCTTCCGGCATTTTGCCTTTTATGGTTATGAACGGGTATTTTGGTCGGAGAAACGTTATGAAGGTTTCTGTCGGCGTCTCAGTCATTACGGTTATGGGCAGGAAGTTTTCGAGTTCAGGAAGCAGCCTTTGGAGAACTTGTGGTATTATGACTCCGATCAGCTTGGGGGATGGATTCGCTCTTTGCCGAAAAGAACAGCCCTCTTTGCTTGTGATGATACACGTGCCAACAAGGTGTTGGAGGTTTGCCAATTGTTACAAATCCATGTGCCGGAGGATATAGCGGTATTGGGAGTGGATAATGATGATATAACTTGTGGCCTTTCTTACCCGCAACTTTCAAGTATCAACTTAGATGTTTACAGCGCGGGGTTCAGAACTGCCAAGATGATTGTGGGCATGTTGCGTGATCATGATTTCAAAGGACATGATGAGTTGGTGAAGAGTACGGGTATCATTGACCGTCAGTCTACTGATATTTTTGCGACGGACGACGCCAATATCCTGAAAGTCTTGATGTATATTCATCAGCATATTTCCGAACCTTTGGATGTAGAGAGTCTCCTGAAGCTGGTTCCTCTTTCAAGAAGACTGCTGGAAATCAACTTCAGACGTGAGACGGGACAGTCCATTCATCGCTATATTATGGAACACAGAATGCACAAGTTGGCGCAATTTCTTACGACCCGATCGGATACTATCGCAGACTTGGGCATGGAAGTGGGTGTCAATGACCCTAAAAATCTGTCACGGCAATTCAAGCTGATCATGGGAACTTCACCGGCAAAGTACCGTGAACAACACATATTAAGGTTGTGAGCGTATGCTCATCGGTTCAAAATAGATAAGTTTCTTAAACAATATAACCAATTTAAACAAAACCTAAATGAAAAAGCAACTGACTATTTTATTACTGCTTTCGACAATGGTTACACCTTGTCAGATAGTGGCGCAGAATGTTGGAGGTGACAGTTCTTCTCGAAAGGAAACGACAACTGCGCCTCGGGGTAAGTTGATCGAGGCCAAAGGACATGTGACTGACGTCCATGGCGAGCCGATTATCGGTGCGAGTGTTAAGGTGGTTGGTGGTACGCAAGGTGTCATTACAGATCTTAATGGACAGTTTAGTATCACCGTTCCGGCCAACACTTCGCTTGAAATCTCTTATTTGGGCTTCGTTCCTCAGAAGCTAAAAGTGACCAACGGACGCAATCTCAACATAGTATTGAGCGAGAATACACGTGTACTCAAAGAGGTAGTTGTGACCGCGTTGGGTATAAAGCGTGAGGCAAAAGCTCTTGGCTATGCCGTCACGGAGGTAAGTGGTGACGAGGTAAACGCGGCTAAGCCTATCAATCCTATTGACGCCTTGTCGGGTAAAGTGCCCGGTGTGGATATATCCTCTACCACTGCCGGACCTTCAGGTTCTACACGTGTAGTCATTCGAGGTAATGGAGAATTATCGGGAAATAACCAGCCTCTTTATGTCATTGACGGAGTTCCTATTGATAACTCCCAAATGGGAAGTGCATCCCAGTGGGGCGGTTATGATATGGGCGATGGCATTTCAGGTATTAATCCTGATGATATAGAGTCGCTTTCTGTGCTTAAAGGAGCGTCGGCTGCGGCGTTGTATGGTTCCAGAGCCTCCCATGGTGTCATTTTGGTGACCACCAAATCGGCTTCAAAACGTGGACTTGGCATAGAATATTCGGGAAGTCTTGATTTCGTATCCCAGCTTTCCAAGTTTGATGATTACCAACGAATCTATGGTTCCGGGCGCAATGGAGAGCTGCCGGACACCTATACGGAAGGGCAGGGAGTTACCCAAACAGCTTGGGGAGCGAAGCTGGATAATCATTTACAGACGTATATTTTCAACGGCGAACAGAAGCCTTATACCAATGTAAAGGACAATATATCGAGCTTCTTCCGTACTGGTACAACCTTTACCAATGCAGTCTCGCTCACGTTGGGTAATGAACGGGCCAATGCTCGATTCTCTGTTTCCAACATGCAGAACAAGGATATAGTTCCCTCTTCACACATGGAACGCACTTCTTTCTCCGTAAAGGCAGGTGGAAATATCAGCGCTAAGCTGAAAGTAGAGGGAAGAGTAAGCTACATGTTAGAGAAAGTGAGGAATCGTCCGGCGCTCTCTGATTCGCCCAACAATGTAGGACTGAGCCTTATTGGCTTGGCCCCCAACATTGATCAGCAATGGCTTGGCGAGAAATACAAGGACGTTAAAGGCAATTATGTTGATTGGAATGGAGGAAACATTTACCGTATCAATCCCTATTGGAGTATCAATGAAATGAGCAATCTCTCCAATAAACGGCGTTTTATGGGCTATCTGCAATTGAATTATGAGTTGATACGCGACCTTAATCTTCAATTACGGGCCGGTACGGACACCTATAAATTCCGCATGACAGACTTCTCTGCCGTGTCAACTCCTACGGCAAGACAGGGTGGAATGACCGAGAACAGCATTGATGTAACCGAGAGTAACATCGAAGCTATCCTGCGATATAACCGTACATTTTGGGATGTTTTAAATGTAGGAGCGTTCATTGGAGGTAACATGATGTTCTATACGCAAGAGGGATTTGTCAATACTTCAACCAACCAAGTGATACCCGGACTGCAAAGTATTACCAATTATGTAGACCAATCGTTGGATTATTTCCATCCCCGCAAGCGTGTTCGCTCAGTCTATGGCGCCGTAAATTTGGCTTATCATGACATGCTTTATCTCGACGCAACGCTGCGTAATGACTGGTCATCGACCTTAGCGAAAGGAAATAACTCATACATGTACCCATCCATATCGGGTAGTTTTATTTTCACGAGCTTGATTCCAAAGAACAAGTATCTGTCCTTTGGTAAAGTGCGTGCGTCGTGGGCGGAAGTCGGTGGAGACACAGATCCGTACATGCTTAGCTTGAATTACGGATTGCTTAATTATAAATTCCAAGGTAAACCCATAGGAGATATTACCTCAGTCACGATTCCTAACAAGAACTTAAAGCCTACACGTACTTACTCTTATGAGTTTGGTACCGACCTGAGATTCTTTGATAATCGTGCCGGTTTGCAGCTTACCTATTATAATCAGACGACAAAGAATCAGATTATTAATCTGCCCATATCCAATACTTCTGGCTTTGAGCAGGCTACAATTAATAGTGGTGAGATACGCAATCAGGGCATTGAACTGGGTATTGATGGGACGATTTTGCAAGCGAGAGATTTTTCTTGGGACATGAATGTCAATTATTCACGCAATATTAATAAGGTAGTAAAGTTGCATCCCGAGCTAAAGAATTATCCGCTTGCCGAAGCCCGATGGGCCGGGGCGATGATAGAGGCCGTGGAAGGGCAGGCCTATGGTTCTATCTTAGGTAAGAAACTGATGCGTACAGACGATGGTCAGGTCATCTATGGAAAGAACGGTTTACCGCTTGTTGGCGACAAGTTAGAGGTGCTGGGCAATGGTATTTATGATTGGACGGCAGGAATCGGAACCACCGTCACATGGAAAGGAATCAGTCTTCATGCCCTTTTTGATGTGAAATGGGGCGCCGATGTCTACTCCATGAGCAGTATGATGTCGCACGCTAACGGCAATTCAAAGGAGACGTTGGACGGAAGAAAGGAGTGGTATCAGTCTGAAGAGCAGCGCAAACAAGCAAATAAACCTCAGAACGATTGGACGCCGACCGGTGGTTATGTAGGTAAAGGTGTCGTGAACGCTGGCACCGATGAGGCTCCGGAGTATGTACCTAATGCCACGTATGTCGACCCACAGGATTATTGGGGTTATTTCCTTGACGCCAATACGCCCGAGCCGTTTATCTACGATGCGTCGTTTGTAAAGCTCCGTGAGCTTACTTTGAGTTACACTTTGAACAGAGCTTGGCTGAAAGGCAGCTTCTTGAAAGATGTAAGTCTCTCTATTTATGGCCGTAATCTTTGGACCATCCATTCGTCAGTGAAGAACATCGACCCTGAGTCAAGCTATAACAATGGCAACGGACAAGGCTTTGAATACGGTTCGTTACCGTCGAGACGCTATTTCGGTTTTAATGTAAAATTGAAGTTCTAACTAAAAACTACAGAGCAATGAAACGTCTAATCAATATATTTTCCTTATTAGTCATCCTATTATTCGGATTGTCTTCTTGTGATGACTTTGGAAACCTGAATGAAGACCCTACGAAGTCTACCAATATGGATCCTAACTTGCTGCTCCCTAATCTTCAACTCTCGTTGACCAATGATTATCAGGAATGGCACCGTCATTTCATGTATCCCGGTGGCTGGGTGCAGCAGTGGTGTGGTGACTGGGGCACTACCGAATATGGATGTCTGGCCATTAAGAACGACGCTTATATGGCAGAGCTGTGGCTCCGGCGCTATAGTCGGCTTTCCAAGGACTTGTCCGACATCGTGGAACGTACTGCCGAAAACCCTGCTCAGGCCAATATCAATGCTATAGGTCGCATTATGAATGTATATGTTTATAACCAATTGACCGACATGTATGGCGATATTCCTTACTTTGATGCGGGCAAAGGCTACTACAGCAATACCTATAAGCCCAAGTACGACTTGCAAAAAGACATTTATGATGACTTCTTCAAACAACTTGATATAGCCAATGGTGCATTGAATGAGGGCGGCGACGCGATAACCTATGACCATTATTTCAATGGCGATATTAAGAAGTGGAAGCGTTATTGTAATTCCTTGCGCCTGCGTTTGGCCCTCCGTTTGGTGAAGGTTGACCCCGAACGAGCCAAGGAAGAAGCCCGAAAAGCAATAGCCAATGGCGTCATGCAGAGCAATGATGATATATGTCTCATCAAATATGAGAACGTGGCCAATCCCTCTGAAGGCCCCGGTCGTGGCAATGCTTTGAGCAATCGTTTTCAGGCAGAGCCCCGTAACTTCCGCTTCTCCCGTCGGTTAATTACCTATATGGAGCAGACGCGTGACCCGCGCATCACGCAGATGGGGCGTTGCTATTTGGCCGATAACGAGACAGATGTCACCGATGCGCTTTACAAAGAGTTCGGAACTTACGAGCGCATGGCTCGTCCTACGGATCGTTTCGATTGGGAAAACTATGAGGATATTAACCAACCCGACCTCGCCGTTACGGTGAAAGTGGCGGGTGTCGATACGCAAATAGAGCCCAAGTATCAATATCTTCAGCCGGCCAAATGGTTACAAGCATATAGTTGTCCGTATATCAACATGAGCTATGCCGAGGTCGAGTTGTTGCAAGCAGAGTGCGCTGTGCGTTGGGGAATCGGTGGAAACGCTTCCGAACATTTCACTAAAGCGCTCCATGCCGCCGTGGAACAAATGACCCTTTATGGCGCTCCCGCGGCTACAGACGCTGATGTTCAGAAGTTCGTTGAGGCCAATACCCTGCAATCGGGTAAGGAGTTGGAGCAAATCAATATGCAGCTATGGGTGTTGAATGTGTTCAATCCTTTCGAGTCGTTCGCCAACTGGCGTCGTACCAATATACCCAATATCGTGTTCAATAATTATGATTCTGCCCGCAACCAGTCCAATGGCAAGACGCCACGCCGTTTGCTTTATCCCGTGGAAGAGCAAGTGAAGAATGGTGACAACTATGCGGAAGCCATTTCCCGAGTGCCCGGTTATGATTGGACCATAGGCGTATGGTGGGATAAGTAGTCATGAAGTCTAACTTTTTAAACGATGTAACAATGAGAAAGTTTAATTATATATTCATGTCAGTGATGGCTTTACTGCTTCTCGCTTGTGGCGGAGAAAACGTGAGCGATCCTGCTTTTGACAGCGATGAAATGCCCTATATCTATATGGAATGGGCCGGAACACTGACTTATCATGAGGGAGATACCATCCGGATGAACGCCGAGGTATCGCCATTGAGCGACACTGACTGTCGATGGATGGCCGATGGCAATGTCATCAGTACTGCCGACACGCTCTTCTATGTGGTCGGTAATAAGGATTTTACCCTACGCTTTGAGGCTGAACGCAATGGAAAGACCAATTTCCGCACGGCCTTGGTCACCGTCATCAAGGACTTTAAGGCTAAGGAGTATAAGCATATTGTGACGGGAGTCATTACCGGTGGTATCACTGCCGATCAGATTCAGTGGGATTGTATCACCCATTTGCAATATTCCCAGCTGACGGTCGATAAGACGACGGGTGAGCTCACGTTGCCCGACGCCAAAGAACTCAACGCGTTGAAAACCATCGTCACCTTGGCCCATAACAACGGAGTCTACGTCTTTATCGACGTGGCGGGCCCCACGGCTTATCCCAATGGGGCGGGCACTTACAATGAGTCTTCTTTCAACACGGTGGCGACCGACCCTGCCTTGCGGGCCATTCTCATTAAGAATCTAAAGGAGTTTGTCGAAAAATACCAGCTTGACGGCGTCAATATCACGATGAACAATTTGAACAATGACGCGGGAGCGCTGGCCGACCATGATGGTCTGACGGCTTTCTTCAACGACCTTGCCGACGCTTTCCCGGCCGAACGGGTGGCTCCTTTCAACCATTTCTTCCTGACAGCGTCAGTTCCTATGGCTTGGAATGACTATGAATTCTACTTCTTGGGCAACGCTAAACGCTTGGATTGGGTTAACTTCAATCTCTACGGAGCTACCGACTTGTCACCTGTGCCGAGCGCTCCCGACTGGCAGATAGCCGACCACGTCACTCGTTTCTCTACCGCCGCGGGCATTCCTTCGTCCAAGATGGTGGTGGGCATAGCGGCTTATGGCGTTAAATATGATATTCCGGCAGGCGTTTCTCCCACGTGGGGCACGCTCGATGGCATGCTCTCTTATCCTACTTGGTCTGAGATATTGGCGATGGATTCGGGCGCCGGAGCGAAGTCAATGCTGAATGTCAACTCCGGACTTTTCTATACCGGACTTACCGGAGCTGATAACAGCGTGGCCGGAAAGGCTGCGCTGGTACGCCAGAACGCCGTGGCGGGTATGTTCCTTTGGACCATCAATTACGACACTTCCAACGCGGCAACCTCCCTATTGAGGGCCATACATCATGAAATGAACGAATAATAAAAGAATAAATCTTATGCTAAAAGATAGATTATTGATAGCCATGCTCTTTGTCACCGCCTCATGTGGCGGGGCAGAGGGCCCCGGCCTTGGCGAAGGAAAGTCGACCGAGGGCGTTTCAGGGGCGGCCACTCCGTTCACGACAACGTTGGATGAAGCCAACTTTCTCACGTGTAGGGCCGCTGACGAGGCCACGTATTATGAGTGGACTTTAGATAATGGAAGGAAACTCACCGGGCGTACCGTTACCTTTTACTTGGAAAAAAAGGGTACGTATGAGGTGAAATTAGTGGAAACAAAGGGTAAGAAGCGGTTGTCAAACGCCCAAAAGATAACCACCCCGAAGGATTCTTACTATCATGCCAAGGGCGAACGCCTGCTGTGGAACGAAGAGTTCAACGGCCAAGTAATTGACGCCACGCTGTGGAATTACGATAAAGGAACGGGCCAATGGGGTAATCACGAGTTACAAGACTACACGGATAAGCCCGAGAACGCTTATCTGAAAGATGGCTATTTGCACATCGCCGCCCTCCGCAGGGGTAACAGCCAGCAGGTAGGTGACTACACGTCGGCCCGCCTGACCACCCGTAATAAGAAAGAAATCAACCACGGTCGTGTGGAGGTAAAAGCCAAGCTGCCGGGCGGACGGGGTATTTGGCCGGCTATATGGATGTTTGGCCGCAATGCCGATCCTTTTTATTCGGAGCTCGACATCATGGAATATGTCGGCATGGATAAGAACATTATCTACACCACGGTGCACACTACGCACAGCCTGAATTCGGAAGATAAGACCTCGGCTTCGGTTACTTTAAGTGACGTTGAGACCGCTTATCATGTCTATGGCATGCGTTGGTACGAGGACCATATCGACTTTTACATCGACAATCCCGACAAAGTATATCTTTCTTATCGGCCGAAGGATTTTTCCGACAAGAGCCATTGGCCGTTCGCCAGTCCGCTTTATCTCATCCTGAATGTGGCTGTGGGAGGCGATTGGGCCGGCATGAAAGGCATAGATGATAGCATTTTCCCATGTGAAATGGTCGTCGATTGGGTACGAGTGTTTCAATAATAGATGGCCATAGACCTATCTCACAACCTCAATCGTCGCCACACGGCGTTGGGAATCAGGCGCCATAAGGCAACGATTACTTGCCATCGGCGGTCTATGGTCACCACGTGGCGGCGGTGCTTAATAGCCTTTACGATGGTGCGGGCGACCGACTCGGGGCGCAACAGCATGGGGTAGGTGGCGGTACCGGCCAATAGGGGCGTGTTGACGAAGCCGGGACGGATGTCGGTAAAGCGAATGTCGAGCCGCCGACTGTGGGCCAATTGCTCCAGCGCTTGCAGGTATGTGTTCTGCAAAGCCTTGGAAGCGCTGTAGGCTGGTGCGGGTCCAAGGCCTTTGGTTCCGGCTACCGAGGAAATGCAAGCTATGTGGCCATGGCCTTGAAGCGCGAAAAGTCGGAAGGCGGTGCCTATCATCCGGGTGAAGCCCACGGCGTTTGTATCCATGGTTCGCAGTTCTATGTCGGGGTGGAGGTCGCGATTTTGTTTGCCTATTCCAGCGGAGTGGAAGTATAGGTCCACTTGGCCCATTGAGCGAAATAGTTGTTCCAATGCCTTGTCGGCCTTGCTATCGGTCACGTCAACATGGGCGGTGGTCACCCGTTCGGGGGCCATCGCCTTCAGCGTTTCTAACGGTTCGGTTCGTCGGGCGGCCACCGTCAGCGTCCATCCCTCGTTAATCAGCAGCTTGGCCACCTCATGACCAATGCCGCTACTGGCTCCTATGATAATTCCTTTTTTCATGTCTTAATGTGTAAATGTAGCCTATCTTTTACAAAGTTGGTGCAAATGAGTGCAATGAAAGTTTACTCTCAAATTGCCGAATGCAGCCCAACTTCTACAAAGGTACTGCTATCTCTTGGTCTAACCAAACTGTCGTGTGAAAAGAATTGCATAAAATCCACATTCTCTTACGAACTAAAATTAAATGTCGTTATATTAATACAATATTATTGCATTTTAGAGATAATTATGTTAAAATCAAAGATTTACCTTATTTTAGGTATTGTTTTATAATAGAATTTGTGCTATCTTTGTAAAAGATGGGTTGCATTCGGCAATTTAAGAACAAGTTCTTATTGCACTCATTGGCACCAACTTTGTAGAAGTTGGATGGCATTCGGCAATTTAAGAGCGAGCTCTTATTGCTCTCATTTGCACCATCTGTGTCAATAATCAGATGTAAGAGATAATTTTAGGGAGGACGTTATCATGAAGGAAAAGAAAAGTTTATTACCCCAAATCATTGAAGATTGGGTAAGAGAAAAGAAGGAGGATTTAACTCAAATCCATGTTATTGAAACCGATTTATGGTTTACTTAGATCAAAGTTGTTAATAACAAACTAACAGATGATAAACCACTCAAGGTCCGGTTGCCGAAAGGTAGCCGGACTTTTTTGTGCGTAATGCGGTCAAGAAGTTTGCCGGTATTAATGCGTTTGGGCGGCTGTGGAAGCGTAGGAAGGGGCTCCGTCGCTTTTGGAGAATGTGCTTGTAAACATTCACTACAGACTTTATGTTTTTTCGGAATAATCTTTACAAAAGGTCATTACTGCGTGCGATATTTGAAAATGAAAAACTTTTGGTCGTGAATATCGTATTTTAAAGCGTTTTTGTATCTATTTGTTAATCAGTGGTTTATGATTCTCGATGTAGTGAGCATGAAGCTGTTATGTGCTCAAAAGGTTGCTTTGAATGGCTCATTAGGGGCATTTGGTGGGGCCATAGTTGCTTTATGAACTGTCGGTGGCTGCCTTATGAAGGGGCAATCGTGGCCTTTCGGTTTTCCGATCGTGGCCTTTTTGTATTGTGAGAGTAGTCCTTTAACCCCGTAGAAGCGCTGATATTTGTTCTTCATAGGCCGGTCATGTGCTTGCCGAAAGCCCGCAAGCCACCTTTCGTTTTCTAAACGCAGCGCTTGAGAAGGCCCGTTTTTTCATGAATATTCTTTACAAAACAGAGGCCCATTTCTTACCCCTTGGCTTATGGTTTGTTCGTTTTTGCATGGCGAGTATTTATACATGGTAAGTTTATTTCTTATCGCCTTGGCTGCGGCCGGTCGATTTTTTCATAAAAGAGTGTCTATGCTTTCATGAACATGTTGCGCCAACCATGGCTCTCGCTCTTATTGTTTTCCTTTCTAAAACTTCGTTTGCGCTGCTTTAAAAATAACGGCTTAAAGGATGAAAAACTAAAAATATTCTTTCCAATTCTTTCCAATGTTTGAAGAATTGGAAAGAATTTGCTCTGATAATTCTTCCTGATTATCCTCTTCTTGTCAACAATCTTTTTACCTTTGCAGGGCGAAATAAAGCGTAAGAAAGATGAAAAGGATAAAACTATGGTTGACGATCGTGGGACTGATGGCGGCCTTGCAGCTGCCGGCGCAGGTTAAAGAAACGGTTACGTTGGGCCGATGGGTAGGCACATGGGCCACGGCGCAGCAGCCCGTAGTAAGGGCCTACATGCCTTATAACAACAACATGACCAATCGATCGGTGCGTCAGGTGGTGAAGGTTTCGATAGGTGGCGACGTCATTCGGCTGCGTTTGAGCAATCTTTACGGCAAGACGCCTGTCGAGATAAGGTCGGTTTACGTGGCTGTTTTGAAAGATTCGTTCGAGATTCACGCCCATACGGCCCGTTACTTGCGGTTTGGAAATAAATATCAAACGGTGATTCCGGTGGGCAAAAGCGTGGTGAGCGACGCCCTGCAATTTGAGCTTCATCGGCTCGACCGTGTGGCCATCACCATTAATTATGCCAAGGCTCCGGCCGTGCCCACGGTACACATGGGGTCGCGTACCACCTCTTATATCCTATCGGGAGTAACCACTCCGCAGACCGATTTCGGTCGGGCGTTCCGTGATAACCATTGGTTTAACATCGAGGGAATCGACGTTTATACGATGAAAGGTGGGGCGGTGGCCATTCTGGGCAATTCCATTACCGACGGGAAGAATTCAAATGACAACGCGCACAACCGATGGCCCGACATGATGAGTGAGGCTTTGCAACTGAAACATCAGGTCAATCACTTGGGCGTCCTTAATCTTGGAATCGGCAATAATCGAGTGACGGTGGCCGGAGGGTTCGGAACTTTGGGCCGACAGCGCTTCGATCGGGACATCCTCGGGCAGCATGGACTGACCCATGTCATCATTTTTGAGGGTGTGAACGACATCGGCGCGGCCAACGGCAATAGCGAACAAGTGGCCAATGGGCTCATTGCCGCCTATGAGCAGATGATAAAGAAGGCCAAGGCTCGCAAGCTGAAAGTGTATTTGGGCACCATAACGCCCTTTGAGGGTGCCGGCTATTACACGTATTTTCATGAGGCGGCACGTGAGACAGTCAATGATTGGATACGCCGACAGCGTAAGAACGTGGATGGTATTCTCGACTTTGCGGAGCTTTTGCAAGACCCTCTGAACCATCACCGGCTGCGCAAGGAGTACCAGAGCGATTGGCTTCATCCCAATGCCGAGGGCTATAGGGTGATGGGGTATTACGCGGCCGAGCTTTTGGCTCGTGGCGAGAAATAGCATGGGGCGGCCCATGTCGTGAAGTCGATAGATGACTACGATACGCCGCAATATCTTATACCATAAGCGCAAGGGCCCTATATGATGGTGCCGCCAGCCGCTTGTCGAGAAATATAAACAAGCCTATAATATTTCAAGTTACCATATATAAATAGGTGGAGGATAGAGAAGATAAAAACAAAAGGGGCAAACTTCACAGTTTGCCCCAATCTTTATTCAAATTGATTGATCTATTCAAAAAAAATGGCTGTCAAAGTTCCATTCCTATTCTGCATGCAAAGTTAAGGCTTGTCGTTGATAATCACAATACCTAAAAAAGATGAATCTGCGTGTGGCACGTTCATATTTTGTAGGTATATACGCAGTAACTAACGAATTATCACATAAAAATAGTATCTTTGTATGCGTTATTATAATCTATATTCTATTACGAAATGAAGACTGATATAGAAATCGCTCGTTCGTGCAACATGCGCCCCATCGAAGATGTTGCAGCCGACTTAGGTGTTGGGGGCAATGATTTGGAACGTTATGGCAAGTACATCGCCAAAGTCCCCACTACGCTTATCAACCCCGATAAGATAAAACACAGCAACTTAATCCTTGTTACCGCCATGTCACCCACTAAGGCTGGCATAGGCAAGACCACCGTTTGCATAGGCTTATCGATGGCGCTCAACCGTTTGGGAAAGAAGTCGGTGCTGGCCTTGCGTGAGCCAAGTTTGGGCCCATGTTTCGGCATGAAGGGTGGCGCTTGTGGCGGTGGCTATTCCCAAGTGTTGCCGATGGAGAAAATAAACCTCCACTTCACGGGTGATTTCCATGCCATCACGGCGGCCCACAACATGATAACGGCTTTGCTCGACAACTACTTGTACCAGCATTTGGACGAGGGATTCGCCCTGAAAGAGGTGTTTTGGAAGAAGCGGGTGCTCGATGTCAACGACCGAAACCTGCGTGAAATCGTTACCGGACTGGGCGCCAAGACCAATGGCATGGCCGCCGAGAGCGGATTCGATATAACCCCTGCCAGCGAGATTATGGCCATCCTATGCCTCGCGAAGGATGAGGCTGACCTGCGACGGCGCATTGAGAACATTCTCTTAGGTATCACGATTGATGATAAACCCTTCACGGTGAAGGACATGGGGGTGGCCGGTGCCATCACCGTTTTGCTGCGTGAGGCCCTCCAACCCAACCTTGTGCAGACCATAGAGGGCACGCCTGCCTTTATTCATGGTGGCCCCTTTGCCAACATTGCGCATGGATGTAACAGCGTTTTGGCCACGAAGATGGCCTTGAGTTTGGGCGATTACGTGGTGACGGAGGCCGGTTTCGGTGCCGACTTGGGCGCTGAGAAATTTTTGGACATCAAGTGTCGTGAGGCCGGACTTCAGCCCCGGTTGACCGTTTTGGTATGTACCACGCTTGGATTGAAGATGCACGGTGGCATGTGTGTGGGCGCCGATGCGGCCCATAGTGAGCGTGAGCTGATAGGAGGATTGGCCAATTTGGACCGTCATATACAGAACCTGCAGGCCATGGGACAAACGGTTATCGTGACACTCAACGAGTTTGATACCGATACGGAGCACGAAGTGGAACTCCTGCGTGACCATTGCAGGGCCATGGGCGTGGGCTTTGCCTCGAACGCGGCCTTCCTTCGGGGCGGTGAAGGGTGTGAGGAACTGGCCCAACTGGCTGTCGACACCATCGCTGAGAAGCCTTCGGGCCATATCGAATACGTCTATGCGCTCGATGACACCATAGAAGAGAAGGTTACGAAGTTGGCCAAGCATGTCTATGGTGCCGGCAAAGTAGTATTCAAACCGGCCGCCATCCGCCAGATGAAGCAAATAGAGAAGTTGGGATATGCCCACTTTCCCGTGTGCGTTGCGAAGACTCAGTATTCTTTCAGCGATGATGCGAAGCGTTGCGGGGTGCCCCGTGGGTTTGAGTTTACGGTGCGCGACTTCGTTCTTAACACCGGTGCGGGCATGATAGTGGCCGTGGCCGGCGAGATCATGCGTATGCCCGGACTACCCAAACATCCGCAGGCTGAGCGTATAGATATAGTCGACGGGCTGATCGAGGGCCTCGATTAGGCGGAAAACTTGGCGTGGTCGATAATTTATTTTAAATCGACTGATTTAGTTAAAAAAAGTTTCTACCTTTGCAGCAGATTATATTTTATATGCTGCAAGGGTAGAGCTATAACAATGTACGCGTACCTATATTATATAACATAGCTCATTATAGCACAGCGTTCTTAAAAGTATTATAATGGAATTAATTCGTAATTTGTTTGAAGGATTCCCCGATTTATGGGGCGGTGGAGTAGCTCACTCCGTAATGATCTTGGCGTTGGTCATTTCTTTAGGACTTGCTTTGGGCAAGATAAAGTTGTTTAATATCTCGTTAGGACTGACATGGGTATTGTTCATCGGCTTGGTGTTTGGTCATTTCAGCTTTAATTTGGATGAGCATTTGCTCCATTTCTTGAAAGAGTTTGGTCTTATTTTGTTCGTTTATTCCATAGGTCTTCAGGTGGGACCCAGCTTCTTTGCTTCTTTCCGCAGGGGTGGGTTGTCACTCAATATGTTGGTATTTACCGTTATCATGATAAGTGTCGGCATGGCCGTGGTGTTGCATTTCGTGACCGGAATTCCCATTACGACGATGGCGGGAATCCTTTCCGGTGCCGTGACCAATACGCCCGGACTTGGTGCGGCGCAGCAAGCTAACAGCGATTTGAACCATATCGACTCGCCGGACATAGCCATGGGCTACGCCGTAACTTACCCGATGGGCGTCATAGGCGTCATTCTGACGTTCATGGCCCTGCGTTATCTCATGCGTATTAATATGAAAGCGGAGGAGAAGCAGGCCGCTACGGGCTTGGGACACTTGGAGGAGTTGACCGTCAGACCTTTCACGGTAGAGATTGAAAATGAGATGATTGAGAACCAAACCGTGGAACATATCCATCAACTTTTGAAGCGTGACTTCACCGTTTCGCGCATTTTGCATGTCGCAACGGGCGAGTATAATGAATTGGTCAATGGCGAAACGGTCTTGCAAAAGGGCGATAAGCTGTTGGTGATAGCCCGTCCTAATGATGTTGAGGCTATCACGGCATTGCTTGGTGTGCCGACGAAGGTGGATTGGAGTGAATATAACAATGAGTTGATTTCTCGTCGTATCTTGGTCACCAAGCCCGAGATTAATGGCAAGACATTGGCACAATTGAAGATACGTTCTAACTTCGGGGCCAATATAACACGTGTGAATCGGTCGGGAGTGGACCTCGTAGCTACCTCCAATCTCCATCTGCAAATGGGTGATAGGGTAACGGTGGTTGGTACGGAACTGGCCATCAGTCATGTCGAAAAGATGATGGGAAACTCTCTCCGTCGTCTTAACAATCCCAATTTGATACCTATTTTCCTTGGTATAGCTTTGGGTTGCTTGGTCGCTAACTTACCTATCATCATTCCGGGAATACCTGAATCGCTCAAACTTGGCCTGACGGGAGGCCCTCTTATCGTGGCTTTGCTCGTCGGTTGGCTTGGTCCTAAGCACAACTTGGTGACCTATACGACCATCAGTGCTAACCTTATGATTCGTGAAATCGGTATTTGTATCTTCCTTGCCTGCGTGGGTTTGGGCTCGGGACATGAGTTCTTCTCTACCGTTATCAGCCAGCAGGGCTTGGTATGGTTGGGCTATGGCGTGTTGATAACAATTCTCCCATTGCTCATTGGTGCGTTGATTGGTCGTTATTTCATGCACCTTAACTACTTCACATTGATAGGTGTACTGGCCGGAGCCAACACGAATCCACCCGCATTGAACTATGCCAATGACCTCACACAGAGCGATTCGCCTGCCGTGGGTTACTCTACGGTTTATCCGTTTGCCATGTTCCTGCGTATTGTTACTATTCAAATATTAATCTTAGTCTTAGGATAAATGTCAACAGAACTGCAAACTCCCGCCGATCTTGAGCTGCGTCGTAAACTTGATTTGTTGTTGAAAACCGGCCGATTGCTCGTTGAGAGCTCGGCCGATACGGCCCGTATCCTGCGTAACATGCAGCGTACGGCGGCTTTCTTGGGCCTTCCCGAGCAACATCTTCATATCTTTGTGAACTATACAATGCTGATGGTGAACCTCAGCGATGAGCACCATTCCTACGTGAAATTCCAACGATGTGAGAAGCACGGTATCAATATGGACGCCATTTCGGCCATCAGTAAACTGTCGTGGAAGGCTATTATAGACGATTATTCGCTTGATCAGTATGAGCAAGAGTTGAACCAGATAAAGCGCAAAAAGCGCAGTTATACCGATTGGCAGGTAGCAACGGCGGCCGGATTTGCCTGCGGTGGCTTCTGTGTTCAGTTCGGTTGCGACTGGACTGCGTTCTTTTATGCGTCTATAGCGGCCATCCTTGGTATGCGCTTGCGTACCTTCCTCAATCATAGAGGAAGCAATCATTATATCAATATAGCCGTGGCAGCCTTTATATCCACCATCTTGGCGTGGCTATCCTCATTCTTTTCAACCGATGCGACGTTGGTTTCCATGTTGCCATCGTTCATGGTTTCCTCCACGCCATGGCACCCTTTGCTGGCTTGTGCGCTGTTTATCGTGCCGGGCGTGCCCATCATCAACTTTGTAAGTGATATGCTTGGAGGGTATGTACAAGTGGGATTGGTCCGCTTTATCAACACTTTGCTCATGGTAGCAGCCATGGCTTTCGGTATCGCTATGGCCATTAATGTGTGTGGAATCAACAATTTCGTGACCAATCTCAGCATGACTCCCCACCACGAATACTGGGAATTCGCCTTAGCCGCTGCCATATCAGCCGTTGGTTTCAGCACAATCTTCAACATACCGCGCCGTTTGCTGCCCGTGGTAGCCATTGGCGGTGTCATCGCAGTGTGCACCCGAAACTTCGTGAACTTAGGTCCGAGCAATGGAAATGTGGGCCTCGACATGGGTTTAGTAGCCGGTTCGTTGGTTGGTTCCACATTGGTGAGCGTCATCGCCACGCAAGCTATGCACTGGTTCCACACTCCTCACCACTGTCTTTCTATCCCCAGCGTCATTCCTATGATACCCGGCGTGCTGATGTATCGCAGCCTTTTCGCCTTCATAGATATGCGTGGAATTGTAGGAGAGGTGACTGTGGCGATGCACAATGGTATCATGGCCTCGTTGGTAACGCTGTGCATAGCCGTCGGTGTGGCCATTCCCAACATCTTCTTCCGCCGCATGTTATTCTTGAAACGCAAGAAAAAACTTTCCGACTTGCTCATCCAGCGCCGTCGATTGCACGGCGATTTCGTTGATTTGCAGGAGGTTGTAGAAAACTAAACGCCTTTTCTTTGAAAGGCATTCCTTAACTTTGTGTCATTATGGAAGTATTGATTTCACTCGTATGTCTGTTGGTCGGATTGGCCATAGGCTATTTAGTGTGTCAGAGCAAGTCGCAGTCGATCATGTCGACTTTGCTCTCTCAGCGTGATGTTTTGCAGGCAAAAGTGACCGACATGGCCCGTCAGGCCGAGGAACAACAGAGCCGTGACGCGCGCCAATTGCAGGAACAGAAGGTTCATTATGAGCAAGTGATAGCCCAACTGCGTGCTGATTTCGACGCACAAAAGCAGGAATTGAAGACCGGTCATGAGCACCAATTGGACGAATTGCGCACCGCACAGCGCGAACAACTCGAACAACAGCTCCGTTTGATACGTGAACAGATGAATTCCGCGTCGGAAAAGATACTGAAAGAGCGAGCCGACGAACTTTCGGAGAACAACAAGTTACAGCTCTCGGCCATACTGAATCCGCTGCATGAGAACATCAAGCAGATGCGTGAAGCGGTGGAAAAGAGCGACCGACAGCAGAATGAATCGATGACAAGGCTTGACCAAAGCATCAAGGAAAACCTGAAACAAGCCCGTGAGGTGGGCGAAAGAGCCGACAAGTTGGCCAACGCTCTCACCAGCGAAAACAAGACTCAAGGCAACTTTGGTGAGCTTCGGCTCAAGCAAGTGCTG
This sequence comes from Prevotella sp., assembly GCF_036570325.1. GTDB lineage: Bacteria > Bacteroidota > Bacteroidia > Bacteroidales > Bacteroidaceae > Prevotella. The sequence goes on from NZ_DATCYK010000014.1 coordinate 32,718, forward strand.
GAGAATATGGGGCTGGAAGAGGGCTTGCAGTTTGAAGAACAAGTCACGATGAAGGACGAGCATGGGCAAACGATTTACGAGGAGGGCGGCCATCGGCTCATACCCGACGTGATTCTGCATTTCCCCGATAACCGAGACGTGGTCATTGATTCGAAAATGTCTTTCAAAGCTTTTGAGGATTACCACAACGCTGATAACGAGTCGGACCGTGAGGAAGCCTTGCGTCGCCATTTGTTATCGGTGCGCAACCACATGAACGAGCTGTCGAAGAAGAATTACAGCAAGTATATTCGCGACGGACATCACCGCCTTGACTTCGTCATGATGTATGTTTTCAGCGAAGGGGCCTTGCAATTGGCGCTCAGCCATGAGCCGGGGCTTTGGAAAGAGGCCTACGACAAGGGCGTCATCATAGCCGGAAGCCAAAACCTTTACATGATGTTGAGGGTGTTGGAAATGAGCTGGAAGCAAGTAAGGCAGGTGGAAAACCAGCAGGAAATCATGAAAGCGGCCAACACGATCATCGACCGTGTGCAACTGTTTTACGAACGATTCCTGAAGGTGGATGAGCAATTGAGGAAGACCCAAGACGCCTTTGACGACGTGAAACGTACCACTCAACCCTCCGGACAAAGCATTGTCACGGCGGCACGGCAGCTCATCAATTTCGGGGGCGAGGAGAACCCGAAGCGCAAGGTGCGCCTTTCACAGGAACGAAAGGAACTGGATCAGCAGGACTAAGCTCCCAAACTATTTTGTGGCTCACCCGTGTTGCGCATGGGTGAGCATTGTTTTTGTAAAATTAAAAGGTAAGAGATGAGATTTTTCAGACTTGTTTTTATGACGACATTGCTATCGGTCAGCCTTTCGGCCGGCGCAGCCATGTCGGCCAACGAGGCGCAGGCGCGCCGCATTTTCGATAAGACTTATTCCATGGTTTTCGGTCCCCAAGGCTGTAGCTTGCGGTATAGCGTCAATATCGTGGGGCTTTACAAGACCGCCGGAACGATTTGGTACAAGGGCAAGAAACAGAAGTTTGTGGAGAGCCGTTACGCTTCGTGGAGCGATGGGCGTGATTTTTACCGTGTCGATACCAAGAAGCGGACCGTCGAAATCCATAACCCCAATTCGCCAAAGAAGGACAAGTATGCCAGCAAGTTTGCCTTTCATGCCGATAACTACCGCTATCGTGTCAAGCCGCATAAGCACTATTATGAGATAACACTTGACGCCAAAGAGGGCGTTTCGGGCTATATCAAGCATGTAAAGGCCTTCATCGACAGCCGCACTTACGCTCCCATGAGCCTTAAAATCAAAGTGGCATTCTTCTGGACCACCGTAAAAATCAGCCATTTCCAAAGCGGTGGCATTTCTGACGCTATCTTTAATTTCCCCCGCCAGCAGTTCGCGGGCTACGAGTTTGTGGATAAGCGGCCGGATTAAAGGCTGTTTTTAAATATATAAAGATACAAAACAATCTTTTCTCTTATTGTATTTGGACTGATAAGCAAGCCATGAATGGCTATAGAAAACAGCTCTTAAAATTGATTATATAGGTTGATTCACCATCGGTTCGGTGTTTTATATATCCTCAACTTTTATGGTACGGGTTTGTATAAAAACTATTTTTCCCTTACGTAACAACTAAAATTACGTAAGGGAAAATTATTTATAGAGAGTTTCTTTCTTTATTTTTATTCTATGGTCAACGGCTTTTTGCTAAGTTAGAGATCCTCTCCGTTGGCTTGATTATATAGGTTATCGTAGTAAAGACCGATGCAATACTCTCCATATCTTCCGCCAATCATAAACCATACTTGTCTTTTACCTATTAAATTCAAGGCTTCTTTTGCAAGTAAAATGATTTGTTCTTTTTCTGTCATCTTGCTAAAAGCTTCTTCAGAGTATTTCTTTTTAACTTGTAGCATAGCTTCCTTTTGAAGTTTTGCGGTTTCTTCTGTTTGTATAAATGAGGCCTGATACCTTTTGTTATTTGCAGATATTTCGTAAGAGATGTCTTCCGATTCGGGGATGGTAATATCTTCTTCCGATATTGAAAGATATTTTGGATTTTGTCCAAATTGGCGACATAATTTGTTAAATCTTATCTTTATATCAGTTTCATCTCTTTTAATAGCATCAATAAGTGCAATTCTATACACCTTATTATTGTGAGTAAGAACGCTTAGGTGGACTTTCTCGCCATTAAATTCTCCTTCAAATACATCAATAGTCTTGTAATATTTAAACCCTTTAGCTTGGAGTTTCTGGATCATATCAGACTTTGTTCCATCTACGGGAATGCCTAAAAACGTAGTCACAATTCTCTCTTGGGCGAAGAGTGAGTATGTAGTAATGAGCATGAACAATACAGATAAAAATCGTTTCATAGTTATTTTATTTTTAGTTTGATAAACATTCAGCTATTAATCTGCCTTATTTCCTATATATAAAAAGGAGCGCAGACTATCATCATACCTCAGTCGGGCTCTGCAATGCCCCAAATACACTATGACGAAGCCTGCGCTTTATGGCGCATGCCTCAACGTGTATTCGTATCGCTCTCTTCATTCTCGATTTTGCAGATTCGACTGAGGAATTGAGCAAATAAAAGTTATGCTCTCGTAAGAGCATGTCACAAAAATAGTTATTTTCTACGACTTATCCAAGTCTTAGCTGTATTTCTCGTTTTAAAATTTAATCTTTCGTCCCCAGTCAATTGTCTTTATGGGTCGCCGGTGCGTGTTTGCGCTTTTCTCAAAGCACAACTTTTGTCGTGTCAAAGGGCAACTTTGACACGGTAAAAAAGCTGCTTTGGCGTGCCAAGATAATTCTTAAAATGCAACTTGTTGAAAATAAAGAAGTTACCTCGTTGGCACGACTAAATAGGTAACGATTTGGAAACGAGCGAACTACTTGGCTTTGCCATTTTCTGCCTAACAAAGAACGCTTGTTATTCCGTTTGCAAAGATAATACTTTGTTACCGAATAACAAGCGTTTTTAATGAGATATTCTTCTTTCTGCATTATCTAATGTTGTTTGTCGTTGGAATAGGGCTATAACCCTCGTCCTCGCTTCTTCTTTCTGCTCGCTTGGTTTCTGAGCTTGCGCTGCCATGCTGTTTCGGCATAGTCATCTCCATGTGTGGTTGGTGTAATCAAATCTCCCAATCCTTCCATTACTTCATCGGCTGCGCTAACGATGGTGTCTGTCACTGCACCAATGGGATTCTGCACTTGTGAGGTGTCATTGTCTCGTGAGATAGAAGAACGGCTTGGAGGGACAAGCTGGTAACCTGTATCGGGTTGTTCTTTCTTTTCTGTCGGCTTTTGTATTGTTTGGTGTGGCATCTTTGATTCTTCTTGGTTGGTTGCTTCAAAGTTCTTCTGCAGGGAACGATAGCCGAACTCCCTGCCAATTTCGGATGCCTTGAATGATTGTCCTGCGTATGAGAACTTCAAGCCATAGACATTACCTTGCTTGTTCTTCATGCGCTCTATGGAGATACCGTTCTTGTGGAGTTCGTAGAGAAACATAGAATGTCCCGTGATGCCTGTACCTTTGTATTTTTCAAGCAAGGCATAACAGATTTGTTGAATTTCTTTCTTGGTTTGCTCCCTTGTCGGGTTGGCTTTCTCCTTCTGATGCATTCTCTCCGTCTTCACTTCCTTTGCGATGGTCATGCCATACTTGCGACTGAGTTCCTCTGCTACCCTTGCCGCCCTGTTACTCACAAAGGTGGTATCATAGACCTCTCCATATAGGCTGATGCGGTTGGCAATGATGTGGATGTGCATATTGTCAGTGTCCTTGTGCGTTACTGCCACCCACTGATGATTTTCAAGTCCCATCTGTCTGGCAAAGTTCGATGCGAGGTTGCGGACTGATTCGAGGCTCAGCCTTTTCTCGTCTTTCGGTGCAATGCCAATTTCAATGCGCAGGAACTTGTTTCTGCACCTTGTATTGTAATCGCTGACCATCTTCATTTCCCCACAAATCTCCTTCGGTGTAGTTCCGTAGAGATGATTGGAAACAAGATGTTGTCCGAGTTTCCCTTCTCTGAATATATAGTCCAAGGCGGTGCTTCCGTGGGCTATTGCCTTACATTTTCCTATCATCTCTTGTTAGATTTAAGACCTTATATATCTCATCGTCCACACGAAAATGGGGGTCGTAAAATCGCTTAAATGCTTCCTTTGCACATAGGGAAAGGTTCTTTGTTATATATACCCACCTTTCATCCTTGACCTTGATGAGATTGGAAACCTGCCCGTAGAATCTTCCTGTATGCTGGAGTATGGCAATGGCTTCTCTCTCATTGTCGGTCATCTTGGAGACGGCTGTTACCTCTCCATTTAGGAGCATCTCACGGCAGTAATCTGAGAACTTCCGCCCTGCGCTTTCCGCCTTTGACTTGATGCGTTGCTTTTCCTTTAAGGTGCATCTTACCTTGATGAACTCCGTCTTGTTCATCTGCTGCCCTTCCTTATCCTGTTGCTGCCATCGGGCAGATTTTCCCTTGTATCTGTTCATATACGTTTCCTTGAAAGTTAATCATTGTAGATAATTTGTTGTTGCTTAATTCCTGAACCTTGACCGATGAGAACAGAGTGATTACGGTCTAATCTCCCCGATAATCGAACGAGGGGAGCAAGAGCAGTTTGTGGGTACAAACTGACGTCTTGCAATGTCAGCTAACGAAACGTTTACGCACAAGGCGTTTTGTAGCCTAAAAATGAATGCCGTGCATTCCGTGCCTGCCTGCGTTCGTGAAACTCTCATCGTTCTCTTTATTCAGCAAATGTCCGTTGCTCTGTTCTCTGAAAGGGGTCGAGGGGTTTGAGTGGAAAGGTTGTCCCTTTTCAGGAATACCCTTCGACCTTTTTCCTCTGGGTTCAAAGCTTCCTCCATTTCTCTATTTCCTCACTGTATTCCTCCAGATGGAGGCGCACGATGTTCTCCACGAAGCTGGACAGGTTGCTGCCCCTGTCGCCCAACCTACGCACGATGAAGTCCGCACGCTCCTGTGTTTCCCTGCTCAGATAGACCGCCTTTCGGTCGCTCAGTTTGGTTGGCACAAGATAGGCTTGCTTGTAGGCTCCGAGCGTTTCTTTTCTCATTTTGGCACTGATACGCCTTTGAACGGTTGCATTCCCTGTGTTCCGTGCAGGTTCGGAGTGCATGGTATTCTCTGTGTTCTGTTTGATTGTTGGTCTTTCTGTTTTAGGAACCGCAGTCTCCTCCTGTGGAGTAGATTCGTTCTCTGTTTCGTCTTCCACACCCAAATACCATGAAAAGTCTTTGTCCGTTATCTTTGTATTCTTTTCCATATCCTTATCTCATTTTATGTCTGACTTGTTTTGATTTCTTGTTTTGATTTTGTTCTGTAACCGACATCTGTGTCTGTACCTGCCAGTTCTGTTTCTTCTGCTCACGGACACGGCTGACATGAAACTCGTTGAGGTCCTTGAAATCCTTGTAATATCGGAACATATCCTCTATTTGGAAACCTGCCCTTGCAAACTCCTGTACTGCTCTCCGCCCTGCATCGTCATTATCAAGAAAGGTACGAATGGAAAATATTCCATGCGTATTCATATACCGAATTGCTTTGGCGGTATTGCTCACGGAGTTTAGCACAACGCAAGCACTTGTTACTTCTTCTTTCATTGAAAGGAAGGAAAGGAAGTCCATGAAGCCCTCGAACACACAGATAGGTTGCATTTTGTCCGTTATCTTATCCGTGAATATGGGAGTAATGTCTTTCGGGGCTATCGTTCCCTTGAACGAACCGTTGTCCCGAAGTTCGTACCCTCCCGACAGGTTGGCAAAGCCGATGGTTTGGTAGTGTTGCCCTCTTACCTCATAGCTGATATATTTGAGAAACGGCATAGCCTTTTCCAAATCAATGCACCGTCCTTCCCTAAGGTACTCCTGCAAATGTGACGGCAAAGTGTCTGATACTTCTATCAGTTTCCTTGCCCCGTTTGCTTGCCTTGTAGCGGTCTGATAGAATCCGATACGGGGTTCGTTCCTTGAAAGGCTGTACGCTTCATCATCGAAAGTGCTTCGCCCTAAGTAGCGGATGGCTTCCGACAACGTGCAGCCCTCCAAACGCATACAGAGGTCGATAATGCTTCCGCCCCTGCCCTCGGCATAGTCTATCCAAAGGTTCTTCTCAGTGTCCACCTTGAAACTCGGATGCGTTTCCGCTCTCAGCGGTGAACGGTACATAGCATAGGAAGGAGTTCTGCGCACAGGGCTGATGCTCTTCCTTTCAAGATACTCCACGATGGGGTATCGCTTGATTGCTGATAAATCTTCTTCTTTCATTGTCATGATTTTCTAAGTGTTTGAATTATAATGCATTGTCTGAATTACATTTGATTACATTCAAATAATTTTTCCTTTTCCTAAGTTTTCCCTCCAAACTTTTTTATCTTTCTTCTTACTACAAACTATTTTGAGATAAGTGATTGATTTTCAATATAACTTTGTAGTAATTGTTCATACTACTAACTTACGACATACGTCTACTACATTTGGCTACTACAACTGTCAAGCAAAGGACAGGGCAGTATCTTCCTGATCTTATACACATAGACGGGACTGCCACCGTCACGCCTCCTGCTCTCTTTCTCAAAGCCAGCCCTTCTAAGGGCTTCGCCCATGTGCTTCAAGGACAATGGGTGATGCGTATAGTAGCCTAAATAGGTAATTATCTCGGTAGTGGTCATATAGGAGCAATGGGGATTATCGCCCGTTGGCTTCTCGAAGCAGCGAAGCAGTAGTTCCATCTCTGCGGTCTGCACTTGAAAGTCCTCGCTCTCCCTGTAAAGCTCCGCTATCTCTTCATCGTCAAACCAATAGCGGAAACCTGCGTTCAACAAGGCTTTGGCTTCCACATAGACACTGTCCATAGAAATAACCTTTGCCCTCTCAATGTCAATAGATAAAACCTCAAAGGGTAGGAACCGTCTGCTTCCTGTGGGGTCTGTAAGGAAGTCATTGCCGTTCACAGATGCCACGAAACTTGCCAAGTGGGGATGTTCCTCGACATACTTGTCGTAGGGGCATGCGGTACTTGACCATCGGGCAGGTGATGAGGATCTTCAGTTCGTTCTCGTCCCTTTTGTTGAGGGCCTTGAGCTGGTCGTCGATGTTCACGATGAGGTTTTGTCCAATATAGGTGAGCGTGTCCTTCTCCTGCGGATATATCTTACCCGTATAGCTGTAACCATGCAGGGTAGGAGGGCATAATAAATCCAAGAATGTTGTCTTGAACTTTCCCTGCTCGCCTGTCAGCACGAGGCAGGTGTGGTTACGGCACTCACGGTCGTCCATGGCGTTGGCAACTACTGCCACGAGCCACTTTGTAAGATATGGCAGCCACTTGTCTGAGTTGTGCACTACAACGCAACTTGCCAGTTCGGGAATGGCTTTCAGTGAAAGAGAGGAGATATTACTATTACCTTCATCGCAGCCTATATCCACCAATGGCAATGCCTTGAAATACTCCTGTATGGGATTGATACGTGGAGAAAAACTGCTCTCGATGATAGAGTATAGATTATCCGACGAGGTTATTATCCCGATGTCGTTGTCTATCTCTCTGCGGAGCGTGTTGATTTCATAGCGTCCCACCTTTACGAAATCGAAGCCATTCATGCTGCGGTATTCGGTTCGTCTCAATACCGTGTTGTATCTGAACTCATAGCGAATGGAGAGATAGGCTTCTATCTCCGAGTTCTTGGAGGAAGTCCTTCTCGGTTTGGGAATATTATTTTTGCCCTCCGATTTGCCTTTGTCTGCGCTTGTTTTCATTGTATGCTTGGTATTGTTTCCAAGAACGAAGTTATCAAGAGAATGGGTAAGTTCCAAGCATTCAGGGAGTGCTTGCATAATGTTGCGCTCATTGGCTGTGAATTTATCACGGATTTCTAACAGAGAACTGTCAAAAAATAAGAATTTAAGCCAAGAATAAGAGGACAAATATGAAAATGATACAAGGAAAGTATATGCTTATTTGCTCCAATCTGCATAGTACTGCATTGACCTAAAGCAGATATAACAGAACGGAGTAAAGAAGTAAAGGAAGAAGGTGGAAATTTACCCTTACCTTTCCTTATTTTTCCCTACATTTCCCTGCTGTTCCCTTGTGCTTTGAAGTATGGGAAACGCATCCTACTTTTGCAGGCAGAAATGTGCGATAAGGCGCAAAACAAAAATAGGAATTACAAAAAAAACAATAATAGAACTATGGGCTATTTTATCATTACGGACTCAAATTGGGCAAGACTGAGGGACGAGATACTCAATCTTGCTCAGACCTGCCACAAGGCATTCGGGGAACAGGGCAAGCACACCGATTGGCTGCACAACGGTGACGTATGTAGGTTGCTCAACATCAGCAAGCGCACCTTACAGGACTATCGCGACAGGGGGATTATTCCCTACACACAGTTCGCAGGGAAGATACTCTATAAGGCTTCGGACTTGGAAAAGATATTAATGATGAATTATTATAAGAATAACAACTTGCGTTAAAAAGATACTATACTTTTTTAGCAGAGTATTTAAATCATGAATTATCATATGCGAATAAGAATTATTACTTTAAAAAGATTGATAACTGAATTTTTTGAGTATCTTTGTACTGATAATAAATTTCACATTATGAACGAAGCTATTATGTTAAAAAAGTTTGATGACATTGACTTAAATGATTCTTTCTTCAAAAGTCTCAAGGAGGACTATCCTGAATTTGAGGCTTGGTTTAATAAGAAATCAAAAGATGGGAGTAGGGCCTATGTTCAGTATGTGAACAATAATTTACAGGCTTTCCTGTATTTAAAGAATGAAAGTGGACAAGAATTGAAAGATGTTGTTCCAAATCGTCCTGCATGCAACCGTCTAAAAGTTGGAACTTTCAAGATAGATGCTCATAACACAAAACTTGGAGAGCGATTCGTCAAGAAGATAATGGATGCTGCACTCTATATGAAAGCAGATGAGATTTATGTGACTATATTCGCCAAACATCATGGACTTATAAAAATCCTGCAGAGATACGGTTTCAATGAGGAGGGTAAAAAAGGAGAGGAACTTGTTTTGGTGAAGAATATGAAATCATTGATTGGTGACCAAATAAGGGACTATCCCCTATTAACTATCAAGGGGAAGCGCAAGTTTTTGTTGTCAATATATCCAAAGTACCACACACAACTCTTTCCTGATTCTATTCTCCAGAATGAAGAAAATCGCAAGTATGAATTGATAAAGGATGTATCCCATACGAACAGTATTCACAAGATTTATCTTTGTTTCATGCCTGATACTGCGATATTGCAACCTGGTGATTTAGTAGCGATTTACAGAACTAAGGATGACAAAGGACCAGCTCGTTATCGCAGTGTAATCACATCTATATGCCAAATAGAGGAAGTTAGGAAGAACAAAGATTTTGCAACTGTGGAAGATTTCGTAGCGTACACCAATTATTACAGCATTTTTGACACACAAGAACTGGCGCAATGGTATAAAAGTAAAGACTGCATCGTGTTGAAAATGACATATAATATTGCACTGACAAAACGAGTAACAAATGGATATCTGATTGACGAATTAAAAATCACCCCTAAATATTGGGGATTCTTCCAATTGTCCGATGAGCAGTTTGATAAGATATTAGAGAAAGGAGAAATAGATGAAAGTGTTATTGTCGATTAAACCAGAGTTTGCCGAAAAAATATTCAACGGAACAAAGAAGTACGAATTTAGGAAAAGTATTTTCAAAAATAAAAATGTTGATAAAGTTGTTGTTTATGCCTCTTCACCTTTGCAATATGTGATTGGTGAATTTGAGATAGACTCTATCCTTAATGATAACATAGACAGGATATGGGAACAAACGCATGAAGCTTCGGGAATCAGTGAAGATTTCTATCGTGAATATTTTGCAAACAGACCTGTTGCCTATGCCATCAAGATAGGTCAGGTTAAAAGATATAAAAGAAAAAAACGATTGAGCGATTATAATATAAATTTTGCCCCTCAATCTTTTATTTACATTTAATCAGGTTTTTAAATGCATTATAGTGGCAAGTATCCTCTTGATAAAAGAGGATACTTATCATTATATATTGTTGTAAACTACCAGACAGAAGATAACTTCTTGGTACAAAAGTAGATTGTCTTTCTCCTATCGTAAATAACAATAGAGAAAATGAATTCTGTATCACTCTCCTCTTATTTATACATATCATTATTCTTCCAATAGTTTTCAACAAATTCAAGATATGGATGCGTAGATTTATTCAGTGATTTTAAGTCTTCATTTAATATTTCCATTAAATCCGTTAAAACAGGATTCTCTTTATAATTGCTGTTAGTAATGATTTGTTTCCAAATATCACAATTTTGCCAATGTGGGAAATTCAGTAGTTGTCTTAACAACTCATTCCAATCAAAAATATTATTCTCATAGGATGCGACTCTTGCAATCCAATCCATAAAATATGGACATCCCTTAATATAATCCTTAAAGCACTCAATCCAATAATCTGTGTCTAATACAGCCACATGGCTGATAGTATAAAGATTATTTCTGGAGAAAGTATGTTCTTTATCATACTTTTTCAATTCTACCATGTAATGGTCTATAATCAATCTTGACCATTTTTCTATATTATCCTCGCCGAGCAAAGAGTACTCTTTATTGATGCTGATTTTGTTAAGAACCAGAGATATAAAATTTATTTCATATTTGTGAGTTTTAATATATTCATCGAAGTCATTTCTGTCTTGTTCGTATATTTTTGTAGTTTCATCTTGACTAACAATAGCAGAAGGATAAGATTTTAGTTCATTAAAATATATATGTGCCAGAAGCCTGTGAATATCATAAGCTTCCATAAAGTATTCTATAATTTGGGCTTTTACCTGATTTTGTTCAGTATTGACAACTTCAGGTTTTAGTTCATAGAGCAAGGAAACAAACAGGGAAAGTTTTTTAAGGATTTCTATTTTAGAATCATCAAATGTATGATACCATTTATTTATATTATGTATAAAAGAACTTTCTTGATCATGCAGTATGATGTCTTTAATCTCTATTTTATGTAATTCTTCATGTGCGGGAGAGAATATAGTACGAACTTTGGCTCCTGATATTTGAGTTTGTTTCTTACTAAAAGCAAAATACCTAAAATAAGAATCCACATAACGCATTGAATAACCGTTGATATCCTTTCTTTGCTGGTCAAACAAAAAATCTACAACATACCGATATGCTGTCTGCTTTTTAGCTGATATATCTGCAATAACATCATCTATATCTGATATGACAATATGGTGTTCTTCTCCATTTGTATTTTCATTTATGTGCGCAAATATGGGATGCTCAAATACAGATTTGTATGATGACGATATACTTAACGATTTTGTCGAGTTATCGTATGATAAAAGCAAACCATCATCATCTCTAAGTATTTTATATAACTCTATTTCCAAATATTGTATAAGTGATATGGCAAATAGATCTGCAACGTTAATTTCATTCATTATCTCATTTCTTTCTATACAATCCATAGCAAATGTAAAGATATTGAGGAATCTCACAATATCTCTTGGAGTTTCAAAAGCATCTATTATATTATCAATTTCAAGGATACTGTTTATTATAAGGTCTTTAGAGCCTGTACAACTGTATTCCCTTAAAACGCTGTCTAATTTTTCTCGGAATAACTGTTTTAATACAGCATCGTTTGCAGGGAAAAGACATTCAAAATTGATAAACTTTTTTAGAAATCTCTCTGGGGCTTTTATACCCAAACGTTCCATTGACAGGCACAGATTCTTTTTATCAGCAGCAACTATATAGAAAAGGTTAGGGAAGTCAGCCGTGTCTCTTATAAGATTTAGCACCACCTTTACCTCTTCATCGTGTAGTCTATCTACATCGTCAATGGAGATAAGGATAGGTCTATCTACCTGTTTGAGGAACTTCATTATTCTGTCATGCTCTTCTGATAAGGATCTTTTCTTATGTAATGATTTTAGCATGAAAGAATAATACGTGTTTGGAGCATTTTCTACAAGCAAGGATAGATAGGAAGAGAACATTCCTTTTGGCAGGAGAAAATGTTTGTCAAGTTCCTGATGCAGAACTGAAAAAAATTCCGTAATAATCGTTTCTGGCTTTTCGCAAAGCCATGGTCTGAATTCCACATAAATTATTTTATGCTTGTATTCTTCCTCCCTAATGGCTTTTTTTACTTGGAACAAGAAAGAAGTCTTCCCTATTCCAAAAGATTCACTAAGCAATATTGTGAAAGCATTAGGATATTCTACTGCATATCTGTTATCGAATGTTGAAAGGATTTTATCCAATAGCGTTTTAAGAAATTTTTTCCTATCATAACTATCATCTGTGGTGGGAGCATCTATGAAAAAAGGATGTGTTTTCTCATGGAGGTCTGCCAAGAGTTTATACTTTTTTCTATAAATGCAATATAATCCTAATTCTGTAATAAGCAGTCCAATAAATAAATATGTGAAATAACTAATCCCCCAAAAGGAATAAAAGTCAAAATTTCCAGACAATTCAAATACCAGATAAATTACAAGCAAGGAGAGTTCCCATAAATGTCTTTGGGAGATTTTTTTAGTTTCATTTTTCAGAAAATCAAATCTTATAAATGCGATAAGCGCAGGATATAACAAAAAGATAAGAGCAACGAATACATTGTCGTCTGGCACTGTTTCCGTTATATTTACTATACGTTCAGATATTAGTGTGTTGATAAAATCCCAAAATACAATTAGGAGGGCAAAAATACAAATTATGAGTTTGTATTCAGATAATATGGCTGCCTTTATACTTTTCTTTAATTCATCATTCATTGTTAAATTCTAAACATAAATGTTATTACTTAACGATTATTGTTTTTTCTGAGAAAATGACTTGCTATAAAAATAGGACAAAGATACAATAATTTTTGAAGAGATTATTTATTTTTAATCTCAAAATATGATTGTATTTGTTGAAAGTTATCACTGCCAAGAGCTATTTAGATGAGATCTTTGCAAAAGTCTCCTGGCTGGGGGAGGAGAGATATAACTTGTTAATAGTCAGATATTGTGTTTCTGGCAAAATGGAGTTTTGCAGAGGTCTCTGATAGTATAGTATCCACTTTCAGAGTTGCACACTACGATATAATAGCTTAATTAGAGATTACTTTTTATGGGAGGATACTATTTATAATTTATGTCCATTGTAAAATACCGATTTTTGGGTATTGCGCCAATACACATATCTTATTATCTTTGCACCGATTAAAATGAATCTTATGATAAGAAATAATACACACATACGGCATGGATATGAAAATCCATCAAATCAAGCGCACCGTTCAGATAAAGAACGGTGCGTTTTTTTTATGAACAATTCAAAACAATGTTCACTATTCAAATCCGACTATGCAGAAATTAAAGACAGATGTTAGACAACGTATATTGGAGGTGGCGCACCGGGAGTTCATCAAGAACGGTGTTCGGCACACGTGCATCCGTAACGTGGCGCGCAAGGCCGGTGTGACGGTGGGCAACCTGTACCATTATTTTGACAGCAAGGATGCCTTGTTTTGCGCGGTGATGCGTCCGCTGCTCTCGGCAATCGACCGATATATCCTTTCGCACAACGACGAGGAGAATTTATCCATAGAGGTGTTCGATATGCGACAGCAGCAGATAGACTACATCTTTTCCATGCTTGCGCTCATCAAGGATTTCCGTCCCGAACTGCGGCTGCTCCTTTTCAATGCCGAGGGCACTTCGCTGGAGGGATATAAAAACAAAATCATCGACCACCAGATGCAGGTGGGCATCGAATACATGCGCCTGATGAAAGAACGCTATCCGCATCTCAACATCAACATCTCCCCGTTTCTGGTCCATCTTACCTGCTCTGCTTGGATGACTCTCTTCTGCGAACTCGTGGAGCATGAGGATTATAGCGACGAGGAAATCAAGCTGGCGCTCAAGCAATACGTGTCCTTCGGCATGGCCGGATGGAAAGAACTGATGAAACCATAACAGACTCTCAAGATAGACCAAATATATGATAAAGACACTCAAACGTTTAGGAACTTACATGGGAGGGCGCAGATGGCTGCTGCCCTGTTCCGTCGGGCTGTCGGCACTCAATGGACTGCTGTCGCTCGTTCCCTTTATTCTTTTGTGGCTTGTGGTGCGCACGCTACTCACGGCCGAAGGCGACCTTGCCGGCACGCCTCTGTGGGACTATGCCCTTGCGGCATTCATAGTATCCATAGTGAACGTGCTGCTCTACTTCGTCGCCCTCATGCTGTCGCACCTTGCCGCTTTCCGTGTGGAGACCAACATGCGGCGCAGTGCGATGGAAAGGCTCATGCGTGTGCCGTTGGGGTTCTTCGATACCCGGAATACGGGGCGGATGCGCAAAATCATAGATGAGGACTCTGGGCAGACACACACTTTCGTGGCACACATCCTGCCCGACGTGGCGGGAAGCATAGTCGCTCCGCTCGGTGTCATCATCCTTCTGTTTGCGGTAGACTGGCAGCTGGGCATTGCCTCAGTGATACCGTTTATCTGTGCCTTTGGCATCATGGGCTATATGATGAACCCACGAAACAACCAATTCCAACGGATGTATCTCGATGCGCAGGAGAAGATGAGCGCGGAGGCGGTGGAATACGTGCGCGGCATTCCTGTTGTGAAAGTATTTCAGCAAACGCTCTTCTCGTTCAAGCGTTTTTACGACAGTATCATCAATTATCGTGACCTTGTCATCAGATACACGCTCCAGTGGCGTTCCCCGATGTCTGCCTACACCGTCGCCATCAATGCCTTTGCCTTTTTTCTCGTGCCGACAGGCATTATCCTGATAGGGCATGGCGGAGAGTTGGCGGTCATCGTTTCCGACATGATACTCTATGTGCTGATAGCCCCGATTATCTCCGTCAATGTGATGAAGACGATGTACCTCAGCCAGAACCTCTTTCTGGCGAACGAGGCGGTGGAACGGTTGGAGAACCTCACTTGCGCATTACCGCTTCCCGACTGTGAAACGCCACGGAAAGTCATGGCTTTTAATATCTGCTTCCATGATGTGTCGTTTCGATATGGGGGAGCGGAGAAAGACGCCGTGAGCCATATTGACCTTATGATCCCCGAAGGCAAGACCGTGGCTCTTGTGGGAGCATCGGGCAGCGGAAAGACCACCATAGCAAGACTTATTCCCCGATTTTGGGATGTGCGTGAGGGCAGTGTATGCATCGGAGGCATAGACGTGCGACAGATGGACAAGGAGGAACTGATGCACAGCGTGTCGTTCGTCTTCCAGAACACCCGACTGTTCAAAACCTCCATTTTGGAGAATATCCGTTATGGCAGTCCCGAAGCCACGCTTGAACAGGTAAACCGCGCCATAGACTTGTCTCAGAGCCGTGAAATCATCGAACGGCTGCCGCAAGGATTGGAGACCGTGATTGGTGCAGAGGGAACTTACCTGTCGGGCGGCGAGCAGCAGCGCATAGTTCTTGCGCGCGCCATTCTTAAGGATGCCCCCATTGTGGTACTCGATGAGGCGACTGCCTTTGCAGACCCCGAAAATGAGCATCTTATCCGCCGGGCCCTTGCGCATCTCACTCGCGGCAAGACGGTGTTGATGATAGCCCACCGGCTGACCACCGTGCAGGATGCCGACAGCATCGTGGTAATACAGAACGGCGGGATTGCCGAACAGGGGACGCACGGGGAACTCATCGCCCGTAAGGCACTGTATTATAAAATGTGGAACGAATACCAGAAATCCGTAGCATGGAAGTTATAACCATTCAAAAAGCCATACGACAATGATAAGATATTTTCAAAACCGTTTCGCCCTGTCGGAAAAAGGAGCAAAAGACCTGCGGCGAGGAATAGCCTATTCCACATTGCTCAATCTTGCATTGATGTTGCCGCCCACTTACTTGTTTCTGTTCCTTATGGACTGCATCGGAACGGAAACGCAGACACGACAACACACGCTGTGGTTTTACCTGCTCTTGGCGGCGGGACTGGCGGTGATTATGTTCCTCGTGGCCCGGTGGCAGTACGACAGCACTTACACCACCATCTACACCGAAAGCGCACAGCGGCGCATCGGCGTGGCGGAGAAACTGCGCCGCCTGCCACTTGCGTTCTTCGGCGAGCGCAACCTGTCTGACCTCACATCCACCATAATGGAAGACTGCACCATGCTGGAACAGATATTCTCGCATGCCGTACCGCAACTTTTTGCCGCCATGACGAGTGTCATCATTATTGCCGTCGGAATGTTCTGTTACGACTGGCGGCTGGCCGCCGCACTCTTCTGGGTAGTGCCGTTGGGCATAGCCACTCTGTTGCTGTCGCGCCGTAAACTCGGCAGGGCTTTCCAACAGGTCTATGACGTGAAGCGTGGCGTAACCGAACAGGTACAGGAAGGACTGGAATGCGTGCAGGAAATCAAGTCGTACAATGGTGAAGAGGCATACTGCCACAGTTTTGACCGGCGACTGAAAGGTTACGAAAAGGAACTGGTCAGCCACGAGTTGGTTGCCGGCACGTTCGTCAACCTCTCCGCCGTGCTGTTGAAGTTAGGCATGCCGTCAGTCATTCTCGTGGGGGCGTGGCTGTTGCAACGGGGCGACGTGTCGATGTTCATCTATCTGGCTTTTCTCATAGCCTCGGCAATGGTGTACAACCCGATTCAGGAGGTGTGCAACAACCTTGCCATACTTGCCTTTCTCGATGTGCGCATCAATCGTGTAAAGGAAATCGACGCGATGCCGGCACAGGAAGGAAGCAGAGAGTTGGAGATAAACAACTACGACATAGAGTTCCGCAACGTGAGTTTCGCCTACGAAACCGAAAAGCAGGTACTGAGCAATGTTTCCTTCACCGCCCGTCAGGGAGAGGTTACCGCCCTTGTGGGGCCATCGGGCGGAGGAAAAAGCACAACGGCCAAACTCGCCGCGCGTTTTTGGGACATTGATAGTGGACAGATACTCATAGGCGGAAGAGATGTTTCCACGATAGAGCCTGAAACGCTGCTGAAAAACTACGCCATCGTTTTTCAAGACGTACTGCTTTTCAATGCCTCCATTGCCGACAATATCCGCATCGGTAGGCGTGATGCCACCGACGAGGAAGTGCGCCATGCGGCACGGTTGGCACAGTGCGACGATTTTATCAGTCGCATGCCGCAGGGCTACGACACCGTTATCGGCGAGAACGGTGAGACCCTTTCGGGTGGCGAACGGCAGCGCATCTCCATTGCCCGCGCCCTTCTGAAAGATGCTCCCATTATTCTATTGGACGAAGCCACCGCCAGCCTTGATGCCGAGAATGAAACGAGGATACAGGCAGGTATCTCCGAACTGGTACAGGGAAAGACCGTCATCATCATTGCCCACCGCATGCGCACGGTCCGCAATGCCGACCACATCGTGGTGCTCAACGGCGGAACGGTAAGCGAGCAGGGAACACCCGATGAATTGATGGCAATGAATGGTGAGTTTGCAAGAATGGTGGCCTTACAACAGGAAAATGACAACAAAACAGATATAGCACAATGAAAATCGTAAGAATTAACAGTAAGTTCAGGCAGCTGGCAGAATGGATACTCTGCCACCGCCTTGTGGTGGGTGTGCTGTTCGCAGTCGTCGTCGCCTTCTCGTTCGTGGGAGCGAGGCGCATCGTGATGAGAACCTCGTTCGACGACTATTTCGTGAGCGACGACCCGATGCTGATTAAGACCAATGAGTTCAAGTCCATCTTCGGCAACGACTACTATGTGGCGGTGCTGGTGAAGAACAAGGACATCTTTTCCCAGCGCAGTCTGACACTCATCCGTGAGTTGAGCGACGAACTGAAAGACAGTCTGTCGTATGCCGACAAAGTAACATCGCTCACCGACATCGAGTTTGCCGCAGGCACGGAGGAAGGCATGACCATCGAGCAGATTGTACCGGACGAAATACCGTCGGACAATGCCGCACTGAAAGAAATCAGGCGCAAGGCGTACAGCAAGCCCTATCTGGCAAAGAAGATGGTATCGACAGACGGTACGATGACGTGGATTATGGTAAAACTGCGCCCGTTCCCCGAGGACAGCGTATGGAAGAAGACGAGCAACATTGCCCCCGACATGCTCACGGGCAAGGAGGCGGGGCATATCATCGGTAAGGTGAAGTATGCCGAGCTGTCGCCCAACGCCGCAGGAATGCCCTATCTGAGTTACGAGAAATTTACCTATCTGCAGGGCGAGATGGGACGGCTGTTCCTCTTTGCCTTCATCATCTCCATCGTGGTAATGTTCGTCGTGACCCGCTCACTGCGTGGCGTTGTCGCACCGCTGCTCACTTCCGTCTCCGGACTGCTCATCAGTTTCGGCATTATCGGCTGGACTGGCATTTACATTGACATGACTACGGCGATGATAGGCGTGATACTCACCTTTGCCTGCTCCATCGCCTACAACATCCACTTATATAACTTCTTCAAGACACGGTTTGTGGAAACGGGCAAGCGCAGGGAGTCCATCAAGGAGGCCGTGGGCGAGACCGGCTGGGGCGTGCTGCTGTCGGGGCTTACCACCGTGGCAGCCATGATGACATTCCTCTCGATGAAGATAGTCCCGATGCAGGCCATCGGCATCAACACCTCGCTCTGTCTGCTGGCCGTTCTGCTCACCTGCCTGCTGCTCACGCCTATCCTGCTGTCGTTCGGCAAGGACCGCAAGCCCGCCGCCGACATGTCGAGGAGTTTTGAGGGATTCATCGGCAATCGGTTTGAACGGTTGGGCGGTTTCGTGATGCGCAACCACCGGTCGTTTGTTGTGTCATCGATCGCTCTGACTATCTTCTGCGGCATCGGACTCTTCTTCATCGAGCCGGCGTTCGACATCGAGAAGACGATGGGGCGGAAGATACCCTACGTCAAGAAGTTCCTCGACCTGTGCGAGACCGAACTCGGCTCGATGTATGCCTACGACCTCATGATTACCCTGCCACATGACAACGATGCCAAGAAGCCGGAGAACCTGAAGAAACTCGACCGGCTGGCGGAGACGGCAAGTGACTATAAACTGACGAAACGCCACAACTCCGTTACCGACATCGTGAAGGACATGAACTGCACGCTCAACGGCAACAAGCGGCAATTCTACCGCATCCCCGACGATGCCGACATGGTGGCGCAACTGCTGTTGCTCTACGAGAACGCCGGAGGCACGGAGTCGGAATACTGGATGGACTACGACTACAAACGACTGCGCCTGCAAATAGAAATGAAGGACTACAATTCCAACGAGGCCGAAAAGGAGATGAATCTGCTGCAAGAAGAAGCCCGACGTCTCTTCCCCGGCGCGCACATCTCGGTGGTGGGCAACATTCCCCAGTTCACCGTCATGCAGCAGTATGTGGAGCGTGGGCAGATGTGGTCGATGCTGCTCTCGGTGCTGGTCATCGGCGTTATCCTCGTGCTTATCTTCGGCAACTGGAAGGTGGGACTCGTGGGCATGATACCCAATATCGCCCCTGCCATCATCGTGGGCGGCATGATGGGCTGGCTCGACTATCCGCTCGACATGATGACCGCCTCGCTCATCCCGATGGTGCTGGGTATTGCCGTCGACGACACCATCCATTTTATCAACCACAGCCATGTGGCATACGACCGATGCGGCAATTACCCGGAAGCCATCAAGTGGACGTTCCGCACCGAAGGGCTCGCCATCGTCATGTCAACACTTATTATTTCGGCTACTTTCGCCGGCTTTATCTTCTCCGATGCCACGCAGATGCGCAACTGGGGCATCCTTGCCGTGGCAGGCATGGTGTCGGCATTGCTGGCCGACCTCTTCCTCACGCCCATCCTGTTCAGGTATCTGCGTGTGTTCGGGAACGACAAAAAGACCTCCTAAGGAACGGCTGAAGCGATTCCTAAGGAACGATGAAAGGGCTTCCTAAGGGGTAATAATAACCGAAATACAATAACGATAAATAATAACAAAACGAAATGAAAACAAGACATTTTACATTATTGCTCATCGCCATGCTGGCGGTTTGCAGCGCACAGGCAGCAGGGCTGTCGGGCAGAGACATCATGCAGAAAGTAAAGAACCGCTCCGACGGCGACACACGCTATGCCACCATTGAAATGACGCTCATTCAGAAAAGCGGGCACAAGCGTGTGCGGAAGCTGGAGTCGTGGGCAATGGACGTGGGAAAGGACACGAAGAAAATCATGTTCTTCACCTACCCTGGCGACGTGAAGGGCACGGGCTTCCTCACGTGGGACTACGACAACTCCGCGAAGACGGACGACAAGTGGCTCTACCTCCCAGCGATGAAAAAGACAAGGCGCATCAGCGGAAAGTCGTCGAAAACCGACTACTTCATGGGCAGCGACTTTACCTACAACGACATGAGCACGCGCAGCGTGGACGAGGAACAGCACAAATTGCTGCGCGAGGAAACATTGGGCGGGCACAAATGCTGGGTGGTGCAGTCGGTACCCAACGACAAAGACGAGATTTATGCGCGCCGCGTCACGTGGATCCGGCAGGACTGCCTGATGGCTGTCAAGGGCGAATACTACGACAAGCTGAACAAGCTGCATCGCCGGCTCACCATCTCCAATATAGAAAAGGTGCAAGGGTTCTGGACTATGCACCTCATGCAGATGGAGAATGTGCAGACGGGGCACAAGACCGTCATTCGTATGGGCAACCAGCGGTTCAATGTGAAAGTGTCGCCAAACCTCTTCACCGTTTCCAAACTGGAGAAAGGACTCTGATATGAAACCGTTTAGACTATTCATGCTGCTGCTTGTGCCGATGTTCTCGGCACAGGCATCGGCTCAGGTTGAGACTGACACCGTCGTCGTAGAATCCTCGATAGGCACAAGTCCGGAGACCGTGCCGCCGGAAGAAGCCGACGACAACACCCTGCAAGTGCAGGTAAAGGGTTTTCTCGATACCTACCACGCCGTGAGGGTGGAGGGAAAGGCCGATTTGATGGCATCAAGAACCCGTGCACGAGGAGAGGTGAAACTCGAAAAGGGGGCAGCCTCGCTCTTCGTGTCGCTGAACGCCACCTACAACGGCGTGCTGAAAGACCGCACGCGGCTGGAACTGCGCGAGGCCTACCTCTCCTATGCCAAGGGAAACCTCGACCTGCGCATGGGGCGGCAGATTATAGTTTGGGGTGTGGCAGATGCGCTGCGCGTTACCGACTGCGTGTCGCCGTTCGATTATACCGAGTTTCTCGCACAAGACTACGACGACATCCGCATGCCGGTCAATGCCCTGCGTGCAAGGTACACGATGGGGGCGGTTACCCTTGAAGCCGTGTGCAATCCGGTGGTCGATTTCTTCGTGCTGCCGACCGACGAGCGTAATCCGTGGGCGGTGCGGTTGCCGTCGGCTGCGCTTCCCTACACCATCGACTTGGAAAGCGGAATGCCCGAAAAGCGAATCAGGAACATGGAGTTCGGTGGGCGGCTCACCGTCAATCTCAGCGGCGTGGACTTCTCCCTGAGTGCCTTGCGCACGTGGAATAAAATGCCTGCCCTTTGCCCCACATTGTCAGCCGACAGGCAGTCGCTTCGCATCAATGGTGAGTACCGCCGTATGACCATGCTGGGTGCCGACTGCTCCCTGCCCGTCGGTCAGTTCGTCTTCCGTGCCGAAGTGGCCGATTATATCGGCGAGGCGCAAGGAGCAGGCGTAGGACAGACGGCAGCACGCCGAAACGTCCTCAACGCCCTTGCAGGTGCAGACTGGTATCCGGGTGGCGACTGGAACGTCAGCGTGCAGTATTGCCATCAACACACCTCGGGCAGCCTCGACGGCCTCTCCGTCTACCGCAATGCCGGACTTGCCACGGCAAGAATCTCGAAAGACTTGCTGCACAATACCTTGAAACTTTCCACCTTTGCTTACATCGACGTGACAAACGGCGGTGTCTTCAATCGCTTCTCCACTTCTTATGCCCTCAATGACCAGATAGAACTTACCGCTGGCTACGACTATTTCCATGCCGACAAGGGCAAGTTCCAGATGTATGCGAAGAATTCGGAGGCGTGGATAAAAATGAAATA
Source organism: Prevotella sp. (assembly GCF_036570325.1). GTDB lineage: Bacteria > Bacteroidota > Bacteroidia > Bacteroidales > Bacteroidaceae > Prevotella. Next base: position 54,889 of record NZ_DATCYK010000014.1, read on the forward strand.
TAGTTTTTAACCCCAATCGGACGGAGCAACAATAAGTTGAGATAGCAAAATAGCATGTAGTCAGAGGGTAGTAATGTTTACGTCTTCCTCTGACTACACGCCAACCCTTTCTCTTTCACTACATTACCCCTTATTGTAGTTATGTAGTAGGGTAATATCGGTGAAAGAGAAAGGAAATAAATACAAATAATCAGTTATCCGTATTACCAAACAGAAATATAGGCGTTATGGTTGCTGTCGGTCTTTGCAACTCACGGCAGACGCACTGCCTGAACAAATGCGCTTCCGTGCAGTCCAATAGAAAAGACAGGGCGATAATCGTTGGAAGTGGGTAGAGTGGCGCATAGCCTTTCAACTGTCCGCTGATAAAAACAGGCTCTTCACCTGCATCCCTCTTATCGGGATGCAGGTTGGAGGATTTTATTATTGTTTGCAGCCTATGGTTGAGTTTCCTCCATGTTACCCCGAAGAACCTCACAAGTTCACTTTCCGTCATGGCTATCTCTCCGTTTCCTTTACGAATGACTTGTATTTTGCTGCCCCAATCAAAATAACTACGATGATTGGCAGTGTTTGTTCTTATTTTTGGATTGTTGTTTGTCTTCATGCCGTTCCCTCCATTTTACAGGTTACAATATCCGAAAGTTCACAAGCCTCTCTCTCCTCAGTCCCCTTTACCTTTGCCAATTGCTTGGCAATAAGCCTATCCATATCCTCCGAAATTTTCTTGTCCGTCACCTGTGCGTAAATCTGCGTGCTTGATATGGAGGCATGCCCCATCACCTTGGCTATGCTCTCAATGGGTATTCCTGCACTAAGGCTCATCGTTCCGAAGGTATGGCGGGCCATGTGGAACGACAACCGTTCCTTAATGCCGCAAGCCTTGCCTACTATGCTAAGTTTGGCGTCTATCACACTCCTGCTGCACTCACGGAGGAAGACAAGGCTGCCGTCTTTTTCTTTCACCGTCTGCTGTTCTCCGTTTTCCTCCTGTTCTTCCCGACAATGGTAGATAATGGCCTCCGCTATCGGATGCAGCGGCACAATGAATTCCACCTTTGTCTTTTGGCGTTCCTTACGGATATACTTCCTCCCGTCTGCTGCCGTTTGGATATGCTTATATAGCAAGTGTTCCATATCGGCAATTGCCAGTCCAGTAAAGCAGGAAAAAACGAACATCAGCCTTGCCTGTTCTGCTTCCCTGTCGTTCATCTTCATTGCCGCAAGTCTGGCAACCTCGCTCTTTTGCAGGAAGCGTATCTTCTTTTCCTCCTTCTCGTACTTGGCGTTCTCAAAGGGATTGTATCGGATAATCCTCTTACTGACCGCACGGAACATCAGTCGGCTCAACCAGCAGAGATAGTTGTTGATGGTAGTTCCCTTCAATCCACGTTTTTTGAGAAAGAAACGGTATTCCTCAAACAAGTCCTCCGTGATGGTGGAAATGGGGATATCCAGCACTCCTTTATCTTCCACAAACTCACGGAGATTTCTGTCAGAATGGGACAGGTTCAGATAAGTTCCCTCCGCCCTTGACTTGCCCACACTCTCCTTGACCACTTGCAGTTCCGCCCTGCTCATGGCAAGAAGCGTTGTCGGATGGATGGCAATGCCCTGCAAGCGGTTCTTGACAAGTTCTACGCTTACAACTCCGTCCCTCGTCAGTATGTCCCGATAGATTTTTTCCACAAGTTCCCTGAATTCATGAAGTCTTTGATTGGTTTTCCTGTCAGTCGTCAAGCCCTGCTTAGCGTTCCACTCGGAGGGCTTACATTCTTCGCCCGTGGTAATGGCGGTGCTCTTTCCGTCTATGGTAATACGGCAGAGAATGCCTGTCTTTCCGTCAGCCTTTGTTTTCTGTCTGTTAATATAGAACAGTATCTTGAATGTACTTCTCATTGTCTTGATGCTTTTGAATAAATGGATAAGAAATAAAATAATCTGATAGGGATTAGATAACCAACTGCATATCTTCGGTAAAAGAGAGGAAACGGTCGAATTCCTCAAAGAGTTTCTGAGGTGTTACCTTTGCATAACGTTCGGTCATGCTTACATTGGAATGTCCCAGCATCTTGCTTACCGTCTCAATGGGCACACCCAGTTCGAGCGTGATAAGCGTGGCAAAAGTGTGCCTTGCGGTATGCGTGGTAAAGGGAAACGATATGCCTGCACGAAGCCGCAGGGCTTTCAGGCAGGTCTGATAGGTCTTATACCCGATGAAAGGAAGCAGTGTTTCCCTTTCATCGCTGTGAAACCTCTCTATCAGCCTGATGGCTTCGGGCAGCAACTTGATACGGCATAACACACCTGTCTTGTGGCGGTTGAACTTCAGCCATATTTTGTCTTCATCATCACGCACAAGGTGGGATTTGCTCAGTTCCATCAAGTCACAATAGGCTGCACCGACATAACAGGCAAAGAGAAATATGTCTCTTGCCGTTTCCATCTCCTCATCCAAATCATCAAAGCGGAGAGACTTCAAGCTCTCCAGCGCTTCCCTGTCAAGTGCTTTCGGTGCTTTCCTGTCGCCCTTTGATATTTTAGCCTTGTCAAAAAGGAGCGTGTCTGCCAATCCCTCACGGTATGCCTGTCTGCATACCGTCTTCAAATGGGTGGCGACATTATAGAAAGAGCTTTCCTGAAATCCACACTCACCTAAGAAATACTGCCGAAACTCATGGATGAAGTTCTCTGTCAGTTGCGAGAATGCCAAGTCTGAAACCTTATATTTCTTTTGAATGAACTCCATCAAGCGGATTCTCGTGGAGTGATAGCCTGCCATTGACTCTTTCCTAATGTCTATACCGATATGGCTTTCTTTCTCTCTGATGAGTATGTCAAGCCTCTCAATGAGCATACACCTTGTTTGCACACTCCCTTGAAACTGTTCCTTCACGTCGGTTGCGTCAAACGGGCAACCTTTGGAAAGTAAGGCTTGATAAGTCGACTGAACAGACAACAGCAAACTCTCCAACCTGCCGTTTATCTCTACAGCCTCACGGCTCTTTCCGTCCATTCGGCTCTCACGGGGATTCCACAAGTCGGGATTACAGGAGAGTTTACAACTAAACTGCGCAACACTTCTTCCAAGTGTGATGCGCCCCATAATCGGAGCCTTTCCCGACTTGTCAAGACCGCTCTTTTTAAGGTAGAGCAACACCTTCATCTTTTCTGTTTTCATACGCTTTAATTTTTATGGGCAAAGTTACCCGAATTAAAGCGTTCCTCACCTATGCAGAAAACTGCCGACAGAAGCAACAGCCACACGAGCGAAAATAATTCAGTTACCGAATATTACTCCATCGTTACCTATGGTAAAATCGGGTAACGCTTTGGTAACTGAACTTCTGCCTAAATCTGCATATTACTGCCCTTTACGAACAGGGCAGTCTTATGCAAATCGTTCCGTTTCCTTCTCATTATCAGTTAATTTGCAACAACTTCGACTTTTCTTCATTTTCTTTGATTAGTTGTGTTGCCATAAGGTAGCTTTGACATGGCCAAAGCGTAGCTTTTGTGTTATGAGGAGGACGGTAGGGTAATATAAGAAAAATGGTAGGGTAATATGAGAAAAACGGTAAGGTTATGGGAGAAAGGCGCTCCGGTTATTTTCTTTTGAGGAAAAAGCGCACCAAGAGAAAGTTGATGGGCACGCAGACGCAGAACATGGGCAGCATGGCCACTTGTTTGCTAAGGCCAAAGAGGATGAAAAGATTGAGCGTGGCGGTCTGCAAGAGATAGTTCACTACATGGCTCAAGGCGAATCCGGCGCCCCGTCGTGCGTTGGCTTTCACACGGAAAGTGTAGCGTGTGGAGGCTATGAAATTAAACACAAAGCTGATGATGTAACCCACGGTATTGGCCGTTGTGGCCAATGGATTGTCGGCCATTGCGGGAAACAGTCGGGCCAGCAACGGCAGGCAAAGCAGGTAAACGCCGTACTGAAGGGCTGTGGCCGCAAGGCCGACAATGCCAAAACGGATGATTTCGCCATAGGTTTGCGCTGTGGCGGAGGGCTTTTCGTTGGCCGATCGCAGCTCACGGAGCTGCCCATTGCCCATCACTTTGAAGGCGCTATCGGCCAAAGCCAGCATTTCTCGGTCGCCTCGGCTGTCGCCATAAGCCGTTATCAGCAGTTCATTTCGCGGCTCCAAGCCTATTTCCTGCCTTATTCTATTTACCTTTTCGGGGCCATAGCAGTTGTTGGTCTTAAACTTTCCCGTTATGTGTCCGTCCTTTACTTCTATCTGTGTGCCGATAACCTGAATGCCATCGCCAAAGAACGGGGCCACCCAATTGTCGATGGAGGCGCTCACTACGGCCACTCGGTCATGGCGCTGCACAGCTTCGGCTACGATTTGCGCCATCTGCGGGCGCAGTAGGTGGGCGTTCTCGGCGGCAAAACCGGTGCAAAGCGCATTGAAACGGTCTATTTTCATGCCCCCGAAAAACCATTTGAAAAGGCGTTGCTTGGCTTTCCAATTGGGATAAAAACCTAACTTCATTAGGATGAGAATAGGGCTAAAGACAAGGAAACCTACGGCCATTCTCTTCCATCCGCAGGCATAACGGATGAAAGTAGGTAGGGTATCGCGGGTGGTGAGCGTGCCGTCGAAATCGCTCAGCAGCAGTTGTTTCATAATCGTTGCGTGGAATAAGAAAACGAAAGGCCATGTCCCGTAGGCAGGGGACGGTCGTTTGTCAGTGAAGATAGATAATGAGCAGGAAGGCGGTGAGCCATCCCAACACGATGAACTGCGTAAAGCGGTCACGCAGGATGACCTTTGTGGGGTCGCCACTCTTCTTGTCGACCACGGCCAGTTGTATGTAGCGAAGCAGTCCCAGCAGCACGAATACGCTCGTAAGGTAAAGGTTATCCGAGTGGAAATTGGCCACTACTTCGGGGCTTACGGTGTACATGATGTAGCAAACGAGCGTCACGCTGGCCGTGATTGTGATGGCCTGATTAATGAAAGTGAGGTTGTAGCGACTGGTGTTCTGCCGTGGTGCCTGTCCCGTTTCGTTCATGCGGAGCACGTCATCGCGCCGTTTGGCGAAGCTCAAGAACAGCGATAGCAGGAATGTCATGAGCACTATCCAGCGGCTCAGCACAATATCGGTGGCCTCACCTCCCGCGATGATGCGCAGCACGAAGCCGAAACTGACGATGCACACGTCAAGAATAGCATAGCGCTTGAGCCGCATGCAATAGGCCAAATTAATGCACCAATAGAAGAATATGACGCCCGTTACTTGGAGATTGTTGTGGGGTAAGAGTTGGAGAATGGTCATGGAACTAACAAACATCAGCCCCATTAGCAGGTAGGCGCTCCGTATGGAGACTGCGCCGGAGGCTATCGGACGCCTGCATTTCACGGGATGACGCCTATCAGCCTCCACATCGTAGATGTCATTGAAGCAATAGATGGACGACGCGGCGAAGCTGAAAGCAAAGAAAGTGATAACAGACGACCATATATCCTCGATGTTCAGCAGGCTTCCTCCGAAGAACATGGGAATAAAAACAAAGAAATTCTTAATCCATTGGTGAGGGCGTATGAGTGCCAAGGCCCCTTTCGGGGTGGGCTTTACGGGCTTTGGGTCGGGTGTCGGGCCCGGCGTGGGGCAGGCATTGGTGTTGTCAATAGCTTGATTTGACATATTATATCGTGATTAATGAGTCGCTTTTGCAGGCTGACCGGCTATGAAGTCGGCAATGCGGTCGGCTATTTTGTGGAGCAGCCAAGCCAATGGCATGGTGCAGATGACACACACGAAGAACGTGGGCCAGTAGCTCCATTCGGATGGGAGGTAGGCTAGTACGAAATGGCTGTGGATGAGGTAGGCTTCCAAACTCAGGCTTCCGAAGAAGCGAACGATGGCGTTGAGCCGCTCGGGCGTGCGTCTGAAGACGCGATTCAGTAAGAGAATAGTCGTCACTGTGAGCGGAATGTATAGCATTCGCTCAATGAAGAGGGGGAACATTCCGTGCTTTGTCTGCTCAAGGAATATGCTTGCGGCCAGCGACATGACAAACATGAGGACGATCATCCATATACCTGCGCCGTCGATGGTGCGTTTCTGTCGGGCCATTTCACCCATGTTGATACCTATAAAGAAGATGGGCACACGGCTCCAGAATATCTCTATATGGCCCACAAGGTTGTGGATGGGCGTTACCCACTGCACCAAGATACACCACATGACCATCACTACCGGCAGCCAACGATAGATGGGATGGCGTCGGATAAGCTCCATATAGGGCGGTGCCCATAGGTATAACATCATGATAGCGGGAATATACCAAAACGAAAGCTCATCGTGGAGCCAGAAATCCCAGTTAATGGTGATGTCGCCGATGAGGTCTATCCACGCCATAAGCGTGTCGCCATGGAATCGGGGGATGTAAAAGAGGCAGGCAATGATGAGCCATGCCGGACAGATGCGCAGGAATCGCCTTTTCAGAAAGTCGATATACTTATATCGAAAAGCAAGTCCCGGGCTGTCGGTGTCGGCCGCGGGCGGATGGTTCTTGGTCCAACTGAACCACAAGCCGATACCGCTGAGGAAGAGGAAGATGTCAACTCCGATGTTGCCCATGCGCCTTAGACCGAAAAACATGTCGTAACGTGGCAGGCTCACATGGAACAATATGATGAAAAGCATGGCCGCTCCCATGAGTTCGCCTCGGTATTTGGAAATGTTGGAGAGTTCTATGTCCTTGATTCTCATTGGTGAATATTGGGTGATGAATGGTGGTTATAGAGGGTGGAAGAGGACGTCGGGGCCTGAAAGAAAGTCCCGGCGAGCCTTTTGTTTCCTATGCTTTCTTCTTTTGAATGGCAGGCCACATGGCCGCTATGAGCAGACTTGCCGTGATGTAAAGGATGAGTCCGGCATATACGTCGCCATCCCTGCTGATGGGAATAAATATCTTTCGGGTGATGGGATGGCTCACGAAGAGGGCCGAGCTGATGGTTCCCATCCAACTGAAGAAGGCGGCTAAGCTGCCGATGACGGGCTTTTGACCACCCGCGGTGATGATTTTGACCAAGGCAACGCTGCCACTACAGATAAAGGCGGGCACCAAAGTCCAAGCGTAGAAGTTAAGACTGAAGGCTACGGCCATGATAGATGACAGTACCAGTATGTTGAGATAAGCTTGTAAGGACAGCTCTTTGCCGAAGCGGGCATAGAGAATGCCGAGCCCGAAGGGCAGCATTCCGCCCATGAAATTGTAGCGATAGCGGTTGAGCGCCTCACTTTCGGGGGCCAAAAAGCATTGTATCAGCAAGCAGATGGCCATGAGCGCCACCGTCCATTGCCATGAACGACGGTACAGAAGCAAGCGATAAACGGCGTAAAGCTGCAACATGAGACCGAAAAACCAGTACGGTCCCGGCCAAATTATTTGATCTGGATGAGGCAGAAGGTTGTTGAACATGCCCAGCATGGCCACAACATCGAGGAAAGCGTAGTGATGTGGGCCCCGCGTTACATAATCTACCAGCGTGAAAGCTACGAAACCGACAATCATCATCTTGAAAAGTTTAAGGTAATGTTGGCGGATGAAAGCGATGGCCGATGGCCGATGGCTGTCGGCGGATGGCGTTTGGGCCTGCCCGTATTTCAGTTCGAGGCCATAGGCGCTTAGGAATAAGAACACGGGAACGCCGTAATGGCCAAAGAACGACAGCAGATGGAGCGGCAGGTTGCTGTCGGGCGACAAGACAACCTGCAGGAACCGGTCGGCATTTTGTTGGAAAAACTGATACTCATTTTCCTTTACGATGGGGCCAAGCCAGTGACTGTAGTTGTGCAGGAATATGCCGATGATGGCTATTCCTCGCAGAATGTTGCACTCAGTCTTTGTGAGTAACGGCAGAGTTGTTACGGAGTTTGTCATAATCAGTGGTGCCCTTGAGAATCCGCGGGCGCATTTCGTCGTATTGTTCGCTAAGCACGTTGTGGCGCTCTTGGTAGTCCTTGGCGTGGATTCCGGCCAAATAGAGCAGCAGATGGGGCAGGGCGTCGGTCATGAACCTGCGGTTACGGGCTTGTACTATCTGCCGGTAGATGTCGGGATGAGCGTGGATATAACGTGGAGAGCAGTAAATCCAGAAAGGAATCTCAAACTCGTAGCGGGCCAAGTCGTAGTCAATAGCCGAGCTGTGGTTGCGACATATAAAGCCCCGATTGCCCTCGTAGCATTCCTCTCCATGGTCGGGCATGTAGATAACGATGGCTTCCTTGTCCTCAAAACGCTTGACGATTTGGTCTACAATGGAGTCATTGTAAAGACAAGCGTTGTCGTATTGGCTCAACACCTTGCGCTGCTTATGGGTCAGCTCGGGGCGTTTGTCCTCATAACTGCTGGCCCAGAAGTAAGTACGATCACGCGGATAGCGTTGCTTATAGTTGACATGTTGGCCCAAAAGATGGAAAATCGTGAGGTTGTTGGGCTTTATTTTGCCCGCTTTGGCAAAGTCGTCATAGCATTGGAGCAGCCCATCGTCGTAGGGATAGAGCGCATCATTGCGCAAGTCAAACTGATATTTGCTGAGCGTGGGGTTGTTAAGGAAGAAGCCACCGCTGAAGTCGTAGACCGCCTGATTGGCCTTGGCAAGGAATTGGTTGGTAAGGAACGTCACCTGATAACCTGCCTTACGGAAAAGCTCGGGGAAGAGAGGATAGTCGCACCACTCACCTTTCTGCCCGACAACGTGGGTCGATAGGACATTCTTAAATACGAAGCTGGTAAGATTCCAGCATGAAACAACGTCGTTGAACTTCACCAATCGGCCGCTCTTTTCGAGCTTTGACTGCCTCGGAGTGGTGTTCATGAAGTATCCATACTGCCCGGAATGGTGCTTGCCGTAGCTTTCGCCGATGATAAGCACTATGTTTGGCGACCGATAAACGCAACTGTCAACCGTTACCTTGTCGGCAGCGGCGATGAGCTGGTCGACTTGTTGGGCCGCCAAAGAGTTGGCATAAACGCTGAAAATAAGCCGATAGATGGGCAGATAGAGCACGGCGTGGTCTTTCTCGGTCAGCGTATGTTCCACCTCGCCTATGGTCTTGCCACTCATGAGCTTAGCCGTGGCCGCTTTGTTGTGCCATGAGCAGGCGGCGCTTACCGTCAACAGTACGGCCGTTAGCAGGCCCAAGCCTTGTTGCAGCGGGGCTTTGAACCGAAAGCGGGGCAGCATGACGCGCTTGCGACGGGGCAGATAGTGGCACAGAAGGTTGACAATCATCAGGAGCAGCACCCATCCCACGTTGCTGAAGATGACATCTAAAGACAATACGGACGAGAGAAAATCGCCCGCCTCACGGCTATCGGTCTCGCCGATGAGCATGAGTATCGACGGATTGAGCGTGGAATCGAACTTCGTAAAGCAGTAAACATCGGCCAAGGCGGTAGCATAGAGGACGATATAGAGCAACAGTCGCAGCCAGCGGCGCAACTTCTTGGGGATAATCGTTAAGAAAAGACAGCAAAGATATAGGTCAATGAAGAGCTCAAGGTACAGATTCTCATAGAGATGGGCACCTTTGTAATGGGGTAAAGTGGTCCAAGCGCAAACACATCCCAGCAGATACATGAACACAAAGAACAGCGCGTTCACTTGGATGGGGCGGAAAAGATACCCCGCTGCTTTGCCAATAGTCTTCAGAAATGTCATCAAACGTATGATTTTTCTGCAAAGATATATCTTTTTCTTGATAATTCCTTGTTCGCCAAAGAAAACTATCGATAGCGTTGGCGGATAGCGTCGGAAAGCCCGTCGTTAAGCCGCCAAGCGTCAGTGGTGGGGGGATGGAAGGCCTGTCGTCAGGCTATGGTTTTCGCATTGTGGGGCAATGATTTCACGGGCGCTCGGCTTTAATTGGCAAAGCGTGTGCGAGTGGTTTTCGGAAGGCCGTTTCCTCGCTTTGTGAAAGCTGCCCTTTGACCCTCTCAAAGCAGCCTTATGAGCACGCCAAAGCAGCCCTTTGACTGTCTCAAAGCAGCCCTTTCATAAGGTGAAAGGCCGTTTTTGGGAAAGTCGGGGGCAGGGGCTTGCGAGCAAAGCAGGCGGCGGCGAGGTTGCCCGATGGCCATTGGCGCCCTTTACTTTATTATATAGGGTGGGGAAAAATGTCATTTATCGTGGGCAAGATGGTAAACGATGGCTAAAGAATGGGGCCGCCGCCGGCGAGGTGAAGAAAAGCGTGGAAGCTATAAAATAAATATGGGCATTGGGCGTTTTACAAACAAAGGGGTGCTCAAAAAGTGCCATGTAAAACTCAGAATCTTTATGAAGAAAACGTTATTACTGCTGCTTGTGTTGGCAAATATGGGCTTGTCGCTGCTTGCCATCAACAAAAAGCCGTTCACCATTCCCGAAATCAAGGAGTGGAAAGGTGGCGATGGAATGCTGGAATGCTCCGGGCGGATATGCTGGGACGGCAAGGAAGAACTGCGTGTGGCTAACCAATTGGCGACTGATTATGAGGCGATGTTCGGCCGAAAGCTGACCGTATCAGGTGAAAAGGCCCGTAAGGGCGACATCGTATTGCGCTTAAAAGGCCCAAAGAAGCTGGGCGAGGAAGGCTACACCATGGCCATCGAGGACCAAATCGTTGTCATGGCGGCCCATCGGAAAGGGCTTTATTGGGCCACACGGACGCTGTTGCAATTGTTCGAGCAGGCAAAGTCGCGGGCCTTGCCCCGTGGGTTTATCAGCGATAAGCCCGATTATCCGTTCCGAGGTTTCATGCTCGACTGTGGCCGTAAGTTCTTTTCGATGGATATGTTGCGCGATTATGTCCGCATGATGGCCTATTACAAGATGAATGTTTTTCATATTCACCTGAACGACAACGCCTTTTCGTGGTTCTACAATGGTGACTGGAATCGCACGCCGGCGGCCTTCCGGCTGGAGAGCGAGTACTTTCCGGGGCTGACGGCCCGTGACGGTCATTACACCAAAGATGAGTTCGCGGCCCTTCAGAGGTTGGCCACCGATGTGGGAGTGGAGATAATTCCCGAGATAGACGTGCCGGCTCACTGCTTGGCTCTCACCCGTTATCGGCCCAATCTCGCCAGTAAGGATTACCCACCCGACCACCTCGATTTGTTCAACCCACAGACATGGGATTTCTGTGACTCGCTTTTCACGGAGTATCTTTCGGGGCCTGCCCCCGTGTTTCGTGGCAAGTACGTGCATGTGGGCACGGATGAGTATTCAAACAAGGACCCAAACGTGGTGGAGAAATTCCGCTCGTTTACCGACCATTACATAAAATTGGTGGAGCGATATGGCCGCAAGGCTGTCATTTGGGGTCAGCAGACGCATGCCAAGGGCTCAACGCCCATCAAGGTAAATGACGTTTTGATGTACGCATGGTCTAACGATTACGCTGATCCCGCGGGCATGATGGAGCTTGGTTATCACTTGGTGAGCATTCCGGATGGGCAGGTCTATATCGTGCCCAAGGCGGGTTATTATTTCGATTATCTCAATACGAGGAAACTGTATGCCGAGTGGACGCCCGCTGATATTAACGGGGTGAAGTTTGAGGAACGCCATAAAATGATTGAGGGTGGCGCTTTTGCCGTGTGGAATGACATATCGGGCAATGGAATCAGCGACAAGGATGTGCATTACCGGGTGCTTCCGGCGCTGCGGACGATGGCCACCAAGATGTGGACCGGGGCCCGGCCGACTTTTGCCTACGACGATTTTGTCGAGGCAGGAAAGCTGTTGAGCGAGGCGCCGGGGCTGAATTATGCGGGCTATTATCCGAGGGGAAGGGTGTTGGAAGTGGCGACGGTGGAGCCGGGAGCGTCGTTTGAGCCGGCGCAAATAGGCTGGCAATATCGTGTGAGCTTCGACATTGAGGCACGCGAGGAGGCCCGCGGCACGGTGCTGATGGCCAATGGCGACACGAAATTCTATCTGTCCGACCCTATTTCGGGCAAAATCGGTTTCTCGCGCGACGGTTATCTCAACACGTTTGATTATCAGTTCCACCCCGGTGAGAAAGCTCATGTAACCGTGGTGGGCAATCAGGAGACGACCACTCTTTATGTCAATGGGCGCATGGTGAGCGATTTGCCCGTGAGGAAAATGAGTTTCGGCAAGCGGGGCGACATGTATTATATCAGTACGCTTGTGTTTCCGCTTCGGCAGGCGGGCCGCTTCAAGAGCAAGGTTACGAAGCTGCGAGTGGATAGCGAGGTATAAATGAAACGCTCCGATGTCGGTTCTGTCGACATCGGAGCGTTTTTGTTATTGTATGTAAATGGTGCTTTGACGGAATAGGTGGGGCTATCTCGGCGTGGCTTCCCGATAGTTTTGGATAACCATTTCTTCTATCTCGGCGGGTACAAGGCCCGTAATGGGCTTGCCCTCGGCTATGTTTTGGCGGATTTGCGTGCTGCTGATATTGAGCAGCGGCATGTCGATGACCGTCACGCTTGGGGGCAGTGAGGATTTGTCAATGTGGGCGTTGGGGCGTGGATAGACGAGGATGGAATAATCGCTAAGAATGTCCTGATAGCCAAACCAGCGGTCGAAAGCCTCCCAATTGTCGCCTCCGATAATCAGGGAGAACGTTTTACGAGGGTATGTTTTCGACAAAGCCTGCAGTGTGTGGAGAGTGTAGGAAGGTTTGGGCAGGTGGAATTCAAAGTCTGAAACCTTAATCCTATCCTCATGGGCCAAGGCTATTTGTGCCATTTCCAACCGCTTTTGGTCGTCCAGCAGGTAGCTGTTGCGCTTTAAAGGGTTCTGTGGCGACACCATGAACCATATCTCTTGCAGCGTGGTAGCTTGCAAAAGATGGCGTGCCATGGCGATATGACCGGTATGGATGGGGTTGAACGAACCGCCGAATATACCGATGTGGCCCTCGGTTTGCCCCTCTTTATGCGATGGAATGGGTCCGTCCAAGGTGTCGTTATCCGCTTGCCGGGTCATGAAAATAAAGTTCAGTATTTTAAAAATGCCTTGATGAGCTCGTAGGTTTCTTGTTGTGCTTTCGCCAAGTCGTCGTTGATGACAATGTGATCAAACTGTGATGCGAAGGTCAGCTCGTAATCGGCTTTTGCCAACCGTTGCTCTATCATCTCGGGAGCGTCCGTGCCCCGTCCCTCCAAGCGGCGTCTCAACTCCTCGATTGATGGCGGTTGAATGAATATGCTCAAAGCTCTTTCGCCGTAAAAGCGCTTAATGTTGACGCCACCTTTCACGTCTACATCGAAGATAACGTTCTCTCCGGCCTCTGTTTGCTTATCTACTTGGCTCTTGAGGGTGCCGTAAAAGCGGTTCTCATATACCTCCTCGTATTCCAAGAACTCATCGGCTTGTATCTTTTCCTTGAATGCTTCCGGTGTAAGAAAGAAATATTCAATGCCATCCCGCTCGGCTCCTCGGGGCTGGCGGGACGTACAACTGATGGAAAAAGATAGGTTGAATTCGGGATGTTCGTGTATAAGCCACTGCACGATGGTGCTTTTGCCCGAACCGGAAGGTGCGGAAAAGATGATGAGTTTGCCTCGGTTATGGTTTGGAAGTGGGGTGGTGGAGGTATGGTCGCAGGCTGTCATTTCTTTCAAAAAATTATAATGCGTTGAGTACTTGCTCTTTTATTTGTTCCAATTCGTCCTTCATCTTGACGACGATGTTCTGCATTTCAGCTTGATTACTTTTGCTTCCGGTGGTGTTTATCTCCCTTCCCATCTCCTGAGCGATGAATCCTAACTTCTTGCCGACGCCATGTCCCTCCTCGTTCATGGTCTCTCTGAAGTATTTAAGATGGTTGGTGAGGCGCTGCTTTTCCTCACTTATGTCGAGCTTCTCAATGTAGTAAATCAGTTCTTGCTCAAGTCTGTTCTTGTCGTAGTCGACTCCCGGGATCGATTCCAAGCCCTTGATGAGATTCTGTCGTATCTTTTCGACACGGCTTTTCTCATAAGGTTCAATGCTGGAGAGTAAGTTTGTGATGTTGTTTATCTTCTCTGTAAACTTCTGTTGCAGGGCTTTGCCTTCTTGTTTACGGAAAGCTATGAGGTCGTCAATGGCCGAGTTGATGGCTTGTAGGGCAACGGCCCATTCTTCATCCGTCAACTCTTCTACCTCGTTTTTGGTCGTAACGTCGGGCATTCGCAGGAGTGTGTAGAACCAATCTGTGGGTTCCGGTATGCCGACGGCTTTTGAAATATCTTTTATTTGTTGGTAGTATGCTTGTACAACAGCGGTGTTGATGGGGGCAACTTCATCGGAGGCGTCTTTTTCTATCCAAATGGAGAAATCGATCTTTCCCCTTTCCATGGTCTTCGCAATGAGCTGTCGTATCTCCATTTCTTTCTCTCTATAGAGGGGAGTGATACGTGTAGAAAGGTCCAATGATTTGCTGTTTAAGGATTTTATCTCGACATTAATCTTCTTCTCTTTAAAGGTTGCTACAGATTTCCCGTAACCTGTCATAGATTGTATCATACTCGTTTGACGTTAAATTTCTGCAAAAGTAAGAAAAAATGCGGGAAAAAGAGTAAATTTGCACGTTATTTAGAAGATTTAATAGTTAAGTATGTCGTGTATATTAAATATAGAGACTAGTACCGAAGTGTGCTCTGTGGCGGTAAGTAACGATGCGGAATGTATCTTCAATGAGGAAGACCATAGCGGTCCTAATCATGCGGTCAAGCTGGGACAGTTCGTCGATGAGGCGCTGTCTTTTATCGATAACCATGCCATTCCTTTGGATGCGGTGGCTGTGAGTTGTGGTCCCGGTTCGTACACGGGCTTGCGTATTGGCGCAAGTATGGCCAAAGGTATTTGTTATGGTCGCGATGTGAAACTGATAGCGGTGCCTACTTTGGAGCTGATAACGGTCCCGGTATTGTTGCAGGAGCAAGTTACGGACGACAATGCCCTGCTCTGTCCTATGCTCGATGCACGCCGAATGGAGGTCTACGCTCAACTCTTTGACCGTTCTCTCAAAGAGATTCGACCCATACAAGCCGACATCGTAGATGAAACTTCTTATAAAGAATATCTTGATAAGGGCCCCGTTTACTTCATGGGCAATGGTTCTGAGAAGTGCATGGACGTTATCCGGCACCCCAATGCTCATTTTATTCAAGATATAAAGCCTTTAGCCAAATACATGTTTCCGCTGGCCGAGCGCCGCATCGCTTTGAGTCAGTTTGAGGATGTGGCTTATTTCGTTCCCTTCTACTTGAAGGATTTTGTTGCGAAAGCATCCAAGGATATGTTAGCTTCACTCCATTTGGAAAAATAATATGGTAATGAATATAGAAGGATTGGATTATAATACGCAGCGCGAAAAGCTGATTTTACCGGAATATGGCCGTGAAATTCAGAGCATGGTGGACTATGCTGTCTCGTTGCCGACGAAGGATGAGCGGCAGAAATGTGCGGAAACCATCATCGGAATCATGGATAGAATGTTCCCACAAGACATCGAGGCCGTTGACCATAAGCAGAAATTATGGGACCACTTGGCATTGATGAGCGCTTTCAAGCTGGATATTGATTATCCCGTAGACATCAGTCAGGCCGGTAAAATCTCCGCCAAGCCAGAGCCGATGGCCTATCCCATGAGCCGCATTCCCGTGCGCCACTACGGCAACATGATGTTCGAGATATTTGAAAGGCTCAAGACCATGGAGCCCGGAGAGGAGCGAGACGAGCTGATGAAGTTAGCCGCCAATCAAATGAAGCGCAACTTGAATCATTGGAGTCATGGCTCTGCCGACGATGAAAAGGTAGCGGAAGACTTGGCAAGGTTCACCGATGGCAAGATACAATTGGACCTCAGCCGTTTCCGTTTCGAGAAAATAAATGACAAAGAGCCAGTTGTGAAGAATAACAAAAAGAAAAGATAAGCTTTTGCATGGAGTCTTTTATCATTGAAGGCGGCCACCGTTTGAAGGGAACAATTGTTCCCCAAGGTGCTAAAAACGAAGCCTTGCAAGTGATTTGTGCTTCCATTCTGACTTCAGAAAAGGTACGAATCAAGAATATTCCCAATATTTTGGATGTCAATAATCTTATCAAATTGTTGAAAGAGATTGGCGTAAAAGTCACCCATAACGGTGTGGGTGACTATACGTTTGTGGCCGATGAGCTGAATCTTGGTTATCTTGATAGCGAGGAGTTTGTGCGAAAATGCGCGTCGTTGCGGGGCAGTGTGCTGATGATAGGTCCACTGCTGGGGCGTTTTGGCATGGCAACCATCGCCAAACCCGGTGGAGATAAGATAGGACGGCGGCGTTTAGACACTCATTTCTTGGGCTTTCAGAATCTTGGCGCTCGGTTTGAGAAAGCCGCAGACCGTGACGTTTACCGCATTCAAGGTAAGAACCTCCGAGGCAGTTACATGCTTCTCGACGAAGCATCGGTCACCGGTACGGCCAATGTTATCATGGCCGCGGTGCTTGCCGAGGGCACAACGACCATCTATAATGCGGCATGTGAGCCTTACATTCAGCAACTTTGCCACCTTCTTAACGCCATGGGCGCCAACATCAGCGGCATTGCGAGCAACCTATTGACCATCGTTGGCGTGTCAAAGCTCCATGGCGCCACCCATACCGTGCTGCCCGACATGATCGAGGTAGGCTCTTTCATCGGCATGGCGGCCATGGTTGGCGACGGCGTTACCATAAAGAACGTTTCCGTAGCTAATCTTGGAATCATCCCCGAGGCCTTCAGGAGATTGGGAATCCAAATCAATGTGGAGGGCGATGACCTATTCGTACCCCGTCAGGACCACTATGTGGCCAACTCATTCATCGACGGTACCATCATGACTTTGGCCGATGCGCCGTGGCCCGGGCTCACTCCCGACCTGCTTTCCGTCCTTCTTGTCGTGGCGACGCAGGCATGCGGCACGGTTCTTATCCATCAGAAAATGTTTGAAAGTCGTTTGTTCTTTGTTGACAAACTTATCGATATGGGTGCGCAAATCATTCTTTGCGACCCCCACCGAGCCGTTGTCGTTGGCCATGACCGCAAAATCAAGCTGCGTGCGGGCCGCATGACAAGTCCCGATATTCGTGCGGGAATCGCCTTACTCATAGCCGCTTTAAGCGCCGAAGGCACCAGTCGAATCGCCAATATCGCCCAAATAGACCGTGGTTACGAGAATATAGAAGCCCGTCTGAACCTTTTGGGCGCCAAAATCACACGTGTAAATGATTAAGAAAGACAGCGTTTATAAAATAGGACGCTTGGGAAAACCCCACGGAGTCAAAGGAGAGATGGGCATGATGTTCACCGATGACATCTTTGACCGTGTGGAAGCCGACTATCTCGTGCTTGAGATTGACGGCATATTGGTACCTTTTTTCATGGAGGAATATCGTTTCCGAAACGACGATCAGGTACTGATGAAATTCGTGGACGTCGATACCGACAGCCGTGCCCGTGAGCTTACGGGCTGCGATGTCTACTTTCCGCGGGCGTTGGCCGACAGCCAAGACGACGCCACCTCATGGGCCGAGCTGATTGGTTACACGCTTATCGACGCGTCGAAAGGCACCTCCGTGGGCGAGATTACCCACATCGACGACGCCACCATCAATGTTTTGTTCGAGGTAAGGGCCACCGACGGCCGGGAAGTCTTGATACCGGCTTCCGAAGAGTTGATAGAGGGGATTGACAAAGCCCAACGCCACATTCACGTAAGAGTGCCCGAAGGTATCTTTGAACTTTGAGAATAGCTTATAAAATTGTCACAACCGAGTTACAATGAAACAGCAAATATGTATTTTAGGCTCCACGGGGAGCATTGGAACGCAAGCCTTAGACGTCATCAGACAGCACAACGACCTGTATGAAGTCTACTGTCTCACGGCCAATAACCGTGTGGACCAACTCGCCGCTCAGGCCCATGAATTCAAGCCCGCGGCCGTGGTGATAGCCAACGAAGCTCATTATGGGCGGCTGAAAGAGCTGCTCTCCGATGAGCCCGACATAAAAGTTTACGCCGGGGCGGCCGCCTTGGAGCAAATCGTTGAGGCCCAACCCGTTGATATGGTCTTAGCCGCCATGGTGGGATATGCCGGCCTTGCCCCGACCATTCGTGCCATCAAAGCCCGTAAGAAGATATGTTTGGCCAACAAGGAGACCCTCGTCGTGGCCGGAGAGCTCATCACCCGACTGGCCATGGAGTACCATGCGCCCATCCTTCCGGTAGATAGTGAGCACAGCGCCATATTCCAATGCTTGGTAGGCGAGGACATGAACGAGGTCGAAAAGTTGCTCCTCACCTGCTCGGGTGGGCCTTTCCGTAACTTCACGGCCGAACAGTTGGCCCACGTGACGGCTGCCGACGCCCTGCGACACCCCACATGGGACATGGGCGCCAAAATCACAATAGACTCCGCTACCTTGATGAACAAAGGCTTTGAGGTCATGGAAGCCAAGTGGTTATTTGGCATTCCGGCCGATAAGATACAAGTTCTTATCCATCCACAGAGCGTTGTTCACAGCGCGGTGCAGTATGCCGACGGCGCCGTAAAGGCCCAGTTGGGCGTGCCCGACATGCGATTGCCCATTCAGTATGCCTTTTCTTTCCCGCAACGGTTGCACCTCGACGGCCCGCGGCTCGACCTTTTCAGCCGGCCCCTCGAGTTTTTTGAGCCCGACATGCGGAAATTCAAGTGCTTGGCATTGGCCTACGAGGCGCTCAATAAGGGCGGTAACATGGCTTGTATCCTCAATGCGTCCAACGAAGTGGTCAACGCTGCCTTCCGTGAAGACCGTTGCTCGTTCTTGGCCATGGCCGACATCATCGAGCGAACCATGCAACGTGCCACCTTCATCGAGGCCCCCGACTACGAGGCTTACGTGGCTACCGACGCCGAGGCACGCCGCATTGCCGCCGAAATGCTTTGACATTCATGGCGGCCCAAAGGCTTTCCTTTACCCGTGAAAGCCTGTTTTTATTAAAAAAGTAATCATCAAAAATCAATCGAAAGTTATTATTTACTTATGGAAGTATTTCTGATCAGGTTGTTACAATTCATGTTGTCAATCTCTCTTTTGGTGCTCCTTCACGAAGGAGGCCACTTCTTCTTTTCCAAACTTTTCGGAGTCAGAGTGGAGAAATTCTATCTTTTCTTCGACCCGTGGTTCCATCTTTTCGAGTTCAAACCTAAGAACAGCGACACCGCTTACGGCTTGGGATGGCTGCCCCTTGGCGGCTATTGCAAGATAGCGGGCATGATAGACGAGAGCATGGACACCGAGCAAATGAAGCAACCCATGCAGCCTTGGGAGTTCAGGGCTAAGCCGGCATGGCAACGACTGCTCATTATGGTGGGCGGCGTGCTGGTCAATTTCCTGCTGGCCTTGTTCATTTACTCCATGATTATGTTCGCTTGGGGCGAGGACTACGTGCTCCTGAAGGACATGAAGATGGGTATGAGGTTCAATAAGGAGGCCAAGAGCTACGGTTTCCAAGACGGTGACATCCTCCTTGGAAGCAACGAGGGCCGGTTTAAGGACTTCAATGCCGACGTGTTCCGCACCATCTCCCGTGCCACCCGTGTCGACGTTTTGCGCGACGGCCGTCAGGTAAGCATTCCGCTCTCGGGCGACATCAACCTGCTGGGCATGCTCAAGTCGACGCCCGCTTTCTGTCGTCCGCTCCTCCCGGCTGTCATCGATACCACGGTGGCCGACAGTCCGGCGGCCAACGGCGTGCTGGCTCCGGGCTATAAGATTGTGGCTTTCAACGATAAGCCCATAGGCTCGGCCAACGAGTTCTTGGAGCAAACCTCACGCTTGGAGGACATGATGACCGCCGCCAAAACCCATGCCGACAGCCTTAAAATTCGCACGGTTTACCTCAATTACCTTAACACCGAGGGCGACACCCTGAGCACCCGCTTCGTCCTTTCGCCCGATTTGAAGCTCGGCGTGCGCTTCGTTTCCATGGAGAAAATTTATAAGCAGACCCACGTAAGCTACGGTTTCCTCGAGAGCTTCCCGGCCGGTATCGTCTATGGATGGAACGTATTGAAGGGTTATGTCAGCGACATGCAGTACGTGTTCTCGGCCGACGGCGCGAGGAGCTTGGGCGGTTTTGGCGCCATCGGCAGCCTCTTCCCCTCCTCGTGGGACTGGTATCTCTTCTGGAAGATGACCGCCTTCCTCAGCATTATCCTCGCTTTCATGAACATACTGCCCATTCCCGCCCTCGACGGTGGCCACGTGTTGTTCCTCGTTTACGAGATGGTGACGGGCCGCAAGCCCTCCGAGCGCTTCATGATCGTGGCCGAGTACGTCGGTATAGGAATCCTCATGCTCCTCATGATCGTGGCCAACCTTAACGACATCCTGCGTTGGTTGGGTTATATGTATTAAATAATGGTATATAAAGAAACGAATTAAAATAAGATGGGAAAAATTATCCTGACCGGCGACCGCCCCACGGGCAAGCTCCATTTGGGCCACTACGTGGGTTCGCTTCGCCGTCGTGTCGAACTTCAGAACGAAGGCGACTATGAACGCATGTTGGTCTTTATGGCCGACGTGCAGGCGCTAACCGACAATGCCGACAACCCCGAGAAGATACGGCAGAACATCATCGAGGTGGCGCTCGACTATCTTTCGGTGGGTCTCGACCCAACGAAGTGCACGCTCTTTATCCAAAGTCAGATTCCCGAACTGGCCGAGTTGACCACCTATCTCATGAATCTGATAACCGTAAGCCGTGTGCAGCGCAACCCGACCGTCAAGACCGAGATCAAGATGCGTAACTTCGAGGCCAATATTCCCTTAGGTTTCTTCTGCTATCCGGTGAGCCAAGCCGCCGATATTACGCTGTTTAAGGCCACTACCGTGCCCGCCGGCGAAGATCAGGAACCTATGATTGAGGTGGCGCGCGAGCTGGTGCGACGCTTTAACCAAACCTATGGCGAGGTGCTGGTAGAGCCTGAAATCATGCTGCCCGTTAACCAAACGGCCCGCCGATTGCCCGGTACCGATGGTAAGGAGAAGATGAGCAAGAGCCTTGGCAACGCCATTTACCTGAGCGACGACGCCGATACCGTGTGGAAAAAGGTAAAGGGTATGTACACTGATCCTACCCATATAAACCTCGCCGACCCCGGTCATGTGGAGGGAAACGCCGTGTTTACTTACCTCGACGCGTTCTCCACCGACGCCGATTTTGCGGAGTTTTGGCCCGAGTATCGTAATTTGGACGAGCTAAAGGACCATTACACACGCGGCGGATTGGGCGATATGAAGTGTAAGAAATTCCTCAATGAGGTACTCAATAAGATGTTGGCGCCCATCCGTGAGCGCCGTCACGCCTTTGAGCAGGATATTCCCGAGATTTATAACATACTGAAAGCAGGTTCCGAGGCGGCCCGTGAGGTGGCCTCGCAAACCATGGACGAGGTGCGCAAAGCTATGCAAATAGATTATTTCAACGACGCCGAGCTCATTCGTTCGCAGGCCGAGAAGTATCGCAAATAAGTCGTTCGAGCGACAGAAGGGTGCAATCCTATTACGTGGGTTGCACCCTTTTTTTATGCCGTGTTGTGAAAGTTGTTATGGCTTTCAGTAAAAGTTGTTTTGCCAAATTGTAAACATTGTTATGCCATCTTGCAAAAGTTGTTATGCCAAATTGTAAAAGAAGCGGAGCGATTTTTAACACTTGGGCGCATAGCCGTTGCGAGATTAAAGGGTCGTTTTCTTGGGTTAAAAACCTTGTCGTAGGCTGATGATTGGGCCATAGCGTCCCTTTCGTTGGGTCAAAGCACTGCTTTGGGCCGCCCGGAAGGCCATGATGGCGTGCCCGAAAGCCCGTTTTGAGTGGGCGAAAGGGCTGCTTTGAGCCGGTAAAAAATGGTCTGCGGCTTATTCGGTTTTGCTAAATGGTTGATAGATAGTGGTTTATCGAAGAAATGAAAACTGCGTTATTTCCCGCCACTAATGGGCTTGGTAGGAAATAACGCAGTGGTTTTTGAGGGCTTGTAAAGAAAAATCCTAATTTTTAACACATAGGTTTTAGGATTTAAGAACTGCGCTTTTGCTTCTTAAAACGTCGCTTTTCATGTGCTCAAAACTGTGTTTTTACCCTATCATTGATAGGATATGGCCGGGCAAAAGGTCGTCGTCGGCCCATTCGTTGTGGCCCGGGCGATGTGTTAAGCGTGGAGTACGAGGTCGAGCAACGGGGCGTATGGGCATTCCGCCGTGGCGCAATGGTCACGCAGGCGTTGGGCCGTTTCGTAACCGAGGGTAAGCCTTTGGTGGGCCGTTTCTATGTCGGCGGCCTGCGCCACGTAATCTAAATGGAGCGCCAAGCTATGCGCCGAACCGATGGCAGTGTGGTCGAAGCATTGCAGGTAGTCGGCCGTCCATTCGTCGAGGGTGGCAAACGAGGCTGCGTATTCCACGAACTCGTTGAGCGTTTCCAAGCTCTCGTCCGACAGAAGACCCTCACCCACGACGTCGTCCATCAGGGTAGGCAGGGCGGCCCGTGTCGTTTCGGTGGGTAAATCGATGAGCGTGGCTAAGTGATGGTAGGTTTGTAACATGGTGGTTATCGTTTTGAAAGGGTTATTTATGGAGAAAATGGCGGAGCAATCCCTCACATCCGTCCTCTATCAAGTCGAGCGCCAACTCGAAATCTTCTGCCCCGCCATAATATGGGTCGGGCACATTGGGCCTATCGTGTCGGCTGAAATAATCGGCCATGCGCACTACTTTAGCCGCGTCGTTCTCGGTCGTTGCCTTCGCCGTTATGGCGCTGTAGTTCTCCTCATCCATCACGATGATGCGGTCAAAGCGTGAAAAATCGTGTGCCGCCGTGAACTGTCGGGCCTTGTGGTCCACGCTATATCCCCGGCGTGCGCCGTGCTGTCGCATGCGCTTATCGGGCAGTTGGCCTACGTGCCAGCCACCTATGCCGGCCGAGTCGATGAGGAATTGGTCGGTCAGGCCTGCGTTATCGACCATCTGTTGCATAACGGCGTGGGCCGCGGGCGACCTGCAAATGTTGCCCAAACATATAAATAAGAGTTTCGTTTTGTCCTTGGTTGTGCTCATATTTTTAACTTGTTGATGAATAAAAGTGGGCAGTGGGCGCCGCCAAAGGGCCTACGAGCGGCTGGCGGAGCGCCTTTTTCTGCGTGTCAAAGATACGCTTTTAAATCGAGGAAATGGGCTTTTGGGGCCATTATTGTTACGTTTTACGTAGTAAAAAGCATGTTTTTAGAGAAAACTCAAGTCTATTTTTAGAGTTTAAAAAACCGAAAATACTATGATATTATATGGTTTTTAGAACAAAACTATTGCGTAATTCAAATTTTATTTCGACCTTTGCAGCCCCTTGTTATGCTCATCAATGGTGATTGACTTTAAGGCCCGGGCGCTCTTTTTAGGCTCGGACGATAGCGGCACAACGGGCTTATGATAAAATATTAATTAACTTAACTCAAAACTTATGACAGTAAATGAACCCAAGAAGCGGGCCTATGTAAAGCCCACTACTCATGTAGTAGCCCTTGAGCTCGAGCACTCTTTGCTTGCAGGAAGCGCTAATGTAGGATTTAATCCCAGCGTAGAGAATTCCCGAGACGATAATAATGATACCGATTTAATGCTGGAAGAGGCCCACGAAGCGCTCAGTATGCAGAGCAAGCTTTGGAGTTCCAACAAGGATTAACCTACGTTTTAAGTTTTTCGCAAAGGTCAAAATAGAGAGTCATATTTCATAAAATGATTTCTTTTAAAGTAATAACTACATGATGAAAATAAAGGACTTTTTTAGTCAGAGTGCCTGCAAAATAGCGTATGTCAGCGCTTGTCTTGCCGGACTTACGTTTGTTTCGTGTGCCGACGACGACTTGGTACGCCCCGAAACCAAAGAGAATAAGGGTGCGCTCGTGCGCTTTAACATTATCGATGCGCAGAGTGAGGACGCCGCCACGGCCGCTTCCGCTTATATGACGCGGGCCTCTTTCGCCAAATTATTGTTGCCCCAAGGCCTTACTCCCGAGGACCTTGTTCACCAAACGCTGCCCGCCGTGAGCTCCGATGGTACCGAGGCATGCCTTATCGAGACCACTGTGGCCGGTGTAGTTCCCGTAAAGCGTGACGAAAGTAACCAAACACGTGCGAATGTGGCCACCGAAATTAAAGATAAGTTTAGCGCCATTGGGTATAATGGTAAGAGTGCAGAAGAAGTTGAAAACATTAATAAAGACCCATGGTTTCATAATAATGAGACCAAGGCTAATGGTCAGTTGGTAACTTCTATCTATTGGGATAAGGAGCAACCTTACGCTCGTTTTTATGGTATCTCACCTCATGCAGCGTTTGGTAATGAGAAAATTAAACTCTCGAACCATGATTATAAGTCTACCCCTTACGTAGATTTCCAAGTAGAGAAGGATGTGAAGAATCAGAAAGACCTTATGACTGCTTGTTCGGATGTGGTGCATTACGATGGTACGAATACAGCTTCGGCTGTGGATTTGAAGTTCCGTCATGCGCTCACAGCCGTGCGCTTTAAGGTTGGTCAGAACCTTTCTTACAACAAAACGATAAAGAAAGTAGAGATTAGAGGTGCGAAAAGTGAGGGCCGTTATACACTTGCTTCGGGCAAGAATGGCAATAATGCAGAGTGGAGTGAGCAGGAAACTCCGACAACTTTTGCTCTATCAGACTTGAATGTAAGTACTTCAACTGACGTAAATCAGGTTATCATAGGCGAGAATAACGACAATGGAGTATTCTATATGGTGCCTCAAGACCTTAAGGGTGTAAGTGTTTATATCTATTTCTCGGATAATACAACTGTCAAAACTAAACTTTCAGGTTCATGGGAAGCAGGAACAACGAAGACTTATGCCCTTTCGGAGAAGAAATCTTCATGGCAATATGAACTTACTGTGACAGGACCTACACTTGCAGAGTACGAAGCTACTTCTACCGGAGATTATTCTGTACAGAGTTATCGTATGGTAGATGGTAAGCAAGAGCCTGTCGCGTGGGAGGTCGTAGGTTATGATAATAATAACGATAATACCTTTTCTATGGATGAAAAGCCCCAATGGCTCACTTCTCTTAGTGCTATGAAAGGTGATGGAGGTGTCGCAGCAGAAAAGGGAAAAGCTATGCTTAGCCCCGGCATAGTTGACTACTTAGATAGATATAATAAAGATTTGCAGGGGGCAGATTCTAAAGGAAATGCAGGTAATTACTATAATTTGTCTAATGTTACAGGAGCAGAAGATGTGCAAAATACAGCCAATTGCTATCTTATCTCTGCTCCGGGGTATTATCGTATCCCACTTGTCTACGGCAATGCAATCAAGGATGGCAGACCGAATTATGAGGCTTTCAAAACAGATGTACATGGAGCTAATGTCTTACAGAACTTCAAAGACCATGAAGGTAAAGATATTCGATATGCTTATATTGATACACAGAATTCAGATAACCTTGCTACAAAGGCAGAGGTTTTATGGGAAGAAGAAAGAGGTATTGTAGAAAATCCTTCTATAAATGGCTTCTTTATGAACTTCCATATCTCTAAAGAGAAAATTAGAAGTGGTAATGCTGTCATTGTAGTAAAGAACTCTCAAGGGGTTATTATGTGGTCTTGGCATTTGTGGTTTGCGAAAAAAGAAGCGCTTGATGTTATTGCTGTAAAGAACAAAGAGGGCAAAACTTATAACTTTACTAAAGAAACAGTTGGTTTCTCTTATCTTAAATGGAAAGGAACTGACTATAAGCAGGTTCGTGAAGTTCGTGTAAAGATAGCACAGACTATAGCCAATAATGGTGTAAAGAAGGAGGCTACTATCACTATTTCACAAAAACCCGGAGGGGAGAAAAGTGTTTCTTCTACGCTCTATCAGTTTGGCCGAAAGGATCCTTTCCCCGCAGATAGGTATGAGGCAGGTGCCTATTCTGTTAAATCAGGCCAAGGGTTACAAGAAATAAGTACACTTATTCAAAATCCGGGAACGTTCTATTATGCCTCGGGTTTCCCTCATGATGCTTATAAAACGTCATATACAAACTTGTGGTCAATCAATAATACTGCGGAGAGTTTTAACGATAATAATGTAGTAAAGACTATTTATGATCCATCTCCTGTCGGCTTTAAAATGCCTCCAAGCAATGCTTTTACAGGCTTTACTCTTACAGGAACAGAAGCCAAACTTCCGGCAGATTGGAAAGTAAGTGGCTCTTGGGATAAGGGATGGCACTTTAAAACAGGTGTTGGAAGTGGCGAGTCTATTTATTTCCCTGCGACAGGTTATCGTGATTATAGTATCTCTTATCTGCGTGAACAGGATGAAGAAGGTCGTTATTGGGCAGCTATTCCTTATGAAAATAAAGAAGGTTGTGCCCTGCGTTTTACCGAATCGCTAATAAATCCTCTATATCATAGTGGTCGGTCGAGTGCTTTTGCTGTTCGTCCTATAGCCGAAAAGTAAAATAAAACATGACCGATCATCTTATTGATTGGTGAAAATGAAGAACCGAAAGAAGTATTTAGCGATAAGTATTTCTTTCGGTTCTTTGCGTTACGAGGGGCAGATGATTTCGTAAAAAGTCATGAGGGAAAGGGCGGTGATGGCACTCGTATTTAGTGGCGGATAGCTTTCGAGGCTATGACGAAAGCGGGTGAAAGTGGCGTTATCGTAGTTTTTTTTCGTATTTTTGCAGGCAAATAAACCTTCCTAATGAAGAAAATTCTCAATATATTTCGGTTAACGAATGAAGAATGGTGGCCTGCCGTGGTGGCGATAGTCTATGTGGCGGCCCTTCAGTTCTTAGGTGTGCGCTATG
Source organism: Prevotella sp. (assembly GCF_036570325.1). Taxonomy (GTDB): domain Bacteria; phylum Bacteroidota; class Bacteroidia; order Bacteroidales; family Bacteroidaceae; genus Prevotella. The sequence continues at coordinate 81,738 of NZ_DATCYK010000014.1, forward strand.
GTTTTATGCGCTTCGGTGGTGTGACGGACGACATTCATCAACAGTTGATAGCCCATTTTCAAGTGTCGGGGTTCGACGCTTGGAGCTACGAAATACTTACACGGTGGTTTCCCGCCTATGATATATACCGCCATCCGTTGATAGCTTTCTTCTTATATCCTATGTATTGGGTGAACGAAGGCCTGCGGTGGCTGGTGGGAAGTAATGTTTGCATGTTTCTGATGGGTGCTCTCAACGGCTTGAGTGGCTTCTATGCGCTTGTGTTTTTGCGAAGATTGCTGCGTGAAGTGCTTGGGTTGACGGCCTTGGATAGCAATTTGCTGACGCTGCTTTTCATGTCGTTTGGCTACGTTATGCTGACGATTTGCGTGCCCGATCACTTCTGTTTGTCGATGATGTTGCTGCTGCTGACCCTTTGGAGGAGCGGTAAGCTGATGAAAGAGGGTAGGCAGATGGGCGTCGGGGAGACCGTTTGGCTCTTCGTTTTCACGGCGGGCGTGTCGCTGAACAATGGTTTGAAAACGTTTTTAGCGGCCTTGTTCGTAAATGGAAAGCGCTTTTTCAGGCCCCGCTATCTATTGGGTGCGGTTATTGTGCCTACGCTGTTGTTGGGCGGAATAGCCATGGCGGAGTACGGATGGTTCGAACTTCCGCGGGTGGAAGCCCGAAAGTTATTGGCCGATAAGGCCCGGGCGACGCATAAAGAGCAGCTTCGCAGTGCCATTTGGGACACCATTTCGGTGCGTGATTCGCAATTGGTGGAGAAGCAGTTGCGCAAGGAATTGCGCCGCGAAGCGCACGAACAATATCGCCGAAACCATGGAAAGACGGGTATTCCCTTTAAAAATACGGGCTTATTGAGCTGGACCAACAAATCAACCGATAGGGGAGAGGCTTTTGTAGAGAACTTTATTGGCGAGTCGGTGGTGTTTCATAAGGCGTGGCTTTTGGGCGACGTGCTGCGTGATAGGCCCGAAATCGTGACTTATTCTTCGGCTGTGCCCTATATAATAATAGGTGTATTGTTGGTTCTTAGCTTAGCCGGCGTGTGGCAAGGACGCCGTGAGCGGTTCATGGGATTGCTGCTGTCGTTCCTCGGAAGCGACCTTGTGCTCCATTTGTGGTTGGGCTTCGGCATATCCGAAGTGTATATCATGGCGGGCCATTGGATATTTTTCTTGCCGCTGTCGATGGCTTTCCTCTTGCGTGGAAAGGCGTTGAGAGGAGTTTGTCGTGGTCTTGTCGCCTTGTTGGCATTGGGCTTATTGGTATATAATGGGTGGCTGTTACAAGGCTATCTGCTGATGTAAATCGTGAACATGTCTATATTTCATATCTTCAAAATCCGACGCGAGGAGTGTGGATTGGTATTATTGGTGCTGTTATTCTTTGTCGGATTACAGTCATTGCTTATCAGTCAGCATACCCATGCTTATTTCTTAGGCGCTCATGGTGGGTTTTGGACCATCTTCCGAAAGGCTTTTGAGGTGTCGGGATATGACTGTTGGTCGTGGATTACGGTGTCGGGACTGCGCATTCACTTCGATACTATGCGCCATCCGCTGTTCTTTTCGCTTCTTTATCCGCTGTATTGGTTGAATCAAGGGCTCATGGCGGTGACGGGACATAACTGTGCCGTGGTGCTCATGGGGGGCGTGTTGCTCTTTTCAACGGTATATTCGGGCGTGTTCTTGTTTAGGATCTTGCGTGAGCTTTTGGGCTTGCGACCGGTTGACAGTAGATTGCTCGTAGCCTTATATTTCTCTTTCGGCCATGTGGCATTGGCTTGTATGGTGCCCGATCATTTCGCTATTTCGATGTTCTTGTTGCTCTTTACGCTCTATGTTTGTGGGCGGGCATTGCGTGACAATGGCGATGTGGCGGCATGGAAGTTGGGTTTGCTGGCCTTTCTTACGGGCGGTATATCGCTTTCAAACATTGTTAAGACCTATCTGTGTGCCCTCTTCGTGAAGGGCAAAAGGCTGTTTCGGCTTCGTCAGACCTTGCTGATAGTAGTGTTGCCGTTGGCTTTATTGGTCGCTATTTGGCAGTTCAACCACGCTTGTTTTGAGATTCCGCAGGCCCGGGACATACAAAGGATAGAGCGAAACTTGGAGAAGAAGGATCCCGAAAGGGTGAAGAAAACCCGTGAGGGCGGGCGAAAGACGCAGGCAAAGCTCAATTCCAAGGACTTGGGCGATGGCGAGATAGCCAAGTGGATTACGCTTTCGACGCCCCGATGGGCCAGTTTGGTGGAGAATGTTTTTGGCGAGTCGATACAGCTTCACTGCGATTATGCGCTGCAGGACGCGAGCCATAACCGCCCCGTTTTCGTAAAATACAACACTTTTGTCAACTATCTGATAGAGTCGGTAGTGGTTATCTTGTTCGTCGTTGGCCTATGTCGAGGGCGCAAGAATCGGTTTGTGAGGATGATGTTGGGCTGTTTCCTCTTCGATGTTTTGCTGCATTTCGTGTTAGGTTTCGCCTTAAACGAGGTTTATATCATGAGTTCGGGCTGGATATTCGTGATACCTATCGCCATCGGAAGCCTGCTAACGACGCTTAAAAAGGAAGCTGTGGCCACGCTGTTGCGCTGTGTTTTGCTGTTCCTTACGGTGTATTTGGTGGCTTACAATGGGACTATTATCGTGAAATACTTTATCTAAAAGGCGGTAGGAATAGGATGGAAAAGATAAAGAAAACGGCTTTATTCGGTGTCACGAAGCAGGAGTTGCTGTGCTCTTTGCCCGTAATGGTCATGCTGTTGTTCAGCCAAGGCCTTATGTTAGCTTATCATTTCGAGCGTTATACACGAGGAGGAAACCTCGGGTTTTGGTCGGTTTTCATGTCGAAGTTCAATCTTTCGGGCTTCGATCCTTACATTTATCTCACGTTATCACGCTGGGATGTGTATTACGCAGTGTACCGTCACCCGCTGTTAGCTTATCTTTGGTATCCTTGGGCTCGACTGAATCATTGGTTGATGATGAGCACCGACGTCAATTTTGCTATCTTTACCGTCGCCGTCATCCACACTTTGCTGGCGTTTTATGCCTATATATTCCTGTTCAGAATACTGCGGCGGCTCGTTCAGTTGCCCGCTTTCGACGCGTGGTTGTTGGCTTCTTTCTTCTTTTCTTTCGGCTATATCGTGCTTGCCATCATCGTTCCCGACCACTTTTGCTTGTCAATGTTCCTCTTGCTGTTGACCTTGTACGTGGCCGGAAGCCGATTGCAGGAGCGTCGCCCGTTGACTTTGGCACCGACGGCGGTGCTCTATCTGCTCACGGCCGGTACCACTTTGAGCAACGGCGTGTACACTTTCTTGGCCCAATGGGCTTGTAACGGGCGAAAGGTTTTCGCATGGCGCAATCTCTTGTTGGTCTTTGTGGTGCCCACATTGTTGATGTTTGGCCTTTGTATTTACCAACAAGAACATATCGTAAAGCCACGAATGGAGCGGCAACAACGGGCTTTAGCTCAGAAAGAAAAGGCAAACAACGCCGCCAAAGCACAGCTTTCGCCCGCTCAAAAACAAGGAACGGCCCACTCGTATGACGTGTTCAACCTCTCGAGATGGCTCGATACATCCACTTCTCGCATGGCTTCGTTCGTCGAAAACTTCGTTGGCGAGTCGGTATTATTGCACGATGACCACCTGCTTGAGGACCAATTAAAAGGTCGACCGGTCATCGTGGCTTACTCATCGCTGTGGAGTTATATAATAATAGGTGTGATATTGCTGCTGACGGTGGCCGGATTGGCGCTTGGATGGCGTGATACATTCATGCGGATGAGTGCCTCTTGGATGGCTTTTACACTGTTTCTTCACTTCATACCGGGCTTTGCGCTGAAAGAAGTCTACATTATGGGCGCCCATTGGCTGTTCTTTATCCCGATAGCCATGGGTTACTTATTGCGTAGAATGGGGCAGGGCGCCGGGCAAAACCTTACCCTTGGGCGCATGCTTATAGGCACCCGACTGCTTGTAGGGGTGCTGATGGTGGTGCTCTATGGCCATAACTTGCGGCTCATCGCCACCCATCTGTTGGCCCACTAAGCCTTGCGAATCTCGTCGATACGGTCTAAGAGCCGGTCGCTCTTGCCCGTAATGGCTTTTCGGAAGAACATTTTACCCGACCCAAGGAGTAGTTCAAAGTCGGTTTCATCAAAGATTTTAATGTCGTGAGTGTAGTCAATGAACGTCAATGGCGTCACTTCCTCGAGCTTGGTAAAGCGCTCTATCTCACCCAAACTGCGCTCCGCATACGATGAATTGAACACAATGGTGTGGATAAACGTCTCGTCCGGGGCGAACGAATCATGAAAATAGCGGGTATATTCTGCGTTATCGTGCCATGTTTCATAAGCTTTTTGGGCCAAATCGGGCGTGATGGCCCACCACATAGAACCCTTGTAAAGTTTGTATTCCTTACCCATGGCCTTGAAACGGAGGGCCTTCCGTATGCCCAAAGCGTAGATAATCTTGCGCAAAGCCACCCTGAATTTGCTCTTTAACGTGCCATATCGCCACGATTTATGGTTGAATGGACGGTGTTGGGTGTAGAGAAAACGAGCCTCTTCTTGGTTTTCCATGCACACGCCATGCAGGTATTCGCGCCCCGGAGCTTGGCTGAAAAACTCCAATATACGCTCGTTTGGCCATAAAGGATAGTCGAGTCCGCTCATCGAAATAAGGTAATCAAAGGGTTGACCGGCGTTGAGCGTCGCATGAATCATGGCCATCTGACTATCGACCACACCTATACTGCCCCACATCACGTCGACTCTCGGCGCCACGAAATGGGCCCGCGAGCAATCGGCCAACAAGGATTGAAAGGGTTTGATGTCGCTTTTCGCGTCGACATGTATAAAGAATTGGGCTGTCTCGGGCAAGCTCTTTACCAATCGGCAAAGCTGTTGCGGGTCGGTATGGGCCGAAATCAAAAAGGCAAGTCGGGTCATATTGTGAGCAATGATTACTCTTACAAAGATAGGAAAAAAGCCCATGTGGGAAATAAAAAAGCAGTGATTTTTCAGAAGGAGGATAAAAAATAGTAACTTTGTGGCCTATATATAGCTTGCTTATGATGATCTTAACGCCGGAGTTACAGCCACGATGGAATGCTGTTTTGCTTGATATTTTTCAACAATTCATTACCATTTGCAAGGCCAATGACCTGACTTATTACTGTGCGGGGGGCACTGCAATCGGCGCCATCCGCCATCAGGGCTTCATACCGTGGGACGATGACATCGATGTTTTCATGCCCCGTCCCGATTATGACCGCTTTTTGAAATTGTGCGCACAGCGTGATTTGGGTGTATATGAGCTGTGCACACCTTATAATACGCCCAATTATTTCATGTACTTTTCGAAGTTATGCCGCCGCGACACGACCATTATGGAGCGTGCCGATACGCCTTGCGTCTATGGAATGTTCATCGACATCTTCCCATTAGACGGCACTGCCGACGACATGGATGAGGCCTTGCGCCTTAAACGCAGGTTTGAGAAGATACAAAACCGTATGGAGGCCATCTCCACTCGCTATCGTTTTACCGACTACATGGCGCTCTTGACCCGCCCACACGAGTGGGGACGCTTTGTCCGTAAGACCATCGGCTTCTTTGCCCGGGGGGCTTACAGGCGTCATTTGCTCCGTAAGATGGACGCCATTTGCTATCGCCACGGCTTTGAGGAGGCCATCAACGTAGTTACCTACAGCGGCGTTTACCATGCCAAAGAGGTTTACCCGAAGGAGTGGATCGTAGGAGTGACGCCCTTCACGTTCGAGGGTTTGTCGGTCGATCTGCCTTTACGATACGACGATTACTTGCGTCATTTCTTCGGAGATTACATGCAATTGCCCCCCGAAGAGCAGCGCCAATCACATCATGAGAAGGTTTATTTCAACATGGAAGCGAGGGTCGACCTGCCCACCATCCAAAAACTAATTCGTAAGCGATGAGCAATGTAACGGTTTCCGTGGTGCTCTGCACCTATAACGGGGCAGCGTTTGTGGCCCGACAGATAGATACGGTGCTGGCACAAACCCGTCCTGCCGATGAGATTATCATACAAGACGACGGTTCTACCGACGCTACGATGGATATACTCAACGACTATGCCCGTCGCTTTCCCGTGATTCGGGTCTTTCGTAACGCCACTCCCTTGGGCGTGAATGCCAATTTTTACTCGGCCATGGAGCGCTCCCGGGGCGACTATATCGCCATTTGCGACCAAGACGACCTATGGGAAACCGACAAACTCGCCCGCCAATTGGCCGCCATAGGTGATAATCTGCTGTGCGCCGGTCGAACGGTGCCCTTCTCGGAGGATGGTTCTTTCGTTCATGATGACCCACGACGGCCCAATATCTCTCCGCTCCGAATGCTCTATTGTGCGGAAATAGCGGGCCATACCATGCTCTTTCGCCGTGAACTATTGGGCTTATTGCCAATGGATTGCGCCATATTCAGCCACAACTACTACGACATGATACTCTCGGAGGTGGCCGCCGTGTACGAAAGAGTGGTGTATCTGAATGATAAATTGGTGAACCAACGGCGCTATCGCAAGGCTTCGACCTATTCATCTCATGCCGATAGCCTGCCCACCGTGGGCAACGGACTGCGTATGATAGCGTGGTGCCTGCGCCATTACGGGGAGGTAAAGCGGCGGGGCAACGACTTTTACCTGCGCTGGCTGGAACTTTTACGGCGTTTGCCGGCCGAAACTATGTCGCATAGGCTGGCCGTAAGGATGATGGAATACCAAACAAGGCGGGGTATTCTTAACTTTATCATGTTTCAAGCGTTTTGCTTTCGACACCGCCGAAAGCTCTTTCATACCGTCGGCCGCGACCCTCAAAACATGCTAAGGGCACTTCTTTTCCCGCTGACGGCCGTATTTTATCAGCGCAAACTCGTACAAACCGTAGGGCGATAAACAAGAAAAATGTTTGTCGCCTTACTTTTTGCGCCTTGCAAAAGCTATGCACTCCTCCAATATTTGGGCATGGGCCAGCTTCATGATACCTAAGTATATCGCCGCCACGATGACGATGCGGAGCGATAAGACGAGCCAAAGCGTGGTGACGGAGAGCGTTAGGAAGTAGGCCACAGCGCAGGCCAAGGCCGCCGTAAGCATGAAAGGTAGTATGTCCTTCAGGAAAGCCATGTGGCCGAAGCGTATCAGTCGGCGGGCTATGGTTTGCCAAACACCCACCCATAAAATATTGATGACCGAGTAGAGTATTACCAAATGCAGGATACTATAGTGGCGGAAAGTAATGAAAAGGCCCAATTGGAGCACGATAAGGCCCACCGTTGCCCACATGTTAATGTCGGAACGACCTCGGCTGATAGCCATGTTTTGATAGAGAGTAAAGAACGGTAAGAAGGCGCCACTTATGCAGAGAACGCGCAAAAGGGGAATACTGTCGACCCAATTGCCCCGTACCGTGAGGAGAATAAACTCACGTGAGACGAGCGAGAGGCCGAACATGGCGGGGAAAGAGAGGAACGCCGTGAAGCGCAACATCTTGCGGAAGACTTGCAATTGGCGCTCTTCCTGCCCGTTGATTGACGAAAGTACGGGCTGGGCCACCTGATTTATCGTGCCCGAAACAAAGGTATAAGCCATTGAGTCCCACTTAAAAGCCTGCGTAAAGTTGCCCAATGACTTGGTGGAGAATATCTTTCCGAAGATGATTGATAAGATATTGTTGTTTACTTGCGTGATAAGCGAGGTCAGCATGATAGAACTGCTGAAGCCGAACATGCTGCGTATGGGCGTGAAATCAATGTGGAAATCGGGTCGCCACTTCACATAATAAAGCCGACCGATATTGGTCACGGTGATAAAAACAAACTGTTGCCACGCCAAACTCCAGTAAGAATAGCCGTTGTAGGCCAAGTACAGGCCCGTAAGTCCGGAGGTAACAGAGGCTACGGAGCCAATGATGGCCTTGCCTTTGTTCATCATGTTGCGGAACATGTAGGCCGCATGGGCCGTTCCTATGCCTGCCATGACGAAGGAGGCGAATACCAATCGCGACAGTCCTACGAGCTTTGGCTGCCCGTAAAAGTCGGCTATGAGCGGCGCACAGAAGAACAATACGGCGTAAAGCGTGCAGCTCATGAGGGTGCTAAACCAAAAAACGGCGTTGTAATCGCGGTGGGTTACCTCCTTCAGATTGGTCAAGGCGGCGGTAAATCCGCTCTCTTGCAGCACGCCGGCCACGGCCGAGAAGATGGCCAACATGGCCACCAAGCCGTATTCGGACGGCACAAGTATGCGGCCTAAGTAGAACCCTATGACGGCGCTTATGAGCTGAGTGAGCAGGTTACTCACCGCTCCCCAGAACAAACCGTGGGCTGCTTTTTCCTTGAGCGTTGACATAAAACGAGGTTATTCGTTGAGCTTTTGGTTGCGGAGGCTTACGAGTCGGGTTATCTCTTCCATGCGATGGGCGTACATGGTGTAAAGCAAATGGCCGTTCTTACGGGCCTGCTCGGCCGAGAAACCATTGTTCCATAGGCGCATACCGCCGGCGGCGAGCGAGCTGAAACGGGCGTCGTACCAGCCTACGCTGCAGCCCTCGAGCCATGCCCGCAGGCAAAGTTCATCGTCATCGTACTGGAACGGGGCGAAATTAAAGTCGATATGATGGAGCTTAGTGGTGAAAAGCTCCTTGTTGATCCACATGGGTGCCCGGTTAACCGATGGCGCGAAGCAAAACGATTGCGGACCTTCGGTAATGCGGGTGCCCCGTCGCTGCCGGGTGTCGGGCAGAAACTCCAAGTCCACTTTCCAATTACCGCCCAATATGGCCATGTCTTCATGGCGACGGAAGAGGGCCAGCGCCTCATCCATCCATCGGGTATCGGCGAAATCATCGTCGTCTTGGAGCAGGGCAATGTAGCGCCCGTTGGCCATGCGGATGGTCTTATCGTAGGTTATGTTCTCGTAAAGATCGTTGCAACGGAGCAGAAACTCGTTGGCGCCCGTGAGCGCTTGGGCCAGCCGTTGCGTATGTTCGAGCGACGAACCGTCGTCAATGACGATAATCTCGGGCTTCAGTGGCGATTTGCGCAGCTTGCCGAGGAGGTGGCATATCTGCACGCTCTTGTTGTGGGTTTGGAATATTACTGTTACCAACGGGCTGTTGTCGTAGCCTTTGGCCTTCCATGTGGCATAACTCTTTTGGGTTTGTGCCGACTTGATTCGCTTTTGGAGAGCCAGCTTTAGTTTCTCAAAATATATTCTGAACATGATGGGTGATTATGTTGCAAAGATAGTATTATTTGCAGAAAGCGCAAAGCGAAAGCGGTAAACTTTCTGTTCCTGCTCCTTCGTAAAGTGCTTTTCGAGGAATAGAAAATAAGCATGTAAGTAGTTGATAGATAGGTATTTAGTAAAGAATATGCCGTTATGGCAGAGCAGGGACCGGCCATTGGCTTCGTGAAAGCAGTCCTTTAACGTGACAAAAAGGCAGCTTTGACACGGTCATAGAGGGCCTTTGACCGCATGAAAGGGCTGCTATGGCGAGGCGAAAGGGTAGATGTAGGAAAATGGTTGTTGAGGAGTAAGGCGATAGGGGCGGCGAAGGGGAAACAATAAAGGTATCTTCGGACCGTCCGAAGATACCTTTCGTATGGGGGATGAGTGGCGCAGTGATACGCCGGGGACTACTTGTTGCGGTAGTCGAGCTTGCTCTTGAGGAAAGTGCCCTCATTGAGTTCGCGCACGGTTTGCTTGATTTCGCCCATGCTGTTCATCACAATGGGGCCGTACCACGCTATGGGTTCGTCGAGTTTGCGTGAGCTCATAATCATCACCTCGGCACCCTTTTCGCCCGCCTCAAGGGTGATATGGTTGCCCTCGCCGAGCTTGGCGGCCGTCTTCTCGCCTACCTTTGTGCCGCCAATAACGGCCGTGCCCTGCAGGGTAAAGGCCATGACGGAGCGATCATCGGCCACGTCGAAGGCCAATCGGGCATGGGGTTGGAGCGTTATATCGTAGTAATCGAGCGGCAGATGGGGGCTTTGGAAACCCTCGTGGCCTTGGAACGAGCCGGTGAGCACCCGCAAACGGCCGCCCTCAAAGGTTACCGTGGGTATCTTATCGTTGTGAATACCGTGGTAAGAAGGGGGCGCCATCTTGTCTTTGCGTGGCATGTTGAGCCACATCTGAAGGCCCAACAAGCGCTTGTCGGCAGCCAAATACTCGGAGTGAAAGGCGCCCGAGCCGGCCGTAAGCCACTGCGCTTCGCCATTGCCCACGGTCTCTTTATTGCCTAAGTTGTCACGATGGGTAATGCTGCCCTCGGCCATGAACGTTACGGTTTCTATGCCCCGATGGGGATGGGTGGGGAAACCGGCCTTGAAATCACGTGGGTCGGTGCTGTCAAAGGAGTCGAGCATGAGGATGGGATCAAAATCGTACATCGTATCATTGCCCAAAACACGCACCAAACTGACGCCTGCCCCGTCGGTGGTTCGCTGTCCGCGAACGGTCTTTATGACTTGTCTTATTTTCTTTTCCATATCTTTTTTTCCTTTCGTAGTTGATGTGTTGGTTAAATGTTTCTTTGGTTTGAGGCGCCGCCGTAGGGCTGTGCTGTGGCGAAAGGGCCTCTTTGAAAGATTTGCAAAAGGCGTGCCATAGGGCGAGAATGGCTTTTACACCTTATTATATATAGCGCCCGGGGGAGTAGGAAAGTAGTGGTTAAAGAACGGTTTATGCTTGGCAGGCCGATGAAGGGTAGCGGGTGCGCGCGTGGAAGATGGGCTTAGGGGTATTAAAGTGTGTTAATGGAGAAGGCGGTAGCTGGTATTGAAATAAAACATTCATTCGTTTTGGCTTTCCAATGGTTTGCACTATCTTTGTAGAAGATAGGCTGCCCTCGGCCATTTGTGAGTAAACTCCCATGGCGCTCGCTTGCACTATCTTTGTAGAAGATAGGCGGCACTCGGGTTTTTGTGAGTAAATCGCATGGTGGTTGTTGGCTCTGTCTTTGTAAAAAACGAACAAATATGAACATTGCCGTTATTTTTGCAGGTGGTTCCGGTTTGCGAATGCACACGAAATCGAAGCCCAAACAGTTTCTCGATTTAAACGGGAAACCGATTATTATCTACACACTGGAGTTGTTTGATAACCATCCCGAGATAGACGCTATCGTGGTAGCGTGTATCGAGAGTTGGATTCCTTATCTGCAAAAGCAGCTCAATAAGTTTGAAATAACAAAGGTGGTGAGGATCGTTCCGGGCGGGGCTACCGGTCAGGACTCTATCTATAAGGGGCTGTGCGCTGCCGAGGAGTACGCCGCCGGGCAGGAAACGACGGTGTTGATTCATGATGGCGTGCGCCCACTCATCCACGAGGAAACCATTACTGATAACATTCGGAAGGTAGAGGAGTGTGGTTCGTGTGTTACATGTGTGCCTGCCACGGAAACGTTTATCGTGCGTCAGGCCGACGACACGCTGGAAATACCTACCCGTGACCACTCTTTCATAGCCCGGGCGCCGCAGAGTTTCCGACTGACCGACATCATTTCGTCGCATAGGAAGGCCTTGGCCGAGGGGCGCCACGACTTCATCGACTCGTGTACCATGATGAGTTATTACGGTTACAAGATAGGTACGGTGATGGGACCGATGGAGAATATCAAGATTACCACGCCTACTGACTTCTTCGTTTTGCGGGCTATGATAGAGGTACATGAGAACCAACAAATCTTCGGATTGTGATGAACAGTGTGCTGAAAGACGACATAGAGTGGCTCTGCGACCGCTTTACGCCCGACGCCCGTTTAGCGGGTAGGACGCTGCTCATTACGGGTGGCACGGGACTTTTGGGCCAAGCGCTCATTCATTGTTTGCTGGCATGGAACCGAAGGCAAGAAATGGGCATGCAACTATTGGCCTTGGTGAGGAGCGAAGCAAAGGCCCGGCAGCTCTTTGGCGAAGCTGACGAGTTGTGTTTTGTAGAAGGCGACATGGCCCATTTGGAGGGATTGCGCGGCAGGTCGTTTGATTTCGTCATTCATTTGGCTGCGCCCACTACCTCGGGTTACTTCTGTTCCAATCCCGTAGAGACCATTCGCACCATCGTAGGGGGTACTGACAGTCTGTTGGCGTTGGCCAATGAGCAAAAGGTAAAGGGCTTTGTATATCTTTCTTCGATGGAAGCCTACGGGCGGGTGACGGCTGATGACCACGCGCTACGTGAGGAAGAGGGCGGATATATCGACCTTCGGTCGGCCCGAAGCAGCTATTCGGAGGGCAAACGGATGGCCGAGAACCTATGTTATGCTTATTTCTCGGAATACGGAGTGCCCGTAAGGATGGTGCGCTTATGCCAAACGTTCGGACCGGGAGTGCCGGAGAGCGATGGCAGAGTGACGACTCAGTTTGCCCGAAACATAGTGGCGGGCGCCGACTTGGTGCTGAAAAGCCCGGGCGAAACGTGCAGCGACCACTGTTATACGCTCGATGCGGTGACGGCCATCCTTACGATTTTGGCGCTGGGAAGTGACGGCGAGACCTACAATGTGGCCACGCCCGATACTTATTGTTCTATCCGTGAGATGGCCGAATACATGGTGAGTCATTTCGGAAAGGGCAGTAAGGTGGTGGTAGACGTGGACCCCGAGGCGCCTTATCCGCCCGCGTCGAAGTTGAGATTGGACGTTTCAAAGGTGCGATCGTTAGGATGGCAACCGCTGTTTGAGCCGTTCGTGATGTATGACCACTTGATAAAATCGCTCTCATGACAATGACTTTTCATGATTGTAAAAGGTTGATAGCCGAGGACTATCGGCGTATCGTGCCCCGTCCGAAGCCCGGATTACGGGGCAGGTTGCAGTTTGTGAGGCGTATATTTCGTGACGATTCCTTCTGTATAACCTTTTGGTTCAGGTTAGGTAACTACTGTTTGCGACGTCGGGACGTGGGTTCGAGGTTGTTGTTGGCCCTTTGCAGGGCGATGCAACGGCGCAACGTGCACCGTACAGGCATTCAATTCTACATTGGAACAGAGCATGTGGGCGGTGGATTGCGCTTCTTTCATTTCACGGGAATCGTGTCGGCGCTCAGCGTGAGGATAGGAACGAATTGCTCCATTCACCACGGCGTGACGTTGGGGCGTGTGTATGCGGGGCCGAAAGCGGGCTGCCCAACGCTCGGCGATAACGTAATGCTGTTTCCGGGAGCCAAAGTGGTGGGCAAAGTGACCATCGGTGACGGGGCGGTGGTAGCCACTAATGCCGTCGTAGTGGACGATGTGCCGGCCTATTGCGTGGTTGCGGGCAATCCGGCAAAGGTAGTTTCGACCGACAGTTCAAAGGTTTATACGCCCGAATGGCTTGATTTCTTGGGCTTATAAACTATTTCTTAAAGCGTTTTAAACGATAACTTTCTGCTTACCGAAGATGAAACGGCCGAGTTGCATCTTCTCTATGATCCATCCCGTCAGCAGTGATCCGCCGACGCAAAGGGCCAATGCGACCATCCAAAACAAAAGTGCCGTGGGGTCGAAGGCAAAAAGCGGTTGCATGAATTTGCAGAGAATGGTGAATATGGGTGAGAAAAGATAAAGCAAAAGGGAGTTGCGTCCCAAGTAATAAGTGTGCCGACGGATGCGCTCGGGCAGGTAACGGTGGAGGAGAAGCAGGCTGCTGAGGGCGCAATACACGATGAGTATGCCTCCGATGGTGGACTTATCGAGGAAAGATTCTTTAGTAATGAGAAAACCAAAGGCGATGAGTGCCACGAAAGAGGGGCGGAAAAAGTCGGTGAAAAGTTGGCCTCGCCACCGTAAGATGGCCCCTGCCAAGAAGTAACAAGCACACGAGAACGACATCAAACCCAAGAGGGCAAGGCCGAAAAAGACCATGGCGACGAGCAGGAGTTTAACGTATGAGTGCTTGGGAAAGGCGTGGTTAATGAAGTAATAAACAACTCTGCAAAGGATAAGGGTATGTAAGTACCAATAAGGACCTAAGGGATGGAGCAACAGTTTGTCGAGAAAGAGGGCGGGAGTGAGCCGGTCGATGTGGTCGCGGATGGGCAGTAGGGCTGCCATCAGGGTGTAACCGCTCTCAAGAAGCAGGTAAGGCACGGCCAGCCATGCCGTGGTGCGGAGGAAATCTTTAGGCTTATGGTGGAGGCTCATCAGGTAACCGGAGATTAAAAGGAAGCCCGGCATGTGGAAAGTATAGACGATTTGTTTTATATAAGGATAGGAATTACCTATATAAACCAAGTGAAAACTGATGACAAGGAGGATGAGTATGCCTTTTAGAAAGTCTAACTCGCCTATGCGTTGTTGCGTATTGAGGGTGTCCATATAAAGAAATAACTTTGCTTTCTATCGATTTTATAGAAAGCAAAGTTACTAAAAATATAAATAGGGGTCAAATAATTATGTTATGCTTCTCAAAAAAGAACGCTATTGGGCGGCCGAGGCGTCTATCCAGCAGGCCAGTCCTACGAGGGCCGCATTCCAATTGATGGCTATTTCATTGGACGCATACGAAGGCTGTTCGTCCAAATATGACTCATCGGGATGGTTGGAAGGATAGACTAAATTGTCGGAAGCTTTGTCTTGTTGCATGGGGTTTGGTCCTCCGACAAGCAGTCCGGGGAAAGGTTCTGTGATACCATCGGCAGCGGAAATGCGGTGATGCGGGTGCATGGGACGCTGATTTCCAAAGCCCGTAACGTAGCAATAGCCGGTGGCGTTGCGGCCCAAGAGATAGTCGAGATTTTGCAAAGCATATTTAAAATAGTGCGAAGGTTGCACGTAGCGGTCGGCAAAAAGCAGGAGGATACCGGGCGTACAGCAGCTTCCACCCAAACATCCCCAACCGAAATCGGTGGCCTTATCGCCGTAAGGAGCTTGGAAATTAGAGGTGCTCACTTGGCTGATGAGTTGGTCGCAATACCGTTGGAGCTGTTGAAGGGTGCGTTTTTTAAGCGCTGAGTCTTTGGATTGAAGCCATGAGAGTTGGCCTAATGTGGCCACGGTGGCCCATGACGGTGCGTCGAGCGTGGCGGGGAAGAGGGCCAAAGCGTCGTTGCGGTATGTTTTTTTGCCCGTAAGCAGATAGAGTTCGGTGGCTGCCCAGAACTTCTCATCTTGCGCATTGTTGTCCCCATATTCTCCGGTTGCCACTTGAGGGGTGAACTTGAGGTTCATCTTTGCTTGTTGGTAGAGGGCGGAAGGGTTCTTGAGAGCCCACGCATAGGCTTTTTGTGCGGCAGTACGGGCTTGTGCGCTGAACTGCGGATAGTCCTTGTTGCCTTGGAAGAGGCGGGCGCTCATGGCCATGACGGCCGCAAAGTCGAGGGCAGCCGTTACGCTCTTGGCCACCACATAGCGTTTTTGATGGCATTCGGTGGGCATGACGAACGATTCAAACTGTGGTGTTGTCAGCTTATGATATACACCACCATCGGCCGGATCTTGCATGGTGAGCAGCCATTTTAGGTTAAACATCATTTCATCGAGCAGGTCCGGCGTCTGATTGTTGCTTTCTGGGATGTTCGTATTGAGCTTTTGGAAGTATTGGGGTATTTGTTGATAGACTTGAAGGATAAGTCCTATCGTGAAAGAAGAGTTGACTACATATTTATTATAGTCACCGGCGTCGTACCAACCATACGGGGAGCTGATGACAGATTCGGCGGGTCTGCCGGGCGAAACGGCCGAGGGATGGATATAAACCTTAGTGTCGGGATGGCCATCCTTACGTGCATAGACACCGCCAAGCTCTTTGCTGATGTCGATTCCCGACCTGATGAGGTAGAAAGAGCGTAGCGACGCTAAGGCCAAAGAGTGGAAAGGACGGTCGTTAATGGTGAGAGGGGCTTGCAGACGGTCGACCTTTACGGTGTATAATCCCGTGTTTTGTAGTTCGGATAAGTCGTAAAGTGTGCGTTTCTTGCCTGACCATGGCGATACGACTGTGCGTGTGGGAGCTTTTTGGACGACAACGCGGCCTTGGTCATCAGTGACTGTCATTTCTGCTGTTGTGTGTTTCCCGTCTACGACAACGTACTTTTCCTGAAGGGGAAAATGGCCCACTTGGTTGAGGCGGATGGCCTCCTTGTTCTGCGCCCCCATGCCTAAACAAGACAATGAGGTCAGCGCGAATAATACTGTATGCTTCATACTGTGTTGAAAAATGAGCAACAAGAGGGCAGTATTCACTTCCTTGTTGCTGTTGATTAGTTTGTAGTTATGTTTTAAAAATTAGGTATTTGCAAAAATAATGATATTATTCTGTTCCTCCATTCTTTTTGCTTTTTTTATAATTTTGCCATGGCCTTGTTGTTAACCACTTATATTTAATTTCTCCATTTGTATGGAGTGATGGTAGAGTTAATTATGTATAATATTGTTAATAGTTTTTAATTATATCGATACGGTACTTGTATTAACTTCTATCCTTTAAATAAAATATGTACCTTTGCAATCCGATTGTGGAAAGACTCTTAGAATTTCCATAAGCATGGTTGTGTTAATAGCTCTTCTTTTGGCCGAGGAGAGCGGTTAGTGAATCAACCAATGCAACAGAGAGAATGCTGTGGATGGTCTCTTTTAGACTGGAGGCGCCGCGAGGTCTCTGTTATCGTGAAAGTATCAAACAAGTTTTTTAGTAGTAAAATTATTTTTTAAGATGGACACTTTAAGTTACAAGACTATTTCCGTTAATAAGGAAACAGCTAAGAAAGAGTGGGTCGTAATCGACTGCAGCGATCAGATTGTTGGTCGTCTTTGCTCTAAAGTAGCCAAGCTGCTTCGCGGAAAGTACAAACCAAGCTTCACACCTAACGTAGACTGTGGAGACAATGTAATTCTTATCAACGCCGCTAAGGTGGTATTCACCGGCAAGAAAGAAACTGATAAGGTTTACACTCGTTATACTGGTTATCCCGGTGGTCAGCGCTTTAACACACCTGCTGAGTTGCGCACTCGCAAGGATGGCGTTGATAAAATACTTCGTCATGCCGTTAAAGGTATGCTTCCGAAGGGTCGTCTGGGCCGTACCTTGATAAGCAATCTTTATGTTTTCGAAGGTACAGAGCATGATAAGGCTGCTCAGAAGCCAAAGGCAATTGATATTAACCAGTATAAATAATAAGGATAAAGATGGAAATCATTAACGCAATTGGTCGCCGTAAGAGCGCTGTGGCTCGTGTTTACCTGACAGAAGGTACCGGTAAGATCACTATCAATAAGAAAGATTTGACAGAATTTTTCCCATCAGCTATTCTGCAGTACGTGGTTAAGCAGCCACTGCAGCTCCTTGAAGCTGAGGGCAAGTATGACATAAAGGCTAACCTTGATGGCGGTGGTTTCACCGGTCAGAGCCAAGCATTGCGTCTCGCTATTGCTCGTGCACTCGTTAAGGTGGACGCTGAGGATAAGAAACAGTTGAAGGATGCCGGATTCCTTACACGTGACAGCCGTGCTGTTGAGCGTAAGAAGCCGGGTCAACCCAAGGCTCGTCGTCGCTTCCAGTTCAGTAAGCGTTAATCACTGGACTACACGTTTAGCATCCAAACCCGGCAGACTTTATGTGTCATGGTTGGTTTTCATGCCATGACAGCGTAGATTACTGTCGAGCTGGTTCTAAGAGAATTTACACGGAAAGTAAACAATTAAAAAACAAAAAGAAATGTCAAGAACAAATTTTGACCAATTACTTCAGGCTGGTTGCCACTTTGGTCACCTCAAACGCAAGTGGAATCCCGCTATGGCTCCTTATATCTTTATGGAGCGTAACGGCATTCATATCATCGATTTGAACAAGACTGTAGCCAAGATTGATGAGGCTGCAGAGGCTTTGAAGCAAATTGCCAAGTCAGGAAAGAAGGTTTTGTTTGTCGCTACTAAAAAACAGGCCAAGGACGTAGTAGCCGATAAGGCTGCCTCAGTTAACATGCCATACGTGAACGAACGTTGGGCCGGTGGTATGCTGACCAACTTCCCTACCATTCGTAAGGCAGTAAAGAAAATGACAAACATCGACAAACTGATGAATGACGGTACATTTGCTAACCTTTCAAAGCGTGAGTTGTTGCAGGTGACACGTCAGCGTGCTAAGCTCGAGAAGAACCTTGGTTCTATCGCCGACCTTACTCGTCTGCCGAGCGCTCTCTTCGTAATTGACGTTATGAAAGAGCATATCGCCGTGAAAGAGGCCAACCGTTTGGGTATTCCAGTGTTCGGTATTGTTGATACTAACTCAGAACCTAAGAACATTGACTTCGTTATTCCCGCCAATGATGACGCAAAGGATAGCGTTGAGGTAATCCTCTCTGCTGTTTGCGGTGCCATCGCTGAAGGTTTGGAAGAGCGTAAGGCTGAGAAGGCTGATGAGAAAGCTGCTGCCGAGCAGGCTGAAGAAGTGGCTGACGCAAAGCCAAAGCGTGCCCATAAAGCTCGTAAGGAAGAAGACGCTGAGGTAGAAGCTGAAGAGGCTCCTGCCGCAGAATAATATTCTATACATAGGGTCTTATAGGATTTGATAGGATCTGTAAGACCCTGTCAATCGTATAAGTCCCTATCTTTTTTTTGAACATTATAAAAGAAAAACAATATTATGGCTATTTCAATTGAAGATATCAAGAAGCTCCGTGCTATGACCGGCGCTGGTCTTGCAGACGTAAAGAAGGCTCTCACAGAGGCTGAGGGTGACTTCGATAAGGCTAAGGAATTGCTTCGTGAGCGTGGCTTGGCTATCGCCGCAAAGCGTTCTGACCGTGAAACTTCCAATGGTTGCGTACTCGTAAAGAAAGTTGATGGCTTCGCCGCCATGGTTGCTGTGAAGTGCGAGACTGACTTCGTTGCCAACGGTAAGGACTTCATTCAGATGACACAAGAAATCCTTGACGCCGCTGTTGCTGCTAAAGCTAAGTCTTTGGACGAAGTTAAGACCTTGAAATTGGCTAACGGTGAAGAGGCACAAGCTGTCGTTACACAGCGTTCAGGTATCACCGGTGAGAAGATGGAGCTTGACGGTTACAACTTCATCGAGGGTGATAACGTTTCTGTTTACGACCACATGGGCAAGCACACTCTTGCTACTATGGTTCAGTTCAACGCAGAAAACGAGGAAGCCGGTCACAAGATTGCCATGCAGGTAGCCGCTATGAAGCCGGTAGCTCTTGACGAATCATCTGTTCCCCAGTCTGTTAAGGACGAGGAATTGAAGGTTGCCAAGGAGAAGACCAAGGAAGAAATGGTAGAGAAGGCTGTTGCCGCTGCTTTGAAGAAGGCCGGTATCAATCCTGCTCACGTTGACTCTGAGGACCATATCGAGAGCAATGTTAAGAAGGGCTGGTTGACTCAGGAAGACGCTGACAAGGCTAAGCAGATTAAGGAAACCGTAGCTGCTGAGAAGGCTGCAAGCCTTAATGAGGCTATGATTGATAACATTGCTAATGGTCGTTTGGCTAAATTCTTCAAGGAGAACTGCCTCGTTGATCAGGAATTCCAGTTCACAGAAGGCGATAAAGTAACCGTTAAGGATTGGTTGAAAGGCCAAGGTCTTGAGATTGTCGCTTACAAGCGCTTCACTCTTGTTGCTGATTAATAAACGCAGGTCCACTGAGTGGAACTTGTTAATATCGCACATATAAAAGTTAAGGCTCGAATTGTCATCATGACAATTTGAGCCTTTTTATTTTTACTTCATGCGGTTTCGTGCTGTTCTCTTGCCGTAATCACCAAATAGAATATCAGAATATGAGGCCGAAAGACAGCGTTTTGAATTTTGGGCCATGGCCATCCTTTATTAAGTTAAAGGGGCTGTATTTGAAGTAAATGTCAGGAGAGTGGGGGAGATTTACCGTGGCCATGAAGTCCACTGTAAAGGGATTGACTTTCAGATTCTTATCCACATCCTTATGTTTCTTGCCATCTTGGCGGTAACGCGTCTTGATACTGCTGTACGTATTGAGGTTGATGACCGGTCCGACGCTGAATCCTAAATGCTTGCCATCGCTGTAATGATAGCGTATAGGAATCGTTATGCTGAACACTTTGATACGTGAGAATTTAGGCGCAGTACCCTCCGGGTAATTCTCAATCACCACTTGACCATCTTGTTTAACGAAGCGTTGCTCGTCCGTCATGCGATAGTTACGCCAATCGAGGCCAATTCCATAGGAAAACACATGGTGGTTGCGATGGGGACGATAGCGCCAATCGGCGATAATCCACCACAATTCCCACGACTTAAACGGGCTGATGGTCGCCCGGTTGGGCAATCCTGATACGTCGCAGAAGCCTGCGGCAAACGTCATGGCAGTCTCGTAGCGTGGCAATTTAGCCGTTTTCTTCTTCATGCCACCGATGGAAAAAAGCCACGTCTCGTCATTGAGCGCCATTTCATTCGTAAAATTACCGTCGCCCAGCCGCATGGTATAGCTGCATTTGAAGTCGGGCTGACCATTCATACCTTCCACATAGACAGATTGCAGCGAATCGTTGGTGATGATAGTCACCCTTTTAGGGTTGTCGATGACCGCCGTGTCGCCCTGCGCAATGTCCTTGGCCAAGGCCTGACCGCTGATGGTAGCCGCCATAAGGAGTAGTAAAATTCTCATAGTGTAGCTGTTTTATAAAGTTATTTTATCAATTTTCTAAGTTCCGAAATATTCCTTACCCGCCCTTCCATGTAGACCACCGTCAGCTCCGCAGCCTTGCCTTTGGGGCGTACAATGTAACAAATGAAGCGGTTGTTGGCCCCCTCGGCGGGCATGGTAAGGATGGTCGTGACGGCCCGTCCTTTCGTTGTCACCTCGCTGCTGATGGCTTTCAGTCGGTCTTTTGTTATGAGTTCGTCTACTTTTGCCTTTTGGCCGGCCGTCGCCATGAAGTGATAGCTGTGGTAAAAGTTGAGATTATATTTGCTCAAAGCCCTGCCTCTCACCCTCACTTCCACGCCACCGATGGCAGCCATCTCGCCTTGGCTGATGATTTTGCCACTCAACAGACCGTTGATGTGCAGTCCCTGCTGGGCATGAACCGCCGTGGCAAGCCAAAATAGGGTTATCATAAGAAAGATTCGTCTGCTCATTGTTGCTCTTGTATAAGATATTTTTATAAAAAAAATACGATTCGTTGTCATTCGTCGAATAGCTCATGCAATTGGTTGTCGACATCGGTAGCCCCACTCTTGTCGATGACCTGCATGGTCTGTGCCACCCGGTCCATGACCACTTCCCGATCGGTCAGCCGCCGGTTGTTGACATACGCTTCGCAATAGTTTTGCTCATGGTACGACCTCGTGGCCGCTCCGAAAACACCAAAGGCCACAACCGCCGCTGCGGCAAACCTGCCCCATCGCAGCCATAAGTTTGCTTTCGTTTGGATGGACGGTACCTTCGCCACCATGGAATGCTCGTCATGTGGAACCTGCAAGGCGCTGAAAGCCAAGAATATTTCACGCATGGGGAGCAAATCGTCGCTGATGTCGCTGCCTTGGAAGTAGCGATAAAGCCGCTGCTCCTCGTCCCGCGTCGTCTCCCCGTCAAAGAAACGCTCCGTCAGTCGGTGTATATCGTGCTTTCTATTCATTGTCGTTTTGTTTTAAAAAATGCAGTCTTACGGCTTGTCGGGCCCTGCTCAATGCCTTTCTTACCGCCACTTCCGTGCTCCCGGTGAGCCGTGCTATCTCCTCCATGCTCATGTTCTCCATGTGGCGTAGCCTGAGAATCGTCTGTTGCAGGCCGGGCAATCGGTTGACGATAGCCATCATTTGCTCTATCCGCTCGTCGCCGTCGCTGCTTTCCTCGACCATGTTCTCACTTACTGCCGGCCCTTTGCGCTTGCGCCGTAGCTCATCCACGCAGTGGTTGCGAACCAATACCATCGCCAAACGGTCAATCGGCAGCCGCAACATTTCGCGGATATGCCACAGCTTCAGCAGCACATCTTGCACCACGTCTTCGGCTTCGTCCTCATCGCCCATGTAGCGTCGGGCCGTGAGAAGCAGCTGTGGTCTGATGCGACAGACCTCCTTTTTATATTCGTCGACTGTCATCGAGGTTCTTGGATTCTATGGGTAAAATAGGCTGCGCCCGGCAATTCAAGCCTTAACTCTCGTTGCTTTCGCTTGCGCTATTTCTACTCTTAATACGTAGGAATAGGCCGTTTGTGACACAAAAATTATAAAAAAAATACTTCTTTCCAAATTTGCGGCCCGCTTTTTACTGCTTTCCCCTTGGGTGAGAGCCTGCTAAGGCTTCTCTTTTTGTAAAGAAAGCAGAGTGTTTTTTAACACTTTTGGAAAATGCCATCCGGCTTTCCCGTTTCGTGGTTTGAGCGCTTGAATGAGGTCGAAGCGCATGGGCTCGGGCCTCGAATCGGGGGAATGATTCACCCGAAGCACAGCTTTTGCCGGCTCGAAACATGGCTTTGACGCCCTCGAAGCGCCGTGTTTACCCGCTCAAAAGGCTGCTTTGAACGCTCGAAAGGCCACGTTTTGCACGGTCATAAGGCCATGATTTTGGGTAAATAAATCGCAAGTTATTGGTTATCAATTGGGTATGAAAACGCTCAAAACTCGCCTATTTGCCGGCGAAAAACTTTTTGTGCGAAAAAACGCAAGCATTCATGGGGTTGTTGTAAAATAAATTCGCAATTGTCAGAAGAGGGGTTTTATGTCGTGTAGTGTTGTTTCCTATGGTGCCGCCGGCCCGCGATGGCATTCTCGTAGCCATTCCCCTGCCTTTTTCCTCATGGCCACTTGTCGAGTGGCGGTTGGGCTTAAGGGGTATGACTGTTTTGCGTTGGTCGGCTTTTCTAAAAACGATGGATATGTTTGCCCGTATCAAAAAAAATGGTGAACTTTGTAAACCAAATCATTATAGCGTAGCCACATGAAGATATTTGCTGTGGGAATGAACTATCCCCGTCACAATAAATCGTTGCAGGAATCGGCTTTCAGGCCCGAGCGACCGGTCATTTTCACGAAGGCCGACTCATCTTTGCTCAAGGACAACAAGCCTTTTTTCATCCCCGACCACTTGGGTCCCATCGAGTATGAGGCCGAAGTGGTGGTGCGTATCTGTAAGTTGGGCAAGACCATCTCGCAGCGTTTTGCCCATCGTTATTACGATGCGGTGACGGTAGGCGTGGACTTCACGGCCCGCCAATTGCAACAACAGCTACGTGCCGAAGGCCTGCCATGGGACCTATGCAAGGGCTTCGACGGGGCCGCCGCCATGGGTCAGTGGGTCGATTTGGATAAGTTTCGTGACGTGCAGGCCCTCCGTTTCCGCCTCGATGTCAATGGCGCTACGGTGCAGGAAGGCTGTACGAGCGACATGTTATATAAGGTGGACGAGCTGATAGCCTACATCAGCCGCTATTTTACGCTCAAGACCGGCGACATACTCTACACGGGTTGTCCCGCCGATTGTGGCCCCGTGCGTATCGATGACCACGTGGAAGGCTATTTGGAAGACCGTAAGGTGCTTGAGTTCAATTGCAAGTGAGCTTGCTTACGCTAACCTATAAGAGTAAACGAATGAGGCATTTAAGGTATGTTTTTTGGCTTGTGGCGCTGTTGGCTACCCTTCAGGCCCGTGCCTATGATCGCTTTTTCCACCTGACTTACGATGAGGTCAGGGTCGATAGCGTGCTGCCTCGTTTCGCGTTCTCCCTGCCCCTGCCGGCTGATTATAGGGATTCCGTCTATCAGGTTGAAATCCTTTACCCCGAATATCTCGACCTTACGCCGGCCGAAGTGGCCGCTTATCGGCGTAAGGGAGGGCTTCAGCCGCCGGCGCAACCCGTTGTTGACCGCCGTATTGCGTTCAACCAAAAGCGGCCTGAGCTGCAAATCTATTTCCTGCCGGTGGTCTTTCGTGAGCGCCGTTACCGCTATCTTACGAGTTTCATGCTCCGTGTTACGGCCCGGGCCGCTGCTCCTGCCACCCGTGCCGATGGCCTGCGGCGGGCTCCCATGGCCCCTGCCGACCGCTATGCGCCCTCCTCCGTGCTGGCCTCGGGCCGCTGGGTAAAGGTGAGGGTGCCGTCTTCGGGCGTCTTCCGGCTTACCGATGAGCTGGTCCGCAAGGCCGGATTTACCGATATAAACAAGGTTCGTATCTACGGTTATGGCGGCGCTTTGCAGCCCGAAGTGCTCTCGGCCGACTATCTCTTGGCCCATGACGACTTGCACGAGGTGACCCGCTGCGTGGTTGGTGGCAAGCATTTGTTCTATGCCCAAGGGCCCGTGTCGTGGCCCGATAAGGCCTCTGTCCGCCGTGTTCGCAATCCTTATTCGGATTACGGCTATTATTTCCTCACCGAAAGCGACGCTCCGGTGGCGTCTGTCGGCGCCGATGATTTTTTGGCTTCTTTCTATCCATCGCCCGATTTCTACCATTCGCTTTACGAAACCGATGGCTATTCGTGGTATCATGGTGGGCGAAACCTCTTTGATACCGAAGCTACCGCCACGGGACAGACCCGCCGCCTCGTCATCGACAATCCGCAACGGAGCAGTCGGGGCACTTTGTCGGTCAACGTGAGCGCGGGAAAGAACACCACCGTGGAGGTGGTGTTGAACGATAAGGTGCTGGGCATGATAGCCGTGGAGCCGGCCGATGAGTACGACCATGGTGGCGAGGCGGCCGGCGTTTATCAAGTTACCGACCTTGCGGAGCGCAACAATCTGTCGCTGCGGGTGGTCTCGGGAGGTCCCATGAGGCTTGACTATGTGTCGATGGCGTGGGCCGAGCCGATGGCCGCTCCCGACCTTCAGGCCGATTTTCTCGCCCCGGAATATGTGGGAAAGGTGGAAAATCAGAACCTGCATGGCGATGGTCCGGCTGACATGGTCATCATTCTGCCTGCCTCGGGCAAGCTCATGGAGCAGGCAGAGCGGCTCCGCCGGTTCCATGAGGAGCACGACGGACTGCGGGTAAGAACCGTTACGGCCGATAAACTGTACCATGAGTTCTCCAGCGGAACGCCCGACGCTACGGCCTATAAACGCTATCTGAAAATGCTGTACGACAAGGCCGCGTCGGAAACCGACCGCCCCCGATACCTCTTGCTCTTGGGAGACGCCTTTTGGGACAACCGCATGTTGACGGCCGAAGCCGGCGACCGGCGTCCCGACGACTATCTGTTGTGCTACGAGAGCGAGAACTCCTTTAACGCCATCAAGTGCTATGTGACGGATGATTTCTTCACCCTCATGGACGATGATGAGCAGTTGGTTACCTCGGATGAGTTCTATTCTTACGGCAAGTCTGACGTCGCCGTGGGGCGCATGCCCGTGGTGACGCCCGAGGAGGCCCGTGTCATGGTCGATAAAACCATTCGTTACGTGCGTAACGAGAACGCCGGCGCTTGGCAGAACGTGCTGATGTTCATGGGCGATGACGGCAATCAGAATGTTCACATGTTTCAAGCCAATGAGGCGGCCGACCAAGTTGGGGCCGCTCATCCGGGCTATGTGACCCGTAAAGTCATGTGGGACGCCTACGAACGCACCTCTTCAGCCGTGGGCCATCGCTATGCTGACGCCGCAAGGGCCATTCTCCGACAGCAGCAGGCGGGCGCCTTGGTGATGGATTATGCCGGCCATGGCATTGAATATCAGCTCTCTGACGAGGCGGTTCTGCGCATAACCGACTTTGAGTCGTTCAGAAACGAGAACCTGCCGCTATGGATTACCGCCTCGTGCGACATCATGCCGTTCGACGGTAACGTGCCCACCATTGGCGAAACGGCCGTGCTCAATCCCCAAGGAGGGGCTTTTGCCTTCTACGGAACTACCCGGACGGTGTATGAATCCTACAATAGGGTGCTCAATGAAGCCTATTTGAAGCATGTGCTTAGCCGGCGCGACGGGCGTCCGGTCACCATAGGCGAGGCCCAGCGGTTAGCGAAGATAGAGATGATAGACTCACGGCTGGACCTCACTATCAATAAATTACAATACTCTTTGTTAGGTGATCCGGCCGTGGCGCTTAACCTTCCCGGCTGTCGGATGGTGATCGACGCCATCAATGGCGTGGATGTGAGCGGCGGAGAGACGCCTCGTTTGCGGGCGGGGATGAAGGTTCGTGTCGTAGGACACGTGGAAGGACAGCCTACTTTCAACGGAGTAGTGAGCCTGACGGTGCGCGATACGGAGGAATCCATCGTATGTCGGCTCAACCATAAGGAAGGTGCCGATACGGCGTTTGTGTACCGTGACCGTGTCAATACCTTGTTCAGTGGCACCGATAGCATAAGGAACGGCCGTTTCGACATGACTTTTGCCGTGCCGAAGGACATGAATTACAGTGCCGGAACGGGCCTTATCAATCTTTATGGCGTGGATATGACGCAGGGGCTGACGGCCCATGGCGCCTCCGAAAACTTCTTGCTGGACGGCGCCGACGCCCCGAATGACAGCGAGACCGGGCCTTCGATCGTGTGCTACTTGAATAGTTCGCGGTTTACCGATGGCGATAAAGTGAATGCCACGCCCTTGTTCGTGGCCGAAGTGAAGGACGAGGACGGTATCAACACTTCGGGAGCGGGCATTGGTCACGACATGGAGCTGGTGATAGACGGCGACATGAGCAAGACCTATAAGCTGAATGAGTACTTCAAGTTCAACTTTGGAAGTTACACCGAGGGCAGCGTTGCCTTCAGCATTCCCGAGCTGAAGGAGGGCCATCATAGGCTGCTGTTCAGGGTGTGGGACGTGTTGAACAATTCCTCCACGGCCGAGCTCTCCTTTCATGTGGCCCGAGGCTTGCCCCCAAAGATACTCAGCGTGGGTGTCACCGATAATCCGGCGCGCACCGCCACGACCTTTGTCATCGGCCATGACAGGCGTGGCAGCAAGATAGAGGTGGCGGTCGACGTGTTCGACGTGGCCGGTCGGCCGTGTTGGTCGCATGTGGAGAAAGGCGTGTCGTTGGGCAACGACTATCGCATAGGCTGGGACTTGCGCCAACGAAACGGCGCCAAGCTACAGCCGGGCATTTATATTTATCGGATAAAAGTAGGCGATGAGAGTGGTAAAATGGCGTCGAAGGCGCAGAAACTCATCATCGCGGGCAATAAATAACCAAAGAAATCGTTTCTTATGGAGATAGTGAAATCAAAGTAGAAACATCTAAGACAGAATCATGAGTCATCATTTACGCTCCCTCGCACTGATAACCCTATTGGCATATACGCTGGGTATATCGGCCCAAAAGGATAAGATTTTCAATCCCGTAAGATATGCCGTAACCTCACAGCTCGTAGCTCCCGACGCCCGATCGGCCGGTATGGGCGACGTGGGTGTGGCCACTGATCCCGACGTGGTGTCGCAATATTGGAACCCGGCGAAGTACCCTTTCACCATTTCAAGGGCCGGTGTGGCCATCAGCTACACGCCATGGCTGCGCCAATTGGTGAACGACATGAACTTAGGTTACCTCTCGGGCTACTATCGTATCGGCAATTACAGCGCCGTGAGTGGCTCGTTGCGTTATTTCTCATTGGGCGAGGTGGGCTTCAGTAGCAGTGGTGATGGCAAGTACGACATGAGCATTCACCCTTACGAAATGTCGTTGGACGTGGCCTATTCGCTCATGTTGAGCGAGAAATTCTCCTTGGGTGCGGCGGTAAGATGGATTTATTCCGACCTTACTTACGACTATACGCAGGAGACAACGCCCGGAAGTGCCTTCGCCGCGGATATTTCGGCGTACTATCAGGACTATGTTACGATAGGACAGCGTGAGTGCCAATTGGGCTTGGGATTGAACATATCGAATATTGGAAGCAAGATTTCGTTCGGCGGATCGGACGACAGCGAGTTTATTCCCACCAATCTTCGGTTGGGTGGTTCGTTGATGGTGCCCATCGACAGCTACAATAAAATAACGGTGGCGGCCGACGTGAATAAGCTCTTGGTGCCTACTTACCCTATTCAGAAGGCCGATGAGGCTGGCACGGACTACGACGCCCGTCTGCAAAAAGACTATTACGAGGTGTCGAGTATAGCCGGAATCTTCAAGAGCTTTGGCGACGCTCCGGGCGGCATGAAGGAGGAGTTGCAGGAAGTGCAGTGGTCGCTGGGTGGCGAATATACCTATAATGACAAGTTCACCGTGCGTGCGGGTTACCATCATGAGAGCGAGAACAAGGGCAACATGAAGTACTTTACGGTGGGTGCGGGCTTCAAGATGAACGTCATGTCGATTGACGCCGGCTACGTCATAGCCACCGCCAAGAGCAATCCACTGGACCAGACGTTGCGCTTCACCGTCAGCTTTGACATGGACGGAATAAAGGACTTGTTTAGAAAATAAATACAAATTATCTTGATATTATGATACGAGTAGGAATGGGTTTTGACGTCCATAAGTTGGTGGAAGGCCGCGATTTATGGATGGGAGGTATAAAGATAGCGCACACCATGGGCCTTTTGGGCCATAGTGACGCAGATGTGTTGGTCCATGCCATCAGCGATGCGCTGCTGGGAGCGGCCAACCTGCGTGACATAGGTTATCATTTTCCCGATACAAGCGACGCGACGCTCGATATGGATAGTAAAATCATCTTGCGTGATGTCATCAGTCTTCTTGCCGAAAAGGGCTATCGGGTAGGTAATATCGACGCTACCATCTGCGCGGAACGGCCGAAAATCAATCCACATGTGCCCGCTATGAAGGCTTGTTTGGCCGAAGTGATGGGTATTGACGAAGATTTGATTTCGATAAAAGCCACAACAACGGAGAAACTTGGCTTCACGGGGCGTGAGGAAGGTATCTCGGCGTATGCCGTTTGTCTGATAGAGAAAGACTGATACGGTTTGCTTGGCACTCCAATACGTTTGGCATTGTTTCACGATACATTTCGCTTGACAATGTGATACCTTTTCCTCGGTTGTATGAAAGGGGTGCAATGACAAGTTGAAAGGCCCCTTATGGCTTTGCGAAAGGGCTGTTATGACACGCTCAAAGCAGCCCTTTGGCAAGGTCAAAGCTGCGCTTTCGGAAAACGATGGTGGAGCGATGACCTTGGAAGGGCATGTTGGGGAGAGTGGATGACGGGTTGAGTTGGTGATTAGATGATTGGCTGCCGAAGGTTAAGAGATAATTTAAAGCGGCGGATGACGGATTGAGTTGATGGTAGGATAATTGGTTGCTGATGAGTAAAGTATCGTTGGCGACGTTGTACCGGCATAAAAATTAAACGCCGGAACTCAACTCGAGCTCCGGCGTTTAGTTTATGTTTAACTAAAAATCCTTTTTCTTAAACGAATGAAAACCTCACGGCCTTCATTGTTATCTGTTAAACAATCTATCAAATTACCTTAAAACCTAATAACTAAAAACCTAAATCTATTACTACTAACCTAAACAATCTATTATTTGTCTTTCGACGGTGCAAAGGTACGATTGTTTGCGCACACAGCAAAACTTTTCAGCAGAAATCGCCGTTTTTTTTGCTTTTATTGACATGTGTCAACACCTCTTGGCTTAAAGGGCGGCTGAACACGTGGGGGCATAACAGTTTTTCACTTGTCTGCAACATGTTGACGGCAGGGGAGGGAGTCAGACAGCAGGGACGGGAGACAGCCGGCGGACAACGGCCAGGACGGGTGGGCGGAGACATGCGGCATGATGAAAAATAATGACCAAAGACTTGAAAAAACTCAGCGCAATACTTGACAATGCAGATAAAAAAGATTATATTTGCACCATATTTATTAAGTGGTAACTAAAAAAATCCTACAGGTTATGGCTAAAGATAATTTAACAGAGAAGAAGGAAAAGGTAGCCGCCTACCGCAGTCTGGTAAGTCCGCAGCTGATGGACGAGCTGAAGGAGAAGATTCGCAACATCATCCTCATCCAGCAACGCTACAAGGACAAGC
>NZ_DATCYK010000015.1:0-5789 GCF_036570325.1 Prevotella sp.
ATGCCACTGAGAATGGTGCGGTCGGTGCCGCTGCCATCGTCGATGGTGAACTGCAGGAGCTTCTTGCTCTTCTTCACACGCTGGCAGTCTTTGATGTGACCTACACGTATGTCGAGCTTCTCAAAGTCCTCAAACGACACCTCGGGCTTTATGGGTTGTGCCTTGTAGGCAGCGGCCTCATTGGCCTTGCGGGTAGCCTCGAGCTTGTCGAGCTGGTGTTGGATGGTGTCGTCTTCTATCTTCTCGAAGAGCAGTTCGGGCTCGGCCAGTTGGTGACCGGGCCGGAGGAGTGTGGTGCTACCCAGCTGGCTCCAATCGAATTGGTCCATGTTGATGAGCCTGCGGAGCTTCTCGCTGGAGAACGGAAGGAAGGGTTCGAAGGCTATGGCGAGGTTGGCCACGAGCTGAAGCGATATGTAGAGAATGGTCTCCACACGCTTCGGATCGGTCTTCCACACCTTCCACGGCTCGCACTCGGTGATGTATTTATTGCCGATACGGGCCAAGTTCATGGCCTCTTTCTGCGCCTCACGGAATTTATATACGTCGAGATAGCTCTCTACCTTGGCCTTCACGTCTTGGAATTCGGCGATAGCCTGACGGTCAACGTCGGTCAGTTCGCCACAAGCGGGCACCACGCCGTCCCAATATTTCTTGGTAAGTTGGAGCGCACGGTTGACAAAGTTGCCGTAAATGGCTACGAGTTCAGAGTTGTTGCGCTCCTGAAAGTCTTTCCAAGTAAAGTTGTTGTCCTTGGTCTCGGGTGCGTTGGCAGTGAGTACATAGCGCAGAACGTCCTGCTTGCCCTCGAAGTCACGCAGGTATTCATGGAGCCAAACGGCCCAATTGCGGCTCGTAGAAATCTTGTCGTTCTCTAAGTTGAGGAACTCGTTGGCGGGCACGTTGTCGGGCAGGATATAGCTACCGTGGGCTTTGAGCATGGTGGGGAATATGACGCAATGGAAGACAATGTTGTCCTTTCCTATGAAATGAACCAATCGGGTGTCGTCTTCTTTCCACCATTTTTCCCACGAGCCCCACTTCTCGGGCTGTGCGTCACAGAGTTCTTTGGTATTGCTGATGTAGCCGATGGGCGCGTCGAACCACACGTAAAGCACCTTACCCTCGGCCCCTTCCACCGGTACGGGGATTCCCCAATCCAAGTCACGCGTCATGGCACGTGGCTGGAGGTCCATGTCGAGCCAGCTCTTGCACTGTCCGTAGACATTGGATCGCCACTCCTTATGCCCGTCGAGAATCCATTGTTTCAGCCATGGCTGATAGTCGTTGAGCGGCAAGTACCAGTTCTTCGTCTTGCGAATGACGGGCTTGGAGCCGCTGATGGTGCTGTGGGGGTTGATGAGTTCCATGGGGCTGAGGTCGCTTCCGCACTTCTCACACTGGTCACCATAGGCGCCGGTGTTATGACAGTGGGGGCATTCGCCCATGATATAGCGGTCGGCCAAGAACTGATGGGCCTCCTCGTCGTAGTATTGTTCGGTCTCCTGCTCTACGAGCTTACCCTCGTCATAGAGCTTCTTGAAGAAGTCGCTGGCCAGCTTGCGGTGGGTGGAGCTGGTGGTACGGCTATACACGTCGAACGAAATGCCGAATTCCTTGAACGACTCTTTAATCATCGTATGGTAGCGGTCGACCACGTCCTGCGGCGTAATGCCTTCCTTCTTTGCCCTGATGGTGATGGGCACACCGTGCTCGTCGCTTCCGCCAATGAAGATAACGTCTTGTTGTTTCAGTCTGAGATAACGGACGTAGATGTCGGCCGGTACATACACGCCGGCCAAGTGGCCGATGTGAACGCCACCGTTGGCGTAGGGAAGCGCGGCGGTGACGGTAGTGCGTTTATAGTTTTTCTGTTCCATTTTAGCTGTTTTATCTTTTACTTTGATGCAAAGATACTCTAAATCAGCGAAATATCCGACAGAAAAGGACAAAAAAGACCTACTTCGGCCCTCCCAAATGGAGGGTGCACCAACTTGCGACTTAGTATCACTATGGTCGTATTCAGCATGTGCATTCCCCCTTTGGGAGGGCCGAGGTTGGTCTTCCTTTAATATTCTTACTTTATTTCAACTGATCCACCTATATAGGGCAAACTCAGAGACATGTGCAAATCCTTGCGTCCAAGGGCCTCTATGATATAGCCATACTGCTTTTTCTTTCTCTTGAATCGGGTGATGACGCACCAGTCGGGAATCTCTATTTTAGAGATTTCATCACCATCATATTCTACCTTTCCTATCACATTCTTTCCGTCATTAAGTTCATTCTTGTTATTTTTTTGCGTGTCCCAAAGGATGGTGCCATCGCTTTGAACCAAAAATGTATGAGAAAAGATAAGATTAACGTCGACGAAGGAATAGAGCGTATCTTTACCGATTTTACCCGTTACTTGAATTTCGTTCTTATTCGGGCGAGGATACTCCATCCATTCATCGGCGCATGACGAGAGAGAGATTAATGATATACAAGCAAAAAGTATGGATAGAATCGTGGGAAAATGTGTTGTTTGTTTCATGACAATTATTGTTTTTTACATGAGTTTTACCAAAATTTTTCTTTATCATAGCCAAAGGCAAAGTAGAGAATTTTATGTGTTGGGAAGCATTAGCTTTCGTTTTTCCTTATGGTAGAGAAAGCGAGGTGCCGGATAAGGGTCAGCTTATCGTGACAATGATTCCCGGTATAGTCAGATACATCTTTGTTGGAGGCACTTTGCCTCCCTTTGCTTCTATGATATAAGCATACAACTTATTCTTTCGGATAACGGTAAGCGTGCACCAATCATAGATTTCAACTTTTGCTATTTCACCATTTTTGTATTCTATTCGTCCAATACTTTGGTCTCCGTCTTTTATTTCAGCATTTTGTTCCCCTTCCATCTGAAAAGTTAATGGTCTACCCTTTGCCCTTACAATCTCAATGTTATTGAGTTTGCAATCTACACCATTAGTGGAATAGATAGTATCCTTGCTTTCCTTTCCGGTCACTTTTATCGTGTTTTTATTCAGTGATGGAATCTCCATGCCTATCGGATCGTCTTTAACGCATGAGGAAAGAAAAAACGCCATGATTGTAATGATACTGAAAGGGATAATATCATGTAAATAACTTCTTGTACTCATATTTTATATTTCTTATTTTATTTATGGTCAATATGTGTTTTTGCTTTCTCTTATTTTATTTTGATAGCTCCACCTATGTAGTATAAAGTCATCATTATTTGTGGGTTTTTGCGGCCGAAATATTCAACGGCATAGGCGTATTGCTTTCTTTTTCTCTTGAACCGAGTGATGGCACACCAATCGGGAATCTCAATTTTAGAAACGGTATTGCCATCATATTCTATCTTTCCTATGAGTTTCTGACCATCTCTTATTTCGGTCTTATTCTCTATATCGTCATTTAATAGATAGGTACCGTCGCTTTTTAAAATCCATACACCGTTTATATCCAATTGTGTACTGGTAGTGGAATAGAGGGTGTCCTTACCATTTTTTTCTGTTACAGTTAGCGAATATTTGTTCGGAAAAGCATATACTTCCATAGTATCCTTGGCACAAGAGGAAAGACAAAATGCCATTACTGCAAGAAGGCAGGCTGTAGTGAGGATATATAAACTGTTTTTTGTTTTCATATTTCTTATTTTATTTATGGTCAATATGTGTTTTTACTTTCTCTTATTTTATTTCAATGGCTCCACCGGTATAGTAAAGGTCCATCATTATTTGTGGGTTTTTGCGGCCGAAATATTCAACGGCGTAGGCGTATTGCTTTCTTTTTCTCTTGAACCGAGTGATGACACACCAATCGGGAATTTCAATTTTAGAAACGGTATTGCCGTCATATTCTATCTTGCCTATGAGTTTCTGACCGTCTCTTATTTCGTTTTTATTCTCTGATTTATAATTTAAAAGGATAGTTCCGTCAGCTTTTTGTATCCATACACTGTTTATATCCGGTGATGTACTGTTGAAAGAATAAAGGGTATCTTTGCCTATCTTTCCCGTAACAGTTAGTTCTCTTGTATTGAGATAAGGGTAAACCTCCATAGAGTCCTTGGCACAAGAGGAAAGGAAAAATGTCATTACTGCAAGAACGCAGGCAATAATCATTGTAAACAATTGTTTTCTTGGTTTCATAGTTTTTGAATTTTGAGCATAATTAGAGTTGATTTTATTCATTATGAGTTCTTTTTGCAGCTTATTACCCGCATGTGTGGTCATTGCGGGATGGGCTTCTATGTTTGTAACTGCGAGGCTATGAAAATATGGTATGGGTTTTCTTTGTTTTAGAGTTCTTTAACATAATAATCTCGTTTTGCCTCTTTTAAACGGTTCCGCGGTAGTGTTTTCAGTTATGTTACGGTGTGTTTTTCTTTAGAAATTTTTGAGGTATGCAGGTAGATCTTCCCTCGTTTTACTTCCTAAAGGGGAAATAAAGAAAGAGCTCGGCTACATGCCGAACTCTTTATGGAAGGATTTGAAGAATATAATTCTTTGCTTTAAACCGGATGGTTCTTTTCTCTCACTTATTCATAGCCTATTTACCGGCTTATTGACTGATGACTTGTCAACGCGTGCTCGCCGCTGGTTTATGACAAATAGTTCAGCACATGCTGTTCCGTAAGGTAGAAGAAGATGGCGGCGAATGCAAAATCGCGCTCGTAGATAATGTTTTTTATACGTTTCTGCTCATCGCTTTTCCATACTTTCCATGCGTCAATGGCCGTGACTATCAGGCCAATGCCGAAAATGATGGCTAATACTAAGTCTTTCATATAGGTTGTTTTATTCTATTATTATTGAGTTAAGAAGCTGTCAATTTCTCCTTTGATGTGTTAATCGGAATATAAATGATGTATAAAAAATATGTTTTACCTTTTATATAGCTGCCAAAGTTACAAAGCATAGCAGTAGTAAAATCGTTCGTTTCATAACCCTATATCGTTTCTTTTGACTTTTACATTGATTTTCTTAATGTCTGTTTTGGGATAAAAGCCCCAAAAGAAGAGGCGACTAAATGCAGGATAACGAGGTCCTAACGGCTTCGTTTCTATATACAATTTGGCAGAGGAAGATGATACAAGCAGCTTTTGAGTAGCTATTTGATAACCAATATTGGGAACTTCTTTCCATCCTATGACCAGCGTGTGCTTGCTAAAATCAATCTGTGGCAGCTCCACGGGAACATAACAAAGCTGCTGAAGTTCGGCCATAGAGTTGATTATACGGACAACAGCCGAGTCCGCTTCCATTTTTTCTGACTTAAAGAAGCAGTCCGAATTTCCTGAAATAGGCAAATGGGCCTCAAAGAACTTCTCTATTTCAGGCGAAACTTTCTGTGGCTGAAAGGTCTCTCCGGAAGCGTCGTCGCCACCGCAACTGCTCAAAGTCGTAAGACATAGGGTGGCAGCAAATAGGTAAAAAATGATTCGGGTTAGTCTCATGGGTGGGTAGTTGGTTTACGGGTGAAACATAAGTGATAAATGATAATGTAAAGTAAGGTAAGATGACACGGTGGTGGTTTATAAATACGAATAAACAAAAAAAAGTGATAGGTATGGGAAAAAGCGAGTTAAATAATTGTAAAAGCAGTGCTTCGGGCGCCTGAAAGGGTAGCTTTCAGCGGCTCAAAGCACTGCTTTTAAAGGGGTAAAGGGCTGCTTTCAGAAAGCAGAAGTTGACAAGCTGATGGGTTGACGGAGCGCAGGTCGAATGTTAGACTTTCTCCGTTGAAACGCTGTCTACTTCATCCTTTGGATAAACTCT
>NZ_DATCYK010000016.1:0-3349 GCF_036570325.1 Prevotella sp.
AAAGAGACAAGCGTCGGCACGGCCGTTGGGCGAAAGGTTGTGAACCGTTTTCAGCTCTATACGGCGGAATCCCACGTTATAAGGCACTATTTCTTGCTTCTTTCCCCAGTTTACCGTGATGAAAAGACGATACAGATTGGGGGCCTCGGAGGTCCATGTGAGCACCTGCGGCAGCGTGGCGTCGAAGTTGACGATGGCCGACGAGTCGGTGATGACCATGTTCTTTTGGCCCTCGAGGGCGATGGTTCCGTCGTTTTTGCGCAGCTCATAGCCCACGTTTACCTTCTGCTTGCGCCCCGTGTGGTTCTTGATTTCGGCTTGCAGGCGGAAAATACCGTCACGGTAAGCGTCGTCGAGCGTGGATTTCACCTTGAAATCGTGCAACGCCACCTTGTTTTGTGCCCAAAGATAAACGTCGCGTTCAATGCCGCTCATGCGCCAAAAGTCCTGACATTCCAAGTACGAACCGGTGCTGTAACGGAATATTTTGAGTGTAAGCGTGTTGTTGCCTTCCTTTAAATAGGGATTGATAAGGTACTCCACCTTTGATTTGGAGTCCTCGTTGTAGCCCACCTCGTGGCCGTTCAGATAGACGTAAACGCCCGACTTGGCACCGTCGAGGGCCAAATATATGTCCTTACCGGCCCATGTCGATGGCACGGAAAAGGTGCGGCTGTACACGCCCACGGGATTTTTCTCGGGCAAGAGTGGCGGTTGTGGCCTCGAAGGCATGAAGTCGTAGGGTTGATTTGTGTAGATAGGAGTGCCGAATCCCTGCATTTCCCAGTTGCCGGGAACGGTGATATTGGCCCACGAAGCGGTGTTGTAAGTAGGTTGGGTGACCCCTTCGGGCAGTTGCTTGTAGGCGTCTACGTAGAGAAACTTCCACGTGCCGTTGAGCGATTGGTAGCAACGGCTGTTCTCGTAACGCTGTGTGGCGGCGTTGTTGAGCTGTTCGTACACCATGAAATCGGTGCGGGGACGTTCCGCATTAATACTGGTTACGTTGACATCCTGCCAATATGGGATAACATTTAGCACGGAGAGGATAAGAAACAAGATGTTCATAGAGGTTGTAATTGATAGATTTGATGCAAAGGTAATTAAAATAATAATAATCTGTTATCGGCAAAGGGTTATTTTTTAGTTGACAAGTTGATTGTTTTAGTTGACGAGTGAACGAGTAGACAAGTTGACGAGTTGTTAGTTTTTAGTTGGGAGTAGGCTGCTTTGAGTTTACGAATCAACTTTGTAAAGTTGGCAAGTTAACGAGTAATCGGTTGACGAGTTGATGGTTTTTAGTTGGGAGTAGGCCGGTAGATGGTAGGTAAGTGGGTGGTAAGAAAGGATGGTTTAATAGCTTGGAGGCCAATGATTTAATAGCGAGTGGCTAAGGATAGTATGGTAAAGGCCTGCTTTCGGTTTTTTGAAAGCAGCCCTTTGACCGTGTGAAAGAGGGCTTTTGACAATGCGAAAGCAGCCCTTTGACAACGTAAAAGCAGCCCTTTGATCGTGCAAAAGATGGCCTTTTACACGCCAAGGGCTGCCCTCAAACATTTTGATTGATAAAATATAATAATTAACTTATTATCATTCAGTTAGTTAACTCGTAAACTTTTGTCGTAGACTTATCTACTAAAGCCATCAACTTATCAACTTGTTTACTCGTCACTCGTCAACTTTCACGCTCTATTCGTCAATTTTAAACAGTTCACGCGTTCACTTAAAACTAATAACTTGTCAACTTGTTTACTTGTCAACTCGTTAACTTTACGAAGTTCACTCGTCAACTTAAAGAATTATTGTTACTCAAAAGGCGCCACGTAGGGGCTCTTTTTCTGTTCCACGATAACCTTATTCATGTTGTAAGTGATGGTTACCAGCTTCTTATCTTCGTCCATCGTAAAGGCGTCGAGGCCGTGGTCGAGGGGAATGAAGTCGGGAATGAGTGCCTCGCCATAGGCTTTGGCCGACGGCGTGTGGGCTATTTCCACGTCGCCCACGGGCATTCTGATACCCAAATCGGCCACGCGACGACCCTCGGCCATGAAGATTTCCTGCCTCATGAGGTAGATGAGTTGCAGCGTTTCGTCGACTGTCGTGCAGTGGTCAATCATCGCTTCGTCCGCCGAAGTACCCGAGATGTAGGGCACGGATATGAGATGAGGCGCCTGACGGTCGAGGACGAGCTTCTCACGGAAAGGCTCTCCCGCTGAAGCCGCTACCTTGTAGGCCGAGCTGTTGGGGTATTTCTTCGTGCCACCGTTGAACCTTCCCTCCAAATGATCGTCGATATTGGTTTCCACGGGGCGCCCTTTGACCAGCTTGAGGAGCGTCTTCAAGATGTCTTTAGCTTCGCTGACGCGGCCTTCAGCCACTGCTGCCTCGGCCAAAATGAGATGGTTTTCCTCGGCCTTGGCTATGCAGATGGGGCGTTGCTCGTTGGTCTTGAGCATGAAAAACTTGGGGTCGAGGAAATCCAGACGGGGCAGTGGCTGGAACCATGTGCCCCAAATGGCCTCTTGAGCCACGTTGTTCACGCTGTTATCACCATCGAATTGCACCTGCTTTACGTACTCCCCGGAAGCTCCGAGCGACGCTTTGGCCTCGGCCTTGGCCTGCTCCTTTTGGCCCAATCGGTAGTAGGCACGGGCCTTGAGCGTATGGATGAACGCCTTGTCCTCGGCGTTTGCCGCCAAAGGCAGGGCTTCGTCGAGCGTGGCGATGGCTTGTTGCAGGTGGTCTTTCCACGGTTTTACCTCGCCGCCTTCGCTCATCGGCAGGCCCGTAAAGTATTCGCCGGCCAAGAGAAAGCTGTAGGCCTTGATGTAATACATCTTGAATTGCTCCTCACGGGTGAAGTCCTTGTCGTGTTTGGCTACCACGTTGAAGGCATAGTCGGCCGCCTCACGCATGTTGCCTATGCAGCGTTGGAGCTTCTTCACGTCGTCATCGGTGTTGGCCAAGCGTGGATAATCGAAGACATTGCTGCTCCTTGAGTAGTTATTATAGTAGTTATCGGACAGTATTTCCATCAGTTGGCAATACTCGCCAATGCCTTGCGCGAAGTTCTTCTCGGTGCCGTTGACCCATGTTTGCATGGCGTTGGCCGATTTGAGAAAGGCCTTCTCGTCCACGTTAGGGTTGACAATGTCGCCCGGTTCCACTAAGTTACACGCGGTGAACGTCAGTCCTAAGGCCGCGGTTAATATGTATCTTGACAGTTTCATGATGTGTTTTATTCGTTGAAAAATAGGTGTTGATGTTCTCCTTCGCCCGTTGTTATCGTCAAAGGATGGGGCGTTGGCCTTTAGAAATCAAACCTTACGCTCATTATATATTGGCGTGG
>NZ_DATCYK010000017.1:0-3325 GCF_036570325.1 Prevotella sp.
TAGGCTCTGTTCCAACAGATATTAATGATTTTACGAACAGTTATCGCATATTATTCCGAAATAAAAGTATTATTATTCAGTATTAAAAGTTTTTTACTTTTATTTTTGTATATTTGTAACCGTTATATCATTCAGTAATCTATTAATTTATGAAAAAAATTCTATTGGGATTTGTCGTAATGGGACTCCTTTGCCCATTGCAGAGCACGGCAAAGAAGAAAAAGAAGAATGCGGCAGCGGCACTGCTGACTGCCAAGACCGATGATTGGAGCAAGGCACTGAAGGACTCCAAACAATACAAAGGCATGTTTACGCTCCATCTGAATAAGGAAGGTAAACTGTTCTTCGAGCTTCCCGACTCGGTTTTTAACCAAGATTACATACTCAGCAACCGCGTGGCGCGCACCAGCAACACCCACGACTACGTGGCAGGACAAATGGTGAGCAGTCCCATGCTCGTGCGTTTTGCCACCGATAGCATAAAGGTTTACATGTATAAGGTGCAGAATACGGCCGTCGTAAACCCCACCGACCCCATCGCCTCGTCGTTTAAGAGCAACTTCTCCGACCCTATTCTCAAGGCGTTTAAGGTGACAGCGAAGAAGAAAGGGCGTGTACTCATCGACGTGACGTCGCTCTTTGGCGGCAACGATAAAATGCTTTCACCCATGAAACCCGATAATCCGCTCGAGATGATGATGGGCGGTAGCAAGAGCCTCAAGGGCAGTTTTAACTCCGAGGCGTCGGGAATAACCGAGGTGAAGGCCTTTCCCTACAACGTAGAAATAAAGACCAATCTGTCGTTCGACCTATCGTCGAGCAACCAACCCTACACGGTTCAGATGCACCGGTCGCTCTTCGTGGCGCCAAAGACGCTCATGCGGGCCCGTATTCATGACAACCGGGTAGGTTATTTCATGACCGATAAGAAGATATATTCGTCCTCGGCCGACCGTGTGGAGGAGGAATCGATTATCCATCGCTGGCGTTTGGAGCCCAAGGACGACGAGATAGACAAATACTTCGCCGGCCAATTGGTGGAGCCCAAGCAGCCTATCGTGTTCTATGTAGACTCGGCTTTCCCCGCCAAATGGCGCGAAACAGTGAAACAAGGCGTAATGGATTGGAACCAAGCGTTCGAGGCTGCCGGCTTCAAAAACGCCATCGTAGCCCGCGATTATCCTAAAAACGACCCCAACTTCGACCCCGACGACATGCGATACAGTTGTATCAAGTATGCCGTTACGGAAACAGCGAACGCCATGGGGCCCAGTTACGTCGACCCACGAACGGGCGAAATTCTGACGGCCGATGTCATTTGGTATCACAATGTGGTATCGCTACTCCACGATTGGCGCTTCGTTCAGACCGGCGCCGTGGACTATCGCACCCATAAAAAGGTGTTCGACGACGACTTGATGCGTGAATCCATGCGCTACGTTACGAGCCATGAGGTGGGCCATACGCTCGGTTTGATGCACAACATGGGGGCCAGCTATTCCTTCCCCGTCGACTCCCTGCGCAGTCCTTCCTTCACACAGAAGTACGGAACCACGCCAAGTATCATGGATTATGCCCGCAATAACTTCGTGGCTCAGCCCGGCGACATGGAGCGAGGCGTGAAAATGACACCGCCCATCCTCGGCATTGAGGACATCAACGCCATCAAGTGGGGCTACCGCCTCATCAAGGATACCCGCTCATC
Source organism: Prevotella sp. (assembly GCF_036570325.1). Lineage (GTDB taxonomy): Bacteria > Bacteroidota > Bacteroidia > Bacteroidales > Bacteroidaceae > Prevotella. The sequence continues at coordinate 1,706 of NZ_DATCYK010000017.1, forward strand.
GAAGGACGAAGTGCCCACGCTTAACCGCTGGATAGCCGAAAAGGCCAATGATCCGATGTACGAGTTTGGCGCCCAGCAGGTGTTTGGCACGGTGGATGTGAGCGACCAAACCGAAGATTTGGGCGATGATCACATCAGGGCCGGCAACTACGCCATCAGCAACTTGAAACTCATTATGAAGAACTTGGAACAGTGGACGGCCCAACGCGGCGAGAACTATGACGCCATGCAAAACTCCTATAAGAGCATTGTCAATCAGTACGCACGCCATTTGGGCCACGTATTGCCCTACATGGGTGGCGTCATTTACCACGAAGTACGTCAGGGCGACGGCCGTTTGGGCAAGGAATATCTCGACCGGGCCACCCAGCAAAAGGCCATGCGCTGGCTTGTAAACCAAGGTCGTACCTATCGCTCTTGGCTCTGCCCACAGCAATTGCTGCTGAAGTTCGACCGCCCCGATGAGATAAACACCAACTTTATACGCCCTATCATCTCCTCGATTTACGGAAGTACCGTCATGCAGCGTATCGATGAGGGCCACAAACTGGCTCCGTCACGCAACTACAGCCTTGACCAATACACGGCCGACGCCTTCCGTGAGGTGTTCGGACCTACCCTCCGGGGTGCCGCTCTCACCGAAGCCGACATGGAAATGCAGCGTACCGCCCTCGATTTCTTCGTGAAGAGCAGCGGCGTTAAGGCCGAGTCATCGTCGAAGAAGTTGCTCGGCGTCGACACGGAGCCCACGTTCGACCTGCAACAAATGCTCAACGCCCCCGAGCTTCCTTGCGAATATGCCGACGCCCACACCTCTTTCGTGCGCATCAACTACAATTTGCCGCCGTTGAAGGAAGACATTTACAAGCCCCTCATGCTGCGTCAGCTCAAGAAAGTAGAGGCCCTCTACCGACAGAAGCGGGCCACCGGCAATGCCACCACACGCAATTTCTATGAGTATCAGCTCCTGAAGATTGCCCAATTATTTAAATAATACGAAGGCCAACGCCTGCTTTCGGGCGTTGGCTTCCTCGTTGAGAGAACCTTCATTATATCATTTCAAGTTTTAATCTTATGAAGAAAGTTAAGCTATTTCTACTGTGCTTGCTGTTGGCAGCGGCCTCCTCGGTCATGGCCCAGCAGCAAACCGTCAAGGGACATGTGGTCGATGACAAGGGCGAACCCGTGATAGGAGCCGTTGTAAAGACCGGCGACGGCAAGGTAGCCGGCGTCACTGACACCAATGGAAACTTCTCTATATCCCTTCCAAAGGGCAAAGGTACGATCGTGGTATCGGCCATCGGCCTCAAGGAAACCAAGTACACGGTCGTTCCGGGCCATGCCGTGGCGGTGAAACTCAACATGGATGAGAAAATGCTCGATGAGCTTGTGGTCGTAGGTTACGGCACTCAGAAGAAGTCATCGCTTACCAGCAGTATCGAAGTTATCAAGGGCGACGACCTCATAAAGCTGCCCACAACCACCGTCGACCAAGCCTTGGCCGGTCAGGTGGCCGGTTTGTCGGTCATGACCATGACGGGTGACCCCGGCTCTCCACGCGAGGCGACGCTCAACATACGTGCCGTGACCGGAGCAACGGCCGCTCCCCTGCTCGTCATC
>NZ_DATCYK010000018.1:0-17450 GCF_036570325.1 Prevotella sp.
GAACAGCGTTGCGCATAGTCTTTGCATAATATTTGTTATGCAGAGTCTTTGTCTTTGTCTGACGTATTCTCTTTAATGCAGATTTGTGATTTGCCATCTTTGTCTTTTACTTATCTTTATTGTTTGGTAGTCCCTAGCAGAGTCGAACTGCTCTTTAGAGAATGAAAATCTCTCGTCCTAACCGATAGACGAAGGGACCATGTGACTTATTTTAAGCGGGTGCAAAGTTATGGCTTTTTTTCTTACCCACCAAATTTTAATGGAAATATTTTTATGATAGACTGCTTTTTAGCTTGTTTTTGTGTATCTTTGCTACATTATGTTGGTAAAAACAAGGGCAATCGTTGTTGGAACGGTGAAATATGGCGATCGGAAAGTCATCGTTGATATGTTCACGGAGGCACGTGGAAGGCTTTCTTTCATCGCTTCCGTTTCGTCGTCGCCACAAGGTAGGCTGCGCAAACTTTATTTGCAACCGCTTACTTTGCTTGATTTGGAGTTTGATGATCGGGCCAACCATCGCCTGCTTACTATCCGAGAGCTCCACCCTTTTGCGCCTTACGTTTCGATGCAGACCCACATGGATAAGGTAGCTATCTGCATGTTCTTGGCCGAATTTATCAATTACGCCACGCGGGGAGAGCAAGACAACCGCCCACTTTTCGATTATATCGTGCGCAGTTTGCAGTGGTTGGATGGGCGTGAGGACCGTTATGCCAACTTCCATTTGGTGTTTATGCTTCGTTTTTCCATGTTCGTGGGCTTCTTTCCCAATCTCGACGACTATGCCGAAGGTGATTATTTCGACCTTCGGGAAAGCTCTTTCGAGTCGTTGCCACCGCTCCATGGCGACTATCTTGGCCCTGCCGAGGCAGCCCGATTGCAGCAAGCCATGCGCATGACGTATGAAAACATGCACCTTTTTCGCATGTCACACGATTATCGCAATTGGTTTTTGGAAATGATCCTAAAGTACTATCAACTCCATATTCCCGATTTCCCACCCCTCAAGAGCATTGACGTGCTCAAGGAATTGTTTGCTTAACAGCCTCGATATGGGTAGTAAACAATCGCCCGTAAAATTTCTTTCCATATATCCTTAGATGGCTATAAACATATAGGTAGACCTATCTCTCCAAACGAGAATAGACCTACCTATATATTATAAGGTGTAAAAAGGATAGCTATTGCTTTTATTTCGTGAATCGATAGATGAGGGTAAAGCCTCGCTTCATCAAGTCGCCCGATGAGTAAACGTCTACTTTTCGGGCTTCATATACCCGTGTGAGGAAATCCTTTGGCTCATATTGGTACACACGCATTTCGAGCGTCTTGCCCTTATCCAGCAATCTAAAGTCTATCAAGGCCTCACGTTCTTTTGTCTCGGTGGCACTGAAGAACAAATTGACTTTCGACGCTTTTAAGGTCAATACATTGTCTACCTCCGGCGTGTTGTAGTTTGTTTCCCACAATTTGTCAACCCCCTCGCCGCTGTAAGATAAGGTGGCAGGACGCAGGTAGCGGCTTAAATCACCCTTGAGCTTAGAAACATCGAGCGTCAAAGTCCCATCGCCGGCCGTCGTCAGCACGATTTGGTCACCCTGACCGATATTCTTCGGCAAGTTATTGGCGTCTTCCTCGTCTTTGATCAGCTCGGCCGCAGCCCGTATGGCAGCCTCGTTCGACAGACTCTTGCAGCGCCACGTACCGGCCAAAAGCTTCAAATCAGTAGGCCCGGCCAGCGTTATGACAGTCCGATTTTGTGCACCGGCGTTGAAATAACGGCTGTCGGCCAACCTTAAAACTATCTTGTCATGACCTGCCTCACGTTTAAGCAGGCGAATCTTGGCCTTGGCCACGGAGCTTGATTTGGCCGTCGTGAGCACGCTCTTGCCATCGACAAACTCGAAATGCTTGCCCAATTGGGCCGTCGAAGTAGGCGCCACCTCTACCGGAACCTCCACTTCCTGCAACGAAGAAGTGTATTTCTTAGAACCTTGATAGAGCGTCATGGAGACTTCCACCTCCGTTTTCAGCTCATATTCCGTGGCGTCAAACGTGGCTGTGAGCACGGGGCGGGCCGCTATGGGCACACGGGTGGTCCTATAAAGACCAAACGCATAGCCTTGCGGAACGTCGTTGAGCGTCATCAAAAGTTGGCGACCGGTACTGACACTGCCTAACGAACTCACTTCCACCGTGGCCGATTTCTCGCCTCGGGGAATATGAAACGCATGCTCGGCCACGCTATAATCCTCGCCTTCTACGGCCGTTCCGCTCAGTGAAAAGCCCACGTTAAGGTCGCTCTCGGCCGCTTTGGTGAGTGCGATGGTGACCGATGTCTTGTCTTGAGAGGGCAAGAAAAACGCCGCTTGCGTGAAAGAAATCGACCGTTCGGCCACAGCCGGCAGGTCAGCGTCGGTCGAGCACGACAGCCAACTTACGCAGCAGGCCAACAGCGACGCTTGAATGATATGGAGTTTTATTTTCATTTTAAGTGCGATTGATGGTTTATAACACATAGAACAGCCCATGGCTTATTTTCCATAGGCCGCCACGGCCTCGTCGTGGGCTTTTTGTTGGGCGCTGATGGCGTCACGTTCGTCGTCAGTAAGGGCCGGAGTTACCGGGGCCGAAATGGCCTCGTCGGCTATCGTCAGCACTTCGGGCGTCAGTTCGTCGCTGTCGCCACATGCGCTCAGCAGGCTCGTGCCGAAGGCCAAAAGACCTATGAGGAGAAAAGAATATCTTGTCATTTTCATTGTTGTTTTTAATCGTTCAACTTAGGATAACCCGGGTTTTGCTCAAGCAATGGGTTGGTATGGAGGTCGGCAAACGACACGGGATAGGTGTAGAGGTAGTGCAATGTTTCGTATTTCACGCCATTGTAGCCCACCCAAAATTCGGGACCGCCGTTGCGTTTCAGCTCAAACCATCGGTCGCCTTCCATGTAAAGCTCCTTCCGTCGTTCGTTCAGTATGGCCTGCATGAGGGGTGTCAACGGCTTGCCCGTGCAGTCTTGCTTGATGAGCGAGCCCGTATCTACGGCGGGAAGGTCGGCCTCCGTCAGGTTGGTATGGCCCTCGATACGCTTTTGGCGCAGGCTGTTGAGATAGCCCAAAGCCTCGGTCGTGTGGCCCAAATGCGCATGGCTCTCCGCCAAGATGAGGCACATTTCGGCCGAACGGATATACATGTGAATACCTTTGGTGTTGAGAAGTTTCTTGTCGAAGAAGAACGTATAACGAATGTCACGCTTCTTTTCGGCGAACAGTTTTACGAGATCGGTGGCCACGGGGCGGTTCTTCGACTGTGTAAGTACGTTCTTGTACGTGGTCGTTGCGCCCGTGATGAACGACCGAAGCATTACGTTGCCCAGTTTCTCGGTCGTGGCTTGCATCATGTTTTTATACTCCTCGCCGCTGATCAGTGGATAGTGGTCCAATAAGTATTGAGCCTCGGCGATGGCCTTGTCCCACTGCTGCGTCCAAAAATAGGTGCGGGCCAAGTATGCCCGGGCCACATCGGCCGTGAAACGGTAGGTATCATCGGTTATCCCCATGCTGATAGCTTGCCGCAGGTCGCGCTCTATGAAGGCGGCCGTTTGGGCCAATGAGGCTCTGGCCGGCCTGCCCTCAATGTCGAATTGGTCAACGAGCGGTAGCCCGAGGGTCTGCTCTGACCGCCCGTTTTCGTAGGCTTCGCACAGCTCACGCATCATCATGAAGTACAGCGCGCCTCGCATCGTGAGGCAGGCCGCCACGATTTTGCGTCCTTTTTCCGAGTCTTGATTGGGCATGTCGCCAAGAATGATGTTTAAATCCTTTATCCGGCTGTACATGTTTTTCATCCTATATTGGTTTCCACCCAAGTCATCGCCCACGTAGAAAGGCGTGTAAGCCGAGCTTGTTTTGGTGCTCAGGCTGGCATTGAGGTTATCCGAATAACACTCATACTTCAGTATTTGCTTCGGACTATAGAAGTATTGGTCGTCGTTTCCGTCGAAAGTACGTAGCTGATTGGCCAGCAGTTGCTCGTAATCGTCGATGGTCTCGGGTAGTTTTTGCCCGTAAGTCTTCACGTCCAGATAGCTGTCACACGACACGAGGGCCGGAGTCGACAGCGCAAGAGCGAAGAGCAGACCGTATATTTTGCTTGTTTTCATTGCTTTATCGTTAGAATCCTACACTCATATTGACCGATATGCTGCGGGTGGTAGGGTAAACCGCCCCCGGGTTTTCGGGGTCAAGACCGGTATAGTTGGTGAAAGTGAAGAAGTTATTGAGCGTCAGCGAGCATGTGGCCGACGACATGCCGATGCGTGCCATCTGCTTGGCGGGCAGCGAGTAGGCCAGCGTTATATCGCGAATCTTGAGGTAGTTTACCTTCTCCAAGAACGTTCCCGCCACGATACTGGCGCTGTTGCTTTGGGTGGGATACAAGGCGTCGAGGCCCAATTTGTCGCCCAAGGCGTCGACGATGCGCGGATATTTCGTGCCCGTGGCATGGTCGGCGGTCCATCGGTTGGGCATATCCTTGCTCACGTTGAGGTGGTTTCGGTACAAATCGCTGTACTCCGTCTGGGGTACTTCGTTATATTTGGTCGACACGTTGCGGTACCCTGCCGGCGAACTTATGAGGTTGCTGATGAGTCCTCCCCAAGAGAACGACCCGCTGACGTGGAGCGACAATCGCTTGTAACGGGCGTTTACGTGGAGTCCACCCGTATAAGGCGCGTTGGCGGTGCCCCGATAATAGCGGTAGTTATTGGTCAAACGGAGGTCTGATAGGGTAGAGATATGGGCGTCGGGGCGCAGTTGGTACACGTAAACACCCGTGTAGGGGTCAATGCCGATGGCCTTTCCTTGGAATACCGAGGCCACGGGATAGCCCACATAGCGGCCATCGCTGATACCGCCCGTCGATGAACGAAACTTTGAAAGATAGTTTCTGTTCCACGCCATGTTGGCTCCCAAGCCTATTTCCCAGTCGCGGGTAAGCAGCGGTTTGCCACTCACGGTCAGCTCCACGCCCTTGTTTACGATGTCCGAGGCGTTGTACTTGATAGAGCTGAAGCCCGTGGTCGATACGATGGCCGAGGTAGATATGACGTCGGTACTCTTGCGGTAATAGGCGTCGAGGAGCACGGTGAGCCTGTCGTTGAGCAGTCCCAAGTCGATGGAAACCTTGGCGTCTTTCGTCTTTTCCCACCTAAGTCGGGGGTTGGGAGCCGTCTTTATGGTGGCCGTATTGATGTTGTTCCACGACGTATTGCCTATTTTCAAGACCAACTTCTTATCCACTCCCTGCACCACATTGCCCGTAAAACCGCCCGAGGCGCGCACGATGAGCCTCGAAACCACCTTGCGCAAGGGGCTCATGAAGCGTTCCTTGTCGACATGCCAGCCCAATCCCACGGAGTAAGTAGGGTTAAACTGCTCGTCGCTACCGAAGTTATTGGAGCCATCGGTGCGGAAAGAAAGATTGAGCATGTAGCGATTGAGGAGCATATAGTCGGCCGCCAAGTAGAACGAAGCGTAGCGATTGTCGCGCAAGGTGCGGCCGCTGAGGTTCTCGAGCAGGCTCTTGTAAAGCTCGGAGTCGTCCTTCGAGGGATTAGGATTCACGGGCCAAACCACCGTTTGCGTATCTTTGTTGTAGCCATACTGCTTTGTATAGAAGCGCTCGGTGTGGTTTCCCCGTATCTCGGCGCCCGCATAAAGGGCTATGTCGTGAGCTTCGGCTATGAGCTTGTGGTAGTTTAGTTGCAGGCGGGCATTGTAACTGTCGCCCCGGGAGTTAGATTGGAGAATACTGCCGTAGGGCGTCCAGTTGAGCACTTGCTCATCAAACCACAGTCGATCGTTGAAAGCCGTGTAGGTATCGGCGCCTATCACCGTGTCGGAATTGTTGGAATCATGGCTGTATGAGGCCAAACCTTGGAGCTGGAAGCCGTCGAAAAGGTCGTAGGTAAGCCGCAGGTTGGTACCCAAGGTAGTCTTGTTGGCCTCCTTGCTCGTGTTTTCCAATTCGTGTAAAATGTTGAAACCATTGACCGGAAGCACCACGCCCGTCATGCCACCGTCGTTTACTCCCGCCAAGTTAAAGTAGGTCATGTCGGCCCGATAAGAGCCATCGGCATTGTAGGGGTGCTCGTAGGGGTTGGCAAAATAGGCATACTTAAACGGGTCAACGCTCGGATTGGGCTCCTCTGACTTCTCCTTTACGCCCCTCATTTCTATCTGAAGGCGCAGCTTGCGCATAGGTTTGATATTGAGCTTTAGGTTCATGTTGTAGCGGTTATAGCCCGATTGCCTCAACAGTCCGTTCTGTTTCGTGTAGCCCAAGGAGGCATAGTAGGTGGTCGTTTTCGACCCTCCCGACAGCGAAACGTGGTGGTTCATGGAGAAAGTATTGCGAAATATCTCGTCAAACCAGTTGGTGCTGTGGCCGGCCGCTTGCTTCAGATAAGCGTCTTGTTCGTCGATGGTCATGGCCTCGTAGCCATCCGACCCTTTCAGAAGCCCGTTCTTGCCCAGTCGTTCCGACCTTAGCATGCCGTAAAGGCCTACGACGGGCACGTGACTGCTGCCCTTGGCCATCCTATCGGCCGAAAACTCATTCCATAACTCCTTTTCCCAAGCCAGTTTCTCGGCAGTGTTCATGAGGTTGGCGTCGCGTTGCGGCTTGAGCTGACTTATCAAGTTGACCGAGTAATTCAGCTTCATTTTGCCGGCGGCGCCGCTCTTTGTGGTGATGACAATGACGCCCCCGGCTGCCCGTGAGCCATAGATGGCCGCCGCCGAGGCGTCCTTCAGTATGGTAACATTGTCAATATCGTTGGGGTTAATGCCGCTAATGCCGTGTACGAACAGGTCGTTGAAGTTGCCGGCCTTGATGTCTGTGTTGGAGATGGCGGGCAAATCGTCCTGCAAAGGCACGCCATCCACTATCCAAAGAGGCTCCGCGCTGCCCTCCATGGTGTTGGTTCCGCGAATACGAACCTTGGAAGAGCCGCCCGGTTGGCCACCATTGGTAACGGCAACGCCGGCCACCAAGCCCTGCAAAAGGTTATCCACGGTGGTGGGTACTTTGTGATTGAAGTCCTTGCCGGTAAGTACGGCCACGGAGCCGGCCATGTTTTGCTTGCTCAAAGTACGATAACCCGTCACCACAACGTCCTGAAGTTGGGTGGCGGCGTCGCGCAATGTGATGACAAGGTCGGCGGAATGGGGCTTCGCCATGACGTGTTCGGGCTCCATACCTATATAAGTTACGAGCAGCCTTACGGGCCGTTCGCGTCCTTCGAGGCGCAGTGTGAATTTACCATCAACGTCGGTTACGGTTTTTGTTCGTCCTTTTTCTACCTCTACCGTGGCACCAATCACCGGTTCGCCACCGGCAAAGATCACGCTGCCTCGCACTTGGAAACCGTGCGGGCCTTGCGCCATGGCCGTTTGAAGGGCGAGAAAAAGAAGAACAAGCGCCATGCCGAGGAGCCGCAAGGCTGCCGGATGGCGGGGGTTGGATAAAAGCTTCATGTCTGTTAATCTCTATAAAATAAATAGTTTCAGAGGAAGGCTAAACGCTTCGTTCTGAAGAGATTACAAAATTAACAGACGAAAAGAGAAGTTACAATACCTAAAAATAATGAAATCAGAGCGGCGTTTTCTCGGGGTGGAGATGGGCGTAGAGTTGGCTCATGATGGCTGCGGCAAACGCTCCGTCATAGCCTACGGGCAGGCGGAGGGTGGCGTCCTCGGTGAAAATGAGTACTTGGTATTCGTCTACGGTGTACGGAGTGGCGCCGTTAACGTAGCTGATGTCGCGAATGGCGGCGTAGGGATAAACCTCGCCCCGGATAACCATGAGCCGCTCGGTATCGTAAAGCAAGATGGTGCCTGCGGGCTCGTTGGCCTGCGTGGCGTTGAGAACGACTATGTCGTCGGGCGCTCCCAATCGGGCCGTGGCCTCTTCCAAGGTGGCGAACAGCTGGCGGTCGGCGGTGGTGTTTTGGGCCTTTCGCTCCTTCCATTTCCAAGCGTAATGGGCCGCCGGCAGCACAAGCAACAACAGCAATAGCGTCAGCGAGTCGGTCAGTAGCAAGGCTATGGCGACGAGGATGGTGATGATGGGATATTTATACATAGGCTTCTCCTTTCTTATCGTGTAGCGTGGGGTTTGCGAAAGTGGCCCTTCGACCGTGTGAAAGCAGCCCTTTCATCGTCCCGAAGCAGCCCTTTGACGGGGTGAAAGGCCTGCTTTGGGAAAAGCGTCGTGGGCCCCTTTGAAAGCAAAGATATAAAAAAAGATTGGTTCTTTCGTACCACCTATTATATTTTTGATTATTTTTGCCTTATCTACATCAGTCACTAACCTTTTAAATCTGCCATCTGCCTATGTTTAAAAACTATCTTATACCGGTTTTGTTGACGGCGTTGCCTTGCGCCATGTCGGCCCAATCGCCCTCACGAAAGGACTCCACGGCCCTGAAAATAGGCTATACCCACGGTTTGCCCAACCTCGTTACGGGCTCTGTCGACCAAGTTACGGAGGCACGGATGAACAAAGGTTTGGTGACCAATTCGCTGAGTGCGTTGAGCGGTCAGGCCGCCGGCGTGAGCGTATCGTCCAATCCCAATCAGGAAGCTATGCTCAATGCGGTGCGCGTTCGCGGCACAACATCGCTCACGGGAGGCAACGATCCGCTCGTCATCATTGACGGCGTATCGGCCGATTTACCAACGTTGAGCACCATTTATCCCGCCGACATCGAGAGCTTTACCATCCTTAAGGACGCCTCGGAGACGGCCCAATACGGCTCGCGCGGCGCTTCGGGCGTCATAGAGGTGACCACCAAGAAGGGCAGAGGTGAGAAGTTTCATATCAGCTACGACGGTAACATGGGATGGGAGTCGGTATATAAGCGTATCAATATGCTGTCGGGACCCGAGTTTCGTGAAGCGGCGGCGCGCCACGGTTTGAAGATTATCGACAAACGGGGCGATACTGACTTCCGAAAGGCCATCGAGCGCACGGGATTTGTGCAGAATCATCACGTAGCTTTCGGCGGGGGAACCGATGAAAACAACTATCGTGCCTCCATAGGTATCATGGATCACAAGATGGTTGTCAAGACCCACCGCTACCGTAACTACATAGCCAAGCTCGACATCAGCCAAAAGGCTTTCGACAATAGGCTGTCGGCAGATCTCGGAGTCTTTGGAAGTATTCAGAAAAACCAGCTCATTCCCTTCCCGTGGAAGCTATTTTACTCGGCCGCCACGTTTAATCCTACTTTCTCCGCGGCCCGCAACGACGCCGGCGGATGGGACCAAGTAACCGAGGCTTTGTGGATAAACAATCCGCAATCGCTGCTCCAAATGGATAACGATAAGGACGACGGGCATTTCAATGTGCACCTGCGCATGGGGTTAGACTTGGCCCCGGGGCTCACGATGAACGCCTTTGGGTCGTATTCTTACAACACGGGTAACCTGTCACATTACTATCCTACCTTCGTATGGTCGCACGGTGAGGCTTATCGGGGCGATGATAAGAGCGAGGAAACGCTGGCCAGTTTGTCGGTAAACTATAACCATACGTGGGGCAATCATCGGCTGGAAATGCTCGGACTCTTTGAAACCCAGCACCAGATAGGTAAGGGATTTCATACGCAGGTGAGCAATTTTACGACCGACGCCTTTGGCTATCACAACTTGGCAGCGGGCGCCGTGCGCCTTTGGGAGGGCACGGGCTCGTATTATGAGGACGCCCACATGGAGTCGTTCTTGGCCCATGCGCAGTACGCTTTGGCCGATCGCTACATACTGACGCTCAACGCCCGTGCCGACGGATCGTCGAAAGTAGGGCGCAACAATAGGTGGGGCTTCTTCCCATCGGTGTCGGGTGCGTGGGTTATCGATAAGGAACCGTGGATGGAAACCTTTAGTAAGAGCGGCAAAATGAAGCTCCGTATGGGCTACGGAGTGTCGGGAAACTTGGGTGGAATTGACGCTTATATCTCGCAACAGTCGGTCATGCCCAACGGCATAGTGTCGGTAAACGGCGCTCCAACGACCACGTTGGGCATAGTACGCAATGCCAATCCCGACCTGAAATGGGAGATAAAGCGCACCTTCAACGTAGGTTTGGACCTCAGCTTTTGGCATAACAGAGTGGTGCTTACGGCCGATTACTACGCTTCGCGCACGAGCGATATGTTGTATCTTTACGATGTCAGCGTGCCACCGTTTATCTATGACAAGCTCTTGGCTAACCTCGGATCGATGAAAAACAGCGGTTTGGAGATAGGATTTGGCATAACTCCCCTGCGAACAAAGGACATGGAGCTGAGCGTTAACATGAATATGGCCTTTGAACGCAACCGCCTTATCTCGCTCAATGGCTATTTTAACGGCGAGTATCTTACCACTCCGGATATTAAGGGCATAGGTTCGCTCGGCGGAGCAGGCTTCCATGGGTCGAGCGATGCGGTCTTTCAGATGGTGGGACAGCCCCTTGGCGTGTTCTATCTGCCCCATTGCAAGGGCCTCATACAGCAGTCCGACGGCAGTTACAGCTACGATGTGACCGAGGAGAAGTATGTTTGCGGGCAGGCCACTCCCAAGGCCACGTTGGGCTCGAACATCGCTTTCAGGTATCGGGCGTTCGACATTACCTTGCAGGCCAATGGCGCTTTCGGCCATAAAATATACAATGGCACGGCCCTTTCCTACATGAATATGTTGTCATTACCTAATTATAATGTAATGAAAGACGCGCCTCGACAGAATATTCAGGACCAAACCATCAGCGATTATTGGCTTGAGAGGGGCGATTATCTTAACATTGACTATGTAACATTGGGCTGGACGGTGCCCGTAAGGTCGGCTTACATTCGCAATCTGCGGCTCTCTTTGTCGGTCAATAACTTGGCTACGATTACCGGTTACAGCGGACTTACGCCGATGATCAACTCTTCTGTGGTAGACCAGACGCTGGGTTTGGACGACAAGCGCAGCTATCCCGTTTACCGATCGTACACCTTCGGCCTTAGTATTCAATTCTAATTACAGTCTTATCATGAAACAATATATTTATGTTAGTATGCTTGTGGCACTGTTGGCGTCGTGCTCTCTCGACGAACATCCCAAGAATCAGATTCCCGAAAGTGAGGCTTACGTCACGGCAGACCAGCTTTATCAGAACACGGTGGCCACGCTCTATAATTATATAGGTGGGCATGAGGACGGCCAAGGGTTGCAAGGTACCTGTCGCGGAGTGTACGATTTAAACACCTTTGGCAGCGATGAGGCCATGCTGCCCACCCGTGGCGGCGACTGGTATGATGGCGGATTGTGGCAGAGTATGTACCGTCATGACTGGGGAGCGGGCCACGATCTCTGTAAAAACGCGTGGCTTTATCTGTATAAGGTCATCACGCTTTGCAATCGTTCGCTCGAAACCTTGGAGGCCCGGCGCCAACTTCTCGACGACGAGAGGCTCAGGGCTTACAAGTCGGAAGTGCGTGCCTTTAGGGCCATATATTATTGGTATCTGATGGATTTGTTTGGTAATGTGCCGCTCATCACGTCGTCCGACGTTTCGATGAATCAGGTAACGCAGGAGAAACGCAGCGCTACTTTCGCCTTCATCGTCAAGGAATTGCAGGAAACAGTGCCGTGGTTAGCCGATGAGAACAGTGTGAAGCCGGGCGATTATTACGGTCGTGTGACCCGTCCGGTGGCCTATTTTGTATTGGCAAAGCTCATGTTGAACGCTGAAGTTTACAACGATGACGATTGGACGGATGGCCGTCGACCCGATGGGAGTGGCATGACATTCCGTGTGGATGGCCGCGATTGCAATGCGTGGGAGGCTGCTGTGGCCTATTGCGATAAGCTCGATGGACCTTATAAGCTCATGCCTCATTACCGTGATAACTTCCTTGTACATAATGAAAGTTCCACGGAGAACATCTTTGTGATACCCATGGATAAGAATCTTTATGGCAATCAGCAGCAGAATCTCTATCGTTCTTACCACTATCGGCATGCCGCCGCCTATGGGTTTACGGCCGAAAACGGCTCTTGTGCCACGCTTCAGACGCTGCGGGTCTTTGGCTATGGCACGGCCGAGGAAGACCCTCGGTTTGATGAGAATTACTTTTCGGGTGAGCTGAGCGACCTCAACGGGCGTCCCATTACCGACCGTACGGGCAGCCGACTTACCTATTTCCCCGAGAAAGTGGCCCTCGATTTGAGTGGAAGTCCTTATGTAGAGACGGCCGGAGCACGCATGAGGAAGTATGAAATCGATAAGAATGCGCCCAAGGATGGCAAGCTCATGGATAATGATATAGTGCTGTTTCGCTTGGCCGATGTGCTCTTGATGCGTGCCGAAGCCCTTGTTAGAATGGGTCGGTCGGGGCAAGCCGACTTCGATAAGGTGCGTGGCAGGGCCGCCACATACCATCGGGAAGCTACCCTGCAGGCCATTTTGGATGAGCGATTATTGGAGTTGGCGTGGGAAGGATGGCGTCGGCAGGACCTCATCCGATACGGTATGTACCGCACACTCTACCAAGGTGATACGGCCATTGATGAGGCTGATGGCCATACTACGGTATATCCCATCCCCGCGGATGTCAAGGCCATGAACACAAAACTGGTGCAAAACAAAGGATATTGATAATTCTTAAGGTTTTTACACAATCCATTCCGGTTTTCAAATATATTGCTTATCTTTGCAGCATTACTGACTGTTGAAACACATAAGATTAACAATGAAAATAAACAAAGTCGTTTATGGGGCAGCCATCGTTATGGCCGCACTCTGTGTAACCTCCTGTAACAACAAGAAATTCCACGTCGTTGGCACTGCGACCGACGCCAAAGACTCTACTCTTTACCTTGAGAATATGAGCCTGAATGGCCCTCAAGTGGTTGACTCCGTTAAGCTCGGAGAGGACGGGAACTTTGAGTTTACTGAGAAAAGTATAGCCGATAACCCCGAGTTTTACCGCCTTAGAATAGCCAATCAGATTATCAATTTGAGCATAGACTCTACCGAAACGGTGAGCGTAAAGTTCGCTTATCCCACCATGGCAAGCAGCTATGAGGTGGCAGGATCGGAGAATTGCGCCAAGATAAAGGAGCTGGCACTCCTCCAACAAGGGCTTCAAACTAAGGTGAATGTCATCGCCGGCAATATGGCTTTGGGCGTTGACGCCGTGGAAGACAGCGTTACCAAGGTGTTGGAGGGTTATAAGGACATGGTAAAGCGTAACTATATATTCAAGGAACCCATGAAAGCTTATAGCTACTTTGCCCTCTTTCAGACCGTAGCTTTAGGAAATCAGCAGGCACTTATCTTCAATCCGCGCAGCAACGAGGCTGATATTAAGGTGTATGCGGCCGTCGCTACGAGCTGGGATACGTACTATCCCAATGCCGAACGTGGCAAAAACCTGCATAATATAGCCATTGAGGGCATGAAAGACATGCGTATCGTCAAGGCACAACAGCAGGAGAAGTACATCGATGCGGGCAAAGTACAGTCTGCAGGCATAATAGATATAGCGTTGAACGACAACAATGGCAATCTCAGAAAGCTGTCGCAACTGAAAGGAAAGGTGGTATTACTCGATTTCCACGCCTTTGCCACCGAGCGAAGTACCGAGCGTATCATGATGCTTCGTGGCCTTTACAACAAGTATCATGGGCAAGGTTTCGAGATATATCAGGTATCTGTCGATCCCAACGAGCACTTTTGGAAGACGCAGACCGCCGCTCTGCCATGGATAAACGTGCGTGATGAGAATGGCACTAACAGCCAATTGATGGCCAGTTACAATATACAGCGCATTCCAACTTACTTCCTTATCGACCGAAACAACACGCTTCAGAAGCGCGATGCGCAGGTAAAAGACCTTGAGGCAGAGCTGAAAGCGCTCTTATCTCGATGAAGCAATTGCCCCGATATTATTCTTTCGTGGAATAAAAGCATAAATAGCCGTGTGTCAACTACTATGTGGGGTTGATTCACGGCTTTACTCTTTTTTCTGAACAGTAACCTTAACTCATTGTTGAACGAACCTAATTATTAACAGTTTATGAAGCGACTATTCAGAAATATCAGTTTACTTACTGCCTTGTTGGCCATGCCTTTGTGGGTCAATGGCCAGTCATTGATTCCCCAACCCGTGTCGGTGAAAGGCCACGGACGGCTTGTCAAGATAGTAAAGGTCGACGCCAAGGTCGACAAATCGCTCCGCTTACCGGCCGAGGGCTACGAACTTAGGGTGAAAAACGGCAAGGCTGTCATCCGAGGAAAGGACGCCCAAGGCGTTATTTGGGGGCAAACGACGCTCCGACAGTTGCAAGATGAGCACGGACGGGCCCACGAAACCACCATCATTGACTATCCTGCATTTCCCATCCGCGGTTTTATGCACGACACGGGGCGCAACTTCCGCCCGGTGGAAATGCTGAAACAAGAGCTCGACCTCTTTTCTTTCTACAAACTCAACGTATTTCATTGGCACCTCACTGATAACCCCGCATGGCGCATAGAGTGCAAAGTTTACCCCCAATTAAACGACGCTCGCTTCCAGCGGAAAGGCCGTGACGAGGGCAAATACTACACTTATGACGAGATACGCGACGTTATAGCTTACGCGAAAGCCCGCGGTATCATGGTCATTCCCGAAATAGACATGCCCGGCCACAGCCAATATTTCAACAAAACCTTTGGCTTCGGCATGGCCACTCCGCAAGGAATGGAGGTTCTCCGTGCGTGTTTGAAGGAGTTTTTTCAGGAAATTCCACGCTCGATGTGCCCCTATATCCATATAGGTTCCGACGAAATACACATCAATAACCCCAAAGAATTTATCTCATTTTGTGAAACGATGGCCCAAGAAGCCGGTCGTGAGGTCATCGCATGGGACCCCGGACTGAAAGGCTCGTCGAAAATCATAGGTCAGGTGTGGGCCGATATGGAGACCAACAACGTTTCCCCGGACACTTACCCCACCCGTTATATCGACTCATACATGGGTTATCTCAATAAAAGCACCCCCATTCTGAACGTCAATCGCTACCTTCTCCATACGCCGTGTGGCGTAGCCAAGGCCACGGAAAAGGCCATGGGCGGCATACTTTGCCTATGGAATGATGTCAGGGTGGATGATAAGACGCTGTTGTTACACCATAACGGCATGCCCGAAGACCTTTTGCCATTTGCCGAAAGGTATTGGCGGGGCGGCAAAGCACCCGCTACCTCATCGAAAGACCTTATTCCCGACCCGTCCACCGAGGCTTGGAAAACCCTTCGGAGCTTTGAAACGAAGATGATATACCACCGCGATCGCTTCCTGAAAAAGTGGAACATGCGCTGGGTGGCCAACCTCTCGACGCATTGGAAGGTAACTTTGCCCCAGCGGCGGGGCACCTCCGTCGACGCCATGACGTGGGTTGACGCATGGGGAGGAGTAGTTGACATCATGGCATTGGCCAAGAAGCACGGCGTAACCATGCGCCCCACGATGGACGCTTGGATGAAAACAGAGATTCAAAGCGACCGTGATACCGTCATAAAAGCATGGGTTGGCTTTGAAACTGCGCCCCGTTCGTCGCGTATTTCCGACGGAATAGGCTATCAAAACGAGTGGGAAGCGCAGGGAAGGCTGTTTGTCAACGGTGTCGAAGTGCTGCCACCAGCGCCGTGGAAGGAGCCCGGACGCTATCGTTATCATTATCAAACGTGGCACCAAGCCCCCAACGAACTGCCCTACACCAACGAACAATTCTTTTGGATGCGCCAACCGGCCCTCATACCCCTCAAGGCCGGCCGCAACGAAGTGAAACTTTACTGCCCCCGAGTGTTCCCTCAAGAGTCGTGGCTGGTAGGATTCCTGCCGCTGACCGAGGACGCCTCGGGCCACGTAACGGAAGTAAAAGGTATAAAAATGGTGAGCGATTAACCCTCAAAAGGCCGATAGATAGCCGCCCGGTCAAGGATGGTCATCATGAAAATGATGAAACCTCATGAGGCCATCTTTGATTAATTATTATTAAAAAGCCGTTGGGGCATAAGTAGGCGGTCGGCAGATAATCATTTTATACATAATCGGTCATAGGACCGCCATGGCGCAGTCATCACGTCAAGTCCTATCCGCCATCGGGGCGATTCCGCCAGCCGATGTTTCAAAACTTCATGAATCATCAAATAAAAATCTAACTAATATCAACTAAAAGTCTATCAAGAATTATGAGAAAAGCGATTTTTTCCATTGCGCTCTGCCTTGCCTCGTTTGCTCAGGTGGCCGCACAGGAAGTGGCATTTAATTGGCCTTATCAGGTAAAAGATGGTACTATCGTGACCGAAGTGCCCACACGGCCGGCCGGACAGCAGTCGGCTTTAGGCTTGAAGGCGCCCAAACTGCCCGTGGTAAGGGTAGGTTTCGTAGGATTGGGAATGCGTGGTCCCGACGCCGTTTACCGCTGGACGCAAATCAACGGCACCGAAGTGAAGGCCTTATGTGACTACGAGGAGGCGCGGGCGCAGCGTTGTAACGACTATCTGCGCAAGGCCAGCATGCCCGCCGCTGATGTTTATAGCGGTGAGGAGGGCTATAAGAAGCTCTGCGAGCGCAAGGATATAGACATCGTTTATATCGCCACAGACTGGCTCCACCACTTTATTGTGGCCAAATATGCCTTGGAACACGGCAAGCATGTGGCCATCGAAGTGCCTTCGGCCATGAGTATGACCGAGATATGGACGCTCATCGATTTGGCCGAAACGAAGCGGTTGCATTGCATGATGCTCGAAAACTGCTGCTATGACTTCTTTGAACTCAACTCGCTTAACATGGCCCAACACGGCGTTTTCGGCGAGGTAATCTATGCTTCGGGCGCTTATCGTCACGATCTTTCCCCGTTCTGGGACGCTTATTGGAAGAAAAACGCCGACGATAAGTTGGGTTGGCGCCTCTATTATAACCAAAAGTTCCGCGGCGATGTCTACGCTACGCACGGCTTGGGGCCCATCGCTCAGGTGCTCAACATCCATCGTGGCGACCGTATGAAGACGCTTGTGGCCATGGATACCAAGTCGGTGAACGGCAAGATGTGGGTTGAGAAGCTCTCGGGAAAGGCCTGCAAGGACTTTGCCAACGGCGACCATACCGTGACACTCATCGGCACCGAGGAGGGCAGAATGATTGAAGTACACCACAACACCATGACTCCCCAGCCCTACAACCGCATGTATCAGCTCGTGGGAACACGTGGTTTTGCCAACAAATATCCCACTTCGGGCTACGCTTTGTCGGGCGACGACATGAAGAAAGCCGGCGTTACGCCGTCAGCCGACGACCTTTCGGGCCACAGCTACATGAAAGCGGCCGACCGCAAGGCCCTCGAGGCCAAGTACGAAAGCCC
>NZ_DATCYK010000019.1:0-2136 GCF_036570325.1 Prevotella sp.
GAGAAGTAGGGCGGGACACGAGAAATCCTGTTTGAAGAAGGGGGGACCATCCTCCAAGGCTAAATACTCCTGATTGACCGATAGTGAACCAGTACTGTGAAGGAAAGGCGAAAAGAACCCTGGTGAAGGGAGTGAAATAGAACCTGAAACCGTGTACGTACAAGCAGTGGGAGCCAACTTGTTTGGTGACTGCGTACCTTTTGTATAATGGGTCAGCGACTTATATTTTGTAGCGAGGTTAACTGAATAAGGGAGCCGAAGGGAAACCGAGTCTTAACTGGGCGAATGAGTTGCATGATATAGACCCGAAACCCGGTGATCTAGCCATGGGCAGGTTGAAGATTGGGTAACACTAATTGGAGGACCGAACCGACTAATGTTGAAAAATTAGCGGATGACTTGTGGCTGGGGGTGAAAGGCCAATCAAACCGGGAGATAGCTGGTTCTCCCCGAAATCTATTTAGGTAGAGCCTTGAGCGGACACCTTCGGGGGTAGAGCACTGTTTCGGCTAGGGGTCCATCCCGGATTACCAACCCGATGCAAACTGCGAATACCGAAGAGTGATACTCAGGAGACACACGGCGGGTGCTAACGTCCGTCGTGGAGAGGGAAACAACCCAGACCGCCAGCTAAGGTCCCAAAGTACTAGTTAAGTGGGAAACGAAGTGGGAAGGCTTAGACAGCTAGGATGTTGGCTTAGAAGCAGCCACCATTTAAAGAAAGCGTAATAGCTCACTAGTCGAGTCGGCCTGCGCGGAAGATGTAACGGGGCTAAAACTAGTCACCGAAGCTGCGGCATCAATGGAAACATTGTTGGGTAGGGGAGCGTTCTGTAAGCGGAAGAAGCTGAATTGAGAAGTTTGGTGGACGTATCAGAAGTGCGAATGCTGACATAAGTAACGATAAAACGAGTGAAAAACTCGTTCGCCGGAAGACCAAGGGTTCCTGTCCAACGTTAATCGGGGCAGGGTGAGTCGGCCCCTAAGGCGAGGCTGAAAAGCGTAGTCGATGGGAAACGGGTTAATATTCCCGTACTAGGTCATATTGCGATGTGGGGACGGAGAAGGTTAGGTTATCAGACTGTTGGATGTCTGTTTAAGCCGGTAGGTGGGCGTTTTAGGCAAATCCGGAACGCCATTCAACACCGAGAAGTGATGACGAGTCTCTACGGAGATGAAGTAACTGATACCACGCTTCCAGGAAAAGCCACTAAGCTTCAGATATGACTTAACCGTACTATAAACCGACACAGGTGGTCAGGTAGAGAATACTCAGGCGCTTGAGAGAACTCGGGTGAAGGAACTAGGCAAAATAGCACCGTAACTTCGGGAGAAGGTGCGCCGGCGTAGATTGTAGCCCCTTGCGGGTGAAGGTTGAACCGGTCGAAGATACCAGCTGGCTGCAACTGTTTATTAAAAACACAGCACTCTGCAAACACGAAAGTGGACGTATAGGGTGTGATGCCTGCCCGGTGCTGGAAGGTTAATTGATGGTGTTATCGAAAGAGAAGCTCCTGATCGAAGCCCCAGTAAACGGCGGCCGTAACTATAACGGTCCTAAGGTAGCGAAATTCCTTGTCGGGTAAGTTCCGACCTGCACGAATGGCATAATGATGGCCAGGCTGTCTCCACCCGAGACTCAGTGAAATTGAAATCGCCGTGAAGATGCGGTGTACCCGCGGCTAGACGGAAAGACCCCGTGAACCTTTACTATAGCTTGACACTGAACATTGAATTTTGATGTGTAGGATAGGTGGGAGACTTAGAAGTAGTCACGCCAGTGATTATGGAGTCGTCCTTGAAATACCACCCTTTAACGTTTGATGTTCTAACGAAGAGTGGAAACACGCTCTCGGACAGTGTCTGGTGGGTAGTTTGACTGGGGCGGTCTCCTCCCAAAGTGTAACGGAGGAGCACGAAGGTTTGCTAATCACGGTCGGACATCGTGAGGTTAGTGCAATGGTAGAAGCAAGCTTAACTGCGAGACAGACAAGTCGAGCAGGTGCGAAAGCAGGTCATAGTGATCCGGTGGTTCTGAATGGAAGGGCCATCGCTCAACGGATAAAAGGTACTCCGGGGATAACAGGCTGATACCGCCCAAGAGTTCATATCGACGGCGGTGTTTGGCACCTCGAT
>NZ_DATCYK010000020.1:0-40534 GCF_036570325.1 Prevotella sp.
AACTAAAAAAGCCGCATAGAAATGACTCCCATGCGGCTTTAGTGATATGTTTTGATAAAATAATAATTATCTTTATTTGCTTTCGGCGGCTACAGCCAATTCTTCATTCTGAATCTTACGACCCATCACGAGGTAGGCTATAGGAGAAGCGATGAAGATAGAACTCAGCGTACCGGATACTACACCGACCGTCATGGCAAAGGCGAATGGCTGAATACTCTTGCCACCGAGGAAGAGAATTACGAGCAATACGAGCAATGTAGAGAACGATGTATTGATGGTACGGGCCAACGTCTGGTTGATAGAGTCGTTGAAGAGCTTCTGAATATCACGCTTCGGATGGAGCTGGAGGTTCTCACGGATACGGTCGAACACCACCACCTTGTCGTTGATAGAGTAGCCGATTACGGTCAGCACGGCACCGATGAATGTCTGGTCTACCTCGAGTGAGAAGGGCAATACGCCTTGCAACAGCGAGAAGAGGCCGATAACGGTCAGGGCGTCGAGCACCAATGCCACCGTAGAACCTACGGAGAAAGCAATGTTGCGGAAGCGAACGAAGATGTAAAGGAAGATGGCTGCCAAGGCGATAAGCACGCTGATGATGGCGCCATAGGTTACATCCTTGGCTACTGAAGGACCTACCTTCGAGCTGCTGATGATGGAACCACCCTCGCGAACGTCAGGGTTCTTGAAACTATCTAAGTCCTTTTGGCTTACCATGCCGGCTTTCTTCAAACCGTTATAGAGCATTGTCTCGGCCTCGTCGTCAACAGATGGGCTGTTTGACTCAATCTTATAGTTGGTCGAGATACGGATGGTCTTGTTGTCGGTACCCAAAGAAAGGGCGCTCGATGTGCAGCCGGGGAAGATGTCGTTCAGCACGGCGCGAACCTGCTCGGGCTGGGTTGATTTCTCAAACTGTACGACGTAGTTGCGTCCACCGGTGAAGTCAATGCTCTTGGCAAGGCCGCGTACAACAAAACTGCCGCAGAAAATGACAACGGCAATGAGCGCTACGCCGAATGTTGTCTTATAGATTGACATGAACTTGTAGTTCTTGTCCTGCATCATGTTCTCAGAGATAGAAGTCCAGAACTTCAGGTTCATCCACTTGTCGTGGTTGAGCTTGTACTCATAAACCAAGCGTGTAAGATATACGGCGCTGAAGAATGAGCAGACAATACCGATAATCCATGTGGTGGCAAAGCCTTGGATAGGACCTGTACCGAACATGTAGAGGATGATACCGGTTATCAATGATGTCAAGTTTGAGTCGAAGATGGCGCTGAAAGCATTGCCGTAACCGGCGCTGACAGCTTGTCTCATCTGCTTGCCGCTGCGTAATTCTTCCTTGATACGCTCATAAATAAGCACGTTAGCGTCGACGGCGGTTCCTAACGACAGCACCATACCGGCGATACCACTCATCGTTAGCGCCGCTTGGAACGACGTCAGAATACCCAAAGTGAAGAAAACGTTGATTATCAATGCGCAGTTGGCAATCATACCGGGGATGAGGTTGTACATCACAACCATGTAGATAATCAACAGAACAAAAGCGATGGCAAATGAGACGATACCCTGCTGGATAGAAGCGGCACCCAAAGTAGGACCTACAACTTCTTCCTGAACAATGCGGGCAGGGGCCGGCATACGACCTGACTTCAATGTGTTGGCCAAGTCTTTGGTATCTTCAATCGTGAAGTTTCCTGAAATAGATGACTGACCGCCGTCGATTTCACCGTTCACACGGGGTGCTGAATATACCACGCCGTCCAAAACGATGGCGATGGCCTTGCCGATGTTGGCCTTGGTTAAGGCTGCCCAACGGCGTGCTCCCTCAGAGTTCATGCTCATGGAAACCTCGGGTGAGCCGGTCAGGTTGTTGAATTGGTCGCTGGCGTCGGTAACTACGTCGCCTTCAAGTGGAGCGCGACCGTTAGAAGATGTTACCTTGATGGCGTAAAGTTCGTAGATATTCTTGGCTTGAATGCCTTCGGCGGGCTTGGCACCCCAAAGGAGTTTCACGTCGGAAGGCATGATTTGCTTCGCCAAGGCGCTGTAAATAATCTTGTTGATGGCAGCCGTGTCGCGAATGCTGGCGTAGCCTACCAAGGCCAAAGAGTTCTGACCTGTGGTCTGAAGCATGGCCAACAGCGGGTGAAGTTTCTTGGCTGCTTCCATCTCAGAGTTGTTATTGGCGGCGATATTCTTCTTGTCGCTGCCACTCTTCAACTTGAATTGAGGAGCTGCTTTCTTAGCTGCGGCTGCGGGCTGGGCGGCTACTTTGGCAGTGTCGGCCTTGACTGTGTCGGCTTCGTTGCCACCATTGGCCAAGCGACTGTCGAGCTGCTGCAAATAAGGAATAATCTCTTCAGCGTTGTAAGTCTCCCAAAATTCGAGGTTGGCGCTACCTTGTAACAGCTTGCGCATACGCTCCGGCTCCTTGATACCCGGCATTTCTACCATGATACGGCCCGTTTGGCCTTCGAGCTTTTGGATGTTTGGCTGAACCACACCGAACTTATCGATACGTGTACGCACTACGTTGAATGAGTTGTCGATGGCCGACTGTACTTCTTCACGCAGCACTTTCTCTACTTCGTTGTCGGTACTTTGGGGAGAAACCTTGCCCTGTAATTGCTGGGTTGCGAAAATCTCAGCCAAGTGATGGCCCGGCGCATTCTTCTTATAGGCTTTAATAAACAGGGTGATGAAGTCTTGCTGGCTACTCTCTTCCTCAGCTCTGGCTTCTTTCATGGATTTGGTGAAAGCCACGTCTGTCTTGTGATCGGCCAATGTTTCTACTACATCGGGCACTGAAATCTCAAGAATGACGTTCATACCACCTTTCAGATCGAGGCCGAGACCTATCTGAGTCTCCAAGCATTTCTGGTAAGAATAAATGCCCATGTACTTCACAGAGTCTTTATAATCCTGCTGTGCAATGGGGTCTTTCAGCTTTGCGGCCTCGTTGTCATAGTAACTTGTGGCAACAGAGAACGACAAATAGAAAATGCTTGCAAGCGTCAGAAGGACAGCTGTACAAATTACAATTCCTTTGTTTTGCATTGTTTTATTATGTTATTAATTTATTGTTTTTCGATACTTTCGCTTCGTTAACTTAATATAAACCTATTTATATAGAAGTCGTGCAAAGATAATTATTTTTTCGGAGTTTTAAAAAAAATGTGCCTTAATATTCGATTTTTTAAGGAATTGCACGTCTTTTCAACCAGCAATAAATTGGATAATGGTCGCTGATCTTTATTTTGTTGTCAACGTGACAGTTGTAAGGCTCCCAGTCTTTGGAACACATGATGTTATCAATGCGCACGAAGAAGCCGTTGCGGTGGTAACTGATACCGGGTCCGTTGCCGGTCACTATGAAGCAGTCGGTAAGGTTTTGGGCCGTCTTGTGGTGGGTATAGGAGATGGGACTGTCGTTAAAATCGCCACAAACGATGATACTCTTGTCGCTGTGGTTGCTGATGTAGCGTGCCAAGGCGTCAGCCTGCGGGGCGCGCTTGGCCGAGGCTTTGGCCAGTTTATGTATGACCAAACTCGATTCATGGCGGGCTTGGCGGGCTTTCATTTCACCTTTTACGAGGGTACGAAAGCGCTCTTTCTCCTCTTGTGAGAAGCCGGTGGACTCCAAATGGTTGTTGATGACGATGATGGTATCGCCGTCTATTTTCAGTCGGTAGGCTATGCTTTGGTAGTTCTCGGGCAGGTACTCGATGGGCTCACTCGATAAAATGGGGTATCGGCTGTAGAGTGCTATCGTCTCGGAGGTGCTGAGTTGTTCTATTCTTTTGTAAGGATAAATCGTGTCGAGCGCGGCGTTGACACGGGCTTTGCCCACTTCGCCATCCGAAGCCTCCTGCAAACAGAGAATGTCAGCTCTTTGTTGGCGCAGGTAAGTGAGTATTTCGTTGTCGGTACCGGGCGGCGATGACCATCCGGCAAAGTTCCATACGTTGTATGACATGACCTTGATGGCGCCTTGGGGCACGTCGCTCGTGGGATTGAAAGGCATGTATGCCCTGACGGGAGCGTAGCACAACAAGTAGCCGATGACCGGAATGAAGACACGGCGGGGCCGGAAGAGTACCCAAAATATGAGAAATCCCATATTCAAAGCCATGAATACGGGAAAGAGCAGACCAACGTTGGCCAAGTAGCCATGGCTCACGGGATTGATACGGTCAGAGTAACCTATCATGAGCATGACGGCTATGGTGGCAATATTGGCGCCGGTGATGACTTGCAGCGTGAAGTTCTTGAGCTGTTTAAACATAGAAATCATGAGCCGCGGTTGCTACTGTCAAACAGTCGCTGTTTCTCTTCGGCTGTCAAACTGTCGTATCCGCTCTTGCGAATTTTGTCGAGAATGTGGTCTATTTCTTCTTGTTCACGCTGTTTGCGAGCGTTGAAATCCCAGTCTGTTTTGTGGCTGTTGCCCGATTGGAAGTTGTCACGTCCATAGTTGAGGTCGTCGTTTTTGCCATGCTTTCGCTGCTCCCAAAAGTTTCGCAGGTTATCAAAGAACTTCTCACCATCGGACCGTCCGTAGCCCGTAGTGGGATGGCGCTGCCAATAACGTATCATGAAGAAACCGAAAATCATACCTCCCAAGTGGGCCAAGTGGGCCACGTTACCGCCCGAGTTGCTCATGGCCGAGAACAGTTCTATACCCGCGTAGAGCATGACGAACCACTTGGCTTTGATAGGAATGGGCAGTGGGAAAATGAAAATGCGCTCCTCCGGGAATATCATTCCAAAGGCCAAAAGAATGGCATAGATAGCGCCTGAGGCACCGACCGTGGTCCATAAGTTAAGCATAGAGGCGCTGTTGCGAGCCACCTCACCAATGTTGGAGAACGAGAAGCCCGGAATCTGGTTGGCAGCCATCATGTAGAACTCGGCGAATTGGGCCATTTCCTGCACCAAACCGGCTCCTATGCCGCACGATATATAATAAAATAGGAACTTCTTTGGGCCCCATACGTTCTCAACCACGCAGCCAAACATCCACAAGGCAAACATATTGAAAAGTATGTGGCTGAACGTGGCGTGCATGAACATATAGGTCAGGAGCTGGTAAAAATGAAAATCGGGAGCCAAGAAGAAATGAAGGCCCAGCGTATCGCCCAGCTTGTAGTTTCCGTAGGCGTCGACACCACCCATGTAAGTTAGTGCAAAAGCAATGACATTGATGATGAGCAAGTTGCGGGTGACGGTGGGAATAGTGCGCATAATTGTACTTTTTTGTTTCGTTGAAGGCCGTAGAAACGGCGTGGCAAAATTACTAAAAATATCGTATAAAGCCCGTAAAATGTGGCTGTTAAGCACAATTTTTCAAAAAATATGCCACTTTTTTCATTTTTTTGTTTGAATTGTAAAATGAATACTCTATATTTGCGAAATGTTAAGAGGATTATAAGCAATAAACAACCATTTAATACTTCAAATTATGAACAAGACAGAATTAGTAGAGAAGATTGCAGCTAATGCCAATCTGAGCAAAGCTGACGCAAAGAAAGCTTTAGACGCTACTGTAGCAGCTATCAAAGATGCACTCGTTGCCGGTGACAAAATCCAGCTCGTAGGCTTCGGTACTTTCAGCGTAAACGAGCGTCCTGCTCGCGAAGGTATCAACCCTGCTACCAAGGCTAAGATTACTATCGCCGCTAAGAAGGTGGCTAAGTTTAAGGCCGGTGCTGAACTTGCTGACGCTGTTAACAAGTAATTGAAGAGAATCATTCTCTAAAAATATAAGGACAACTCCAATGGGGTTGTCCTTTTTTTATGGCCGAGTTGTTTGTTAAGTTGACAAGTCTTTAGTTGACAAGTAGACGAGTAGACGAGTTGACAAGTGAACAAGTTGTTTGTGAAAAGGCTGCTTTTAGCGTGTCAAAGAGTTGCTTCTATGGCTTTAAAGGACTGCTTCTGCAAGGCAATAGGGCACTCTTGAGATAAAACTCATAGAGTATTGCCATCAACTCGTCTACTTGTTCACTCGTTCACTTGTCAACTAAAACCATCAACTTGTTAACTTGTATCTCGTCAACTCGTCAACTAAGACAAACAACTCGTCTACTTGTTCACTCGTTCACTTGTCAACTAAAACCATCAACTTGTTAACTTGTATCTTGTCAACTCGTCCACTAAGACAAGCAACTTGTTTACTTGTCTACTCGTTCACTCGTCAACTAAAATCTCAAAACTTGAATGAAATCGTACCGAAAGGCACACGGCGCTCCCTTATTTTGATAGAGAAATAATAGAGCATTTCCTCTTCTGACGGGTTACCAAGGATGTTGTAAAGGCCGAAGCGCAGCAAGAGTTTCGATTTCTTGAATTCCTTTTGAAACGTGTAACTGGCGTCTATGCGGAAGCGCAGTGGGTCGCGTTGGGTGCGGAAGGTGGCAAAAAGGTCGGGACTGTCATAATCGTCGTTCTCTATGATGCGGCCCGAATGGAGGTTGCCGCCCACGGTGAGGAGCGACGAACGCCCTATTTCGTACGACACGGCGCCGTTGAGCACATGCGGAACGTCGTAAAGGGCGGGCAGCTTGCCCCGTTGTTTCAACACGTCAAACCACTCCCGGCTCTTTGAAAACGTGTAAGAAGCCTGCCATTTCCAGCGTTTCCATCGGTCGTAATAGTACAGACTCACGCCCTTGCTGTCGCCGTTTCCCTCCATTATCCATTTGTTCCAATCTACATCTTCTATATTAATATCGGGATGAAGGGCCAGCAGGTTCTGCCGCTTTTTGTAGTAAGCAGAGAGCTCGAGTATGCCATGTTTCGTGTAATGTTTCCACCCCATCTCGATGTGCGTGGCCGTGCTGGGCTTGAATCCCTCAATGCTGGGCATGATAAAGTCGAACGGTGTGACTATGTCGGTTATGCCTACATGGTGGAAAAACTGCTCCATGCGTGAGAAATTGGCATAAACAAGGTTGTCGTCGTCAATGGCGTACTTGATGGAAAGCCGAGGTTGTATGCTGTTGAACTTGTGATTATGGCGGGGCAAATAGTGTAAGTAGTTAATGCCTACTTGCGCATAGAGCTGCGGAGTGATACGTACTCGGTTATCGTAAAACAGTGATAGCTGCTGTATAGGTTCCCATTGATGGCGCATTTTCTTGCCGAAGGCCGATATTTGGTACTTCTCTATGGCGCCTTTCATGCCCCATCGCATGGTGTAGAGGTGGCCGGGGGTGTAGGTGAACTGCGTGTTTATGTATATACTTTTAATGCGGCTGCTTAGTATATTTAAGTCTTCTATGCCAAATTCGCGGGGATTTGCTTTATTGCTATGGCTACCCATCGCTACTGACGTGGCGTTGCTGATGGTGTTGGTGATATGGGTATTGAAGTGGAGGGCGTAGAGTTGGTTGTTCCAATGCAGGGTCGATTGCTTGTTGTCTTCCTCGGATGAGTAATATTTATCGGTGGAGTTATAGGCCGAGAACGATACCGATGTCAGCGAGTCGAGGCTGAGTGACAACTTAAGATTGAAGTCGTGGGCGTTATGGTTCATGCGGTCTTCCTCCGAAAGATACTTGTCGAGGAAGTCGAGCCAGCTCCGCCGGCCGCCAATGATGTAGGATAGCTTGTTCTTGATGATGGGTCCTTCGAGCACGGCCGAGGCTGCCGGCATGTCGAGTGACAAGGTGTTGACGTAGTTTTCCTTGTTGCCGTCGCGCAACCGTGAGTCGATGACCGACGAGAGGCGGCCCTCGTACTGCGTGGGAATGAAGCCGTTGTAGAACGAAACGCTCTTGAGCACGTCGCCATTGAACGGACTGAACATGGAATTGATGTGCCCCGGGTTGTAAACGGGGAAGCCTTCGAGCAGATAGAGGTTCTCATCGCTCGACCCACCGTTGGCATGTATGTCCATATTAGCTGACATGGCCGACACGCCGGGCAATATCTTGATCTGCGAGAATAGGTCGGAATGGCTGAAAGCCACCATGTTGCTCGGCGCCACCTCGTCGAGTTCCTCCATGCTCTTGCGGCGTTCCACGGTGACGGCCTTGATGGCGAAGGAGATGGGAGAGAGCGCCACGCCGACATGGCGGTTGCCTTTGAGGTCGATGGTCTTGGCGTATGGGGCGTAGCCCATGTAGTGAACATCGAGCCGACATAGGCCGGGCGGCGTGGTGATGTAGAACGATCCGTCGGGCCCCGTCACGGCATAATGGTGCTGTCCGCCCTCGTCGGTCAGGATGATGGTGGCTCCCAAGAGTTTCTCATTGCTGCCGGCCTCGCTCACTATGCCCGTGAGGCCTGCCAAGGGTTGCTGCTCCTGCGCCGTGGCAGCGTCGCCGTCGCTATTGGCCGCGCCCGTTCTTACTTGTATGAGCAGCTTGCGGCCCGGCATGTTGACCAGCTTATAGGGGTAGCCATGTAGTATTTTGGAGAGCAGGCGGCTTATGGTGACCGTGCCTCCGCGCCGTAGGGTAACGACGTCATCCATGCGAATGAGCGCCGGGTTGTAGGATAATACGATGTGCCCTTCTTTCTCTATGCGGTTGAACCATACCTGCACAGTGGCCGAAGAGGGCTTAACGCGAAGCACCTCTTCCGCCACTGAGGCTTGAGCACGGGCCCCAATGGAGGCCAATGTCAGCATGATCGATATTAGAAATCTGAGCAAAGTGTTCTTATGGGCGTAATTTATAGTGAATGGGTGATATGGAATCGTAACGGCAGTTGCAGAGAAGGGTCAGCTCCCTGATGACTTCCGACGGGTCGGTCGATTTGATTTGGGTGGTAATGCGGTTGTTGTTGTCGAGCTCGGGGGCCATTTCTATTTTAATATCCATGGTTTTCTCTATCTTGTCGATGGCCGTCTTGATGGGCGTGTCCTTGAAAATGAAGACCGCTTGCTGCTCGTCGGTGCCCGCGGAGTCTTTCTTCATGTGGCCCTGACTGACGTTTACACGCTGTCCGCGGGTGAGTACGGTCTCCTCGTCTTGGGTCTTGACGAGCACGCGGCCCGTGCTGACACTCACTTGTTCCCGGCCCTCGTGGGTGGCGTCCACGGCAAATGAGGTGCCAAGGACCTCTACCTGAAGCTGTCCGGCATTGACCGTGAACGACTGTCCGTTGTGTTTCACGTCGAAGAAGGCCTTGCCCGTGAGTTCCACGGTGCGCTCTGCCTTGCGCTCCGATACCGTGTAGGCCAGCGTGGCGTTAGGATAGAGCTTGAGCGTAGAGCCGTCGGGCAGCCGGTACTCCTTTGTTTCGGTGGTGTTGTTGGCCAAAGTGAGCGTCGGCACATCGGTAAGCTGGCGATAAAATCCGAAGCCTACGATGAGCAGCAACATGGCCGCTGCCATCCACAGTGGGCTGAGCTTGAAGCGCAGGGCAGGCCGTTTCGCGTCGTTAAGGCGGCCTTCTATCTTGTGCCATGCGGCGATGGTGTCTACATGGATATGGCGTTCGGCCTTGTCGAGGCGGCCCATGATGTCGGTGAGGCGCCGGTATTCGTCGCCATTGTCGGCCATGTAGGCATCGAGCACCTGCTGTTCGGCGGCGTCGAGGGGCTCTCCTGCCATGTGGCGGGCCAGTATTTCGTCAATATTTAATGAATGTTCCATAAACCGAGATTGATAATTTGTGAGCATAGGGCCACGATTGTGAGCGTGGGATTTTGGGCGGCATAGGTCCTGATGATGCGTATGGCCTTGCCTATGTGGTTCTCTACTGTTTTTTCCGAGATGTTTAATGCCGTGGCTATCTCTTTGTATTTCATTTTCTGTATCTTGCTCATCATGAAGACTTCCCGGCATTTTGGCGGCATTTGTTCCAGCAAAGTGTCGAGCAATGAGCCATAGTCCTTGGGGCGGTCAGTGTCCGACGTGTCGGTCAGGTGGCGTGCGGACTCATCGTCGGTGGAGACTGTTTGCAGCCGTTGTCGGCGTCGCAGGAACGAGATGCAGTTGTTGCGTGTGGCTGTTTTCAGATAGGCGAGAAATGCTTTTTCCTCCATGTCGTCGCGCCCTTGGTTCCACATGCTGATAAACAGCTCTTGAACGACGTCTTCACAGTCGTCGCTATCGGGCAGATAGCCGGCAGCTATGTGGCACAGAACGGGGTAATAGCGTTCAAATCGTTGCTGAAAAAGTATTTTCCTATCGGTCTTCATTATTTTGTGTGAGTAGAATTTGAGGGGGAAAATTGAGGATGGATGGTGGGAAACGGCGCCGGTATGGTGTTTATTTTTCTTTTTTCATCACCTCATCTTATCATCTGTCAACCCTTTTCATGTCTTTTTTCATCCCCTCATCGTGCCATCTTTTTGTCCTGACACGGCCTTCTTAGAATTTCAGGCTGACGCCGCCGGTGATGAAACCTTTGTAGCCCAGTCCTGCCTCTACGAAGCCTCCGATGTGATTGTTGCCCAGTCGGATGGCGATGGGGTTCACCTGAAAGGCGAAGTCGGTGGAGGTTGTGGCCTTCTTTTGCGCGTTGGTCTTGCCGGCTTCGGTGAGTCCTTTCTCCTTGGTACGGGTGAAGTCAACACCTGCGGCGGCCGATCCGTAAAGCTCAACTATGCCTTGCTTGAAATAAATCATTTCGCCTACGGGCAGCACGATGAAGTTTTGTTGGGTTTGCTTGATGTCTTTTTGCTTGCTGCCGGCGTGGTCGAACTTGCTTGAGACGGTGGCGAAACCGAGGTCGAGGCCCACCCGGAAGCGGTTGAGGTGGTAGCGGTAGCCCAGTCCTACCACGCCCGTGGTGGTTTCGTCGGTGCGGGTTGTGCCGGTCACGGCGTCGCCCAGACCGATTCCCCAGATGGAGGCTGTGGCGAGGGTAAGGCCGTCGCTGTAGCCAATACGAAGCTCATGGCGCTGCTCGAGGTCGTCGTAGCCGCTGTTGAGCGCGAATGCCTGCGTGAGGCCGGCTGCCAAACATAGGGACAGCATTGCTAATTTCATTTTCATACGTTTACTATTTTTATGAGTTATTACTTTCTTTCTGAAAAGCCACTTGCGGCGTGGCTTCCTATCCTCATAACACGATAGTAAACGAAAACCCCTACTTCGGTTTTTTATTTTTTGGTTTGTTGGTCGGAGGCTTGGGCTTGTTGTTGCTCCCAATCCTGCCATTCGGCCATGGCCTGCTGCCAGTCTGTGGCTCCGTCGGCTATGGCTTGCTGCTGTCGTTGGGCCTTGTCGCGCTCCTTGTCACGCTGTCGTTTGGCCTTCATATTGGCTATGGTGGCGTCGTCGAGAATCTCGATGGCACCTCGGCGGATGGCCTCTTGCAGCTCATCGGGGCCGAAAGCCTTGCCCGGCTCGTTGAAGTCGGAAATATTGAATTCGTAATCTACGCGCAGGTCATGGCGTATATTTTTCTGTTGCATGCGGTTGCCGGCATTTTTGAGCCGCAGCAACCGGCTGATGGCGTCAATCTCTTTCTGTGCGTATTTGTTTCTTCCCATCCTTTATTATTAAATGTATGTGGGGGCATTTGTGGGCCTGCCGGTTTATGGGTGGGCAGGGTTGTGGTTGCAAATTTAAGGAAAAATGGCTGTTGCGGCAAGTTTTTGGGGGAGGAAATGGGGGGAGGGCCTATGGCCCGTTGGGGAGTTGGGAGGATGAAGGGCCTTCGGCCGGTTGTTGGGGTGGGGAGGTGAGGGGGTGAATGGTTTCTTTTTAAAGGTGATGGGATGAAGTGCCGGTTGGGTGAGGGGGCATTGCCCCCGCTGTCATAGTCAGACTGGTCCGACTAGTCTGATAACGCCGCCCGGCTTATGCCGGGCTGATAGCCCTTGACGAGCGGTTTTCCCAAAGCTGCCCTTTCACCCGATGAAAGGGCAGCTGTGAGCCTGCGAAAGGATAGCTTTGACGCAGTAAAAAGCCTGCTTTGACCCTGCGAAAGGCCGACTTTTTGGTGCTTGGCTGTGCTGGTGGTATGGGTGAGGTGCTGTCAGTTGCTTTTATTAATGAGGTTTACCACCACTTTTACCATGACATCTTTTTCCTCCGTTCGGCTTTCGGCAATCATCAGGGTGAGGGCTACGAGGGTATTGTCGGCAATGCGTTTGGAGCCATCGGGGCGATAAAGAATGCCGTTGTTGTGCATAAACCAAAGGAAAAGGGTGGCGGCTATACGTTTGTTTCCATCTGAGAAACTATGATTCTTCGTGACAAGGTAGAGTAGCATGGCCGCTTTCTCCTCCACGCTGGGGTAGAGTTCCGTTCCGGCAAAGGTTTGGTAGATTTGTCCGATGGAGCTTTTGAAGGAATCGTCTTTTTCGTTTCCGAAGAGCGTTGAGCCGCCGAACTTCTCTCGCAGCAGGTTTATCTCGTGCATGGCGCCGGCATAGGTGGCGTGGAAAGATTCTTCCTTGGTAGTTTGGTCTATGCTGAGCCGTTGGTAGTCGTAGTCGTCGAGCGTGTCGAGGGCGTAGGTATAGTCGAGTACGACATCGAAAAGGGCATGGCTTTCATCGGTCGTGGGGATGGGCTGTTGCCCGATGGTTCGGCCCACTACCTGCACAAGTTGGCGGAGCTCGGCCAACTGTTGTTTGCGCATACGCTCGTTAATGGCGTATCCTTTGATGAGATATTGCTTTAAGATGTGGTTGGCCCATTGGCGAAAACGAACTCCTTTTGGGCTGTGAACACGGTAACCTACGGAGATGATAACATCGAGCGTATAGTAGGGAACTGGCTTTTTAACGCCATTAACGTGCAAAAAATGCACGTTATTCTCACGCGTTAACTCACCTTCTTTAAACACATTGCTGACGTGGCGACGGATGTTTGACTCTTCTTTATCGAAGAGATCGGCCATCTGTTTGGTGCTGAGCCATACGGTTTCTCCCTCCACTTTGACTTCAAGTTGGGTTTTGCCATCTTCACTTTGATAAATGATGATTTCGTTGTTTAGGTCCATGTCTTTATTGAAATATAGGTGGGCGATTGCTATCAAATAGCAAATATACAGATTATTATTAGAAGTTGTATCTTTGATAGGATAAAAACTGTGTTTGATGGGGCTTTCTGTCAAAAGGTTGAGGCCGGTCAGAGGGAAAACAATAATGAAACTCCTATCGAGTAAGAAATTATGAAAAAGCATTAAAAAAGCGCCAAGCAAATAGATAATCTATTGCTTGGCGCTTCGTTATGTTGTCCTACGCGGATTCGAACCACGACTGAGAGAACCAAAAACTCTAGTGCTACCATTACACCATAGGACAAACATGAAGAATCCTCCGTGGGAGAATTGTGGGTGCAAAGGTAGTTGATTTTTTGACCACTACCAAATTTTTTCGCCCTTTTTTATCGCTAACGAGTGCCTATTAGCCCCGAAATGCTCACGGTTTACTTGAAAAAGCGGTTCATATTATGTATGGCTTCTTGTAGTTTGCGGGCGTTGAGCGGGTAGTCGGGAGTGGGCTTCATGTGCTTGTCGAGTATCTTCAGGCGACCCGTTCCGTGCTTTTCCACGATGGTGCCGTCGAGGAGTGTGAAGGCGTAATAGAGGTCGTTGCCCGTCAGGTGCCAGTCGCGTGGCGCCGTGTCGTGGAGGTAGTGGCCCATCGATAGGTCGGAAGGCGGATTCTGCACGCCGAGAACTTGATGGAGCAAGGTGGGCGACAGGTCGTAATGCGTGGTGCGGTGATGGCGCAGGGCGGGCTTGCAACCGGGGTAATAGTAAATGAGGGGCACGTGAATCTGCCACTGTGAGTAGTTGGAAGAGTGGCCCCAGTAGTTGCAGTGGTTCTCGTTGAACTCTTGTCCGTGGTCACCCGTGATGATGACGACGGTGTTGCGGAGCAGGTCTTTCTGCTTCAGTTTGTCGAGGGTGAGGCCTATGAGCGAGTCGATCTCGGCCACGCAATTGCGGTAAAGGTTGAAAGCCGGCGTGGGATCGATGTCGTTGTTGAGCTTCATGTAGTCGATATATTCCCATGAGGGTTGGAAATGGAACTGCTTGTTCTTGGGCACTTCGATGGCGTGGGCGGCGTCGTAGAACACGAACGAGAAGAAAGGTTGACGGCCGTCGTAGCGGTCGAGGTCGGCCAAGAAGTCGCTGTTAATGCGCAGGTCACGCTGGTAGGGCGTGTCGCCGGGGGTGTTGATGTTGAGCCCTTTCACGTTTCCGAAGAACATCTTGGCGAAAGGTGGGTTCTCGAAGGTGGCGCTGGGGTAGGCTTGTACCTTGTAGCCGGCCTTGAGAAGCTGCTCAATGAAGAGGGGTTGGATGTTGGCATACTCAAAACTTTTCCAATAATAAGCCGGCAATCCGGTGAACATGCCGAAGAGACCGCCGCGCGTTCCGTTGCTCGAACTGAGGTGGTGGGTGTATTGCTCGGCTTGTTGGGCAAAGTCATGGATGTGGGGTGTGCAGGCTTTTGTCATCGTGCGAGGGTTCCATGAGTCGATGCAGAGCAGTACGATGTTGAGTTGTTCATCGGGTTGTTTCACCTTCAGGGGAAGCAGCGGATAAACCACCGTCGACCCGCTACTCTTGAAACGCAGTTGGCTCAGGGTGCTTTGATCGATGATTCCCATTTTTACCAACAGTTTGTTGGCCCGCAAAGGGAAGTAGTAAGGCACCGCGTCGGTACTCTCAACGATGGCCGCGTTCATGGTGGCTGCGCCGTAAACGTGGGCTGCTTGTGAGAAAACAGCCGTGGCGAGGAGGGCCGGCAGACTGTATTTATAGATGTGGGCGTGGGACAAACGGTTATTGACGCGGACGCTCAACCACCACAGCAGGAAGGGCGTAGCCATGAGCAGCAACGATAAGGCGATGGCTTTGGCATAGAGCAAGGGTGGAAATACGAATATCTCCGAGGCGCCCGGACCGGTCAGCATTTCCAAAACGAGGCCGTTGATGTGGAAGTGGTAAATGTTGTAAACGTAGTTATTGGCCACTGCCAATATGAATATAATGCCGTAGAAAAGGCTCACCGGCAGGTTTATCCACCGTCGGTGGCAGCCCAAAAGGGTGGGCAGGAGCTGGAAAAGGAGGAAGGCCGGCAGCAGGAGAATGGCGCTGTGGGTAAGGCAGGAAGCCGCGAAGTAGGTCCAGCCGAGGGCGGTCATCACCTCTGTGCTGGCGCCATTGAAGATGTAAGTGAACAAAATGATTGCCAAGACGGCCACAGCCATCAGGTAGAAGATAAAGCCTTGGCGAATGTCGGAACGTTTGGAGTGGGTCATAAAGCGTATATGAATATTGAGAATTAATTACTATAAAGAAAGACCATAGGCTCCGCAGGTCCGCCGGATAAGTGATTGGCGGGTCTGCGGAAGCGTATGGTCTCTATTTGAAGAAACAGATTAAGAAATCTATTTCACGCTAATCAGGTAATAGTTTTTCTTACCTCGCTGTACGAGCAGGTATTTTCCATCGATGAGGTCATCGGCGGTGATGGGCTGGTCAAAGGCTGTCAGCTTCTCCTTGTTGAGGCTTACGCCGCCGCCTTTCACCATCTTGCGCATTTCACTCTTGCTGGGGAAGATGTCCCAACCCTCCTTGCAGAACATGTCTACGGCCGGATTACCGAGTTCTTCCTTGGAAAGCTCGTAGTGGGGCACGTCTTTGAATACGTCGTTGAGCGTGGCTTCGTCGAGCCGGGCCAAACTTTCCTTCGTCGCTTTGCCGAAAAGAATGTTGCTGGCAGCTATTGCCATGTCGAGATCTTCCTTGGAATGAACCATCGTGGTCACTTCTTCGGCCAGTCGCTTCTGAAGCATACGGCGGCCCGGGTCTTGCAAGTGCTCGGCCACGAGGGCGTCAATGGTCTCCTTGTCGAGGTCGGTGAATATCTTGATATAGCGCTCGGCGTCGCTGTCACTCACGTTAAGCCAGAACTGATAGAAGGCATACGGGGTGGTACGATTGCGATCGAGCCACACGTTTCCGCTCTCTGTCTTGCCGAACTTCTTGCCGTCTGCCTTGGTGATAAGTGGGCAAGTGAGGCAGAAAGCCTCGGCGTCGTTGCCCAAGGTACGGCGTATCAACTCCGTACCGGTGGTCATGTTACCCCATTGGTCGTTGCCACCCAATTGCAAACGAACGCCATATTTCTGATACTGATAGAGGAAGTCGTAGCCTTGGAGCAGTTGATAGGTAAACTCGGTGAACGACAGTCCGTCGCTGGCTTCGCCATTCAAGCGCTTCTTTACGCTGTCCTTAGCCATCATGTAGTTGACGGTGATGTGCTTACCGACCTCACGTGCGAAGTCGAGGAAGGTAAATTCCTTCATCCAGTCGTAGTTATTGACCAGCTCGGCCTTGTTAGGCGCGGTGCCATCGAAGTCGAGGAACTTGGCCACTTGCCGTTTGATGGCTTCTTGGTTATGGTATAGTGTTTCAGAATCGAGCAGGTTGCGTTCCTGACTTTTGCCCGATGGGTCGCCAATCATGCCTGTCGCGCCGCCTACGAGGAGGTAGGGTTTGTGGCCGCAACGCTGCAGATGGCGCAACATCATAATGCCACAAAGGTGGCCGATGTGGAGCGAGTCGGCTGTAGGGTCGGTGCCTAAATAAGCCGAGACCATGTTTTTCTGGAGATACTCTTCTGTTCCCGGCATGATCTGAGCCAGCATACCACGCCATTTCAGTTCTTCAACAAAATTCTTTGTCATTGTTTTTTGTTTCTTCTTTGTAAGCCAACAAGTCGTTTGCTTATCGTGTCTTGTTGGCTATGATGATTGTATTAGTGAGCGGGGCCCCTTGCGGGAAACTTACGGCACCGGGTCATATCCGCTGCCACCCCATGGGTTGCATCTTAGTATTCGCCATATCGCCAAGGCCAATCCCTTGATGGGTCCATGCTTGATGAGGGCTTGTCGGGCGTATTCGGAGCAGGTTGGAGTGAATCGACACGAAGGAGGAGTGAAGGGACTGATGAAATGCTGATAGAACAAAATGGGCAGCATAAGCAGCCATACCAAAGCTTTTGTTATGCCGTGCAGCACATTTTTCAGGACATTCATATCTTCTCGCTGATTCGTTGTAATATAGTTACGACATTCTTTTCTATCAGGCTTGAGTCGGCATGGGCGTTGGCAAGCCATATAAAAGCGATGGCCACGTTGCGACCTTTCAGTAGTTGCTTGTTCTTTCGGAAGGCTTCGCGCACTTGTCGCTTGACACGGTTGCGGTCAACAGCGTGATGAAAATGCTTCTTTGGTACGCTGATGAGCATTTTGGGACAAAGAGTGGCGGCTTGGAATCCGGCGTCGGTGGCGTCATCATCCCATGATTTGTAGATGGCTCTAAGTGGAAAAACGGTCATGGAGCGGCTTTTTCCACCCTTGAACAAGTCATCTATCAGGCTGAGACTGTAGATGCGTTCCTCTTTTGACAACGTATTTTTTTCCTTTTCTGCCATCTGTAACAATAAAACAAGGGATAATTAGCCCGATGGGCGCGGCTTATTTGTGCTTTGACAAATAAACTTCGAGGGCGCTCGACATAGAGGGGTATTCCTTGCTGGGTGCCTGAAGGTCGAGCTTGAGGCCTTCTTCCTCGATGGTCTTGGCCGTGGCCGGACCGAAAGCGGCTATCTTGATGTTGCCTTGTTTGAAGTCGGGAAAGTTCTTCTTTAAGGCTTTCACGCCGGTAGGACTGAAGAATACGAGCATGTCATAGTCGAAATTCTTGATTTCTTCTTCGGTCAGGTCGTCGCTCACCGTGCGGAACATGACGCATTCGGTGTGGTTAAGTTTCTTGGCGTCGAGTAGGTTCTTCACATTGTCATTGTGCACATTGCTCAATGGAATGAGGTATTTCTCGGTCTTATGCTTTGTCATTGAAGGAATAAGATCGTCGATTTTGCCCGTCGTTCCGAAGAAAATCTTGCGTTTGCGATACTGAGTGTACTTTTGAATATACAGCGCTATGGTCTCCGTTACGCAGAAATATTTCATTTCTTCGGGGATGGTTATGCGCAATTCCTTGGCCAATTTGAAATAATTGTCAATGGCATGGCGTGACGTAAAGACAACTGCGGTATAGTTGAGAAGACTTATTTTCTGCTGGCGGAACTCTTTTGCGGTGATTCCCTCTACTTTGAAGAAAGGTCTGAAAACCATTTCTACCTTGTTCTTTTTAGCTATATCGAAGTAAGGAGACTTCTCACTCGAAGGTTTTGGCTGGGAAACGAGGATTTTCTTTATCATCTATGTCCTAATAATTTATCTTCAAATAACTATTGGTTAGCGCCAATGCTCCGTAAAGCGAGAGTAATGGTACTATTTCGAGGGCACAAAAGTACAAAATATTTTGCAGAAAAGCCCCTTTTCGTTTGAAAAAGATAACGTGGCTCTTGTAAAAGGTTAGCAATTTAAATAATATTATTACGAAATACGTATAAATGCTTACGGTCTTGATACTTAGGCTGAAATACACTTGTAACATCACGATGGGAAAAAGCAGCATTCCCTGAACGGAAATGAGGAAGAGCAGCGACCGTATCCACCTACCGTTGAGACGGCGCTCAAAGAACACCCAATTGGTGAATCCGTAGGCTATGAATTTCAGCAGGAAATAGGCTATGATAAGCCCTCCATAAATGCCGATGGCCTGATATTGTTCGACGATGAAGGTGTCGGTGGCCACGTTGAACTTG
Source organism: Prevotella sp. (assembly GCF_036570325.1). Lineage (GTDB taxonomy): Bacteria > Bacteroidota > Bacteroidia > Bacteroidales > Bacteroidaceae > Prevotella. The sequence goes on from NZ_DATCYK010000020.1 coordinate 18,626, forward strand.
CTGAAGAAGTAGATGAGGGCCAGCAGGAGGCTTGTCTGAAGGAGGAGGAATATCTGAAAACGTATCTCGCCCGATGTCTCTGTTTGGGTTGTGGACTCGTTTCGGGGGATATAAAAGAAGTCCTTGGCCTGACGCTTGATGAAGCCCTTGAGCCGTCGTAAGGCGATGAGGGCCAGAATGAAAATGCCAAATAAAATACCGGTTATGAGATTGTCGTTGGCCGGCGTGTAGGGTACGGGGTCACCGGCCACGCCCAATCGGCCGCCGGTAAGCTCGGGGTGGAAAAGGGAATCCTTGGAAAAGAACGATTCCTTGTAGTATTGTGGCAGGCTCACGTCACGATAACTCTTGCCGATAGGCTGGCCCGGCAGGTGCAAGGTGTCGGGTCGTTGGCTCCAATGGATTACTTGTGGCTTGATGTTGGCTTGTATGGCGGAGTCTTGCTGTTCGGGCGTGGCGTCCTTGGGCAGCCGCCGCAGTATCTCTGCCGGTGTGGGCTGTCCTCTGTGTCGCGTGGCTATGGGTTGAACAGTAGTGGCGACCTCGGTTATTATGGAATCGGTTTGAAGGATGGGGAGGCAGGTTGTTGGGGTGACGAGATAAATTGTCGGGGTGATGGGATGGGGGCGATGAATTGATGAAAGATAAGGAAGATGAAAGGGAAAAGGCTGTTTCCCCTTTCATCTTATGTAATAATCAAAGTCTTGTCGGTGCGCAATGAAAGTTCAATCGTTGTACAATGAGCTTATCGCTGCTTAGCAACCAAAACATTTCTTGATGTCCTCCACACGGTCGAGTTTCTCCCAAGTGAAGAGTTCCACGTCGATAGTCTTCGTCTCATGATAGCGACTTGTGAAGGTCTTTTTCACTGTTTCGTTCTTCCTTCCCATGTGTCCGTAGGCCGCGGTCTCCAAATACATGGGCTGACGGAGCTTCAACATGCGCTCGATAGCCTTGGGACGAAGATCGAAGAGTTGCTTGATACGCTCGGCGATTTCGTTGTCTGCCATCTTCACGTTGCTGCGTCCGTAGGTGTTGACATAGACGCTCACGGGTTGGGCCACGCCAATGGCATAGGCCAATTGCACCAACATTTCGTCGGCCACGCCCGCTGCCACCATGTTCTTGGCTATGTAGCGTGCGGCGTAGGCTGCCGAACGGTCGACCTTAGAGGGGTCTTTGCCCGAGAAAGCACCGCCACCGTGGGCGCCCTTTCCACCATAGGTGTCGACGATAATCTTACGACCCGTGAGACCGGTGTCGCCATGTGGGCCGCCGATAACGAATTTTCCGGTGGGATTAACGTGGTATTTGATGTCGTCATTGAAGAGAGCCAGCACCTTGTCGCCGCACTCTGCCTTTACACGAGGTATCAGAATGTTGCGTACATCGGCCTCAATCTTGGCCAGCATGGCCTCGTCGTCATCCATGAACTCATCGTGCTGTGTACTCACGACGATGGTGTCGATGCGCCGGGGTGTGTTGTCGTCGTCATATTCTATCGTCACTTGACTCTTGGAGTCGGGGCGCAGATAGGTCATTTCCTTGCCTTCGCGGCGAATGTCGGCCAAAACTTTCATGATAAGATGCGACAAGTCGAGCGACACGGGCATGTAACTTTCGGTCTCATTGGTGGCATAACCAAACATCATGCCTTGGTCGCCGGCGCCCTGCTCGTCCTCATCCTGACGGCTCACACCACGGTTGATGTCGTCGCTCTGCTCATGAATGGCCGTGAGAATGCCGCACGAATCGCCGTCAAACTGGTACTCGGCCTTCGTGTAACCAATCTTTTTGATGGTCTGGCGGGCGATGTTTTGCAGGTCGATATACTCCGATGAACGCACCTCACCCATGATGACTACCTGCCCTGTTGTGCAGAAAGTCTCAATGGCACAGTGTGATTGTTCATCGTAAGCGAGAAACTGATCGAGGAGCGCATCCGATATTTGGTCGGATACTTTGTCGGGATGTCCTTCGGAAACCGACTCTGAAGAAAATAAATAACTCATATTTCCATTACTTTTTTAAGCGTGGAATAACACCAAGTAACCGTAAAATCTGAGGGTGATTTTGCAGTTTTAGCATTTTTTTATGTGGTTGCAAGCAGCCAAATTCTTCCACAAATGTTATACCTAATAAATGAATTCGCTGCAAAGTTACTACTATTTTGGATTACTTGCAAGCTATTTATGTCTTTTAATATTTGGCAAATGGTTTTAAAAGCGTATATTTGCAGTGGTTCGTCAAGGCCGTTAAGCGTTACGACAACCATGCTCTATAAGGTAAGATAAGCTCAAAATAACAAGTCATCATGTATCTAAATCTATATAAATCATCCATGAAAGCAAGAATATTGTTTATTTTTTTAACCGTGTTATGCCTCTTTACATCGTGTACTCCCCCGGCTAATTATGGTTTTCCTTATAATGTTATGTTTGGAAAAGAAGGTGGTTCAACCATCTGCTCAGGGACAGAAAGTTTTTATCATATAACGATTTCGGACTATGATGGGAATGGAAATGGAAGGCTTGAGGATGGAGAAAATGACACGATTATGGTGTCTTACGAATGGCTGACTGTCAAATATAGAAAGGGAATGACCGAATTTAAGCTGGCCGCAACTCCCAATACTACGGGGAAAAAACGAACTCTTTATTTAGATGTTGCGGTAGATAATTTCGCTGCGGACATCAAAGTAACGCAACGTTAGGCCACTGTTATCGGGCCAAATGGTGATTTTCACAAAATGGAAAGAAAGTCCTTGCTCGCTGATTAGGCGGGAAGGATAAAATAAAAAAGCATTGCTTCGCTCAAAGGGAGGAAGCAATGCTTTTCTTTTATGTGATTTTTTTATCGGTAATCTGTGATATTGCTATCGCCCAACCGATTACTTCTTGATTTCCTCGGGCAAGATAACAACCGCTACCTTGTTAGCCTTGGAGAGCAATTCCTTGACCATGGCCGAAACCTTGGCCGGTGTCTGGGCTTCTACCAAAGCCTTGTAGTTGGTGTGGTTGTCAAAGCCCGTGTGCTCGTAAGCGTAGATGATGTTGGCCCAATAGCCATTGGTCTTCAGGCGATCATCGGCCTGCTTGAGCATGAGTTGCTTTACTTTGTTGAGCATTTCGGCGTCGCAACTTTCTCCAAGCTCCTTAACGGCGGAATTCATAATGCTGAGTGCCATGTCTTTTTTCTCGGGTTTCATCGGACAAATACCTACAAGCTGCGTGGTGCTGATACCGTCTGAGCTGATAGACAGGCCGCCCTGCGCTCCACAAGAGTAGGCCGCGCCGGCTTCTTCACGAATCTTGTTGAGGTAAACCATCGACAATACCTGACCGGCCATATCCATCTGAATGGTCTTTTCGAGCGTGTAAGGAATCTGTTGGCTCAACCAGAAGATGTAAGAGTTGGCCTTCGGTGTCTCCATCTTGCGATAGAAGGTGTTATCCACGTTCTTCTTGGTGAAGTTGATGCGGCGCATGCCCTTCTCACCCTTGCCCTTCGCGGGCAGCGCACCCAAGTATTGGCAGATGAGCGGACGGATGGTTGCCTCGTCAAAGTTGCCGATTATCTCGAATTCCCAGCCCGCGGCGTTGGCCGTGCGCTCCTTGGCCATTTGCAGGATGCGGTCGTAGCTGACGCTCTTGAGGTCGTTCAGGACGAGCGGACGCACGAAAGGACTGTGGTCGTAGAGAGCATAGTTTACGGAATCTCCAAAGGCTGTTTCCCATGAGAGGTCACGGTTCTTCAGGCCAACCTCCATCTGCTGCATGAGCGTGTTGAACGACTTGTCGTCTTTTCTGATGTCGGTGAAGTAGAGATAAACGAGCTGCAACATCGTCTCTACGTCTTTCGGGGTGGAGCTACCGCTGACATTCATCATGCGCTCGCTCATCGACAGCGACGCGTTGGCTATCTTTCCGGCCATGGCCTTGCCCAGCTCGGTAACGCTGAAGTTACCCAGTCCGCTGTTGTCGATGACGTCATCGAAGAGTTTGGTGTTCACATAATCGGTCAAACCGTAGGCGGAATTACCCTTGCCGCCTCGTCCCGAAAGGCTTACTTGGTCTTTCTTGAAATCGGTTTTCTTGAGGATGACACGCACACCGTTTGACAATGTGAGTTTGCTATAGCCAAATTTGGTGTTCTTTTCCTCTTTCTTCACCTTTCCGGCCTTGGGCAGTTGCTTGATGAGGGGCTCGCTCTTCACGTTGTCGGTGTAGGGAGTGAGCTCGGCGGTACGGGCCGCGGCGATGGCGCCAACGAGCTGCTGACGGGTGGGATATACGTTGCCTTCCTTCTCGTTGTTGAAGTTTACGATCACGATGTTGCTGTCGTTGGCAGGCACGAGCTCGGGCAGTATCTGGTTGATGGCTTCCAGCGGAATCATCGGCAGTATCTGCTTGGCGGTCTGGTATTCGTAGTCGATTGACGGAATAGGCTCATTGTTGAGGAAATGACCTTTGTATTCCTCGAAGAAAGAGGTATTGCTGCGCTTGTCCTTGTTGCTATATACCTTTTCCAAAGTGCTCTCGAAGTTGGCTTTGTAGCGTGCGAACTCGGTGGCGGTGAAGCCAAACTTCACGGCCCGCAGCACTTCCATGTAGGCTGCCTGCAGGGCGTCGGCACACTTGGTGATGTCCTTCGGCATGGCGTTGATACCAAAAGCGGCCTTGGTCTTGGCGAAGATATAGTCGTCATCGCTCACGCCGGCACCCACGAAGGGGCAGTCTTCCTTCTGCGCCGCTTCGACAAAGCGGTTGTTGAGCATGCTGATGGCGGCGTTGCGGGCAAACTTGTAAACTATATAAGATATGTTGTTCTTCAGTGAGTCGGGGAAAGGGTCGTGCTTGATCATCATTTCCACGGCCGATTGCTGGTACTCCTTGTCCTTGTCGATGATGACGATGGGCTCGGCGTTGTCGGGTACCGGCTCGTCCACGATGGGCGCGCTGTTGGCCGGATTCTTGATATTGCCAAAGAGTTTCTTGATCATGGCCTCGGTATGGTCCACGTCCACGTCGCCCACAATGAAGATTCCTTGGTGGTTGGGGTGGTACCATTTCTCGTAATAGTCGCGCAATTCCTTCGGCTTAAAGTTGTCGACGACGCTCATGAGGCCGATGGGGAAGCGCAAACCGTACTTGCTTCCGGGGTAGAGCGCCGGCAGGTTGCGTTCAAACATGCGGTTGGTGGGGCTGGTGCGATCGCGCCATTCGGAGTGGATAACGCCGCGTTCCTTGTCTATTTCCTTGGGGTCGAGGGTCAGACCGGTCGACCAGTCGCGCAGGATGAGCAAGCATGAGTCGAGCGTGGACTGCGTTGTCGTGGGCACGTTGTCGATGTTGTACACCGTCTGGTCGATACCCGTGTAGGCATTGAGGTCGCTTCCGAACTCGATACCTTTCGAGCGACACCACTCTATAAGGTTGTTACCCTTGAAGTTGTCGGAGCCATTGAAGGCCATGTGTTCCAAGAAGTGGGCCAGTCCCCGCTGGTTCTCTTCCTCCTGAATGGAGCCTACTTTCTGCGCGATGTAGAAGTTAGCACGGTGTTCGGGCCAATTGTTGTGGCGAATGTAGTAGGTAAGTCCGTTGCTCAACCGGCCGATTCTTACGTCGGGGTCGTTGGGAATGGTAGCTTCCATCTGCGCTTGTGCCGTTGCGGCCAAGAGCAATAGGGCTCCTACGAATAAGTTTCTGAGTTTCATTGCAAGCATAGCTTTTAAAGAAAAAAATGATATGTTATAGATGTATTATTTTACTTAAATCCTGTCTATACAGCCACAAAGATATAAGAAAAAGTCGTTTCCGGCTAATGAATTACAAATTTTAAGGGTAGGAGAGGGCTTTCAGCCCGTTGTAGGGGTGGGGAGTTGGGGAGATGAGGGCGGCGGGGGCGCAGTGGGCGGGCGGGCAAATGGCCCGCCGGTTTGTCGGACGGGTCGGACTAGTCAGACTGGTCGGACCAGTCCGATGGAGGCAGCGAGGGCGCCGATGATAGTAAATGGCTCGGTGAAAGGCCCGCTTTGACCCGATGAAAGGGCTGCTATGGCAGGCTCAAAAGCCTGCTTTGGGCGGGTCAAAGGGCCACTATGAGTGGCCCATCTGTCATCGGTGATTCTAACCATTCATCCCCTCAACCTCTCTACTCTTCACCCTGCATACTAACCATTCATCCTATCAACTCCCCAACCCCTCAACTCTTCATATTTCTTGGGTGATGGTTGAGGATTTCTTCACGCAGGGTTGTGGTGTCGACGTGGGTGTATATCTCGGTGGTGGCGATGTCCTCATGACCCAGCATGGCCTGAATGGCCCGCAGGTCGGCACCGCCTTGGAGGAGCGCCGTGGCGAAACTGTGGCGCAAGGTGTGGGGAGAAATGGTCTTGGTGATACCCGCCTCTACGGCCTGACGCTTGATCATGATGAGTATCATGGTGCGGGTGAGGTGGTGGCCCCGCCGGTTGAGGAATACATAGTCGCTTTCCCCGGGCTTGATATTGAGGTGAACACGGTCCGAGAACCATAGTTTGATTTCCTTGATGGCCTTTGACGAAATGGGCACAAGGCGTTCCTTGTTGCCTTTTCCCTCCACACGGAGGAACTTCTCGTCAAGGTATAAGTTGGAAATCTTGAGGTGGGTAAGCTCCGAAACACGCAGACCGCAGGAGAAAAGCACTTCTATGATGGCCTTGTTGCGCTGGCCCTCGGGCTTGGAGAGGTCAATGCTGCTTTCCAAAAGGTCGACCTCGGCGGTCGAAAGCACCTCGGGCAGGTGGAGACCGAGCTGTGGCGACTCGAGCAGTTCCGAAGGGTCGGCCTCAATGTAGCCATCGAGCAGCAGGTAACGGTAGAACGCCCGCACGCCGCTGAGCACCCTTGCCTGCGACTTGGGGCCGATACCGAGGTCGTGGAGCGTGGCCGAGAAGTGCTGAAGGTCGTCGAGTTTCACGTCGAGAGGGTCTATCTCGTTGGACCGGCAATAGCTTATGAGGCTCTCAAGGTCGTGGCGGTAGGCCTCAATGGTGTTGGTCGTGTAGTTGCGTTCCAGCTTCAGAAACCTGATATAAGCCTTCACAACATTAGCGATTCTTTTCTTGTCGATTTCCATTTATTTTACTATTTTTGCCCAAAAGCATGGAAAGGAGCCGCCTGCGGGGGCGAGAATACCGTGGCGCAGCGGGGCTTACTGACCTACAAAGATAGGATAAAAAGATGAAAATACAAATCATTAACGGGCCCAACCTCAATCTGCTGGGCCTGCGAGAGCCCGGAATCTATGGCAGCGAGAGCTTCGAGAGCTATCTGCCCGGGCTGCGGGCCAAGTTTCCCGACGTGGAGATAAGCTATTATCAGAGCAACGTTGAGGGTGAGCTTATCAATAAGTTGCAGGAAGTGGGGTTCACGTTTGACGGCGTGGTGCTCAATGCCGGCGCCTACACCCACACGAGTATAGCCCTTCACGACTGCGTCAGGGCGCTGCGCTGTCCGGTGGTCGAGGTGCATATCAGCAATGTGCACGAGCGTGAGAGCTTTCGTCACCACTCCTATTTGTCGGCCGTTTGCAAGGGCGTTATCTGCGGATTCGGCCTTCAGGGCTACGACTTGGCCATAGAGGGACTGACGAGAAAGGGCACCGACCGATGACGACCGACCCATCACAGCCCCCGCTCGACGCCTACATTCGTGACCACAGCGACCCCGAGGGTGACTATCTGTACCGCCTTTATCGGGCCACCAACATCCATACCATCCACGGACGCATGGCCAGCGGCCATCTGCAGGGACGGCTGCTGAAGATGTTTGTGCAGATGGCAAGGCCCCGCAATATCCTCGAGGTGGGAACTTTCTCGGGCTATTCGGCCCTCTGCTTGGCCGAGGGACTCAAGGCCTTGGAAGCCGAGGAGCCTGATGTGGAGCGCCGGCTCTACACGTTCGAGGTAAACGATGAGATGGAAGACTTCACCCGTCCGTGGATAGAAGGGTCGGGACTGGCCGATAACATCAGCTTCATCATTGGCGACGCCAACGAGCTGGCGCCCCGGTTGGGCGTGATGTTCGACATGGCTTTCGTCGACGGCGATAAGCGTACCTACGTGGAAACCTACGAAATGGTGATGAGCCTGCTGCGCCCCGGCGGTTACATATTGGCCGACAACACGCTGTGGGACGGTCATGTGGTCGACCCGGCCTACGACCACGACCGGCAGACGCAGGGCATAAGGGCCTTTAACGACCACGTGGCGGCCGACGAAAGGGTGGAGAAAGTGATACTGCCCCTGCGCGACGGCCTGACCATCATCCGAAAAAAATAGGACGACCGTGGGCCGCAAGGCATGGCGTTTCAATATTATTGCTTAACTTTGCACCCACTATAACATTATTATATTATGCAAGAAACAAGACAAAATCGTATATCGCGCCTGCTGCAAAAGGAGCTGGCGACCATTTTTCAAGGTCAAACCCGCATGATGCACGGCGTCATGGTGAGCGTCACCCGGGTGAAAGTAAGTCCCGACCTCAGCATTTGCACCGCCTATCTGAGCATTTTCCCCAGCGATAAAGGTGAGGAGATACTCAAGAACATCATCGCCAACGAGAAGACCATACGCTACGATTTGGGCCAAAGAGTGCGCAATCAGTTGCGTATCATTCCTGAGTTGCGCTTCTTCATCGACGACAGTCTGGACTACATAGAGCGCATTGACGAGCTGCTGAAGAAGTAAACGGCGGGGCGACGACTTATCCTTTTCATTCAGAAAGAAGCGATGTATTTTCCTTTTTACATAGCGCGACGCTATCTGTTTTCCAAGAAAAAGACCAATGCCATCAACATTATCTCCGTCATTTCGGTGATAGGCGTGGCCGTGGCGACGATGGCTTTGGTCATCGTATTGAGCGTTTTCAACGGATTTCATGACTTGGTGGCCTCGTTCTTCACGAATTTCGACCCACAACTGAAGGTGGTTCCCGTTACGGGAAAGACCGCCCCGGCCGATGACCCGCTGCTGACGAAGATACGACAGTTGCCTCAAGTGGCCGTGGCCACGGAGTGTGTGGAGGATCAGGCCTTGGCCATGTATCATGACAAGCAGGCCATGGTGACGGTGAAAGGCGTGGACGACAACTTCGACTCGCTCACCCATATCACCGAAATCCTTTATGGCGAAGGCGAGTTCTCATTGCATGCGGCCAATCTGCAATATGGTATTCCCGGCATAAGGCTGGCCGCTGCGCTGGGCACCTCGGCCAGCTTTGGCGACTATCTGCGCATTTACGCGCCCCAGCGTGAGGGCCAGTACGACGTGATGAGCCCGCAAGAGGGCTTCGTGGTCGACTCGGTGCTGTCGCCGGGGGTGGTGTTCGCGGTGAACCAAAGCAAGTACGACCGCAATTACATCATCACTTCGGTTAGCTTCGCACGCCTGCTCTTCGGTGAGGATGGCAGGTTGTCGTCGCTCGAACTGCGACTGAAAGACGGCAGCGACTTTGAAGCCGTGAAGCGAGAGATGCAGAAGATAGCGGGCGAAAAGTACCGGGTGTTGGACCGTTTTGAGCAACAAGCCGACACGTTCAAGATAATGCAGATAGAAAAGATGATGGCTTACATCTTCCTTACGTTCATCTTGGTGGTGGCTTGCTTCAATATCATAGGCTCACTCTCCATGCTTATCATCGATAAGAAGAAGGATGTGGCCACGCTGCGCAGCTTGGGTGCCGACGATAAGCAGATAACGAGGATATTCTTGTTGGAGGGTCGTATGATCTCGGCGCTGGGCGCGGTCATCGGCATAGGGCTCGGACTGCTCTTGTGCTGGCTCCAGCAGACTTACGGATTGGTGAAAATGGGTGAGCGCAGTGGCAGTTTTGTGATCAATTCCTACCCCGTGAGCGTGCATTATGTGGATGTGTTGCTCGTATTCCTCACGGTAATGGCCGTAGGATGGATAGCCGTTTGGTATCCGGTGCGCTATTTCACGAGAGAAAACAAATAGCCACGGGGATAGCGGCTTGTAAGAAACGATATTCGGGCTTGGGCCCTTTCCTTGAATTAAAGGATAAATTCGGGTAGGCCGAAAATAAAAGAAAGTCATGTTTTTCCGATTGGGAAAGCATGACTTTTTTAGTATTCGGGTGATGATGTTGCCGTGTTTGGCTTATTCCAAGTCGACATGGCTGACGCTGACTTTCTCCTTGAGGAAGATTTGGGCGCTCTCCTTGAACTTGTCGGGGTTCTCCGTCGTGAAGTATTGACAAGTGCCTCCGGTGGTCAGTTTTTTGCGAAGGGCTGTGTGGCGGTCGAGGTATTGGGCCAAGCTATGGGCCACATATTCGCCTTGGGCGATGATTTTAACGCCGGGATTGACATATTTCAGGATCTTCGGCATGAGGATGGGATAGTGGGTGCAGCCCAAGATGATGGCGTCGATGGCGGGGTCTTGGCGCATGAGCTCGTCAATGCGCTTCTTCACGAAGTAATCGGCGCCGGGGCTGTCGGCCTCGTTGTATTCCACTAACGGCACCCAAAAGGGGCATGCCACGCCGCTGATCGCTATGTCGGGAAAAAACTTTTGTATCTCAATGTCGTAGCTGTGGCTGCGCACGGTGCCCTCGGTGGCCAGTAATCCCACGTGGCGTGAGTGGGTGAGCGACCCAATGACTTCGGCCGTGGGACGGATAACGCCCAGCACGCGGCGGTCAGAGTCCCACAAGGGAAGGTCGCGCTGCTGAATGGTGCGCAAGGCTTTGGCCGAGGCGGTGTTGCATCCCAAGATGACCAATTGGCAGCCCATGCTGAATAGTTTGAGTACGGCCTGCCGTGTGAATTGGTAAACGACGTCGAAAGAGCGGGTTCCGTAGGGCGCACGAGCATTGTCGCCCAAGTACATGAAGTCGTATTGGGGCAGCAATTGGCGTATGCCGTGAAGGATGGTCAGGCCACCATAACCCGAGTCGAAGACGCCAATGGGTCCCGGGGCATTGGATAACATCATTGTGAAAAACGGTTTTCGGGAGGGTTGAGGCTCCCCATGGACTATTGCAACGCTGCTTTTACGGCCTCTGTAATGTCTTGGCCCACGGTGCTGTCGACGTAGGGCAGGCTGTCGCCGTCGAGGTTGAGAATGAAGGCAAGGCCTTTGCTCTGACCGATTTTGGCGGCGGCGAGTTTTACTTTCAGCTTCAATGGGGCGAGAGCTTCTTTCTCTGCCTTCTTCAAAAGCTCTTGTGCTTCCTTCTTGAAAGCGGCGTTCTTTTCGATCAGCTCTTGCAGTTCGGCCTGACGTTTCTTCAGGATGGAAGGCGCGAAGTTGCGCTGTCCGTCGAGGAAGTCTTCGTATTTTTTGTTGAATTCGTCCTCCACGCGTTTCATCTCTGCGTCGTACTTGGCACGAAGGTCGGCCATGTTGCGTTGTATCAGACTGTAGTCGGCCGATGATTTCATGGCTTCCTCATAGCTGAAATAGCCAAACTTCAAGGCGCCGGCGGCTGCTTGGGTGGTTGTGGTTTCGCGTGGCTGCGACTCGGTTGTCTGTGCCGATGCGGTCAGTGATAACAATGTGACTGCCGCGAAAAGGAAAAACTTCTTCATGCTGATATGGGATTGGATTGTTTCAAAATAGCAGGAACCGGACCAAAGCCGATTCCTGCGTGTAGGGATTCACTTCCTAAACTGTGGAAGTGATAGTCGTTTGATTACTTCATCTTGGCGAGCTGAGCCTTTACATCGGCGGTAACGTCTTTCACGGCGTCGCCCATGTAGAGTGCGGAGCCCTCTTCGAGGATGTAGGTATAGGCACCAGCCTTGCCCACTGCGCTGATGGCATTGCGTACTTTGGTAACGATGGGCTCCATCAACTCGTTAGACTTCTTTTGCAAAGCCTGCTGGTTGTCTTGGAAGGTCTGCTGTATCTTCTGATACATGGTCTGCAATTCGGTCTCGGTTTCCTGCTGCTTGGTAGCGTTCATGGTAGCCTTGGTCTTATCGTATTCCTGTGATTTGCGGGTCAGCTCATCCTGCATGGCCTTCAAGTCGTTCTCATACTTCTTCTGCTCTGCTGCCAATTCGCCGTTAGCCTTGGCCAGTTCAGGCATGGCTTGCATGATAGCTTGCGTGTTTACTCTACCGAATTTCTGCGCAAACATAGCCATTGGCGCAAGAAGCATCAACATTAAAAATAGTTTTTTCATTGTTCTAAGTTTTTTTATTGTTATTATTTTGTTAATTCATTGTTGGGGGATGGCTCCTTATCTGCCGTAACCTAACTTCTCGAGTACTTCGTTGCTGATGTCGATTTTAGGACTTCCGAAGATGATGGCGGTGTCGCTCGCACGGTCGAGCACAAGGCTGTAGCCACGGAGAAGGGATATTTCTTTCACGACATTGTAGATGTCTTCTTGGATGGGAGCGATGAGGCTCTCGCGTTTTTTGAACAGTTCGCCCTCGGGACCGAAGTACTTCTTGCGAAGCTCGGCGGCCTCTTTCTCCTTGTTCATGATAGCTTCCTGACGGCTTTTCTTCTGTTCGTTCGATAAGAAAGCGGCCTCGTTCTGATAGTTTTTATACAAGGTCGCGGCCTCGTTGTTGAGGGCTTCCACCTCGGCCTGCCACTTTTTGCTGGTTTGGTTTATCTGTTCATTGGCCCGTTCCCATGCGGGAATGTTCTTCATGATGTACTCCATGTCGAGCAAAGCAAACTTTTGGGCCGATGCGGTGAGCGTGGCGATGAGCATGAAGCTCATAAGGATTATCTTCTTCATTGTACAGTTCCTTTCTTTTTAAATACAATTAGTTAGACTGTTATCAAAGGGTGGAAGTTAACTGCTTTTGATTTTTTTAGCAATTAGAACTCCTGTCCGAGGATGAAATGGAATTGGCTGCCGCCTTTTTTGCCATTGACATTGTCCTTGTCGAAACCGTATGCCCAGTCGATACCCATCAAACCAACCATCGGGAGATAGATTCTCACGCCGAGACCGGCCGAACGCTTCATGTCGAAGGGATTGAAATCGCGGGTGTTGTACCAAGCGTTACCGGCTTCGAGGAAGCCAAGTCCGTAGATGGTAGTGTTGCCGAGCATGAACGGATAGCGTAATTCGAGGGAGAAACGGTCGTAAGCATAGGCGTTGTAAGCGATGGATCCGTTCTCATAACCACGCAGGGCCACCGTTTCTTCGGCGTAGCCTGATGAGTATCCGGTCATACCGTCACCACCCATGTAGTAGGTTTCAAACGGGCTCTTCTTGTACTTGTTGTAGCTACCGAGCAAGCCAAGCTCCACTCGGGTCATCAGTACGAAGCACTTTTGGCCGTTGGTCAGGGCTGTGTAAGTCTTGGCCTTGAACTTCCATTTGTTATATTCTATCCAGCGATATTTCTCTTGTTGCTCCTTGGCAAAGGTGGGAGAATTGCTATTGTTGGCCAAGTTCTTATAGTCCTTATGGTCCCAAGCACTCCATGGCGGGGTAAGGGTTACGCTAGCGGAGAACTCAGATCCGCGACGTGGGAAGAGCTGGTTGTCGGTGGAAGTACGGTTGACCGAGATACTGAGGTTAAGGTTGTTGGCCGTTCCGGTACGCATGAGGAACGATCCTCGCCAGTTTTTCAGTATGTAACGCTGGTATGACAACTGCATGGAGAGTGTGAAGTAATCATCCGGCCAACGCAGACGCTTACCCCAACCGAGGTTCAAGCCGTAGAGCTTAATGTAAGTATCGGGGTCGTAGTAGTTCTCATAGTTGTTGTAACCATAGGAACCTGAACCATAATAATAGTTGTTGTAATAGTTCATCATAGAGGCGTTGTTGAAGTAAGTGCTCGAAATGTCGGTCTGCTTACTGAAGTATGCACCCACGCTGAACTGTATAGGACGCTTGCCACCGAACCAGTTTGTGGAGTAGCTTGCGTTGTAACTCTGGTAATAGCTGCCGTTGGTTTGGGCGCCAATGCTCAAAACTTCGCCATCACCGATGGGCATAATGCCGCGATGTTCCTTATTCTTGTTGAAGAGGTTGGCCATGGAGAAGTTGTTCAACTTCAATCCTACACGGCCGATGACACCCGTCTGACCCCATCCGAGTGAGAATTCTATTTGGTCATTGCTCTTCTGTTTGAGGTTATAATTGATGTCCACGGTTCCGTTTTCGTAATCGGGCTTGACATCAGGTGTCATTTCCTCGGGGTCGAAATGGCCCATGGAGGCAAGCTCACGCAAAGAACGGGTGAGGGCTTCTTTCGAGAAGAGGTCGCCCGGTTTGGTGCGAAGCTCACGCCGAACTACGTTTTCGTAGAGGCGGTCGTTACCATTGATGCGCACATGACTTAGGTGAGCTTGTGGTCCTTCGACCACTCTCATTTCCAAATCGATGGAGTCTCCGTCGATGTTTACCTCGGTAGGAGTAATGCTGGAGAACACATATCCGTTGTTATAGTAAAGGTTTCCGGCCGCGTCCTCATCCTCTTGGAGGCGTTTCTTCATGAGTTTCTGATTGTAGACATCACCTTTCTTCATGCCCAAAACGGCTGCCAAATAGTCCGTGTTGTACACGGTGTTGCCCACCCAAGTCATCTTACGGAGGAAATATTTGCGACCTTCGTTGACTTTGAGATATATGTTGACGTGCTTGGGGTCGTTGTTCCACACGCTGTCCTCTAAGATGACGGCGTCACGGTAGCCCAATTCGTTATACTTGTCAATGAGGTTTTTCTTGTCAGTTTCCCAGCGTTCAGGGGTAAACTTCTTGGCTTTGAGGAAAGAACTCAACTTTCCTGACTCGTGAATCTTGGCAAAGGCACCCTTTGTGAACAAGCCACCTTTGATTCTGCTGTCCTTTAATGAGTTATTGCCTTCGATGAAAATGTTGCGCACTTTCATCTTTTCCTTCTTGTCGACATTGACGTCCAAGATGACATGATTCTTGCTTGAGAGGTCGTCGCGCTGCACAATTTCTATGTCAGCGTTCTTGAATCCCTTGTCGTCAAAGTATTTCTTGGCCAATATCTTGGCACGGTCAATCATGTTGGGAGTAATCTGTGAGCCCATCAGAAGGCCGAGTTTTTTCTCCATATCCTCACGTTCGCTTTTCTTCAAGCCCCTATAGTTGATGGCCGAAACGCGGGGACGTCCTTTCAAATGAATATGCAGATAAATCTTGTTGCCAATGATGGAGTCGGCACCGATAGATACTTCGGAGAACAATCCGTATTTCCAATAGCGTCGCACGGCGTCGGTGATTTCTCTTCCGGGCACCGTGATTTCCCCGCCGATGACGAGTCCGGAGATACCGGCTAACTGCGTATTCTCGTATCCCTCAATACCATCGACATTGAGGCCGGCTATAACGCATGTGCGTGGTGTCCCGGCGTAGGATATGTCGGGAAAAACGATCTTGTCCTGTGCTTTGGTTCCCAAGGCCAACGTCAGCATGGCGGCAAGGGAAAACAACACCTTATTATATATATACATATTCGTTATAAGTATTTTCTAATCATTATGGAGGGTCCGTTACTTACGAGTGGACCCCTTTATTTTGACTCCTCTTCCACCTGAGCCTCCGTTTTGCCGAAGCGGCGCTGGCGGTTTTGATAGCTCTCGATGGCCTTGTGGAGGTCGGCTTCGTTGAAGTCGGGCCAATAGGTATCGCAGAAATAGAGCTCGGAATAGGCGATTTGCCACAGCAGATAGTTGCTGATACGAAGCTCACCGCCCGTCCGGATAAGCAAATCGGGGTCGGGCATGAAGCTCGTCTGCATGTGTTTGCTGATGAGGTCTTCGGTAATGTCGGCCGTTGTCAATGGTCCATGCGACGGTTGTTCGGCTTGATTCTCGTGCTCATTGATAATATCTTTCACGGCCTGTGTTATCTCCCAGCGGGCACTGTAGCTAAGTGCCACCACCATGGTCATGGCAGAGTTGGCCGCCGTATGCTCCTCCGTTTCGCGCAGTTTCTGCTGGACGGCCTCGGGTAAGCGCTGTCTGTCGCCGATAACACGGAAGCGTACATTGTTCTTCATGAAGATTTCATCCTCAAGAGAGCTGAGAACCAATCCCATCAAGGCACTGATCTCATCGGCGGGACGGCTCCAATTTTCGGTGGAAAAGGTATAGAGCGTCAGGTATTTCACACCCAATCGCACACATTCCGAGGTGATGCGACGCACTGTATCCACGCCGGCCTGATGGCCATAAGAGCGTGGTTGATGGCGCTCTGTGGCCCAACGGCCGTTGCCATCCATGATCATGGCGATGTGCTGTGGCACTCTTTCCATGTCAAAGTTGTAGTTGGGTTCTGCCATGTCTGTATGATGCTCTAATTCTTTGTATTAAAAATCTTTGTTACAGTTGGCGCATTTGGGCGCGAAACTGTAGGTTAGGGTCAGTTGTATGACCGAATAGGCGTCCGTATTCTTGAAAACGCCTTGGCTTTTCACGTGGTACGGGTCTTTCACTCCATCGAGCTTGTCGCTCATCGTGAGGTGAACCGCCCACTCGAAACCGAGGTTCAATCGTGGCGCGACCTTGTATTTAATGCCCAATCCCAAAGGAATATTGGGTGTAAGGACACTCTTTTCATCGGCGTCAACGTAGGTTATGCCCACTCCTGCCAGTAAATAAGGCGTCAGAGGTTTGGCTCCCCGATAGTCGTGACCGGTGCCATAGGGCCATAGGTTGTACTCGTAGGCCAGTCCGACGTCCATCAGCTTGTGGCTGAAGTGGTAGGGATGGGCCGCATAGTCGGGGAAAATGGTGGCCGTGTTATCGGAATTTCCTTTTATCCCTCCCATGGTAGCGGCCAGCCTAACGTCCATTGACGGATTGATAACCCTGCGCAGCTGCAGGGTGGCGGCGGGCCGGAAGTCGCGGGTTATATTACCGTTGAAATCGCCGAGATAGCCAGTGAGTCCTATTCCGGCTCCTGTTTCCCAGCGATATTCATCGTCGAGCTGCGCATGACTCTGCATGGCAGTGACCATGAGCACGAATGCCAGCATGACTCTCGACGTCATTCGGAAATGTTATTTCTCAAACTTGGTTTGTTCCGTAGCCCATCCTTTGCCGTCGTGGCGCCCTCTCCAAATCTGTCCGCTGTTGCCGCAGACAATCCAAATGAAGTTTTGGCGGTCCACCGTCATGGCGAAGTCGGTCTCGCTACTCTTGAAAGCGGTGGGCAAAGTCATGACAGAATCCACTTTCCATGTGATTCCCTTGTCTTGGCTTCGGTAGATTCCACCAAATGCTTTCTCGTTCTTTTCGCCCATGCCTTTGCCTCCCAAGGCTATCATGTCGTTGCCGTAGCCAGCTATTTGGAGGTTGGTCAGGCGAGGGGCCTTGTATTTGTTATCGCTTGCGGGGGGATAGTAGCTCCACGGCTCGGCTTTGGCTTCCTCGCTGTTGTCTTCCACTTTGCCCCATACTTGAGCGTTGTTATCTGTTGGGTAGTTGTTGTCGCGGTTGCCGATGAGCACCAAGTAATTGGTGTTGGCATTGGTCTTGAGGGGCAGCGTCACGAAGTTGATGTTCTGTGAAGGCAGGAGCGCCGCGTCGTCATCCATGGTTTCCTTGGTCCACTTGCTGCCGTCAGCCGAGCGCATGAGCGTATTGTCAGCCGTTAGGCCGTAGATGTTAGCGCCCGAAGCGCCGAGAAGTTTCGTGAGATTAGGCGCCGCAGCAACTTCGTCCCATCGGCTTCCGTCGGTCGAGGAGTAGAGTTTGCCGCCGTTGAGCAGGTAAAGTCGGCCTGCCGCAGCCACCACGTTAGCCGCCGCATGGGCGTCGAGGGCGATGTTGGGAGCCAAAGCCTTCCAGCCGTTGATGTCGCTTTGGGCTGTGGCATACACCTTGGTCTGCCCGTCTTTCAGGCCGAAGAGAACCATGTTGTCGCCACATGGCAAGAGCTTCATGCCGGTAAGGGCGCCCAACTCGTCATTGGTGGCGGTAGTGGCGTTCCATCCGAAATGGTCAGCCTCCTGCTTGTGCATGTTTACCTTGACCGTATAAGTCGTTTTGACGGCACCCGTATTGTTGTAAACAATGAAGGTCCGTGGCTCAGAAAAATCGATGGAGTCTTGCGTGGAGTAAGCGTAGACGTTCTCGCTCTTGTTATCTTTCAGGGTGATAACGCCTCCGTTCTTGGCGTAACAAGTCGTTACGACGTGCTTGATGTCGAGACCTGCGGGCAAGGAGTCGGGGTTGTAAATCAGATGATTGGCCTGATCAATGTAAAAAGCGTATGCGCTACAGTTCACCGAGGTCTTGGTGATGGTCTTCTTTCCGTCCTTGCCGGTGGTGGTTACATATTTGTTCAGCGTTCCGATTTGGAAACCGGTGATGGCCGAATCATAATAGGTAGTTGGTTCTTCCTCGTTATTGCCCAAGCATGATGAAAGCAAAATGCCGGCTGTCAGCAATAATGTGAAGGATAAAAACTTCCTCTTCATTCCTCTTATTTTATTCGTTTTTGCGTGCAAATTTAATCAGAAAAACGCAAATAGGGGAATTTTTGTCTCCATTATTATGTAAAATAAGGAATATAGTTGGTTTTTTAAGTTTGTTTTAGTTTTTGTTCTTAGCGGGTTGAAAACGAGCGATTTGTGGCTCTTTTGTCATGTTATAAAATAAGACCGGTGCGATCACTCGTGCCGGCCTTAATTGATTTAATCTACTTGAATGTTGGGCAGAAAGGGCCGTTGAAGGCTCTTTTGTCGTTAGCTCTATAACGTTACCAACATATCATTTGTGTCAAAATCTAATAACATAATCTTTACCTTAAATGTTTATCAAAACTACTAACCTAATGAAAAAACAATAAAGTATTCTCGCGAATACATTGCAAATGTACTAATTGTGCACGAACACGCCAAACTTTTCAATCCATTTTTCAGTAGTTTTAATAAGTTTTTTAATCCTTTCGTATCTTATAATAATGATTTCGATTGATTATTTGTGACTTTCGGATTGATTTTAAACGTGTTTCGTATGGTTGTTTTGGTAAATATTGTGAATCATCGGGCTTTCTTTTTGTAGGATACAAAAATCCCGCTCTCCGATGGGGAGAGCGGGATGGGTTATCTCGCGGTCGCTGCCGGTCGGACGGCGACTCGAAGAATCATTGTCAGCTTAGAGCTGGGGACCTGCTGCTACGAGTGCCTTACCGGCTTCGTTGCCTTCGTACTTCTTGAAGTTCTTGATGAAGCGGGCTGCCAAGTCCTTAGCCTTTTCTTCCCACTGTGCTGCGTCAGCGTAAGTGTCGCGTGGGTCGAGGATGTTAGTGTCAACGCCTTCCAACTGTGTAGGAACTACGAAGTTGAAGAAAGGAATGGTCTTGGTGGGAGCTTCGTTGATGGCACCGCTCAGGATTCCGTCGATGATACCACGTGTATCACGGATAGAAATACGCTTGCCGGTTCCGTTCCAGCCGGTGTTTACCAAGTAAGCCTTGGCACCGTTCTTCTCCATCTTCTTAACCAATTCCTCAGCATACTTTGTTGGGTGGAGCTCAAGGAATGCTTGGCCGAAGCAAGCAGAGAAGGTTGGAGTAGGCTCAGTGATACCGCGCTCTGTTCCGGCGAGCTTAGCTGTGAAGCCGGAGAGGAAGTAGTACTTGGTCTGCTCTGCGTCGAGGATAGATACGGGAGGCAATACACCGAACGCGTCAGCCGACAAGAAGATTACCTGCTTTGCTGCGGGACCTGCTGAGATAGGCTTAACGATGTTGGTGATGTGGTCGATTGGGTAAGAAACACGAGTGTTCTCGGTTGTGCTACCATCGGTAAAGTCGATCTTACCGTCCTCTGCCACTGTTACGTTCTCCAAGAGAGCGTCGCGACGGATGGCGCCATAAATATCGGGCTCAGACTCTTTGTCGAGGTTGATAACCTTAGCGTAGCAACCACCTTCAAAGTTGAAGACGCCGTTGTCGTCCCATCCGTGCTCGTCGTCACCGATGAGCAAACGCTTCGGGTCGGTAGAAAGAGTAGTCTTACCAGTACCTGACAGACCGAAGAAGATGGCGGTGTTCTCGCCGTTCATGTCGGTGTTGGCAGAGCAGTGCATAGAAGCGATACCCTTCAAAGGCAAGTAGTAGTTCATCATAGAGAACATACCCTTCTTCATTTCACCACCGTACCATGTGTTAAGGATAACTTGTTCCTTGCTGGTTACGTTGAATACAACGGCTGTTTCAGAGTTCAAACCGAGTTCCTTGTAGTTTTCAACCTTTGCCTTAGAGGCGTTGTAAACGATGAAGTCGGGCTCCTGATCGAGTTCTTCCTGATTTACGGGGCGGATGAACATGTTAGTTACGAAGTGAGCCTGCCATGCTACCTCCATGATGAAGCGAACCTTCATGCGGGTATCCTTGTTGGCGCCGCAGAAACCGTCAACTACGAAGAGGCGCTTGTTAGAAAGCTCTTTCTTAGCCAATGCGTTAACAACGTCCCAAGTTTCCTTGCTGGCCTTCTTGTTGTCGTTCTTATATTCGTCAGAAGTCCACCATACTGTGTCGTGAGAGTTCTCGTCGTCAACGATGAACTTGTCCTTAGGAGAACGACCGGTGTACACACCAGTCATCACGTTAACGGCGCCAAGCTCAGTAACCTGACCCTTTTCAAAACCTTCAAGACCTTCTTTAGTCTCTTCTTCGAACAAAACTTCGTAAGAAGGATTGTAGACTACTTCTGTAGTACCTGTGATACCGTACTTTTCGAGTACTGCTTTGTCAAACTTTGCCATTCTATAAATGTATTTAAGTTGTGAAAAATTAAGTTCTTTGGATTTATCCTTTATAGGCCATGGGCTGACGCTTCGTGGCCTTGTTTGAGTTTTACCGTCCGCAAAGTTACGGAAAATCAAAACAACAAACAACTTTCATTCTACAAAAAAACCGTATATAATAAAGTATTTAGGTTAAAGAATTAAAATTCCATAGCTTATTTCTGCCTTTTGTCATTCCGAGTTTGCATTTGGCCGTTTTGCCCATGTCGGGGCGCAGGGAGGCCGCGGCTTGGGAGCGAGGGTGGCGTGGTGGTCGTGTCGAAAAACTGATAGGACGGTGGCGAAATTCTTTCATGGCCGCGGCGGCAAGTCGGGGTGATGATGGTTGTAAATAATTATGGCAATGGCGAAATATGATAATCGCGATTGCGAAAAACTTTTACACGGGGCTTGAAAATAAGCCCTCTTTTCGCCGTCGGCCGTCTTTTGATTGTAAATATTCAATATTTTAGAGGTTTTGTATCTTGTTGATAAACAGTTGTTTATGTCTGATCGTGGTAAAATGCCGTTCTCCCCATGCTTCCAAAAGCCTGCTTTGGTCGGCCGATAGTGGGCCTTTGACTTCTTACCATCGTTTTTCTCGTTCTGTTGAAGCGGGTTTTTGGTTGCTCCAAAGAGCTGTTTTGGCCATTGTTTACTCCTATTTTTAGCGTGTGGAAGCCCTCGAGGCAGACTTTGAAAAGCAAGAACCGGCCTTTTTGTTTTCTGTTTGTGACCCTCCCGAAGTGTTAAAAATCACTCCTTATTTTTGACAAAAAAGTGGGGCATAACCTTTCTTCCCACTTTTGATACGTCATGAAAACCGCCTCGTTTCTCGTCCGTGCGTCAGTCGGCGCAAGGCTGTCGGTTGGGCCGTCGGCAGGCTATGATTTCCTGCTTGCCGAGGCGTGTGGGTGATAGGGCCCTGCTTCTGTTTTTTTAACGCTTCGTGTTTATTTTCGTAAGTCTTGGCTTTTAAAACGTTGATGTTTTTCTTTTATTAAATAATAAATAGGTGGGACAAATGCTTTCGGTTAAAAATAAACCTGCTTTTATTGGGAAAATATTTGCAAAAATTAAACCTATTCGTTAATAACAGTTAATAAGTAAGGTCGTAGGCCTATAAAGTTTGCATATTCGGGCTACAATAT
>NZ_DATCYK010000021.1:0-5092 GCF_036570325.1 Prevotella sp.
GGCTACCCGGTTGCTCGGAGTGGCGGGGTCGTACATGAAATACTCACCCGTGAAGGAGGCGTTGCCCATTGTTTTCGCCCGATTGCGCTCCTTTTTCAAGGTCGTAAATAGCTGGAGGGGAATGTTTATCATGTTTTCGGCAGGCCATACGAGGGCTCTTTGCGGCGTGGAGTGCAGGTCGTAGCGGCCCGGAGCTGTCAGTTTAAGTGGCACTTCGTACTCATAATAGTTGTTCTTGTAGTCACTTCCCAAGCGAATAAATACGCTTAGCTGGTCGTTTTGCAGGTTAGTTACGTCTTGCTGGAGGGCATTGGCGTGGGCAAACATTTGCAGTTGGCGGTATTGGCGCATGTCTATGTGGGTGTGTTTATAGACAGCTTTCGACTCGCCTGCCGACAAATTCTCGGCCACAAGGTCAAGCGCTTGCTCGTTGTTCATCACCACTTGGGGCTGCGCAGGGTCCTGAATACGGTCTATTCCGGGTGGAACGACATAGTTGACAGGCTGTTTCTCGCCGTTCTCTTCTATGTTTACGGCGCTTACATTCAGGCTTCCGGTGCCTGCTATCTTATCTAAATTCTGCTCATAGAGCCGCCAATCGCCCCTCACAAGGTCCAAGCTGCCGAATCGAAGCACCACGGGGCGCTTGAAACCGGTAAGAAACATGCGCATGAAACGGATGGAAGTAAAGTCTGAAATGGCGCCGAAGCGCTTCTCAAACTCATTAACGGGAATACGGAATTGGTACCAATTGACTACTTCTTTCGTGTTATTACGCAGTGAAGCGGCGTATTCGCGCTTGTCAACGATGAAGTTTCGCCCCACTTCTAAGTCGTTTGGACGCAGCGAAACATGGTATTCAAAGTACTTTTCATACTCATTGAGCGTGTAATCTTGGTTGATGTCCTCCACGTCGGGCGTGGTTTTATAGGATGTGTCGTAGCGTTCTTGGCGCTGTTCGCTGTCGGGTGAGTTGCCTTGAGGGTTGTTAATGTACTTATACCGTTGCAGTATGGAGGCCTTCTTTTCGTCAAGATCGCTGCCCCTAAAGTAGTGGTAGTTGTCGTTGGCAGGGTCATTGACGATGTCGTTCATCACTTCCGGGCTCACTTTTCCTCGTATCTCATTGAGGAAAGGCTGGTAAGTGGCAAACGAACGTTCCTGCTCATCGGTCATGCCATTGAAGCCTACGTCTTGTAATTGTCGAGCTTCGGCCGAGGTGGCAAAGGCATACGTCGTGGTCGTTTGTGTGGGAATGCGGCCCCATTGGGTAGTAGTGAAGCTGTTGGAGCCGTCCACCGGCATGCCACTTTCATAAAATTTCTTGCCATCGGGCAGTATATCTTCGCTTATTTCGCCCAAATCAATGTAGAGATCGCCGCCATATTCGGCCGCGTCAGCTTGCTGTCGACTGTATATAAAGGGGTCGAGGAGCCAGAATTCGATGTACTCCACGTTGGCCGTTTCAAAGTCATTAAGGTCGAGTTTTCGCATCATGCCCCCCCAATGTCTTTGCGGTTGGCGCAAAGTTCCGTCCCGATTGAGGTCGGGATTGAAGTTATAAGGGCCTCGTTCGTCGGGATAATAGGCCAAGTTGAGTATGTTCAGCGTGTTGGCAGCGCCCCCGCTGTTGTATGCGCTGTAGTCTCTGTTGGGGTAAAGTTCACGCATGTACACCTCACGAACGTAGTGATTGCTCAGTTGATCGACGTCACTGCGGATGTGGCCGGGCGTAAGTGAGCTGCTACGGCGGGTAAACAACGGGTCAATATTGTACCAAGCAAGCCGGCTTCTATGGTAACCGGCGGCTAAAGTGGTCTTTTCCTTGTGCTCGGGAAACATCGATGGCACGCTGGAAATGAACCAAGAAGAGGGTAAAGACACATCAATGGCCGACTTGGAGTTCTCAAAATCGTCGAGATAAGAGGCGTTATCCTGCGTCCCTTTGGTCTGTCCGGCGATGAGTTGTGCGAATTCGCCGGTCAAAGAGATGTGTGATGGCTGTGTAAGATGTAAGAAAGGAATCTTGTCAAGCATGTTGGTGAGCCACTGACTCTCGGTTTTCCAGTTGACATTTACACCCCACAACGTGTTATTGACGGGCTCGGCACCCATCGAAACCTTATTAATGATGGCTTGTTCCTGCAGATGTTGGAGCGTACCGCTTATCTGAAAGTCCTTTGAAAAGTCGTATTGCCAGTTCAATCCCACCATAGTCTTGCGCATTTGGCCAAGGTCTGAGTTGCTCTCTAATGACACATTGACCGCCGTTCCTGCGTCAAGAATGCTCTTATTGAGTATCGTTACCTCGCCGGCGCTGTAGTCTACGGTGTAATCAGTGCCTTCGTTGAGCCTTACTCCGCCCGCCGTTACGACGACAGAGCCTTGTGGTACGTCGAAAGTTCCTAAGGAAATAACGTTTGCGGATGAGCCTCTGAAACGGCCGGAGAGGACAAACTTGTCCTTCTCGGCTATCTGTCGGGCCGCCGTGCGGGTAGATTCGTAAAGTTCGGTAAAGGCATATTTGGCGGCCACTTGGGGCGAAACGCCCTGCTTTGTCAAGTAGTTATAGAGGTAAGAGCCGAAAGGTTCGGTCTCAGGGAGGAACACTCGGCCGTCGCTGATGGTATATCCCTCGATGAAATCAAAGTAGCCATTGGGTTGAGTGTTATTGTTATTGTCGAGACGGTCGGCCCCCAAGGCTTTGATAAGCATGTGATTCTTTACTTGGGGCTCGGGAATATAGTTGAGATACACGCCCGTCGTGTCGCTCTGATACTTCACATCGAGCCTGAATCGGTCCTTTTCCACACTGTCACCCAGCCTATATACGTTCTTCATCATGAGCTTCCAGTTGGCCTGAAGCGGGTTATTGCTCGTGTTTTTCAGTGCTTTTACGAGCAAAGCCTGCCCCACATCGGTCTTATCGGTGGCAAATTCACCCACCTGATAGGTGCGACCGCCATACGTATATTCGTAAGCCACGGCCACGACTTGGTCGGATTGCAGATTGGTTTTGAGCGAAATATAGCCCAAGGACGTATTGACGGTGTAGGCCGAAGGGTCGAGTAGGGTGGCGTGGGCTATCTTTTCAAAGTCCTGACCGCCTACAAGGCCCTGCCCCTCAAGCGCCGTTGAGGCGTAATCGATGTCACGCAAGGCCGTATTGGCATTGAGCGTAGCGTATTGGGAATTAGCTTTGTTGTCGGGAACGGGCAGCCCCAATGTGGTCCAAAGGCTGTTG
This sequence comes from Prevotella sp., assembly GCF_036570325.1. Classification (GTDB taxonomy): domain Bacteria; phylum Bacteroidota; class Bacteroidia; order Bacteroidales; family Bacteroidaceae; genus Prevotella. The sequence goes on from NZ_DATCYK010000021.1 coordinate 3,245, forward strand.
CTGACCTGCCGATTCTCACCCAAATCGGTGAGCGCCACGATGTCTCGGGTGCCCGTAGTGGTGCCCGACTTGTTTGTTATCCACACTTCCACACGGTTGATGGTAAGCCCCGTGGTTACATGGGGCAGCTTCCGCATGTGCTCATCGTAATGTTCGCGGAAGTGATGGCTGAGAAAGAAGTGGGCGTTTTCCTCATAGTCGGCCGCGTTTATCTCGAAAGACGTGAGTTGCACTCCACCCTTTGAGGCCACGCTCTTGGCCGAACTGCGTTTCTGTGAGGCCACCATTTGGAGTTTCAACCTGCCAAACTGCATGTCGGTACGTACGCCGAAGAGCGAGTTGGCGCCCATAATGAGCGACGAATTGCTGGGAAAAGCCACGTTGCCCGCCTCAACCAACTTGATAATATCGTCGTCCTTACCGTCGTAACGCAGCTTAAGATTCTGCGTATCGAAGTCAAACGTGGCGTCAGTATTGTAGTTAAGGTTCATGTTTACCTTATCTCCCACCTTACCATTGACCGACAGATTTATCTTTTCGTCGAACTCCAACGACGTAGTTTTGCGATTTCGGATAGATAACGATGGGTTATCAATCTTCTTGATGTTGCCTCCTAACTTCAATTCGGCTGTTCCTTGCGTGCGTATTCGTACGCCTCCGGGCCCAAATATCTTCTCCGCGGGGCCCAAGTTAAAGCGCATATCGCTGAAATCGAACTTCTCTTTGCCCTTCTTTTGGTAAATGTCATCGTTTTTGGCCCTGAAAAAAGCATGGCGACGGCGCGCATCCAACCACCTCATATACTCATCGGGCGTCATCATGACGGGCGCTGCGAGATACGTACCGCCTATCTTCGTGCCAATAACATAGCGCTTCAGGGAGTCGTTATAGCTCACTTCGTAATGCAGATTGGCGGGCTGTCGCAGGTCGAGCGCACTCGAATCGAGGTCGTTATAGGTAATGGGTGTGGTACGTTGTACGCGCCATCGGGGTTTCACGGTGGGCAGACTGTCGGAGGAAGGCTTAAGAGTATCGGCCGAAGCGTGGACCGATGAGGGGGTAGAAGTAGGGGAATGGAGAAACGGCACGGCTATCGCATAGCTCACGACATAGGTCGCAAGGAGAGCCATGGTAGCCAATTTACGGTTTCGTTTCATCATTCCCGAGCCCTTTAGAGTTTTACTTGATACGTTTGAGGGCTTCCTTCACCACCATTTCCACGGCCATATCGGGCTGTTCTTGCAGGATAGCCGTCACCACTTTGGCCGACGGTGCGGGTGAGAATCCTAACATGGTGAGTGCTCCCACGGCCTCATCCTTCACGTCGTTATTGACGATGGGCGCGCTGCCTTCCTGCGAGTTAAGATGTAGCTCGTCGGCAATGCCGCTGGCGATAATCTTGTCTTTCAGGTCCACAATAATGCGTTGAGCCGTCTTAAGGCCTATTCCCTTGACGCTCTTTATCATCCTTTCGTCGCCCATAGCTATGGCATTGCACAGCTCGGCGGGCGTCATGGACGATAACATCATACGAGCCGTGTTGGCACCGACGCCCGATACCGTAATCAAAAGCCGATAAAGAGCCCGCTCTTGCTTGCTTTGGAAGCCGAAAAACGTGAAATTGTCGTCGCGACCGCCTGTCACCAACGACTCGTGAACAAAGAGTTTCACCTCTTTCTTGCCCTGAATGGCACTGTAGGTTGTCAACGAAATATTGAGCGCATAGCCCACTCCTGCCGCTTCGACAACAGCAACCGCAGGGGTAAGATCGGTGAGCTCGCCCTTGATATATTCAATCATAAGTGTTTGTTTTTTGTATATATACAAAACGATAACGCAAAGTTAAGG
>NZ_DATCYK010000022.1:0-10616 GCF_036570325.1 Prevotella sp.
CGCTTGGCTACTTCCTGCGCCAAAGCCTTGGTTGCGCCGATGAGAGCAGCCTTGGCAGCGCTGTAGTTGGCTTGTCCGGGCAGTCCTTTGATACCACTGAGCGAAGTAATATTGATGATACGGCCGTCTCGATGGGTGAGCATATTCTTTAAAAGACGGCGTGTTACGTAGAAAAAACCATTGAGTGGCGTGTCAATAACGTCGTGCCACTCTTCGTTCTGCATGAAAATCATCAGATTGTCGCGCCGTATTCCGGCGTTGTTTACTACCACTGCGATGTAGTCATCGGGATGTTTGGCTTCCCAATCGGCCAAGGCTTGCTCGATAGCTTCAGGGCTACTGACATCGAATGACAGCAATTCAGCCTGCCCACCTTGTTCGATTATCTCATTCAAAGTTACTTGAGCAGCTTCCGTATTGCTGCGATAATTGATGATAACTGGTAATCCAGCCTTGGCCAGTTCTTGGGCAATGGCCTTCCCGATACCTCGTGAGCCTCCCGTAACAAGTGCGTATCTCATTCTGAATTAATCTTGATTTTCTCCTTTATATATATGCGCAAAAGTAATAACAATTCCGCATAGAGCCAAGGATTTAAAGAAAAATTAGGCATTCCTTTTGGCCTATGGCCTATGTGATTACATTTTTTATCTTTATCTTTGCGTCGTAAAAAATAGGAAATATGATGGAAATGAAAGAACATATCAGGACACTTTTAGAGGAAGCATTGCCTTTGGTGGATGTTGATTCCGATTTTCTTTTCAGCGAACTCGACTCGTTGGGAGTTACGACTATCCTGATGATATTATCAAAGGAATACGATATTACGCTGGAGATAGAGGACGCCACGCCAAAGAATCTGAAGTCATTGGATGCGATAGTGGCATTGGTTAACCGTAAATTGGCGGAGAAATAATGGAGAGAATAGAGGACTTTCTGCGGCAGAATGCCCTCCTTCATGCCGAGCGGAGGGCGATTGTAACGCCTAATAGCGCTGTCACTTATGCCGAACTTTTTGACAAGGTGCAGGCCAAGGCGGTTGCTTTGGCTGACAAGCGTGGGCAGGCGGTTGTGTTCAGAAGCAGTCCTACCATTGATTTTCTGGTCACTTATTTTGCCATTCATGTAGCCGGCGCCGTGGCAGTGCCTATGGAAAAGGACGCCACGGACCAACAGTTGCGGCAGATGGAGCAAGAGTTGGAGGGATTGAAACTACCTTCCGATGTGGCCGACATCCTTTTTACTACCGGCACTACGGGCCATCCCAAGGGCGTAATGATAAGTCATAAGGCGATCTTGGCCAATGCCGATAACCTTGTTGCGGCACAAGGATATACGCATGAGCTTGTTTTTGTTATCAGTGGGCCGCTCAATCACCTTGGCAGTCTGTCTAAAGTGTATCCCACGGTGCAGTGTGGCGCCACTCTTTATTTGCTTGAGGGCATGAAAGATCTCAATGCTTTTTATGCCGCTTTCGACTATCCATGCCGTAAAATGGCCACGTTCCTTGTTCCGGCTAGCATTCGGATGTTGCTCATGTTTAGCAGTGAGCGCCTGAAAGCTATCTCTCATAAAATAGATTTCATAGAAACGGGGGCGGCTCCGATGGCCCATGGCGACATGAAAGAGCTGTGTCAATTGCTTCCCGACAGCCGTTTATACAATACATACGCCTCAACCGAGACGGGAATCATATCAACTTATAATTACAATGATGGCATTTGCGTGGGCGGATGTCTTGGTTTGCCGTTGCGCCACAGCCGTTTCATGCTGACGGATGATGGGCGGGTGGCTTGTCAGGGCGATACGCTCATGTCGGGATATGTGGGAAACGAGGCGTTGACAAATGAACTTCTGCGCGACGGAACCTTTCTTACGGCCGACTTAGGGCATGTGGATGAGCTCGGACGTCTGTATCTTCAGGGAAGAGCGGACGACCTTATTAACGTGGGGGGCTTGAAAGTTGCCCCCATAGAGGTAGAGAATGCCGCCCTTTCCATGGAGGGAATAGCCGATTGTCTATGTGTTCCGGCGTCGCATCCGATGATGGGAACCGTGCTCAAATTGCTGGTTGTGCCCCAAAAACACCGGTCTTTCGACATGAAACAACTGGCTGCTTATTTGCGTGAACACTTGGAACGGTATAAAGTTCCCATGCTATATGAGCAAGTGGAACGTATTCATAAAACCTTTAATGGCAAACCCGATCGCAAGCGTTATGGGCGAGCTGTGGATTAGAATAATAATTGCCAAAAAAGTATAAGATAGGGATGAATTGTGTAAAAACCGGAAAATATATGTGGGTTTTTAGTAAAGATATACTATCTTTGCTCAAGATAGGTAGCGTCTTAGCAATTTAGCGTGAGCTTGATTGCCCGAAGATGGTCCTATCTTTATAATATAATGACATAATTTTTATTTGGATGAAAGATATATGTTGTATCGGACATGTAACGCTGGATAGGATAGTTACACCGCAGTACTCTGTAAATATGGCCGGAGGAACTTCTTTCTATATGGCTTATGGTATCAACCAATTACCTCCAACGACTTCGTTCCAATTGATAACGAAGGTGGGAAAAGAGCAGGAAGGAGAAATAGATAAAATGCGTCGGGCCGGCATTGATGTTGTAAGTCATGAGAGTGCTCATTCCGTTTACTTTGAGAATCGTTACGATAAAGACGCTAATAAGCGCACGCAACGTGTGTTGGCCAAGGCCGATCCCTTTACGCTTGATGAAGTAGCGTCGCTCAATGCGAAGGTATTTCATTTGGGTTCGCTGCTGCCCGATGACTTTCCGTTGGAAGTAGTGGAGGCTTTGGCGAATAAAGGAGAGATCTCCATTGACGTGCAAGGCTATCTGAGAGAAGCGAAAGGCGAGAACGTGAGGGCGGTAAGATGGAACGATAAGAAGAAATTTTTGCCTTACATAGATGTTATAAAGCTCAATGAGCATGAAATGGTGTCGCTCGGTGGCAACCGCAATCCTCGTGAAGTAGCCTTGAGCTTGGCCGCTTCGGGTGTGCGTGAGGTGATTATCACGTTGGGCAGTTACGGCTCGTTTATTTTAGCTAATAGCAAGTTCTTCCACGTACCAGCCTATGAACCCCGCCAGCGAGTTGACTCTACGGGGTGTGGCGACACGTATGCGGCCGGCTATTTGTACCTCCGTTCACAAGGCGCTGATTACCTTGAGGCCGGAAAGTTCGCAGCAGCCATGTGTACGCTTAAGTTAGAACATAACGGTCCTTTCGACGGAACGATTGAAGATATTGAGCGAGTTGCCGGACAATCTTTCCGATAGAATATTGTAAAAGCTATAAAAGCACGAAGTTACTCATAGTATTCTTGCTTTTATAGCTTGCTTTTTTAAGATTTTATTCATGGATAATTATGATGATATTCGTCCCTTTCGTGACGAAGAAATACCGGCAGCCATGCGCCGTATCGTTGAGTCTGACGGCTTCCCACTCTTAGCTTCATGGATATTCCCCGACCGTAGTTTGGAGCAGGTTCGCCAACTTTTACTGTCTTTCCGGACCATTCGTGAGTTTCAGCATGAGGTGATGATGGCGGTCAATCTGCGGATTCTCAGTCGAAGTATTGACCGTCTTACCTATAGTGGCTTCGAGCGATTGGACCCCGATACCCAATATCTTTTCGTATCCAATCACCGCGACATCATGCTCGATGCTTCGCTATTGCAGTATTTGCTTGTGAAACATGGACGGGAAACGTCGCAGGTTACGTTTGGCGCAAACCTTATGCAACCCGGTTTGGTGACCGATATAGGTAAATCGAACAAGATGTTCAGAGTGGAGCGAGGTGGCCGCATGCGCGATTTTTACATGTCATCACAGCATTTGAGTGACTATATCCGCCATGTCATTATCGACCAACGCGAGAGCGTTTGGATAGCCCAGCGCAATGGGCGGACCAAGGATGGCAACGACCATACGGACCAAGGAATCATCAAAATGTTCTGTATGAGCAAGCCCGAGGATAAGATTCGGGCCTTGAGTGAGTTACATATCGTACCTGTCAGCATTAGTTATGAGCGCGAGAGCTGCGACATCTTGAAGGCCATAGAGCTTTATGAGAGTCGTTTTCAAAACTATATCAAAAAGCCGGGCGAGGACCTTAACAGCATTCTTACGGGCATTTTGCAGCAGAAAGGGCAAGTCAACATTGCGCTATGCGATGAACTTACCGAGGCCGATCTGTCATGTTATAATAATTGTACCAACAATGAGTACCACAAAAAGGTGGCCGAGCTGATCGATAGCCGCATCAACAAGGCTTACGTTTGTTATCCTTCAAATTATATAGCCCATGATTTGCGCTATGGTCAGACCCGCTATCAGCAGCATTACACCCCCGACCAATTGGCCGAATTCAAGCATTCCATGGCCCGTCTCAATGACTATGACGTTGCCGATCCCGATGTCTTGAAAGATATTTTCTTGGGAATTTATGCCAATCCCGTGCGAAATCAGTAGTGGGGAAGCCTTTAAAAAAGAAATAACAAGCGCATAGATCTATCATATAAAAGTTTCAAGGACTATATAAAAAGGTTAAGCTACGTCGTTATCTTACCTTTTTATATAGTCCTTGTCCTTTGAATTCTATCAATCCTTTGTCACGAAGGAATTGTAATTGTTGCCTTATTTTATCCTCTATGTGGTGGTTATTGGGATGTCGTATTTTGAGTTCTTCTACGAAAGAGTACATCTGGCTCAACGTAAACGATTCGTCAAGGCGTTCTATTAAGTGAAGAATATCTACTAACCAAGTGCGGTTTTCGAGTGATTGGGTTTGTAGATTATAGATTCTGTTATAGTGAGTGACGACTTCATTGATAGGCCGTGGCGCGCCATTGAATATAATAGGAATCTTAGCAGTGGAGGGGATGGCGCCCATTAGGATATTACATCCTTCCCATCCGGCCCTTCTGGCAGAGGTTGTTAACGCATGGCGCTTTTCTATGACGGACGGAGTGAAAAAACACTTAGGTACAATGATCAGGTTATTTACTTCATAATGATTATAGTGCATGAAGAAAAAACTCGGGTTATCCAGCGATGTTATACGCTCAATCATTGTATGATAGCTTCCTCCTGCTACGGTAGATTGGAATCGGGGGCTGTCGGCTTTCTTGCTTTTCAGTTCGTATTGAGCCTTACAGTTTTGGCATATAAAATCTTTTACAGGAGCATTTGCCTCTGCTCTTTTTATGGAAATTTCTCCACAGATGGGACAAAACATGTGGTGTGCCAGCCAATCTTCCGTTAGTACTCGGGCAATTTGGCTGGCACTCCTATATTGAGTTGCTAACGCAATATTGAAATGTAGATCCATACAAGAAGAACTCGTGTTTTCTGTTTATACCATGAATAATCAGAAATGATTTTAGAATTGGTCTTAACCGATTACCCTTTACCTCTTCTTCGGCTCCACTTTTATAATCTTAAACAACTTATCATTAGGCCTTACTTTATCGGGAACGGGCACTGAGACGCGCCATCCTTTCTCGGCCTTGTCGACGGGTTGGAGGTCGTAGCGTATCTCCGTGGCGTCAAGATACATGACGCCGGTGGTGGGACCCGTGATGAGAAGCCGCTCGCCACGGCTGATTTCGGAGGCCTCGATAGCCATTTCGGCCACGCCGAGCTTGGAGAAATACTTGATGACTTTGCCCACCAATACTTTCTTTTCGGTAGCGGCGCTGCCATAATTCTCGTTCCATTCGCCCAACGTCTGCCCCTGATAATACCCATCCCAAAAGCCTCTGTTGAAGACGGTGGCCAGCTTCTCATCCCACATATCTTTCTTTTCCTCGGTGAAGGTGTCGTCGAGTACGCTCTGTATGGCTTCCTTATAGCAGCTCACTACGGTGTGTACGTATTCCGGACCGCGGGCTCTGCCCTCTATCTTGAACACTCTGACACCGCTCTCCATCATCTTATCGATGAATCGAACGGTCTTGAGGTCCTTCGGACTCATGATGTATTTGTTGTCAATCTCGAGCTGGTTACCCGTCTCATTGTCGGTAACGGTGTACGACCGCCGGCATATCTGTACGCATTCGCCCCGGTTGGCCGACCTATTGGCGTTGGCCAAACTCATGTAACACTTGCCACTGACGGCCATGCAAAGGGCACCGTGGCAGAACATTTCTATGCGGATGAGTTCTCCCTTGGGGCCACAGATGTGCTGTTCGTTGATTTGTCGGTAGATGTCGGCTACCTGATCCATGTTCAATTCACGTGCCAAGACCACCACATCGGCGAAACGTGCGTAGAACTTCAGGGCGTCTATGTTCGTTATATTGAGCTGGGTAGAGAGGTGAACCTCAACGCCCACCTCGTTGCAATAGGCCATCACGGCCACGTCGCTGGCGATAACGGCCGTTATGTCGGCCTCTTTGGCGGCGTCAACTATCTCGTGCATCGTGGCGATGTCCTCACCGTAGATGATGGTATTTACCGTAAGATAGGTCTTAATGTCATGTTCGGCGCAGGTAGCGGCTATCTCCCGCAGGTCGTCAATGGTGAAATGATTGGCCGAGTGCGACCTCATATTGAGCTGGCCAATGCCGAAATACACCGAGTTGGCACCGGCTTGAATGGCGGCGGCGAGGCTTTCGCGTGAGCCTACGGGCGCCATGATTTCATATTCTGAAATGTTTTGTTGCATAAGATTCTTGATATTGATAATGTGTAAACTTCCATTAAAAAGCTGAATCACACTTAGTTTACGACTGCAAAATTACGAAAATTAATGCGATAAGGCATGTTTTAACGGGGTGAATTGATTTTTTTTGTATTTTTCCATGCAAGATTTTCATAAGGTAAGAGTTATGATGATAGAACAAGTAAAAAAAACGATATGAAACAACATTTGTGGTTACTGCTTCTCGTGGCATTGGTCGGCCTTTCGGCTTGCAGCGTTGATGATGTCTCTAGTTACTCCGAGCAAGGCATGGAGCAGGGAAATACGATCGCGGCGCCATGGCGTGGCACGTTTGAAGTGGACATAACGAAAGACAAGACTACCCTTGCCACGACCACCCTGCGGGTAACCGGCACGGAAATGACGTTCGTGCAACTGCCCGGAAGCACCGGAAACGTGTCGGCTTATTACATCCATACGGGCAGCTCCGACACCAATGAATACTTCAACCTGACGCTGAAGAACGAACCCGCGTCCGAAAAGTGCGTGGCCGTTTACCAAAAGAAGAACGGTCTGTGGAGCGGTATCATCGTTATTGACGGCCAAGAATACCAATTCAACGCTACGAGGCGAACCAATCAATAACGGGAAATGATTTCGGAAGAACAACTCCTGACCGACATCAGGCGGGGCGACCGGCGGGCCATGCGACAACTGTACGACAGTTGCGCGGCACGAGCCATGGCCGTAAGTCATCGCTATGTGGCCGACGCTGACGCCCGAAAGGACATCGTTCAGGATAGTTTTGTCCGGGTGTTTACCCATATCGACAGCTTCAAATGGCGGGGCGAGGGAACGCTTGAGGCGTGGGTCATGCGCATAGTGGTCAACCTTTCGCTCGATTATGTGAAGAAACATGAGCGCTGGGTGCTCGCCGACACCATGCCCGAGCTGCCCGATGAGGACGAACCTCCCGTGGAACAACTGCCTCCCGAGGCCATCACCGAGCTGCTCAATCGCCTTCCGGCCGGCTATCGAATGGTGTTCAACCTCTATGTTTTCGAGGGATTGACGCACAAGGAGATAGCACGTGAGTTGGGGATCAGGGAAAACAGCTCGGCCTCGCAGTACTTCAGGGCCAAGAAAATGCTGGCTCACATGATTAAAGAATATAACAAGACACAAGGAATATGAACAAAACAGATTGGACCGAACAACTCCGCAAGCGGATGGAACGACAGGAAGAACCCGTCGACGACAGCTTGTGGGCCGGCATAGAGCAGGCGCTCGACAGCCCGTCTGTGGGCAAACGACCCGCCCATGGCCTATCCTTGCGTCGATGGATAGCCGCCGCTGCCGTGCTGTTAGGGCTGGTGGCAGGCAGCGTTTACTGGCTTAGTCGTCATGGGGAGCAGGCCGTGGCCCGCCTCGAGCGGCCGAAAGCGCCGATGGAGCGCAAAGCCCGCACGCTGCGTGAGCTGCTCCATGATGAGGCCGAAAGCCCGCTGTCAAAGGCCGTGGCCCGCCTTTCGTGGCCCGTGGTGCCTGAAAATACGGATAGGCTTGGCTGTGTGGAGCCTGCCGAAGTGGCCGACACGACGGCCGACTATGTGGCGAGGAATGTCCCGAAAGGCTCTGCTTCGACCGCCGAAAGCCTTTCCAAGCATCCTGAAACCATTGATAAGCCTGCCCATGGGGCCACAGCCTTGCCCTCTTCCGAACCCTTGTCGCCACCGACTTCTGCCCATCGGCGGAGTAACCGTGGGCAAAGCGTGGAATTAAGGCTTTACGCCGGCAACGGACTGATGGACTATCGCCACAGCAACCGTGTGACCATGTCGGACGAAATGCGCAATCAATACCTCCTTTCGAGGGCTTCCGTAAAACCCATGGCCCGCTCGGCGTCCGTGGAGGACAACCATCCGATTTACTTGGTGGGCTACGGCGAGCAGACGCACCATGCCCTTCCGGTATCGGTGGGCCTGACGGTCAATGTGCCGCTGGCCGATAATTGGAGCCTCACGACGGGCATGGTCTATACCCAACTCAATGCCACCTTTACCCGGCAAATGCGCCGTCATGCCATCGAGAGTCGTCAGCGCCTGCACGACATCGGGCTGCCGCTGGGCCTTAACTACCGCTTCGTGCATGGGCGAAGGCTGAGCTTGTATGCCACGGGCGGTGCGCAAATCGACTTCAACGTACATGCCCGCATGGAGACCGAGGGCACCCGGCAGCCCATGAGGAAAGATAGGCCGCAGCTATCGGCCACGGCCGGTGTGGGTGCCGTGTACCATCTGTTGCCCGCCGTGGGACTTTACGTGGAACCGTCGATGCGTTATGCCTTCGATAATGGCAGCAGCGTACAGACTTATTTCAAGGAAAAGCCTTTCAGCCCGTCGCTCCAAATGGGCGTCAGAGTGGAGATAAAGTAAGGAAAAGGCTCGGTTGCGATGTCGAGAAATTGAAGTTGTAAGGTTGAGAAGTTGAAGGAGATGAGTCGTTACCGCTCAGGTAATGAAAGATTAAAGACGGATTGATAATTTCTAATAATAAAGATAATGAAAAAAACATGTGTATTTCTTTTATCGCTGCTTTTGGCCTTCCCCGTGGCGGGAAGGGCGCAGGCCGACGATATTCCGCGTAATGAGATTATGCTGGGTATGGGCTTTAGTACCTCGAACATGCCTTGGTCACTGGGTAATGAGTATGATTATGACATCATGTATGCCAGCGATTCGCCGCTCAAAACCTATCGCAAACTCAAGGTTTATGAGGATGGGAGCGAGCAGTCGCCTTGCTTCAGCGTAGGCTATCGCCGTGATGTGGAGTGGGAACGCTGGTTCGCTTACGGTCTGACGGTGAGCTACGAGCGCGAAAAATGTGATTGGAAAGAACGCCTGACCGGCCGTACCAAGGTGACCGACATTGAGAGTTACTTCACCGTTATGCCTACCTTGCGCTTTTATTACCTGCGTCACAGAGGGTTTCGTATGTACGCCGAGGCCGGCATAGGTGCCTCGTTGGGGCATGAGAAGTTTCATTATAGTAATTATTCGCGTGACCAAATCAAGCTCACGGGCCAGCTCACGGCCTTCGGCATACAAGTGGGTAAGCGTGTGTTCTTCAGTACCGAGCTGGGCTATGGTTGCCTCGGAGTGGTCCGAATGGGGCTTGGTTGTCGTTTCTAACTTAACAATTGAATGATGATGAGAAAGATATTTTATCAGGCTTTTTGCCTTTTGATGATCGCGTTGACCCTTACGAGTTGTTACAAGGAGGATATAAGCCGTAACCGTCAGGCCACGATGCCCGGCCAACAGGCCTATCGCTATGTAAAGACGGCCAACGAGCCACTGACCGACATACTTTTCATGGCCCGTTTGTCGCATGAGTATTTCAAACTGGCGACCGATGATGAACGCAAGGTTTTTTGGGAAAAGCGATTCCTCCCGGTAGTGGTGAAGGACGTGTCGGAGGCCGGTGGCGTGAGGAAATGGACGCTTCAGAATCGCCGTTCGGACTATGATTTCGAGACATTCGTATTCTCCGAGACGACCGCGGGCCAACTTTCGGCCGAAATGCTCATGGCTCGGGGCAGCGACCGCTACCTTACGAAGTATAACTTGAAGGCCGACGTGAGCGACGATAAGCATTGGGCATTGAGCGACTACACCTTTGCCGTGTCGGAGGACATCGCTTCGTGGGCCGACGAGATCAACGTGTTTGACGGTGGCGCCAAGCAAATGGACGCAACATGGGGCGTGGATGAGAACGACAAACTTTATTGCGAGCTGACCGGAACCATAAAGATGGCCAGTCACGAGACGCCTGCCCTCGATATAGAAGCGAACTTTAAGGAGCCGCTGCGAGCCGTGACCGTCTTCGATAAGCAAATGCCTTACCAATTCGCTTGGGCCAAAGGACGGCTCAAACTGCGTGT
>NZ_DATCYK010000023.1:0-43229 GCF_036570325.1 Prevotella sp.
TTAGGCAAAAACCTTTACTTTTGCATTCGTTATCCTGAATACAATCTTTTTACCTTAAAGGAAACTAATACCTATTGAAGATTTGGAGCGGTCGACTGTGAAGTTAATCGCTTTTTTTGTGCCCTTAAATGAAGGTCGGTAGAGGGTAGGAAATGGCATGAAAAGCGTATTTCCACTTGTGTATTCTGTAGTTGTTAATGTAAAATCTGCGATTTAATTGTTGTTACTCCACCTTATTAAAATATAAGGCGGCTTTTAAAAGTACGCCACTTGCGAGGAGTGTGAGGATGAAAAAAAGGCGATAGCCGATGGCTTCTTGTAGTAATCCGGAGAAGAGTCCGGGAACCATTAACGCTAATACGAGCGTGGCACGGGCTATCGTATAAGGAGAAGGAGAGCTGTTATCGTCTTTCGGAAAGAAAGAGTTTTTAATCTGATTTATCAAGAGCGAACCATAGAGAAGCGAGCCAAAGCCCGTGGAAAACAACGCTATGACAACGCAACAACTGATGGCAGCCAAGCTGCCGGGTAAGGTGTAACTCAACGTGACATAGGCCAATGGGGGTAGAAGAATGGCGGCTAAGAGGAGCCTGATGGTGTAGCGGTGGTCTGTGTGTTTGTCGTATAGGCCGGCGGCAATACCTCCTAATGACAAGGCAAAGACCCCAAGCGTGCCTTGGACGAAGCCATATTCCTGCGGAGCAAGGCCCAATCCGCCATTATGCGAGGCGTCTATCAAGAATAGGATGGCCACTTTGGAGAGCAAACCATAGGCACTACAGTAAAGCAATAAGGGTAGCAAGTGCTTCCCCGATGGGTTAGAAAAGAACGAACGCAGCGTGTGGAGCGTGTCGGTCCACATGTTTTTTGGCATGAAAGCGTGAGCGTGTTCCGGTCGATGGTTGTAAGGAAGCGTATAATGGTTCCATAACCATAGGGCGATGGTAAGCCCGGCCAGTCCGTAAAACGCAATGCTCCAAGAGTAGCTGATACTGTTGCGATAGATGAGTTGCAGGTTGCCGGCCAGCATGATGAGGATTCCTTGTCCTACGATATTGGCCAAATTATGGAAAACAGCTCGTCCACCTAAAAACAGATGTGTATTATCGTGATTGACGTTTTGCTCGTATAGTTCATCGGTTATGTTGTCGTGCGTGGCCGCGGCAAAGGCTATGGCCCAGAAAAAGAACTGCGACCCTTGGAACCAAAGGGGTGATGAAATGGTGAAAGCTACGCCTCCCAAGGACGCCCCGATTAGAAGTTGCGCGGTGGAAACCCACCAGCGGCGGCTGAACGCAAGGCGTTGGAAAGGTCGCCATAAAGGTCGGATTACCCAAGGCAGGTACAGCCACGAGGTATAGAAGGTAATCTCGGCATTGCTAAGGCCCATTTGTTTATAGAAAATCAATGAGACAAGGGTGATAGCAATAAAGGGAATACCTTCCGTGAAATAAAGTGTTGGAATCCAATTCCAATGTTGGCGTCCGGGGAGCATGTAGCGTTGCTGATATAGAAAATTGCTGAATGGATGGTGTTTGGTTTATGAATAAGCTTCTTCAATGGCTGCGCCGGGATAATAGTGAAGAAGAATCTCGTCGTATAAGAATCCTTTTTCGCCCATCACGGCTGCTCCTATCTGGCACAATCCTACGCCATGTCCCCATCCGGCACCCGTAAGTCGGAAGCGTTGAGGAATGCCGTTGTTGACATCAAATTTGTCAATGACAAAGGCACTGCTGTATAAGTGAGTGGGGCTAAGGGTACGTCTGATTTCCAATTCTTTACCGATGATGAGCGTCTTGAGCGTTCCAACGATTTTCAGTTGGCAGAGACGGCCGCTCACACCGCGTTCTACCGGGATGAGATCGGTAATCTCTCCGAAGTCGATACCCAACTTCTCAAGGATTAACCGGCGTAGTTCGTCTTGCGTATAGTCTACCGTCCAACGGTAAAAATCGGTGGTTTCTTGGTCGTAATCGTTCAATACTTGGCTGAGAATGTGCTTATCTGTCGTGTTGCAAAAAGCCTTTGGAGCCGTACGTATCCATTCTTCGGCATTGGTTTCGATGGTCAGGTCGGGTTGTGAAGGCTCGCAAGGAGTGAGGTCGCGCAGCTTGGCCAAATAGGGTTTGCGGATATTTTCCCAGCAATATTGGAACTCCTCCACCATGCCTCCGCAACTTTTGGAGAATCGTGCGTCACAAATTTCGTTTTCGTAAGTCAGAATTCGTCCTCGCGTTGCGGCTATGGCTTGCGCCACGTGGGGTGAGGTTTCTTTCGTAATGCCTTGATAGCGCTGGCAATGATCATCGGCACAGACGTCAAACAGCGTATGGTCCTCACGGTCGTACCAGCGGATGAGTCGCTCATTGTCTTGAATGCAGGAGGCTGATTGTACGTGGCCTTCGTCTATTTGGGTACGTTTGGCCATCTGTGCCAGCAGCCAACTGCGTGAGATAACGGCGTGGGCTTTAAGTAATTCCAAGCTGGAGGTGGCGCTCATTTCGCTGGATATGACACTTTCAAGATAGTCCTCTACCGGCAACTCGTTGACAGCGAAAATCTTGTCGTGGTCAATGATGAGGTGAAGACGACCGGTGAAAGTCTGTGTCTCCTTGCGTTGCCAATGGAAATTGACACCAATCGTGACATCGGTGAGCGAAAAAGAAGAATGGCGATCGGAAGGAGTGAAAAGAAGATCAGTATATAAGGAGCCGTTCCATTCTATTTTTCGGTCCTCGGAAAGCGTTACGGTTTGTTCGCCGGTAAGCAGCTTTTCATTGAAAAAATAAGGTTGGTTGAGAATAAAACGAATGGTTTGCCCGGATACGATTCCAACGGAAACAGTGGGTTCGTTGGCAAAGAATTTTGAGACAGTAAGCGATTGCTTGGGAGAATCGCCATTTATGGTCTTTTGCATAGTTATAAGAATTATCTGGTTTTACGTGCAAATATAATACAATTTGGGCAAAACTTGTGGCTTTTGTCGTGTTTTTTAGTAACTTTGCAGCAAATATATCTATATGGAAGGAACTAAAAAATCGCTTCTGGGATTGACGCTGTCAGAGTTGAAAACTGTAGCGAAAGAGTTGGGTATGCCGGCCTTTACGGGTGGGCAGATGGCCGAATGGATTTATAAACATCACGTGAAGGCTATCGAAGATATGACCAATATCTCTAAAGTCAACAGACAAAAACTTGAAGAAAACTACACGATAGGATGTGCTGAGCCCCTTGATGCACAGCATTCTATGGATGGAACGATAAAATATCTCTTTCCTACAGCAGGAGGAAAATTCGTAGAGACTGTCTATATTCCCGATAAGGATAGGGCCACGCTGTGCGTGTCGTGTCAGGTTGGATGCAAGATGAATTGTTTGTTTTGCCAGACCGGCAAGCAGGGATTTGAAGGCAGCCTCTCCGCACGGGATATTCTGAATCAGATTTATTCGCTTCCCGAGATAGACAATCTCACCAATGTGGTCTTTATGGGGCAGGGGGAACCTATGGATAATTTGGATGAGGTGCTACGTGCCACCCAAATCCTGACGGCCGATTATGCTTGGGCATGGAGCCCCAAGCGCATAACGGTGAGCAGTGTGGGCGTGAAAAAGAAGCTGCGTCGCTTTTTGGATGAAAGCGATTGTCATGTGGCAATCAGTTTACATTCACCCATCGCCGACCAGCGAGCTGAACTCATGCCGGCACAAAAAGGAATGAGTATAGAGGAAATCGTGGATTTATTGAAGAACTATGACTTCAGTCATCAGCGCAGACTCTCATTTGAATACATTGTTTTCGGTGGAGTGAACGACAGTATGACTCACGCCCGTGAGCTTGTGAAGCTGTTGCATGGATTGGAATGTAGGGTAAATCTGATACGTTTTCATCAGATTCCCAACGTGCCATTGAAGGGAGCGGACGAGCAAACCATGGAGAAATTCAGGGATTATCTGACCACTCATGGAGTGTTTACGACCATCAGGGCCAGTCGGGGAGAGGATATTTTCGCGGCGTGTGGCTTGTTGTCGACCTCAAAGAAAATCGGTGAGATACGCCATGAGCAGTAAATGGCTCTTTTCTGCCAGTCTCGTGATAGCGATAGGTTTGGCCGGTTGCTCGGGTAAAACACAAGGTAAGCATGGTCGGAACCTTAAAAGAAATTATGAAATAGAGCGGAAAGTAGAGCAGACATTTGGTGTGAAGCTGAATGTTCCTGCCGAAATCCATTCAAGCAAGGAGGGCAAGTATTTCCTTTGGCTTTCAAATAATGCCGCCGAGCAAATGAAGAATTTGGTGGTTTATGAGGTCAACTATAATGAGGGAATGCCATTGACGCCGGAACGGTTTTGTTACTTGCGTGACAGCGTAATGCGGCAGCACATAAAAGGAGAGACCGATGTCATGTATATGATGACGGTGAAAGAAAGCGTACGGGTAGAATGGAATCAGAAGCGCAATGAAGGTATGGTCAGCGGGCTATGGGCAATGAAGGGTGACGCCATGGGCGGCCCTTTTAGGGCAAAAGTGATAGTGAAGCCGGATAGCATGGCCCATAGGTTGCTGATAGTGGAAGGCTTCCTTTATGCGCCTGCCATTAGAAACAAGAAAAATCTGCTCAATCAGATTGAAAATGTATTGAGCTCAATTAAATACTAACAAAATGGAAAATAGAAAAATTCGCGTTGCCATAACCCATGGTGACACAAATGGAATTGGATATGAACTCATCTTTAAAACCTTTGCGGAGCCTGAAATGTTGGAGTTGTGTACTCCTATTATTTATGGTTCGCCCAAAATAGCGGCTTATCATCGTAAGGCTTTGGATATTCAAGGCAACTTTACGATTATAAACAGCGCGGAGGAAGCCAGTGAGGGGAAGTTAAACTTACTGCCATGTTTTGACGATGAGGTGAAGGTAGATTTCGGAACGCCGACCGTGGAAAGTGGACGAGCAGCTTTGAAAGCTATTGATAGGGCGATGACTGATTTTCGTGAGGGAGCTTTCGACGTATTGGTGGCCGCGCCTTTATGCAATAGTAATATACAAGGTGATGGCTTTAAATTTCCCGGTCATCGTGAATATATAGAAACAAGTTTGGGAAACAGCAAGAAAGGTTTGCTGGTTTTTGTAAACGATAGTATTCGTATGGTGCAGTTGACACATCAGGTCGCACTGCAGGATGTGGCTGCCGCGGTTACAAAAGAGAAAGTAGAAGAAAAGTCTACGTTGTTGTTTGAGGCTTTGCGACGTGACTTTAATATATCCAATCCCAGAGTGGCAGTGTTGTCATTGAACCCGCTTGGTAAGGATGGATCTTGGGGGACGGAAGAGAATCAGGCGATTATTCCGGCCGTGGAGAATATGTTTGACAACAAGCGTGTTAATGCTTTTGGTCCTTATGCGGCAGACGTGTTCTTCGATAAGGGGTACTATAAGGAGTTTGATGGTGTGGTAGCGATGTATCATGACCAAGCTGTGATTCCATTGAGTATCTTGTCTGCGGAGCCTACAGTTAAGTTATTAACGGGCTTACCGTTGGTATGTACCACTCTGTATGCCGATAATTGTTTTGAGAATGCCGGAAAGAATGTTTGTGATCCTAATGCTTTCAGAAAGGCAATTTACTTGGCTATCGACGTGTTCCGTAATCGCGAGCGTTTTCAAGAGCCTTTGGCAAATCCATTGCAGAAACTCTATCATGAGAAAAGGGATGAGAGTGAGAAAGTAAGATTCTCTGTACAGAAAAAGCGTGAGTTCAATAAAGACGCCGCTCAGGCTAAGCGTCCGCAGAAGCCACAAGGTAAACCCGACGAAGAAGGAAATAAAGAATGAAGAAGAAATATCAGAACGGTTTCTTTGCCTTTGGTATCATCGTATTGGTGATTATGGTCACCCAACTCGATTTTACTCAAGTTTGGGAGGGCTTGAGGCATGCCGGCTATTGGTTTTTTGCCGTGTTGCTGTTGTGGTTTTTCCTCTATATGTTCAACACGGCGGCGTGGTATGTCATCATCATGAGCCAAGACGCAAATGCAGGGAAATCGTCGGATATATCTTTCTTTTGGCTGTATAAAGTTACAATTTCCGGTTTCGCACTCAATTATGCTACTCCCGGTGGCTTGATGGGAGGTGAACCTTATCGGGTTATGGAGCTGACACCTAAGATAGGGTCGGAGCGTGCGTATTCCTCGGTGATACTTTATGCCATGACTCATATCTTCAGTCATTTTTGGTTTTGGGCATTGTCTATCTTACTGTATTTGATAACTCAACCACTTGATGTGGTGATGGGAGTGTCGCTTACGGCGGCCGGAGCGTTTTGCGTATTAGGCTTGTGGTTCTTTATTTCGGGTTATCGGAAGGGCTTGGCCGTAAGGGTCATGAATGTAATCCGTCATATTCCGTTTGTAAAGAAATGGGCCCAACCTTTTGTAGAGAGCCATAGGGAGCAGTTAGACGCCATTGATCGGCAAATAGCGGCATTGCATAAGCAGAATCCAAAGTCATTTATAGGTGCCGTAACATTGGAGTTGCTGTGCAGAATATGCTCTGCCTTGGAGATTTATTTTATATTATTGGTAATGATGCCGGAGGCCAATTACATTCAGTGTATCTTGATTTTGGCCTTTACAACATTGTTTGCGAATCTCTTGTTTTTTATGCCTTTGCAATTGGGAGGACGTGAAGGAGGTTTTGTACTTTCGACAACCAATTTGGGAATAACGTACAGTGCCGGTGTGTTTGTGGCGCTTATTGTGCGCATTCGTGAGCTGGTGTGGACGGGAATAGGACTTTTATTGATAAAGTTAGATAAGTCAGGAGGCTCCAAGACGCCCATAAAATCATGACGATGTATTTTCCCAAGATATATTAAAAAACTGCCAGAATTGCAGATTATTGGAATTAAATAAGTAATTTTGTCACCAAATGAATACTTCGGAACTGCAGAAAATAAAGCAAAGATATAACATCGTTGGCAATTGCGATGGGCTGAATCGTGCGCTTGATGTTGCTCTTCAAGTGGCGCCTACGGATCTTAGTGTGCTGATAGTAGGAGAAAGTGGTGTCGGAAAAGAAATATTCCCAAGAGTAATCCACGATAATTCTCCTCGCAGACGTGAGAAATATTTTGCGATAAACTGTGGTTCTATCCCCGAAGGAACAATTGACAGCGAACTCTTTGGCCATGAAAAAGGCTCATTCACGGGAGCTGTCGGTGAGAGTGAGGGCTATTTTGGCGTGGCTAATAAAGGCACTATCTTCTTAGATGAGGTAGGAGAATTGCCCTTGGCGACGCAGGCCCGGCTCTTAAGAGTTTTGGAAACAGGCGAGTATATTCGTGTGGGAGGGCAGAAAATATTGAAAACGGATGTCCGCATTGTAGCGGCTACCAATGTCAATATGCGTAAAGCAATCAGCGAAGGACGTTTTCGTGAGGATTTATTTTATAGGTTGAATACCATCCCCGTTTCTGTTCCACCACTGCGTGACCGTGGAGAAGACATTGTATTGCTGTTCCGTTTGTTTGCGATGCAGATGGCGGAGAAATACCGATTGCCCAAGATAACCCTTACATCAGAGGCAAAACAATTGCTACTAAAGTACAAATGGCCGGGCAATGTACGCCAACTCAAGAACATAACGGAGCAAATGTCTGTCTTGAGCAAGCTCCGTGAGATAGATGCAGATACGATGTTGCAATTTATTCCTCAAGATGCGGAGAGCAGAGAGCTGGCACCTATCGCTTCTGCCGGTGCACATTCTTACGAGAACGAGCGTGAACTCCTATATAAAATATTGTATGAGTTGCGTGGTAACGTGAGTGATTTGCGTCGTGAAATGAACGGTTTGCGCAAGCAATTGGATGAAGCCCAGTCTTTCTCCGGTGCCGCTGCGATACAAGCTCAACAATTTGATAGCTCCCGAAACTTCCCTGCTGTGCAAGCTGATGTGGACCCGCGACGCACTACTATTTTAGATGCGGTAGCTGAAGAAATCAGTGAACCGGAGAGCTTAAACTTAAGTGATCTCGGTCGGCAAATGGTGGAGAAAGCCTTGGAACGTAATGGAGGAAATCGTAAAAAAGCAGCTCAAGAACTGGGAATATCCGATAGAACGCTTTATAGGAGAATCAAACAGTTTGGTTTGGACTAACCTCTTTTCTAACAATATGCCCTTGTAGTGTATATACTTTTACGAATAGACTGCTAATATAGTGATGATGCGTAAACAATTCTATAATAATTTGAAGAATGCTATTTCAAGGAGAAGCTCGTTTTCAAGTGCTTTTCAATTTCTTATTATATTCGGAATAGTGGTCGTTGTATTATCTTCTTGCGCGATCAAGGTTAGAATGGATGGAGCAAGTATTGACTATACAAAGACTAAGACCATACAGATTTCTGATTTTCCGATTCGTTCGAGTTATGTTTGGGGCCCGATGGGACCAATGTTTAATAACACTTTGAAGGATCAATTCTCCAATCATACCAAGCTTATACAAGTACGTCGTAATGGCGATATGAAGATAGAAGGTGAGATAACCCAATATAGTCAGCGCAATAAAGGTGTTTCGAGTGATGGGTATTCTACGCAGGTTGAGTTGTCTATTACTGTGAATGTGCGGTTTACAAACAATGCTAACCATGCGGAAGACTTTGAACAACAGTTTACTGCTTCGAAACCATACGACTCAAAGCAAAGCTTGAACTCCGTTCAAAATGAATTAGTTACACAAATGTGTAAAGATCTTTGTAAGGATATATTTAATGCTACCGTCGCCAGATGGTAATTTCTGAAAGCAATATTTATGAATTTGACTGAGTTGATACAGCACCCGGAGCGAATGGATCGTGAGACCTTATATGATCTGCGAAGCCTTTTGGCTCTGCATCCGTGTTTTCAGACGGCCAGACTCCTTTTATTGCAGAATCTATATATCCTTCATGATTCTTCTTTTGATGAGGAATTAAGAAAAGCCGCTATTTATATCACAGATCGTCGGGTGATATTCAATATGATAGAAGCTGCTCACTATAAGCTCCGAACCATAGAGGAGAAAAAAGTGAAAGAGCATTCTAATAAGGAAAATACAAGCAGGACGATTTCTTTAATTGAAGATTTCTTAGAGACAATACCCGTAGACGAGTCAGAGAATGCACGCCGACCAAAGCGCAAACCCACCCCGGCGGATGCGGCGGTAGACTATGTTTCCTATCTGTTAGAGGTTGAGTCGGAGGAAGCGATGGTAGAAAAGAAAGTGAGCACCCCGCAGATGAGAGGTCAAAGCCTTATTGATAATTTTATTAATAATGAGGGTGGCAGCTTCACGTTGCAGGACACTCCGGAGTATTTGCCACAGCTTGACGAGAATACTTCGGAAGATGTTGAGCAAGTAGGTGAGGAAGGTTACTTTACAGAAACTTTGGCCAAAATCTATATAAAACAAGCTCGTTATTCCAAAGCACTCGAAATTATTAAGCGATTAAATTTGAATTATCCAAAAAAAAATGCTTACTTTGCAGACCAAATACGTTTCTTGGAGAAATTAATTCTGAACGAATCGCATGCTAAGCGTAAATGATTTTGACTTTAGTAGCGGTTGGGAAAACAAGAAATAGTGGCTTTGTTGTGTTTGAAATCACTGATGAGCAATCAATAAAAAACAAAATAAAACAAAAATGATTTACACATTATTCGTAATTCTTATTGTCCTGGCATCAATTCTGATGATTGGAATTGTTCTTATACAGGAGTCTAAGGGTGGTGGTTTGGCTTCAAACTTCTCGTCTTCAAATTCTATTATGGGTGTTCGTAAGACCAATGACGTTGTTGAAAAAGCAACGTGGGTACTTGCTGTTTCTATGGTAGTTCTTAGCGTAATTTGTGCTTATGTAGCTCCAATAGCTGTGACTGATCAGAGCGTAATGGAGAATAATGCCATCGAAAATGCCGCAACCAATCCAAATAACGCACCCGGGTTTGGAGCCAGTCAGTCACCTGCAGCCGGGCAGAAAGCTGCTCCTCAGCAATCTACAGCACCTGCAGCTAAGCCTTCTACAGCAAAATAATGCTGTAATAGGCATAAAATAGAATTGGTGTGCAAAAAATATTATATTTTATTTGGCCGAAAAGAATAAATATAGTATCTTTGCACTCGATTTCAAGAAGCAACCAACATGGTGCCCGTAGTTCAGTTGGTTAGAGCGTCAGATTGTGGTTCTGAATGTCGTGGGTTCGAATCCCACCGGGCACCCAATAGAAAAATAAGCGGAAGTCTTTATACAAAAGGGCTTCCGCTTTTTGTTTAATATCCTATCATGGTTATTCTTTTGATAGGTCGTTTAAGAGTTTTATCTCAGAGGTGGTAGTTTTTTTGATGGGATAGTTTTATCAAAAGGCAAAGCAATCAGCTTAATGTGTGGCTGTCGCCAGCTTTCTTGCGGTCTCGATGATGGTGTCGAATCCTTGGTAGGTATCTGCTATTGTCATGTCTATTTTGTGCGTAGGATCAATGCCGAATTCGGTGGATTGCTTGTCTTTATCAAACATGGGGCAGGCAGAAAAACGAACTCCCCAGCCATTGGGAAGCTCACTCGAGAACGGCATACCGGCGCCACCACCTGATTTGTCGCCCACAATGATAGCTCCACAGCATTTCATGTATTTCACGAACTCATTGGCGGCGCTGTACACCTGTCGATTGGTCAGAACAAAAACTTTCTTTTGCCACCGCAAGCCTTTGTAGGGTTTGAGCCATTGTTCTTGCATCGGCGAGAAATCATTATGTCCTTTTCCCGTCTTATGCTGCATGTAGCCTACCAGCAGTTCCTCGTTGGTGAAGCGGGCGGCCAGCTCTTCCGCACTGGTCAACATGCCGCCACTATTTTCACGAATGTCAATAATCAATGCGTTGCAAGTAAGAAATTCGTTCAGGATATTGGTTAAGGCACCGCCCCCGAACTCATGTTGAAACGTGGGACAACGCAAATAACCTATGTTGTCATCAAGCACTTTGTACTTTAATCCTCCGGCTATTTTATAATCAGTGCCGAGATATTGCTCAACCAATGATTCGGAATAGTTGGCCGGATAGTCCTCGTGAAAACTCCAATTGCGGGCAATGTCGAAGCCCGAATAAAGGTTGACATGGCCGTCACGCAGTTCCTTGAGCATATTGCCCAATACCTCAAAAAGTTGCGTATTGGTCATGTCGTCACTGATTTGAGGGCTGAAACGGGCATATACTTCGTTCCAATCGAGGCCATATAGCCCGGCTTTGTAGTCAAAGAAGCTGTAGTGTTCGTCTATGATACGCCATAACGCCTCGAAATTGCCCCGTGGATTATCGGGATATTGATCCTCATCCACGCAACTGCTGACCACTGCCGGCAGGAGCAGTAACATAAGATAACCTATTATTATATGTACTCTTCTCATGGATATGATTGAAGATTAGAGGATGAGGCCCACGATAAAGGCGTTAGAATAAATGTGTTGTTTCAGGTGGTTGACCCGTGCTTGTTGGAAATCACCCAAGTAGCCAACACGGAGCATGCGTCGGCCGATATTAAAATCAAGCGTAAGCAATTGGCGCATAGATGGTGCGTTTCCCGGCCATGTAGGCACGATGTTGTGGTCATAGTTGCCCTTTGAGAAAATCTCATAGTACGACTGACCGTAATTAGGTGAGAACATCAGCCCCGCAAGTGGCAGGTTCAGCTCATATCTTACGGTGAGTGCACGGCGTGCCACTCGGAATTTATATTGTGCCGATGCGTTTGGCGAAATGTCAAACATGGCTTTGGCTTGTGCCGGGTTGTTGCTGTTGCGGGTGTTGTAGATAAATCCCAATGTCAGTTCTGCCATGATTCCGGCCTTTAGATTGAGGTTGCCATCCATCAAGTCCCAATTGTAGTGGCGGCCCCAGCCGAAGTTGTAGGCCCCGGCCATTTCCCTTCCCTCGCCCGAACGGTTGTCCGTATAAGCCAGTGAGCCTTGGTTGATGACTTGCGTTGACATGCGGCTACCCGTCTTGCGATACGTAGTGTGTGAGAGATACCTCACTTCCGGTCCCGAATATTTCTCGGGCGAGAGGTACGTATCGAGTATGTTGCTGCTGCCGATTCCTATCATGCGGGCCTTCACGACCGACTTCTGTCGGGGTTGGGCTATGTAAACCGTGTCGTGGATGATGGTCTGTGCCCAAGTGGCCGAGGGGCAACCTCCTAAGAGGAGCAAGATTATCATGTTCTTGAACTTCATGGCTTGCGAGTGTTTTATTTGAGGTCTTCGTCCGAAAAGAGATTAAGCTGGCCGGTCATTTCGTCAATCACCTGTTGTTGGCTCTTGCCTTTGTCAGGGTCTAAGTTCTCCGGTTCCTCGTTTTCTTCCTCATCGTGACCGTCCGTCTCCTCCGGTTCGGGGAAGCGTAGCGGTTCCAATTCCTCCACCTTACTTATTTCCCATGTGGTCAGTCGCTTGCCTTTGGCCTTGAAACTCTTTTGGCTGATGAACTGCTCGGCGTCGATTTCCTCCTCCGGGCGCATGGCGTCCACACCACCATAGGTCACTTTGATGCGTGGATAAACCGTGTCGGTAAGCAGTAGCAACTGTGATTTCTCATTTTCACCGATGAAGTTCTGATGGCGCTTTGTGGCGTCCATGGTGAATCGTTTGAGGTAGGGGAATCCGTTGTTGTCGGCGTCGTAGAGCACCGCTGTCCATATCTTGTGCTCATCCCACTTCTCTATGCGAAGCATGTTGTCCTCATAATGGTTGTTGGCATCAAAGTTCGTGACGTAAAAATCGCCATTGGGCAATACCACCAATATCTGGTCTTCGTCGTAGAACTCACCCATGAAGCGTCCATGCTCATCGTAGTTGATGCGGTTAACATCGGGGTCAAACCACACCTTGCGTCCTCCCAAGGTGCTGTGGCCATGGCTTTTCAGGCCGATACGGTGGATGGGACGCTTGGTCAGGATAACGCCTTGGGCGCTTCGGTTCTTGATATTGACGGTGCTGAAGTCACGATCCATAAAGATACTTTGGCGCTTTTTCAGCGGATCATTCTCCAAAGTAACCTTTATAACCTCCGCTTCGCCATTGGGATTGGCCGTAAAGTAGATTACCTTTGAGCCCGGCGTGCCCTTCGTCAGGTCGTATTCGCGGTCGCGGGTGATGGATGGCACGTTGAAACGCTTGATGTAATAGAAGCCTTGTTTGCCGTCACGATACACCGCGTTGTAAATGGTGCGGCGGTCGTTGCGCTTGAATACCTGCACGTGGATGATGTTCTTGCCCACAAATATCTTATCGGCCACCTTCACCACCTTGAAAATTCCGTTCTTATAGAAGATGATGATGTCGTCAATGTCGGAGCAGTTGCATACGAACTCATCCTTTTTCAGGCCCGTACCAATGAACCCTTCGCTGCGATTGATGTAAAGTTTCTCGTTGGCTTCCACCACTTTGGTGGCCTCGATGGTGTCGAATGAGCGGATTTCCGTTCTGCGGGGATGGTCTTTGCCGTACTTGTTCTTGATGAATTCAAACCAATGTATCGTCACGTCCGTCATGTGGGCGAGGTCGTGGTCGATGTCTTTTATCTCCGCATTCATCTTGGCTATCAGCTCATCGGCTTTGTTCTTGTTGAATTTCAGGATGCGTTGCATCTTGATTTCCATGAGCCTTAGGATGTCGTCACGGGTCACCTCACGGATGAAGTCAGGCTTGAAAGGCTCCAAACGGCTGTCGATGTGCTTCACGACAGTATCCATGTCTTTGGCCTCTTCAAACTTCTTATCCTTGTAAATGCGCTCCTCGATGAAGATACGTTCCAGCGAAGCGAAGAATAGTTGCTCAAGCAGCTCGTCCTTTCTTATCTGCAATTCCTTGCGCAGCAGTCCCATCGTGCGGTCTACGCTGTGGCGCAGCACGTCGCTCACGGTGAGGAAGCACGGCTTGTTATCTTCAATGACGCAGCAGTTGGGTGAGATATTTATCTCGCAATCGCTGAACGCATAGAGGGCGTCAATGGTCTTGTCCGATGATACACCCGGTGCCAAATGTACCAAAATCTCCACTTCGGCCGCCGTGTTGTCTTCTATTTTCTTGGCTTTTATCTTACCTTTCTCTACGGCCTTCGTTATCGAGTCGATGAGCGTGGCCGTTGTTTTACTGAAAGGAATCTCCTTGATGACGAGCGTCTTGTTGTCGAGTTTCTCTATGCGAGCCCTCACCTTGAGCACGCCTCCGCGCTGTCCGTCGTTGTATTTGCCGGCGTCAATGCTGCCACCCGTGGGGAAGTCGGGGAGCAGTAGGAAGTCCTCGCCCCGCAAATAGTGGATGGCCG
The DNA here is from genome assembly GCF_036570325.1 of Prevotella sp. Taxonomy (GTDB): domain Bacteria; phylum Bacteroidota; class Bacteroidia; order Bacteroidales; family Bacteroidaceae; genus Prevotella. Next base: position 14,361 of record NZ_DATCYK010000023.1, read on the forward strand.
CGTCGCAGATCTCATTGAGGTTGCTGGGCAATATCTTACTGCTCAAGCCCACGGCAATACCTTCCGCGCCCTGCGCCAACAGCAAAGGGAACTTCGCCGGCAGCGTGATAGGCTCCTTGTTACGCCCATCGTAGGACTGTTGCCAGTCGGTGGTCTTGGGGTTGAAGACCACGTCGAGCGCGAATTTAGACAGTCTTGCCTCGATATAACGTGGGGCCGCGGCCCGGTCGCCGGTGAGGATGTTGCCCCAGTTACCTTGACAGTCGATGAGCAAGTCCTTTTGTCCCATCTGCACCAAGGCGTCACCTATGGAGGCGTCGCCATGCGGATGAAACTGCATCGTGTGGCCTACGATGTTGGCCACCTTGTTGTAGCGTCCGTCGTCCATGCGTTTCATGGAGTGCAGGATGCGCCGTTGCACCGGCTTCAGTCCGTCCTCTATGTGGGGCACGGCACGTTCCAAAATCACGTAAGAGGCATAATCCAAGAACCAATTTTGGTACATGCCGCTCAAGTGATGTACGGCCGAGGCGTCAAACCTGTTCACGGGTTTGTAGTCGGAGTGAGTATCTGTGGTGTTCAGCTCTTCTTTTTCTTCCAACTGTTCGTTGTCAATTATCTCGTCGTCCATATAAAAATGCGATGTTAATGCAATCTATGCAAAGATACTAAAATCATTTTAAAAAGCGCCATATAATAGATGTTACATATAGAAAAGCCCCCTATTATGTAGTATATTTTAAATATTGGGTTGTGTAAATTAAAGAAAACAGTAGCTTTTGTGTCGTTGTATGGAAACATTTTGTATCTTTGCAACAAATCATGATCAAACCATGAAACAGCAAAAGATAAAAGTCATGTTGACCGATGAGGCCAAAGAATTTATTGGCTTACAAAATATCAAGGCTCAAAAGAAAATATACTACAATATATACAAGGTTGAAGCGGGTGTCAAAGAGGTAGATATTTTCAAGAAACTTGACGGTAGTGACATTTGGGAGTTTAGAACTTTGTATGGCGGAACTTGCTATCGGCTCTTTGCTTTTTGGGATACGGATGGCGAGACTTTGGTCATTGCGACTCATGGTATTGTAAAGAAGACGCAGAAAACGCCATTAAAGGAAATCGCAAAGGCTGAAAATATAAGGAAAGAATACTTTAACAGTAAAAAGGAATAGGCTATGTCGAAGATAAATTTAACCCCCGCTGATGACATGAAAGATGTCATTTTTGGGAAAATAGGTACTTTTGAACGTGATGAAATGGAGGCGCAACTGAAAGAAGAGGTTAATGCCTTTTATGTGGGCGAGGCTATTCGCAAAGCTCGTCAAGCACAAAATCTAACGCAGGAAGAATTAGGTGAGCGGATAGGTGTAAAGCGTTCGCAGATTTCCAAGTTAGAAAAAGGTAGGAGTGTTATAACTCTTCCGACCATCAGTAGAGTCTTTAAGGCGCTTGGTATCTCTACGGGGACGCTTGATTTAGGCGTTGCCGGTAAGGTGGTACTGTGGTAATGAAGTAGTTTTTTGTCCGCTTTTTTGATAGAAAAACAGCCTTTTGGGTTTTGACAATATAGCAAGGGAAATGTTTAAAAATGGGCTTCGAGAGTCTGATAGAATCAGTCTCGGAAGTTGAAAGGATAGCTTTTAAAAATCAAAAGCTATCCTTTTGGCGTATAATAGGGCTGCGATTACACCGGAAACAAGTCTTTTTTGAAGTATCAAACAAGGTCTTTGATGTGTAAAATCGAGCGCATTGAAACGCCGGGTGTGGGTAAGTTGTTGATAATCAGATAATAGGTTTGCTTGCTAAATAAGGCGATATTTCCTACCAAAATATTTTTCTTGGAAAATAATGCCACTTTTTTGAGCTTGTTTGTAAAGGTTTTTGACAGTGTAAAATGGCTTTTGGTGAGGGCTCGGAGTTACGTGCGCATTTGCTTGTTAAGTAATAAATTAGTGTTAAGGAATGAGAGATTTGTAACAAAACAGTCGTTTTATAACTTTTTTTGTGTTATCTTTGTATGGATTAAAAAGTAAATTATTAGAAATATGAAGACATTTTATACATTATTGTTAGTAGCGTTTATAGGTGTTCAGGATGGCCAAGCGCAGAGTGTTCAGTACCGTACCATGCCCCGTCAGGAGCTTGAGAACTTGGAGTTGAAGACCGTTAAGGATTTTGAGAACGCACAAGATAAGGCGAAACGTGCCGAAAGTCGCATGAAGGACGCTAAGAAATCCTATGATGATTTTAAGAAACAATATCGCCAATTCAAGAAAGAAGCCGCTGAACAAAAGAAGGCTTTGAAAAAGGTAAGAGAAGCGCTGAAGTTGCGTGATAAGTTGAAGAAGCTGTCCGATTAAGCGGTTTTGGGCGCCCCTCCTTGGGGTAGCCGCGATAGGAAACAGAGGTCAAAGAAACTGTCGCTACATGTCGTATGTAGTATTTGGTAGATGATGTTTACCAAGCGGGGCGGTTTCTTTGGCCGCTTTGCGTATATTGGCCATTTGCGTTCTGCGTGACGGTCATGCCGAAATCGCTCTTTTAAGTTGTTTTTACACGCGGGCAAAGCGTTGTTGGGAAAAAAGTAGTATCTTTGTAGCGATTTTTGAATATTTAAAAAGTTTATGGCACAAGAAGATGTTTTCAAGAAGATAGTAAGCCATTGTAAAGAGTATGGCTTCGTCTTTCCCAGCAGTGAAATCTATGATGGCTTGGGCGCTGTTTATGATTATGGTCAGAACGGCGTAGAGCTTAAAAACAATATCAAGCAATATTGGTGGCAAAGTATGGTGTTGCTCCACAACAACATCGTGGGCATTGACGCCGCCATATTCATGCACCCCACCACTTGGAAGGCGTCGGGCCACGTGGACGCGTTCAACGATCCATTGATTGACAACCGCGATTCCAAGAAACGCTATCGTGCCGATGTGCTCATCGAGGACCAGATAGCCAAGTATGATGAGAAAATTCAGAAGGAAGTGGCCAAGGCTCGCAAGCGTTTTGGCGATAGCTTTGATGAAGAGAAATACATGGAGACCAGCGAGCGCGTGAAAGAAGCTAAGGAAAAGCGCGACGCTTTGCACGCTCGCTACGCCGAGGCCATGCAGGGTCCCAACTTGGAAATGCTGAAACAAATCATCGTTGATGAGGAAATCGTCGATCCTATCAGCGGCACCAAGAACTGGACCGACGTGCGTCAGTTCAACCTGATGTTCTCTACCGAGATGGGAGCCAGCGCCGACGCCGCCATGAAGGTGTACCTTCGTCCCGAGACCGCGCAAGGTATCTTCGTGAATTACCTCAACGTTCAGAAAACCGGTCGTATGAAACTGCCGTTTGGTATCGCCCAGATAGGTAAGGCATTCCGCAATGAGATCGTTGCCCGTCAGTTCGTTTTCCGCATGCGTGAGTTCGAGCAGATGGAGATGCAGTTCTTCTGTCAGCCCGGCACGGAGATGGAATGGTTCAATTATTGGAAGCAAGTGCGCCGTGCATGGCACGAAGCCCTCGGTATGGGAACGGAGAACTATCGCTTCCACGACCATGAGAAGCTGGCCCACTATGCCAATGCCGCGACCGATATTGAGTTTAAAATGCCCTTCGGTTTCAAGGAAGTGGAAGGTATTCACTCACGTACCAACTTCGACTTGGCCCAGCACGAGAAGTTCAGTGGTAAGAGTATCAAGTACTTTGACCCCGAGAAGAACGAGAGCTATGTGCCTTACGATGTCGAGACTTCTATCGGCGTGGACCGTATGTTCCTCAGCGTGCTCTGTCACTCTTACTGCGAGGAGACGCTCGAGAATGGCGAGAGCCGCGTCGTATTGAAGCTGCCCGAGGCATTGGCCCCCGTGAAGTGTGCCGTGTTCCCATTGGATAAGAAAGACGGACTGCCCGAATTGGCCGAGCAGATCGTGGACGAGTTGAAGTTCCATTTCAACACTCATTATGGCGATCCCAAGGATTCCATCGGTAAGCGCTACCGTCGTCAGGACGCCGTGGGTACACCGTTCTGCGTAACGGTTGACCATGAAACGCCCAAGGACCACAAAGTTACCTTGCGTTATCGTGACACGATGGAACAAGAGCGTGTCGACATCAGCCAACTTCGCTCCATTATCGAGGACCGCGTGAGCATTACCTCCGTGCTGAAGAAGCTGGGCGACGAGATTAAGAAGTTCTAATAGGTAGGTCGCCGCTTGGCGGCCAACCTCTAAATAAAAGGTTATCATGACCCTTAAGATGCAAAACAAACAAATGATACCGGCTTCGGCGGGTTGGCGTCGTTTCTTGTCAGTCAAGGCCTTATTGGCGTTGGCGCTCATGAGCGTACTCATGCTGTCGTGTAAGGAAGACGATGGCGTGGTCAATGAGTTTGACAACTGGCAGGAGGTGAACGACCAATATATCAGCCGACTTCAGGCAACCGTTGACCAGAAGATAGCTGCCGGCGACAAGACTTGGAAGAAAATACCCAATTGGTCGTTTGAGACCGGCGTGGCTAAAACGGCTTCCCAGTTTATCTATGTTCATGTACTCACCGAGGGTACCGGCTCCGGCAGCCCGCTTTACACGGATTCCGTGAAGGTGAACTACCGCGGTCGCCTTATACCTTCGGCTTCTCATCCTACCGGAATGATGTTTGACCAAAGCTATACGGGCACGCTTGACGATACGGCACTGCCGTTCAAGATGGCTGTCAATGGCGTGGTAGACGGTTTCTCCACCGCTTTGCAGCACATGCACATCGGCGACGTGTGGGAAATCCACATTCCTTACCAATTGGGTTATGGCAGTAGTGCGCAGGGAAGCGTGCCGGCTTATTCCACATTGGTATTCAACCTGAACCTGAAGGCTTACTATCGCAAAGGTCAGGTCGTGCCGACCCGTGGCAGTGAGGCTGCCGTGACGGGACGATGGATTGAAAAATAAGAAAATGAATCAAATCTATTAACCATAAATAGTGACGGGACAATGATTGCTTCCGCCACTATTTATGGTTTTATTTATCAACACACAGTTTCTAAATAGACATTATGTTCAGCAGTAAACGCAACGACAGCCTCATGGCCAGTATCCGTAACGGATTGCCCATGACCCGTGGAGAGAAAATCAATCTGATTATCGGACTGAGTATTCCCTCCATTCTTGCGCAGATAACCAACGTAATGATGTTTTTCATCGACGCTTCCATGGTGGGTCATTTAGGTGCGGCGGCCTCGGCCAGCATAGGCTTGATAGAGTCGACCACATGGCTTATGGGTAGCGTTATGAGCGCGGCTTCCACGGGATTCTCCGTACAGACGGCCCACTTTATCGGTGCCAATGACTTTGGGAAGGCCCGTCAGGTGTTTCGTCATGCCTTGGTTTGTGGCTTTCTTTTCAGCCTGCTGATGTCGGCGGCGGCCATCGCCATTCACAATCCATTACCTTATTGGCTGGGAGGAGGTGCCGACATTGCGCCCGATTCATCGGCTTATTTTCTGGTGTTTGGCTTTGCCATGCCTTTCGTGCTGCTGTTCCATCTGTCGAGCGCCATGCTGAAATGTTCCGGAAACATGCACTTGCCCAGTATCATGAGCGTGGTGCTATGCTCCCTTGATGTGGTTTTCAACTATTTCTTTATCTATGTTCTCGAATTAGGAGTGCAGGGTGCGGCCATCGGTACGTTCTGTGCTTACGTGGCAACGTCGTTGCCTACGGCGTGGCTCACCATCTATAAGAACAAGATTTTGGCTTTGGGACAAGACAAGGAGCCTTTCCGCTGGGTGTGGGACTATGTGCGCAACGCCGTGAAAATCAGCCTGCCCATGGCCATCCAGTCCGTTCTGATGAGTGGTGCGCAGATAGTCAGCACCATGATCGTGGCGCCCTTGGGCAATATAGCCATCGCAAGTAACTCGTTTGCCATCACGGCTGAGAGCCTTTGTTACATGCCCGGCTATGGTATCGGCGACGCTGCCACGACTTTGGTAGGGCAGACTTATGGGGCCGGCCGTAAGAACTTGTGTAAGAATTTCGCTTATCTGTCGGTGGCATTGGGTATGGCCGTCATGGCTTTCATGGGTGTGTTGATGTATGTTTTTGCCCCCGAAATGATAGGCGTGTTAAGTCCTGACGCGGCTATCCGTGAGTTGGGAACCACCGTTTTGCGGATAGAAGCCTTTGCCGAGCCGTTCTTTGCGGCCAGCATTGTGGCTTACAGCATTTGCGTGGGCGCCGGTGATACGTTGCGTCCCGCCATTATCAATCTCGTGTCGATGTGGTGCGTGCGCCTCACATTGGCCGCGTGGTTGGCCAAAGACTATGGGTTGAAAGGTGTCTGGACAGCCATGGCCATTGAACTTACGTTCCGTGGGTTGATGTTTCTCTTCCATTTGTTCAGGGGAAAATGGCTGAAAGGGCTGCCCGACTGACCTTGTTGTTTTATTCTTTCTCTCTCCAAACCACGCTTCCACTGGCTTGATGGGTAGCCAAAACCAATACTTCGGCTATCTGTACATGCTCGGGCGCCGAGGCGGCGTAGAAAACTACGTCGGCTATATCGGTGCCGGTAAGGGGCTTAATGCCTTTGTACACATTATCAGCCCTTGTTTCATCACCATGGAAGCGGACGTTTGAGAAGTTGGTTTGTACGAGGCCGGGTTTGATATTGGTCACCCTGACGGCCGTGTGGGCCACGTCGATACGCAGACCATCGGTCAATGCCTTTACGGCGGCTTTGGTGGCGCAATACACATTGCCACCCGCATAGGCCGCATCGCCCGCAACTGAGCCTATATTGATGACATGTCCGTGGTTGCGTTCAACCATACCCGGCACAACAAGGCGTGTCATGGTGAGCAGGCCTTTGATGTTTGTGTCTATCATGGCGTCCCAATCTTCGGCGTTTCCCTCAAACTCGGGCTCCAGTCCGAGGGCCAGTCCCGCGTTGTTGATGAGCACATCTACCGTTTTCCATTCGGCAGGCAGGGAGTTGAAGGCCGTAGTGGCAGCTTCCCTATGGCGGATGTCGAAGACGAGTGTCTGCACGGTGGCTCCTTGTGCTTCGAGTTGCTCTTTTAGTAAGTGGAGCTTTTCGGTGTCACGACCGGTAATGATGAGGTTGTAACCTCCTTGTGCGAATTTCTCGGCGCAGGCTCGTCCTATTCCTGATGAGGCCCCGGTGACCATGGCGATTCTCTTGTTCATAGTTTTTCTTTTTGTGGGTTGATAAATAAAATAGGTCATAGCAGTGCTTTTTACACCTATTTATATATATGCAAAGTTAATGGATTTTGCCGATGGATGACAAGCTGACGGATGTAAAGCGGCGGTGCTTAACATAGTGTAACAGTTGTGACTGCGTTAATATTTAAAAAATGCTGGTGGCATACGCTTTGTTTATTGTAACTTTGTGGCATACGAATTAAAACAGACGAGATGAAGACTGAATGGCAAAAAATGGTGGGCGGTGAGCTTTATAGGGCAGATGATCCGGAGATAATCGAGGTGCTCAACAGCGTGAAAGATAAATTGAGAGCATATAACAACCTGCGTCCTACGGATTTGGAAGCCCGTGAGAAAGCGATTCGTGAGCTATTGGGTAGCTGTGGAAGCAAGCCGTTTGTCAATCAGCCGTTTCTCTGTGATTATGGCGTGAATATTAAAGTGGGGGAGCGTTTCTTCTCCAATTTCAATTTCACGGTGCTTGATGAGGCTTATGTCACGATAGGTGACGATGTCTTTATAGGACCTAACGTGAGCTTGTACACGGCTTGCCATTCTACCAATCCCGTGGAGCGGAACAGTCGTCAGGAGTGGGCCGAGCCTATCACCATAGGCAACAATGTATGGATAGGTGGCAGTGTGACGGTGTTGCCGGGCGTAACGATTGGCGATAACTGCACCATTGGCGCCGGCTCTGTAGTGACACGGGATATTCCGGCCAATTCTATCGCTGTGGGAAATCCGTGTCGTGTGATTAAGAAAATAGGAGAATGACAATAGTATAACAATTTAAATAAGAGAAAAATCATGATTAAAATGTTTGTAATGACAACCTGCCCGTATTGTGAATACGTGGAGAAGCAGGTGGAAGGAAATGATAAGTTTGAGGTGATTGATATTAGCAAGCACGTGCGTAACTTGAAAAAGTTCCTCGATTTGCGTGACAGTCACCCCGCTTTTGACGAGGCCAAGAAGATTGGTGACGTAGGTGTGCCCTGCTATGTATTGGAAGATGGTACGGTAACTTTGTCTTCTGCCGACGCCGGTTTGGAGCCTATGCCCGATGGTCCGGCATGCAGTCTTGACGGAACCGGTTGCTAAGCTGTTGCCGGCAAGGGCCATGTGGCATGGTAACCTTTAGAAATAAAACTATTGAAAGCTGATGAAATCCGTTTCTGCGGTTGTTTCATCAGCTTTTTCTTTATAATAAATAGGTGTTTAAAAAACTTGCACAAATCATTGGTTTTGTGCACATTGGGGCTGTTTTTGTGCATTTTGTTTGGCTGTCAATCAAAAAATAAGTAATTTTGCAGCCAGTTTTTTGCAAATAAAACAATTATATATAATTAAATTTTTTATGAGTTTGAAAATTGTTGTACTTGCCAAGCAAGTACCAGACACAAGAAATGTGGGCAAGGATGCGATGACCGCAGAAGGTACGGTAAATCGCGCCGCTCTGCCTGCTATCTTCAATCCTGAAGATTTAAATGCGCTCGAACAGGCTCTCCGCATTAAAGACCAAAACCCCGGAACGACTGTAGGTATTCTTACAATGGGTCCTCCCCGTGCCGGTGAGATTATCCGTCAGGGACTTTATCGTGGCGCAGACGAAGGTTGGTTGCTTACCGACCGTAAGAGTGCTGGTGCTGATACTTTGGCAACCTCTTATTTTCTGGCTAAGGGTATAGAGAAGATTGGCAATGTGGATTTGGTTATCGGTGGTCGTCAGGCGATTGACGGTGATACCGCACAGGTTGGTCCACAGGTGGCACAGAAGCTCGGCCTGAATCAGGTAACATACGCGGAGGAAGTATTAAAGATCGAAAATGGCAAGGCAACGATTCGTCGCCATATTGATGGTGGCGTGGAAACTGTTGAGGCTCCGTTACCGGTAATGATTACCGTCAATGGCTCGGCAGCTCCTGCGCGTCCTTGCAACGCTAAGTTGGTAATGAAGTACAAATATGCTACATGCCCAATGGAGCGTACCGGCAATGAGCCTTGGGCCGACCTTTATGAGAAGCGTCCTTATCTGACACTCGGTCAGTGGAGTATCGCTGATTGTGAGGCTGACTATGAGCAGTGTGGTTTGGCAGGCTCACCCACAAAGGTTAAGGCTGTTCAGAACATCGTGTTCCAAGCTAAAGAGAGTAAGACACTCACCGGCAGTGACGCTGATGTAGAGTCTTTGGTGAAAGAATTGTTGGACGAAAAGATTATTGGCTAAAAGTAAGCGCAGTAAAATGATGAATAACGTATTTGTATATTGCGAGATAGAAGGAACTACCGTACAGGAAGTTTCTCAGGAATTGCTGACAAAGGGTCGCAAACTTGCCAATAAACTTGGTGTTGACCTGCATGCAATTGTAGCCGGAAGCGGCATTAAGGGTAAGGTGGAAGATCAGATACTTCCCTACGGTGTGGATAAACTTTTCGTATTTGATGGCGAGGGATTGTTCCCTTATACATCAGCTCCCCATACCGATATTCTTGTAAACTTGTTTAAAGAAGAGCAGCCACAGATATGCTTGTTGGGTGCAACCGTTATCGGTCGCGACCTCGGTCCTCGTGTGAGTTCTTCCTTGACATCAGGTTTGACTGCCGACTGTACGCAGTTAGAAATCGGTGATTACGATGAGAAGAAGACCGGAAAGCACTATGATAACCTGCTTTATCAGATTCGTCCGGCCTTTGGTGGAAACATCGTTGCGACGATTGTCAATCCCGATCATCGTCCACAGATGGCCACTGTTCGCTCCGGTGTGATGCAGAAGGCTCTCTATGAGGGGCAGGCAAAGGGTGAGGTTGTTTATCCGGATGTAGATAAGTATGTATCTGCCGAGGCTTATGCCGTGAAGGTTATCGACCGTCATGTTGAGGCTGCGAAGCATAATTTGAAGGGTGCTGCAATCGTAGTGGCCGGTGGTTATGGTGTAGGTAGCAAGGAAGGATTTGATCAACTCTTCCAATTGGCTAAGGAATTGCACGGAGAAGTTGGTGCCAGTCGTGCCGCTGTAGACGCGGGTTGGGTAGACCATGACCGTCAGATAGGCCAGACCGGAGTGACGGTTCATCCTAAAGTGTATATCGCTTGTGGTATTTCAGGACAGATACAGCACATTGCGGGTATGCAGGATTCCGGTATTATCATTTCTATCAACAATGATCCCGAAGCTCCTATCAACAAGATTGCCGATTATGTAATCAATGGTACGGTGGAGGAAGTTGTTCCCCGACTGATTAAATACTACAAGCAGAACTCTAAGTAAGTAAAGAGATATAAAGTAATATTGTATAACAAATAAAAGTCCTTCTGCTTAATCTTTTCTTGTAAAAGAAACAATGGTAGTTTCTTTTGTGTACGGGAGAGTTTAAGAATAGGCTATTAAAATATGGCAAATTATTATACTGATCATCCAGAGATTGAGTTCCACTTGAATCATCCTCTGATGAAACGCATCGTAGAACTCAAAGAGCGCGACTATGCGGATAAGGATAATTTTGATGACGCACCCGTAAATTACGAGGACGCTATCGAGAATTATAAGCGCATGCTTGACATTACAGGCGATGTTGCTGCCAATATTATCGAACCCAACTCCGAGTCTGTAGACCAAGAAGGTCCTCACTTGGTTGATGGCCGCATGGTTTATGCCAGCAAAACATTCGAGAATCTCGACGCAACTCGCAAGGCCGGACTTTGGGGTATCTCAATGCCGAGACGCTATAACGGTTTGAATATTCCTAATGTAGTGTTCTCTATGGCTTCGGAAATTATCTCTGCAGCCGATGCGGGCTTCCAAAATGTGTGGTCATTGCAGTCTTGTATTGACACGCTTTATGAGTTCGGTACAGAAGAGCAGCGCCAAAAATACATCCCACGCATTGCCGCCGGTGAAACGATGTCAATGGACTTGACGGAACCGGATGCAGGTTCTGACTTGCAACGTGTGATGTTGAAAGCTACGCAAGACGCTGATGGAACATGGCGTTTGAATGGTGTGAAGCGATTCATTACGAATGGTGACTCTGATATTCACTTGGTATTGGCCCGTTCGGAAGAGGGTACGCGTGACGGACGTGGCTTGTCTATGTTCATCTATGATAAGCGTGACGGTGGCGTAACGGTACGTCATATCGAGCATAAGCTGGGTATCCATGGAAGTCCTACTTGTGAGTTGGTTTACAAGAATGCCAAGTGTGAGCTCTGTGGCGACCGCAAATTAGGTCTTATCAAGTACGTTATGGCCTTGATGAACGGTGCTCGTTTGGGTATTGCCGCACAGAGTGTGGGCGTTGAACAAGAGGCTTATAACGAGGGATTGACTTATGCCAAGGAGCGTGCGCAGTTTGGTAAGAAGATTATTACTTTCCCCGCTGTGTATGATATGTTGTCACGCATGAAGGCAAAGCTGGACGCCGGCCGTTCACTTCTTTACATGACAGCTCGTTATGTGGATATTTACAAGGCTTTGGAAGACATCGCCCGTGAGCGTAAGCTGACTCCCGAGGAGCGCAAGGAAATGAAGCAATACAGTCGTTTGGCTGATGCTTTCACGCCATTGGCAAAGGGTATGAACTCTGAATACGCCAACCAAAATGCTTACGACGCAATTTCTATTCATGGTGGTTCAGGTTTCATCATGGAATATAAGAGCCAGCGCTTGTTCCGCGACGCTCGTATCTTCTCTATCTATGAAGGTACGACACAGTTGCAGGTCGTAGCTGCGATTCGTTATATTACCAATGGCACTTATCTTTCTATCATGAAGGAAATGCTTGAGGAAGAAGTTTGCGACTGCGTGAAGCCTTTGAAGGATCGTGTTGCCAAGCTCGTAGCTTTGTATGAGGAAGCACTTGAGAAGGTGAAGGCCGATGAGAATCAGGATGAACAAGATTTCTTGGCACGTCGTCTCTATGATATGACAGCCGAAATCATCATGTCGCTGTTGATTCTTGCAGACGCCAGCAAGGCTCCTGAGCTCTTTAAGAAGAGTGCCGAGGTTTATGTTCGCATGACAGAAGAAAGCGTATTGGGTAAGGTTGCTTATATTAAGGCGTTCAATGTTGCTGACCTTGCCAGTTTCGTAGCCGAGGAAACCAAGGAAGAAGTTGAGGCTTAATAGATTAAGTTTCTTACAGATATAAAATTAAGGCCGCATGTTTATCGTGCGGCCTTTTTGAATTCATAATGTTTATGGTAAAGATTGAGAAAGCTGTTCCTAATCAAGCAAGTATAATTGCCGGGCTGATTATGGAGGCGATGAACCATGACTGTTGTCGTTATTTTGCCGGGCCGCACCATAGTTTGGCTGATTTCCATGCCTTCATGACCAAGTTGGTGGCACGTGAAGATACGCAATATTCTTATCGAAACACGTTAGTGGCCATTGACAATGGGCGTGTTGTGGGCTGCTGCGTCAGTTATGACGGAAAGCTATTGCGTGAGTTGCGTAAGGCTTTCATAGAAGAAGCGCTCAAAACCTTTAATATGGACCACTCTGACATGCAAGATGAAACGCAGGCCGGTGAACTCTATATAGATAGTTTGGCTGTATTGGCTGACTATCGTGGGCAAGGCATTGCAACGTTGTTATTGAAATCCACTTGTCAAAAGGCAAAGGAAATGGGATTGCCTGCCGGATTATTGGTGGATAAAGGCAACCCTAAGGCTGAACAACTGTATCGCCGGTTGGGATTTGAATACGTGAACGATACCGCATGGGGCTCACATCCGATGCGTCATTTGCAGAAAACCATGTCATGAATGTTATTTTGTCAATAACTCATATAGGTAGAATTAAATCGTTTATATGAGTTTATGGATGTGTAGCAACGGCTTCGAGTAATAGTTCTACTAAGCGAGGAACGCCGTAACTCTCAATTTCTTCCGTTTTTATCCAAATGAAATCAGGGGGAAGAAGAGGTTGTTTCTTTGCATCAATCAGATAAAAGTCACTCCATAAAACACGATGTGTCAATACGTGTTTTACGCCTTTGCGCAGTAAAGTGGCATTTTGTTTCAGTTCATCAGTCAAGTGCTCGGCTTCGGGTACACACCACAGACCTTGCCATATATCACCACTGCCACGTTTGTGAATGGTTGTTTGTCCGTTAAATCGGATATAAAATAAGTCGAGTTGACGTTCTTTAACTTTTAATTTGTTTAGTTTCACGGGCCATTCCGTTGTCTTTCCTAAACGCAAGGCCACACATGTTTCGGCCAAAGGACAAATCACACATTTTGGGGAAAGGGGTGTACATTGGATTGCGCCAAAGTCCATGATAGCCTGATTGTACAAGTCCGGTGCATCCTCTGGCAGGTATTCCTCAGCCAAAGAAGCAAAAAGTTTTTTGCCTTCTGTGGTGTTGATGGGAGTGTCAATACCAAAATAGCGAGACAAAACACGGTAAAAATTACCATCGACAGAGGCTGCGGGGAGCCTGAAAGCTATGCTTCCAATCGCCGCGGCCGTATAATCGCCCACGCCTTTTAGTTGCTTTATCTCTTCAATCGTGTCGGGGAAATGTCCCAATGTGGCAATTTGTTGGGCCGCCGCATGCAGGTTTCGTGCTCTGGAATAGTAGCCTAAGCCTTGCCACATGCGCATAACCTCATCTTCAGAGGCTGCCGCCAAATCTTCCACTGTTGGCCATCGGTGCATGAAACGCAACCAATAGTCGGTGCCTTGTGCTATTCGTGTCTGTTGAAGGATGATTTCACTCAGCCATATCGCATAAGGATCACGTGTTTTCCGCCATGGTAAGTCACGGCCATTTTCTTCAAACCATTGAAGCAATATAGTGGTAAAGGGGTGTGATTTCTTTGTCATTATGTATTGAATGGGGCAATTTTAAAAAATAACTTTCTTGTTACAGTCTATAGCTGAATTGTTTCTATAGGCCATAACGCACTTTTCAAATCAACACATCCGTTTGCTTTGAATTTTACCTTTTCGTTCTCAAGCAACGTGCGTTGCGCCGTCCAGCCCGGTGCAATCCGCCCGGCCGCGTTGACTACCCTATGGCATGGTATGTGGATAGCTTCGGGATGATGATGGAGCACCTTGCCAACAAGTCGCGAGTGATTGGGATAACCGGCCAATATCGCTATGCGTCCATAGGTCAGTACACGACCTGCCGGGATAGACTTTACGATTTCTATCACGCTCTCTTCAAATAAAGTAATATCTGCGTGCATGTTTCTTAATTCTTTATTTTATCACAATTCCTTCCTGATGGAGTAGCCATTGTTTACGATGTAGTCCACCGGCATAGCCTCGCAGGCTGCCATCGGTACCCAATACCCTATGACAAGGGATGATGATAGAGACTGGATTGCGTCCTACCGCATTGCCCACCGCTTGCGCCGACATGTGTTCCACGCCCATTTCCCGGGCTAACTCATGGGCAATATGCTTGTAAGTAACGGTTTGCCCATAAGGAATGCGAAGCAACTGTCGCCATACCGCTTGTTGAAAATTAGTGCCTTGCAAATGGATTTGGGGCATAAAATCAGGTTTTTGCCCATTAAAATATTGGTCGAGCCACAATGCTGATTCTCTAAAAATCAATCTGTCAGCGATTTGGCTGTTAGCGGAAAGCCCTCGGCCATAATACTTTTGTCCCTCAAACCATAAGCCAGTCAAGCCTATTTCATCAGCGCCAAGCGTGATGACGCCTAATGGTGATGTGTAATAAGAAAGATAATGCGTTGTCATATTCGGCTTGGGCATGATGAGAATTGATGAAAACGACGATATATTTATTTCAGAATTTCTTGGTTCTGAAATGGCAGTAGGGCTCTCCTCCGGTCTTTTCGTAATAATGCTGTTGGTATTCTTCGCCTATCCAAAAGTGGCCGAGAGGCTCGAGAAGCGTATTTACCTCAAATTTCTTTTGCCTTAGTATTTCCATCACTTCTTCAGCCTGACGCTTTTGTAGGTTATCGGCATAGAAAATGGCACTGCGGTATTGTGGGCCAATATCAGGACCAACGCCGTCTGTTTGGGCCGGGTCGTGAATCTCAAAAAACACTTTACATAGGTCGGTATAGCTGATAACATGCTCATCATATTCTATCAAGACTGCCTCCAAGTGGTGTGTCTTGTGGTCACGAACATCGGCATATATCGGAAATTCTTCCTCGCCACCCGTATAGCCTACCAACGTGCGAATTACCCCTTGCTCTTTTTCAAACTCATGTTGCACGCCCCAATAACACCCTCCGGCAAAGACCGCGTATTTTAAAGTCGTGTCAGCGGGCTGATACAATTTAATAGTGGAGCATTTTTCAATGGCCGCTTTTACCATCTGAAGCGCTTTCCCATGCTTTTCCTGCAAGTCAGGATAAGCCTTCCCACGTGCATAATTATGCTGCAAATCATTGAATTTCACTTGTAAGGCAATGGGATTGCCCGCGTCAATGATGCGTTGTACATAGTCGATATAGGGCTCGTCCTTCGTGTGGCTGAGCAGTCGTAGGGCGTTGACTACACCTTCGGGAATACCGGCTTTCAGCAAATCATCGAAAGAGTAGTTGGAATCTTCAACCACATCGTGCAGAAAACCTGCGATTCGCTCCTCGTCAGTATGGCCCATCAAGCCTACCGTGAGTGGATGCAGGATGACGGGAGCACCGTCACGATCGGTCTGTCCGGCGTGTGCTTGGGTGGCAATTTGCAAGGCCAAGTCTGTTTTATTCATGTTCATTATTGATTTATGTAAGCAAAAATAAGCATAATCTCTAATTATGCCAAGTGTTTGAAGCTAAAGTTTTAGGCCTCTCGGGACTTCCGAAATCTTGTCTTCATGTGTCAATAAGGTATAAATGGCCCCCTTTCTCTTTGCATTTTATGGCTTTTAGTGTATCTTTGCAGATATGATCGACAGACAAACGATAGACAGAATAAAGGACGCTGCCAACATTGTTGACGTCGTTTCAGAGTTTGTTACACTCCATAAAAGCGGTAGCAATTATAAGGGTTTATGCCCATTCCATAACGAAAAGACCCCTTCTTTTTATGTTTCTCCTTCACGGGGTACCTGCCATTGCTTCGGTTGTGGTAAGGGAGGCAATTCCGTGAGCTTTATCATGGAGCATGAACAGATGGACTATCCCGAGGCCTTACGCTGGTTGGCCAACAAGTATCATATCGAAATAAAGGAGCGTGAGCTGTCCGATGAAGAGAAGCGAGAGCAAGGTGAGCGGGAGAGTATGTTCATTATCAACGATTGGACGGAGAAGTATTTCCGCCACATTCTTCATAATGATGTGGACGGTATGGCCATAGGCATGCAATATTTTCGCAGTCGTGGCTTTCGTGATGATATTATTGAAAAGTTCCATTTGGGCTACGACCTGCCCGACAGACACGCTTTGGCCAAAGCAGCCTTGGCTAAAGGCTATAAGGGAGAGTATCTTCTGAAGACGGGTATCTGTTATCAGAACGACCGTGGTGAGCTGATCGACCGCTATGCCGGGCGCGTGATATTCCCGTGGATAGGCAATAGCGGGCGCATCGTGGGCTTCACGGCCCGTGTGTTGGACGCTCGGACCAAGGGAGTGAACCAAAAGTATGTCAATTCTCCCGATTCTGAGATTTACCATAAAGGCAATGAACTTTACGGTATCTACCAAGCCAAGAAAGCCATGGCCAAGAATGACCGTGTTTATTTGGTGGAGGGACAGGCCGATGTGATAGCCATGCACCAGAGTGGCATTGAGAATGTGGTGGCCGGATCGGGCACCGCGCTCACGTTACCGCAGATACACATGCTTCGTCGGTTCACGAATAACATCACGTTGATTTACGATAACGATGAGGCCGGTATCCATGCGGCCTTAAAGGGAACGGATATGCTGCTCTCGGAAGGCATGAATCTGAAAGTATTGTTGCTGCCTGCGGGTGAGGATCCCGACAGTTTCTCACGCAAATGTACGGCGGCTGATTTCCAAAAGTATATCCAAGACCACGAAACCGACTTTATTCGGTTCAAGACCCAGTTGCTGCTGGATAAGGAAACCGACCCGCTTCGCAGGTCGGAAGCCATCAATTCCATTGTAAAATCCATATCTGTCATTCCCAATCAGATACTGCGTGACACCTATATCCATGATTGCGTGGATTATCTGAAAATCAATGAGCAGACGCTCATCAGCACCATGAACCGCATGATTCGTGAGGGGAAGAGCCAAGAGCAGAAAGCACAGATACGGGAGGTGGAGCGCCAACCGGCCGTGACGGTAGAACCTTTGCGCCCGGCAACACCCTTGCAGCAGGCCACGAAGGTAGAACAAATGTTGATTCAGCTCATTATTCGCCATGGGGAGAAGATTGTTTTCGACCATGTAGAGGACGATGAGGGCAACCTGATAGACCTGACTTTGGCCCAATATGTACATTATTCGCTCTCGGCCGATGACCTTTCGTTCCACACTCCGCTTTATAATCAGGTATTGAAGGAAGCGGTGGAGCACTCCAATGACGAGGGCTTTGAAGCCGAACCTTATTTTATACACCATCACGACATAACCGTCAGCCGCTTGGCGGTTGACATGAGCACCGAAAAGTTCAGGCTTTCCGAGAGCCAGCAGATGGTTGAGACGACCGAGACGCTTCGCCAGCGAGTCATCCATTTGATATTGGATTTCCGTATGGATTACGTGGAACAGAAGCTGAAAGACTTGCAACGCGACATCGCCTTGGCGGCTTCTGACCATGAACGGATGATGAAGTTGGTGGAGGAGTTCAAGGATATGCAGATGATTCGTAATGCTTTGGCCCAGCAGTTGGGCAATAATATTATATGGTAGAAAGGAGATAGGGAGGATGATTTATCTTCATTGGGCAATTTTGGCTATCTATTCACTCACTGTTGTCGCAGCTATGGTAACGGTGTTGATGGACCGTCGTCAGCCTGCCAAGACCATGGCATGGGTGATGGTGTTGCTGTTCTTGCCTTTGTTTGGAATTGTTTTGTACTTTTTTTTCGGACAAAACACTCGTAAGGAGAAGCTGGTGAGCCAGCGAAGTTTGGACCAATTGACCAAACGTTCCATGCTGGAGTTTGCCGCCCAACGCAATTTGAAGATTCCGGAAGACTGCGCCGCGCTGGTAAGGCTGTTTGCCAATCAGAGCATGGCCCTGCCTTTTAAGGACAATCAGGTAGATATTTATACCGATGGTTATGCTTTTTTCCTCTCTTTAATTAAAACCTTGGGTGCAGCCCGCCACCATATTCACTTGGAGTCATACATTTTTGAGGATGATTCCTTGGGCAATTTGCTGGCCGATATACTGATTGACAAGGCCCGGGAGGGCGTAGAGGTGCGGGTTATTTATGATGATGTGGGGTGCTGGCGTGTGAAAAACCGCTTTTATGACCGCATGCGGGCCGGTGGAGTCAAGGTTTGTTCCTTCATGCCCGTGAAGTTTCCTGCCTTCACCGGTAAGGTAAATTATCGCAATCACCGCAAAATTTGCGTGGTAGATGGTAAGATTGGCTTTATCGGAGGTATGAATGTGGCCCTGCGTTACCTGCGCGGACGGCGTCATAGGCCGTGGCGCGACACCCACATGAAGCTCGAGGGTGGGCTGGTTTATGCGCTTCAGCGGGCTTTCCTTATCGATTGGTACTTTGTCGATCGCACGCTGATTACCTCACGTGTGTACTATCCCGAGCTTAATCCTGCCATTGACAACGATTGTTTGGGCCAAATCGTGACCAGCAGCCCCATCCAGCCGTGGCCCGATATTATGCAAGGCTACGTGCGGATATTGCTTGAGGCCAAACATTATGTCTATATCGAAACGCCTTATTTCTTGCCCACGGAGCCTATTCTCTTTGCCATGCGCACGGCAGCGGTGGCAGGTATCGACGTAAGACTTATGATTCCGATGCACTGCGACGCCAAATTAGTGGAGTGGGCCAGCAAGTCCTATGTGGCAGAAGTGATAGAGGCAGGCGTGAAAGTATTTTTCTACGACAAGGGGTTCAATCATTCCAAACTATTGGTTTCGGATGATTTCATTTGCAGTTGTGGCAGTACGAACGTCGATTTCCGTAGTTTTGAGAATAATTTTGAGGCCAACGCCTTTTTCTATAGTCGTGAAATGGCTTGTAAGATGAAACAAATATTCCTCGATGATCAGGCCAATTGTCTGTCAATCGAGGAAGTTAGAAAACTTTTCCATACGCCTTTCTTGCAGCGTTTGTGGGAAAGTGTCATTCGGTTGTTGTCGCCTCTGCTGTAAGTGTCGGCTCCGCTACGGCCTTGAATATCGAGAAATTCACGCTGCCATAGGCTCTGTGCTCCATGAATCCGGGCAATTGGCTGAAGTCGTGCTGCTTTCCGTGTTCAAAAATAAATACTCCGTCTTCTTTCAATAGCTTGCTTTTAAGCACGAGCTCGGGTATTCGTGGCAATTGCTCGAGCGCATAAGGCGGGTCGGCGAATATGAAATCAAACTGCTGATGGCAGCTTTTGATGAACTTAAACACGTCACCTCGTATCAGCACATTGTGCTCTTCTTTCAGTTTCTCAAAGCACTGGCGTATGAAGTTGGCATGGTCGCGGTCGGCTTCCACGCTTATTACTTGGTCACATCCTCGCGATACGAGTTCCAAACTAATGCTGCCTGTGCCCGCGAAGAGGTCGAGCGCCCGGGCACCCTCAAAGTCAAGATAGCCCATCATGACGTTAAAGATATTTTCTTTGGCAAAGTCTGTGGTGGGGCGGGCCTTGAAGGAGCGGGGAATGTCGAAGTGGCGGCCTTTATATTTTCCGGTTATTATTCTCATATTTTATTGGAATGGAGTGGTGGGCGATGGGGCATGAAGCCTTTATCTGCCCTTCAGGACGAGCAGACTGATGTCCATGGGCAGGCCTTTTATCTTGGTGATGGGTGCCCGGTTGAACTCTGCCTCGGGATTGATGGCGTAAACGTTTTGCAGATATTTCTTCAAGTCTTCGGTCAGTATCTCCTTGTCGCTGATACTGCCGAATATGTGCAACTCGTCGTTTTGGGCGTCCATAGCCAGTTGTTTCCACACATAAAGAATGAAATAGGAAGCGTCGTAGGGCGTCACCACTTTATAATGATTGTAGAATTTGAATCGATTTTGTCGGAAACTGAACACTTCCACACGGTGGTCGTGGAAGTATGCGTAGAGCTTAGCCCTATTGCCGCTGAAGCTGCGCTTGTGCATATAGCTCCATACGGGCTGCATCAGGGGGATGATTCTGATGTCATCGAAATGATCATTGATGACGAGATTAAGGTCCTTGTTGAGCGGATAAAGGGCCACTGCGTTCTCATTGGGCAGAATGGTGTGCACAATGATGTCATTGCCCAGCCGGGTGAAGGCATGCGAATAGAGCAATTCCTTTTGGCTTTCGTCAAACTCTTCGATGGGTACGAGCAGTACGGGCGTGTCGATCATGACTTGTACCTTTGAGAATCCCATGCCCAATAAAGAGCTTTCGTTGAAAGCTTCGCGCAGGTTGGCAGCTATCGATATTCCGTTTTTCACGGCGTAAGGCTCATATTCGATACCCACGGCTGATGATGGATTGATAACGGAAAACGACATGAAGCTCTGGCTGATACGTATAGTCAGCCGATTGTTTAATATGTTGTAGGCTTTATTCTGCATACTATTGCAAAATTAGTTTATCTTTTTGATAACACCAAATTTTCAATCGAAACTTTGTTAATCTGCTTTTAAAGTTAGGAGGCCTGCCATAATATTTGTATTTTTGCTGTCATTTCAGCTTTGTCGCTACATATTTTGTAATCATTATGCTTATTATTACTACCGTTTTATGCTACTTTGTGCTGCTAATGCTTTTTAGTAAGTTCACCGCACGAAGGGCCGATAATGAGACTTTTTTTCGTGCCAACCGCAAATCACCGTGGTATATGGTGGCCTTCGGCATGGTGGGAGCGTCGATTTCGGGTATTACGTTTGTCAGCGTTCCGGGCATGGCAGAGCGCACCGACATGACTTATTTGCAAATGTGTTTGGGCTTTATCGTGGGCTATTTCATGGTGGCTTTTATCTTGCTGCCCGTTTATTACAAGCTGAATCTCACGACGATTTACGCTTATCTCCGCCACAGACTGGGCTTGCGGACCTATAAGACGGGCGCTTCCTTTTTCCTATTGTCGAAAATGACGGGGGCGGCCGTGCGCTTTTATGTGGTTTGTATCATCTTGCAGCGCTTCGTGTTCGACCGCTTGGGTGTGCCGTTCGTGGCTACGGTGTTGGTGATGGTGGCGTTGATATGGCTTTATACCCGCCGGGGAGGTATCAAGACGCTGGTATTCACGGATTCGTTTCAAACGTTTTGCATGTTCTCTGCCCTCATCCTGATCATCTATCAGGTCATAGGTCAGCTCGATATGACGGTAGGCGAGGCCGTGAAAGCCGTAGCGGCGGATGAGCACAGTCGCATATTCGTGTTTGATGACTGGTTTTCCCGGCAGAACTTTTGGAAGCAATTTCTTAGCGGAGCGTTTGTTGTGGTAGTGATGACGGGGCTTGATCAGGACATGATGCAGAAGAACCTTACCTGCAAGACGTTGCGTGAGGCGCAGAAAGACATGTGTACCTACGGCTTCGCTTTTGTGCCGGCCAACCTCTTGTTCTTGGTTTTGGGTATCTTGTTGATGATGTTGGCCCGCAAGCAAGGCATGGCTTTGCCAGTTATGGGTGATGATTTGCTGCCGATGTTCGCCGCCACGGGCCGCCTTGGAGAGTTGGTGGTCGTGTTGTTCACGATAGGTATCGTGGCCGCGAGCTTCTCAAGTGCCGACAGCGCTTTGGCCGCGTTGACCACCAGTTTCTGCGTTGACATTTGTGAGCGGCCTGCCGATGAACGGTTGCGCAAGCGGGTTCATTTGGCTATTGCCCTGCTGTTCGTGTTGTTTATCTTGGCCTTTAAGGTGGTCAATAGCACGAGTGTCATTGACGCCATCTACATACTTTGCTCTTATACCTACGGCCCTTTACTGGGCATGTTTGCCTTTGGACTGTTCATGCGCGGTCGTGAGGTCAACGACAAGGCCGTGCCCTACATAGCCATCATAAGCCCGATTATATGTTGGGTGACCGATTTGGCCACCCAACATATAACCGGGTACAAGTTTGGTTACGAAATGTTGCTGCTCAATGGGGCGCTGACCTTTATGGGCATGTTGCTCTTCAAGCCACGAAAAGTAGCGGTATAGGCTGTGCTTTACAGAACTTATTGGCCCTTGTTTCTTTCCTTTCGCAGTATGTTTTGTAACTGAAAGACTACGGAGGACTGTCGTTCGGCTACATTCTCGCTTTCAAACGGGGTCTTACTCATGTCGTAAAGTTGAGGCAAGGGTAGGTTGCCCGTTTCTATTTTTGGTCCCCACGGTATCATTTTGGGTCCATCGCTCGGCTCTATATATTTCCATTTGGGCGTGCGAACGGACAATACATGACCGCTCGATTGCTCAATGACATAGGGTCGTCCGGCCTTGTCGTGGCCCAAGAGGGTGCCCATGTGGTCGCGGCCATCGGGATTGCTGCCCTTGGGAAACGTGGCCTTGATGAATGAGCCTAACGAGGCCATGAGGTCTATTTGGCTGATTAAGGCCGTTGAAGTTTGATTCTTGTTTATTTTCCCCGGCCAACTGACGATGAGCGGCACGGCCGTGCCACCCTCGAAAGCGCTGTACTTATGACCTCGGAAAGGGCCTGCGGGACTGTGACCATTTAATAATTGCTCGGCCTTGTCGTCGTAACCGTCGTCGACCACGGGCCCGTTGTCGCTCGAAAGGATGACGAGCGTGTTATCGCTGATACCCAGTCGTTCCAATGCTTGCATGATTTGGCCCACGGTCCAATCGAATTGCACGATGGCGTCGCCACGTAATCCCATGGCGTTCTTGCCGCGGAAACGAGGGTGGGGGAAGCGGGGCACATGAATATCGTTGGACGCAAAATACATGAAGAAGGGCCTGTCCTTGTTTTGGCGCATGAAATCCACGGCATGGGCCACGATAGAGTCGGCTATGTTCTCATCCTTCCAAAGCGCCTTTCCGCCACCTTTCATATAGCCAATACGGCTTATTCCGTTAACGATGGCCATGTCGTGGCCGTGGCTGGGGCGTAGGTTGTAGAGCTGTTCGGGGTGCTCCGCACCGGTGGGTTCGCCCTTGAAATTCTCTTTATAACTGACGCTTATTGGCGCTGAAGGGTCGTAGTTGGCCACCCGACCGTTCTCTATGAACACGCAGGGTACACGGTCGGCCGTGGCCGCCATGATGTAAGAATAGTCGAAACCTATATCTCCCAAGGCTTGAGGCAGGGGCGCGTTCCAATCCTGCTGTCCCGTTTTGTCGCCCAATCCCAAGTGCCATTTACCGATGGCGCAGGTAGTATAGCCCTTGCTTTTGAACATATCGGCCATTGTGAACTGCTCGGGGCGGATGATCATGCCTGCGTTTCCGGCCGCCACATCGGTGTCGTCGCGGCGCCAAGCGTATTCTCCCGTAAGCAGTGAGTAGCGTGACGGCGTGCTCGTGGCGGCTATGGCGTGACAGTCGGTGAACCTTATGCCGCTTTGGGCAAGCCTATTGATATGGGGCGTTTCTACGTTCTTGGCCCCGTAACATTGCAGGTCGCCATAGCCAACGTCGTCGCCAAGGATGATGATAACGTTAGGGCGGTCGGTCGAAAGTTGGTTCTTTTTAAGCTTTTCAGCCTTAATGGCTGTCGGTTGTCCGACGGCGGGGAGCAGCAAAGCGGTCAGATATAGGTTGGTTTTGGTATTCATGATTTACGATTTGTTTTTATTTGGTTATGTTGTATGGTTCGTGTTAGGGAAAGAACCTTTGGAGATAGGTTCGCTAATAGGTGGGGGACGTAGGATAGAAGTGGCTCTTTGAGGCGGTAAGAGTGCCCTTTTGAGCGTGTCAAAGCAGCCTTTTCACAGTGTCAAAGGGCTGTTTCGAGACGGCCGTTGTCAGAGAGGGGATTGGAGAAAGTGTTGTGTTTAGTGCGTTGTTGGTAAATTGATAGGGGGAAATATAGTAAAAAAGAAAAAGCCAAGACTTTATCTCGGGGATAGCGTCTTGGCTTTTTTATGGGGTGTAGGCTATCCTACTTGGTTTGCTTGGCGAAGTCCTTGCCGTATTCTATGCACTCGAGCAGGGCGGCCTCGTCGGGCACCCACTGCTTCTTTATGCCGTCGTTGACAAGTTCCAAGCCCGCTTCGCGCAGGTGGTCGCTGATCATCTTAGGTGCGTTGCCACCCCAACCATAGGAGCCGAAAGCGGCTGCTTTCTTATTCTGGAGCTTCATGCCGCGGGCCATTTCCAAGATTCCGGCCACCGCGAACGAGTAACCGTTGTTGATAGTGGGCGACCCTACGAGGATGGCTTTCGACTGGAAGAACTCTGTCAGAATGTCATTCTTGTCATCGTGTGCCACGTTGAAGAGCTTTACTGTCACAGTAGGGTCTTCCTTTTGGATACCTTCGGCGATGGCTTCAGCCATGAGACGGGTTGACTGCCACATGGTGTCATAGGCTATCGTGATTTGATTCTCCTGATAACCGTTGGCCCACTGCTGGTAGCGATGGACTATATCCATGGGATTTTCTTTCCAAATGATACCGTGGCTTGGGCAAATGAGCTTGATGGGGAGATTCATTTTCAGCAGCTCATCAACCTTACGGGCGCACATGGGGCTGTAAAGATTGATGATGTTGGCGTAGTATTTCTCGGCCTCATACATCACTTCGCACTCTTTTACGCAGTCGTTATAGAGCGACTCTGAGGCGAAATGCTGTCCGAAAACGTCGTTTGAGAAGAGTATCTGGTCGGTATCCATGTAGGTAAACATGGTGTCGGGCCAGTGGAGCATGGGCGCCTCAATGAAGGTAAGCGTGGTCTTGCCCAATGAAAGGGTGTCGCCGGTCTTCACGGTGATGATGTTCCAATCCTCATGATAGTGTCCGCGGATGATGGCTTCACCCTTCTTTGTGCAGTAAATAGGCGTACCGGGAATCTCACGAAGCAGCTCGGGGAGGGCTCCGCTGTGGTCTACTTCATTATGGTTCATAATGATGTAGTCGATTTCCTTTAGGTCTATCTCGCGCTTCAGGCGGCTTACGAATTCCTTGTCATAAGGTTGCCAAACGGTGTCAATGAGCGCCGTCTTTTCATCTTTGATGAGATAGGAGTTATAACTTGAGCCATGTTCGGTAGACAGTTCATCGCCATGGAAGCGCTTCAGCTCCCAATCGATTTTGCCAACCCATGAAACTCTGTCTGTAATTTGTTTTGCCATAATGCGTTTTGTTTTGTTATTGATTGAGTAAATACTCCTGCGCGTCGAGCGCGGCCTTGGCTCCCGTGCCGGCAGCTACGATGGCTTGCTGGTAGTGAGGGTCACAAACGTCGCCTGCGGCGAACACACCGGGAAGGTTGGTGGCTTGGCTTTGGCCGGTTATCTTGATGAAACCTTGTTCATCCAAGTCAATGACTCCCTTGAACAAATCGGTCTGTGGTTTGTGGCCAATGGCAAGGAAGAAACCGTCGATGGCAAGGTCGTACACCTTTTCATCAGCTTCACCTTGGCGGTAAACCACGTGAGCGCCTTCCACACCGTTGTCGCCGAAGAGACCCAAGGTGTTGGTTTCGTAGAGTATTTCTATCTTTTCGTTGCTTTCTACACGCTTCTTCATAACATCAGAAGCACGCAGGTAGGGCTTGCGAACAATCATGTAGACCTTGGAGCAGAGGCCTGCCAAGTAGCTGGCTTCCTCACATGCGGTGTCGCCTCCACCTACAACGGCCACTACTTTCTTGCGATAGAAGAAGCCATCACACGTGGCACAGGCGCTGACACCTTGTCCCATATATTTTTGTTCGTCGGGTAATCCTAAGTATTTAGCCGTGGCACCGGTAGCGATGATTACGCTTTCGGCCTCGATTTCCTCGCCACGGTCGCTCTTGAAGCGGTAGGGCTGTTGGCTGAAATCGGCCTCAACGATGGAGCCATCGTGCATTTCGACACCGAAACGCTCGGCCTGACGGCGCAGTTCCATCATCATTTGGTTGCCGTCAACGCCATCGGGATAGCCCGGGAAGTTTTCTACTTCGGTGGTCTGAGTTAACTGGCCACCCATCTGTATGCCACAATACTGCACTGGTTGCAGGTTAGCGCGACCGGCATAAATCGCAGCTGTATATCCGGCAGGGCCACTGCCGATAATTAAAAGTTTAGTTTTCATTGTGATTATATGTAAAAATAATTATGCGTCTAAGAGTGTTTCAACCTGCTTCGCGATAACATCAATGGGCTCAGTAGGTTCAAAGCGGGCTACGACCTGCCCTTTTTTGTTGATTAAGAACTTGGTGAAATTCCACTTAATATCGGGATTTTCCTTGTAATTGGGGTCGGCTTCGGAAAGCATTTTATCCAAAATGGGATAAATAGGGTGAGCTTCATTCCAACCGGCAAAGCCTTTCTGTTCCTTAAGAAATTTGAAAAGAGGATCAGCGTCTTCGCCATTTACCTTGAGCTTTTTGAACCGTGGGAAGTCGGTTCCGTAGGTCAGCTTGCAAAAGTTGTGGATACTTTCGTCAGTTCCGGGGGCTTGCTGACCGAATTGGTTGCATGGAAAGTCTAATATTTCAAAGCCTTTGGTGTGTAAGTCCTTGTAAAGTTTTTCTAATTCTTCGTATTGTGGGGTGAATCCACACTTGGTTGCGGTGTTTACAATGAGGAGAACTTCGTTGGCGTATTCTTTCAATGAAACGTCTTTACCTTTTCTATCTTTTACTGAAAATTCGTAAACAGTTTTCATTTTCTTATGTTTTTGTAATGTTGTTATACCTTATTATATATGTATATGTGCAAAAATAATGAATTTTTGGTAAGTTTCTAAAGAGCCTATATGATTATTATAATAATTTAGGTTTTAGAAGCAAATATCTTGCCAAATAGGAAAATCCCTACTGATGAATAGGCAAAATCTCCTTTAAAGGTGAATTATAATTTATACCTTTGCCAATGAATAAAGAACGAAATATTTACATAAAACCATACGATTATGAAAAAGTTAACAACGATTCTCGCGATGACACTGATGGCTGTAATGACAATGACAGTGTTTGTTTCTTGCGATGTGGATGATGAAATAGGCAACACCTTAAGCGGAACTTGGACCGGACGTATCTCAACTTACTACGAAGATCGTTGGGGATTGGTCGGAAACGACTATCGCACGACGATAACTTTCTATCAGGATGGTACGGGTGAAGAAGTGGATTATGACGTAAGAAGTCCTTATAGAGATTATAGTTATAGTCCGTTTTTCTGGACTGTGAGAAATGGTATTATCACTTTGCGCTATGAAGATAAAGATTGGGAGCCGGTTTATATCTATGATTATAATCTTTCAGATTATCGTTTCAGTGGTATGATGGATGATGGAACTCGTCGGGACATCGTGTTCAACTTGTCTTATGATGGCAGATTTGACTGGCAACCCTACTATAATGGAGGTTACGTAGACGGTTATGGTTACGGTTATTCTAAGGTAAACAATGTGATTACTCGTAGTTCAGCCGGTAAGAAAGCCGAGGCAAAGGGAGTATTTGCGAACGAGAAAAAGTAAAGTATATAAATATAGGAAACGAATAGTGGGCATATCCTGATGGGATATGCCCGCTTGTAATTTGTTATTTTGAGCTTGTCAGACCATGGATAGGTCTTGTTTATCGTGTTTTATAGGCCCCATGCGTTTTTAACGCGGGTCAATTCTAAATTCTCAACGTCCTTTTCGGTCTTGTCATCCAAGTTGCAGAAGAAGTCAAGTTTGGTGAGTTGTTCCAATTGATGGACGTTAACCGCATACTTGCTGAGGTCCTTGTCTTTGTTCTCTTTGTGCTCAAACCAAAATCCGATGGCCTTGTAGCCGCTGCTGTTCTTCATGAGCAGGGCGCAGAAAAAGTGATTGGGAACGATGAGTTTGCGATTACTCATGATGTAATCTGTTCCTTGTGTGCCATCAATGATTCCACCTTTGCATACGTAGAGTATATCGCTTTGGGGTGAGTTGGCTGTTACCCAACTGCGGATTTTTGTTTCCAAAACTTCCCATACGCCGG
The DNA here is from genome assembly GCF_036570325.1 of Prevotella sp. Lineage (GTDB taxonomy): Bacteria > Bacteroidota > Bacteroidia > Bacteroidales > Bacteroidaceae > Prevotella. The sequence continues at coordinate 42,740 of NZ_DATCYK010000023.1, forward strand.
CGTTGAATCCGTTAAGCTGGGGTTGCATGTTGGAGTAATAGAAGGTTTGCATGTTGGCTTCTTGGCTGTTCACACGGTCTTGTGACGGACATATATGGCCACGGTCGTAGCCATCATTGGCATGATCGTCACCATTGGTTTGATAGATGCGATTGATCAATGGGTCTACTTGGAACGGATCGCCTTTCCATTGAGTATTTTTCCAGTTTTGACGCTTCCATCTGGCCACCTGATTTGTGGCTGTCATTTGGTAACAAGTCCAACGTTGGGCACGCTTTGCATTATCCCATTCGAGCGAGAAGTTGACCTCGTCGTTTACTTTATGTACGATAATAGGATTATTGCTGTCACCTTTTACCTTGGGAAACTCCAATAATGTTATCTCTGAAGGCAATCCGCTTGTGACAATGTTCTTATTAGTATTGTTCTCCGTAGACGGCTTGGGCTGTCCGTTAGGTTCGTCGTTATCCTTTCCACATGAAGTGAGAAT
>NZ_DATCYK010000024.1:0-26307 GCF_036570325.1 Prevotella sp.
GGAAACGACTACGTAAGTCTTAGCGGTCAGAACTCAACCAACATTTACTATCAGTGGGAAAACTTCGCCAACTACATGAAACAGATAGGCCTTCACACCGTGACCGGCATGGTGGGTATGTCTTATCAGGAGTCGACGAGCGACTATACCAGCGGCAATCTTAGTGCCAACAATGAGGACGCCATCAGGAAAAACGACCCTCTGTTCTATTATTTGAACTACGCTTCCACCTCATCTACTAAGGGCACGGGTGGTGAGAAAAACCGTTCGGCCAAGTTATCGTACTTCGGTCGTGTGGGATATAACTACGCCAACAAGTATTTTGCGCAGTTCTCACTGCGTGCCGACGCAGCCGATCTCTCCAAGTTGCCCACAACCACACGCTGGGGCTACTTCCCCGCGGCGTCATTGGGCTGGACTGTCTCCGAGGAACGGTTCTTTGAACCTCTCCGTAACACCGTTAACAGCTTGAAGCTGCGTGCCAGCTGGGGTCAGAACGGTAGCTTGGCGGCCCTTGGTGGCTACTCTTACAGCACCGACATGGCGCAGGGTGGCTTCTATCCTTTCAGCAGTGGCCTCGACTATACCAACGCCGTGCGCCCCTCGACCATGGGTAACCCCGACCTGAAGTGGGAAACATCGGAGCAAACCAACTTTGGTCTTGACACCTATCTCTTCAACAGCAGGCTTAACTTTAGCGTGGATTACTTCGTCAAGAAGACCAAAGACCTGCTTGTAAGTGGCACAACGCCATCATTGGAAATCGGTGGTTCTACGTCTCCCATCAACGCCGGAAACGTTAGCAACAAGGGTCTTGAGTTTGAACTCGGCTGGCGCGACCAAGTGAAAGACTTCCACTACAGCGTGAAGGCCAACTTGGCTACCCTGACAAACAAGGTTACCTACATCGATCCTTCTATCACCCGGTTGTCCGGTTCGGGCTTCCATACCTATACCATTACCTACTTTGAGCAGGGTTATCCGGTGTATTACTATCGTGGTTATAAGTTTACGGGCATTAATCCCGAGACCGGTAATCCCACCTTTGCTGACCTTGATGGCAGCAAGACATTAAATGATGGCGACTTGACCGACATCGGCGACGCCATTCCCGATTTCACCTATGGTATTACTTTGACCGCCGCTTGGAAGGGATTTGACCTTACCGTCTTCGGAACGGGCTCACATGGAAACAAGATTTTCAACTGTGTGAACCGTCCGGACTACCCCGCTACCAACAAGCTGAAGGACTTCTTCTACACCGATCGTTGGACTCCCGACCATACCAATGCCACCCAGCCCAAGGCCGGAGCGGCCGATATGGATAAGTATGCCGTATCCGACGCGTTGGTATTCGACGGCTCTTACTTCAAGATTAAGCAGATACAGTTAGGTTATACCTTGCCAAAGAGCCTCATACGCAAGGCCGCTCTCAACAACGTACGCCTCTATGTATCGCTCGACGACTTTGTTACCATCACCAAGTATAAAGGTTTCGACCCCGAGGCTTCTACCAATGCCACCTCAGGTATGGGTATCGACAAGGGTGCTTACCCGCTTTCTAAGAAGTTAGTTTTAGGTTTCAACATCGAATTTTAATAAATAGTCAATACAATGAAAAAGTCTTTTATATATATAGCAATGGCGTCTATGCTGCTGACAGGTGGCCTGTCAGGTTGCGAAGACCGTCTCGACATAGCGAAGCATGGCAATATGGGTGGCCAGTCGGACTTCTATAAGACCGACCAAGAGGCCAAGGAAGCCCTCGCCAGTTTATATACTACGCTGAAAGGTACGTACTATAACTGGTTCTTCATGAAGAACTGTCTGTCTGACGACGTATGGGCCGGCGGTGGATCGCGTGGCGATAATGCCGGCATGGAGAAGCTCAACGAATATACTTTTGGCTCGGATGACGGTATTGTGACCGGTTATTACCAAAGTTTGTATGGCGTTATCTACCAAGCTAACTTGATAATTGAGCAGGTGAAGGATGACAGTCCTGAAAAGAAACGCTGCATCGCAGAGGCTAAGTTCTATCGTGCTTGGGCCGATTTGGAGCTTGTTTCCATGTGGGGAACGGCGCCCATAGTTGACCATCTGCTGGCTCCCAACGAGTATCGGCCCGGAAATTCCAAGCCCGAAGATATGTGGGCTTTCATTGAGAAAGACCTTACGGAGGCCATCAACTCCAATGCGCTGCCGTCGAAGACCAACGCCAACGATCAGGAGACGACCATTCGGGTGACCAAGGAGCTGGCCGAGGCGCTGTTGGGCAAGGCTTATGTGTTCCAAGGTAAGTACAAGGAAGGCGCCGCGGAGCTGGAAAAGGTAATCAGTTCGGGTAAGTACGCGCTCTTTACGGGTGAATACGACATGATGTTACACGCTGTGAATAACAATAATTGTGAGTCGATGATTGAATGGCAGAGCCGCAACGACACCAAGCAAGCCGGTAGTTTCTTGTCAATGACGTACATTATGCAAGGTTGGCGCACTGATCATTTGCAGTACAGTGGTCAAGCTGCGGCCGAGATAGCGCAGGGAACATACGGTTTCTGCTCACCCCGCAAGTCGCTGTACGACGCTTTCGTGGCCCATGAAGGTAAGGATGGCTACCGTTTGAAGAGCACTATGCGCACGTATGAGCAAATGGAGGAGTATGGCATTAAGCTGCATGCAGGTGTTTTTCTGCCGGGTAATGAAGGCTATTTCTTTTGGAAGAACCGCATGCTTCAGAGCGACCTGATTACCAATTTCCCCGCATTCCAAACCATGCAATACACGGATAACCGTGTGATGCGCTACGCCGAGGTGCTGTTATTGGCCGCTGAGGCCAATCTTCAGGCCGGTAACAAGGCCAAAGCATTGGAGTATGTGAACCAAATTCGTAAGCGTGCGAAGTTGAATCCGCTCACCGACGTGACGATGGAGACCATCAAGACCGAGAAAAGACTGGAGCTTTGCCTCGAAGGTGTGCGCTATCAGGACCTTATTCGTTGGGGTGACGGCGAGAAGATGTTAGGTCAGCAGGGCAAGGAAATCCCATCGTTCACCACTCAAGGTGTGGAATGGAACTATAAGAACGATTCTTATGGATTCAAGGAGCGTAACAAATTGCTGCCGATTCCTTTGAAGGAAATCGACCTGAATCCAAATATCAAGCAGAATCCTAATTGGTAATCCTTTTAAATAAATACAGATGAAGAAGATAATATTAACCGTAATGCTGGCCATTTTTGCGATGGCCGGCTACGCGCAGCAAGCTTTGACTTGGGGACAAAGCCAATTGGTGTCGCCCCAAGTGAATCAAGACAACAGTGTAACCTTTCGTATGATGGCCCCGCAGGCACAAAAGGTGCAGATAACGGGTGACTTCCTGCCGACGCAGAAGGTAAAAACTCCCATGGGAGAGTACGACGCTCCGGGCGTGGTAGACCTTACCAAGGACGAAAAAGGGGTGTGGTCATTCACTTCAACGGCACTTTTGCCCGAGCTTTACACCTATAATATAATAGTGGATGGGGTGAAAGTAACCGATCCGCTCAACGTTTATTCCATCCGAGACATCAGCAGTGTGTTCAATGTTTTCATGGTAGGAGGCGGCAAGAAAGGCCTTTATCAGGTGAATAAGGTGCCCCACGGCACTGTTTCAAAGGTATGGTATAACAGTCCGACGGCCGGTTTGACGCGTCGTTGTACGGTTTATACGCCTGCAGGTTACGAGACCAGCAAGGAGAAATACCCCGTTCTGTACTTGCTTCATGGCATTGGTGGCGATGAGAACGCATGGAGTGAGCTGGGACGTGCAGCCCAAATCATGGATAATCTCATAGCGCAAGGCAAGGCAAAGCCCATGATCGTGGTCATGACCAATGGCAATATATCGCAGGAAGCGTGCCCGGGAGAGACTTCGGAAGGCTTTAAGGTGCCCTCAATGATGTTGCCTAAGACGATGGATGGCTACTTTGAGCAGGCTTTCCCCGACGTTATTAAGTTCGTGGAGAGCACCTATCGTGTGCAGAAAGATAAGGCTCACCGCGCCATCGCCGGTCTCTCAATGGGTGGTTTCCACTCTTTGTTTATCTCTATCAACAATCCTGACACGTTCGATTACGTGGGTTTGTTCTCCGCGGCGGTAGATCAGGGACAGAAAGGTGGTGTCCAGTCTATCTACGAAAACCGCAATCAGAAGATTGACAGATTATTCAGTGGTCGCCCGAAGATGTTTTGGATTGGCATAGGAAAGACCGATTTCCTTTATAAGAACAACACTGATCTGCGTAAATATTTGGATTCCAAGGGTCATAAATATACCTATTTGGAAACCGACGGCGGTCATATTTGGCGCAACTGGCGTATCTATTTAAGCGAATTTGTTCCTAAATTGTTCAAGTAAAAATACGAAAATAAAATCATGAAGTTAGGTAATATGATTATCTGTGCTGTGACCCTATTGTGTGGTCACAGCACTATCGCAGTCTCGCAGACCCGTTTGCGTGCCGACAACATTGACGAAGTGGTGAAAGAAATGACGCTCGAGGAGAAGTGTCATTTGGTTTTGGGCTGTGGAATGGGCTTTGGTCGTGAAGTGAAATTCCCCGGAACAGCCGGCAGTACTTATGCTATTCCCCGCTTGGGAATACCTTCTACGTACTGCGCCGATAGCAATCAAGGGCTTCGAATGAGCGCTCACCGCGACTATGACAGCCGTGATTACTACTGCACGGACTACATGACGAGTATCACTTTGGCCTCTACATGGGATAAAAAGGCTGCTTTCACCATCGGAAAGGGTATCGGTAACGAGACGAAAGAGTACGGATTGGATTGGATTTTGGCCCCAAGTATGAACTTGATGCGCAATGTTCTGTGCGGACGAAACCACGAATACTATTCCGAAGACCCATACTTATCGGGTACTATGGCTGCTTATTACGTGCAAGGCATACAAAGTGAGGGCACGGCAGGCTGTATCAAGCACTTCGCAGCTAACAGTCAGGAGACCAATCGCAATGCCAATGACAGCCGAATGAGCCAGCGTGCCTTGAGAGAACTGTATCTCCGGGGCTTTGAATTGGCCGTGAAGCTCGGTAATCCTTGGACTGTGATGACGGCATATAATAACATCAATGGCAAAGCTACGTGCGAAGATGTGGATTTAACGGAAACTATTTTGCGTAAGGAATGGGGCTTTAAGGGCCTCGTTGTGTCCGACTGGAACGCCGGTAAGGACGCTTCGCTCTCCATGGTGGCCGGTAACGACATGCTGCAACCGGGCCAAGACCGTCAGTTTAACAAGATATTGGAAGACGCAAAGAGCGGAAAACTCCCCATGTCTATACTCGATCGCAATGTAAAACGCATATTGGAATTTGTTGTAAGAAGCCATAGCTTCGCCAACTATCCTTATTCCAATGAGCCCAATCTTAAGCAACATGCTGCCGACGACCGTGCCATCGGGGCGGAAGGAATGGTGTTGCTCGAGAACAATGGCGTGCTCCCGTTCGCAGCCAACAGTACTGTGGCCTTGTTTGGATATACCAGTTATGAGATCATTCCGGGCGGAACGGGCTTCGGAGGCACGATGGTGGGCCGCTATACCGTATCTTTGGTGGAAGGATTGCGCAACGCCGGCTTCACGGTTTACAAACCATTGCTCAATCAGTATAAGCAACACATCGCCGCGGAGCAGAAGCGTCTTTATCCCAATGGTCTGCCTCCGTTCTCTCTCCGTCCGCTGAACAGGGCCGAAGAAATCAATATGACCGACCAACAATTGGACGAAGCGGCGGCAAATAGCGCCGTGGCTGTCATCACATTGGGTCGTAAGAGTGGTGAAGCCGCCGATAGAACAGTTGATGAGTTCAATCTTTATGAAAAGGAATTGAAGATGATCAAGCAGGTGAGCGAGGCTTATCATAAGGTTGGAAAGAAAGTAGTCGTACTGTTGAATGTGTGCAGTCCGGTGGAAACAGCTTCATGGAAACATCTTGTTGACGGCATTATTTGCACATGGCAGAGCGGGGAACAAGTGGGAAACAGCATGGCCGACGTGCTTTCAGGTAAGGTTAATCCTTCCGGTCGTTTGCCGATTACATTCCAAAATAAATATGGCGACGCAGCTTCCGACCGCAATTTCCCCTCTGATGTGAAAGATACGAAAGATTTGGCCACGATGTATATGTGGGGCGGTGATAAGAAAAATGTGAAGCGTGAGCCCAAAATCAATATCGACTTCACCAATTATGATGAAGATATTTACGTGGGTTACCGTTATTTCGACAGCTTTAACAAGGCCGTGAGCTACCCCTTCGGCTATGGATTAAGCTATACTACATTTGCTTATGAGAATGCTAAGATAACCCAACAGAATGAGAAATATATCGTCACTGTTGACGTTGTGAACACCGGAGACAAGGCAGGAAAGAACGTGGTAGAGCTTTTTGTGGCCGCTCCCAAGAGCAAACAACTCAACAAACCCGCCAAAGAACTGAGAGACTATGCCAAGACAAGCCTGCTACAGCCCGGCCAACGTGAGACCGTTAAGCTGGAAGTTGCCCGTGAGGACTTGGCTTCGTTCAACGAAAAGGCCTCGGCTTGGGTTGTCGATGGTGGCAACTACCATTTCCTTATCGCCTCTTCGGTAGATAAGGTAGAGGTGGATTTGCAAGCCAAAGTTAAGCCCATGCGCACCAAGGTGAACAATGTGATGGCGCCGAAAGTGAAACTTAATCTTCTCCGAAGATAAATTATGATGAAGCAATTGATTCTTTCCGGAATATTAGCGCTGGCAGCTCTTCCGCTGTCAGCGCAGTGGAACCGCATTCCTACGCCCAATGACACGCTCCAATCGGTGCGCCAATTGGGCAATGGAACCGTAGTCCTGAGTATCTATGCGCCTCAAGCCAAGCAAGTAAGCATAGCCGGCGACATCATGCCTTGGGGCAAGAAGCTCGACGTAAAGCGGGCTGATAACGGGGTATGGTCGGTTGTTGTGCCCGAGGTTAAGGACGGAGTATATCGTTATAGCTTCGTTGTCGACGGGGTAAAGGTGTACGATCCCGCTTCGCCGACAGCCGGTGAGACCTCGGCTTTGGCCTTTGTTGGAAACGAGAATGTGTTTTACGCCATGAAAAAAGTGCCCCATGGTGCCGTGGCCCAGCGCTATTACGAGTCAAAGAACCTCAAAACCACCCGCCGATTACATGTTTGGACGCCCGCCGGTTATGAGAAGTCTACCGACAAACTGCCCGTGCTTTACCTGATTCATGGCGGTGGCGACACCGATAACTCATGGCCCGGAGTGGGCGCCGCGGGCTTTATTCTCGACAATTTGTTGGCCGAAGGTAAGATGAAACCCATGATTGTGGTCATGCCCAATGGCAGTATTCCCGCCAAAGACCTTGAGGGTGAGGTTCCCTTGTTCGAGGAAGACCTCGTCCGAAGTATCATTCCTTTTATCGAAAACAACTACCGTGTGCTGGCCGATAAGGACCATCGGGCCATGGCAGGCTTATCGATGGGTGGCATGGAAACCCTTGAGACCATGCTCAAAGACTACGATAAGTTTGGCTATTTCTGGGTTCTTAGCTCGGGATGGTTTGCCAATAACAAGGCAGCTTACGCCAATTACCAGCAGCAATTGTACAAAATAGCCAAGGGATTCAACAAAACGGTGCGCCAATTGGTGTTCACTCAGGGAGGCCCCGAGGACATAGCGTATCAGAATGGCAAAGCTATGTTGGGTTTATTCGACAAGGCCGGCATTCGCTATGAGTACTCCGAAGCGCCCGGCGGACACACTTGGTACACATGGCGAAACAACCTTTACACGCTGGCCCAGCGCCTTTTTAAATAACAAAACTACCTATTAACAGCCAAAACCATACATTATAATATAACCTATGAGAACAAAAGACCTATTAACATGCGCTTTGATAACGTCGTTAGGCATATCATGCGCGCCGCAAGTCAAGAATATTGACAAGCAAGACATCCTTGGTAAGCTCTCCTTAGAGGACAAAGCCCACTTCGTTATCGGTACGGGCATGGCCGGAATGAGCGGCAACGACGCCGTCATCGGTGCCACCAAATCGCTCGTGCCCGGTGCTGCCGGAACCACATATCCGCTCGATTCATTAGGCATTCCGGCCATCGTGTTGGCCGACGGACCGGCCGGACTCCGCATCGACGCCCATCGCAAGGGCGACAGCGCTACCTATTTCTGCACCCATTTCCCCATCGGTACGCTGTTGGCTTCTACTTGGAACCAGCAACTTGTTGAGGAAGTAGGCAAGGCTATGGGTGAAGAGGTGAAGGAATATGGCGCCGACGTGCTGCTCGCTCCTGCCGTTAACATCCATCGTAATCCGCTCAACGGTCGTAACTTCGAGTATTATAGCGAGGACCCCGTTGTGGCCGGAAAGACCGCCGCGGCCTATATCCGTGGTATACAGAGCAACGGTGTGGGAACAAGTATCAAGCACTTTGCTTTCAACAATCAGGAAACCAACCGTATGAACAACGACGCCCGCATCTCGCAACGGGCCATCCGTGAAATCTATCTCAAGCCTTTCGAGATAGCCATCAAGGAAGCCGACCCATGGACCGTTATGTCTTCATACAATAAAATCAACGGAACTTACACCTCGGAGAGCAAGGATCTGCTCACCACTATCCTGCGTGATGAGTGGGGATATAAAGGAACGGTCATGACAGACTGGTTCGGTGGCAAGGACGGAGCTGTGCAGATGTGGGCCGGCAACGACATGTTGCAACCCGGAAAGGCCGAGCAATTCACCTCGATTGTCGAAGGTGTGAAGACCGGAAAGCTCAAAGAAGCCGATCTCGACCGCAATGTGGAGCGCATACTCAACCTTATTGAGAAGACACCACGCTACCAAGGCTATAAATATAGCAACAAACCCGACCTCAAGGCCCATGCCGCGGTGACCCGTCAGAGCGCTACCGAGGGTATGGTATTGCTGAAGAATGAGGCCCAAACATTGCCTATCGCCACGAAAGCGGCTGATACCAAGGTGGCCCTTTACGGCTGCACGAGCTATGACTTCATAGCCGGCGGTACCGGATCGGGCAACGTTAACCACGCTTATGTCGTGTCTTTGCTCGACGGACTCAAGAACGCGGGCTATCAGGTGAACACCGATTTGCAGAAACAATACACAGCTTATATTGCCAAAGCTAAGGCCGAGGCTAAAGCTAAGATAGAGGCGATGGTGAAGAAAGACAAGCGTGCCGCCATGGTAGCTATGTTCCTGCCTTCCGCTTTGCCCGCGGAAATGAGCATAGAGCAGGCTCAAATGGAGCAACAAGCCCGGCTTTCCGACGTGGCCATCATCACGTTGGGCCGTATCAGCGGTGAGTTTGTTGACCGCAAGGTGGCCGATTTCAACCTTTCCACAGAGGAAAAACAACTCATTTCACAAGTTTGCGACGTGTACCATAAGGCCGGTAAGAAGGTCATCGTGTTGCTTAACATCGGTGGCGTGATAGAAACCGCTTCATGGAAAGACATGCCCGACGCCATTCTTTGCGCATGGCAGGCCGGTCAGGAGGGTGGAAACTCCGTGGCAGATGTACTTAGTGGCAAGGCTTCTCCATCGGGTAAGCTCACCATGACATGGCCCGTGAACTTCGCCGACGCCCATTCTTCAAAGAACTTCCCCATTGACAAGACGCCCGACCTTAATCTTACGAACCAAGGAAAGGCCGGCAACAATGAGAAAGACGTGGACTATACCAACTACGAAGAGGACATCTACGTAGGTTATCGCTACTTCGACAGCTTCGATAAGGAAGTGTCTTATCCCTTCGGATATGGCTTGAGCTACACTCAATTCAACTATTCTGACGCCAAGGTCGACGCCAAGGCCGACGCCATCAGCGTTACTGTAACCGTTAAAAACGTAGGTAAGGCCGAGGGCAAGGAGGTTGTTGAGCTTTATGTGGCTGCTCCCAACAGCAAGCAACTCAACAAACCCGCCAAGGAACTCAAGGCCTTTGCCAAGACCAAGAGCCTGAAACCCGGCGAAAGCGAAACCGTAACGCTGACCGTGAAGACGGCCGATTTGGCTTCGTTCTCTGACGACGCGTCGGCTTGGAAGGTTGACGCGGGCAAGTATGAGCTGCTCATCGGCGCTTCGTCACGTGACATCAAGGCTACCCTCGCGGCTGATGTGAAGGCACAAGAAACCAAGGCCAACAACGTGTTGCAGCCCAAAGAGAAATTCAATACACTGAAAAGAAACTAAACAAATAACTTGTTATGAAGAAAAGAATACTACTGACAGCCAGCCTCGCCCTCATATTGGGCGTGGCCGGCATGGCCCAAGAAAAGCTCTTTATGGGCGTTAACGTAGAGTCACCCGTCAAGAATGCCGATGGCACCGTTACCTTTAACCTCTTCGCTCCCGACGCTATGAAGGTGAGCGTAACGGGCGATTTCCTGCCCACGAAGAAGATACAGACCCCTCGTGGCGACTATGACGCACCGGGAGTGGCCGAACTCGTGAAGAACGAAAAAGGCCTTTGGAGTTTCACCACGCCCAACGCACTGCCCACGGAGCTGTACTCTTACACCATGAATGTGGACGGAGTAAATATCAACGACCCGTCAAACATCTATCGCAACCGTGACATCACGACCTTCAGCAACATATTTATCGTCAGCAAAGAGAAAGGCGACAAGGGCGATCTTTATAGCGTTAACGAGGTTCCCCATGGTGATTTGGCCAAGGTGTGGTACCCCAGTCCCACGCTCAAAATGAACCGTCGACTGACCGTTTACACCCCCGCGGGCTACGATAAGGGCAAGGCTTACCCCGTGCTCTACCTGCTCCATGGCGCCGGTGGCGACGAAAACGCGTGGTCGGAGTTGGGTCGTGCCGCGCAAATTCTCGACAATCTTATCGCTACGGGCAAAGCTAAGCCTATGATAGTAGTCATGCCTAACGGCAATCCTAACTGCCAAGCAGCGCCCGGCGAGTGGTCTTTCGGCATGTACACTCCGTCCTTCATGGGCAACTCGGGGCCTAAGAACAAGCCCGTAGCCAGCATGGAAGAGAGCTTTAACGACATTGTGAGCTATATAGACAGCCACTATAAAACCATCAAGAGCCGTGCCGGACGCGCCGTTTGCGGACTGTCGATGGGTGGAGGCCATACCTTTGGCATTAGTCGTTTGTATCCCACGGAGTTCGATTACTACGGTCTTTTCTCCGCAGGGCTGGGCATTGGCCGCCGCATGGATATGCAACAGCGCAAGCCTCTCTACGATCAGATGAAGGAAGACGCCACTTTCCAAGCCCAAATGAAGAAGCTCTTTGCCAGCAATCCCAAGCTGTATTGGATAGCCATTGGCAAGACCGACTTCCTCTATCAGGCCAACTGCGACCTGCGGAAGTATCTTGACGAGAACAAATATAAGTATGAGTATCTCGAAACCGATGGCGGTCATATTTGGCGTAACTGGCGTATTTACTTGACGGAGTTCGCCCAGAAACTGTTTAAAGGTAAGTAATTGGCCTTTTAACGCTTTAAAACCGCAAGGAAAAACATTCTCCCCTCTACCCAAGGAGGGGAGGAATTGATAGATTAAAAAGTATATAAGGGAAATAAGGAGGTGGCAATCATCTCCTTATTTTTTTGTATATGGCCCTTCGAGGGTGATGGTTTCGTGGGGCGATAGGGTGGAGGAAGGGCTTGCTAATGTCAAGAAAACTGACATATTTTTTATACTTCCGTACTCCCTCATCGGGCTAACCGCAGGGCCGAGAGTGAGCCATGAAAAGGTAGAAACGTAGGTGCTATGTTTTAGAATCGGTGCTCTTATCGGCTGAAAGCTATGCTTCGACCCAATGAAGGCAGTGCTTCGGCAAGGCTGAAAGCCCGTTTTCGTACAGTCAAAGTGCGAAAAAATGCTTCTCAAAGCATGCTTTTAACAGCCTTAAAATACAGTGGTTAGAAGATGGAAAATGACATCCTATTGATTATCAACACTTTGTGAAAACGTAAATCCTTGGCGTTTTTCGTATCAATCACAAATTATTTTCAAATAACGCAGTCATGAATGGCTTTTTGTAAAGATTATTCTGAATGGGTGGGCGTGGGTGATGGCTGGAATAAGTGCCTATTTATGGGATTGTCGGAAAGAGGGAAAATATTTTTTAGAAGACCGTGCAAGATTTGACGTTTGTGGCAGTTAAAGAGGTAGGAGAGGGACTGAAATCGAACAATTTTGGTGCTTCCCGGCCTTCAGGGCTTGCGAAAGGGAGCTGTGAACTTTGGAGAGTAGGGGATGGGAAAGACTGAACTATCAGGAAAAATCCTGCGGATAGGCCTTTGAGCCTTGCTGATAAATCATGGAAATGGCAATTTAATTTTAATCAATATGAAGCAAATTAATTATCTGATTCTTGTTTTGCTGGCCGTCATGGGCCTGCTGATGGTAAGTTGCGGCGATGATGAGGGGCTGCGGTTCACGAAAGATGAAATTGTTGGAGGCGACGTGCTGACGGGGCGGCAGATACCGTTAGCGCATAATACGCTTAATGTTTACACCACCGAGGAGGGCAGCGTTAACGTGCAGGGAGCCTCGGGTAAGGTGTCGGCCGTGTCGTCCGACGAGCAGATAGCCACGGTTCGGTGCGTCAATGAGGGGCAGCGGATGGTCGTGGTACATGGCGTGAAGGAGGGAAAAGTGAGCGTCTGCGTTACCGATGGCAAGGGACAGACGGCCACTTTCGTGGCGGTGATAACCGATGTGGCCAAGTCGTGGCACGTAAGAATGGTGATGACGACCGAAACAATCATGGATTGCAGGGTTGAAGGGGCGTCGCCGGCCGATTCCATGGCCATCGTTGAGGACGCGAAGGTACGTTTTGCCGGCCTGAAATATGTGGTTCGGCTGCGTACTTTTTTCCCTACGAACCTTTTAAAAATAACAATTTACAACAAGGACAACGAGCCGTTGGAAGAACATTATGCCGTGGTGGACGTCAAGCAGGAGGACAAGGCGGCCACACTCCGTTACGAGTTGTTCGATAAAGGAGCCGAGAAGCCATTGGAAGTCATGACGTTCGACCCTAAAAAAGGCTTTGAGCGCGATGTCGTTCGCTACTACCGGGAGCGCTATCCGGGGCTGAAGAGCGTGTTGCTGCGCATGGACATGAACGTCAATAGTGGACTGTAACGAACCGATTTCAGCGTAATAGCTTTGGTCGTTTGGATAGATTGTGTTATTTTTGCAGCATGATGAAGACGATCAATGAACTGCAAGACGAGGTCATCGAGGAATTTGAGGATTTCGATGATTGGATGGATAAGTACCAAATGCTCATCGATTTGGGCAACGAATTGGCGCCGTTGGACGATAAGTACAAGACGGAGCAAAACCTGATAGACGGCTGTCAGAGCCGGGTGTGGGTGCAATGTGACTACCGTGAGGGCTTCTTGGAGTTCACGGCCGAGAGCGACGCCCTCATCGTAAAGGGCATTATAGCCCTGCTTATCCGTGTGTTGAGCGGCCATGCGCCCCAAGATATTCTTGACGCCGACTTGTATTTCATCGACCGTATCGGCCTGCGCGACCACCTATCGCCCACCCGTAGCAACGGCCTTTTGGCCATGGTGAAGCAAATAAAGGCCTACGCGTTGGCCTATTCAGCCCGCTAAGCCATGCGCAAACTAAAGACCATAGAGATGAACCGCCTCACGGTGGAGGAGTTCAAGGAGGCCCCGAAGTTGCCGCTTGTGGTGGTGCTCGACGACGTGCGCAGCCTTTACAATGTGGGAAGTGTGTTCCGTTCGGGCGACGCATTCCGCATTGAGCGTATCTGTTTGTGTGGTATCACGGCCACGCCGCCTAATGCCGAGATTCATAAGACGGCCTTGGGAGGCGAGGACAGCGTGGATTGGCGCTACTATGAAACTACCGAGGAGGCCGTGGAAGCGCTGCGAGGCGATGGCTATTTCGTGTATAGCATAGAGCAAGTCAAGGGTTCTACGATGTTACAAGACCTTGGTGAGCGGCTCATGGGCGCGCCCTCGGGCCGTCGTTACGCCGTGATTTTCGGCAATGAGGTAAAGGGTGTGAAGCAGTCGGTGGTCGATTTGAGCGACGGTTGTTTGGAAATTCCGCAGTTCGGAACCAAGCACAGCCTCAATGTCAGCGTCACCGCGGGCATTGTTATATGGGAGTTTGCCCGCCATTTGCTGTTGGGCGATTCCCCGGCCGAATAGCTTTCGACATGCTCATCCGGCCCTTTGCCGGTTTGCTTTTCATGGATAAAATCATTAACTTTGCAAACAATAACCAACCATTCGATTATGGAACAGACATTATTAATATATAACACGCTGACTCGTCGTAAGGAGAAGTTCGTTCCCCTGCATGCTCCCAACGTGGGCATGTACGTCTGCGGTCCCACCGTTTACGGCGATCCACATTTGGGCCACGCCCGTCCGGCCATCACGTTCGACCTGCTTTTCCGCTATCTTAAGCACTTGGGCTACAAGGTTCGCTACGTTCGTAACATCACGGATGTGGGCCATTTGGAGCACGATGCGGACGAAGGCGATGACAAGATTGAGAAAAAAGCGCGCTTGGAGCAGCTCGAGCCCATGGAGATAGCCCAGCACTATACCAATCGTTACCATGCGGCCATGGACGCGCTCAACGTGCTTCCGCCCTCCATCGAGCCCCATGCCACGGGTCATATCATAGAGCAGGAAGAGTTGGTGAAGCAGATTTTGGCCAACGGTTATGCCTATGAGAGCAATGGCAGCGTGTATTTCGACATTGAAAAATACAATAACGACCATCAGTATGGCATTCTGTCGGGTCGTAACTTGGAGAATATCATCAACGAGAGCCGCTCTTTGGCCGGCATAGGGGAGAAGCGCCATCAGGCCGACTTTGCCCTTTGGAAGAAAGCCCAGCCCGAACATATCATGCGTTGGCCCAGCCCTTGGGGTAGCGGTTTCCCCGGATGGCACTGCGAGTGTACGGCCATGGGGCGCAAATACTTGGGCGACCACTTCGATATTCATGGCGGGGGAATGGACTTGGTGTTCCCTCATCACGAGTGTGAGATAGCCCAAGCCGTGGCCAGTCAGGGCGATCAGATGGTGCGTTACTGGATGCACAACAACATGATAACCATCAACGGACAGAAGATGGGTAAGTCGTTGGGCAACTTTATTACCTTAGAGCAGTTCTTTACCGGCCGTCATGACAGTTTGGAGCAGGCTTACAGCGCCATGACTATTCGCTTTTTCATCCTCTCGGCCCACTATCGCAGCACGGTGGACTTCTCCAATGACGCCCTCAAAGCCAGCGAAAAGGGATTGGAAAGACTGATGAACGGGTTGTCAGACTTGGAGCGTGTGCCAGTGTCGGCGCAGAGCGATGAGCAGACGAAGGCCTTTGTGGCTGCGCTGCGGGGTCGTTGCTACGACGCCATGAATGACGATTTCCAAACCCAACTCGTCATTAGCTACCTCTTTGAGGCCTGCCACGTCATCAATACACTGCTCGATCACAAGGCTGCTATCGACGCCGAGAGCCTTCGGGAACTGACGGCGACCATGCAACTGTTTGCCTTCGACCTGCTGGGCTTGAAGAGTGAGCAGGGTGCCAACAACGCTTCGCGTGAGGAAGCCTACGGAAAGGTGGTCGACATGGTGCTCGATTTGCGTGCCAAGGCCAAGGCTGAGAAGAACTGGGCCGTGAGCGATCAGATCAGAGATGCGCTGGCCGAAGCCGGCTTCGAGGTGAAAGACACGAAGGACGGAGTGACATGGCGCCTCAACAAATAGCAGTATTTATATTGACATAACACAAAAATACCGGCCACGGAGGTAGTCGGTATTTTTTTTATTCCTTATCTGAAGAAGTATGGCTATCATTCATTTACAATCGTTATCCTATCCCGGCGTGGAGGTATTCAGTCGTCTTACCGAGGCCCAATTGCGCAATCGGCTTCATCCCGACGACGCTCTGATCATCGTGGAAAGCCCCAAGGTCATCACTACGGCGCTCGATTCGGGCTGTGAGCCCGTGGCTTTGCTGTGCGAGGAGCGCCACATCGAGGGTGACGCGGCGGACATCATAGCCCGTTGCGGCGACATTCCCGTCTATACGGGGCCCCGTGATTTGTTGGCCACACTGACCGGATATACCCTTACGCGTGGAGTATTGTGCGCCATGCGCCGGCCTTGTCAGCCTACGGCGGAGCAAGTTTGTGAGTCTGCCCGGCGAGTGGTGGTGATCGATGGAGTGACTGATACCACGAACATTGGAGCCATCTTCCGTTCCGCTGCGGCGTTAGGTATCGACGCGGTGCTGTTGACCCATACGGCGTGCGACCCGCTCAACCGGCGTGCCGTGCGTGTTTCCATGGGCTCGGTGTTCCTCGTTCCGTGGGCATGGGTGGACGATTCGGTGGCGTCATTGCGTCAATTGGGCTTCAAAACAGTGGCCATGGCGTTGACCGACCGCTCCATTTCGCTCGACGACGAGGCCTTGAAACGGGAACAACGCCTTGCCTTGATCATGGGAACGGAGGGCGATGGGCTGCCCGAAGCTACCATAGCGGCCGCCGACTACACCGTCCGTATTCCCATGGCCCATGGAGTTGACTCGTTGAACGTGGCTGCCGCCAGTGCCGTTGCCTTTTGGGAATTGCGCTGCCGATGACCCTTGATGTTCCCACGATGCGGCTGTGGCCTTTATCTCACGGCCTCTATCGTGTATGTAAACGATATTTAAATAGAAAAAGAAGTAGAATAGACCGGGCAGGAGGGAGGTTTTGGGTTGGCCGATGTGAAAAAAGCGGGGCGGAAACGATTGATATACAAAATATTTCCGTACTTTTGTCATACAACGATTTATTATCTTTTAGAGGAAAACCAAACGACGATTTCATCGGAATTAAAACCATAGCATGAAATGAAAGAAACTAAACGAGCAACCTTCTTGGTAGGAACGATGGCGGCAGGGGCCATCTTACCCTTCACGGCATGGGGGCAGAAACCCATGAACATTCTGTATATCATGAGTGATGACCACTCTTTTCAAACCATCAGTGCCTATGACAACCGGCTTACCGAGACGCCCAACATCGACTGGATAGCACAAAACGGCGCACGGTTTACCAACAGTTTCGTGGCCAACTCATTGAGTGGACCCTCCCGAGCCTGCATGTTGACGGGCAAGCACAGCCATGCCAACGGCTTCACGGACAACACCAAGACTTTCGACGGCAGCCAACAGACGTTCCCGAAGCTGCTGCAAAAGGCCGGTTATCAGACCGCCATCGTGGGCAAGTGGCACCTTACGTCGACCCCGACGGGCTTTGATTATTGGGACGTGCTGGTGGGGCAGGGCGATTATTACAATCCTAAGTTCATTAATAACGGCACGCCCGTGCGCCGACAAGGCTACGTTACCAACATCATAGCCGACATGGCCATCGACTGGATGGACCATAAACGTGACAAGACAAAGCCCTTCTGCCTGCTCATGCACAACAAAGCGCCCCATAGGGTGTGGAGTCCTGACACGTGCGACCTCGACTTGTATAACGACAAGGTTTATCCCTTGCCCGATAATTTCTACGATAATTACGAGGGACGACCGGCCGCGGCCAAGCAGGAAATGAGCATTATAAAGGACATGGACCTCGTTTATGACAACAAAATGGCCGATAAGGAGAATGAGATTCATTCCAACCGATGGCTTGAGGAGGCCGGACGGGCCAACTACCTGCACATGACCGCCTCGCAGCGGGAGCAGTGGGACCGCCATTACGAGCCCATTATTCGCAAGTTCAAGGAGGCCGGACTGACGGGAAAGGCACTGGCCGAATGGAAATACCAGCGCTATATGCACGACTACATGCGGGTGGTTCATTCGGTCGATCGCAATGTGGGACGGGTCATCGATTACCTTCGGAAGAGTGGTTTGCTTGAGAACACGCTCATCGTTTACACCTCCGATCAGGGCTTTTACATGGGAGAACATGGTTGGTTTGACAAGCGTTTCATGTATGAGACCTCGTTTCGCACGCCGTTGCTGATGTATCTGCCCGGTGGAAAGCGGGGTGACATCGACGCGATGGTGCAGAACATCGACTATGCACCTACCTTCTTGCAACTTGCGGGGGTAAAGGTTCCGGCCGACATTCAGGGCCGTTCGCTCCTGCCACTGCTGAAAGGAGAGAAAAAGCGTGGGTGGCGCAAGTCGCTGTATTACCACTATTACGAGTTTCCGGCCGAGCACTCGGTTTGCAAGCATTACGGTGTGAGGACCCGTCGCTACTCACTCATCCACTTCTATGACGACATCAATGCGTGGGAACTTTACGACTTGAAGAATGATCCCGAGCAGATGCACAATCTCTATGGCCGCCCCGGTACCGAGAAAGTGACCGCCCGGCTGAAGAAGGAACTGCTGAAACTGCAAGAGGAGTACGACGATCCCATTCGCAACAGCCCATTGGCCAAGTGATGAAAAGCCCTTTTAAATGGGCCATTGATGACTTCTGAATAAGAAAAAAAAAGCAATAAAAGAAAGCCATATCTGCGTTTCGATA
Organism: Prevotella sp.; assembly: GCF_036570325.1. Taxonomy (GTDB): domain Bacteria; phylum Bacteroidota; class Bacteroidia; order Bacteroidales; family Bacteroidaceae; genus Prevotella. The sequence goes on from NZ_DATCYK010000024.1 coordinate 18,618, forward strand.
ACGAGGCAGATATGGCTTTTGGTTTGTAAAGACCGTCGGTTGCGGCCTTGGTCTTAGAGGTTGTTGAGGGCGAAGTGGTAGGCTCCCAGCGAGATAGCCTTGCTGGCACCTTGCTTGCTCACGGTTATGCCCACACGCATCTTGGGGTCGTAGCTCACGGTACGGTCAGAGCCGGGCACCTTGATGGTGCGTTCCTCGCCACGGGCAAAGGATTGGAAGTCGGTCTCTTCCTCCAAGTTGTAAGCTGTAGTCTGCATGCGTGGGAAGCTGTCGCCGCCCAATGTGCCGATGGTTCCGTTGAGTTCTTTCACCAATGCGGGCAGAATGTACTTGGCAGCGCCGGCCAATCCACCGCCAATGACTACGATTCCATCGATGAGGGTCAGGGCTGTGGCGATGGCGTCTCCGGCCATTTCGCCCATCTCGGCAAAGGCTTTTTGGGCCGCTTCACGGTTGCCGGGCTTTTGTCCGTCGGCAATGAGGAAGATGTCGTAGGGCTCCAAGGCCGTTTCATCGCCCGACTGCTCACGGTAAACACGCTTTACGGCACGAATGCTGACGCTCTCTTCCACGATACATGCAGGGAATTTCTTGTTGCGAAGGCACCACACGTCGCCTCCGGCGCCGTTATCACCGGTCAGAAGTACACCATCGACAACCACACCGCAGCCAAATCCCGTGCCCAAAGTTATGCCGATGAGGTTCTTGTATTGCTTTTGGCTGCCGGCGGCTTTGAGCCTTTGGTTGATTTCGGGCAACGCTCCGGTCATCGCCTCGCCATAAGCGAAGAGGTTGCCGTCGTTATTGATGAATACGGGAATGCCGAACTCATCTTCCAAGCATGGGCCCAAGGCGATACCGCCGCGGAACGATGGGAAGTTGCCAAGGTCGCCTATAATGCCGTGAGCGTAGTCGGCGGGGCCGGGAAAGGCGAAACTGATGGCCACGGGAGCCTCGGTCAGCTTATCGATAACGGCGTGAAAACCTTTCTTTACGTTGCCCAGACATTTGTCGAGGTCATCGGCTTGGGCCGGCAAGCGTATGGGTTCAACGATTTCTTTGCCATTCTGAATGGCTGAAAAGACGAAGTTGGTACCGCCGGCGTCGAGGGTCAGTACAATGCAATTTTCTTTTTGAGTCATAAGTTTTTATAGGGTTAGTATATTATATTTGAGAGATAGTCCTTGGGTTAGGGCAGTAGGAGGATGTTTATACACCCTCCATACATTTCAGGTTTTGGGCCAATTGCTCCACGCTGCTGGCACCTACGAGCACGCTCGTGACGCCTTGCTGTTGCAGAATCCACTCCAAAGCTTTTTGCGACAGGGGCTTGTCCTCGGCTTGGGCTTCGCTCTGCCACTGTTGCAGTTGGGCGAGAAGCTCGGGAGTGAGGCGTGAGGAGGGCAGGGAAGTGCCACGCGACATGCGGCTGCCTTGTGGAATGCCGTTCAAATATTTATTGGTGAGCAGGCCTTGGGCCAGCGGAGAGAAGGCGATGAAGCCCACGCCGTTGTCGTGGCAGAAGCCGAGTTGTCCTTCCTCGATGGGTCGGCGGTCAATCATGTTGAGACATCCCTGATAGATAAGGAGCGGCGTGTCGTGGGCTTTCAGGTATTCATAACCGAAAGCGAGGGCCTCGGTGGGCCAGTTGCTGATACCCACGTAGAGGGCCTTGCCGGCCTTCACGACGTCGACCAGCGCCTGAAGTGTTTCCTCCAAAGGCGTGTTGGGGTCGTAACGATGGCTGTAGAAAAGGTCCACATAGTCCAAGTGCATGCGTTTCAGGCTCTGCTCCAGACTGGTGATGAGGTATTTGCGTGAGCCCCAATTGCCGTAAGGGCCGGGCCACATGTCGTAACCAGCCTTGGAAGAAATGAAGAGTTCATGACGGAACGGGCGGAAATCCTGCTCCATCAAACGTCCCATTGTCTCCTCCGCCGAGCCGTAAGGAGGACCGTAATTGTTGGCCAAGTCAAAGTGGGTTATGCCGTGGTCGAAAGCGTAATGGGTAATGGCGCGGCTGCGCTCGTAGGCGTCAACACCTCCGAAATTGTGCCAAAAGCCCAATGATACTTTAGGCAATAGGATTCCTGAGCGGCCACAGCGGTTGAAGATACGCTCGCTGTTGTCGTAGCGGTTTTGTGATGGTGTGTACATATTATATAATGTTTAGGGTAAATAATGCCAAGGACGGATCAGTCCAAGGCATTGAGATATTGGTCGATAAGTATTCGCATGCCTTCGCTCGCGCCCTTTTGGATAAAGGTGATAGGCTGCCGGCGGTCGATGGTTACGGGTTCCGGGTCGATGAGAAAGACCGGTGTGCCGGGACGGGTGAAGCGCAACAGTCCGGCGGCGGGATACACGTTGAGCGATGTTCCGATGATAACGAACAAGTCGGCCTGCTGCACTTCAAGGGCCGCGGGGTCTATCATGGGGACGCTTTCGCCGAAGAACACGATGAAAGGACGGAGCAGGGAACCGTCGCCCGATAGGGTTCCGGGGGCTACTTCGCAGCGTTCTTTAGGAAGGTCGATAATGTATTGGGAATTGTAAGGGTCTTGGCTGGAACAAACTTTCGTGAGTTCTCCGTGCAGGTGGATAACGTTTTGAGCGCCTGCTCGCTCATGGAGATTGTCTACATTTTGGGTGATGACGGTTACGTCGAACCGGTCTTGCAGGCCGGCGACAAGCCGATGGCCTTCATTGGGGCTGGCGTCATAGAGTTTTCGTCGCAGCATGTTGTAGAAATTGGTCACTAATGTGGGGTCCTCTTCCCACCCTTCATGTGACGCGACCTGCTGTACGGGGTAGTTTTCCCATAGTCCGTCAGTGCCGCGAAAGGTCTTGAAGCCACTCTCTACCGACATACCGGCGCCTGTAAGGAAGACAATCTTCTTCATAAACATAAGTATTAACAATGGCAAAAATAATATTTTTTTGCGATATGGCTGCTTTGGCGATGTCTAAAATAGATTAATTTATTTTGTGCTGTTCAATATTTCGACTATCTTTGCACCGTTTTGAAACACAGTGTTTTTGGACAATTTGATTTTTAATTCAAACAAATAAATAATTTTATGGACAAAGTAAGTTACGCTTTAGGCCTCGGTATTGGCCGACAGCTGTCACAGATGGGCGCCAATGAAATCGTAGTTGATGATTTCGCGCAGGCCATCAAGGATGTTATTGCTAATTCTGAACTGAAGTTATCTGACAGCGAAGCGCAGACTATCGTTAATCAATTCTTTGAGGAAAAACAAGAAGTGCAGTCTAAAGCCGCACGTGCTGAAGGTGAGAATTTCTTGGCCGAGAACGCAAAGAAAGAAGGTGTGGTAGTGTTGCCGAGTGGCTTACAGTATCAAGTATTGAAAGAAGGAACGGGCAAGCAGCCCAAGGCCACCGATCAGGTAGAGTGCCATTACGAGGGTACGCTTATCAATGGTCAGGTGTTTGATAGCTCTTATCAGCGTGGTCAGACTGCTACGTTTGGTTTGAATCAGGTTATCGCCGGTTGGACTGAGGGTGTGCAGTTAATGAAAGAAGGTGCCAAATATCGTTTCTTCATCCCTTATAATTTGGCTTACGGTGAGCGTGGAGCCGGTCAGAGCATTCCTCCCTATGCGGCACTCATCTTTGATGTGGAGCTGGTAGCTGTAAAATAAAAAAGGAAAATCATAATAATAAATAGACGAAACAATGAAAAAGCTTGCAATCGTAGCCGCAATGGCTATCGCAGCCGCTACCTTTACATCATGCGGCAACTCAACTCCAAAGGCTGATTTGAAAAATGATGTGGACTCCATGAGCTATGCCATGGGTTATTCTCAGACACAAGGATTCAAGGAATATCTTGTAGGTCGTATGCAGGTTGATACGACTTATATGGATGAGTTCATCAAAGGTATGAACGTAGGTGCCGCTGCCGGTGATGACAAAAAGAAGGCTGCTTACTATGCCGGTATACAAATCGGCCAGCAGATTTCTAACCAAATGATTAAAGGAATCAATTCTGAAGTATTTGGAACAGACTCTACAAAGAGCATTTCCTTGAAGAACTTCCTCGCAGGTTTCGTAGCCGGAACTACCGGTAAGAGCTCTGTGAAGATGACAATGGAGGACGCTATGAAGATAGCACAAACCAAGATGCAGGAAATTAAAGGCAAGTACATGGAGAAACAGTACGGTGCCAACAAGCTCGCAGGTGAGAATTTCTTGAAGGCTAACGCCAAAAAACCGGGTGTAAAGACCACTGCTTCAGGTTTGCAATATAAAGTCATAAAGGTTGGTAACGGTCCTCTTCCGAAGGATACGTCCATGGTTGTCGTTAATTACGAGGGCAAGACAATCGACGGTAAGGTGTTTGACAGCTCTTACAGTCGTAAGGAACCCACGTCATTCCGTGCCAACCAAGTGATTACCGGATGGACTGAAGCCCTCACACACATGCCTGCCGGCTCTGTGTGGGAGGTTTATATTCCTCAGAACTTGGCTTACGGTGAGCGTGAGCAAGGCCAGATTAAGCCTTTCTCTACTTTGATATTCAAGATAGAGTTGTTGCAAGTAAAATAATCACCGCTGTAAAGTAGTGTAATTATTTCTATCAAGCAAGATTGTCATTTCAATCAAGTAAAATAATCACTTCGATTAATGAAGAAAGTATTTGTTCTCTTTGTGTTGTCTTTAATCATTGCCGTTCAAGGCTCACAGGCTAAAGACAACAAGAAGGTGAAGGTGCCGGAGAAAGCCCGGAGCTTGAAACTTGTTACCAAAGCCGATACGTTGAGTTATGCCGCCGGTGTGACCATGACCAATGGTTTGCGCCCTTATTTGGAGCAGCAGCTCAAGGTTGACACGGCTTACATGGCCCTCTTTTCCAAAGGTTTCATGGAAGCACGCGCCAAGATGGGTGATAAGGAGTTCGATGCTTACGTGGCCGGAATGCGTGTTGCGCAGATGATAGCTCCTCAGTTGCAGAAAATGAGCGAGGATTTGAAGGCCGCTTCTGTTACTTTAGATAACCGAATCTTTGATGAGGCGTTCACTGCTGCCGCGTCGTCACAGCCTACACTCCTGCCCATGGACGCGGCCGAGAAGGTTTTTCGTTCGACAATAGAGGCAGCGTCGGAGGCCGCTTCGGCCGCTTATAAGCAGCGTAATGAGCAGTGGTTGCAGGAAAACGCGCGCAAAGCCGACGTGAAGACCACGACCAGTGGCCTGCAGTATAAGGTTATCAAGGCCGGTAACGGTCCCATGCCAAAGGCTACCGATAGGGTAACTGTTAAATATGCGGGCAAGACTATCGATGGTGTAGAGTTTGACAGCAGCTATAAGCGCAATCCGCAGACCACCACTTTCGGTTGCAATGAGGTCATCAAAGGATGGACCGAGGCCCTTACGATGATGCCGGTGGGCAGCAAATGGGAGCTTTATATTCCCCAAGAGCTGGCCTATGGTACTCGTCAGGCCGGTCAGATCAAGCCTTATTCCACCTTGATATTTACCGTTGAATTGGTAAGCATAGAGTCATCGCCTGCTAAAAAGTAATAGGGCAGCGATTCATAGCATAAGCAAAATGCGCGGAAAACGTAAGTTTTTTGCGCATTTTGTTGTTTATATCATTTATAATCTCTATTTTTGTCTAAGACATAAGATCACCCTAAAGACATTCTAACATGGATAAAATCGATAATTTAGACAAGAAGATTCTAAATATTCTCTCGAAGAATGCCCGAATACCTTTCAAGGATGTGGCGGCGGAGTGTGGTGTTTCCCGCGCTGCCATTCATCAACGAGTCCAGCACTTAGTGGAGAGTGGTGTCATCACCGGCAGTGGATTTGACGTGAATCCCAAGAGCATTGGCTATTCCACCTGCACCTATGTGGGGCTGAATTTGGAGCGGGGAAGCATGTATAAGAATGTTGTGGAACGCTTGGTGCAGATTCCCGAGGTCGTAGAGTGCCATTTCACGACAGGCCCCTATACGATGTTGGTTAAACTTTATGCCAAGGATAACGAGCAATTGATGGACCTATTGAACGGTCAGTTGCAAGAGATTCCCGGCGTGGTGAGCACCGAAACCCTCATTTCACTTGAGCAAAGTATCAAGCGAGAGATACCCGTGGTGATTTCAGATAAGTAAGATTAATCATTATTCCCTTGCGCTTTCGAGGGACTTTTTATGGAAACATTTGATTTGGAGTCGCATTTACAATCGATTTACGCGACGTATCCTGAAGCCAATCGCCGCCCGGTGATTGGCCTGACAGCTAATTTCAGTGATTTGGATTTAACCCTCCGTGACCGCTATTACAAGCAAGTGGTGGCTGCGGGCGGTACCCCCGTTGTCCTTCCTCCGCTGGCCCACCCCGATGTTATCATCAATACGCTGGACCATTTGGACGGTTTGATTCTGACGGGCGGGGCCGATTACAATCCCCTATGGGCCGGAGAACAACCCATGCGTGGGTTGGGCAACATCAATAAGGAGCGCGATTTGGCTGAATTATTGACTGTCCGACTGGCTTACAATCGGCAGATTCCGATGTTGGGAATCTGTCGCGGCATTCAGACTTTGGCCTTGGCCTTGGGTGGAAAAGTCACGCAGGATATTAATTCCACACCCCTTCAGACTGCTGATGCGGACTACCGTATCAAGCATAGCCAAGATGCGGCCCGCAACGAGGCCACCCATGTGGTGACATTACAGCCCGACAGCATTTTGGCCGACCTTTATCAAGCTGACCATATCTTCGTTAATTCCTTTCATCATCAGGCCGTCGCTGACTGCGGTAAGCGCTTTCGGGTTGTCGCCACAGCCCCCGACGGTATCGTGGAAGCCATGGAGAGCAGTGAGTTTAAGGACATCTTAGGCGTTCAATGGCACCCCGAGTGGCTGGAAGAAGACGGCTTGAAACTTTTTGAGTGGCTGGTGGGAAAGGCCAATGACTTTGCTTCTGCCAAGTCGTTACACCAAAACATCCTGACGCTCGACACCCACTGCGACACGCCGATGTTCTTTCCGCAAGGCGTGGAGTTCGGTCATCGCGACCCACGAATACTCTATGACCTCCACAAAATGACCGATGGACGTCAGGATGCGGTAACGATGGTGGCCTATCTGCCGCAGCCCAAGCCCGGTGAAGCATTCTCTTCACGGGTCGATTTGCAGGGAATCGCCACTCACAATCAGCGATTGGCCGAGCGATATATGACCACCGACAGCACGGGAGGACTGTGTATAACGCCCAAAGCCTACACCAACCTCATCTTCGATAAGATAGAAGACATCGTGAACGCCCACCATCGCCACGTGGCCCTTGCCCGCACGCCCCATGACCTTTACGAGAACAAGCGGTCAGGGCGCAAGAGTATCATGCTCGGTATTGAGAATGGGCTGGCCTTGGAGCACGATTTAGCCCTCGTCAATCATTTCAAACAGCGTGGCGTGGTGTACATAACGTTGTGCCATAACGGCGACAACGACATCTGCGATAGCGCTCGTGGCAGCAACACCCATGGCGGTGTAAGTCCCTTTGGTGAGCAAGTCATTCGGGAAATGAACCGTTTGGGCATTATGGTCGACCTTAGTCATGGTGGTGAGAAAAGTTTTTACGATGCGTTGGAAATTAGTTCCAAACCGATTGTTTGCAGTCACAGCAATGCCAAAGCCCTATGTGATATGCCCCG
>NZ_DATCYK010000025.1:0-14383 GCF_036570325.1 Prevotella sp.
GCCATGGCCTTAGATCGGATGTTCCGCGGGCGTCACGCTCTTATCTCCTCAACCAAGGGAATGACCGGTCACGAATGTTGGATGGCCGGCGCCAGCGAAGCCGTTTATTCTATCTTGATGATGCAAAACAACTTTGTGGCACCCAACATCAACTTCGATAACCCCGACGAATACTCCGAACACCTCAATTTGGCCACACAAACCATTGAGCAAGAGCTCCATACCGTGCTAAGCAACAGCTTCGGATTCGGCGGTACCAACTCAGCCCTTGTCATTCAAAAAGCTTAATTAATCATTTAAACCATAAGATTATGAAAAGATTATTCTTCGTAGCCACGCTGCTACTTATCGCATTCCAATCGTTTGCCGGTGAGAAAATTGATTTCAGCATGCTGAAAAATGAAGCCAAAGTTAATGTGGAATATATATGGGACGACCTGACCATTGACGGCAAAGAGGTCAAAGATTGGTTGGAATATCGCCAAGCCGAGCAACCCGAATGGGACGCCCAAAAGGAATTGACCGACGAGCTCAAGCCTCAAATAGGTGAGATGATAGCCATTGTCAATAAGAAATTAGAGGACAAAAACTTGTATTTCGTAAACAACAAATCTTGCAAATACACCCTCAAACTCATGCCTCAAAACATCAAGAAAAAGGGCGACAACCTCATCAAATGCCAACTCGTAGAAACCAATAATGGTAAAGTTATCAATCAATTTACCATCAAAGGCGACGGTGGTGTCTTCGGTTCCATGGGCAATTTGTGGGGCGACGGCTTCAAAGACGCAGGCAAGCAACTCGCCAAACTCATCAAGAAGACTTTAAAATAGGATTTATTCAGAAAGCCATCCTACTTTCGATCATCCGAAGAAAACAAGCAAATGTATCTTTCAGAACCATTAGAGAAGAAATATACTAAGGAAAACCTGCCGGCCCGCGACGCACAAAGGCTGGCAGAGTTTATTGCCTTTGGCCCCGTGGTATTCCAAGTTTCGCGCCTCATGGTCAAGTGGGGCATACTCGATATGCTCCGTGACGAGGAGCTGACAGCCGAGGAGATAGCCCGCAAAGCTACCATCAGCCTCTATGCAGCCAAGTGTTTGCTCGAGGCATCGTTGAGTATCGGCACGGTACTCGTCGACAAAGAAACGGGCCGATTCACCATTTCCAAGGCCGGATGGTTCCTTGTGAACGACGCGGCCACCCGTGTCAACATGGATTTTAACCACGATGTAAACTATCTGGGCATGTTTGATTTGGAGTCAGCCTTAAGAGAAGGTCGACCCGCAGGCCTTAAACGACTCGGCAATTGGTCCACCGTATATGAGGGATTATCCGAATTGCCCAAGGCCGCACAGGAGAGTTGGTTCGCTTTCGACCATTTTTATAGCGACAGTTCCTTTGAGGAAGCGCTGCAAATCGTCTTTGCCGACAAGCCCAAAACCTTGATGGATGTGGGTGGCAACACCGGAAGATGGGCCTTGCAGTGCGTGGCTTACGACGCCGAAGTGGAAGTTACCATCGTTGATTTGCCCCAACAATTGGAAATGATGCGCCACCAAACTGCCGGAAAAGCAGGCGCCGAACGCATTTCTGGGGCTGCCATCAACATGCTCGACGACCAAAACGACCTCCCCAACGACCGTCATTGGGACGCCATTTGGATGAGTCAGTTCTTGGATTGCTTCAGTGAGGAGCAGATATTGAGTATCCTCGAGCGCACCGCCAAGGTCATGGACGCCGACAGCCGACTGTATATCATGGAAACGCTGTGGGACCGCCAACGCTTCGAACCGGCCTCGCTTTGTCTTACTTTGACCAGTCTTTACTTCGCCGACATTGCCAATGGCAACAGCAAAATGTACCATAGCGACGACCTCATAGCCCTCATTCACAAGGCAGGGCTCACCGTCGAAACCATTTTCGACCACTTAGGACAAGGCCACAGTATTATAAAGGTGAAAAAATAACCCATCAACCAGCATTTTATTTATCAATCATAATCATATAAGTATATGGAAAGAACTGAAATAGAAGAGAAGGTAAGAGAGTTCCTCATTGACGACTTGGAGGTAGAAGAAGAAAAGATTGCCCCCGAGGCCCTGCTCAAGGACGACCTCGGTATCGACAGTCTTGACTTCGTCGACATCGTTGTCATCGTGGAAAAGAAGTTTGGTTTCAAAATCAAACCCGAGGAAATGGCCGGCGTAAAGACGCTCAAAGACTTCTGCGACTACATTGAGAACAAGGTAAACTAAAAGCCTTTGGCCGCTTTTCAATATGCGTTGAGCTTATGACCGAGCAAAAGGAATGGAAAGGAAGAACCACGGGAGCCGGATGGATGCACCGCAGTTTGGTCGCCATGATGCGCTTCCTGCCGCTATGGGGGCTCTATGGGTTCGCCTATCTCTTTGTCATTCCTTTCTGCATGCTGTTCGCCCACAAGGGCTACATAGCCCAATACCATTTTTTCCGTAGGCGCATGGGGCGCTCGGTGCTGCGCTCTTTTTGGCTCACTTACCAAAACCACTGCCGCTTCGCCGAGATAATTCTCGACCGATTCTACGTTTATGCCGGTGGCAACCTGCAGTTCGACATTCCCCATTACGACCGCTATACCCAATTGGCCAACGCCCCCGAGGGTTTCGTTATCTTGAGTGCGCACGTTGGTAATTACGAGGTGGCGGGCTATAAGCTCACCGCCGAGCACAAACGTTTCAACGCTTTGGTCTATGCCGGCGAAGCCGCTACCGTGATGGAGAACCGCCATCGCATGTTTGAAGACCACAACCTCCACATGATTCTCATCCGTAAGGACATGAACCATCTGTTTGAAATCAGCAATGCCTTGGCCAATGGAGAGAGTGTCAGCATACCCGCCGACCGCATCTTCGGCAGCAACCGCCATTTCAACATCAACTTCTTAGGCCGTAACGCCGCCTTTCCCATGGGACCGTTTGCCATCGCCGCCCAGCGCGAAGTGGCCGTGCTGTCCATCCATGTCATGAAAATCGGGTGGAAACGTTATCGTATTTATATCGATAAGCTCGATAACACCACGGGAACCATCAAGCAGCGGGCCGACGCTTTGGCCCGACAGTACGCCTCGAAGTTGGAGAACATCGTCCTGCACCACCCCACACAGTGGTTTAATTATTACGACTTCTGGAACGAAGAATGAAGTTAGAACATATTGACATCCACGAGCTTCTGCCCCAGCAAGAGCCTTTCATCATGGTCGATCGGTTGACCGCCTTCGATGACCGCGTTACTTCCACCCGCTTCACCATCCGCCCCGACAATATCTTTGTTGAAGAGGGAAAGCTCCTCGCTTGTGCCATTGCCGAGAACATGGCCCAAACTTGTGCTGCCCGCTTGGGCTATATCAACAAGTATATCTTGAAACGGGCCATACAGATAGGCTTCATCGGCGCCATCCGAGATATGGTTGTGACCGATTGTCCTGCCGTGGGCGACACGCTCGAAACCACCATCGAGGTCATAGAACAGGTGATGGAACTTACCCTTGTCAATGCTTCCGTCAACTGTCGGGGCCGCCAAATAGCGTCGGCACAGATGAAAATAGCCTTGGCCGAAGACGCTTTGCAATAACAATATGGAACTAAAAACATCCAAAGACTTTGAAATCAGATTCAGCGAAGTTGACTCCATGCAGTTTGTATGGCACGGTTCTTACGCCCTCTACTTCGAGGATGCGCGCGAAGCTTTCGGCCAACAATACGATTTAGGCTACATGACTATCTTCCATAATGGCTGCTTTGCCCCCTTGGTCGACCTCAACTTCCACTACCATAAGCCCATGCGCTACGGCACCCGGCCCCGAATCGACATATTCTATCGCCCCACCGACGCGGCCAAGATAGTGTTCGATTACGAAATCCACGACCGGTTGACCAACGAGCTCTTGGTTTCGGGCCGCTCCGTACAGGTGTTTTTAGACCGCGATTATAACCTCATGTGGGAAAATCCGGCTTTTTACGAAGCGTGGAAAACAAGATGGCAGGTCAAATGATTTACAAGATAGCCGATAACATTACGTCACCTTTGGGCTTCACCACGCAGGAAAACCTCGACGCGGTGAGGCAAGGCAGGTCACGCTTGCGGCTCCACAGCGGCAAATGGGGGCTGCCCGAACCTTTCATGGCGTCGCTCTTTGACGAGGATGAGATAGAAAATCGCTTCGCCGAAACCATCGGTCCGGCCCACGCCCTCACCCGTTTTGAGCAATTGGCCCTGCTCTCCGCCACGCAGGCCATAGGCCAATGCTCCGTCGATACCCGCTCTCCCGGCTGCATATTCATCCTTGCCACCACCAAAGGCAATGTGGCCTTGCTCCACGAAAACGGACCTGACACCGACGACCCACGCCTCAATTTGGCCCATACGGCTCACACCATAGCCCGCCATTTCGGCAATGAAACTACGCCATTGGTGGTTTCCAACGCCTGCACCTCGGGCCTTTGCGCCGAAATAACGGCCATGCGACTCCTCCAAAGCGGTGCTTACCATACGGCCATCGTTATCGGTATCGACACGCAATCGCCCTTTATCGTCAGCGGCTTTCAGTCGCTCAAGGCGCTCTCCATACACCCTTGCCGGCCTTTCAGTGAGAATCGCATGGGTCTGAACCTTGGCGAGGCCGCCGCCACCATTATCCTTCAGCGGGCCGACCATCCCACCGACGTATGGCAACTGCTCCGTGGCGCCATCCGCAACGACGCCTATCACCTCTCCGGTCCTTCCAAAACGGCCATCGGAGGCAGACTTAGCTTGGAAGCCGCTTGCCACGATTTCGATACCGATAGCTTAGCCGTCATCAACGCCCACGGCACTGCCACCTTATATAATGATGAAATGGAGGCCAAAGCCATCGCCCTCTCGGGCCTTACTCATACGCCCGTCAATGGATACAAAGGCTGCTTCGGCCATACCATGGGGGCCGCCGGAGTGCTCGAAACGGTGCTTACCATGCGCTCCTTGGACGAAGGTATCATCCTACCCACGCAGGGTTTCGACGAATTGGGCGTTTCCCAACCGCTTCAAGTGGTGAAAGTGCCCACGCCCACCCACCGCCGCAGTTTCATCAAAATGATGTCGGGATTTGGCGGATCCAACGCGGCGCTGCTCTGCCAACGCTGATTTCCAAGCGCCGAAGCATAGCCCGCAACGCCCCATACCTCATCAACCACACCCCATAAACAAGTCAGATAATCAATCAAAAGAGCCAACCGATGGAAGCAACTCACACGGTAACCATAAGCAATAGCCAAGCAACGGTCGACGGTCGTCGCCTGATGACGACGCAAAAGGGCAGCGCCATGCTCACGGAGCTTTACCGTGACCATGTAAACGATTATCCCAAATTCTTCAAGATGGACCTCCTGAGCCGCTTGGGCTTCATTGCCACCGAATTATTGTTGCAGGCCGAGGGCGCCACTCGCTATACGGAGCGCGACGATAGGGCCATCGTTCTCTTCAACCACACAGCTTCCGCGCAGGCCGACCGCACTTATGAGCAAACCATTTGCCGGCGGGAGCAATTCTTTCCCAGCCCCTCGGTTTTCGTTTACACCCTCCCCAACATCGTCACCGGTGAGATAGCCATTCGCAATCACTACCATGGCGAAACCCACTTCTTCGTCATTCCCACCCACGATACGCAACTTATGCGCCGTCTGCTCACGCCTATCACCGCCGACCCGCTCACCCGCAGCGCCGTCACGGGATGGCTCGACGCCCCCGACGAGCAACATATAAACGCCGAAATTCAAATCATTCAATTATATGGAACTTAAAGAAGAACTCAAAACAAGAATCATTGAAGCGCTTAACTTGGAAGATATTACGCCGGCCGACATCGACGACAACGCCCCGCTTTTCGGCGACGACGGCTTCGGTCTCGACTCTATCGACGCCTTGGAGCTTATCGTTTTGCTCGAAAAACATTACGGTATCAAGATTAAAGACGCCAAAGAGGGCAAAAACATCTTCAAGTCTGTCAACCTGATGGCCGACTACGTGGCCCAAAACCGCAAGAAATAATGAGGCCAAAGATAGTCGTTACAGGCATGGGAGTGGTCTCGGCCATAGGCCATGACTGCGCCTCGTGCATGGAATCGCTGCGCCACGGCGTATCGGGCATCGGCCCCGTACGCTATCTACACACGGCCCACGGCGAGTTTCCCGTAGGCGAAGTGAAGCTCAGCAACGACGAAATGTGCCACCGACTGGGCCTTCCCGCCACGCCATACGAAAGCCGTACCGACCTCATGGGCCTCATGGCACTCAATGAAACCTTGCGTCAGGCAGCCCTCATCGGCCCTGACCATACGCCTACCGCCGACCTTCGGATAGCCCTCATATCGGCAACGACCGTGGCGGGAATGGACCGTACCGAGGCTTTCTACCCCGATCGGCTCAATAGCAACGTACTGCGGGGCCACCATTGCGGGGCAGGTACCAACCGCATGGCTGATTATTTTGGCCTTTTCAGCTTCACGACAACCGTGTCAACGGCCTGCAGCTCGGCCCTCAACGCCATCATCATGGGTGCCCGAATGATAGAAAGCGGACGCTACGACGTGGTGGTTGCCGGCAGCACCGAGGCCTTGAGCCGCTTCCATCTCAACGGTTTTAAGTCGCTGATGATACTCGATGAGCAGCGCTGCCGCCCCTTTGACGCCACCCGCAAGGGCCTCAACTTGGGCGAGGGGGCAGCTTTCATCGTGATGGAGAGCGAAAACCACGCCCTGAAACGGGGCGTCAGCGTCATCGGAGAGCTGTCGGGAACGGGCAATGCCTGCGACGCTTTCCACCAAACGGCCTCCTCCGACGATGGCGAAGGAGCCTATCGGGCCATGAGCGAGGCACTGACCGAGGCTCGACTGCGCCCCGCCGACCTGCAATACGTCAATGCCCACGGTACCGGAACGCCCAATAACGACGCCAGCGAGAGCGCGGCCCTGCGCCGACTGTTCGGAAACGAGCTGCCCGCCGTGTCGTCAACGAAGATGTACACCGGCCATACCACCAGCGCCTCGGGGGCCATCGAGGCCGTGTTCTGCCTTTTGGCGCTCCATCACGGCTTCCTTCCCGCCAACTTAGGATGGGAAAATCCCGACCCCGAATGTCTGCAACCTTACCGCGGAGGGCCTGTGCCCACGCTGCGCCACGCGCTTTGTAACTCGTTCGGGTTCGGCGGCAACGACTCCGCCATTATCCTCTCACGTTATGGAAAATAAAGTTTACATACTCGCCGAGGTCACCGACGTGCCCCAAACGGAGTACCGTGACTACCTCAACCCCATGAAAGCCCGCCGCTACGGCCGACTGCTGAAGCGGGCATTGGTAACGGCGCTCAAGGCCATAAGCCTAAGCGGAATAGACCATCCCGACGCTATCATCAACGGAACGGCCTTGGGTTGCGTGGAACATTCCGAACAATTGCTCGACGCTTTGGCCGCGGAGGGCGAGGAAGTCAGCATGCCCACCCACTTCATGCAGTCCACCCACAACACCATAGCGTCGCTCATAGCCATCCATACGGCCAATCACGGCTACAACAGTACCTACTCTCACGGCACGATTTCCTTTGAGAGCGCCCTGCTCGACGCCTTTCTGCAAATAAGGCAGGGGCGTATCAAGACGGCCTTGGTATGTGCCAACGACGAACTTACGCCCTCGCTGCGCCTGAAACTCGAAGCCGCGGCACTGCCCGTCAGCGTGGCCGACCGCTCATGGGCCGTCATGTTATCGAGCGAAAAGACCGATAGGGCCTTGAAAGAAATCATCGACATACGCCTCAGCCACGACCCCTCGTCGGGCGACACGGCCGAAGTCATCATCCGAAACCTATGCGACTGATACTCCTTTCCATCATTCAGAGCCTGCTGCTGTGCGGCGGTCAGGTGTTCCTGAAGTTCGCCTTGCTGCGCATGGGGCCCTTCCGGCCGTCGTGGTCGCTGCTCGTCGACCAGCTTACCAATTGGTGGTGGCTGGGCTGCGGCTTGTGTTACGGCGTGGCAACGGCCCTTTGGATGTACATCATCAAGAGCTTCCCCTTCTCCATGGCCTACCCTATGATTTCGCTCAGCTACGTCTTCGGCATGGTGGCCGCCATGGTATTTTTCCATGAAACGATACCACCCATGCGGTGGTTGGGCGTGTTGCTCATCATGGGGGGGTGCTTCCTCGTGGCCCGATAGCCCGCGGGGCGTTTCCCAAAGCAGCCCTTTCACCCGATGAAAGCAGCCTTTTGAGCCTGCCAAAGCAGCCCTTCGAGCGGGTAAAAGCAATGCTTTCGCTCCTCATCAAATAAGCCTTCCCAATCCGCCCGGCCGCCCATCACCCCCTCACCCCACACCTCCCACAACCAAACATTCATTCTCCCAACCCCTCAACACCCCACCCTCATATATGAAAAAACTACTATTCACATTCCTCCTCGTCCTCTCGGCCACCACGCTGACGGCCCAAACATGGAAGAAAGCCACCCCTACGAGGCAGGCACAACTCATGAAAGCCATTGCCACGGCCGCCCGTTCGGTGAAGCAAATGGGGGCCTCTTTCGTGCAAACCACCGAGGTTTCGTACATGGAAGAAGCCGTAAGGACCGAGGGAAAGATGGTGTATAACAACCGGGGCAGCCTGAAATGGGAATACCTCAAGCCCTATCGCTACGGCTTTGAGCTCAACGATAAGAACGTAACCCTGCAAACCGACGGCACCACAAAGACCATCGACCTCTCCTCAAGCAAGAGTTTCAGGCTGATAGCGGGCCTCGTCAAGGGCAGCATTACGGGCCAAAGCCTCGGCGGAAGTCGTGATTTCAAGGCCGTGATGTACGAGAATGGCACCACATGGCGGGCCGACCTAATGCCCATAAGGCCGCAACTAAAGCGCTTTATACGCTCCGTTACGCTGTATTTCGATAGGAAGCGCAAGGTGGTAGATAAGGTTGTAATGACCCAAAGCAATGAAGATAGGATCACGGTAGTGCTCCGCGACATTAAAATTACAAGATGAAACTACTCAATAACATGTTTATGGTGGAGCAATATGACGCCGCCGGCGCCCGATTCACCATCGGTCTCAACGCCGAACACGTCATTTACCGGGCTCATTTTCCCGGCCATGCCGTCACACCGGGCGTATGTATCATTCAATTGCTCATGGAATTGGCCGAGCAAAGGCTGCAACGACCGCTCCGACTAAGGCGGGTAAAGAACCTGAAGTTTATCAGTCCGCTGGAGCCCGACCAACATCCGAGGGTCAATATCGGCTTCGACAAGCTACAATGCGCCGACGGCGAGGTTATTCTTCGCGGCTCCATCAGTCGTGACGACGCAGTGTTTACCAAGTTTTCCATCATCGCCGAGACCGTGGGCGATAGCTGATTTCACGCTCAAAACAAGTTTACGCATGGACAAAATATGTATCATCATTCCTACGTATAACAACGCCGCCACCATAGCCGACGTCGTTACGAGGGTACATCGCTTCACACCCCACGTCATAGTGGTCAACGATGGCAGTACCGACGTTACCTCGGCGGCGCTCAACGGTCTGCCTTTCGCCTTTCAACGGGTAGAATACCAACCCAACAAAGGCAAGGGCCACGCCCTCAAGGAGGGCTTTCGCAAGGCGTTGGAATTGGGCTACGACCATGCCATAACGATTGATAGCGACGGTCAACACTTTCCCGAGGACCTGCCGTTGCTCTTCGAGGCCCATGCCCGATACCCGCAGTCGCTGCTCGTGGGCATACGAAAACTGACGCCCGACAGCACCCCTCGCCGCAATACTTTCGCCAATCGGTTCTCAAACTTTTGGTTTCGGGTGCAAACATTGCGGCGCCTCGACGATACGCAGAGCGGCTTTCGGCTCTATCCCCTCCATCGGGTGAGCCGCCACTGGATCATCACCTCACGCTACGAAGCCGAGCTCGAACTGCTCGTCATGGCCGCTTGGATGGACGTGGATATAAGACCTGTCGACGTAAGGGTGTACTATCCGCCGCAGGAAGAGCGGGTAACCCACTTCCGACCGGCCATCGATTTCACCCGCATCAGCCTACTCAATACGGGTCTTTGCCTTGCGGCCATCTTGTTCTATCTGCCCAAGCTCGTGGTCTATAACCTGCCTCGGGCCATCGTCCGCCGCCTGCGGGCCTAACGCTTTACCGCCTATGACGAAATTATTTCTACGCATTTATCAATATCTTTCGACCCGTAAGCCCATAGCCACGGTGCTTTTGTTGGCCATGATGGTTGCGGCCGTGGCCCTCTCGCTAAGAGTGAGCTATGAGGAAGACATAGCCAAGTTTCTTCCTCATAGGCCTCAAGACGAGAAACTGCAACAAATTTACGAGCAAATAGCCATGCCCGACCGCATCGCCGTGCTCTTTACGGCCCGCGACTCCATGCGGCCCGCCACCCCGGAGCGCATGGAGCAGGCCATGGAAGCCTTCGGCCAAGCCATTGAGGGCAGCCCGCTCATCGACCGATTACAAGTAACCATCGACGAAACGCAGGCTTTCAGGCTCGTTGATTTCGTCAGTCGGAACTTTCCTTACTTCCTTTCCGACGCCGATTGGGCACGTATCGACTCGCTCTTGCGCAGCCCCGACTACGTGGCTCGGCGCATGGAGGAGAACAAGAAGTTGCTTTTGCTGCCCACGGGAGGGGCCCTCATGCCCACGCTTCGCCACGACCCATTGGGTCTGTTCATCCCCGTTCTGCGGCGCATGCAGAACTTTCGCATGGGCCAAGGCTTCCAAATAGCCGACGGTTATTTGTTTACGGCCGACGGAAAGACGGGCCTCGTGACGATGAACAGCCGCTTCGGGTCGAGCGAAACACGGCGCAACGCCCAATTGGCAGCCCTGCTCGACAGTGCCGCCACGCTCACTCAGGCCCGCTATCCAGAGCTTCGGGTAAGTCCGATAGGGGCTCCGCTCATCGCCGTTACCAACGCCTCGACCATCAAGACCGACGCCATCGTGGCCGTGGGGGTGGCCTCGCTGTTTATATTGGCACTGCTGTGGTGGCATTACCGTAGGCTGAGCGACATGCTGTGGATAGGCGTTTCCATCGTCTTCGGGTGGTTGTTTGCCATCGGGGGCATGGCTCTTTTCCACGATAACGTATCGATTATCGTCCTCGGAATAGGCTCAGTCATCATCGGTATCGCCGTAAATTACCCCTTACATTTCCTCGATCACATTCGTGAAGTGGCCGACCGGCGGCAGGCTTTGCGTGAAATGGTGCCGCCATTGCTCATCGGCAACGTAACGACCGTGGCCGCCTTTCTCTGCTTGGTGTGGCTCGACGCACGGGCCATGCGCGACCTTGGCCTCTTCGGAGCGCTCATGCTCATCGGTACTATCTTGTTTGTGCTGGTCTTCTTGCCCCTTTACGCCCGCCAACATCGGGCCTTCGATGGGCCGAGGGGGGACGGATTGCTGCGCCTTATCGACCTTGTGGGCGACCGACTCAACCGTCCGGGCGTGCGACGGTGGGTGTTGCCCGTGGTCGTAGGGCTGACTTTGGTCTTCGGTTACTTCTCTTTGCAAACGTCGTTCGACAGCAATTTGGCCAACATTAACTACATGCGGCCCGACCAAAAGCAGGATTTGCAACTCCTCACGGCCACCCAAAACGAGGCGCCTTGCTACGCCGTGGCCGAGGGA
Source organism: Prevotella sp. (assembly GCF_036570325.1). GTDB lineage: Bacteria > Bacteroidota > Bacteroidia > Bacteroidales > Bacteroidaceae > Prevotella. The sequence goes on from NZ_DATCYK010000025.1 coordinate 11,714, forward strand.
ACGACGCTTACGGCGGCGCTGCAGGCCAATGATAAGTTGCTCACGGCTTTGCAGGAGGTGGGCTGTGGGGCGAAAGGCATAGGCGATTTTGCGCCTACGGCCGAGCGACAAGGCCGTGCTTTGGCCGCATGGAAGCTCTTTTGGACCACTCACCATGGCCAACAACTCGTGGAAAAGGTAAAGACTGAGGCGGTCAAACAAGGCTTTAAAGCCTCGGCTTTCCAACCGTTTTACGACATGATGGCCACTCCGACCCTGCCGATACAGCCCACCGGCTATTTCAACCCCGTGCTCCAACCCTTCATGGGCACCTATATCCTGCCGTCGAAGCAGGTGACCCGCATCATCAACTACCTGCATCCGTCGGCCCGCCAAGAGGCTGCGCTGAAGGCAAAGATGGATGGTGAGGCCACGAAAGCGTACTTCGTATTCTCCGCAAAGGACATAGGCAATCGGTTGGTGAGGGTGCTCAACGACTCATTTAACTACATAGGACTGGTTTGCGGTTGCGTTGTTTTCTTCTTCCTATGGCTCTCTTTCGGCAAGATAGAGCTGTCGCTGCTGTCCTTCCTGCCCTTGGCGGTGAGTTGGGTGTGGATATTGGGCATGATGGAAATAGGCGGCATACAGTTTAATATCGTCAATATCATCTTGGCAACCTTTATCTTCGGGCAGGGAGATGACTATACTATCTTCATCACAGAGGGCCTTATGTACGAGTATGCCACGGGAAGAAAGCGGCTCAAGGCCTACAAGCACAGCGTGGCTATATCCGCTTTGCTCATGTTTATAGGCATTGGCAGCCTCACGTTGGCCCGCCATCCGGCCATGAAATCACTGGGAACGGTCACTATGATAGGCATGTTTACCGTGGTATTGATGGCCTACTACCTGCCACCGCTGGTCTTTCGCCGGCTCACCATGCGCAAAGGACGGGTCAGGGACATACCCCTGACGCTCTATCGGGTCGCGGTTTCGCTGTGGGCGATGGTCTTTTTCCTCACCATGATGTACTTCTTTGTGCTTCCTTACACGTATTTGCTGTTCCATATCGGCAAAACCACCGAGCAAAAGCGCCTTCGTTACCACCGACTTCTGTACTGGATGTCCCGCTTTATCGTAGCGCGCATACCGGGAGTAGCCTACCGTTATAGGAACGACAGTGGCGAATCGTTCGACCAACCGGCCATTATCATGAGCAATCACTTGAGCCATTTCGACACGTTATGCCTCATGACGCTCCATCCAAAGATGATATTCCTCACCAACAGTTGGGCTTGGAACAACCCATTCTACAGCTCCGTGATCCACGCGGCGGAGTTCTTACCGGCTTCCGATGGGCTTGAGCAACACTTGGAGGCCCTCCGCTCGCTCTACGAACGGGGCTACTCTATCTGTATTTTCCCTGAAGGGACGCGCTCACTCGACCATCGCATGCACCGATTTCATAAGGGTGGCTGCTATCTTGCGGAGCTTTTGGGCGCCGACATCGTACCGGTGGTGCTGCATGGGCACGACCATGTACTGCCCAAAACTGACTTCATGCTGCGCAAAGGCACGATGACGATGCACGTACTGCCACGTATCAAGGCGTCGGACAGCAGCTTCGGCACCGGTTATAGGGAGCGTACAAGCCTCATTCATAGGCTGATGGAGAGCCATTACGCAGATATGAAGGCCTCGTTGGAGGACTTCGACTACATGGCGGTGTACCTGCGCTACCTTTATCGCTACAAAGGTGCCGACACGGAACGGCGGGTCGACCGGCTGCTTCGCCACCCCGAATACCGCCAAAGGGTAAACCACACGCAGCCAACGACCACGCCGCTCGTTCTCACAGGAGGCGAAGCGGAGTTTGGCGTGCTGCCTTTGCTCATGGCATTGCGCCATCCCGAACGGCCCATAGAAGCCATCATAACCGACGAGGACGATTATCTGATCGCCTCAAACTTGGCTTGTCACCCCGCCAACCTCACCTTTATATACGAAGAACAGCAGGCCCCGGCGCCCGCAACATTAAGTTATAGCAACTAAAAACATCAACTCATGGGAAATCAATGCGTCATTATCGGCAGCGGATTGGGCGGCCTTTCCTGCGGCGTTGTGCTGGCCAAGAACGGCTATAACGTCACTATCATAGAGCAACATCACCAAATAGGCGGCTGTTTGCAGTGCTTCAGCCGCGCCGGAGTGAAGTTTGAATCGGGCATGCACTTCATTGGGAGTGCCTCGAAAGGCCAAACGCTCGACCGACTGCTGCGCTATTTGGAGGTAAAAGACCAAATTCCACTGAGCCAACTCGACCCGTCGGGCTACAACATCATAGCTTTGGGCGGCCGGGAGTACCGCTTTACCAACGGCAGGGATAACTTCTTACGCCAAATGTCGGCCTATTTTCCTGACGAGGAGGCCGATCTTACCCGCTACTACGACCTCATAGAGCGGGTGGCAGGAGCTTCCCGACTCCACAGCCTCAGCCCCACCGCCACCGAGGAAGCCCTCGATCCCGAGTTCTTGAGCCGAAGTATCAACGACGTGATGGCGCAAACGGTGGCCAACCCTACGCTGCGCAACGTGCTCATGGGGGCACTGCCGCTCTATGCCGCCGAGCAAAACAAGACGCCATTTGCCACCCATGCCTTTGTAACCGACTTCTATAACCAAAGCGCT
>NZ_DATCYK010000026.1:0-19375 GCF_036570325.1 Prevotella sp.
CCGGGAATAATCGTATTGATATTACCCTCTCCGGTGCTGACATTATAGAAGTTACGACCGTGAATTTGCTCTCCGGTTGTTTCATCTACGCCGCCATTCCATGCCGATGCGGTAAGATCAGGATGGCTAAAGTCGATACCGGAGTCAAGCACTGCCACTACAACATTGGGGTCACCGGTCTCTTGTTGCCAAGCGGGGAAAAGATTGATGTCGGCTCCTTGCTCGTAATGACTGTACACATTGTTCGTCGTCATGTAGTGCCACTGATATTGCAAGTAAGGATCTGAGAAATCAAACGGACCAACTCCATTGTTAGCAGGGTACAATTGATTTGGACGTATTGCAGCTCTTGTTGCAGGAGTATAGGTTACTTTAGAAGGCACAGCAGCGATATTACCGTGTGCTTTCTCAATGGCGGGGTCGTTGCGAAGCTCTTTCAAAACTTCGTTTACGTCGGTTTTCTCGTCAAATCTTACGATAAACCAGCGGTCAAGACCCATGCGACGCTTCAAATCAGCGTATTCCGAGGTCATGTCGAACACTTGTTCAACCTTTACTTTGGCGTCATCAAACACCTTAGCTCTTGTAACACACTCGGAAGCCGCACGCGTTGTAATGCTCTGATTGGCCTTTAGCTTGAAGAAAGCGCTACCCGGTTGCCAAGGGAATTCTTCCTCCGAAGCGGCAACATCTACCTTATTACCGTCAGAAGACAGCAGTGTGTCGTCGCTGCAAGATACAAACAACCCGGCTGACAACAATACGCAGGTTGATACTTTATATATATATTGAAAGATTTTCATTGACTGAAACAAATTAATAGTTCATTGTTTTCTTGATTGTATCTACAAAGTGCTTGCTCTTATAATAAGAGATTACGACACGAGTAGTCTGTGCCTGCACGTCGATCAAGTTCTCTTCACCGCGGAAGAACGTGGCAAAGCCGGCTCCATCATTACGGAAAAGCACGTAACCTTTGTCTGCTAACGTTGTTCTTGTAGCTCTATTGAGGCTCGTTTCTATCTGACTGTAGTATGGAGGATAGCCAACTTCACGCTGATCGTAGAAGAGGCCCACACCCATATAGAACACTTGGCAGAGGCCCACCGTACCATTGAGGGCGGGATCGTTAGAAAGTCCACCGTCAATATCCTCTTTGGTAACGCCCTTCCAGTTGAAATGATAGATAACATAAGCCAAATTTCCATCCTCTGAATTGGGATTCTCGGGAGCAAAAAGCAAACGAGAGTAAGGACAATCGGGGTCGTTTATCTTTTCAGTTACTTTCTCATTATTGAACTCATTGTTATAGTCGGGCTTCATGCCACGGCTCTTTTCGTAAGCAATAATTTGTTCCAAGGTAAACGTTTTGTCGTTCAAACGCTGCGAAGCGCCCACGGGGAAGCTGACAAGTCTACTATTTTCATCGACCTTAAGCTCATTAGAGCTCTCTATATACTTGATACATGCACTCTTATAGGCACCACCTGACACCTGACGATTGGCCGCATCATTATATATATGGAGCAGTTTCGTACTCTTTTCGTCCTCACAGAAGTATTCAGTCTCGGTATCTTTGCTCTGCTTGTTGCCCGGCTTGAAGTTGTTTTGCTCCAACCATGGCTTCAATGATTCCTCGCTGAAAGCCTGTCCTTCGGGTGCTTTCATGAAGGCACCAACCACATTCTTAGTGTACCAATCAGAGGTATAGAAGAATCGAGGAGCTTGTTCACCGGCGGAACGGAACACGTAATACAACTTTTCCGTATCTTCCTTATAAGGCATTAAGCCACTAATCTCAAAGTCTCTTTCACGGTTATTGCCTCTCGCAGCTTCCAACTCGGTGAGTCGGGCAAGGGTAAATGCTTGGTCTAACTCCCATACCGGTAACTGGAATTGCAAGAAACCGTTTTGTATAACGTTTAATTGATAGTGCTTGTTACCATTAGATAAGAAGAGTTTTTCCGAACGGCTGGTCAATTCCCATGGGCTTCCACGCTCTATGGACTTAAGTGCGAGCGTCAAAGTGCCGGCCTCTTGGTCGGCCGCAACGGTCAACCAATCGTTTGTTTCCTTACCAACTTGCTCCACACGCCAGTCTTTGCTGTTGGAAAGAACCTTGAGTACCACGCTCGGATGGGCGTTGTGATTATATACTTCGGTACCGGTACTGTTCTCAACAGATATAGCCGGAGCTGTACCAAACTGTGTTACGGCGATGGTTTTCTTGCCACTTCCCACGTTAAGGGTTATCTGTGACTGGCGCTCACCGGCCTCTTCATTGGCCGCGGCGGTAACAACGAGGCTCTCGGCCTGCTTTTCTACGGTAAGCCAAACGTCATACGAGCCGGGCTCTACGGTCCAATCAGCCGAAAGTGTTGAGAAACTTACGGTCTTGGTCTCGCCCTCCTGCTTGAGTGTCAAGCTTTCCGCGTCACTCAACGCTATATCGGTAGAGCTGTCTAATACCAAATCTTTTTGGCAGGAACTCAATGCCAAGACGGCTAAGAGCAGCGCCAATATTCTGAAATTCTTGTACATAGAATAATATTTTTTAAACAAATGAACAAATTAGTTCCCCCAACCCGGGTTCTGCTTAAGCTCCGTATTGATGGTAGTTTCATCCTTCGGGAAGGGCCAAACGAACTTAGGATTATCGCCATCGATAGCAAAGTTCTCGCTAAATTCGGCCGCATAGAAACGCTCGGGGATTGGGTTTCTGTCGGCATCCACCTGATGTGAACGCTTATCGAAGCCCTGATGCCAGCGGCGAAGGTCCCAAAGACGGAAGCCTTCGTAGGCCAATTCACGGGCACGCTCATCCTTTATCTCCTTCAAGAGTGCGTCGTCAGTCAAACCAACCATGCCCGTTCCACGCGAAATACGCAACTCATTCAAGTAATGTCTGGCCATTTCTTGGTTTCCGGTAGCGAAAGCTGCCTCGGCGGCAATAAGGTATTGCTCGGCGATACGGAAGGGTTTAGGCGCCTGATTGCCATTAGGCACGTAGCCACCCCAGTGGGTGCTGGTAAGCGTAGCGTAGTTAGGATTGCCCTTGAACTTGGAAATTACGAAGCAGTAGGTATAGTCCTGCATGATGCTAACAGTAGTACGGGTGTACTCAAAGAGCACTTGCGCACGGTGGTCTTGGTCATTCGCAAACAAAGAAGTAAGCACTTCGCTCGTCGGAAGATAAGGAGGTTTATTGTAATCGCTTACCATATCGCTCATACCCGACTCCTCCCAATAGGTAGTCGTTGAGAGGTCGGCACCATAAAGGCCCGTTGTGGTAGGTATTTCGTTCTCCTTTGCCACGATAGGTTGCCATATTTGCTCGGTTCCATTGTCGTAAAACCACATCTGAGCGAACGCATCCTCACGGGGATCTACCCTCAACATGGCGTCGGGTTGGCCCTCGTAAGCGGGTACAAGCTGATAAGTACCCTTATCGACAAGCTCACGCGACTGCTTCAAAGCTGCCTCCATATTACCCATATATAGGTAAACACGGGCACGAAGTGCCTTTACCGCGTCGGCGCTTATCTCCGAATTACCGACTTTTACCGGCACATCGGCCAAGAGAGAGTCGGCCTTTTCGAGGTCGCTCAGTACTTGTTCATAGGTAGCACGGTTGGTCGCACGCTTTGGCTTTTCAATGAAAATAGGTTTCAAAGCCAAAGGTATTCCCAAGTCCTTATCGGCAGTTTCCTCGTTATAAAGCTGTCCCCAACGGAGCGCAAGATTGAAATGATAGTACGCACGAGCAAAGTAAGCGTCGCCCAAGAACTGATTGGCGGTAGCCTTCTCTGCGGCAGTCAACTCCAACGAAGGCAATTGTTGAATCACCACATTGGCGTCGACCAACGCGGAATAGTACGAATGATAAATCTGCTTCAGCACATCATCATCCGACCGAAGCGTCCATCCATGGAAATCACCATAGGTTCCTTCATAGGCTGCATGGGCGTTGAGCATGTCTGCCTGCACTTCTTGGGGCAGCACATAGCCGCCTCCAAATTTGCCACGCAACGAGGAATAAATACCATTATCCCACTTGCGGGCGTCGTCCAAAGTCTGATATGACTTGGCGAAAGGTATATAGTCGGCGGGTTCGCGATTAAGATCACAACTCTGAAAGGTTGCGGTCAGCGCCATCGCCACAGTTAATATCTTAGTTATCTTCATATATTATATAATGTTTATGAGGATTAATTATAAGCCGAGTTCTACACCGAAGCTCACCTGTTTGGTGTTAGGGTTAGCGCCATAAGACACTGAATTGTTTACCTCAGGGTCGATTCCGCGGAACTTCGTAAAGGTAAGAAGGTTACGACCGGTAAAGAATACCTTGGCCGAACGCACGATTTTCTGCTTACCAAGGCTCTTCTTAGGCAAATCATAGCCAATGGTGAGGTTCTTGAGGCGCATAAACGAGGCGTTTTCCAACATCTTTGAGTCGAGGTAAGTGCTATGATGATTGCTTGAACGCAACCACTTCAATGACGGGAACTCGGTACGGTCGCCCTCTTGTTTCCAGTAATCGAAGATACGACGAGAGGCGTTTAAGTTGTTATTACGGTCGCGTACGTGGTAGTCGTTCTCGTAATACTGCTTATCCATAGAGAGCATGTGCTTGCCCAGAGCGAAGAAGAAATCGGCGTTCATGTAGAACCCTTTCCAGTAAGCCGACAAGCCCCAACCACCCGTAATCGGCGTGCGAGCCTTGACACCGGTGTTCTGTTCGAGCGTACTTGAGTACTCGCTAACCACGTCGTTGTCGTCTTTATGTGTTTCGGTGATGTCCTTTCCGGGACGATACCACTCAGGTTCACCCGTCGTGGGGTTGACTTCCTTGTACAGAGGAGCCATGAACATCACGGGCTTACCTACGATGTAGGCCATCTGTGTGCCCGGCTCGAGCCATGTATCACGGCCGTCGAAGAGCTCAACTACCTTATCGACGTTGTAGTTGAAGTTAAGATTGAGCGATACGCCCCAGTCTCTTTTACGCCAAATATCGGCGTTGAGCTGAAGGTCGATACCCTGATTGAGGTACTTACCGTCGTTCTTGTAAGTAGATACATAACCGTAGTTACCGGCCGGCAGACCTGATGAGAACGATAGCGGAGTCTCGAAGAGCATGTTGCTCGTCATACGATGGTAGTATTCCAAGTTAACATCAAAGCGGTCGAACACACGGGCTTTCGCGCCCACGGTGAGCTTGCTCTGATGTTCCCAACCCAAGTCGGGGCTGCCATAGCTGATGAAACCGAAGCTCACATTGCCATTCTTCTGACCTACCTTGCCCGCATACGACTCTACACTGTAAGGAGGTATGGAGGAGTTACCCTGCGTACCGTAACTTGCTTTGACGTCAAGCTCGTTGAGCCAACTGATGTTTTTGAAGAACTTTTCTTTCTTTGCTTTCCATAAAAGACCGGCCGACCAGAACAAACCGTTGCGGGTATTGGCACCGAAACGTGACGAAGCGTCGTTACGAAGCACGAGATCGACAAAGTACTTCTCCATATAGTCATAAGAAACCTGTGTGAAGAAAGAGAGGAAAGCGTATTCTGTCTTGCTCTCACCCATCGAATAGTTCTGCGTAACATTATTGAGCAGGGTGAGTCGGTCGTCGAGAATACCGGTACCGCTGGCACTGAAACCATCGTCTTCATAGTTGGTGTACTCATGTCCCACAAGGGCTGTGACATGATGATCGCCAAACTCCATCAGGTAAGAAGCCGTATTGGTAAAGGTTAGGCTTGAAGCTCTTGAGTACGCACGAGCCGAACTTCCGTTGCCGTAAGCCTTGTAGTAGCTGGGTAATACACGGTTGCTGCTCACGCCATAGTCTAATTCCAAACCGGCCATAGAGCGCAGCGTAAGATTCTTAAGCGGCGTTATCGTGAGGCTACCGTTGGCCGACAGCACGAAAGCGTTGGTCTTTGACGGCTTCGAAGATATTTCATGAAGCGGCGTAGCAGTGTCGATAAGGGGCACACGCTGGTATTCCTCACCCGTATTGGGGTCGTAAGGCGACGCGAAAGGAGGATTGAGGGCCGCCATACCGCCACCGGAGATGTTATTATTGCCAAAGGGTGAACGCTTGGTATCGTCGTACGAAACGGAGGTATTGATGTTGGCACGAATCCACTCATTAAGCTTGGCGCCCAAATTCATACGTCCAAACACCTTCTTATAGCCCGAACCCATACGCAAACCGTCCTGACTGAGCGCACCACCCGATAGGTAGTAGTTTACGTTATTGGTACCGCCGGAAATTGAAATGTCGGCAGTGTACATGGGAGCAGGCTGATATATATACTTATACCATTGGAAATCGGTTTCACGGAACATATCTTTCAGCCTTACGATGGTCGTTTCTCGCGGATCATCGCTGTCGTGCTTGTAGATACCGGTTTCCTCATAGTAGCGCAACAGCTCGGGACCGGTCATCAACTGGTCGAAGTAATCCGTGTTGGCCAATGACGAAACGGCGTACTGGGCACGCACGTTGATATTGGCTCTTGTCTCGGCCAATCCTCTCTTTGTGGAGATATACATTACACCATTGGCCGCGCGCGCGCCATAGATAGAGGTGGCTGCGGCGTCTTTAAGGAACTGAACACTCTCTATATCGTTAGGGTTCATGGCCTGAACGACGTTCATGCTCACGGGCATACCGTCCATAATGACCAGCAAACCCGTACCGGCGCCTAACGAACCTTGGCCGTGGAGGGCCATGGAAAGGCGCTCTGAAGGCTCACCTGAAGAGGAGAACATCTGCAAACCACTGACCTTTCCCTGAACGGCGTCGAGCGGGTTGGCCACCGGTTTCATGGCAATCTCCTTAGAACCCACCTTTACTACCGAAGCCGAAGTATTGGCTACCTTACGCGTCATGTAACCTACCACCACGACATCATTGAGCGTAAGGTCGGCAGGTTGCAACTTCACGTTCATCGTAGCGGCCGCGGCCACATCCTGAGTGGTGTAACCTAAGAAGCTGAATGACAACTTTTCACCGGGTTTGGCTTGGATAGTAAACTTTCCGTCGATGTCGGAAACCGTGCCCTTGGTCGGCGTTGACTTGAGCGCCACGCTGACTCCGGGCAACGGAGCGTTTGTTTCGTCCACAACAACTCCCTTCACATTGATCGCCTGCGCTAAGGCCTGACTTACTCCAAGGAGCAGGCAAAGCACAAACAACATCATTTTTTCTCTCATAAATGTAAAGATTGAAATTAAGTATTATTAAGTTTCTCTATTCAGTAAAAAAACAATCAACAAGGCAAAAATTGCGTAATGACTTTTTGCTTTTTGTATTTTTTAACTGCATTTCATATTGAAAGTTTACACGCTTTTTGAGTTAACACAAAGAAGTGTTGCGGCTCTAATCCTGACAAAATAGCACACGTTACTCATCCTTATCTTTTTCTCTAAACGTTAAAATAGCCCTACAAAGATAAAATAAACTATCAAGAAACTATCAGCAATTGATTACTTTTTTTATAAACGCACTAAGATTTTTTAATTCTATGTGCCGTTTTTATCAATTATTCTTCACCTTTGCCATCTTCGACTATCATTTACGCACATATAGCCATGGACCGACAAAGCTCTAAAAACGACCTTTTTACACCCTCGAACACCACTTACCGACTTCTCCCATCTATCGCCCGACGGCGACAATACTTTCAATTTATCAGACTAAAACTATCAAATTATAATCTTCATCCTACCATTTGATAACACAAAGATTATCAGCTTGTTTCCTAAAACTACCCTGTCACCACCTGCTTTTCACCCACCTATCAGGGCACGATTATCCAGCTATTTCATGAAAACTGTTACCTAATTTTCTCTTTTCCGCCCTTCGACGGTAAAAATACCCTCCATCTTTCGCATGAACACGATGATTGCGTTATCCCTTTTCTTTCTCCCGACAGCAGAACGGGCATTCCCCCGTATGATGAAAACGATTACTTCTCCCCTCCTTTTGCAAGTGCTGATACCAAAATGGGTATCAGATAGTTTCAAGAAAACTATTTTCCCATTTCCCAAAGGCTGTTTTACGACTTTGTCAAACCTGCCTTTTGACCCAACAAAAGCAGCCCTTTCATCGTGTGAAAGGGCTGCTTTGGGGCGGTAAAAGGGGTGTTGTTGAGTAATTAAGTTGGGGAGTTGAGGAGTTGAGAAGATGAATAGTTTGCCTTGAAGGTTGGGGGGTGGTGGGGTGTAAGGATGAGGGGGGAAAGGCCCGGTTGGGGAGGTGGGAGGATTTAGTTGGGGAGTTGAGGAGTTGGGAAGATGAATGATTTGCCTTGAAAGTTGGTGATTGGTGGGGTGTAAGGATGAATATTTTGTCATGAGGGGTGCTAAATAATGAGAGAAAAGTTCTTCATTTAAAACTAACTATTCATCCCCTCAACCTCTCAACCCCCAACTTTCAAGGCAAACTATTCATCCCCTCAACCTCTCACCCTTACAACCTAACACTCCTCAACTCCCCAACTCTTAAAACTAACCATTCATCTTCCCAACCTTACAACCTTACAACCAAACATTCTTACATCGTCAACTCCAACGCCACCGGCTCATTCCTAAGGCCTCGGGGCAGGGTAACGGTGGTGAGATTGCCTTGTCGGCGGGTCTTCAGTTTCTGACCCGTGCTGAGTAAACGCACGCCGCGGGCCTTGTTACCCGTCCAACTAAGGGTGGCGGGAAGGGCCTCATCATCGGCCGGGGCGTAGATGGCATAGAGCTTGCGGCCGTCCTTCGAGGCGGTGAACCATATACGGCCATCGTTGTAATGGGGCGTAGTCGTGGTGTTGTAGATGGCCCGCCCGTTGGCTTTCAGCCAATTGCCGATGACCGTAAGGCGCTTCACGGCCTCGGGTTCGATGAGCCCTTCAGGCGTGGGACCTACGCCTAAGACCAAGTTGCCGCCCTTGGCTACCACTTCGGCTAGCGTGTTGAGCACCTTCGTGGGCGACTTCCATGTGGGTCGGGGCACCCATCCCCAATCGTTGGTAAGCGGAATGCAACTCTCCCAAGGGTGGTTCAGTTGCGTCTCGGGCACCGTTCGCTCGGGCGTTTGATAGTTTTCGTAAGGCCCGTGGATGGTGCGATCGACAATGATAAGGCCGGGTTGGTGCTTCCGGGCCATGGTGGCGATGCGTGGCAGGTCAATATCTTGATTGTTCTCCTTGCACACCCAGCCGCCATCGAGCCAAAAGATGTCGACCGAACCGTAGCGCGAGAGCAACTCTTCCATCTGATTGTAGGTGTAGTTCTTGAACGCCTGCCAGCGATGGGGCCATTTCTTGATGTCGTAATTCACGTTGCGGCCGCGCTTCGTGGGGTAAACGTCCCACCAATAGTCCTGCGAATGCCAGTCGGGTTTCGAGAAATACTCGCCTATCATGAAGCCTTTTTGGCGGAAAGACTGCAACACGTATTTCAGCACATCACGCTTGGGATGGTCCTTAAAGGCATGGCGGGCCACGGTATAGTCGGTATATTTGCTATCGAAAAGGCAGAAACCGTCATGATGTTTCGTGGTGAAAATCATGTACTTCATGCCGGCCGCCTTCATGACGTCGGCCCACTGATCGGGGTTGAACTTCACGGGATTGAACTTATCGGCCAGCCCCCAATACCAATCCTTGTACTGTTGGTAGGTCATCGTGGTGTCGCGGGTCACCCAATCCTCATCGCAGATGGCCCACGATTCCACCATTCCGGGCACGGAATATACGCCCCAGTGCATCAATACGCCAAACTTCTGGTCCTGCCAGTTCTTCAATTTCTCCACCACTTTCACGTCGGTGGGCCACTCATAGGCCTTCGAGCGCTCATAGACGTCGCCCTGCGCCATGACGGAAAGCGTCGTAGCCAATGCCATCAGGCTGATTATGATTTTCTTCATGCGGGTAATTTAATAAGTTATTGATGGCTCAAAATTACTAAAAAAGCCGCAATTACGAGTGTCAAAGGGCTGCTATGGGGCTGTTATTTTCTTAAACAATTTTAAAAGGATGGGCGCCATCGACGATTCAGTACGGCCCTTCGGCATGGAAATGGCGCCAAAATGCGAAAATTAAAGGACCGGCGCAAAGGTTCTTTTGACAGAAAATGCTATTTTTGCATTATAATTATCACGAATTCAATTCTATCAAATTCAAAGTAAATTATAATGAAAAAGTTATCCCGTATCTTATTTTTTCTCCTCATGCTGATGGCCTGCGGTACTGCCGTTGCCCGGCCCCAAGAGAAGATTGTAGTGGCTTATGTGTGCTCATGGACCGACCTGCGCCTGCCCGACCCACAGCTCATGACCCATATCAACTATGCCTTTGGCCATGTCAACAAGACCTTCGACGGCTGCGACGTGCAGAACCCGGAGTTCCTGAAGAGGGTGGTGGGGCTGAAAAAGCTCAAGCCCGAGCTGAAGATTCAACTGTCGGTGGGCGGTTGGACGAGTGGCAATTTCTCGGAAATGGCCGCCAATGCCAAGTGGCGCATGGCCTTCGCGAAGGACTGCGGACGCATCGTGAGGGAGTTTGGGCTCGACGGTATCGACATCGATTGGGAATATCCCACGAGCAACGAGGCCGGCATTTCCTCCTCACCCGACGACACCAAGAACTTCACCCTCCTCATGCGTGACCTCCGAAAGGTGCTGGGCAAAGGCAAACTGCTCACCGCCGCCACCATAGCCGATGGCAAGTACATTGATTTCAGGGCCTGCATGAAGTACATGGACTTCGTCAACATCATGGCCTACGACGTGGCCAATCCGCCTCATCATCACACGACGCTCTTCCGCTCTCCCCTCTCGGGTCGCATCACCACGGCCGAAGCGGTGGAAGCCCATGTAAGAAATGGCGTTCCAAAGGAGAAACTTTGCCTCGGCATGCCGCTCTATGGACGTGGCGACCACGGCAATGCCATCCTTGAAAAATACATGAAAACGGGCTACACCGGCGGCCTTTACCAAGAGCATTGGGACGAGGTGGGCAAGGTACCCTACCTCACCGACTGGAGCGGCAAGCTGGTATGGGGCGTCGAGAATCCGCGGTCTATCGCCGCCAAGTGCCAGTATATCATCGACGAAGGCCTGCTGGGTGGCATGTATTGGGAGACTACGGAGGACAACGCGCAGCTCGATTTGATGACCACGGTATGCCTATCGCTCATGAAAAACGGCAAGGGCACGGTGCCCAACAAGCGGGTTCTCCTCATGACCGATGGTCAAAATCAAGCATTATTCGACGCCATGACAAAGTTGGGCAGCCGCTACGACTTCGACGTTACGACCTACCGCAAGGGCGACAGCTACCGCCCGGGCCTATTCGACCATTACCATCTGATTGTCAACAGCGGCCTATCACCCGACGAATGGCCCGCCGAGGCTCGCGCGGACTTCGAGAAGTACATCGACGAAGCACGTGGAAGCTACTTGGCTTACGACGCTTTGACGGCACAGAGTTGGGCATGGTATACCGATTTTTATCAACATAGCGAAGCCAAACATGCCCGCACCATTCTCTACAAACATGAGGCTCCATTGGGTTACATGCCCCGTCTCAACAGCTTTGAAGATACCCGTGAGCAAGCCATAAAGTGGTTGTTGAGGAAGTAACGACAAGTCCGACCAATCCGACCAGTCGGAAAAGAATGCTTGATAATCCCCAAAATAAAAGCTCCGAAAGGCTCAATGACCTTTCGGAGCTTATTTTATTTCGCTATGCCTGATGGCTTTTCAGCCTATCACCGGCGTTTCTTTTCGGTTTACTTTGCCCAGAACAACTTAGTGGAAGGCTTGTTGGCCTGCGCCTTTTCAGCAGCTTCGTAGTTGGCTGTGTTGCTTGCCTTCTCGGTATTGGGCCACATCACACGGTTTGGAAGATTCCTAAAGTCAGCATTCTGCTGCTGGCTATCGGCAGGATAAGTGAGCTTCGGGAAACCCGTACGACGTACATCGGTCCATGCTTGGGTAGGCTGTATCACGCCGAAGTGTACCCACTTCTGTGTCATGATGGCCTCAAGTTTGTCACCATAAGCGGTCCATAACTTCTCCGCATAAGCCTTCACGGCGTCATCACCGGGGTATGCGGCTACAGTACCTGTAGGAGACATCTTCGTACTTGGATGGCTTGCGCCGTCGTACTCATGGTTATTCTGACGGTAATAGAAAGAAGTAGAGGCTACCATACCTTTGATAAACTCTGCTTTCGCGTCACCCGCGGCCCAGCCATTCTGGATGGCCTCAGCCTTCAGGAAGTTCACCTCGGCCGCTGTCAACACCGGACTGATGAAGTAATCATTACCCGTATAGGTGCAAGAATCGAGATAAGAATAGTAACGTTCAGCCCATTTCAGCTTACCACCTTCGTTCCAATCAGAGGAATGATTGGCTTGGAAGTTGGCTTCTTCTGTACGACTCTTACCTACATACTTGCCTGCCGCGTTCTTCTCATACATCACCTGAAGGCGTGGGTCGTTCTCTCCGGCCACTTTCTGCATGGCGTCTATCATCGGCTGAGAAGCCACGTTGTTAATGTCTTTGAACGCATCGCGGAAGTTCTCCCAGTAGTTAAAGCCATCAAGATCGGCATAAAGCTCCACATTGTTGTTATCTTCCACAATCAAAGGACGGGCCATGCACTCCTTTACGGCGGCACGAGCTTCTGACGTCAAGGCACCTTGCGCAGCCACATGAACGGCAATGCGCAGACGCAAAGAGTTGGCATAAGCGATCCATTTTTGGAAATCGCCCTTATTGATGAAGTCTTGTGAAGCAAGCACTTTCTTCTGAAGCTCTGTCAACTTAGCCGTAGACAATTCCTTGTAAAGCTCTCCCAAACGGGTGAGCGCATGACGATAAATCTCTACATCATCATCAAAGGGAGCCATAGAACCCGCCAATTGGCTGGTTTGTCCTAAGGTAGAAGCCTTAAAATAAGGCATATCACCGAAGATGTCGGCCATCTGTGTCAGGTTATCGAGCACGAAAACTTCTGCCAAGTCCTTGTATAACTTGTCATTAGCTTGCTGCTCCGGCGTTTCCTTATTGTACTTATCTTCGAGTGCACGGAACTGAGCCAGCATGATATAGAAGTTCTCCCAGCGGTCATCCGCGTAACTATCGGCGGCGTAATACACACTACCCGACTCGTTATTGTAACCTGCTGTCTGCGCGTATTTCGCAAAAATATTGTCCCAAGTGTACATTCTCCAATAAGAATTGTAGGCATAGTTCCTACCCGTTGACTCTTGAATGAAGACACCGGTCATCAGTTTATCGCAGCCAACATCGCTTGTCTTGTTGGGATCATCGTACAATACGGTGTACTGATCATCGCTACAAGAAGCAAGACCGGCCATAACTGCGAGACCACATATTATTAATGATATTTTTTTCATTGCTTTATTCATTTTAAAGTATTAGAAACCTACTTGAACAGAAACACCAAATGAGCGGGTGGTTACAGAGGATCCACCTATCCAGCTCTGCTCTATCCAGCTTGTAGCGTCGGTCGCCTCGGCGTCGAAAATAGGCATACGCTTGTAGATATAGAATGGGTTACGGGCATAAGCCGATACTGACAACTTCGTTGCATGAATCTTATCGCAGATCGTTTTTGGGAACTTATAGCCGAGAACTATCTCACGTACCTTCACGTAAGTGTTGTCGAAGATAGAGTGTGAGTAGTAAGTTGGCGCACCGGTACCCCAGTTGTATGACCAGTTATACCAACGCATAGCCGATGCCATCTTGGTATTCTTCTGTCCATCGGCCGTCACACCGTCGAAGATAACACCGTCATCGTAGAGCACCTTGCCTGCGGGAGCGGTGGCGGCGGGTACTACTTCGTTAGCGTCATTGAGGTAATAGGTCGATCCACCATGAGCCGCGTCACGCCACTTGTTGCTGTCTACCAACGAGCCACGGCCCATCAGGTACTGGTAAGGCAAGTTAAGAACGGAGCCACCCTTGCGGAAGTCGAGCGAAACATCTAAGTAAAGGTTCTTATAACCCAAGTTAAAGCCGAAACCACCGGTGTACTTAGGCATAACGTTACCTACCTTTACAGGCGCGTCGGTCAAGGCGATGTAGCCGTCGGAGTCGATGATGGTGTTGCCCTTTTCATCGGTCTTGGGCGCATAAGCGTAAATATCGCCGATAGAACCGCCTACTTCTGAATAGAGATAAGCTGCTCCGTTGTCCCAGTTTTTGTGCTCAAGACGGTTCACACCTTCGGCCAACTTATTCACCTTATTCTTATTGAAAGCGATGTTGAAGCGCAGGTCGAGGTTCCAATCCTTGGTGCGGAGAGGCGTTCCATTGAGTGCCAACTCGAAACCGTTGTTGGTAAATTCACCCACGTTCATCAAGATACTGTTAGCTCCTTCCGACCAAGCTGTCGTGGTGTTAAGTATCTGATCCTTCACGGTCTTGGTGTAGTAAGCCAAGTCAACGCCCAAACGATTGTTGAGGAAACGGCCTTCCAAACCAAACTCCCATTCATAAGTACGCTCCGGTTTGATTTCATTGTTACCAAGGTTGTTAGGCTGTAACGCATAGATATAGCCCGAAGCCTGCTGCTGATTGAAAGCCATCGTGGCCTTATATACCTCGGGTGCCAAACCTACAATACCGTAAGAAGCACGTACTTTGGTATAATCCATCCATGAAGGCTTGGTATCTTTCAGGAGTTCTGACACGAGTACAGAGGCGTTTACCGAAGGATACCAGAACGAGTTGTTGCCTTTGTGCAAGGTAGAAATCTTCTCATTGCGAAGCGTTCCTTCCAAATAAGCCCAGTTATCATAAGATAATGTAAGGCCACCAAAGGCCGCTGTCTTGAGCATACGGAGCTCCTTGATACTTGTATTGGGCTTATTGCTGGACGCATTGAGGTTGAACCAGTTGATAACCGACAAACCGCCATTGGTTGAGGAAGACTGATCCCACAAGGTCTCACGGCGACCTGACCAACCCAAATAGGCCGAGAGGTTGAGTTTATCGGTAAGATTCTTGTCGTAAGTCAGCATGGCGTCGCCATAGATAATGGTATAACGATACTGATTGAGGCCGTAATCACCACTGGCACCGAAGCCAAGGGCCTTGTCAGAAGAGTTCTTATTCTCGCGCTTGTTGGTCGTATAGTCGGTGGCAATGCTGGCTCTCAAGCTCAAGCCGGGCAAGATGTCCCATGTCGGGGCAATCTTAGCGATCAAGCGGTTGTTGCGCTCTTCCTGCTCCTTACCATAGATATTCCAAAGGTATTCGTCAACAAGACCACTCTTGCTTGAGAAGTCGTACTCATATCCCGCGTTCGTATCAGCGGCATATTGATTGTTATCATTGTATCTGCGGTTGAGGAATCCCGAAGGAGTTACGGCACTGTTGCGGATATAATTTATATCATCGA
Source organism: Prevotella sp. (assembly GCF_036570325.1). GTDB lineage: Bacteria > Bacteroidota > Bacteroidia > Bacteroidales > Bacteroidaceae > Prevotella. Next base: position 15,447 of record NZ_DATCYK010000026.1, read on the forward strand.
AGGCACCGAACATACCCGCGAAGTTGCAAAGGAGGCGATACATACGATAAGGACGGTTCTTAACATTCTCTATCATGTAGTTAACCGAGTAGTCAACCTTCAAGTTGCTGAGGATGTTTTGCGTGCCGTTCAAGGCGAAGTTGTGCTTATCGAAAGTAGAATTGTACTGGTTGGGCAGCGAATTCAGGTAGGTATAAGAGAAGCGAAGATTACCTTTGTCGCTCGCATTGGTAATGGCCACGTTGTACTGCTGGTCCAAACCGGTGCGGAAAAGGTCGCTGTAAGGATCGGAAGAGATGGGATTGTACTTGCGCACGGTGCCGTCGTAATAGAGCACATCGCTGCCATCGTACTTCGGACCCCAATAAGATGTACCGGTAACATACTTGTATTCGTTTGTCGAAAGTCCGTTACGGCCACTACCGTTACGCTTATAGAAACCGTAAGCGTCGGCACCTCCCGAGATACGACTTTGCGGAGCGGCACCCGGACCGTACGTAGTTTGATACTCGGGCATGTAAGCTACGAAGTTACCCGTTAAGCTGGCATTGAACGTAACGCCAAGTCCATGGCCACCCTTACCGCTCTTTGTGGTTACCATCACAACACCGTTGGCACCTTCAGAGCCATACTGAGCCGTGGCGGCGGCACCCTTCAAAATAGAGATACTCTCAATATCCTCGGGGTTAAGGTCGGCCAAACCGTTGGAATTGACACGCTGGTCGGTCCAATAATCACTGTTGTTGGCCTCACCATTACGAATAGGCACTCCGTCGAGCACTACCAATGGCTGGTTGGTTCCGGTGATAGAGCTCAATCCGCGCACATTGATGGAGATGGCACCTGCGGCACCACCGGGCGCCGTTTTGATGTCAACACCCGCTGCCTTACCATAAAGGGCGGTACCCAAGGTAGGAGATTGGGTCTTCACAAGCTCATCCGACTTCACCGTACTGATGGCGTAGCCCACCTTCTTGGCGTCTTTCTTGATACCAAGCGCGGTCACTACGACTTCATTAAGCTCTGTGGAACTCTCATCCAAACGGATGTTCAACTGTGTCTTTCCATCCACAGCGACCGTCTTGGAGTTATAACCGATGTAGTTAATTTCCAACGTCGCGTTTCTCGGAGCGCTGATCATGTACTCACCATCCATATTGGTGATAACGCCGGTCTTAGCTCCCGCCACTTTAACCGTGGCTCCGATAATTGGTTCTCCATTCTGGTCGGTCACTGCACCCTTGACTGTTATGTTCTGCGCCATCAGCGTAAAAGCAAAGAACATCATAAACACCGTCAAGCAAGCTCTCAATGAAAGCCAAAACGATTTCTCAGTTTTTCTCATTGCTAATAAAGGAATTAAGGATTAATTGATAAAATAAAGTTATATAAATTGCGATTAAGATATACAAAGACTTCGGGCTCTCACCTTTCGCTAAGTTAACATTAATGGAATAATATACGTTCTAAGTTATGATTGCAAAGATAACAGAATATTATACATTGCATACAATTGTTTTGTTAATTTTGGTAAAATAGCGAGATTTTGTTAGAATATGAAAGCCTTATTTGTAAAATATACGGTAAGAATTTTAACACTCTATCAGTCTTATAGCCAACAAGTAAGAAAAAGGAAGCGGACAAAAAACGCATTGACAGACGGGCTTAAAAAAGCAAAAAGACGACACTTCACTTCCTAACAAATAAAAGATAGAAAGGCCGAAAGGCGGCTTTTACAATGTAAAACAAAATATTTCAACCCGCCACGGTCCGCCTTTCATAACCTAAGCACCGGCAGCCGGTCTCCCCAAACCTGCCTTTTGACCCGGCAAAAGCAGCCCTTTCACACGCTCAAAAGGCTGCTTTCAGCCGATGAAAGGCCCACTATGACAGCCTCTAAAAGCAGTCGTACGACGACCGAAAAGGCGCCCCGGTCGCAATAAAGCAAATAAACAACTGATTATCAAACGGTTAACAACACAATCTCCAAACACATTTTATGCGATGAAAAAAAGCGTTTTTCCCGACCAAAATAAGTTTTCAGGAAAATAACGCCCGCGTTTTCATTTATTTGTAAAGATTATTCTGAAATTTAACACCTGCGCAACGAAATCGCCACGAAAGGGCCGTGTCAGTGGCCAACGGGACCTACGGGGCAGGCCCTTTGGAGCATGGCCACGCTGCCGAAGCCCAACAGATGGGCGATGTAGGCGTCTTTATGGGTGTGTTCAAGACGCATCTGCCTTGCCAACTCTACCCGCCGCAAACGGAAATATTCCACAAAGTCGCTGCCCGTCTCGTGCTTCAGAAAGTCGTTAAGGTAGGCGCTCGACCATCCTTGGCGCTTGGCGAAGTGGCAGGCGCAGGGCTGTCCGGCCTTGGGAATGCTGCCACTGAGGATGTAATGGTCTATTTGGCGGGTGATAACCTGCAACAACGGCAGGCTCGACTCATGGCGCAGCACGAACTGACGCTCGTAATAGCGCTGGCAATAGCGCAGCAGCGTGGCGATAAGTTCGCTCAAGAGCGAGGCGCTGAAACGGTCGACGCCCCACTCCAACTCGCTCTCTATGTGGTCCAAACAGCGCTCCACGGTGCGCAACTCGCAGGCCGACAGATGGAGGGCCTCGGTGGTTTTGTATTTAAAATAGGTGAAATAGCGCAGTTCCTTGGCCAAGAGAAGGCCGCAGAAGAGCGAGGGATGGAAGATGAGCATGCGGCCACCGGCGCCCGAAACGGGATGGGCCGATAGGTCGATGGGCCTGTCGGGGGCGTGAAAAAAGAGCGTTGCCTCGGTGAAATCGCAGCTCTGACGGCCCTCGGGAGTGCTTCCGGCCGGATAATGGCGCAGCACAACGGCGTAACTGTCGACCTTGAAGCTGACGTTTTGTGTCTGCTTGCTCAGGTCGATGACGCTTATCAGCGGATGAAGTGTCTTCTCATTCATCAGCCGATTGCAACCGTTGGGGGTCAGGTGGTTCATGATGGGCTATGCGTTTGCTATGGGCCACGGGCGCGAAGGCCCGCCGGCAGGGTGTGTTCAGTTTCTGTTTTCCACTCTCCAAGCCGAGGGTGTCATTCCCACATTGCGCTTGAAATAGCGGTTGAAGTGCTGCGAATACTGGAAACCAAGGCCGTAGGCTATCTCGCTGACGGTCTTTTCCGAACCTGCCAGCTCGTCTTTGGCCAAGTCGATAATCTTGGATTGAATGAATTCTTGTGGCGTCTTGCCCGTTTCTTTCTTCACAAGATCGCCGAAATAGTTGGGCGACAAGTAACATTCTTGCGCGAAATATTTTACCGACGGCAGCCCTTCACGCAGGGGACGGCCCTGCCGGAAGTAGTCGTTAAGCAGGCTTTCAAACTTATCAAGCACGTCAAGATTGGCCGCACGGCGGGTGATGAACTGCCTCTCATAGAAGCGCAGACAATAGTCGAGCAGCAGTTCTATGTTGCGGCAGATGAGCTTTCGGCTGTGCTGATCGATGGGATGGTCCAGCTCCTGCTGTATCTTGGCGAGGCAATCGCTGAAGATGGCCTTCTCGTCTTCGGACAAGTGCAGGGCCTCTCGTGAGGAATAAGAGAAGAAATCATACTGTTTGATGTCCTTACCCAGCGACGTTCCGCGGATAAGGTCGGGATGGAAAAGCAGTCCCAAGGCTTGGGGTTTCTCGTCGGACGCCGGCTTGAAGTGGACCACCTGCCCCGGGGCAAAACTCGTCACCGTGCCTTCCTGATAGTCGTAAGGCTGTCGGCCGTAGGTGATGTCGCCGCAATAACTCTGCTTGAGCCACACGGAATACAAGCCATACTGTACCGTTATCTCCCTGCGGGGCTGCTTCGGATTGGCTTTCGACAGGTCGGAAACCGTCACCAAGGGGTGCTTTGTCTCGTATCCCATCCACTGATTGTAGCCATCAACGGTGTCG
>NZ_DATCYK010000027.1:0-2064 GCF_036570325.1 Prevotella sp.
ATGAATATAAATTGTTGATACAACAAGCCAAGAAATAAAGTATTTATTAAATACTATTCTTTGTGAGAACCAAAATTGTGATGATTTTGAAAAATTGACTAAATAGGTCAAGCTACAAAGGGCGTATGGTGAATGCCTTGGCATCAGGAGCCGATGAAGGACGTGATAAGCTGCGATAAGCTTCGGGTAGGCGCACATAGCCAGAGATCCGAAGATTTCCGAATGAGGAAACTCACATGGGTTAACCCCATGTATCGTATAGTGAATACATAGCTATATGAAGGTAACCTAGGGAACTGAAACATCTAAGTACCTAGAGGAAGAGAAAGAAAAATCGATTTTCTTAGTAGCGGCGAGCGAAAAGGAAAGAGCCCAAACCAGAGATTTATCTCTGGGGTTGCGGACAGAACATTAACTTAGGAAGCTATTGTAATAGAACACAACTGGAAAGTTGGACCGTAGAAGGTAATAGTCCTGTATATGAAACGAGAAAGCCTAAAGTTCTGATCCAGAGTACCACGAGACACGTGAAACCTTGTGGGAAGCAGGGAGGACCACCTCCCAAGGCTAAATACTACCTGATGACCGATAGTGAAGCAGTACCGTGAGGGAAAGGTGAAAAGAACCCCGGGAGGGGAGTGAAATAGAACCTGAAACCGTATGCCTACAACCGATCAAAGCCCCTTATGAGGGTGATGATGTGCTTTTTGTAGAACGAGCCAACGAGTTACGGTATGTAGCAAGGTTAAGTACTTAAGGTACGGAGCCGAAGGGAAACCAAGTCTTAATAGGGCGACTAGTTGCATGCTGTAGACCCGAAACCGGGTGACCTATCCATGGCCAGGTTGAAGCGAGGGTAAAACCTCGTGGAGGACCGAACCACGTTGCTGTTGAAAAAGCATGGGATGAGCTGTGGATAGCGGAGAAATTCCAATCGAACTCGGAGATAGCTGGTTCTCCTCGAAATAGCTTTAGGGCTAGCGTCGAATGATATGAGTAGTGGAGGTAGAGCACTGAATGGGCTAGGGGGCATAGCGCTTACCGAACCTTATCAAACTCCGAATGCCACATACTTTTAATTCGGCAGTCAGACTACGAATGATAAGATCCGTGGTCAAAAGGGAAACAGCCCAGATCGTCAGCTAAGGTCCCAAAGTGTAAGTTAAGTGGGAAAGGATGTGGGATTTCTAAGACAACTAGGATGTTGGCTTAGAAGCAGCCACTCATTGAAAGAGTGCGTAATAGCTCACTAGTCGAGAGATCCTGCGCCGAAAATGTAACGGGGCTAAACTTACCACCGAAGCTACGGGTTCACACTTTGTGTGAGCGGTAGAGGAGCGTTGTAATCGGGCTGAAGTCGTACCGTAAGGAGCGGTGGACTGATTACAAGTGAGAATGTTGGCATCAGTAGCGAGATGTGGGTGAGAATCCCACAGGCCGAAAATCTAAGGTTTCCTCAGGAAGGTTCGTCCGCTGAGGGTTAGTCGGGACCTAAGCCGAGGCCGAAAGGCGTAGGTGATGGACAATCGGTTGATATTCCGATACCACTATTATCGTTATTATCGATGGTGTGACGGAGAAGGATAGGATGTGCTAGCTATTGGATGCTAGTCTAAGCGTTTAGGGAGTTAAGGTAGGCAAATCCGCTTTAACAATCCTGAGGCGTGATGGGGAAGGTTCTACGGAACCGAAGTATCTGATTCCATGCTTCCAAGAAAAGCATCTAGAGAGAAAAATAGTGCCCGTACCGCAAACCGACACAGGTAGATGAGGAGAGAATCCTAAGGCCCGCGGAAGAATTGCAGTTAAGGAACTAGGCAAATTGACCCCGTAACTTCGGGAGAAGGGGTGCCTGCGAGAGCAGGCCGCAGAGAATAGGCCCAAGCAACTGTTTAGCAAAAACACAGGTCTCTGCTAAAGCGAAAGCTGATGTATAGGGGCTGACGCCTGCCCGGTGCTGGAAGGTTAAGGGGAACACTTAGCGCAAGCGAAGGTGTGAACTTAAGCCCCAGTAAACGGCGGCCGTAACTATAACGGTCCTAAGGTAGCGAAATTCCTTGTCAG
>NZ_DATCYK010000028.1:0-76167 GCF_036570325.1 Prevotella sp.
ACCACCGTCGACCAAGCCTTGGCCGGTCAGGTGGCCGGTTTGTCGGTCATGACCATGACGGGTGACCCCGGCTCTCCACGCGAGGCGACGCTCAACATACGTGCCGTGACCGGAGCAACGGCCGCTCCCCTGCTCGTCATCGACGGCGTGCCACGCTTCTCCGACAACACCTCGGAGGGTGAGCAGCGCCTTTCCGACCTCAACCCCGACGACATCGAGAGCATTTCGGTGCTCAAAGACGCGGCCGCGGCGTCAGTCTACGGCGTGCGTGCGGCCAACGGTGTCATCCTCATCACCACCAAGCGAAGCAAAGGCGAGGGTCGGGTGAGAATCAACTACCGGGGCCAATACAACATCACCGAGGCCACCCGGTTGCCCAACTTCCTCAACAGCTACGAGTATGCCAAGCTCTACAACAAGGCCATCGAGGGCGTGAGCCGCTACGAGCCTTTCACCGACGAGGAGCTGGAAATGCTTCGCACCCAGAGCAACCCTGACCAATTGGCCAACTCCAACATGCTCGATTACCTGAAGAAGCACGGCTCCAGCACCATGCACAACCTCAGTCTGTCGGGTGGAAACGAGTTTATACGCTACTATGTGTCGGGCGCTTACAGCAACAACACGGGTCTTTACAGCGGCACGGGCACACGCCGACTCAACTACAGCGCCAAACTCGACGCCACACTGGCCAAGGGTCTGACGATGAGCCTCGACTTCACGGGCGTCCGTTCACGCAACAAGAACACCAACTACTCCACCATTGAGCAGGCATATCAGTACGATCCCACCCAGCCGCTCATCCTCAGCAATGGCGAACTGGCCAGCGTGAACGGCGGAAACCCACTTATCTCCATCTACGGACGGGGCGGTTACGTCGAGAATACCATAAACATGCACACGCTTTCGGCCCGATTGAACTGGGAATTGCCTTGGATAAAGGGTCTGAGCGTATATGCGAAGTTCACATCCGACAACAATGGCTCCTATCAGGACCGTTTCAGCAAGCCCGTGGCCTTGTATAAATACGACAAGAAGACGCAACAAATCATGGTGGAGAAGAACTCCATCTACCCCAACGCCAAGATTTCGATGTATAATCAGGACCAATACATGGATAACAACCTCTATGAATTGGGCATTAACTACAACCAATCGTTCGGCCAGCACCACGTAACGGCCATGTTCGTGGGCAACTATCAGGAGTACAGCCACCGTACCTTGTACGCCACCAACTCCAATCTGCCGGGCGTATATCCCGAGATTTTCGGCAACGCCACGCAGGCCGACGCCCATGGAAACAAGCATAAGATTCAGCGCGAGTCCTTCGTCGGACGTGCCACCTATGGCTTTGCCAACCGTTACTTCGCCGAATTCAATTTCCGTGTCGACGGCAGTGTGAAGTTCCATCCCGACCATCGGTGGGCTTTCTTCCCCTCTTTCTCGGCCTCATGGATACTGAGCAACGAGTCGTTTTTCAAGAATTGGCGCCAAAACGTGGTGAGCAATGTCAAGATGAGAGCCTCCACGGGTCTGCTCGGACGCGACGGCGGTATCAGCGACTACAGCTACCTGCTCACCTACATCTACGCCCCGGGCAGCGGCTATACGGTGGGCGGCATTTATCTTCCCTCGGTTCAGGCCAACGGTCCTTATCCTAATCCCGAATTGGAATGGGAAAAGAGCCGCGACTACAACCTCGGTTTAGACCTCGGTTTCTGGGATAACCGCTTCGGATTGACCTTTGAATACTACTGGCGATACCGCACCAACCTCATCGAGGCCGCACCCGGATACCTTTATCCTTACTCCACGGGCGTGGCAACGGTGCCCAACATGAACTACGGAAAAATCAAGGCATGGGGCTACGACCTCACCGTTACCCACCGAAACACCATCGGCCGCGACTTCAGATACAACGCCGACTTCACCCTTTCGATGGGTCGTGACAGGATAGTTGACTACGGCGACGAGACCAACCAGCTCGAAAACCTCCGCATGAAGGGGCTTTCCTCGGGCGAAGTGTTCATGTATGAGGCCGACGGACTGTTCCAAACGCAGGACGAAATCGACAATTACCCGCTCGACCAAACCGGTTCTTACCAAGGAAAGAACTACGGCGTGAAGCCCGGAGATATAAAATACAAGGATCAGAACGACGATAAAGTGCTCGACGACAAGGACCTTATCCACGTCAAAGCGTCGTCCTACCCCGACTTCAACTACGGTTTGAAGCTCGGAGCCGAGTGGAAAGGCTTCTTCTTCAACACCATGTTCCAAGGCGTGGCAGGCTATAAGCAGTACATAAGCGACAGCTACAGCTTGGAGAACGGTACGCTCCAGCGCTTCCAAGACTACCACCTTACCGACACATGGACGCCCGAGAATCCCAATGCCGACTATCCGCGCATCAAGATTACGCCCTCCAGCGACAACAACCGACAGAAGTCTACCTTCTGGCTGCGCGACAACAGCTTCATGCGCTGGCGCTACATCAACATCGGTTACCGCCTGCCGCAGGCATGGCTCAAGCACTTGCTCGTCAGCACCGTGCAGGTATCGTTCACCGCAAGCAACCTCCACACGTGGAGCAAGCTCAAGCACATGGACCCCGAGTCTCACATGGGATACCCCATCCAGCGCTCTTACGGTTTCAATGTGAACATCGGTTTCTAATCGTTCCACCCTTTTCTAAAAAGATATTACACAATGAAAAAGTCAATATTCCTAAGATATGTGTCGGGCGGTTGCCTCGCCTTGGCCGCCACGTTGTGTCTCTCCGCTTGCGACAGCCTCTTCGATGACGCCCCGCAAGACAAGCTCACCGACGAGAGTATATGGTCTACCGAGAACCTGCTCGACGAATATACCATGCCGTGGTATAGCAACATGAGCAACGGATGGGCAGCGATGATGTCCACCTCCTCGTTTCTCAACATGAAATACATGTCCTACATCACGCCCGCTTTCTACTCCGACCAAACTACCTACGGCGTTTCCAACTGGGTAAACTCGGGCGTTGGCGAGGAAATGGCCTCCAAGGAAAGCACCATAAGTTTATATGCCAGCAACCGATGGAAGGCCTACTACACGCAGATACAGAGCGTCAACCGACTCTTGGAGCACGCCTCCAAAATGCCGGAGACCTACAAGCAGCGCATTCTTGGCGAGGCCCACTTCTTCCGGGGCTACTATTACTACCTGCTATTGCAGCGCTTCGGCGGCGTAATGCTCATCGATCACAACTACGACCCACTCCATAGCGACGAGCGTTTCCCCCGTGCCGACTACGAGGAGATGGTGGATTTCATCGCCAAAGAGGCCGACTTGGCCGCCGAGGCGCTCCCCCTGAAGCAGGACAACCGCAACATCGGCCGCGTGACCAAGGGCGCCGCCCTCATGCTCAAGGCCAAAGCCTATTTCTGGGTGGGCAGTCCGCAGTATCAGAACCAAGCCAAGGCCTACAACGGCTTCAGCTCCGACAAGAGCAAGGAGTACATGCAGAAGGCCGCCGAAGCCTATAAGGCCATCGAAGCCCTCAACGTTTACAAGCTCATGCCCGTCAGCGGAAGCACCGAGGAGGCCATAGCGCAGAGCTATCACGACCTTTTCCTGCAACACAACAACGACGAGAGCATTTTGGAATACCAGCACGGCGAGTCCAAACTCAAGAGCGAAGGTGCCCACTCGCTCGACCAAATGGCCATGCCGCCCGTCCTCACGGGTACGCAATGTGCCTACTGCCCCACGCAGAACCACGTCGACGAGTACGGCATGCGCGACGGTAAGGTGCTCGACAGCCAACAACCCTATCTCAACCGCGACTATCGTTTCTACGCCAACGTGCTCTTCGACGGCACCACTTTCCGCGAAAAGCCCATGAATCTCCACTACACCATCGACGCCAAAGGCAAGGAGGTGGCCGAGGACGGCCTCACCAAGTATGGCACAGGACGCAACAACGGCTTCAGTCGCACGGGCTACTACATGCGCAAGTTCCTCGACCCGAAGATCCGTTATCCCTATAACGACAACGAGGGAAGCAATCAGAACTACCCCATTTGGCGCTATGCCGAGCTGCTCCTCGACCATGCCGAGGCCGCATTCCGCACCGGCGACACCCGCACGGCCTTGGAAAAGGTCAACCAAGTGCGCCAACGTGTTCACATGCAGCCCCTCGCCGACATTACGCTCGCCGACATCCTGCGTGAGCGTCGGGTAGAGATGGCCTTCGAGGAGACCACCTTCTGGGATGAGCTTCGACTCGGCACGGCCGTCAAGAACCTCAACGGCACGACCAACCCGCTGCGCCTCATGAAGATAGTTTACCAAAAAGACGGTAGCAAAACCTACACCACCGAGCCCTTGGCCAACCAAAAGGGCGAGCGTGCTTTCCGCGATTATCAGTACTACTATCCCCTTCCTTGGGACGAGGTGCGCTTCCACAGCGTGGAGCAAAACGCCGGTTGGGTAGAGAAGTAAGGAGGTGTTCTTCCGCCCTACCCGCCATTGTAGAATGGCGGGGTAGGCGGAAGAAGTTGTAAGGTTGAGGAGTTGGGAAGAGGAGGGGTTAGCCTTAAAAGGGTAGCAGGCGGTAAAGCCGCCGGTGAGGCGACAGCCCTCTGACCAGTTGGACCAGTCAGACCGGTCGGACCCGTCCGACTTTTTTGGCGGCTCTGCCGCCCACACCCCCTCAAAACTAACCCCTCCTCCTCCCTACTCCCCACCCCCTCAACTCAAAAGCTGCCCTTTCAAGAAACCAAAGCTATTCTTTGGCCCCTTGAAAGGGCAGCTTTTATTCCCCCGAAGCACTCCTTTCATTTCCCCAAAAGGTCGGACCGGTCAGACCAGTCTGACTGGTCCGACTAGTCCGACAGCCTTGTTAATGAAAAAAAGGGAGCTTTTATTTTGAAATCTTCGCTTTTTATTTTACCTTTGCCGTTGGTCAGCAACAGCCTTGGCCTGATGGTTCCATAGTTTAATGGATAGAACGGAGGTTTCCTAAACCTTTGATCCGAGTTCGATTCTCGGTGGAACTACTCTTTTTCTTCGCAACATCAACCCTTATTTTATACCTTAAACACCATGATAGGAGCGATTATAGGCGACATCGTTGGCTCACGTTTTGAGTTTGCAAAACAAACCAACAACAAATTCACTTTATTCACCTCAGACTGCGGTTACACCGATGATACCATCTGTACCATCGCCATTGCCGACGCCATCATGAGCCATCGGCCCTACAAGGAGTCGCTTCACGAATGGTGCCGGCGCTACCCCAACCCCATGGGAGGCTACGGTGAGCGCTTCCTGCGCTGGGTGGAGAGCGACGACCCACAGCCCACCGACAGTTGCGGCAACGGCTCGGCCATGCGCGTGAGCCCCGTGGGATGGCTCTTCGACGACTATCATGACGTGATGGAAGAGGCACGGCTGTCGGCCATCGTCAGCCACAACCACCCCGAAGGCATAAAAGGCGCCCAGTGCGTGGCCACCCTTATTTACTGGTTACGTACCTGTCGCATCACCAAGGAGGAGATTCCCGGCGCCCTCCGACGCAATTTCCACTACACCATTCCCTCCCTCCGCGACATCTACAAGATAGGCAGCGAGGAACATTTTGACGGCACCTGCCAAGAAACAGTGCCCTACGCCATCAGTTGTTTCATGGAAAGCCAAAACTTCGAGGACGCCATCCGCATAGCCGTAGCCGCAGGAGGAGACACCGATACCAAGGCCGCCATCTGCGGAAGCATAGCCGAGGCCTACTACGAGATACCCGAGCAGCTCATCACCCGCGCCTTTGAATACCTCCCGAGCGACATGCTCGACGTCGTGGAGCGGTTCTATGAGCACATAGGCCTCACCATCGGCGAATAGCAAAGGGCCGGCCACATCACGGCTACGGCCACATGTATAACGACAGAAGGTCGGACACAACGCTGCGTCCGACCTTCTGTTATTTTCTTAATCAGTCTTTTTCTCATCCCTTATTCTGTTCCCTCAGATAGTCCCTATAAGGCTTTTTCAGGTCCAAGAAGCGGAAGTTTTGCGGCGGAATATTCGCCGGCGGCGTCATATAGTCGCCATAGCAGTAAGTCAGATAGCGACCGGGCTGCTCCACTCCCATGAGCATGTGACCCTCAAAGGCCACGGGCGTAGGACTGCCATAGACCTCACGGGGCAGAATGCCTCGGCAAGGCTTGTTGTCGTGGTCGGCCACCAACCCCGTCTTCTCTATGGAATATTGGCGCTGCAGGGCGTCAATCCGCCGATGGAGCCACCGCTGCGAGAACAGCTTACGACACAACTTGATAAAGCAACAGTCCACACCACGGCCATGCTTATAAGGGTCACGCTGCGCGAAATACATCAGGCGAACCAACAGCTTGTAACGTTTATAGTGAACATTGCGGGCAATGGGGTTATGCGTCATGCCGTCCAAGGGAAACACGTCGACCGGAAGTCCACCCACGAAGTCGAAACACCGCCGCAGGATATACGTGGTATTCTTGTTCTGAATACGTGCGAAGGCATAGGGATAATTAGGATTTTGCACGCCGCTCACCAGCTCCAAATGGTCGGGGAGCCACTCATTGGCATGCGCTATGAGCCGGTCGTAGTCCTCACGGGGCAACGCCACGTCGGCGTCATCATCCCATGGAACGAAGCCCTTATGCCTTACGGCGCCCAACATGGTGCCGGCCAAAAGATAATAACGAAGCCCGTGGGCCTCACAAACTTTATGAATGGCGACGAGAATATCCAAAAGACAGCGCTGCATTTCGCAGGTCTCGTCCTTGGATATTCTCGCGTTTGAATGATATGTCATACCCTTTAAATTCATTTAAAACCTAAATGGGCGAAACGAAAAACTTATTCTGAACATTATACAGTCGTTTTGTCACGCATTTAAAAATGAGCACCGGCACGATGGCCGGCGCTGTTTACCTTTTCTCGAGCTTACCTAAATAAGTGCCCTTAAGGTGTCTTGAGTTGTTGATGTCGGCCTGCATCATGTCGTATCTTATCTCGATCATGCCATTGGCCTGCACATTAATAAAGAGTTTGCTGCCTTTTCTGAGAGGAAGTTTGTCACCGGTACCACCAAATCCCTTGGTCGATACTATCCAGTTTCCGGGCTGACTGAGGTCTATCTCCTTCGCGTTGAGCTCCTTGCCTATCGTGAATTTAACAGCCTCCTTGGTCCTTCCTTCCGGATAAAAGGTGACGAAATATTTGCCTTCGGCGTCTTCAACGACGGCTGCGGCGGGTATATTGTCTACTCCATTATTGTCTTTGCTGCATGAAGTCATCGCCATGGCGAAACTGAATGCCGAGACAAAGAGGAGGATAAGTGTGCGAAATATTGATAATCTACTTGATTTCATAACTATTATTCTTTTTAATTAATACTATAAATGTACGGACTTGTTATACATATAAAGTATTTCTCAAGCAAATCCCCTACTCCCTCATCACTTTTTTTTCAGAAAAATGCAGTTTTCAATGATTTTTTCGGCTATTTGGAATCCATCTCCTCAAGAATTCGCCTATAAAGGGCTATGTATTCACGGGTGTAGCGTTCGTAGTTAAACCCTAACGAGTAGCGGCGTGCTTCCTCGGCAAAGGCGCCGTTCTTGTCCCACGCCGCAATGCCCTCGCTTACCACTCGGGCCATGGCCTGCGGCTCGTAGCTGTCCCAATAGGTGGCGTAGCGGTCGCAAACTTCGGGCAAACTGCTGAAGCGCGACGAGAAAACCTTGGCCTTGAAGCGCATGGCTTCGAGCACGGGAATGCCGAATCCCTCAAGCCTGCTGGGGAAAACAAAGGCGGCACAGTGGCCGTAGAGCCAGTTTTTCTCGGCGTCCGTAATCTTTCCCACAAGGCTCACACGGCCCTCGCCCTGCTCCTTGATGAGCTGACGGAGCTGCCCGGCATACTTGAAATGGTCGTCGCCGGCGATGTAGAGCTTGTATTCGGGCAGGTGGGCCATCATCCTCACCAGCGTGTGAAAGTTCTTCTTCTCACGTATCTGACCAATGGTAAAGAGGAAACGCTCGTCGTCATCCTTCACGAAAGCGGGACGGCGACCGGCCCGGTCCGAACTGTCAACATCGGCAATGCCGTTATAGATAACCTCCATGTGCTTTTGGCTGACGTCGTAATGGGCCGCCACGTCTTGGGCAACGTAGTGGGATATGACCGTGATATAGTCGGACCGACGGATACGCCACGGCACACGAATACAGTATTTCAGGAGGTGAATGCCTTTCTTTTCCGTGAAATAGTTAAGGTCATGCACGGTAAGGAGCTGCGTGGTGCCCTTACTCCGCCGACGATACTTAAACTGCTGGTCCGTGGCATGCCATAGGTCGATGTGGCAAGGTAGGGCACGCAGTTCCTTGGCGGCATGCTCCGCCGAGATATAGAGAAACCTATCACCGTATTCACCCTTGTGCTTCTCGGGCACCATGAGGACAAACCGCATGTCGTCCACGTCGCTCTTGGCGAGGCAACGCAGGTATTGACGGGCTATTTCGCCGAACCCGCAGAAAGCGTCAAGGCTTGAAAAATCGATTAATACAGTTTTCATTATGTTATTGTTTAAAATTTTAGGGGTTGTCGCCGAGGGCCTTTTGCCTTGTCATAGGGCTGCTCTCGGTCGGTGAAAAGGCCTTTATGGGCCGGCCGAAGGCCATGTATGGTTTAGCCAAACAGCTTCAGCCTTACGCACATTTCCCTGAATCGGGCCCACACCTCCTCGGCGGTGATGAGCCGGTACTGCTGCTCACGGGGCATGGCCGTTACGTCGGCCAAGTCGGTGGGGGCCACTCCCTCGGCGGGGGTGGCGTTCTGTGGCAGCCACTTGGTCTTGCTGCTGCCCGGCGCACACACCACGAACGATGGTCGGCCGCAGGCATGTGCCACGTGGCGGGCGCCACCCTCATTGCCGAAATACAGCGTGCAGGCGTCGGCCAGCGCCACAAGCTCGCGTTGGCTGCGGGCTTCCACGTCGATGAAAACATCAGACGGACGGCCCAAGCGCTCGTAAATGCGCAGGGCGTTTTCCTTCTCTCGACCGGGCGCATAGTTGAAAATTACTTGTACCTCGGGCCATTCCACCATGAATTGGCGCAACGTCCACGTCATGCGTTCTTCGTCCCAAGTCTTGTGAGGCAGCTTGGCGGTGACGCCGACCAGCAGGATGGGGCGCCGGAGATCGAGCCCTTTCGACGTGAGATAGCGCCGGTAGTCGGCCCGCTCGTCCTCGGTAAGGCTGAGGGTGAACTGCTTGTTGGGCTTCAGGGTGCCCTCCTGACGGAGCGGACGAAGCATGGCGAGGTTGTGGTCTATCATGCTCTCGTCGGCCCTACACTCGGGTTGAACGTAGTTATAGGCCAGTCGGCTGTAGGGTTTGGCCAGTCCTATGCGGTACTTGGTGCGCCGTGAGAAGAGCGCGAAGGGCATGGTGTTGACCGTGGAGCGCAGGTCGATAATCGCGTCGTAGTGGGTCTGGGTCACTACGCGGCGCACCTTGCGCAGGTAAGTCAGCACATGATGGCGCTCGTCGTCGGTAAAGGTGATGACGTGCGATAGGGAAGGATGGCCCTCGAAGAGACGTGCCAGCCGCTCATTGAGCACGAAGTCTATCTGCGCGTCGGGAAAACTGTCGCGCAGGGTGTTGAGCAGTGAGGTGCCCAAAATGGCGTCGCCCATCTGTCGAAAGCGGATAACGAGTATCTTCATAGGCCGTGGAGAATGGGTCAGGGGCTGAAAAATTTACAATTCCACACGGTAATCTACCGTGTGTTTCTTTAAATATTTGGTCCAAAACTTCTTGCGTGCGGCGGTGATAAGGCGCTCGGTCTCGTTGATGTCATAGCCTCGGGCGGTGGCATAACTGCGGGCCGTGAGCATGAAAAAGCGCATCGAACCCCATAGGCGTGCGAAGTTGGCGCAGCCCTGCTTCTTGCTTACGGGACCTATTTGTAGGCGGTTGATGTCGACGAGTGAGAAAACGAAGTTGCCGTTCTCGTCCTTGTCCCACAAGATATTGCCGGGTGAGTAGTCGCGATGGAGTATGCCGGCGTTGTGAAGGCGGGCGGTGTAGCGGCCGAAAGCGCTGCAAAAGTCCTCGTAAGTGCCTTTACGGGCGTTGCCAAACTCGTACATGTCGTGACGATAGGGGCACTGCAGGCTCACGAAATAGCTGTAACCCAGCAACATTCCTTGGCGTTGCTCCATGTAAGCCACGGGCTCGGGCGTGTCAAAGCCTCGCTTATAGATCTCGGCGGGGTACTCCCAAGCCCGCTGTCCCTTGGGTTTGCGCAGGCCGAAGGAGTAAACAAGGAGGTTGATGAACCGCGGACGGTGATAGCGTTTCACGTTGAGCACGGTGCCATCGGGGGCCGTGAACTTCTTTATCCAGTTGCGCTGGCCGCCGTAGACATGCTCTCCCTCGCTCTCGAAGCGCTTCGGAAGCGTGGCTATCCAGTCGCGCAGGTGTTCGTATTTCTTGTTAATTTCCATTTTTTTATCGTGTTGTTATGTTATGATTTCTTTCTTACTTTCCCGTCGATTACCTCAAATCGGCGATCGAACTCTTCCTTGGTGCGCTTCCACCGGTTGTGGGTCCAGAGGTAGTAGCGGGGCTCCCGCCTTATGGTTTGCTCCAACATCTCAAAGAAACGGGCGATGATGGCATGCGGGGGCATGTCGTTGGGACGGCGGGTGATGAGCTTGTAGGTGGCCGTGTAGTAGCCGCGGCGGGGCCGACTCATCTCCACGTAGAACACGGCGTCGTTCATCTTGCGCATGATACGCTCCGAACCGGTGAACACGGGCGTGGCCTCGTGGTTGAGGAAGGGCAGCCATAGGTGAATATTCTCCCACTTGGGGGCTTGGTCACTGATGTAACCGAAGATGGACATGAGCCCCCGCCGCTTGTAATCCACAAGGTAACGGAGGATGTCTTTCTTGGGAATGGGCACGGCGTTGGCCTCGTGGGAGCGGATGGCCCTGAACAAATTATCGAAGCTCTTGTTGCGAAGCGGGTGGTAAATGAGGCCCGTCATGCGCTCAGGGGGCAGGTCGATACCCACGCACGACAGCCATTCCCAATTACAATAGTGGCCGAGGATGGCCGCCACGTCCTGCCCCTCACGGAAACATTGCTCCACTTCGTCCGAACCGATGATACGGAAGCGGCGGCGCAATTCCTCATCGCTGATGGATAACAGTTTGACGGCCTCGAAGAAATAGTCGGCAAACCAATGGTAGAAGCCTCGCTCTATATGGCGTATCTCCTCCATGCTTTTCTCGGGAAACGAGCCGGTGAGATTGCGCCTCACCACCCCTCGGCGGTATCTGAAGACATGGTAAATGAGCAGATACTCGAAGTCGGCCACCGCGTAAAGCACGCGGAGGGGCAACAGCGATAGGCCATAGAAGAGATAATAAATGACTTTGCTCATGATGGGGGGCGGCAAAGCCGCCGGTTGGAGGGTGAGGGGTTGGGAGGATGAATGGTTACTTTAGAGGGTGAAAGGCGGCTTGCGAGCCGCCAAAAGCGTCGGACTAGTCAGACCGGTCTGACTAGTTCGACCGGTCCGAGGGGCTTAATGCCCCTGCCCTTAATGGGCAATTGCTTGCCCATTAAGGGCAAACCGCCGGCCCGCTATGCCTGCATGTCGTGCAACTTGCGGTAATATCCGTCCTTGGCCAGCAGGCTTTCGTGGGTTCCCCGCTCCACGATGCGGCCCTCATGGAGCACGCATATCTCGTCGGCATTCTTGATAGTAGAGAGCCGATGGGCAATGGCCACCGTGGTGCGGGTCTTCATCAACCGCTCCAAAGCGTCCTGCACGAGGCGTTCACTCTCGGTGTCGAGGGCCGAGGTGGCCTCGTCGAGGATGAGGATGGGCGGGTTTTTCAGGATGGCCCGGGCTATGCTGACACGCTGGCGCTGGCCTCCGGAGAGACGACCGCCACGGTCGCCGATGTTGGTATCAAAGCCATTCTCGGACGACATGATGAAGTCGTAGGCGTTGGCAATGCGCGATGCCTCGATGATTTGCTCGTCGGTGGCGCCATCTACGCCGAAAGCGATGTTGTTGCGGAACGAGTCGTTGAAGAGAATAGCCTCCTGATTGACGTTGCCAATGAGCTGTCGCAGGTCGTGAATGCCGAGGTCGCGCACGTTGATTCCATCGATGAGCACCTCTCCTTCCTGCACGTCGTAGTAGCGAGGGATGAGGTCCACGAGGGTGCTCTTGCCCGAGCCGCTCTGTCCCACCAAGGCTATGGTCTTGCCCTTGGGTATCGTAAGGTTGATATTGCGCAGCACATAAAGCAGTTGGTCGGCGCCATTGGGGGCATGGCCATCGGCGGCGCGATAGGCGAAACTGACGTTACGAAACTCTATCTGGTGCTCAAACGACGTGATATGTATGGGCGATTGGGGCTCCTGAAGGTCGATTTCGGCTTTCAATATCTTATCGACGCGCTCCATCGAGGCCAGTCCCTTGGGAATGTTATAGCCTGCCTTGGAAAATTCTTTCAGCGGATTGATAATGCTGTAAAGCAGCGTCATGTAGTAAATAAACGACGGTCCGTCGATGGTTTTATTGTTAAGCACGAGGATTCCGCCGAACCACAGCACCACGACGATCATCACCGTGCCCAAGAACTCGCTCATGGGATGGGCCATCTGTTGGCGAATGTTCACCTTCATGATGTCGCTTCGATAGGCCGAATTTACCTTGTCGAAGCGCCGGTTCATCTTTTCCTCGGCGCAAAATGCCTTGATGATACGTAGGCCGCCGAGCGTTTCCTCCACCTGACTCATCGTGTCGCTCCACAAGGCTTGGGCCTTCATGCTCTTGGCCTTGAGCTTTCGGCCCACCAAACCCATGAACCAACCGAACAAGGGCACGAAAACAATGGTGAACAGCGTCAGCTCCCACGACAGGAACAGCAAGGCCGAGAAATAAATAAGAATAAGGATGGGATTCTTGAAAAGCATGTCGAGACTCGACATGATGGAACTTTCTATCTCCTGAACGTCGCCGCTCATGCGGGCAATGATGTCGCCCTTGCGCTCCTCGCTGAAGAAACCGAGCGGCAAAGCGTTGATTTTCCGATATAACTGATTGCGAATGTCGCGCACGACGCCGGTCCTTATGGGGATGATAGTGGCCGAGGAGAGGAAGTAGGCGCCCGTCTTGAGCAGCGTCATGAACGCCAAGACAAGGCCGATGATAAGCAGTGTGGTGGTAGCTCCCCACGTGCTGATGAGCTGACTGACGTAATAGTCCATGTTGTTCATCAGCGATTCCTTGAGATTTCCCATCGTCACGGGCATGAGCGCCGTGGCTTTGGCCCCGCCGTCGGTCTTGAACAGAATGCTCAACATGGGTATCAGCGTGGCAAAAGAGAACACGTTGAGGATGGCCGAGAGGACATTGAAGAACACGCTCCACGCCAAATAACGCTTGTAGGGTGGAACAAAACGGCGCAGCACCTGTAGGAATTCTTTCATAAAATGGCTTTTTTAGTGGGGCCATGGCGCCGCCGTGACTCATCGTGACGGCCGCTGCCATGGGGTGATAGCTTAAATTTCTTCGCCAAAGAGCGTGGCGCTGGTAGAACCGGTGATACGCACTTTCACGAACTCACCGATGTGATGATTGCCTTTCTCTATGATGACGGCCTTGTTCTGCTCGGTCCGTCCCATCAGATGATTGCGGTCGCGCTTGGCAAATCGCTCGATAAGTATCGTGAACTCCTTGCCCTCATCCTTCTTGTTTTGCCGAGCGCTGATGTCGGTCTGCAGGCGGATGAGCTTGTTGAGTCGGTCTACCTTCACCTCCTCGGGCACGTTGTCGGGCAGGTGTTTGGCGGCGTAGGTGCCCGGACGCTCGGAGTATTTGAACATGAAAGCGGAGTCGAAGCCCACTTCTTCCACCAAGGAGAGCGTCTGCCGGTAATCTTCCTCGCTCTCGTTGTGGTATCCCACGAAGACGTCGGTGGTGAGGCCGCAGCCCGGAATGATGCGACGGATGGCCTCAACCTTGCTCAGGTAGTCCTCACGGGTGTACTTTCGGTTCATGAGTTTCAGCGTGGAATTGCTGCCACTCTGGGCCGGGAAGTGGATGTGATTGCAGAGATTGGGCTCCTCGGCGATGACATGGAGGATGTCCTCGGTCATGTCCTCGGGATTGGACGTGGTGAAACGCACCCGCATTTGGGGCACGCTGCGGGCCACCTCACGCAGCAGTTGGGCGAAGGAAATGCCGTCGTCGGGGCGCTTGCCGTTAGGAAGCAGACCGTAGGAGTTGACGTTCTGCCCCAAGAGGGTTACCTCCTTGAAGCCTTTGTCGCGCAGGTCGTGCACCTCCTTGAGTATGCTTTCCACGTCACGACTGCGCTCACGACCACGGGTGAAGGGCACGATGCAGTAGTGGCAGAAGTTGTTGCAGCCACGCATAATGCTGACAAAACCGCTCACCCGGTTGCCTCCGATACGCTGGGGAATGACGTCCCGGTAGGTCTCGGTGGTCGAGAGCTCCACGTCTTGCGCGTTATGTCCCAGCTCGCACTGGGCTATCATTTCGGGCAGATTCAAGTAAGCGTCGGGTCCACACACGAGGTTGGCGTGGTGGTTCTGTATCAGGTCGTCCTTCACTCGCTCGGCCATGCAACCCAGCACACCCAATATGGGTGAGGGATGCGAGGCTTCCGACGCCGCCGGAGCCGGCCCATCGCCCTCCGCCAAGGCCTTTCGCTGCTCGGCGTCACGCTTCTTTTGCAGGGCATGGAGGGTTTCCAAACGGTGGTAAATCTTGTTCTCGGCGTTCTCACGAATGCTACATGTATTGAGGAAAATGGCGTCAGCGTCCTCCTCCTTGTCACATATTTCGTAGCCGGCCATCTGCATCACCGAGGCGACCACTTCGCTGTCGGCCACGTTCATCTGGCAACCGTAGGTTTCGATATATAGTTTTTTCATATTTCTTTTTAAAAAATGAGATGGATAATTTTACGCTTTGATTTTGCCCACGGCCATGAATCCGAAGAAAGCCATGGCCCCGGTAATGAGTCCGGCGATGGCGTCGACGGCGTAATGGGCCTGAATGTAAACCGTGGCCAAGCACAGAAAGACGTAGAATGGCGCCATGGCGAGGAGCAACTTGCGGTTGCCCGACCAGCCGATGAGCAGCATGCAAACCGTGCTAATGCCCACGTGTGAGCTGGGGAAGGCGGCCGTGGGGCGCTCGCCGGCGGCCTTGGCGTCTTCCACCAAGTGATAGAACAAGCCGTCCTTGTAGCCCGGACTGGGCAGGCAAGCCTGATGGTTATTGAAGTAATCGTGCAGATTGGGGAACACGCCGTTGGCTATTTCCTTCAGTCCCACGGCCTTATAATAGAAGGTGGGACCCACGACGGGCAGTAAATCGAACACTACGTAATAGGCGAAAAAGGAGCCGATGACCACGAAAGCGGCCCGTTGGAAATCCTGATAGCGCCAAAAGAAGAAGTACAGAACGGTCAGTACGATGAGCGGATAGTAGGCCGCGTAGCCCATATCCATCAGCTCGCTCACCACGGGGGAGGGGAAGCGCTCGGCAAAGAGCAGGGCGGGCTGGCAGCCGAAGAGCCATTGGTCGGCCAAGGCAAAGTAGTGGTCGAGGTTGGGCAGCACCCGATTGAGCTCATAGGTGTCGGGGTACCACCATGCCAGCAGCCCGAACTGGGCCATCACCCTGAACAACATGACCATCCGACAAGGCAACAACCGGTAGCTGGCCCACAGCGCCAACGTCACCGCGCCTATCTTCAGACGGTCCCAAATCATGGAGTCGGGATTGTCGAGACGGGTGAAGAGGAAGAGCACCATGAGCAACGTGAAGGCCATGTAGCCCAGCACGACCCACTCCAACGGCAGCAGTCCGCGGCGTGGAGCGGCCTCTATCTTGAACAGTTCCTTGATTGTCATAGCCAATGGTTCTCCTTATACCAGCGCATGGTGAGCGCCGTGCCCCGTCGAAGGTCGAAATGGGGATGATACCCCAGCTCGTCCATCGTGGGCTCTATGTTGCAACGCCAGTTGCGCTGGCGCAGAATGTTGTACTTATCATCGTTGAGCGCCGTCATCCTACCCGTGACGTGGCCCCAATACTCGCCCACCTTCGTGACGATACGCAGCACCCACACGGGTGCCTTTATCTTGATACGGAACGGTCGGCCCAGCTCCTCATGGATGTAATCGCTGAAGTCGCTGCTCTCGTAAATATTGCCATCGCTCAGGAAATACTTGCGTCCGTTCATGCCATGGTCGAAGGCCAAGAACACGGCTTGCACCACATCTTCCACATAAACGAAGGTGATGTCCTGCCGACGGAAGCCCACCGAGAAATCCACATGGCGCTTCATACTCTGCGCCATCAGGAAATAGTCGGTCTCACGAGGGCCATAGACGCCCGTGGGACGCAGCACTATGTAGGGGAAATCGCTGCCGAGGGAGTCGAGATAGTACTCTGCCTCGAGCTTGCTACGGCCATAGGCGGTGTTGGGACGGGGCAAATCGTTCTCATCTATCTCCTGATAAGGCTGCCGCTCCTTGATAGCGCCGAACACACTGAGACTGCTGATGAAGACAAAACGCCTGATGGGCATTTGCAACGCACGGATGGCGTCGGCCAAATTCTTGGTTCCCTCGGTGTTGGTCTTGAAAAAATCGGCCGCATGAAGACACTTCGTGGCACCGGCCGCGTGCACCACATAATCAAATTGTCGGCCGCGAAGCTGCTCTCGGAGCTTGTCAGCCGACCCAAGGTCAAGCTCTATGAAATGGATGCGAGGGTCTTGCAGATAGCGTCGTGAACTGCTTTTCCGCACGCCGGCCCACACCTCCATGCCACGGCGCAGGGCTTCCTCAACCACGAAACTGCCGATGAAGCCACTCGCGCCTGTCACTAATATACTTAAACTCATTATTTATTTATACGCGTATAACGCTTGCAAAGTTAGCGATTATTTCATGGATTTGCTACAAAGACATTAAAAAAAGTGGGGGCAGGCTCCATCGGCGACCCTCCGGGAGCGCCGATGGAGCAGTTGAGGAGGTGGGGAGTTGAGGGGATGAATAGTTTGTTTTGTGGATGATAGGATGCAGAAAAGTTGTTTTTAAAATATTAAAGTAACTATTCATCTTCCCAACCTCCCAACTCCTCAACTCCTTGAAGCCCTCATCGGACCAATCCGACTGGTCGGACCAGCCTGACCCGTCAAACCTTGCTTGAGGGTCAATGGGCCCCTCAAAGAATAAAGTAATTATTCATCCCCTCAACCCCTTAACCTCCAACTGCGGCTTTCGCCGCCCTCAACCTCCTACCAACCAAAAAAAGGAATGACGCTTTTCATCGGCGCCATTCCTTAGCTTTTGAGGCAGAAAGGGGCAGTCCTACTGCCCTTTTCTTAAAACTTTTACTTCAAACAAAGTCTGTTTTTAGTGAAACATATCGTCGCTTGCGGCCCAATCGAGCAGCTTATAATGCTTGTAGAGGTTCACGTTGCGCTGCTTGAAAGAATTGAAATCTTTGAGCTTGTTGTCGGTCCATCCGGTCTCGGCGATGGCTGCCATGCGGGGCAGAAGCTGATACTCGGCCAACTGCTTGTAAGGAATGTACTCCGTCCAGAGGTTACCTTGCACACCGATAACGTGCTTCTTGAGCGCCTCCGAGGCGTCGTCGGGCACGGGGTTGTAGCTGTAGACCTTGTCAACGGGCAGGTATCCGCCGATAAGACGTATGTCCGTGCTCTTGTTCTGATAGTAGTCGAGATAGTAATAGTCCGTGGGCGTCATGATGGCGTCGAGTCCTCGCTCGGCAGCTTGCTGTCCGCCGGCCACGCCGCGCCAGCTCATGACGGTTGTGCCGGGAACGATGTCGCCCTCGAGAACTTCATCCCAACCTATCACATTTCGTCCCTTGGCCTCCAAGTGCTTGGCGATGACGTTGAGGAAATGGCACTGCAATTGGGCCTCGGCCGAGAATCCGTTGGATCCTTTCAGGCCCAAGCGCTTTATTTCGGCCTGACAGTCGGGGCAGGCTTCCCACCGTTTGCGGGGCGCCTCGTCGCCTCCGAGGTGAATGAACTTAGAGGGGAATATCTCGAGGAGCTCATCGAGCACGTTCTTAGCGAACTCGTAAGTCTTCGATTTGCCTGCGCAGAGAATGTCATCGAACACGCCCCACGACTGTGCCACCTCGTATGGACCGCCCGTGCAGCCCAGTTCGGGATAGGCAGTGAGGGCTGCCAGCATGTGGCCGGGCATGTCTATCTCGGGTATTATGGTGATGTAGCGGTCGGCGGCGTACTTCACGATTTCCTTCAGTTGGTCCTTGGTGTAGAAACCACCGTAGGGCACGCCGTCATACACAGGCGAGTTGTGGCCAATGACGGTTTGTTTGCGCACCGAACCCACCTCGGTCAATCGCGGGTAACGGTCTATCTGCACGCGCCATCCTTGGTCCTCGGTGAGGTGCCAATGGAAGGTGTTGAGGTTGTGCATGGCCAAAATGTCGATGTATTCCTTCACCAAAGCCACGCTGAAGAAATGGCGTCCGCAGTCGAGCATGCCACCGCGATAGCCAAAGCGGGGCTGGTCGGCGATGCGTGCGGCGGGCAGGTTGACGCTTGCCTGCTGCTCCACGGGCAGCGACTTGCGCAGGGTCTGTATGCCGTAGAACACGCCTGCCGGTGTGCGACCTTCGATGGTGACGCCCTTGGCCTTGACTGTGATGACATAGCCCTCGTCATTGGCAATCTTCGCATTGAGCGCCAAGGTGATTGTTTTCTTGCCCGTGGCGGCCAGCTCTATGCCCGTCACTTCTTTTATGTATTGCTTCAAGAACTGCGCGTTGCGCATCATGGCCGCGTCATTGCCCACCACGTTGATGGCTGTAGCGCCATCGAGCACGAAGGCGGCTCCCTTGTTAGCCGTGATACTTTGGGGCAACGGCACTACCTGATAATTGGCGTCGGCTGCCTGAAGGCCAAATGAGGCCATGGCAAGCGCCACGGAAAGTAAAGTTTTTCTCATGTTTGGGTTATGTTGAATAAATGAATATGCCGGTCAATAGCTACGCCCTTCAAGCGCATAGGGCAAAATTACGCTAAATTATTCGGAATGCCTAATGTTTTAAAAATATTTTTCCAAGAAAATGGCGGCAGGCGGCCATCCTGCCAACAACCTCGGATGGGTCATCCAATAACATCGGACCGGTCTGACTAGTCCGACTGGTCCGACCCGTCCGACGATAAAATCGCCCGTCCCATCGCGGCCCTTTGGCCGCTCCAAAAGGCCGCGATAGGGCGACAAAAGCAGCCTTTTCGCTGGCCCGAAAGCCCCCTTTCACCGCCCCCCCTCACCACCAAGGGCCAACCATTTCCCACCGCTTAGCCTTTTTTAACGCACGGGGCGCCCTCGTTATCCCTCAAAAACGGTTAATTTGCAAAATAATCTTAAGGATTTCACCATGAGCGAAGCATTTCTCCAACAGAAAGGAGGCTACCGCCGACTCCGATCCTACCGGGCAGCCACCATTATCTACGACATCACCTATTATTTTGCCACCCACTTCCTGCAAAAGGGCGACCGCACCGTCGACCAAATGATACAAGCCGCCCGCTCGGGTAAACAGAACATCGCCGAAGGCAGCGAGGCCGCCACCACCTCGGCCGAAACGGAAATGAAGCTGACCAATGTGGCCAAGGCAAGCCTCGAGGAATTGCTCATCGATTACGAGGACTATCTGCGCGTGAGGGCCAAACCGATATGGTCATCCTCCCACCCCCGCTGCCAAGCCATGAGGGCCTATACCGCCGGTGACCGCATAGCAAGCGAATATCCACGGCTGCTGCCCCGCCTGACGGACGAGGAAATGGCCAACCTATGCCTGACCCTCATCCACCAAACTACCTACATGCTCCGCAAACTCATCCTCCGCCAGCAGGAAATGTTCCTCAAAGAAGGGGGCGTCAGGGAGCAGATGACCCGTGCACGGCTGCAAAGCAGGAGGGAAAGAGGGTAGGGCTTAGCGGGCAGGTTGTGCCTCAGACGGGTCGGATTGGTCCGACCCGTCCGACCAAAGAGCCATGCTCTCAACCCAATAGGCCATCTGCCAACCTCGGATTGGTCCAACCGGTCCGACTAGTCAGACCGGTCTGATTCCCTCAAGAGCCTTCAAAATCCACCAAAATCTTTGACGATTTCGGCTAATTGTCTTATCTTTGCCCCAATCATAGGACAGATGCGATGATAAAAAGAATCATGACGATAGCGGCACTGCTGCCCTTATTCGCCCTCGGGGCCATGGCCCAAGCCCCTGACGAGCGGCCCGGCCACGTCAATCCCGAGGACCGTGAGGTCGACATCGACCGCCCCACGTTCGTGCCAATGGTCAAAGTAGGAAAAGTGCTC
Source organism: Prevotella sp. (assembly GCF_036570325.1). Taxonomy (GTDB): domain Bacteria; phylum Bacteroidota; class Bacteroidia; order Bacteroidales; family Bacteroidaceae; genus Prevotella. Next base: position 20,489 of record NZ_DATCYK010000028.1, read on the forward strand.
GACCAAGGCGACTCCATACAATACGTGGAGCTGAACGACGTGTGGTGCTATCCCAAGCCACAGTTCAGCAGCGCGGAGCAGCGACAAACATTCAACCGACTCGTCATGAACGTGAAAAAAGTGTTGCCCATCGCCAAGGAAGTCAACCAAATCATCATCGAAACCTATGACTACCTGCAAACACTGCCCAACAAGCAGGCCCGCGACGCCCATCTTAAATACGTGGAGAAAAGCATTAAGCAGGAATATACGCCCCGCATGAAGAAGCTCACCTACACGCAGGGAAAGCTCCTGATAAAGCTCGTCTACCGCGAGTGTGGCAGCTCCGCCTATGGCACCCTGCAAGCCATCTTGGGCCCCGTGAGGGCCGGATTTTGGCAGGCTTTCGCTTGGACTTTCGGCGCCTCGCTGGCCAAAAAGTACGACCCCGACGGCGTAGACCGTATCACCGAGCGCATCGTGCGCCAAGTAGAAGCGGGTCAGTTATAAAAATAACCCGCCTTTTCTTTGGCGGGTTACCTTTTTTATATAACTTTGTTGACAATTCAAACACATTACTACATAAACCGAAAAAACACATAAAATGGCTGAAGAGCTCGAAGTAAAAGAGCTGGAGCAAGTCGTAGTAAGATTCTCTGGCGATTCCGGCGATGGCATGCAGCTGGCCGGTAACATTTTCTCAACAGTTTCCGCAACCGTAGGAAACGGTATCTCCACGTTCCCCGACTACCCTGCCGACATACGAGCCCCGCAAGGCTCGCTCACCGGCGTGTCAGGATTTCAAGTCCACATTGGGCAAGGCCGCGTCTATACGCCGGGCGACAAGTGCGATGTTTTGGTGGCCATGAACGCCGCGGCGCTCAAGACACAGTACAAACATGCCAAGCCACAGGCCACCATCATCATCGACACGGACAGCTTCGGGCCCAATGACCTGAAGAAAGCGGAGTTCCACAGCGATGATTACCTGCAGGAAATGGGAATCGATCAAGACCGTGTCGTGGCCTGCCCCATCACCTCCATGGTGAAAGATTGCCTCGCCGACAGCGGCATGGACAACAAAACCATCCTCAAAAGCCGCAACATGTTTGCCCTCGGTATCGTGTGCTGGCTGTTCAACAGAGACCTCAGTCTCGTCGAGAACTTCCTCCGCGACAAGTTCGCCAAGAAGCCACAGATAGCCGAGAACAACATTAAGGTGGTCAACGCGGGCTACGATTACGGCCACAACGTACACGCCAGCGTGCCCGCCACCTACCGCATCGACAGCAAGACCAAGACACCCGGCCGCTACATGGATATAACCGGCAACAAAGCCACGGCCTACGGACTCATCGCGGCGGCCGAACGAGCCGGCCTCAAGCTCTTCTTGGGCTCCTACCCCATCACCCCCGCCACCGACATCCTCCACGAGTTGGCCAAGCATAAGTCGTGCGGCGTCATCACGGTACAGTGCGAAGACGAAATATCGGGCTGCGCCAGCGCCGTGGGAGCAGCCTTCGCGGGCGCCTTGGCAGCCACCTCGACCTCCGGACCGGGCATTTGCCTGAAGAGTGAGGCCATCAATCTGGCGGTCATCGATGAGCTGCCGCTCGTCATCATCGACGTTCAGCGAGGCGGACCGTCAACGGGTCTGCCCACAAAGAGCGAGCAGACCGACCTGCTTCAGGTGCTCTACGGTCGCAACGGCGAGAGCCCCATGCCCGTCATTGCCGCCACCAGCCCCACCGATTGCTTCGACGCGGCGTTCATGGCAGCCAAGATGGCCCTCGAACACCTTACGCCTGTGGTGCTCCTCACCGACGCTTTCATCGCCAACGGCTCATCGGCATGGCGTCTGCCCGACATTAATGCCCTGCCGGAGATACATCCCCACTACGTAAAAGAGGAACAGAAATACAAATACACGCCCTACCAGCGCGACCCCGAAACCCACGTGCGCTACTGGGCACGCCCCGGACAAGAGGGCTTTACCCACATTCTCGGCGGATTGGAAAAGGACGGTGAGACCGGCGCCATATCCACCGAACCCGAGAACCACGACCGTATGGACCACCTGCGCTTTGAAAAAGTGGCCAAGATAGAGGTGCCCGACGTTGAAGTTCAGGGCGACAAGGACGACGCCGACCTGCTTATCGTGGGCTTCGGATCGACCTACGGCCATCTCTTCACGGCCATGGAAGAGCTTCGGAAGGAAGGTCACAAGGTGGCATTGGCACAGTTTAAATATGTAAACCCATTGCCCAAGAACACCGCCGACGTGCTGCTGCGCTACAAGAAGGTGGTCGTGGCCGAGCAGAATCTCGGACAATTCGCCGCCCTGCTCCGCATACGTATCAACGAGTTTGCCCCCTATCAGTACAATCAGGTAAAGGGACAACCTTTCAACGTCAGCGAATTGGTAACCGGCTTCGAGAAGATTCTCCGTGCCAAGTGCGAGGACCACGTGGGTGGAACCTTCGAGAACCGTGTCATCTACTAACGCTTTTCGGTAGGCCCGGCGCCGCTTCCATGCCCCGCCCATCGGCCACCGAAGCCCTTAACCCCATCTATTCTACACATTAGAAGCGATAAAAACCATGAGTGAATATACAGCACAAGATTATAAAAAAGGTCAGCCCCGCTGGTGCCCCGGCTGTGGTGACCATTTCTTCTTGGCCAGCCTGCAAAAGGCAATGGCCGAAATAGGCGTTCCACCTTATGAGACCGCCGTCATCAGTGGTATCGGTTGCTCCAGCCGATTGCCCTATTACGTCAACACTTATGCCATGCAGACCATCCACGGACGGGCCGCTGCCGTGGCCACAGGACTGAAAGTGGCCAATCCGGAGCTCACCGTGTGGCAGATAAGTGGCGACGGCGACGGCCTCGCCATTGGCGGCAACCATTTCATCCACGCCATGCGCCGCAACGTAGACATCAATATCATCTTGCTCAACAACCGCATCTACGGTCTCACCAAAGGCCAGTACAGCCCCACGAGCCCCCGTGGCTTCGTGTCGAAGTCGAGCCCCTACGGCACCGTGGAGGACCCCTTCCGCCCCGCCGAGTTGTGTTTCGGTGCCCGCGGCCGCTTCTTCGCCCGATCGGTAGCCACCGATGGCAAGGAAACGGAGTACATCCTGCAAGCCGCCTATCGGCATAAGGGAGCGTCGGTGTGCGAGATTCTGCAAAACTGCGTCATCTTCAACAACGGTTGTTACGATCCCATCTACAACAAGGAAGGCCGCCGCAAGAACGCCATCTACGTGGAACATGGCAAGCCATTGGTCTTTGGTGAGAACAATGAGTACGGCCTCATGCAGGAAGGTTTCGGCCTGAAGGTGGTCAAGATAGGCGAGAACGGCGTCACCCTCGACGACATCCTCATCCACGACGCCCACTGTCAGGACGACACATTGCAGCTAAAACTCGCCATGATGGATAACGAGCACGGTTTCCCCGTGGCCTTGGGAATCATCCGCGACGTGGAAGCGCCCACCTACGACGATGCTGTCAACGCCCAGATAGAGGAGGTAAAAGCCAAGAAACCCTACCACAATTTCATGGAACTCCTTGAGACCAACGATATTTGGGAGGTGAAAGAATAAAAAGAAAAAGCCCTCCTAATAATAAGAAGGAGGGAAAAGGGGAAAGAAAAGAAAGCCTCCTAATGATAAGAAGGAGGCTAAAGAGTAAACCCATATCTACCAAAAGAAAGTACCGATGGCACAAAATCGTGCCATCGGTACTTTGTTTTTACACCTTAATTAATAGCTTTCGCCCCATGGAGCGTTAGCCTTTTAGCCGGCAAAAGCCGGCCTTCCGACTAATCGAACCCATCAGACCGGTCCGACGGGTTCGACCATGATAGGGGCCACCTCCCCAACCTCACAACGGCGGCTCTGCCGCCTACGCTCCTCCTTTCAGTATTTTCTTGATGTCGTTGAGCTTGTTGAGGGCCTCGATGGGGGTAAGCCGGTTGACGTCGAGCTCAAGAATCTCGTCACGAATTTGGGCCAGCACGGGGTCATCGAGCTGGAAGAAGCTCAGCTCCATGCCACTCCCATGGTCGGTTATCTTGGTAGTGTCGGGTCGTCCGGCACGTCCCACGCCGGCATTGTCGGCCTCCAGCTCACGCAGGATGATGTTCGAGCGCTTCACGATGGACCTCGGCATGCCCGCAATCTCGGCCACGTGGATACCGAAACTGTGCTCGCTGCCGCCCCGCATGAGCTTGCGAAGGAATATCACCTTGCCATCGACCTCCTTCACGCTCACGTTGTAGTTCTTGATACGCGTGAAATTCTTTTCCATTTCGTTGAGTTCATGGTAGTGGGTGGCAAAGAGCGTGCGGGCGCCGGCCCGGGGATTCTCGTGCAGATACTCCACGATGGCCCACGCTATGCTGATTCCGTCGTAGGTACTCGTGCCCCGTCCCAGCTCGTCAAAGAGCACGAGGCTCTTCTCGGACACGTTGTTGAGGATGTTGGCGGCCTCGGTCATTTCCACCATGAACGTGGACTCGCCCAGCGAGATATTGTCGCTGGCACCCACACGGGTAAATATCTTGTCGACCAATCCTACCCGGGCGCTCTCAGCGGGCACGAAACAACCCACTTGGGCCAGCAGGACGATGAGGGCCGTTTGGCGCAGCAAGGCTGACTTACCGGCCATGTTAGGTCCCGTTATCATCATAATCTGCTGTTTCTCGGTGTCGAGATACACGTCGTTGGGCACATAACGATCGCCCACGGGCAGTTGGGTCTCGATGACGGGATGGCGTCCTTGGCGTATGTCGAGCACCTCGCTGTCGTCGATAACGGGGCGCACGTAGCGATTTTCCTCCGAAATCTTGGCGAAAGAGAGCAGGCAGTCGAGCCTCGCCACGAGCGTGGCGTTGATTTGTATCTGCGGAATGAATTCCTGCATGGCCATCACCAGCTCATTGAAGAGCGACGCCTCGAGGGCCAATATCTTCTCGTCGGCCCCGAGAATCTTCTCCTCGTATTCCTTCAGTTCCTGCGTGATGTAGCGCTCGGCCTGCGCCAGTGTCTGCTTGCGAATCCACTCCTCGGGCACGCGGTCCTTGAAAGCGTTGCGCACTTCCAAGTAATAGCCGAAGACGTTGTTGAACCCCACCTTCAGACTTGTTATGCCCGTACGCTCTACCTCGGCCTCTTGTATGCGGAGCAGGTAGTCCTTTCCGTGGCGACTGATGGCCCGCAGCTCGTCCAGCTCGGTACTGTAACCGTCGGCTATCACGTCACCTTTGTTGACCAACTGTGGCGGGTCGGGCTGTATTTCCTTCTCTATGCGGTCGCGGAGGCTCTCACATAGGTTGAACTGTTCGCCGATGTGGCGCAGCGTTTCGTCCTCGGCATGAAGGCAGGCCAGCTTGATGGGCCGGATGGCACGCAGCGCCAGCTTCAACTGAACGACCTCACGGGGCGACACACGGCCCACGGCCACCTTGGAAATGATACGCTCCAAGTCGCCCACACGGTGGAACTCCTCGTCTATGCGCTGCCTGAAATCGGGATGGCGGAAGAAATATTCCACCACGTCGAGCCTATCGTTGACGGGCTTCACGTCCTTCAGCGGGAACACAAGCCACCGCCGCAACATTCTGCCACCCATCGGCGTGGCCGTCCTGTCGATGACATTGAGCAGCGAGGCGCCATCGTCCTGCATCGTGTGGAGCAGCTCCAAGGAGCGAATGGTGAACTTGTCGAGGCGCACATATTTCTCTTCCTCAATGCGTGAGAGCGACGTGATGTGGTTGATGTGCGTATGTTGGGTGATTTCCAGATACTGCATGATGGCGCCGCTGGCGATGATTCCACTCTTCAAATGTTCCACGCCAAAGCCCTTGAGACTCTTTGTGCCAAAATGTTTCAACAGTTTCTGCCGTGCGTTTTGGTCGGTAAATACCCACTCATCCATTTCAAACACACAGTAGCGTTGGCCGAAATTGCGCTCAAAATCCTGCTTGTGGCTGCGCTCATAGAGCACTTCCTTGGGCATGAAGTTGCCCAGCAGTTTCTCCACATAATCGTATGTGCCCTCCCCGGTGAGGAATTCGCCGGTCGAAATATCGAGGAAGCTCACGCCGCAAGCTCCCTTACCAAAGTGCACGGCGGCCAAAAAGTTGTTCTCCTTGTAATTCAATACATTATCGCTCATGGCCACTCCCGGCGTCACCAGCTCCGTAATGCCGCGCTTCACCATCTTATCCATCTCGGTCAGTCCGCGCTTTCCTTTTATCTCCTGCCGCTTTTTCTTGGGGTCCTCCAGCTGGTCGCAGATGGCCACACGCCGTCCGGCCCTGATGAGTTTGGGCAAATACGTGTCGAGCGCATGGTGGGGAAATCCCGCCATTTCGGTCTCCCCGCTCAGTCCTCCGTTATTACGTTTGGTGAGAGTGATACCCAAAATAGAGGCAGCAATGACGGCGTCGTGACCATAGGTCTCATAAAAGTCGCCACAACGAAACAGCAATACGGCGTCAGGATGTTTATCTTTCATCGAGAAAAACTGTTTCATCATGGGCGTAAGGCCCTTATCGCTTGTTGCCATAGGATTATTTTTTAGGAAATATAGGGGTTGTGCGGAGCCTCGCAAAATCATTTTCCTCCGTCAATCCACAACCCTCCAATGCTATGTATCTCATTCTTTGGTGAACAGCAAAATTACGTAAAATCACGTGATTGTCAAAGATTTTAAGGCTTTTTTAGATAGCAAAATCAGGATAATAGCAGCCCTATTACCTCGCTAAATCGTACCCTTTCTCCTCCCAAAAGCCCCTTTCTTCCTCTTTCTATGCCTATTTCCTTCCCTCTCTTTCTTTTTTATTGTACCTTTGCAGCCGGCGTTTGACAAGTTGACGAGCTACGAGTTGACAAGTAAACAAGTTGATAGTTTTAGTTAATGAGATACAAGTTAGCGAGTAAACAAGTAGCATGAAGAGGGTGCGCCGCTATCCTCATACCGGCTATGGTTGTCCTCTGACCAGTTTTCATCAGCCGTCGGACCGGTCCGATTGGTCAGACTTGTCCGACCGGTCCGAAGACTTTTCCGGAAAATAGGAGGCCAAAAGCCCCGCTATCCCCGCAAAACCACCCCTTCATCCGCCCAACTCCTCACCTTCACAACTGCGGTTCCGGGTACGGGCCGCCACGGCCTTGCCGCCCCCACAACCCAAAAAATTATCATTATGAAAACCCTTCCTGCCCACATGGCCGTACTCATGGCCAACATTATTTTCGGACTCGGCGTCCCGGTAACCAAACTCCTGCTCGACAAATGGGTATCGCCCATGGGCTACATGGTCACCCGCTGCATCGGCGCGGCCGCCATTTTTTGGCTCATCTCCTTGTTCATGCCCAAGGAAAAGGTGAGCCGTCACGACCTCATCGTCATCATGTTGGGCGGCCTGCTGGGCTTCGTCGTGTCGCAAACCCTCACCGCTTGGGCCCTCACCTACACCACCCCCGTTTACTTTTCGCTCATCGCCACCCTCACCCCCGTGGCCACAATGGTGTGCGCCTCACTCATGATAGGTGAGAAAATGACCACCCGCGGCATTATCGCCGTGCTCATCGGCATAGCCGGTGCCATGCTCATGGTGCTCATGGGATGGCAGGGCGGCCGCGGCACCAACGACTTGCTGGGCATAGGCCTCACCATTTTGAGCCTGCTCACATGGGCCGTCTACCTCATCATCACCCGCAAGGTATCGACCCGCTACACCGCCGTGACGCAGATGAAATGGGTGTTCCTCGTTTCCACGGTGGCCGTGCTGCCCTTCTCATGGAACGATCTCCTCACGGCGCCCCTCTACTCCTCCGCCACCCAATGGGACGGTTTGCTCGAAATGGGCTTCATCGTCATCTTCGCCACCGTGGCCGGCTATTTCGCCATCCCCTTCGCCATGCGCTATCTCGAGGCCACGACCGTCAGCATTTACACCAATCTCCAGCCCATCGTCGCCTCCCTCGTGGCCATCGCCCTCATGCAGGATGTCCTCACGTGGGACAAGCCCGTGGCCCTCATCTTGGTGCTGCTGAGCGCGTACGTGGCACAGCCTCGGCGCTCTTAGTCAGACGGGTCGGGCCGGTCAGACGGGTCCGACTAGTCGGATGGCTACCGCCCATAGGGCGGCTGTGCCGCCCCTACTACTCCAAAACTAACCATTCATCCTCCCAGACCTCCCAACTTTACTACTGCGGCTATGCCGCCTACCTCACCACTGCTACCCTGCACACCACTCCTTTCTTTCCATCGCTGGTGGCGGTAAGCACTGAATAAACCCCGGAGGGCACACGGCAGCCGCGGCTATCGAGGCCCGGCCACGTGAAGGTGCCGCCATTGCTGCGACCCTGATAGACGAGGTGGCCCGATGAGGTGACAATTTTCACGTCGGCGTCGGCCGTCAGTCCCCGCACGGTGATGGGCCCGGTGTAGTCGGGCGCTACGGGATTGGGGAAGGCATACACCGTTTCGGCCGTCATATTCTCGGCTGAGCTGGTGGCGTCGGCCCGATAAGAGCAGAGCCCTTTGTCCGTGGCGAAGTACACGTTGCCCGTGGCGCCGTCGATGGCGATGGACGTTATGTTGTCCGAAGGCAAGGGACTGTTGGCCTTGGTGAAGTGATGAATCTCCTCGGTGTTGTCGCTTCCGATGAGATACACGCCGTTTCCGTTCGTCCCCATCCATTTTCTGTTGGCCCCATCCACAGCCATGGCCGTGATGTCGACGCCCCCCAAGAGGTAGTCGGCCGTGGTAGTGCCGTCGTTGCGGGCCACTTTCACTTGCTCAAACATCGGGTCGCCATCGGTCAGCGGCAAGGCGGGCAGGACCAGCGGACCCACGTTGGTGCCTATCCACAGCCGTCCGTCCATGTCCTCCACGGCGCAATGGACGTAGTTCACGGCCAAGCTGTTGCCATCGGTATTGGTGAAACGGCTGACAACCCTCACCTTGTCGGCCCGCGGGTCGTAGCAGATGATGGAGGGAACGGACCAATGGTCGTTGACAAACCACAGCAACCCGCGGCTGTCGAAGAACGCGTTGCGCATGAAATATAGGCTGTGGTCGGCGTCCATCAGCTCTTGCTTGAAATGCGATACCCACTCACCCGAGGGTTTGATTTCCATCAGGTTGCGGTTGGGCGAGTAACAATTGAGGAACCATAGGCTGCCCGTGGCGTCGAAGGTAAGGCCGGGAATGATGGTGTAGCGCTCGTTCACCAAGGTGGTGAGCAGGCTGTTGGTACTGTTGTGGGCGTGGACGACGGTGCCGTTATCAAACTCGAACAGCCCGCTCCGTGCCGCCACGAACGCCCGGCCCGGCCGAATGGGGTCGAGGGCCAGCGACAATGCCGCTACATAAGGTATGCCCGTCTTCTCCTTTACGGCCTCGTCATAAACCGACCATGTGCCCGTGGTGACGTCCATCACCTGCACCCGTCCCGGCGTAAGGTCGTCGGTAAGGTAATTGAAGCCCCCTGCCACGCCATAAAGACGGCCATCGGAAAATTTTATCTCATAAAAACGATTCGACCGGGGGCCGCCGGGCTGCAATCGCTTGATGCGTTCCAAGAGGGCCTCGTCCACTGTTGCGGCGGGCTTTTGGTAGTCGCTTACCCGTTTCCATGCGCTCTTATCGTTCAAATTGGCGGTCAAGGGCGCCTCGTACAAGCCCGCTTCCTCACCGGCGGCATAGATGTTCTTATCCGTTGTGTAGCAATAGTTTATCCTGAATCCCAGCTTGTAGGTGGCACTGATCTCGGCCTTGCGCACGTTAATCCTCAACAGTCCGAAGCCCGTACTGAGCAGCGCATGGTCGCCCGCCATGGCGATGTGGTTCACCGTTTTGTCCTCCGTGAGGGTCGCCGAGTGGTAAGCGCTGATGTTGATGACGGCCCCTTGGTCATCCATGAGGTCGATATTTTGGTTTTCATACACGATAACCAGCCGCCCGGCCGCCTTGTTGTAGCCTATATGGGCTATGCCGCTGTCGGTCAGTCCCGTGGTCTTGTCGAATGTTTGCAGGCTTTCGTCGGCCTCATTGTAGACATACAGTCCTCCCGAGGCCAGCACATACACCCGCTGATGGGCCTTGGCTATCTCCTTTACCTCGTGATACGCCTGATACATTTGCCACGTGCCTGTCTGTGCCCGGCCGACAGTCGCCCATCCACCGGCCCACATCATGATGGCCATAATCAATAGTCTTATCCTCATTCAGATACGAGTTAATAAGTTGACAAGATACGAGTTGACGAGTTAACGAGTTATTTGCTTAATCAAAAAGAGTTGGGAGTTGTGGCTAATGAGGTGGTAGCGGGGCGAGGCTTTAATATCATCGGACTTGTCGGACAAGTCTGACAGGTCCGACCGGTCTGACAAATTACTCAACAATGGTGGCTCCGCCGCCACACGCTTTTAAAGGAAACTATTCATCCTCTCAACCCCTCAACCTGACAACGGGGGCTCTTGCCCCCTTCACCTGCGGCTCCGCCGCCCCTCATCGTTGGCCCTGCCGCAAATGCTCCGCTAACTTACGGACGGCCCGGGCACGATGACTGATGGTGTTCTTGATGGCTTCACCCAATTGGGCGAAGCTCTCGTTATGGTCTTCAGGAATAAAAACGGGATCGTAACCAAAGCCCCCCTCGCCTTGCGGAGCGGTGCCGATACGGCCGTTGACAATGCCCTCGAACCGATATTCACGGGGCTGTGAGGGATTGGAAGCGTCGTGGCAGAGAAGCGAAATGACCGTGCGGAAACGGGCGCCGCGGTTTTCACGCCCCTCCATTTCACGCAACAGCTTGGCCATATTGGCCCTGCTGTCGTGGTCGGTGCCCTCGGCGTAGCGTGCGCTGTGCACTCCCGGGGCGCCACCAAGGGCCTCCACCTCGAGTCCGGTGTCGTCGGCGAAGCAGTCAAGGCCGTAATGGATGAACACGTATTGGGCCTTCTGCCGGGCATTTTCCTCCAAAGTATCGCCCGTTTCGGGGATGTCGACGTGGCAACCAATGTCTTTGAGCGACACAATCTCGAACTGCGGGCCCAAGATTTGCCTTATCTCATCGAGCTTATGCGCGTTGTTGGTGGCGAAAACTATCTTCATTTCTCGGCTAATTCTTTGATTTTCTTCTTCTTTATCTTCACTTTCATTTCGTCGAAGCCCTCACCGTACACGCCGATGACGCTGCTCTGGCTGACGAAAGCGTTGGGGTCGATCATCTTAATGAGGCGGAATATCTCCGTGCTCTCGTGCTTCTTGGCTAATACGCACAGCACTTTGACGTCCTGACCGGTGTACCATCCGTGGCCATCGAGTATGGTTACGCCGTGATTCATCTGCGTTCCGATCTCGTCGGCTATCTCCGCGAACTTGCGAGAGAATATCATGAACTGCACCGACTCTCGGCGGGCGTTCATCACATAGTCGAGCGAGAAGTTCTCGAGCGTCATCACACACAAACCGAACATCACCTTATGGGCCCGCTCGATATAGGTTCCGAACGAGGGAATGAACATACAACTGCCGATGATACAGAAGTCGACGGCGATCAGGACGGTACCCAACGACACGTTGTGGTACTTGTTGATGGAGGCGGCGATGATGTCCGTGCCTCCCGTGGAACCATTATGAAGGAACACCGTGGCCAAGGCCACACCCGTGATGACACATCCTATGACCATCGACATGAAGTCCTGACCCTCACCCAGCAGCTTGACGGGCAAGCCGTTGGGCTGTTTCGGAATGATGTCCTGCGCTATCATGAGCATGAAATAGAGCGTGAAAATAGCGAAGATGGTCTTCATCATGAACTTCAGACCCAATACCTTGAGCGCCACGACGAGCAGCGCGAGGTTGATGATGATGTACGTGTTTTCTATACGAAAGCCCGTGGCATAGTAGATAATGGCCGCAAGACCGGTCACGCCGCCGGCCACTATCTGATAAGGCATTAGAAAAACGGTGAATGCCACAGTGTACATAAGCAGGCCAAGGGCTATGAACATATAGTCCTTTACCTCATTCCAAATTTGCAATTGGCGCATCATTTGATGACAATATTAACGATTTTACGTGGTACGATGATTACTTTCACGATGGTTTTGCCCTCCAAGTACTTGGCGCTTCGCTCATCATTGAGCACCGCCTGCTGTATTTCCTCGTTCGGGGCGTCGACGGGCAGGAGCTTCTGATAGCGGGCCTTACCGTTGAAACTCACGGTAAGCTGCATCTCGTTCTCGGTAAGATAGGCCTCATTCCATACGGGCCATGTGGCGTCGCATACGCTTCCGGCCTGTCCCAAGTGCTCCCACAGCTCCTCGGCGATGTGCGGCGCGAAGGGAGCGATGAGCACCACGAGGTCGGAAAGCAACGAGCGACTGTGGCATTTCTGCTGCCCCAGCTCGCCAATGGCTATCATGAAGGCCGAGATAGAGGTGTTGTAAGAGAATTTCTCGATGTCTTCGGTCACCTTCTTGATGAGTTTGTGCAGGCTCTTCAGGCTGTCCTTCGAGGGTGCCTCGTCGCTGACGACGCTCTCGCCGGTACGGTTGTCGAAGAAAAGATTCCAGAACTTGCGCAGGAACCGATGGCAACCGTCAATGCCGTTGGTGTCCCACGGCTTGCTGGCCTCAACGGGACCGAGGAACATTTCGTACAAGCGGAGCGTGTCGGCGCCGTACTTCTCGACGATCATATCGGGGTTAACGACGTTGAACATGCTCTTGCTCATCTTCTCGATGGCCCATCCGCACTTGTAAACGCCGTTCTCCAAGATGAACTCGGCGTTGCTGTACTCGGGTCGCCAAGCCTTGAAGGCGTCGCGATCGAGCACGTCATTGCTCACGATATTTACGTCGACATGGATGGGCGTGGTGTCATAACCGTCCTTCAGGCCCACGGAAACGAACACGGGGTGGTCGGCCGGGGTGGCGTCAGCGGCGCTGTTGACACGGTAAACGAAGTTGGAACGGCCTTGGATCATACCTTGGTTGACGAGCTTTTGGAAGGGTTCCTCCTTGCAACTTACGCCACAATCGAACAAGAACTTGTTCCAAAAGCGACTATAGATAAGGTGTCCCGTGGCATGTTCGGTTCCTCCGACGTACAAATCCACGTTCTGCCAGTACGCGTCGGCCTCTTTGCCCACGAGGGCGCTGTCGTTCCGGGCGTCCATATAGCGCAGGTAGTAAGCCGAACTGCCCGCAAATCCCGGCATGGTATTGAGCTCCAAGCGGAATACCGACTTGTTATCGACGAGCGAGGTCTCGACTACCTTCTTATTCTTCTCGTCCCATGCCCACACCTTGGCACGTCCCAAGGGCGGCTCACCCGTCTCCGTGGGCTTGTAGGTCTCGATGTCGGGCAACTCGAGGGGCAGACATTCCTCGGGAATCATGCGTGGCATGCCATCCTTATAATATACGGGGAATGGCTCACCCCAGTAGCGTTGGCGTGAGAAAATGGCGTCGCGAAGCCGGTAGTTCACCTTTACGCGGCCCAACTGATGGGCGGTGACAAATTCCTTTGTGGCCGCTATGGCCTCCTTCACGGTCATACCGTTCAGGCTGAAGCCGTCGAGCGCCGTCGTGCCGGCCTTGGGTGAGTTCATCACCGTGCCTTCCTTGGCGTCGAAGCTCTCCTCGCTCACGTCGGCACCCTCGATAAGGGGCACGATGGGCAGGTCGAAATGGCGGGCAAAGGCATAGTCCCTACTGTCGTGGGCAGGCACGGCCATGATGGCGCCCGTGCCGTAACCGGCCAATACATATTCGGAAATCCAGATGGGAATGTTATCGCCCGTGAAGGGGTTGACGGCATAGCTGCCGCTGAACACGCCCGTTACCTTGCGATCGCTGATACGGTCGAGCTCGGTGCGTTTCTTGACATAAGCCAAGTACTCGCTCACTTCGGCCTTCTGCTCCTCGGTGGTCAGCTCGTCCACCAGCTCCGACTCGGGGGCCAATACCATGAAGGTAACGCCGAAAATGGTGTCGGCACGGGTGGTGAAAATGGTGAAATGGCGGTCGCTGCCGGCCACTTTGAACTGCATTTCGGTACCCTCCGAGCGACCTATCCAGTTGCGTTGCGTCTCCTTGAGCGAGTCGGTCCAGTCGACCGTCTCGAGCCCTTCGAGCAATCGTCCGGCGTAGGCCGACGTGCGCAGGCACCACTGCTGCATTTTCTTCTGCACCACGGGATAGCCTCCGCGCTCGCTTACGCCGTCGACAACCTCGTCGTTTGCCAGCACCGTTCCCAAGCCCGGACACCAATTGACCATGGTCTCGCCGAGGTAGGCAATGCGGTAATTCATGAGCACCCGCTGCTGTTCCACCTCGCTCATAGCCTGCCACTCGGCGGCCGTGAAGCAGAGTTCCTCGCTCCGGGCGGCGTCAAGCCCGTCAGTGCCGCGGGCCTCGAAATGGGCCACAAGGTCGGCGATGGGGCGTGCCTTTTGGCAGGTGTTGCAGAAATAGCTGTCAAACATTTTCTCAAAAGCCCACTGCGTCCAATGGTAATAGCCGGGATCGCAGGTGCGCACCTCGCGCTGCCAGTCGAAGCTGAAACCTATCTTGTCGAGCTGTTGGCGGTAGCGGTTGATATTGGTCTCGGTGGTCTTGGCCGGATGTTGGCCCGTCTGTATGGCATACTGCTCGGCGGGCAGGCCGTAGGCGTCATATCCCATGGGGTTGAGCACATTGAATCCCCGCAGTCGCTTGTAGCGGGCATAAATGTCCGAAGCTATGTATCCCAGCGGATGACCCACGTGGAGACCGGCTCCTGATGGGTAAGGGAACATATTGAGCACATAAAATTTCTTTTTCTCGGGGTTTTCCTCAACATGGTAGGTCTGGTCGTTCTCCCACCGCTGTTGCCATTTTTTCTCAATGTCTCTGAAATTATAGTCCATTGTTTATGATTGAGTTATAATTGTTTCGTTTGACAGAAGCGTTGTCATGGATGCAAAGATACATATTATAAATGAGAAAACATCGCGGCCCGAATACAAAAAATTGGGCAGATTTTCACAAATCCGCCCAATCCGTCAGTAATCATCTGTGTTGACTGTGGGGGCCTGCCCTCCGGCGGCCGCCGCGCTTCATTCGTTTGTCATGCTGTCGGCGCCCAAGGCCCCGAGCAGTGCCGTCGCCACGGCAATGATGACTTTAAAGAGTATTTTCCATGGTGTCAGATTCACTTGAGCCATTAGTTACCTCCTTCCTCGCCGCTTGTGGCCGAGCCCGAGGGCTTGGTCGTGGTGGTCTTGTCGCCCTTCTTGCCGCTGGTGTACTCATCGGCCTCGGTAAACTCAACGCCGTGGAGCAATGCCCGCTTACGGGCGTGGCTGGAACGGTCGACGGTGAGCTCGGGCTGGAAGAGCACATGCACGTTGCGAAGGTGCTTCGTGATGGTGAAATCCTTGGCTGTTTCGGCGGCACGGGTGGAGATTCCGATCTTGAAGGTGCCCAGTCCGTTGAGCTTAATGCGCATCGACTGCTGGAGCATGTCGGTCATCACCTCGGTCAGTTGGTTGGTCTCGACCACTCCCTTGTGGGTGGCGCGGGCGAACCACTTGCCCTTTGTCTTACTCTCCTTGCGGTTGTCCTGATACATTTTGTAATTTACTGCCATAATTGTTTGTGTTTTTTGGTTAATAATTGGTTTGTTGTTTGTTGATAATATGTAAGCCTACAATTTTCTTTTTCTTTCGTCGCCGATGGTTGCCCCGGGCCGGCGGTCATGCCGGCATGTAGTAGGGAATCATGATTTGTCGGTTGTGGCCTTCGCGGTAGCTCACGTGTATCCACTCGGCGCCCTGCAGGTTGTGCTCAAAGAGGAGCTGGTCGTAGTCCAAGGTCATGAAGATGAACTCCAGCATTTCTATGCCTTTGGCCCGTGAGGGGATGTGGATGTCGCAGGCCTCGCCGAAGATGTGCTGCGAGTGGGTGGCCCCTCCCACCATGCGGTTGAGCCATTCGGAGCGGTAGCCGCTGGTGACGCGGATGGGGCCAAACTCCTTTCGGAGGGGTTCGAGCACCTTGGTGCAGAGCCGTCGCAGGTTGTGTACTGCCTCGGGTGAGGGCGTGTTGTCGACGTGGTACCGGCGGGCCGTGGCCGAGCGGGTCATCTCCTCGAGGGTGAAATGGGGCGTCAGCCGCAGCCGGTCGCCGTTGGTTGGGTTGTGTGTTTTCATGGTAATGGGGGTTTTGGTTGGTGGTTGGGGAGGTTTTAGTTGGCAGTTGGGGAGTTGGGGGGATGAATGGTTAGCCGGGATTGGTGAGGGGTGGTAGTTGGGGGGATGAATGGTTAGTTGTTATTGGTTGAGGGTGAGTAGTTGGGGGGATGAATGGTTAGTTTTGTTTTTGCTCCTTCTATTTGCCTCAGCCCGGTCTGATTAGTCCGACTGGTCCGACTATTCCGATAGCCTTAACAGCTCTCTGCCATCAACTGATTAACTTCTTTACTTATATCTTTCTAATGATGTGTGTTTCAATATTTACGATTTGGTTTTGTTACTTTCAACGATGCAAAGATAAGGAGGTTTTTAAGGGTGGCCAAGGAGGTGGGCGATACACTTGTGCCTACACTGCCTCGACATTCCTGAAACGGCTGCTTCCGCGGGCCACGGGCCAGCTCCTCACGCCCTGCTGACCAATTGGCGGCGTGGATCGAGGCCGTTGATTTTCATGAGGACCCAGCGATCGAGCAGCGAGCTCTGGCGCATCGACTTGCGCATTTTGGCCCGATAGGCATACGACCGTGGATTGCGGGGCACGGGCTTCACCAGCCTGCGACACACCATTTCGACCATGTAGGCAAAGGTTAGGTCGCACCCGCGGGCGTCCTTCACGTCGCACACCGTGTAAACATCGCTCACCAGCTCCACGAGGTCGGTCGTGGTGCTCTGCCAACGCAGGCTGCCCCCGTCGCCACCATCAATGAGTTCCATCACGAATTGCTGCATTTCCTGCATCGCTTCCTCCCGAAGGGGTCTGAGTTCTGATTTCCTGAAAGTCTGTATGTGCCCCTGATACATCAATTTTACGTTTGTTTCTTCCATTTCTCTATTCAATTATTTATTAGGGTTAGTGGGTTGTTATCGGGTGCAAAGTTAAGCCCTTTCGTGGAAATAATATTTCAGTGAACAGTCGTAAGAAGTTAAGATAAGATAAAGGAGGTGGGCGGTTGAGGGGTTGGGGGATGAATGGTTTGCCTTGAGGGCGATAAGGTGAGAGGGTGAGGCGGCCTTGCCGCCGCTGTAGAGAGAGCGTCGGACGGGTCTGAGCTGTCGAATCGGTCCGATTAGTCTGACTGGTCCGACTCGTCCGACAGCTCCCTTTCCCCCCACCTCCTCACCCCCTCAGCCTGCCACCACGCCTCTTCTCCCTCCTCAAACCAGCCCTTTAGCTCGTCCAAAGGGCAGCTTTAAGGGCCCAAAAGGCCCACTTTTTCACACCAAAAATGATGGCGTCAACAAAACTTTTCGTATCTTTGGCCCATAGACCACGCACGCCAAGCCCACCCCACCGTGGCACGGCGAACCATCTATACCATTTTACCACGTTATATTTTAAAACACCATAGCTATGACAAAAGGCAAAAAGGCCGGCAAACGACTGACCAAAAAACAATTGGCTGAGCGGATAGAGGAATTTTTCTCCGCCCTACCCGGAAAAACATTAAGTTTCAAAGAAATATTCAGAGCCCTCAAGCTCAACACCCACCCGCTCAAGATGCAGGCCATAGACATCATGGAGGAAATGGCGTGGGACGACTTTCTGGCCAAGGTTTCGGAAAATTCATACCGCCTCAACACCAATGGCCAAATACAGGAAGGCACATTCCAGCGCAAGGCCAACGGCAAGAACTCCGTCATACCCGTGGATAGCGAGAAGCCCATCTTCGTGTCAGAGCGCAACTCCATGGGCGCCCTCACCGGCGACAAGGTAAAATTCTCGTTCATGGCTCGCCGCGTCAACCACATAAAGGAAGCGCAAGTCATCGAGATACTCGAGCGCAAGAAAGACACCTTCGTGGGCCGCCTGAAGGTAGACAAGGACATGGCCTACCTCATACCCCAGTCCGACGTGCTGGCCCACAACATCATCATACCCCGCCGAAAGATAAAAGGCGGCAAGACAGACGACAAGGCCGTCGTGCGCGTAACGCAGTGGCCCGACGAGGAACGCAAGAGCCCCATCGGCGAAGTCATCGACATCTTGGGACAGACGGGCGACAACGACGTCGAGATGAACACCATCCTCGCCCAATACGGACTGCCCTATAAATACCCCCAAGCCGTGGAGGAAGCCGCCAAGAAGATAACCGGCGAGGTAACGAAGAAAGACCTTGACGAGCGCGAGGACTTCCGCCAAGTGTTCACCTGCACCATCGATCCCCGCGACGCCAAGGACTTCGACGACGCCCTCTCCATCCGCCTGCTCGACGCCCAAGGCCATCCCCTCACCCCGCAGGCCGCCAAGCAAGGCAAGGCAGCCCTCTACGAGGTGGGCGTGCACATAGCCGACGTGAGCCACTACGTGACCGAAGGCTCCATCATCGACAAGGAAGCCGTCAAGCGAGCCACCAGCATTTACCTCGTCGACCGCACCATCCCCATGCTGCCCGAGCACCTCTGCAACTTCGTTTGCTCACTCCGCCCCAACGAGGAGAAGCTCGCCTACAGCGTCATCTTCACCATGGACGCCGACGCCGACATCAAATCATCGCGCATAGTCCACACCGTCATCCGCAGCGACCGCCGCTACGCCTACGAGGAAGTACAACAAATCCTTGAGGACAACGGCGTCATCGACGGCACGGGAGAGCCCGCCCCACCCGCTCCCAAGGGCGGCTACAAGGGTGAGAACGCCCAACTGCTCATCCTCCTCGACCGACTGGCCAAGCAATTGCGTAGCAAACGATTCAAGAACGGCGCCGTGAAATTCGACCGAGAGGAGCTCCATTTCGACATCGACGAAAAGGGAAAGCCCACCCGCTGCTACTTCAAGAGCTCCAAGGACGCCAACAAGCTCATCGAGGAATTCATGCTGCTGGCCAACCGCACCGTGGCCGAGACCGTCGGAAAAGTAAAGAAAGGGCGCAAGGCAAAGACCCTTCCCTACCGCGTTCACGACAATCCCGACCCACAAAAAATGGAGACGCTGCGCCAATTCATCGCCAAATTCGGCTACAAAGTAAAGACCGATGGCACCAAGGGCGCCATGGCCAAGAGCATTAACAAGCTCATGGACGACGTCGAAGGCAAGCGCGAGGGCAAAGTAATACAAACCGTGGCGCTCAGGGCCATGATGAAAGCCAAGTACACCACCCACAACATCGGCCACTTCGGGCTGGCCTTCGACTACTACACCCACTTTACCTCCCCCATACGCCGCTACCCCGACACCATCGTCCACCGACTCCTCACCCGCTACCAGCAAGGAGCGCGCAGCGCCAATGAGAAACATTGCGAGGAACTCTGCGAACATTGCTCCGACATGGAGCTCGTGGCACAGAACGCCGAGCGCGATTCCATCAAGTACAAGATGGTGGAATTCATGGCCGACAAGCTCGGACAGTCCTTCGACGCCCACATCAGCGGCATTACAAGCTACGGCATTTACGCCGAGATCGACGACAACCACTGCGAGGGAATGATTCCCATGCGCGACTTGGATAACGACTACTACGAGTTCGACGAGCGCAACTTCTGCCTCGTGGGTCGCCGTCATCACCACAAATACCAGCTCGGCGACGCCATCCGCATCAAAGTGGCCAAGGCCAACCTCGAGAAAAAACAGCTCGACTTCGCCCTCGACGAGTAACGCCCGCCGCCTCGGTGAGAAGATTCATTGCCAAGGGTAAAAGACAGATTTCCCGCCTGCGGAATCCTCCACCCCTCAAAACAAATCAGCCGCATCTAAGAGTAGATGCGGCTGATTTGCTGTTTAAATAGCGTAGGGCTACGACTTCCTTGTCAACTCGTCGATTGATTTACTCGTCAACTCACAAGGGGCCCTACAATTCAATAACTCAATTTGAAATTATAATATCTCTTAATACGGCGGTTCGTTATCATGATTCCATTTAATTCCTAACTCTGTGTAGGCTTCTTTAAAAACGTCTGACAAGCCTCTTTCTTTTAATAAATCATAAACGCCATTATCCATTATCTTTAGATTCTCATCTCTCTCGTCAGATTTGATTTGAGATAAAATAAACTCTGCATTCTCTTGAGATGTCCTTTTTACAAGAGCCGTTCTAAGTTTTGATTCAAAATTGTCTATCATGATTTCTTCTTTTGGGTTATTATTTAAAACGTCAATCTTAATTTTGCATTGACATTGAGATAGGTTCCACCATCATTTTTTAAGTCTTTATGCTTATAAAAAGCCAATTCAGGCGTGACAATAAATTGGAGATTACGTGATTTGGTCAAGTTAAGGGCAACATTAACTCCAACCTTGGGAACAATGAAATGAGATGTTGATTTCTCATCCCATCTATGATCATCATGGTCAACATAATCTTCAGTTTCCCAACTATAACCAATTCCCACTGTTGGCTCTATCTCAAGAATGCTGTTGGGCATAAAGAGTTCTGACACCTTTGCATGTCCGTTGACACCAATAAATCCCAAAACTGCATCGGTCTCACCATATTCATTCTTTTTATGACGTGTTCCCAACTTTCCCTCAACACTCACACCCCATATTGGTGTGAAATAACGGCCAAGGCTTAGTCCACCTCCCCAATAAGTCAAGTCATCCCTATCTCCAAGGTCCTGCATCATCACTCCACCAACTTCCACGAAATTCTTTTTTGATGGAGTTTCCTCTGCATAAACACCGACAACGGCTGTCAAAGCCAAAAATAAAATACTTAAAAACTTCATCATTAAAACTTCAATCTTAATTTTGCATTGACATTGAGGTTTGTGAAACCATCATTACGAACATCTTTATTCTTATAAAAAGCCAACTCTGGTGTAACAATAAATTGGAGATTACGTGATTTGGTCAAGTTAAGGGCAACATTAACCCCAACCTTGGGAACAATGAAATGCCATGTCTTATTCTTCTTTACAAGGTTAACTTCCTCATGCATCTCCTCTGTCCATTCACTATTTTCATGAATCCAACTATAACCAATTCCCACAGTTGGCTCAATTTCAAGAATGCTGTTGGGCATAAAGAGTTCTGATACCTTAGCATGTCCGTTGACACCAACAAATCCTAAGACACCATCAGCTTTATCCCCTTCATCCTCATAATGACGGAAAACCACTTTTCCCTCAACACTCACGCCCCATATTGGTGTGAAATAATGGCCAAGGCTCAGTCCACCTCCCCAATAAGTAAAGTTATCAAACTCTCCAAGGCCCTGCATCATCACACCACCAACCTCAGCGAAATTCTTTTTTGATGAAGTTTCTTGTGCATAAACACCAACAACGGCTGTTAAAGCCAAAAATAAAATACTTAAAAACTTTTTCATAATGGTTTTCATTTAATGTTTAAAAAATTGATTTTAAAATAAAACTATCCGATAAAAATAATGTTATTCAATGTATGAATGTAGAACGTAGCAAACATAGAAACAACGCTGCTAAAACTAAAAGCTGTTTTATGATGGTATTTATAAAAAGGTACGAAATGTAAATAAATGGAAAATAATATGCGCACACAGCAACAGACTGTAAAGCGTAAAGCTCATTGACGCATAATATAACATTTGGTAAAGCATGGTTTCCTGACTAAGTAATTGGCATGTCATTACCATTAAGATATTAACTATCAATACTATGCAAAGAAAAGTTATCGTTGCAAAAACTACATTAATAGGCCTCTTTTTATCTTTAACTTTCTTACGTAATCTAACAATTACATCATGTCCTAAACTAAAGAAGATAGCTATACTCGCTATTATAAAGCCCAATAGCTCTGACGTAATGTCAAGAGAACTGCCCAGAGACGATAATTTAGCATTTTCAGTAATGGGATTAAGGAAATAAAGAATTACTCCCACTAACATGCAAACCAAAAATAAAATCCAAGGACAACACTTTAAATTAGAATTAAGATCGTGGATTACGTAACATAATTTTTCATCTTTTATCATATACAAAATATATTACTCTACTTCTCCCACATAGAGTTGATTAATAAAGTTAATATATTATAGTATATACGAAAAAGCGTGGGAGACTTACAGTTACCCGTCCCACGATCTTGAGGTCTTCGCATTACCCGACATAGTTGAACGAGCAACGAGACCCCACGCCGATATGAAAAAGCATTATACACCTATACACCCCATCTTTGCCATGTCTGCAAATGAGCAGAATGGGCATAACGAGGCTATAGGGCAGAATACATTAATTCACACCCATGGGCATCTACCGTTGCTATGTTCTTGACTATGTCTGGAAGTTTGCGAAGTTTCAAGATCGTCAAGGACAAAGCGCATGTAAACGCCTTACCATATATAAATAGTCCCCACACCGGCAATTTTGTCTCATCAGACGTTTTGCCCTTTCCCTGCACCATTCTGTTAACAGAAGAGGCCATCGGCGTGGAAACTTTTACAAAGATAAGAATTATATTTATAATAACATGAGTTCTACGAATTATAATTGCTGAAACATTTATATGACAGACGGCTTCAGCAAGTTTTTTGATTAAATGACAGAAAAATAGGCAGTTATACCGTCAAAATAAGCAGTCGTTATTGACTTATGATACAAAAACAAATCAGCCGCATCTATCTTTAGATGCGGCTGACTTGCTGTTTAGGAAGCAAAGGATTGCGACTTCCTTTCTATGAATATGGGTTTAATGCTTCTTAAGAAGCCCACTTCCGCGGGGTCATAACAGCCCGGTGGCGGGGGCATTAAGCCTTTTCAAAGGCCTCGGCCTCGGCTTGGGCGATGATGTCCTCACGGCTCATGCGCTGGGCACTGATGTCGCTCAGGTCGAACTCTTCATCGGCTTGACGGGCCGTGGAGGGCGGAGCGGCCTCTTTCTCGGCCTTGGCGGCTACCATTTCGTTGCTCGAGCGGTACATGGGTGACCGGCGGCTGCGGCGCGAGTCGTCCTTATATACCGTTTCGCTGAAGGCCGTGGTGTGCTTCTCCTCTACCTTCGGCTCGGCCGCTTGGCTGATGATGAAGTCTTCCTTCTGCTCGGTGGCGGGCACGTTCTGCACGGGTTCCTCCTCCATCTTGGTGCGGTTGGCCTTGGCGGCGAAGACGCTGTCGATGAATTGTGGCTCCTTGCGCAGTTTCTCCAAGGTGAGCTTGGCGGCTTTCTGCTGGCTTTCTTTCTTGCTGTAGCCGGTCCCGGCACAGCCCTTGATACCTTCGAGCACCACACGATAGTTGAAAATGGGACTTCCGTTCTCGTCGGTTTGCTCGTCGACGCTCTCAAATCCCATTTTCACCCGGTTCTTCTGGCTCCACTCTATGAGCTTGCTCTTGAAGTTGACCTCCTTGTACGCCACCTTGTCTATGTTGATGATTTCCTTGAGCACACGGTCTCTCATGAAGCGCATGCAGGCGTTGTAGCCGCGGTCCAAGTAGATGGCGCCCACCAAGGCCTCGAAGGCGTTGCCGCCCATGTAGCTGTTGTGGGACGAGCTTCGGCCGTTGCTCAGTATCAGTCGACTGATACCCATTTCCTTGGCCAGCCGGTTGAGCGTGTCGCGCTGTACCAGTTTGGAGCGTGTATTGGTGAGAAAACCCTCTCGTTTGCCGGGAAAATGTTGGTAGACGATGTCGCCCACGATGGCGTCGAGGATGGCGTCGCCCAAGAATTCGAGCCGCTCGTTGTTGACGGGCTTGCCTTTGGCGTTGCGACGCATGACGCTCTTGTGCATCAGGGCCAGCTTGTAGTAGCTGATGTCGTGGGGAAAGAAGCCTATAATCTCGTATAAAGACAAATAAAGCTCCTTATCCTTGCGGAAAGGGAGCTTTATTCTATCAATGATGTTACTACTCAGCATACTTCTTGAATACTACGCAGCAGTTGTGTCCACCGAAGCCGAAGGTGTTGCTCAGGGCAGCACGTACCTCGCGCTTCTGGGCCTTGTTGAAGGTGAAATTCATGTTGTAGTCGAGTTGCTCGTCATTGTCGCCTTCCTCGTGGTTGATGGTTGGCGGAATGATGTCGTTCTGTACGGAGAGCACACATACCATGGCTTCCACCGCTCCGGCTGCTCCGAGGAGGTGACCGGTCATACTCTTGGTGGAGCTGATGTTGAGCTTGTAGGCGTGGTCGCCGAAAACGTCCTTGATGGCCTTGGCCTCCGACACGTCGCCCACGGGTGTCGATGTGCCGTGAACGTTGATGTAGTCGATGTCCTCGGGCTTCAAGCCGGCGTCCTCGAGGGCGTTGAGCATTACGAGTTTCGCTCCGAGACCCTCGGGATGTGAGGCGGTGATGTGGTGCGCATCGGCACTTGCGCCCTCGCCTACCATCTCGGCGTAGATCTTAGCGCCGCGGGCCTTGGCGTGCTCGAGCTCTTCGAGGATGAGACAGCCTGCTCCCTCGCCCATGATAAAACCGTCGCGGCTGGCGCTGAATGGGCGGCTGGCGTGCTCCGGGTCGTCATTGCGGGTCGAAAGGGCGTGCATGGCGTTGAAACCTCCTACTCCACACTCGCAGATAGCTGCCTCGGCACCACCGGTAACGATGACGTTGGCCTTGCCCAAGCGTATGAGGTTGAAGGCGTCGGCCACGGCGTTGCTCGACGAGGCGCAGGCGCTGGTGGTGGTATAGTTAGGTCCGTGGAACCCAAAGTGAATGCTGATTTGGCCTGAGGCGATGTCGGCTATCATCTTTGGGATGAAGAAGGGGTTGAACTTAGGACCGTCGGCCATGTGCTGACCGTAGTAAGTCACTTCGTCTTGGAATGTCTTGATACCGCCGATACCTACGCCGTAAACGACGCCTATGCGGTTTCTGTCTTCTTTTTCCAAGTCAAGGCCGGCGTCTTTCACGCCCTGCATGGCGCTGATCATGGCCAACTGGCAGTAGCGGTCCATCTTGCGAACTTCCTTGCGGTCGATGTATTCGGTGACGTTAAGGTTTTTCACCTCGCAGGCGAACTGGGTCTTGAAATTGGTTGCGTCGAATTGTGCAATAGGCGCGGCTCCGCTTTTTCCGGCCAGCAGGTTAGCCCATGTTTCCTCGGGGGTATTACCTACGGGCGTAACGGCGCCGAGGCCTGTTACTACTACTCTCTTTAATTCCATTTAATTAAAATGTTAATTAGGAATTAGGGATTAGTGATCAGAACCTCACATCGCAACAAGCATGTTGATGTGCCGGTCCAAATCCTTAATCACTAATCCCTAATCGTATAAAAAAATAAAAGCTTCGGCTAATTACTTAGCGTTCTCTGCGATGTAATTAATAGCGTCGCCAACAGTCTGGATAGTCTCAGCCTTGTCGTCGGGAATTGAAATACCGAATTCCTTCTCGAATTCCATGATCAATTCTACTGTATCAAGTGAGTCGGCGCCAAGATCGTTTGTGAAACTTGCTTCCGGCTTAACTTCAGCCTCGTCAACACCGAGTTTGTCCACGATAATAGCCTTTACTTTGCTTTCAATTTCTGACATAATTGTAACTTTTAAATTGGTTTATAAATAATTATCTTATTAAAAATTCGGGTGCAAAGAAACAACTTTTTCTTCAAAGTTGCAAATATTTCTTTTAAAAAAGCGCCTCGCATTGCACAAACACCCCCCTACTGTGCATTATTTGGGGCCGTTTTAAGGCTAAATTCCAAAAAATCAGGCGGTTAGATAATTATCTTTTGAGAAATGGTTTCGGCGCCCCGGCGACATGCCATAGGCGGGGTTGGCGGCTGTCAGCGCAGGGGTCGGTTGATGACTCGCTCCACTCTGTTGATTACCAGCTCGGGGGAGATATTCTTCAGGCAGGCATAGTCGCCCCTCAGGCAGGGCTTGTTGCCGTAAATGGAGCAGGGACGGCAGGGCAGGTCTATCTGCACGGCGTTGTCGAGGCTCTGTTTCCACCCCATGAAACCGGCGAAAGGATGGGTCGCCCCCCAAACGCTTACCACGGGAATGCCCGTGAGCGAGGCCAAGTGCATATTGCCGCTATCCATGCTGATCATCGCGTCGAGGTGGCTCATGAGTATCAATTCGTTACCCATACCGCCGAGCAGGGCCGACGCGTTAAGGCAATTGGGGTATTTCGAAGCCCACTCGTCGAGCACGGTTTTCTCGCGCCCGCCGCCCCCAAAGAGGAATATGCGGCACGAGGGATGGCGCCTGATGAGCTCGGCCATGACTTTCTCGGTATGGCCCTCGGGGTAAATCTTGCCCTTGTGGGCGGCAAAGGGCGCTATGCCTATCCACTGCTGAAAGGCTTTCTTCTCACCGATGACGCCCGGCAGGAGCCGCAGGTTACCGCCCTCGGGTGGGAATATGCTGGTGAAACTCATCGCCACGGGATAGCCCAAGCGGGCCAACACGTCGAGGTAGTTCTTGAAAACGGTGGGCTGTTGCACCATCACCTTGTCCTCACTCCTCACGAGCAAGCGCTTGCCACGGCGGTGCTTGTCGATATGGGCCACGCGAAAGCCGCCCAGATTGAACCGCAACCTGAGATAATTTGACCTTAATATATTATGGAAATCGGCCACGGCCGTGATGTTCTTGGCCAACAGCCGCCGATAGAGCTTGTTGAGTCCGTGCAGCCCGGCGTACTCATTCTTCACGTCGGCGCCCATGAATCCCACGTTGGGTGCCAAGTTCTCGAAGAACACACGGGCAAAAGGACGGCTCAACACCGTGATGCGCAGGTCGGGATATTGCCGGGCCAGCGACGCCACTACGGGCACGGCCATGGCCACGTCGCCCAAGGCCGAGAAGCGAATAATCAGCAAATGTTCTTTCATAAGGTGGAGATTGGTAGTTGAGGAGTTGGGGGGTTGAGGGGATGAATGGTTTGTTTTAAGATGAGGGAGTGGCAATGCCGCTCCTTATCCCCCAACTCCTCACCCCACAACCTTACTTCTTATAAAGTACGGGGTTAGTGGCGGGGTCGTTATACATCTTCATCTGACGATACACCTTCATGTATTTACGTCCTTGCTCAATGTCCTCAAGGAGCTGGTCGATGGCCGTCGAGAGGTCCACCTGCTGTTCCAAGAGCACGGCCAGCTTGGCGGCGCACTTCGAGCGATGGTCTTCCGTGGCGTCGGTACGCTCGGCCTGCTCACGCATGTGGTAAATCTTCAATGCCAGAATACTCAGACGGTCCACTGCCCACGCCGGGCTCTCGGTGTTGATGCGGGCATCGGGCAAAACCTGCACGTCGCTGTACTTCTGTCGGAAGTAGCTGTCTATCTGTTCAACCAAGTCCGTGCGGTCCTGATTGCTGCGGTCTATGCGCCGCTTCAGGCCCAAAGCCTCCACCGGGTCGATATGAGGATCGCGGATGATGTCCTCAAAATGCCACTGCACCGTGTCTATCCAACACTTCAGATACAAGCGGTTCTCAATAGAGTCGCGCTCATAAGGATTATTGATAGGGGTTTCAATGTTGTCTTTCACATGGTAATCGGCAATCGCCTTGTTAAAGATTTCGTTGCAAGTTTCTGTAAAAGTCATTGTATTCAGATTTTTAATTATTATGCAAATGTAAAGATTATTTTCTATACTTCCAAATGTTTCCCACCATTAATCTTCGCCTTTTTCAGCCTAAAAAGCGATAGCCAATCCCGTCATGTGACAGAATCCGGATTTTCATGGAATATATATAAATCTTCAATGGAATAGAATCATTCTTTTCATGCGATGTATATAATCCTCTTACCTGATATAATTTATCTTTTCTCCTATTATATATAATAAGGTAAACAGCCCACACCCCCACGCCTCAATCGTTTTCCCCATCTTCCGAGTTATCCACAAAAAGTGTGGATAACCCTGTTGAAAACCTTCTCATAAGCCCGTTGATAACTTGGTGCATATCCACACCCATCAGGTCGGAGGGCCGTCACCGTGGATATCCACAGCTTTATCCCGCGGTATTCATTGAGTTTTCAACCGTTTTTCAGCCAAAAAAGTTATCAACTTATCAACGCTTCGGGATTGTCCCCATTATTGTGGAAAACCATTCCAACCCATTGATTATCACTCAATAGATATTGCTCCAAGCAGTGGAAAGCCCTTTCTCCCGTGTTAATAGTTAAACTACCAAATTTTTACTCCTAAAGTTATGAACATATCCACAGCCTATCATCTTACTCTTTTTTTTATTCTTTAAAGAAAGAAAAGTAAATAAGATAATAATGAGTTGGGGAGAAATGGGTTGGTGGTTGGGAAGTTGGGGGGATGAATGGTTTGATAATAAGGTTGGTGGTTGGGAGGTTGGGGGGATGAATAGTTTGAGAATAAGGTTGGTGGTTGGGAGGTTGAGGGGATGAATAATTTGTTGAGAAGGTGATGAGTTGTAGGTTTTGCGGCTTTTGCCGTAACGGTCTGATTAGTCTGACTGGTCCGACTTGTCTGATTATCCCCCGCCATTAAATAAAGTCTCTGCCAATCTCCGCCAGATTATCCCCGAAGTAAAAATAAAGTTTCTGCCAATCTTCATCTGTTAAAAGCTATGCAATCATCAGGTCAAAGGCCCACTTCGGCCCGGTCAATCGCCCACTTCGGCCCGGTCAATCGCCCACTCTTGCGCCGCCACCGGCAATAAACGCTAAATCGGTGGATGTTTCGCAAAATCTAAAAATATCTGTCCGAAAAATATTATCTTTGTAAACAAGTAGCGAAAACGATGGTAAAAACCGAACCCAAAAGCACGGCGAAACCCGATTGAAGAACGGGCTCATTGACCACATGAAGCAGCTTCTTCTTGGAAAATAAAAAGCCATGAGCTGCCACCATCATCGCTCCTCCTCCCTCACCCACCCTTAAATACAACAGACATAAATATGAATATCAAGCAAGAATGGAAAGAACGGGGCTTCATTGACGAGCCCATCGACGAGCAAATGGATTTAAAGGGCGAGATAAAACGCCTCTGCCGTGAGAAAGACGCCATCATTCTGGCCCATTACTACACCGTGGGCGAGATACAAGAGATAGCCCATTTCGTGGGCGACTCGCTGGCCTTGGCCCGCAAGGCCGCCGAAACCGAGGCACGGGTGATGGTCATGTGCGGCGTGCATTTCATGGCCGAGACCTGCAAACTGCTCTCACCCGATAAGACGGTGCTCTGCCCCGACCTCACGGCGGGCTGCTCCTTGGCCGACAGTTGCGGCGCCGACGACCTCAGACAGTTCAAGGCCGACCATCCCGGTTACCAAGTCATCAGCTACGTCAACACCACCGCCGCCGTGAAAGCCCTGACCGACTGTGTCGTCACCAGCGGCAACGCCAAGCGCGTGGTCGACAGTTTCCCGGCCGACGCCAAGCTCATTTTCGGTCCCGATTACAACCTCGGCAACTACATCAACAGCGTCACGGGCCGACAGATGTTGCTCTGGAACGGCGGCTGTCACGTGCATGAGAAGTTCAGCGTGGCCGAAATCGCACGGCTCCGCCGGCTCCATCCCGACGCCATCGTCATGGCCCACTTGGAGTGCAAGGCCCCCGTCTTGGCCTTGGCCGACGTCAAAGGCTCCACCGCCGACATGCTCCGCTACGCCGCCGAGCACCCCGAGCAGCGCCAATACATCGTCGCCACCGAGGCCGGCATACTCCATGAGCTGGAGCGTACCTGCCCCGAGGCCACCTTCATTCCCGTGCCTCCCGAAGTGACCGAGGGCGGACCGGCCTGCAGTTGCAACGAGTGCGAGTACATGAAAAAGAACACCCTGCGCAAAATCTACCTCACGTTGAAATACGGATGGCCCACCGTCGAAATCGATCCCGCCATCGCCCGCGACGCCGTGAAGCCCATCGAGCGCATGCTGAAGCTCTGAATCGTCATGCCCCGGCGCTCTGCTTCTCCTCTCAACAATACGGGTTTCCGCCCCGCCGGCCCTCTTTCGGAGCGTAAAAAAACATCGTATATAAATAAGGAGGAAAACATTTCGCTCCCTAAATCAGATAGATTGATAGGGCAAAGAGCTATGTCTTTCAATAAAAAAGCAGACGGTTCGTTTTCTAAATCGGCCGAATGGATAGGGCAAGGAGCTATGTCTTTAAATAAAGAAGCAGCTGGTTCGCTCTTTAAATCGGCCGAGTTAATTGGGCAAAGAGCTACATTTTTCAATAAAAAAGCAGCCGGTTCGCTCCCTAAATCGGCCGAATGGATAGGGCTAAGAGATACATCTTTAAATGAAGAAGCAGCCGGTTCGCTCTCCTAAATCGGCCGAATGGATAGGGTAAAGAAATACGTCTTTAAATAAAAAAGCAGACGGTTCGCTCTCCAAATCGGATGGAATTCTGACGCAGGAGGATTGGAATTTGAATAAGAATAGTTCTCTTTTCTCAAACAATTCCGCTGAAATCATCGGGCAAGAAAATTAGGATTTGAATAAAGAAGGATATATTTTCCTCGCTAAATCGAATAGCTCCATCGGGCTAAAAACTCAATATTCGAGCATGGAATCATCCTTTTCTCGAAGCAAGACAAATAAAGTCATCGGGCTAAAAACTCAATATTTGAGCGAGGAACCATGCTTTTCTCAAAGCAAGACAAATAAAGTCATCGGGCTAAAAACTCACTATTCGAGCATGGCCCCATATATATCTCAAAACAAGATAAATTAAACCATCGGGTAAGAACATAAAAAATTGAAAACAGAAGAATCATTTTCTCAAAATAATTCCCCTTTGATTGAGGGTGAAAATCAAATTTTACATGCGGCCGGAGCCACGTCGATAGCGCTTTATCGACTGCCCGACGCGGCGGAGTATGTGCGCATGGAGCAAACGAGGGGGCTGCCCCGGCGGCTTGGTTCGGTGGAGGAATTGGGCCGTGAGCGAGGTTTTGCCATGGTACCGTTCGACACGGAAGCCGAGCCGGTGGTGCTCTTGCGGCCCGATAGGGTGGAGGTGTGCCCGTTGGAGGCCGATGAGCCGATGACCGTGGAGACCGTCGCGGTCGACGGCGAGGGCGATCGCAGCCGCTATGGGCATGATTTTCGGCGGTTCCATGAGGCGCTCTTTGACGGCAAGTTTCAAAAAATAGTGCTGGCCCGGCGCAGCGAACGGCTCATGAGCGAGGAGGTTGGGGCGGAGCGTCTCTTCCGTCATGCCTGCCATTTGTACCCTCATCAGATGGTGGCGCTCTTCAGTTCGCCCCTCACGGGCACGTGGCTCATGGCCACACCCGAGGTGCTTTTGCGGGGCGATGGGCAGCGGTGGCACACCATGGCCTTGGCCGGCACCATGCCGACGGACGGGCCTTGGAGCGAGAAAAACAAGGAGGAGCAGGCCTTTGTGGCCACGTATATAGAACAATGTCTGCGCCGACGGGCCACGGACGTGACCCTCTCGCCCACTTACACCCGCACGGCGGCACGGCTGTTCCATCTCTGTACCGATTTCAGTTTCGGCCTGCCATCGTCCCGGTGCGTCGGTCCGTTGCTCGAGGAGCTGTTTCCCACGCCCGCCGTCTGTGGCATTCCCAAGGACCGGGCCCGCCGTTTCATTCGGCAAAACGAGTCGGCGCCCCGCAGTTATTACAGCGGTTTTCTCGGTCCTATCGACCCTTTGGGCACCACGGAGCTTTACGTTTCGTTGCGCTGCGTGCGCATTGAGGGTTGTCGGCTCAGCCTTTTCGCCGGGGGCGGACTGCTTACCGAGAGCCAAGAAAACAAGGAATGGGCCGAAACCGAAGCCAAATTGAAAACGATTTCGCATGTTTTTGAATGATCGATAAGGCTTTGGAAAATCAGTCATTGGCATGTTGTCGGACCAGTTGGATCGGTCAGACCAGTCTGATAACGCATGCTTCAAATCAGCTGCTTGCATGATTTTAAAGTCGACCCCCCATGCTTTCAATCAGCCATAGATATTTTTAAAATACTAAAATCGCATGTTCTCTGATAAGGAAAATATAAATATTCTCACGTCGTTGCTCATAGGTCATGGCGTGAAACATGCCGTGGTATGTCCCGGGAGCAGGAATGCGCCCATTGTGCACAACCTTGACGAGGCGCCCGAAATCACGTGCCACTCGGTTACGGATGAGCGCTCGGCGGCGTTTTATGCCCTCGGTATGGCCGAGACTACGGGCAGCCCGGTGGCGGTGTGCGTCACTTCGGGCACGGCGTTGCTCAATGTGTTGCCCGCCGTGGCGGAGGCTTTTTACCGCCATGTGGCCTTAGTGGTGGTGTCGGCCGACCGTCCCGCGGCGTGGATAGGCCAGCAGGACGGGCAGACATTGCCCCAGCCCGACGCCTTGGGACGCTTTGTGACGAAGGCGGTGAGCCTACCCGAGCCGATGGATGAGGACGGGCGGCGTTATTGTAACCGACTTGTCAATGAGGCGCTCATCGCCGCCAAGCGCCACGGGGGACGGCCCGTGCATATCAATGTGCCCATCAGCGAGCCGCTGTTCGCGTTTACCAAGGTCGGGTTGCCCCGTGAGCGGGTTATCCGAATGGTGGAGGCCACGGAGAGCGCGGACTGCCATGAGGCGCCGGGAGCGGCTCTTTTATCGGCCCAAAGGCCCATGATTGTCGTGGGACAGTTGGCCTTTGACGAGGCCGAAAAGGTGAGTCGGGCCGTGCGAAGGCTGCGGACTGACGTGGTGGTTGTGGGCGAATGTCTCTCGCTGGCGGGCGATGAGGCGGATGGCGGGTTGGCTGACGACGGCCGACCGATGGCCCCGCAGCACGTGGATAAGGTGCTGGCACAGCTGGGCGAGGGCGTGGCCGACTATCTGCCCGACTTCATTCTCTACGTCGGAGGCACGCTGGTGAGCAAGCGTCTCAAGCAATTCCTGCGCCAAGCTGTGCAGGTCCGCACGTGGATTGTGAACCGGGGAGGCGAGGTGTACGATACTTTCCTTAATTTGGAGGGCGTCGTCGATGGTCGGTGTGGCTGCGTGTTGGAAAATATAGCCACCGATTTGCCGCGGCGCAAGGCTTGTGGCGACATGGCCATTGACCCGGCTTTCGTCGGCCGATGGGCCGCGGCTTTCCGTCGGGCGGCGCAGGCTTTCGGCCGTTTCGTGCCCCGTTACTCGCAGCTTTCGGCCGTCAAGGCGTTCTTTAAGGGCCTTCCGGCCCGTCGACCTTACACCATCCATGCCGCCAACAGCATGTCGGTGAGGCTCGTGGGACTGTTTGCCACGGGCCACGTCATGTGCAACCGGGGTGTCAACGGCATTGAGGGATCGCTCTCCACGGCCGCGGGCAGTTCGCTGGTGGGCCTTACGGAGACGTTCTGTGTCATCGGCGACCTCAGTTTTTTCTATGATCAAAACGCCTTGTGGCCCCGTTTGGGTCGCAATTTCAAGGTGTTGTTGCTCAATAATCATGGCGGTGGAATCTTCGCCACGCTGCCCGGTCTGCCGTCGAGCGGTGCCTATGAGGCTCACGTGGCGGCCCGTCATGGGCTTTCGGCGCAAGGTATCTGTGCCCAGTGTGGGGTGGATTATCTCGCCGCCCATGACGCCCGGGAGCTTGAGGAAGCCATGGCGGCGTTCATGCGCACGGGGAATGAGCGGCCCGTGGTGCTGGAAGTATTTACCGACAGCAACACGGACGCAGAAGTAATGAAAGAATATTATCAATCAAAATAAATATGAAAAGAGAATGGAAAACCATCGAAGGGTTTGATTTCAAGGAAATCCTCTTTGAAGAATACAATCACATTGCCAAGATAACCATCAACCGTGAGCGCTACCGCAACGCCTTCACGCCGCTTACGACGTGGGAGATGAGTCAAGCGTTGAGCTACTGCCGTGAGGCCGCCGACGTGAGGGTGGTCATCCTTACCGGTGCGGGCGACAAGGCGTTTTGCTCGGGTGGCGACATGAACGTGAAGGGACGGGGCGGCTATGTGGGCACCGACGGCGTGCCACGGCTCAACGTGCTCGACGTGCAGATGCAGATTCGACGCCTGCCCAAGCCCGTCATCGCCATGGTCAACGGCTACGCCATCGGGGGCGGACATGTGCTCCACGTGATGTGCGACTTGACGATCGCCTCGGAGAATGCCATCTTCGGACAGACGGGACCCAAGGTTGGCTCGTTCGACGCGGGCTTTGGCGCCAGCTATCTGGCCCGTATGGTGGGACAGAAAAAGGCCCGTGAGATATGGTTTTTGTGCAAACAGTACACTGCCCGTGAGGCGGAGCAGATGGGAATGGTCAACCGTGTGGTTCCCTTCGATGCGCTTGAGGACGCTTGTGTGGAGTGGGCTGAGGTGATGATGGAGCGCTCTCCGCTGGCCCTTCGCATGATCAAGGCGGGTCTCAACGCCGAGCTCGACGGGCAGGCGGGCATTCAGGAGCTGGCCGGTGACGCCACCATGCTGTATTACACCATGGATGAGGCGCAGGAAGGAGGCCGTGCTTTCCTCGAGAAACGCAAGCCCGACTTCGATAAGTATCCGCAGTTTCCGTGATGAGGGGGCTTTTTCTTTTGGTCGGACGGGTCAGACTAGTCCGACCGGTCCGACCAGTCCGAGCTCCATGAGCGGCAATGCCGCTCCTTATCCCCCTTTTATTACCAATAATCTCCTCTCTTCCTATGCTTAAAATAACCATTACCGACCGCACGCTTCACTTCAAACAGCCGGCCGGAACGTCGAGGGGCGTGTATCTCACACGCCACAGTTACTACCTTACACTGACCGACTCGGAGCGGCCGGGACTGACGGGTGTGGGCGAATGTGCGCCCTTGCCCCGGCTCTCGTGTGACGATTTGCCCGATTACAGTCGGATTTTGAGAGAAATGTGTGACCTCGTGGAGCAGTCGGGCGCTATCCCCTATGAGCGGTTGCGGCCTTATCCGAGCATGCTGTTTGGCTTGGAAACGGCGTTCGCGCAGCTCGAGGCGCAGGGTAGCACCGCCTTGTTCGACACCCCCTTTGGCCGTGGTGAGGAGGGCATTCCTATCAACGGACTGGTATGGATGGGCACGTTCGACGAGATGATGGGGCGCTTGGAGGCGAAGCTCGAGGAGGGATTTCGCTGCGTGAAGCTCAAGATTGGCGCCATCGACTTCGACCGTGAGCTGGCGCTTATACGCCACATACGCCGGCGTTTCACGAAAGAGGAGGTGGAATTGCGGGTCGACGCCAACGGCGGATTCACCCCTCAAGAGGCCATGGGGCGCTTGGAGGCGCTGTCACGTTTTGACATCCATTCCATCGAACAGCCCATACGCCAACGCCAATGGGCTGACATGGCCCGTCTGTGCGCCCATTCGCCGCTGCCCATCGCCCTCGACGAGGAGCTGATAGGGGTCAACTCTAAGGAGGAAAAAGAGCGGTTGCTCGACACGATACGGCCTCAATACATCATCCTTAAACCGAGTTTGCACGGGGGTATGAGGGGTTCGGAGGAATGGATAAGGCTGGCCCGCCGGCGAGGCATAGGCAGTTGGATAACCTCGGCCTTGGAAAGCAACGTGGGACTGAACGCCATCGCCCATTTCTGCGCTAAGGTATATGGTCCTGCCATCACCATGGCGCAGGGCTTGGGAACGGGCCAACTCTTCACCGATAATATCGAAATGCCTTTGGAAATCAAGGGAGACAAACTGTGGGCCGGGGCCACGCTGGCCTCGTTCATGAGCGAGTGGCGGGACAGTAGTCCCACGGTGACAGTGCGCACGAGTGGCAGCACGGGGCAGCCCAAGGCCATGCGGGTGGAGAAAAGGCGCATGCTGGCGTCGGCCCGCATCACGTGTGACTTCCTCGGACTGCGGCCCGGATGCACGGCCTTGCTCTGTATGAAGCTCGACTATATAGCGGGCAAGATGATGGTGGTGCGCGGTTTGGAGCGGGGCATGCGGCTCATCAGCGTGCCACCCGACGGCCATCCCTTGGCCGCGTTGGGCGAGGGGCAGGCTCCCGACTTCGCGGCGATGGTGCCGTTGCAGGTATATAATTCGTTAAAAGTGGAGAAAGAGCGCCGTTTGCTCGGCCAAATCGGCCATCTCATCATCGGCGGTGGCGCCATTGACGACGACTTGGAACGGCGGCTGAAGCGCCTTCCCAACGCCGTATGGAGCAGTTATGGCATGACCGAGACGCTGTCGCACATTGCCCTGCGCCGTGTTTCGGGCCCGCAAAGCAGCTCGTGGTACACGCCGTTCGACAGTGTCAGCGTGGCGCTGAATGAGGAAGGATGTCTCGTTATCCATGCTCCCGAGGTGTGCGACGGCCTCCTCGTGACCAACGACCGGGCCGAGCTGCGGACCACCGATGGACCCGACGGGCGGCCGTTGACACAATTCAGGATTCTCGGAAGAAAGGATAATGTGATAGATTCGGGGGGAATAAAAATACAAATAGAGGAAGTGGAGCAAGCGCTGCGGCCCTTCCTGCGCCATCCTTTCATGATAACCAAGCGCCCCGACGCTAAAT
Organism: Prevotella sp.; assembly: GCF_036570325.1. GTDB lineage: Bacteria > Bacteroidota > Bacteroidia > Bacteroidales > Bacteroidaceae > Prevotella. The sequence continues at coordinate 57,042 of NZ_DATCYK010000028.1, forward strand.
TTGGCGAGGCCATAGTGCTGCTGACCGAGCATAGCGACATGGCGGAGGTGAGCGAGATATGTATGAACTGCTTGCCCAAATATTGGGTGCCACGCCATTATGTGCACGTGGAGCGTCTGCCCCTCACCCCTACCGGCAAGCCCGCAAGGAAGGAAGCGGAGCGGTTGGCGGAAGAATCGGTCGGACTAGTCGGACTGGTCTGACCGGTCAGACTAGTCCGACAAAGCTGTGGAAGGCCTTTAGGCCTCAATCACACTCACCGTCATGGTGATGTCGTTAAGCGGCCGGTCGTCGGGCGAAGTGGCGCACTGCTGTATGCGCTCCACGACGTCGAGGCCCTCGATCACCTCACCGAACACGGTGTATTGGTTGTCGAGGAAGGGCGTGCCGCCCATGGTGGTGTAGGCATGGGTCTGCTCCGGCGTGAAAGCGGGCCGCCCCATGGCCTTACATTCGGCCTTGGTGTCGGCGATGATTTGGTCCTGCAAGGCCTGCAAACCGGCCCGGTCGCGCTTGCGGCGCAGGTCCATGATGGCGTCATGGTGGAGCCGTGCCAGCTTGTCGAACACTTGTTGCTCCTGCTGCATGGCCATTTGGCGCTCCATCTGCTTGAGTTCGGCAGGTTTGTAGGTTTTTCCCCACACGATGTAAAACTGGCTGCCGCTGCTCTCCCGCTGCGGGTTGACTTCGTCGCCAAGGCGGGCCGCGCTCAGCGCACCACGCTTATGGAAGCGTTGGGGATAAGCAAACTCGGCCGGAAGCGTGTAGTCGGGGCCGCCCGTTCCGAGCCGTTTGCCCTTGGGAGCGCCCTTGCTGTCGGGGTCGCCACCCTGAATCATGAAGTCCTTGATGACCCGATGGAAAAGCGTTCCATCGAAATAGCCCTCCCGGGCCAGCTTAATGAAGTTGTCACGGTGGGCGGGCGTCTCGTCGTAAAGGCTGACGAGGATGTCGCCTTCGGTAGTGCTGATTTTGATGTTTGTAGGCATAAAAAAGTCTTTAATCGTGTTGTGGCCCGGCGGGAGCTGCTCTCTTATGAAATGAAAGTAGGCCTTTCGCCGCATGGGAGCTGCCCTTTTATGAAATGGGAGCTGTCCTTTTATCGGGCGGAGTATTTCCTTATATTTATAAGGAGCGGCCGTCGGGACGTTGTAATGCTTCGCAAATTTAGGAAGATTATCGGATTGTGACAAAATAATAATCATCTTTTTTGAGTATTGCAGATGATTTCCGAGGATTGTAATTTTGCATAAAAAATCGGAAACATGTGGAATTATGCAAAATCAAGAACAATCTTGAAGTGTGGAAATCCTGCGGCGTAGGCTTCGTCTACCTGCCTTGTAGAACGGTTATTTAAAGCGAAAGACAGTACATTGGCTCATCATAGGAATGAGGATGGCCTGCGTTCTATAGTTGTATATTAACTCAAAAATTATTGTAAACAATGAAAATCAATTGCAGATATTTCATCGCAATGCTCCTTGTTTTTATTCTTTCCCTCGCCCCCTGCCTTGCCCAGAGCGGTCAGGAGCGCGTGATTAAGGTGACCGTGGTGGAGAAAGGCACGCTCGAACCCGTGGTGGGCGCCGTGGTGAGAGAGGGAAAGAAGATGTACGTTACCGACGGCTCGGGCTGTTGCTCGGTGCGATGTGACGCCTCGGGACGGGTGGTGCTCTCGGTGAGGTCGCTCGAATACGAGGAGATTATTGCCCATCCTTATGTGGTGAAAGACGGCTCGGGGCTGACCATTTACCTCCGTCGGTCGGTTAAAATGCTCGGTACGGTCAACGTGGAGGCCCAAAGGAAACAGACCTCCGTGCTGCAACAAGTGGCCAAAATCGACGCCAAGACGCTCGAGAAAAGCTCCGCCCTGTCGTTGGCGCAGCTCTTGGAGAAGGTGCCCGGCGTGAGTAGTATCAGTTCGGGCAACGCTGTGGCCAAGCCGGTGATACAAGGTATGCACAGCAGTCGCATTCTCTTGGTCAACAACGGCGTACGATTAGAGAGTCAGAACTGGGGCATTGACCACGCGCCCGAGATAGATCATACGGCCTCAAGCATAGTGGAGGTGATCAAAGGGGCCGAATCCATACGCTATGGTTACGGCGCCGTGGGTGGCGTTGTGCTGCTCGATCAGGCTCCGTTGCCCTTTGGCGCCGAGCGGTTGAAGGTGAAGGGCGTGGCCAACGTGGGCTACTCCACCAACAGCAACGCCTATGACGGGGCGGCGACGATGGATTTCGGTTATAAGAAAACGGGTCTCCGCCTGCACGGCATGTACCAACGGGCCGGCGATTACCGCACCGCCGAATACCGACTTAACAACACCGGATACAAGAACATCAGCCTCTCGGCCCTCTTGGGCTATCGCACCAACCGCCTCACGGCCAAGCTCTTTGCCTCGTTGTACTACTCGAGGAGCGGCGTGTATTACGGCAGCAACGTGTCGGACATGGACCAACTCTTGGCCCGCTTCATGCGGGGAAGGCCCGAGGAGAATACCATCCGCCCCTTCAGTTACCACATAGAGCCGCCTTTCCAGCAGTCGCAGCACGTCACGATGAAGGCCGACGCCACGTGGGACGTGGCCCAAAGGCACAGCCTTATCTTCAGTCTTTCGTTTCAAGAGAACCTTCGGCAGGAGTTCGAGAATCGTAAAATAAAGCGTTTCAGTTGGATTCCCGTGCAGGATTTGCGGCTCAAGACCTTCAACGGCGAGGCGATATGGAATGCCAATTGGACGCCCTCCATGGTGTCGCAGTTAGGCGTTTCGGGCATGTACCAGACCAATTTCAACGTCCCCGGCACCAAACAGCCGGCCTTCATTCCCAACTTCGCCGCCCTCACCACGGGCTTCTTCCTGCTCCATAAGATGACCTTCGGGCGGCTGATGTGCTCCGCCGGCATGCGCTACGACATGCGGGGGCTCGACGTGAACGGCTATACCAGCCTATCGAGTTTCCAATATTACGACGATTTTAAGGTGTATAGCAACTTCACCGGCAGCCTCGCGGCCCACTATCAGTTCAACGATAACCTCGACGCACGCCTCAACATAGGCTGGGCTTGGCGCCCGCCCGACATCAATGAGCTTTACGCCGGCGGCCTGCACAACGGCACTTACTGGGTCGTGGGCAATCGGGAGCTGACCAGCGAGCGAGGTTACAAGGCCGTGATGGGCGCCCGTTATCGTACGACATGGTTCTCCATAGAGCCCGGCATGTTCTTTCAAAACATCACGAACTACATTTATGACTGCATAGGCAGTGGCAACGACCGCTTCCATAACCACCCCAGCGGCAAGTATCCTAAGTTTGTTTACGGGCAGGACAACGCCCGCTTCATCGGTGGCGACGTGGTGGCGACGGTGCGACCGATAGAGAGTTTGACGTTGAGTGCCAAGGGCGAGTGGATCAGCGCCCGCAACTTGTCGCAAAAGGCGTGGATGCCTTTCATGCCGTCGGACAGGTATGAGTTGGCCGCCGATTACCAAACGACGATTGGAAAGAGATGGCACGCCGGATTGGTGGTCGAAGGTCGATATGTAACCAAGCAGACACGCTTCGACCCGGTGAAAGACTTGGTGCCCGACACGCCGCCCGCCTACTTCCTCCTCGGTGGCTCGGCGGAGGCCTCAACAGAGCTTCCGGGTGGCACGAAGCTCAAGTTCGTCCTCGTGGGCGACAACGTCCTGAACCGTCTTTACAAGGAATATACCGACCGCTTCAGGTACTATGCCCATGAGCGGGGCGCCAAATTCACCCTGAGAACCATCGTAACGTTTTGATGAAAGAGTTTTTTAGTTGACGAGTAAACAAGTTGACGAGTTGACAAGTTGTTAGTTTTAAGTTGATAAGTTGATGGTTGAAGTTGACGAGCTACGAGTTAATGAGTAAACAAGTTGATGGAAACTATCTCTTGAATGCAATTTTATAGTTTATGAAAATACGATTTAATGATTTTAAAAGCAGCCTTATTACCTCTTAATAGTGGCTTAATCGCCGCTTAAAAGCGGCCTAATGGCGAGGTAAAAGGGCTGTAATCACTAATAACTTGTTCACTCGTTAACTTGTCAACTCGTCAACTAAAACCTCGTTTACTCGTCCACTAAGCCATCAACTTGTCAACTCATTAACTTGTATCTCGTCAACTAAAACCTCCCAACTCGTCAACTAAAATAACAAATGCACTTGAATATGAAACATTTTAGCACAATACCGGCCCTCTTGATGGGCCTGACGATACTGCTGAGCGGCTGTTCGGCCGAGAGCATGGAGAAACTTTTGTCGCCCATGGTGGTAGCTCCGCCGGCCACGATAGAGCGCGACGTGAAGGGACATGACCAGATTTACGCCATCCAAGTGGTGCTGCGCATGGCCCGACAGCGGCCCGACAACCAAACGTATTCGGCCTACGGGCTCAGCAATTTCGTGACGCCGCCCCTGCCATTGTTCCAACAAATCGACCTCAGTAAGGACGATGCGGGCAACGTAACCATCACGTCCGAGCGCAAAGCCTTTGACGTGGTGAAGGGAAAGAACGTCTGCTACGGGCTGGAATTGAGATACTTCGATATCAACGGCAAGCTCATCAACCACCAGTTCTCACGCTACGACCCCGAGGATTTGGAGAGTTCTACCCTCCTCCATCACCAACATTTCTTCACGTTGCAGAATTATTCGCTCACCGGCGAGCAGCTTACCTACCCCATGAGCCTCGATAGCACCTACTACGATCGCTACCTTTTCAAGACCGACGACGAGGGGCGACGCCTTAAGAGTACCGTGGCCTCGCCTAAAAACGTGTACGTGGAGGTGGGAAAAGAGGTGGATAACGACCTGCCTTACAACGCTTCCTTGGCCCGAAAGGCCGTGGAGGTGAGCATGACCCGGCAGGCCACGGCCCCCTACCGCGACCCTTCCACGGGCAAGGAGTACGAGCTTTACAAGGCCATCGACCAAACGGCGCTCAACGCCATGGTAAAAGAAATATTCACCTATGACTACCGCGACACCGACCCCGTGGAGCTTGAGCTGGGCCAAGCGGTGAAAGGCAACGACGACATGGGCCGCTCACGGCTGGGCGAACCCGTGAAACTGTTGCAGCGCCATCGTGACCTCATGACCGCCAAGAACTACGATAGGCTAGGCTTCAAGGGCATGCTGCGCTTCCACAAGAGCAATGTGGCCTTCCAAATGCGTATCTGTATTTCGCACATGATAGGCTCCAAGGAGAAATATCTCACCGCTAACGGCATTGAGGGGCTCAACGGTCACGACGAGATACAGCCCTCGTGGAACACGTTTGACATAGATTACCCCATTGCTTTCCGTGTGATAGCCGACGCTGATGAGGCCGATAAGGAGAAGTTTGGCGCCGATGTGCGCCGCTACTACCCCGAGGCTGCCACGGAAACGCTGGTGCGTATGTTTGCCACCGACGGCGATTACTATCGCCTTATTCCCCAAATAACGATGTAAAAAACTGATTATCATGATGAAAACGATAACATTCTCGCTCCGCCTATCGGCCTTGGCGCTGGTGGCCATGAGCCTTACGGCGTGCGACCAATTCGTGTTCGGTGGCGTGACCATCGACGAGGAGAACAATCCCATCACCCAAAAGAAGGTGCCACTATCGGGCGCCGAGATTTATTATGGCACCGAGGCGGGCCAAAAACCCGTGCCCACGACCACCGACAAGGCCATTCCCAACCCCGACGCCGGGGGCGCCTTTGCCGATTGGTACACCTGCTTGGTGATGTTGAAGGAGGGCCATCCCCACGGCGGAGGCATGATGCACGGCAATTATGTCTACACAAAGGCGCCGTGGAAGCAGGAACAATTCGCCCAAATACATAACTATAAAAGTGGCATAGAGGTGGAAATGGACCGCCAAAGCGTCAGCACGATGATAGAACAGCAGCGTGGCAAGCAGGGCCCCGAGTATTTCCGGGTCATCGGAGGGCCCGCCAAGCTGTGGGGACTGTGCCTTTATTTCTACGACAAGAATGGCAAGTTGATGAACGACAGCATACTCTCGCGCTCCGACGAGTACCAGTTGTTCTTCTCCATCAGCGACGTCGACGCCGCGAATCGCCCCTACGAGGTGCGCGACGTGCGCTATCGGGGCGGCAGCGAGGTGCCCAAGGGCGAGGTAAAACCTATCGAGGGCGTGGCCGCCGAGAGCTTCGTGGGCAAGAAAGACTTTGAGTCGCGCCGCCTCATGACGCCCCAACTGTTTACCTACACCTATCGTGACACGTGGCATTACGACGACATGAACGACGGCGTGCGTGAGCTGTTCAACATCAAGCTCCTGCCTCCGCTCACGCCCCGGCAGCATTTCGACGCCCGCAATCCCGAGGACCAAGACTGCGTGGGGCTGAAAGGTCACTTCAAGTTCGACTATCCTTCGGACGGGTTAGACGAGCGCCCGTGGCCCATCGAGCTAAGCAAGAAGAGCTTTCGCCGCCAATATTTCCGCCCCACCTACCTGCTGCCACAGTTTTACTTGGCTGTGAGGGTGATGAAATGCCGCAAGGGCAAGAAGGCTCTCAACGCCATTCCCGAGGGTATCCGTGCGCTAAGTCTCGCCTGCTGTGCCCCGTTCTACGCGCCCAACGCGGAGTCCGAATGGCAGGAAATCATCCGTTTCAACCTGCCCATCAAGGTATATGCCAGCATGTTCGACAGCGACCCGACCAACGTCGACAGCCATGAGCCTTACTACTTTAACCTCGGCCGGGAGATAGGACTTACCCCCGAGGAGGCCCTCGACGCCGCTAACAACCAAATCATCCACTCCGGCGACGGCTCCGGCGGGCTGGGTTACGGCGCTTGGTTCTTGTAAGCCCATCGGCCTTAGTCAATAGGCTATGGCCTATGGTCAACCTTCGTGGCAACCCGTGACTGACGGTGCGGAATGGCATGTCCCCGTCCCGGCGTTCCCAAAGGGTGGCTATGACGCCGCGGAAGGCCCGTTTCGACATGGCCAAAGCATGGCTTTTACGCTTCAAAAGAGCCGCTTCGGCCATGCTCATAGGCCGCTTATCGGACGGCAGGGAAGCCGTGGACCATTGCTAAGGCATGGGCTTGCGTCGTCGGGCCACATTATTTCATATACTCAGACTGTGCCAGTCTCGGCTGAACGGTCAGCCCCGTCCTTGGCGGGCTGTGCTATTTCATATATTCAGACAGTAGTTATTTAAAATAAAAATCGAATGAAAAGTTTTTTAAAAAGTAAATTACCCATGGCCCTGATGGCCCTTTGTAGTCTTTCAGCTTGTAACAACGGCGGTCCCGACCCCGTCATTCCCGATTCCGAAAAGGTAGTCGACCACCTTATTTTTAAGGAAATCTGCTACACCGGAACGTTGCATGCAACGAAGAATTATTCCTATCCTTACGACTCCTACATCAAGATTATGAATCCCACAGCGGATAAAACGTTCTATCTCGATGGGCTGTGCCTCGTGCAGACGGGGTTGAGTTGCAGCAAGATAGTTGAGCTGAAGGAAAAGAATAACTTTATTTCCACCCACTTTGGAGCCTCCCGTTTGGTGCAATTCCCGGGCAGCGGACAGCAGTACCCCATCAAACCCGGCGAGGAAATCATCATCACCGGCTACGCCATCGACCACACCAAGGAAACCGAGGAGATGTGGAATCCCGCCTCGTACGACCTTAGCGGCGCTAAATTTGAGTGGTATTCACCGGAGCAAATCAAAGAAGAGGAAATCTTTGAGGATAACGCTGACGTACCCAACATGAAGACCTTGTTTCCCGAAGACGGCAATGACATCGTTTTCACAATGATTCCCGAGGAAGGCGCTTTGGCCCTCGTGAAACTTCCCGACGGCGTTACGATGGATAAACTGTTGAAAGAGGACGAGTACAAATGGGTCACCACGTGGACTGAATTCAAGAAAGAAGGCAACGGACAAGGCTCGGGTCACAGTCACAATAACGAGAGCGACCCCGTAGAAATGCTCAAAATTCCCAACGCATGGGTCGTTGACGCCGTGCAGATATGCCCCCAACAAGATTATAAATGGAGCGTTGTGGGTCCCGAGCTCGACCGTGGTTACAAGAGCGTTCTTACCTCATCGCGCGATAAACGCACCAATCCACAAGCCTTGGCCGGCAAGTCTTTGGTACGTCGATGGGACGGAAAGAAGTACGTAGACGGCAATAATTCTTCGCAAGATTTCGAGGTTCGCGACGCCTCTTTGTCCGCTAAAGGCAAGTCACAGCCTGTCCCCGGCGCCTCGGCAGCACAGTAACGGGCGTAGGGAGAGGGGACTGTAACCGTTCATCCCACCTTTGGTTCCCTTTTAAAACAGTAGGTATTTCTTTCCTGAACGCCTTTGGTTCCCTTTCCCGTTGCCCCTTATTCTGCTGCCCCACAGTAGCGGATAAAGCAAAGGAGATGGCCCTTCGTAGGGTCATCTCCTTATTTTATGATTTCTATTTTGAGGCGATAATTTTTTGATAGGCTCTCTTTGTTTTCTTCGTTTATCGCCGATGGTTAGGTTGTTTTCTATTGATTTGGGGTGCGTTTGGAGCGGTTTGTCGTTTTATTTCAGGAAATCGGGATGGCGATAGCTGATACCGCAGTCGCCGAGTTGCTTTAAATGCCACGGCAGGCGGTCAACGTACGAGCCCCAATTGGCCTGCCGGCTCCATGTAAGTTCGGTGAAAGCTTGGAGCGAAGGGAAGAGATGTTGGCCCAATTTGGTCTCGTTTGGAATCATCTCCGTCCACACACAAGCCTGATAACCCTTGATGTTTTGGCGCAGAATGCCCTTGAATTGGGGTTGGAAAGTGAAGTTGTAGAGTTCCTTGAGCAGCTCGTCGGTGGGATCGGCGCTAAGGTAGAAGTGACCCCATTCCATGAAAATAACGGGCAATCCGCGCTGGGTCATCTCGCCAACTTGGTCGGCTTTCCAGTCTCTCCAGAAGGTATAGAGCAGCGGTTGCGGGTCTTTCTCGTGGAAAGCGTCGTCCCATGCCATGGGCTGTTTGCCTTTGCCGCGTAGGAAGTCGGCCATTTCCTTGACGAAATAGTTTTGCAGTCCGTCTATGTCGGTTAAGTTTTTATCGCGTATAAGGGCCTGACAGTCGGGACAATTGCGCCACGCCGTCTTCTCCACTTCGTCGGCTCCGATGTGGAAGTAATGGCTTGGGAAGAGGTCGGCTACCTCGGATAAGATGTCTTTCAGGAAGCCGTAGTTCTGTGTTTTGCCCGCGCATACGGGGTCGGAGAACTCCTCGCCCCATCCCGTTCCGCCATTGCAGGACAGTTGGGGAAAGGCTTTGATGGCGGCGGAGAAGTGGCCCGGCATGTCGATTTCGGGGATAACGTCGAGTCCTCGCTGCGTGGCGTAGTCGATAAAGTCCTTGAGTTGGGCCTGCGTATAGTAGCCTCCGTACTCCTTGCCATTCCTTACGAAGCGCTCGTCGATGGCAAACGAGGGGTCGGTGGCTGCCTTTTGCATGCACTCCCGGTCGTATTTGTCAAACGTGCGCCATGCTCCTTGCGTGGTCAGGGCAGGGTATTTCTTTATCTCTATGCGCCATCCCTGATCGTCGGTAAGGTGAAGTTGCAGCTTATTGAGCTTGTAAAACGACAGTTGGTCGACCAGTTTCTTGAGGTAATCCATGGTAAACATGTGGCGGGCCACGTCGATATGAAAGCCTCGCCACGCCGTTTTGGGCTTGTCGGCGATGGTGATTTGGGGCAGCGTCAGCCCACGGTCATCGGCCTTGCCTTGGAGAATAATCTGGCGTAAGGTCTGCACCGCCCACAGCATACCTTGCGAGGAAGCGCACGTAAGGGTAATATCCTTCTCGCCGATGGCCAACTTGTATTCCTCCTCCGTGAGCGATTGGTCCTTTGTGATGCGGATGGTGGCTTGGTCGTTGGCCCCGGAGGTGAGGCTGGTACCGGTCATCATGCGGCCCAACGACTGCTTGAGCAGGTCGGCACAGATAGGCGTAAGGTCGGCCGAGAGCACGATTTTCTTGGGCAGGACCATATCGGTGGCGCCATACTCCATGGCCACGGGTTGGGGGATAATGGCCACATGGGCGGCGTAAGCAGGCGTTGTTTCACGGCCATCGTTATCGTCGCAGGCATACATAATGGAGAGTTGCAGCGTGGCCAAGACCGTTAGCAGCAGGCCTCGGCAAAGGTTTTTATGGATAGTTTTCATATACTGAATAGATTTTTACGGATGGTTTACGGGTTTTTAATGGTGGTTACGGCGCTCTGACGGCCCAAGTAAAAGAGGCGGGCCTTGACGGTTGAGGCCTTGCAAGCTACGGGATGGGTCCATCGGGGAGATTTGTCGGTGGGGTCGGAGCCGTCGGTGGTGTACCTGATAATGGCTCCCTGCAGCGGCGTGTTGGCCTGAAGGAGCCCATCGGTGATGACGAGTCCCGGCGCCGGAAGATGGAAATTGATATGTAAGCGGTCCATCCACGGCAACTCACGCAGGGCTATCTTGGCGTAGAAACGCGACAGGTCAGCGTAAAAAGCCTGCTCCTCGGCGGTGCCCCGCAGTTGTTCCCATTGGGGATGAACATTCCATCCACGCTCCACGAGGCCCAAAATCTTGGGCAGCATATAGGCCGTTACGTCGCTGAAAGAGCGGATGGTTTCGCTGAAAAGCTGGGCCTGCACGCCCTTAATGTTGGCTGCCGCCTCGGGTCGGAGGGCTACTTTGCCCCGTGATACGGAGTCAATATCGAGGGGATTCTCGCTCAAGTCGGCCCTCACCGACCGATAGATGGAAAACGGAAGGGCGGCGAACGACTTGGCCTCGTTGACCGTTCCGGCCCAGCTAAGCCCACGTTCGTCGAACAACGGGGCGTACATGAGGTCGGCATAGAAGTTAGCCACGTTGCAAAGCACTACCCCGTAACCGTTGTTGGCTACGCTGTAAGGCACCGTATCGCCACCCCATTGGGGCACGGTGTCCCAACAGTAAATGCCCCCTACATGGGGACGAAGGCTTTGGTCGGTAGCGGCGGTGTTGTGAAGGCCTATCTCCTGCCATCCCGAGAGCCTCATGCCCTGCCGTGCCACGGTAGCGGCCATTTGGCGATAGAAGTGCTCAAAGAGATGGTGTTGGCCGGTATAACCTTGCCGTTTCATGAGTTCGAGGCATTGGGGCGACCCCATCCATGCTCCCTTGGGTACCTCGTCGCCACCCAAATGAATATCGGTGAGCGCCAGTCCGGCGTCCTTATACATCTTCCCAAGCTCGGTTACGACCTTCTCCATGAAGCGATAAGTAGACGGCAGGGCCACATTGATGACATTATCGGTATAAGATTGGGCCGAGCGATAGCGCGACGTATCGGCCCGATCGGTCAAAAGATACTCCTCGGCCTTGGCCTTATCGGTGGCCATATACTTGCGGTAGCGGGCCTTCATGGCCACGATGGCGGCCCGGGCGTGGCCGGGCGCCTCAATCTCGGGTATGATTTGAACGTGGCGTTGGGCCGCATAGCGAAGCAGGTCGATGAAAGTTTGGCGACTGTAGAAGCCGTTGCCCGACGTTGTTGCGGTCGGGTCGTAATGGCCGTCATAGCAAGGATAGAGACAATGGGCCTCGTCGTGGGTGTGGCCCCGCCGCGAACCGACGGCCGTAAGCTCCTCAATGCCCGGTATCTCTATGCGCCATCCCTCGTCGTCGGTTAAGTGGAAATGGAGCTTATTGACCTTATATTGGGCGAGAATATCGATGAGTTGCTTTACGTCTTCGGGCCGGGTGAAGTTTCGAGCCACGTCGAGCATGAAGCCACGGTAGGCCAAGTCGGGGTAATCGGTGATGGTTTGCCATGCCAAGGCCTCGGCTTTCATAGGGCGGCGGAGCATGGCGAGGAGCGTCATGGCACCGTTGAAAACACCGTGGGGCGTAGCGCCGACGAGGCGAAAGCCCTGCTTTTCTACTTGTAGGGTGTACCGTTCGGGATGGGCGGTGGGCAAGGTGTTTTCCGAAAGGGCCATAATGACCTTGCAAGAGGCCCCCTTTCGCACGGTGATAGCGCAGCTTTTACCCAGCCATTGGCCCACTATGGCAGCCTCGCCGGCCAAGGCCTCGGGGTAGATGAGTTCTACCTCGGTGGGCCATGGGAGCATGCCTTTCTCCCGGGCCGGTTCGATTTGCTTTACCGAGGGCAGGATGTCGGTGGGCGCAAGGAGGCTGTCGGCGGTAAGGCGGGCATTGTTGTGGTAAATGATTCGGGCCGCACGATTGAGCTTGTCGGCCGTGGCGATGGGCTTGACTATGCGCAGATCGACGGGCAGAGGCGCCTCTTCCCTATCCCCTACGGTCTTAACGTAGTAGGCCCCCTCGGGCATTTGCGACACGCTCGAGGCCGAACCGCCCAGCTCGAACGCTACGACGAGGGAGTCGCCCGGCCGCAACGACCTGAAGGCCGACGTGGGGCGGAGGCGGAAGAAGTTGGCATTGACAGCCTCAAGGGTTACTTCAGGGGTAAGTATGCGACCTATGTCCTTGGGCATTTGCGAGTAGTAAATGTGCCAATCGGCCGTGATGGGCGAGGTGGAAACATTCTTCAAAACCAACGAATGGCGCTTGGCGGCGCTGTCGAGGGTCAGCGGGTCGACCGTCCAAGTGAGCGCCAAGGGGGCTTGCCGACGGCCCACGGAGCAGGCCGAGAGCCATAGCAGCAGGACCGGCAGCCAAAGGTAGGCAGATAGATGGTGGAGATATTTCATGAGAAAAATGGTTTACGAATCAGTAACTCAGTCGTTTGATATGGAGCGTTTCGCGGCCCACGCCTTGGCTGTTGTCGAAAGTGAGGCGGAAATAGCCCGGCACGAAGCCCGTGTCGGAGGTGATACCATTTGATTTAGAAACCTTAATGCCTTGGGTATCGCCGCTTAGTGAGCCTTCCTGAAGCTGCATGCCGCGGTCTTTTCCCCATGCAAGGTCGGAGTAAATCTCGACCTCGAACGAGCCCCACTCATGGTTGTTGTTGAGGTAAACGGTGGTTTGATACTTGTTATCGGCCGTCTTTACGATGTAGCCCAAGCGGAAAATATCTTCCAATCCCCATCCGCCCGTGGCGTAGTCGTCGCTCCATCGGGGCGCGGCCGTGAAGCCATGGCCCACGAGCCAATAGCCTTCGGGCGCCACGTCGGTCATGCGTGCCACCCACATATAGTTATAAGCGGGCGAGTAATATACGTCCCACGAGCCGGCGGGGCCGGTAAACGTGAGGCTGTTATCGGCGGAGTTGTAGCTGAAGAAGTCGCGGTTGTAAGCCTTCTCAAGGTCGGTTATGCCCGTGAGCGTTACCCGGTCGTTGGGCTGCAGGCTCACGGTGGCCTTGTAATAGCCGCCGGCGAGGGCCATCTCAACGTTGTTGAGCATGAGCTTTTGGTACACGCCTATGGCGCCGAATTTAAAGGTATAGGCGTTGAAAGTTACTTGTCGCACCTTCCAATCGCTGTAATCAAAGCTGAAGGCGGCCCCCGTGGGGTTGATGAGGGCGGCGTAACCGGCCGTCTCGGCGTGGCCCCATACGTATTTGGATTGGGCCAAGGAGGCGTCGGTGGCTATGCGGGCGCTGAACGTTTCGGGGTAATCGCCCTCGGGAGTGGCGTATAAGAAGGGGTTATCGGCCTGCCGGTGCATTTCGATTACTTGGTCGTTGTAATGCAGAAAGAGCGTTTCGGGCAGCTCGGGGCGTACCAAGGAGAGTTGTCGGGTGAGCTGTTGGCTGCCTCCCTCCACGTTGATGGCCGTGAGCGTGAGGGTAATCGGGGTATCCTCACGGTCCATGTCGAAGGGCACGGATAGGCCATGGCGGCGAATGGAGGCCTCGTTTCCCTTGGTGCGGATAGACTCCTTGTAGAGCGATTGGCCGTCGGCCGACAGCTCCACCTCCAAGGTCGATAGGGGCGTTTCGGGGTTATTGATGTCTAAGGAAAAGAAAAGACTGTCGCCGTAGGCCAACTGCTTGTCGGTAGATAGCGTAAGTCCGGAGATTCGGGGCACGGAGTAAGGATATACCGTGCGGCCCGTTTCTTCGTAACAACCCATGAGCAAGAGGCTGCCAAGGGCCATTGCGGTAGATAGGATATGGTTAATGTTCATTTGGTTTGTGTTTAAGGAAGTGGATATAAGGTGTTAATAGCCCTCGTTTTGTTTGAGGTTGGTGTTCTTGTCGAGCTCACTCTGGGGCACGGGCCATAAGGTGCGGAAGTCGCGCAGGTCGGTAAAGAGCTTATGGCCTTGGGCGTCTTTATGGCTCTTCATTACCTCGAGGGCACGGTTATTGCGCAGAAGGTCGTACCAACGCTGGCCTTCCATGTAGAGCTCAAGCTGGCGTTCGTTCTCCACGGCCAAGCGAGCGGCGGTCTGCGACATGGCGTTATTGAGCTGATGGGCGGTGAGTCCGGCCCGCCGGCGTATGGTATTGACAATGTCGATGGCCTCGGCCGTGCGTCCCATTTCCACGAGTGCCTCGGCTTTAAGCAGCATAATGTCGGCCAAACGCATGAGGATTATGTCGGAGTTTTTCTCCCTTATCTTATACGAGAAGGGGTAGTTGTCGGCGTTCCAGTAGGCGTCGTAGGGCGCTTTTTTCCACTGTATGGAAGCCTCGTAGCGGCGGTCGTCGGGCAGATACTTGGCCACTAATTCGTGGGTGGGGGTGCAGTAGCGGCGCCATGTTACCGAGCCGTCGTCCTCCTTGAGCAGCGTCCAGTAGGCCCAGTTGGGCGATTCGGCCGTGTAGTACACCTCGAATATGCTCTCGGAGGTAAACTTATTGTCGGGATTCCATAGCTCGTTGAAGTCCGAAACCAAGCTGTAGCCCTCGCCAATCACCTTGTCGCAGTAGCTCACTACCTTGGCGTAATCGCGTTGGTCGGCCGTTTTGTAGGTGGCGTAAACCTTGGCCAAGAGTCCGTAGGCGGCCCCTTTGGTGGCTTGGAAAGCCCCCGCGGGCTTGGAAGGCAGGGCCGACAGGGTTTCGTCATTGAGGTCGCGGAGTATTTGTTGGTACACTTCCTCGGTGGTGCTGCGGTGGGGATACATTACGGGATACCACGTATCGAGGTTCTCGGCGGTGATGGTGGGAATAAGTTGGAGCACCATCGGCAGGTCGCCATAGAGCCTTACCATGTCGAACAAGGCCCAAGCACGGATAAAACGGGCCTCGGCCATTACCTCGGCGCGCTCCTTCGAGGGGGTGGAAGCGGGCATGAGCCTCACGTTTTCGATAACATTGGTGGCATTACCGGCCATGGCCATGTACTGCGACCATACCAAAGCAACCTTTGCGTTGGTAGCGGTGAGCTTGAAAATATCGACCGCCGATTCGTTGGTTCCGTCGCCCCCGACGTAGCAATTGTCGGATTGTACGTCGTTGATCATGAAGTTTTCTTGTTGAAAAATGTCGTTCTTAAAGCTGTTGTAAGCGCCTAACAGCTCGGTACGGGCGTCGGCTATGGTGGCGTATTTGGTGACTATGCTGTCGCCGGGGGTAGCTTCGGCCGTGAAATCGGTCTGTGGGCGCTCGTCTAAAAAGTCGTTGCAAGCCGTTAGCGAGAGTCCTCCCAAGAGCAGGAAGGCCGAATAAATATGTTTGATATTCATAGTTCAGATAGATTAAAATTCTACATTGAGTCCGAAAATAACGGCCTTCGACTGCGGGTAAGTACCGTAGTCAATGCCTAACTGCACGGCGTTGGCGCCATAGGCGTTGACCTCCGGGTCGTAGCCGGCGTAGCGAGTGAGGGTCAGAAGGTTCTGTCCGGTAACGTATAATTGCAGGCGGGAGAGTCCCCATCGGCCTATGAGGCGCTTGTCGAAGTTGTACGACAGCGTGGCGGTTTTCAAGCGCAGGTACGATCCATCTTCCACAAAGCGGGTGGAGTTATGGATATTCTCGTCATTACCTACACGGGGTATGTCGGTCATCATGCCGGGTCGACGCCATCGATGGAGCACGGTTTTGGACTGATTGCGGAAATCCATCATGCCCTCCGTGTCGATACGGGTGGCATTAAAGATGTCGTTGCCCTGACTACCCTGCAAGAAGAGCGATAGGCTGAAGCCTTTATAAGAGAGTGTATTGGTCATTCCGTAAGTGAAATCGGGCTGCGCGTTGCCTATGATTGTTCGGTCGCCGGGGTCGGTAAGGCCGTTATCGTTGAGGTCGGCGTAGGCGATATTGCCCGTCTCGGGGTCGACTCCTTGGGATATGTAGCCGAAGAATGAGCCCAAGGGAAGGCCCTCGCGCAATACGATGGCGGGCTCTTTGGTCTCGTACATCTCACCATAATAATATATTTTGTTGAGCCCCAAGCGGGTGAGTCGGTTCTTATTGAACGACAGGTTGAAGTCGGTATTCCATTGGAACGCCCCTTTCAGGTTCTGCGAAGATACGTTGAACTCCACTCCTTTGTTGACCATTTGGCCGTCGTTGCGGGTAATGCCGCCCGGCAGATTTACGTTATCGGGCAGGCTGACGGTAAGAAGCAGGTCGGTAGTCTTCTTATAATAGGCGTCGGCAGAGAAGGTAAGACGACCATTCCACAGCGTTATGTCGAGGCCCATGTTCCACTGTGACGTCTTTTCCCACGTGAGTTCCTTGTTGGCTGCGGTGCCTGCGGCGATGGCAAGGCCCGGGTAAAGGTTGTCGGCAGTGGGCGTTACCTTGCTCACAGTCATGCCTGCCAAGTACGAGTAGTTACCTATGCCGCCTTGGTTACCGTTCATTCCCCAGCCCACACGCAGCTTCGCGTCGTCAACGATGGGCTTCAGAGGTAGCATGAACGGCTCTTCGGAGAAGCGCCAGCCGGCCGATACCGAGGGGAAAGCGCCCCAACGATGGCCTTTGGCGAAGCGAGATGAGCCATCGGCGCGGAAGTTCATCGTCAGCAAATACTTGCTATCATAGTTGTAGGCCACACGTCCTAAGAAGGAAGCGAGCGACCATGCCGACGCGCCGGCGCCCGTAGCGTCCTTATCTATTTGGTTGGCGGCGGCCATGGAGTGGATGTGTGGGTAGGATTCGGATAGGTCGTAGCCGGCCATCCATGAGCCTTTGTACTGGGCATGTTGCTGGGTTGCGCCGGCCATGGCCGAGAGATGGTGCTTGTCTTTCGACGTTTCGTAGGTGAGAATGTTCTCGAGTAACCATTCAAAGTTGCGGGCGGTGCTCTCCTCTACCCTGCCTTTGGTGGCGCGACCGTCGGAGGTCGACACGGGATCGAGGTAGTAATTCCAGCGTTCATTGTTGAGATCTATGCCGAAAGTGGTCTTCCATGTGAGTCCCTTGGCTAAGTGGAGGGTGGCGCCAAAGGCCCCTTTGACGTAGTCGGTGGCCGTATTATTGTCGGCGGCATTGGCCGCAAGAGGGTTGAGAATACGTGAACCGTAGGCTTGTTCGTCGTACCATCCGTCGTGGTTGGCGTCCCATTTGCGCATGAAAGGCGGTGTATTGATGACCGAGAGGATGGAACCGGCTCGCATGGAGCTGCTGTTTTCTCTCACCCATTGCCCATTGGTGTGGGCGTAAGAGAAGTTAAGCGAGAGGCTGAGCCACTTGGTTTGCTTGCTATCAAGGTTGGCTCTGAAGTTGTAACGCTTGAAATGTGATTTCTCAACAATGCCTTCTTGGTCGGTATAACCTCCCGAAATAAAGTATTGCAGTCGGTCGCTGCCATTCTGAAGGGACAGTTGGTAGTTTTGTTCTAAGCCGGTTTTGAAGAATAGGTCGGTCCAATCGGTAAAGCGATGTTCGGTCTCGGGGATGGACGGAGCTACGTTGGAAACCTTCTTGAGGTCGGCCATGAGCTCCTTATATTCCTCGGTATTGAGGGCGTCGAGCTTGCGTCCGAGTTTTGAAAGGCCCGCGTAGGCGCTGAATTTCACCCGTGGTGTGCCGGCCACGCCGCGCTTTGTGGTGATGAGAACTACGCCGTTGGCGGCCCGGGCACCATAGATGGCGGCCGAGGAGGCGTCTTTCAATACCTGCATAGTTTCAATATCATTGGGGCTGATGTCCGAAATATTGTCGGTAGGCATGCCATCTACCACGTAGAGAGGCTCATTGGAAGCCTGCACCGAGGTAGCTCCACGCACCCGAATGCTTAGTCCGCTGCCCGGCGCTCCCGAGGGTTGAACCACCTGAATGCCGGCTGCCTTGCCTTGGATGGCCTGTGCCGCCGATATGAGAGGACGCTCGTCGAGGTCTTTGGTCGACACGATGGAAACGGCCGTGGTGATGTCTTTGCGCTTCATGGCACCGTAACCTACGACCACTACCTCATCGAGCAGTTTGTCGTCTTCATGGAGTACGATGTTGTAAGTGTCGCCATGGCCCACCCGAAGGGTATGGCTTTGGAAACCAACGTAGGAAAAACGCAGTTGTGCACCGGGCGAGGCGTCGAGCCGATAGCGCCCATCCATGTCGGTGATGGTGCCGTTGGGCGTGCCCTCTATGCTGACACTGACGCCGATGAGGGGCTCTCCCTTGGCGTCCTTTACCACACCTTTCACGGGCTTATGCTGATTGTTGGCGGGCAACTCGCGCTTTACGCGGCGGGTAAGGACTATCTGTTTGGTGCCCTCAAGGCGATAATCGATGTCGGTTTCACGTAAAAGACGGCCCAATACTTTGTCGATGGGCTCGTTATTGGCCGTGAAGTCGACTTTCGTTTTGAGCCCGGGGAGCTTGTCATTGTAAAAGATACTGTAGCCGGCAGTGCGTTCTATCTGCTGCAGTACTTGCTGTATAGTCTTGTTTTTCACCTTAAAAGTCACTTGGGCAACGGCTGACAGTTGCGCCAAAGTGAAGAGGCAAAGGCCGACTATACATTTTCTCATCCAATTAGAATAATGCATCTTCATAAAATAAAAGGTTAATAATGTATGGTATAGGGTTGTTTTCTTGTTTCAAATGGCAGGCTTCGATAGGCTTGGATTGCGGCTATCGGTGCTTCAGGAGAATGGTGTCGCCATGGAGTTCATAGGAAAGCGGATAGGTAAGGCTGATGACATGGAAGATGTTTTCCAAGCTGTTGTTGCGAATAGTGCCCGAGAAGGTTACGCGGGAGAGGTCGTTGGAGGCCA
>NZ_DATCYK010000029.1:0-6136 GCF_036570325.1 Prevotella sp.
AAGTGTATCATACAAGGTGTATGATGGATTTAAGCATGAACTTACAAATTGCAAGGGAAATGAACACATATTAGAGGATATAAAAAACTTTTTTACAAAAAACTAAAAAAAGTATTGACGTATATCTTAAAAGGGTGTATAGCATTACTTGTCGCTGAGAGATACAGCGTCACAACAGAAGAAGTATGGATAGTGTATTTGTCCTTGAAATAGAGTTTTATACAAATTCTATTTACCGACAGAAAAACATTATAAAAAAACTTCAAAAAACATATTGACAAACAAAAGTAAATGTGTTATCATTAATAGGTCGTCAAGTGAGGCGGCAATGAACTTTGAAAATTGAACAGCAGGTTAATTCAAAAGTCACAAAGTGACAATTGATTAATCGTTTAAACCATGTAAGGAAACTTACTTGATTTAAACCACAAACAAACCAAGCCAGATATTTTAGAGATAACAATAGTCTGAGCGAGAACAAATTTTTTTATGAGAGTTTGATCCTGGCTCAGGATGAACGCTGGCGGCGTGCCTAACACATGCAAGTCGAGCGCGTCTTATCGGTGCTTGCACTGAGAAAGATGAGCGGCGGACGGGTGAGTAACGCGTGGGTAACCTGCCCTATACACATGGATAACATACTGAAAAGTTTACTAATACATGATAATATATATTTACGGCATCGTAGATATATCAAAGTGTTAGCGGTATAGGATGGACCCGCGTCTGATTAGCTAGTTGGTGAGATAACTGCCCACCAAGGCGACGATCAGTAGCCGACCTGAGAGGGTGATCGGCCACATTGGAACTGAGACACGGTCCAAACTCCTACGGGAGGCAGCAGTGGGGAATATTGCACAATGGGCGAAAGCCTGATGCAGCAACGCCGCGTGAACGATGAAGGTCTTCGGATCGTAAAGTTCTGTTGCAGGGGAAGATAATGACGGTACCCTGTGAGGAAGCCCCGGCTAACTACGTGCCAGCAGCCGCGGTAATACGTAGGGGGCTAGCGTTATCCGGATTTACTGGGCGTAAAGGGTGCGTAGGTGGTCTTTCAAGTCGGTGGTTAAAGGCTACGGCTCAACCGTAGTTAGCCTCCGAAACTGGAAGACTTGAGTGCAGGAGAGGAAAGTGGAATTCCCAGTGTAGCGGTGAAATGCGTAGATATTGGGAGGAACACCAGTAGCGAAGGCGGCTTTCTGGACTGCAACTGACACTGAGGCACGAAAGCGTGGGTAGCAAACAGGATTAGATACCCTGGTAGTCCACGCTGTAAACGATGAGTACTAGGTGTCGGGGGTTACCCCCCTCGGTGCCGCAGCTAACGCATTAAGTACTCCGCCTGGGGAGTACGCACGCAAGTGTGAAACTCAAAGGAATTGACGGGGACCCGCACAAGTAGCGGAGCATGTGGTTTAATTCGAAGCAACGCGAAGAACCTTACCTAAGCTTGACATCCCTTAGACCGGTGTTTAATCACACCTTCCCTTCGGGGCTGAGGTGACAGGTGGTGCATGGTTGTCGTCAGCTCGTGTCGTGAGATGTTGGGTTAAGTCCCGCAACGAGCGCAACCCTTGTCTTTAGTTGCCAGCATTCAGTTGGGCACTCTAGAGAGACTGCCAGGGATAACCTGGAGGAAGGTGGGGATGACGTCAAATCATCATGCCCCTTATGCTTAGGGCTACACACGTGCTACAATGGGTGGTACAGAGGGTTGCCAAACCGTGAGGTGGAGCTAATCCCTTAAAGCCATTCTCAGTTCGGATTGTAGGCTGAAACTCGCCTACATGAAGCTGGAGTTACTAGTAATCGCAGATCAGAATGCTGCGGTGAATGCGTTCCCGGGTCTTGTACACACCGCCCGTCACACCATGGGAGTCGGAAACACCCGAAGCCGATTATCCAACCGCAAGGAGGAAGTCGTCGAAGGTGGCGTCGATAACTGGGGTGAAGTCGTAACAAGGTAGCCGTATCGGAAGGTGCGGCTGGATCACCTCCTTTCTAAGGAGAATTACCTGCTGTTCGATTTTGAAAGTTCATTAGACTTTCAAAGTTTGTACCTTGAAAACTGAATAATTTAGTGATTACAAAAGACATCTATCAAGTTAAACTTGATAAATATATGAGAGAAAACTCATTAAAAAACACCAATTATTCTTTTAACACTGGTCGAAAGACCAAAATTAGAAAAATCTCATTAATAACATAGTGAATCGGAAATTTTATTATCTTGGAAAGGATTACAGATGTTTCACATCTGCATTAGTTCCACCAACAAAATTAAAATTTTGGGTGTCACTTAAGGTCAAGTTATTAAGGGTGCAGGGCGGATGCCTTGGCACTAGGAGCCGATGAAAGACGTGATAAGCTGCGATAAGCTTCGGGGAGTGGCACATACACATTGATCCGAAGATTTCTGAATGAGGAAACTCACTTGGAGTAATGTCCAAGTATCCTTAGATGAATACATAGTCTAAGGAGGGGAACTCAGGGAACTGAAACATCTAAGTACCTGAAGGAAGAGAAAGAAATTCGATTCCGCTAGTAGCGGCGAGCGAACGCGGAAGAGCCCAAACCAAGTTAGTTTACTAATTTGGGGTTGCGGACATATCTTAAGGAGAAGTTATTGCGAGTGGAAGAGTTCTGGAAAGTTCTACCACAGAGGGTAATAGTCCCGTACACAAAGCCAAGAAAGCTCTTGATATGATCCAGAGTACCACGAGACACGTGAAACCTTGTGGGAAGCAGGGGGGACCACCCCCCAAGGCTAAATACTACCTAGTGACCGATAGCGTATAGTACCGTGAGGGAAAGGTGAAAAGAACCCCGGGAGGGGAGTGAAATAGAACCTGAAACCCTGCAC
The DNA here is from genome assembly GCF_036570325.1 of Prevotella sp. Taxonomy (GTDB): domain Bacteria; phylum Bacteroidota; class Bacteroidia; order Bacteroidales; family Bacteroidaceae; genus Prevotella. The sequence goes on from NZ_DATCYK010000029.1 coordinate 2,864, forward strand.
TTACAAACTGTGGGAGCGCATTATTCGCGTGACCGCGTACTTTTTGTAGAACGGGCCAACGAGTTACGTTATGTGGCAAGGTTAAGCACTTAAGGTGTGGAGCCGTAGCGAAAGCGAGTCTTAACTGGGCGACATAGTCACATGACGTAGACCCGAAACCGGGCGACCTACCCATGAGCAGGATGAAGCGAAAGTAAAATTTCGTGGAGGTCCGAACCCACGTACGTTGAAAAGTGCGGGGATGACTTGTGGGTAGCGGTGAAATTCCAATCGAGCTCGGAGATAGCTGGTTCTCCTCGAAATAGCTTTAGGGCTAGCCTTGAATGTAGAGATGTGGAGGTAGAGCACTGAATGTCCTAGGGGGTATTGCACTTACCGAAGACTATCAAACTCCGAATGCCATAATCTTTTATTCAGGAGTCAGACTGTGGGTGATAAGGTTCATAGTCGAAAGGGAAAGAGCCCAGACCGTCAGCTAAGGTCCCTAAATGTATGTTAAGTGGTAAAGGATGTGGGATTGCACAGACAACCAGGATGTTGGCTTAGAAGCAGCCATTCATTTAAAGAGTGCGTAATAGCTCACTGGTCGAGTGATCCTGCGCCGAAGATTTCCGGGGCTAAAACATACTACCGAAGCTACGGTACCGCAAGGTAGGTAGAGGAGCTTCCCATGCAGGATGAAGCAGTACCGTAAGGAGCTGTGGACAGTATGGGAGAGAGAATGTTGGCATGAGTAGCGAGATGAAGGTGAGAATCCTTCAGGCCGTAAACCCAAGGTTTCCAGGGGAAGGTTCGTCCTCCCTGGGTTAGTCGGGACCTAAGCTCAGGCCGAAAGGCGTAGGCGATGGACAACAGGTTGAAATTCCTGTACTACCGATAATCGTTTGAGAGAAGGGATGACACAGTAGGATAAGCTGAGCACACTGTTGGTTAAGTGTGTCTAAGTATTGAGGCAGACCAGATAGGCAAATCCGTTTGGTTAATGCTAGGATACGATGGGGAGCGAAATAAAGTAGCGAAGCAGCTGATTTCACACTGTCGAGAAAAGTCTCTATCGAGATTAAAGGTACCCGTACCGCAAACCGACACAGGTGGGTGAGGAGAGTATCCTAAGGCCAGCGAGAGAACTGTTGTTAAGGAACTCGGCAAAATGACCCCGTAACTTAGGGATAAGGGGTGCCCCAGCAATGGGGCCGCAGAGAATTGGCCCAAGCGACTGTTTACCAAAAACATAGGTTTCTGCTAAGTCGCAAGACGATGTATAGGAGCTGACGCCTGCCCGGTGCTGGAAGGTTAAGGGGATCTGTAAGAGCAATCGAAGCAGTGATCTTAAGCCCCAGTAAACGGCGGCCGTAACTATAACGGTCCTAAGGTAGCGAAATTCCTTGTCGGGTAAGTTCCGACCCGCACGAAAGGCGTAACGATTTGGGCACTGTCTCAACAACAGACTCGGTGAAATTGTAGTCCCGGTGAAGATGCCGGGTACCTGCGACAGGACGGAAAGACCCCATGGAGCTTTACTGTAGCTTGACATTGGGTCTCGGTACTACATGTACAGGATAGGTGGGAGACGAAGAAATCTGGGCGTCAGTTTAGATGGAGTCAACCTTGGGATACCACCCTTGTAGTATTGGGACTCTAACCATAGGCCATGAAACTGGTCTTGGGACACTGTCTGGTGGGCAGTTTGACTGGGGCGGTCGCCTCCCAAAAGGTAACGGAGGCGCTCAAAGGTTCCCTCAGTACGGTCGGAAATCGTACGAAGAGTGTAAAGGCAAAAGGGAGCTTGATTGCAAGACAAACAGGTCGAGCAAGGTAGAAATACGGACTTAGTGATCCGGTGGTTCTGAGTGGAAGGGCCATCGCTCAACGGATAAAAGCTACCCTGGGGATAACAGGCTTATCTCCCCCAAGAGTCCACATCGACGGGGAGGTTTGGCACCTCGATGTCGGCTCATCACATCCTGGGGCTGTAGTTGGTCCCAAGGGTTGGGCTGTTCGCCCATTAAAGTGGTACGCGAGCTGGGTTCAGAACGTCGTGAGACAGTTCGGTCCCTATCCGTCGCAGGCGTAGGAAATTTGAGGAGATCTGTCCTTAGTACGAGAGGACCGGGATGGACATACCTCTGGTGTACCAGTTGTTCTGCCAAGGGCATGGCTGGGTAGCTATGTATGGAAAGGATAAGCGCTGAAAGCATCTAAGCGCGAAGCCAACTTCAAGATAAGATTTCCCACCGTAAGGTTAAGATCCCAGGAAGACTACCTGGTTGATAGGTCAGAGGTGTAAGTGCAGCAATGTATGTAGCTTACTGATACTAATAGATCGAGGACTTGACCAATAAGATGTTTTAGTAAGAGCAAGTTATTCAGTTTTGAGGGTACAAATAAGGAATGCAGATTTCAAAAGAAATTTGTATTAGTTCAGCTGTTAACTTTCGACTCCATTTAGTCGTTGAAAGTTTGGCTTCATTAAAATGTGGTTACTATAGCAAGGAGGATACACCTGTTCCCATTCCGAACACAGAAGTTAAGCTCCTTAGCGCTGAAAGTACTTGGTGGGAAGCCGCCTGGGAGGTTAGGACGTAGCCACGTAAAGTGCCGAAGTGGCGGAACTGGCAGACGCACAGGACTTAAAATCCTGCGAAACTTATACTTTCGTACCGGTTCGATTCCGGTCTTCGGCACCAGAATAGAAGATTATATATGCCAACACTTATGGACCATTAGCTCAGTTGGTTAGAGCGCCCGGCTCATAACCGGTAGGTCCGGGGTTCGAGTCCCTGATGGTCCACCATTTAACCATAGGGGTGTAGCTCAGTTGGTAGAGCGTCGGTCTCCAAAACCGTGCGCCGGGGGTTCGAGTCCCTCCACCCCTGCCAGTAATTTTATAGTATGGGCCTATAGCTCAGGTGGTTAGAGCGCACGCCTGATAAGCGTGAGGTCGCTGGTTCGAGTCCAGCTAGGCCCACCATATGCCTAGATAGCTCAGTCGGTAGAGCAGGGGACTGAAAATCCCCGTGTCGGTGGTTCGATTCCGCCTCTAGGCACCAAAGATAGTATTGACATTATAAAGTGAATGTGATACTATGAACAAGTCGTCGAAAGTGGCGAATATTTGTAAAAGTCTTAACTAATAAATGAACTTTGAAAATTGAACAGCAGGTTAATTCAAAAGTCACAAAGTGACAATTGATTAATCGTTTAAACCATGTAAGGAAACTTACTTGATTTAAACCACAAACAAACCAAGCCAGATATTTTAGAGATAACAAT
>NZ_DATCYK010000030.1:0-73202 GCF_036570325.1 Prevotella sp.
ATTTGTAATGCAATAAAATTTACTATACTTTTAAACTTTTTAATTTTACTTAATACTTATACTAAAGAAAATTAAATTGAAGGGGTTTGTGAAATCTTATATTACAATGAGTACAAAGATTTGGATGAAGAAAAAAAAAGAAAAGTAGAAGATATTTTATAGTAAATAAAACTCATAGTTTGTTTATATATTATTATTGTTATTTTGATGATGCAACTGTAAAAGGTTGCATCATTTTTTTTTGTTATTTTTTTTACATATAAAATGTTTTTTTTGTTTTTTGCTTGATATTTATTATTAAATAACAATAAATATGAAGAAAAAAACATTAAGCTTGATAGAAGCTTATAAGGCATTGTCACTATTTGACAAAGGAATTGTAATCTCATTTATAACTATATCAGTAGTTCATATTCACTTGATATGGTATTATACTATAATCCCAATGCTTCTAACCCTTTTGTAATGATGTGCTATGTTGGTGAAGATATATTATATCAAAATGCAGAAACAAAAGGTAGAAAGAAGCTTGAAGATTTTCTAATATATAAGGGTATAACTGATTTCAATTTTACTGAAGACAAATACAATCAAGTGGATGCTGTCTTAACTAAAAACGGTAAAACCTATACAATCGAAATTAAAGATAGAAATAAAAAATATGAATCATACCCCACCTTTATAGTAGAGAAGTCCAAAGTTGATTATATGGATGTTTTATATAAAAAAAGCAAAACAGTAAATTCACTTATATGTCAAATATTTGGCAATCACTTGTATTTCTTCTCCTATGTAAAACTAAAGAAATTGATTGATAGTGGTAAGGTCAAAGAAGAAAAAATGAAGCTTCCTGCAACTACTATAACCAAAAATGATAGCAGATATAAGGCTGTGTACTTAGTACCAAAAGAGTATGCTTACCTTTTTATAAAGGATTCTAATGGTGATTATAAGAAGCAAATGATTAATTAATATGATGGGTGTAACAACTAAAGTTACACCCATTTTCTAATCTTTTAAAGAGTTATATATTTTTAGGTTGTTTTCTAAAATAGTATTCTCGTGGAACCCATCAAAGTATGTGGCTTGCTCATCTACACTATGTCCAGCCATATTTGCTAATTGCTCTTTATCAATTCCTAACCTTAGTCCCACTGTTACAAATGTATGTCTCATTGTGTATAGTGACATATTTTCAAACTCCTTCATTATATTTTCAGGTATGTCTTCCTTGGCCATTGCCCTTAACATACCCTCCTTTAAAAAGGTAACACAATTTGAAACTCTCTCAACTTGTTGCTTTGCAGTTCTTGCTTTGTCTTTATCCAAAATGTTAACAATGTAATCATCTTCCCTTTTCAATGAACCATCCTTTTTATACTTGAAAAACTCCAATAGTGATTCCAATTCCTTAGTTAATGGTATTACAATTTGCACTTCAGAGCTTGTTTTTTGCCTAAAAAGGCCATTAGGTATAGTAATATACTTTATATCATTCTCTTTTAGCTTCTTTAGTTTAACCCTAACTTCTTCTTTTGAACATCCCTCGAAATATTTTATAGTCTCATTAGGTTGCATAGCCTTTAATTTATTTTCAAGCTTTGATTTAATTTCCAAATCACCCCACTTCAAATTTGCAAGGTCAACTGGGGCTAAGCCTTGAAAAAACAAATCAAGCATATAAACCATAATACCATTGCAAGGATGGTGCATCATATATGTCAATTCGTAATCAGTAGAGGGTGTATGGCTGATAAGTACTTCATATAAAAGGATATACATCTGCTTCAAAGCTAAAGGGGATAATGCTTCTTTACCTTTAACTTTATAGACAACTCTCTTTCTATCAATTGACACCTTCCTATTGTCAATCAAATCATTATCACGACCAAAATTGAACACAATCATAAAATACTTTGAGAGCTTGGCTTGCTGTGCTATGCTTTTTTCTTCAGCTAATTTGCTTTGAAACACTTCAATCCACCGTTGATTTATATTTCTCATTGGCAAAGAATCACCATATACACTAATTAGGTAGTTCTTTAATTGCTTGAAATTCTTTTGTGATGTTGGCTTTTGTGTCTGTGATTTATAGTCTAAAAGGTCATAAAAGTCAGTAAACTTAACTATATCATCATTTGTTATTGTATCTTCCTTGGTTATAGGTTTAGTTAAATCACAAATCAACTTGAAATCATAACTGCCTAACGTATTATAACACTCGTCACACCTATTATATATAATGTCATATAATTCTTTTACTGCTTTATTTTTCTCATCACTTTTAGGGTCTCTGCATCCAACCTTACCACTTGCAAGCCAATTTGATGGTTTAGCACTTTCACCTGTACTAACTTTTTTTCTTTTACCTTTATCATTTAATTCTATTATAATAGGGCTTTCTCCGTTTGACAATACCTTTGAGGTATATAATTTCAGTGTAACTTTCATAATTTTATATTTCGTGGTGTACATTTGGTGTACACTTTTGTATATACTGCAAAGATATTTCAATTTTTGAAAACTACAAAATTAATTTATAACTACCTGATATTCTGATACTTACAAAGTTGTTTAAAATATGTTAATTTATATATAATAAATACGGCGGTACTCCTTTTTTTATGCCCATGCGTTTTGAACAACTTTAAAGCGCAATTCTTGTCAAGTCATTAAAAATAAATGACCTGCCCATCGTAGCCAAACTCAAAGCCGTCAGGCAAGTTCCGATTTGCTTCTTCATGCAATCCTATCTGATGAGTGACATGGATAATATAAGTATGCTCGGCTCCTATTTTACGTGAAAAGGCGATAGCCTCAGCCACCAATTGATGACTATGGTGGTCCTTTTCCCATCGTAAAGCATTTACAATCAAGATTTTCACTCCTTGCAATGCCCCATATTCTTCCTCCGGAATGGTCTTCATATCAGTTATATAGGCCAAATCACCAAACCGATAGCCCAATATAGGCAATTGACCATGTATAATCCGGATGGGAATCGCGTCAATGTCACCAAAAGACAACTGCTGGTGAGGGACAATATCATGCAGATTCAAACGAGGAACTCCCGGATACAATTGCTCCGTAAAGCAGTAAGGCATGGTCTGCCTCAAAGCCTTGGTAACATTCTGCTCGGCATAAATCTCAATATCTCCCAACCTGCAATAAGGTCGCAGGTCATCTATTCCGGCCACATGGTCATAATGAATGTGGCTCAACAATACCGCATCGATTTTCCGAAAAGGCTGATCCATGAGTTGCATCCGTATATCGGGGCCACAATCTATCAAGATACGAGTAGTCTCCGACTCCACCAACGCCGCCGTACGCATACGCTTATCCTTGGGATCAGTGCTCTTACAAACCTCACAATCACAACCCAACAGAGGCACACCCTGCGAAGTTCCCGTTCCCAGCAATGTCAGTTTCATACGATATTCACCTCCGGATAAATGTGAATACCAAAGCGTTCAAAAACATCTTTCCGCACTTGGTCACACAAGGCAAGTACCTCCATTCCCGTAGCTCCACCACGATTCACCAATACCAACGCCTGCTTATCGTGCACACCGGCACGCCCCAGCGCCTTTCCTTTCCAGCCACACCGGTCTATCATCCAGCCGGCCGGAATCTTCTCATGCTGCTCATCAATGGTGTAATGGGGCAAATCGGGATAATCTTGCCGCAAAAACTCAAACTTATCTCTGTCAATAATAGGATTCATAAAGAAACTTCCGGCATTGCCCATCACCTTCGGATCGGGCAGTTTGGCCTGCCTGATTCTGATGACAGCCTCCCTCAACTCACTTGCGGTAGGCATATCAATGTGTGCCTGCTGCAATTCAGCCCGTATGTTGCCATAATCCAAATGAGGAATAAACTCCTTATGAAACCGATAGATGACAGCCGTAATGAGATATTTATTCTTCCAATCTTGCTTAAATCGGCTTTGACGGTAACTATATTCGCACGCTTCATTATCGAAACTTACGACATTCCCCGTAGCTATCTCTACCGCCTCAACCTTTACAATCAGGTCTTTCACCTCTGCCCCATAGGCTCCGATATTCTGCACGGCGCTCGCACCGACCTCACCGGGGATGAGCGACAGATTTTCCGCGCCATACATCTGATGCGCAATGGCATAGGCTATCACATCATCAAATTGCGTTCCGGCCCAGCATTTCAAGTAGATTCCGGTTTCGTCCTCGTCCACTTGCTCCACGCCAAAACGGGGTTCAGGCGTAACGACCAGCCCCGCGAAATCTTTTGTCAGCAACAAATTGCTACCGCCACCAATAATCAGGAATTCGCCGGCAGCACGTATCTGCTCCGCGGCTTTTTGGGCTTCAGCCACACTGTCATAAACGATAAGACGGTCGCAAAAGGCCTCTATTCCAAATGTGTTGTTATCTCGAAGATTATAATTAGCAATTTCTCTCATGCCTCTTTCCTACATCGACAACTTCGTCAGCTTCCAAATCCCCCCCATTCGCTTGAAGGTCAACTCGGTTTCCAAGCCATTCGCAATACCTCGAATGACAAATATCTTCTGATTGCTCTCCGTATATTTCTGCCCATAAATGATGTTATACATCATCTCACGAGGCAGACTGGGCGCAAACATAGGCCACTGCTCCGGCGCCAACGTACCCGTCATGGTACTGAAATCATCCTCCGGATCAGGACCGGTAAAAGCGAGAGGGTCGTTTACACTACGCACTTGGAAAGCTGAATCGGTAACAAAATCACGATAAAACTTCAAGAACGACGCGTTCTGATTTTGATACATCGGCTTGTAGTTGATACTTGTCAACATCCATTGGCCGTTGATTCTATTAAACAGATATTGCTTTACGGTCTTTATATTAAAGAAAATCTTCTCTATTTCCACATGACTTACGCTGGTATCCTTCACCAGATTCATTTGCTTTTTGTTATCAAAAATCAGCGTATAAAAGTCCTGATGCATGAAGAAATGCTCTGTTTTCCACTCTTTCTTCTGAATTTGATGGTCTTTCTTGCCGTTCTTATACACGTCCAAAGGGAAGTGAATACGCTTGTGCTGCAGCTTTTTATTGGCGGCAAAGTTGAAGATGAAATCGTCAAACAGCTCATCCGCAGCCTTTGGCATGGGCGTTTCGGCAATGATACTTTCCATTGTGTCGACGGCCGAAGTATCAGGCAGACTGTCCGCTTGCACCGCCACGGAATCCGTGGGCTCAGGCTTCTTGTTGGAACAGCCTATCGTCGAAAAGCCAATAGAGAATAAAACAATTACAGAAATGAAGATAAAAATTTTTCTCATAACCGGTATCTGGTAATCGAACGCAAAAGTACAACTTTATTTCCACAATGAAACAAGAATATAAGGGAAAAAAGGTGACATGTTCAAAAAACTAAACCCACATTTCCACAATATCAATTCTTTTAGCTACCTTTGCAGAAGTTAGGCTGCTTTCGGCCATGTAAGAGGATAGCTTTCATGCCTTTTGACATTTCTATCCTTACGCTATAAGAATTGAAAAATAAAAGTTTTTAATGATATGTTATTAGAAAAGATTGAATCATTACTTAGGGAAGTAAGTGAGCTTACGGCTTCCAACGCGGAAGAAATAGAGCAGTTACGCCTTAAATACCTTAGTAAGAAAGGTGAGATTAATGCCCTTATGGCTGATTTTCGCAATGTGGCCGCCGACCAAAAGAAGACTGTCGGCATGAAAATCAACGAACTCAAGCAAATCACTATTGAGAAAATTAATCAACTGAAAGACGAGAACGAGCACGCCGAAAGCCATAGTGACGACATCGATCTCACACGTTCGGCCTACCCCATCGGCTTAGGAACACGCCACCCCATATCCATCGTTACCAACGAAATCATCGATATATTCGCCCGCATGGGCTTTACGCTCTATCACGGGCCTGAAATCGACGACGACAAGCATGTGTTTACCATGCTCAACTTCGCCGCCGACCACCCCGCACGTGACATGCAGGACACTTTCTTCATAGAACGCAGCGACCCAAGCGACGTTACCAAAAACGTACTTCTGCGCAGTCACACCTCCGGAGACGAAGCTCATTACATGGAAACCCACGAGCCTCCCATCCGCATTCTGTGCCCCGGACGCGTTTATCGCAACGAGGCCATCAGCGCACGAGCCCACTGTTTCTTCCATCAAGTGGAGGGATTGTATGTCGATAAGAACGTTAGTTTCACCGATTTGAAGCAAGTTTTGCTCACGTTCGCTCGTGAAATGTTCGGTCCCGACACCAAGATTCGCCTGCGTCCCAGCTACTTCCCCTTTACTGAACCCAGCGCCGAAATGGATATTTCGTGCAATATCTGCGGCGGTGAGGGCTGTGGTTTCTGCAAGCATACGGGCTGGGTGGAGATTCTCGGTTGTGGAATGGTCGACCCACACGACCTTGAGGCCTGCGGTATCGACCCCAATGTCTACACCGGTTATGCTTTTGGTATGGGCGTGGAGCGTATCACCAACCTGAAATATCGTGTGAACGACCTGCGTCTTTTCTCCGAGAACGACACACGATTCCTCAAGGAATTCGAGTCAGCCTATTAATTATCATCCCCATACGGTTGGCATTTGCCCTCGCATTTGCCACGAATAAAAAAGACTGCATCGGCCTTTATGCTACCGATGCAGTCTTTTTTCGTTTCCTAAAGTCCGGCCAATCCCTTATTTCCTATCCCACCATGGCCGCGGTTTTCCTTACAACCTGTATTTTTCCTTATCCACGAACATCATAGCCTTTTCCTCGTCCGACACAACACTTAGATAGCGTTCATACTCGCGAAGCACGTCGGCAATAATTTCTTCTTTGTTCAAATACTGAATATCATTGCCCATCCTACCGTCACTGTAATAGGTAATGGGAATATACTGCTGGTTAGAATTGGCGTCGGGCGTGTTATCCTCGTCTATCAGATAGTCGGAAATACTACGCTTCTCCGCCGTTACGCCATAGCGGAAGTTCCATATCTGATCGTGGGCGATAAGCAACTCAATAGACAGTTTGCCACGCTTGCCCGTCCTTATCTCAGCGGCGATGCCTCGTTTGGCAAGCTCTTCCGAGAGTTCGGTAAAGGCCGGACGCACCTTTTCGTTAAAGAAACGCAGTATATCAGTCTTCTGCGCGAAGGTTAGAATCTGATCGAGACGCTCATGCCAATGGCTGCCGTCCCAATTACGGCTGCCGTATGGTATCTTCGTACCATGATAGAGATTATCGGCACGCAGGGCTTTCAGCAGTCCGACGCAGAGTATCAGCATGATAATTCCAAACGGAAGCGCCGACACAAGCGTCATGGTCTGGAGCGACCCCAGCCCACCGGCATAAAGCATAGCCATGGATATGAGCGCAAGAAGTATGCCCCAAAACGCGTTTTGCCACTTGGGCGAATGAGGTTGGTTGCCCGACGCGATACTGTTCATTACAAGAATACCCGAGTCGGCGGACGTAACAAAGAAGACAGCAATCATCAACAGCGCCAGCACACAGAGCGGAGTGGCCAATGGGAACTGCTCGAAGAAACTGAACAGAAGCACGTCCGGATTACCGGCCAAGGCCGACAAGGCCCCGTGAGCCACATTCTTATCAATCCAAATGGCCCCATTGCCAAAAACCGTCATCCATAAGAAGATAAACAACGACGGCACCAACAACACGGCCACGATATACTCCCGTATCGTCCGACCCTTGGAAATGCGGGCTATAAACAGCCCCACGAACGGTGCCCAGCTTATCCACCACGCCCAATACATGACCGTCCAATTGGTAAACCAGCCACGTCCGTCCTTTTCAAAGGCGAAAGTATTAAACGTAAGGTCGGCAAACTGATTGATATAATAGCCCACGCCCTCGCTGAACGCACTCAACAGGAAGTTGGTAGGGCCCAATAACAACACGAAAATCATCAACAACACCGCCATCGCAAGATTGATCTCACTCAGTCGTTTCACGCCTTTGTTCACGCCGGCCACCGCCGATCCAATGGCAACTCCACTCACCAGCGTGATAATCATGCACTGAAAAAGGAAACTCGACTCATGAAGTATGCCCAAATGAACCAATCCCGCGTTGAGCTGCACTACCCCGAAACCCAGTGAAGTGGCTATACCGAAGAAGGTACTGACCAACGCAAAGATGTCGACAACATTGCCTATACGCCCATTGATGCGCTCTCCGAGCAGCGGATAGAGCCCACTTCGGATGGCCAACGGCAGCTTATAGCGGAAAGAGAAGTAAGCCAATATCAGTCCCATGATGGCAAAGATACTCCAAGCGTGGATTCCCCAATGGAAGAAAGTCGCAAGTTGGGCCTCCTTCGCCGGATTGACAATCGTTGGAAGAGCAGGGTTGACATAGTGTGACATAGGCTCAGCCACGCCGAAATACATCAACCCGATACCCATTCCCGCGGCAAATAACATCGCTATCCATGAAAAGAAGCTGTATTGTGGCGCGGAGTTATCAGCTCCCAAACGTATATTGCCGAGCTTACTAAAGGCCAACACCATCAGGAATATAAAGAAAAAGGACACCAAAAGTATGTACGACCAGCTCAGGTTCTTATAAATAGCGGCTTGAATGGTAGTCAACATGCCGCTCGTCCAATCGGGGAAGATAGCGCAAACCAGCGACAACGCGGCCAAAACAGCCAATCCCGGATAAGCGACAGTGCTCGTGAAAGTTATTTTTTCTAATTTCATTAGCTTTATAAAAATATAGAGTGATAATAAGAACGTATCTATCTTGATACATGCTCATTCGCCTTTGAATCAGTAACTTGGCGAAAGGAAGAATTCAAAGATACGCAAAAAAAACGAGAAAAAAGAAGGCTATACCCAATACATGCCGCTTTTAACACTTCCAAAAGCAGCCCTTTCACCGGCTCAAAGCAGTGCTTTGGGCGGACGAAAGGGCTGATATGAGCGGGTAAAAGCGCAGCTTTGACAAACCGCCTTTCAAGCCATGGCGCAACAGCCGTTCAGCAGTTAATCGCCAAAACAAAAAGATAATCGCTCAAACGATTGACGAATTTCATGATTTCGGGGTCCAAAGGATAGCTCGCGTTCATGGTCCATAGGCGGCGCTCTGCCGTGCGACACTTGGCCCGGGCTACGTGGAGCCAAGCGTTGAGCGGCGTTTCGCCCGGCACGACGAAGCAAAACTTGCCATCGGTTCTCATGCTGTCAATCTCGTGCTCCATGCGTGCGGTCAATTCACTGACCAACGTGCTGTCGCCCATTTTCCCACCGGCAACAACGCCCATGACACGCATTATCATGTTTTGCACGGCGTTTATCAGTTCCACGACAGCCGGTTCGGCCATGGATACCTTCGCCACGCCAAGGGCGGCGTTAAGCTCATCGAGCATGCCATTGGCCTCTATACGAATGTCATCCTTGGCTACGGCCGCCTCGCCCATGAGCGACGTAAGGCCCTTGTCCCCATGTTTGGTATATATTTTCATAGCTTCACGAATTATATTTTACCTATATTCTGTTTTTTACGGAGGCTACCTGCGCCGTGCTATCACATAAATGACGACGGGAGCGCCTATCAATGGCGTCACGGCATTGAGCGGAATGACACCCGCCCGGCCCGGCAAGCAACAGAGAACATTGCAAAACAACGCCACCGCCATGCCACAAAGAATGGTACCGGGCAGCAGTATCTGATGGTTGTCGGTGCGGAAAAGCATGCGTGCCACATGGGGAACGGCAAGGCCGATGAAGGCCACCGGCCCGCAAAAAGCCGTGACCACGGCCGTAAGGAAGCCCGTAACAACGAGCAACCAATTGCGCACCCGCCTTACATTAAAGCCCAAATTCTCGGCATATCGCGTACCGAGCAGTAGCGCGTTGAGCGGCTTGACAAACAAGACCGAGGCTCCCAAGCCCATCAATGTGACAGAGGCGAACAAAGGCATTTGGCCCATCGACACGCTGCCAAAGTTGCCCATTCCCCATACCATATAGCTCTTGACACCCTCCTCGGTGGCAAAGAAATTAAGCAAAGATATGGCCGAATTGGCCAAATAACCTATCATCAGGCCGATGATGAGCAGCATGACATTGTTGCGCACCATGGAAGAGAACATAAAAATGACGCCCGTGACGAGCATGGCACCGACAAAGGCCGCGAACAATATGGCCATAAAACCGGTAAAGGTAACCATGCCGGCCGTGACGCTGCCGCCCATCGCCAACATGACAAGGGCCACGCCCAGTCCCGCTCCGCTATTGATACCAAAGACATCGGGGCCTGCCAAGGGATTGCGAAAAGCCGTCTGGAGCATGAGTCCGCTCACGGCCAGCGCCCCACCGCTAAGCAGGGCGGTGAGCGCTTGGGGCAAACGTGATCCGAGAACGATGAATTGCCACGAGGCATTCGGGCTCTCATGACCCGAGAGAATGATCCACATGTCGGCCAAGGGAATACTGACGCTTCCCACAAACAAGTTGAGCAGAAACAGCAAAAGGATGATTCCGCCCAACGCCAAGCAATATACCGGTCCCTTATTTTTCACTTAACTTATGATAATAACGTAAAGTTCCCAACTTCAATTCAGGCTGAAGAATGCCTATCAGGTCACGCAACACATAATCGGGATGAAAGGCCGACTCCTCAAAATAATGGTTCTTATTGGTATCGGCGCCATAAACCTCGCCCCGCTGAAAGGCTTTCATGGCCGCATAGCCGTCATACTCGGCCCTCAGTTCGGACAAAGAAGCCGGATGGTCGCCATATTTATAAAGCCAAACGTCGGCTTGTCCCGCCCTATCGAGCACCTGCTCAAACGATAAGCTCAACGAACCCTCGCTCCCATCATTGGCAAAAGCGTAGTTTCCTCCCGCGTCTTGAATGAGCCGGGCCATGAAACTCTTGCCTCCGGGCACGTACCATACGCCGCCCGTCTTGCGCTCTGTAATAACAGAACGGCGTTTTTGAGTTTTTGTTGCCTTAGCCTTCAATTCCTGATAGTTTTTCTCCACTTGGCCGAAAAGCCGCTGCACCTCGGCCGAGCGCCCGTAAAGCATGCCGTAGAATTTCACCCATTCGGCCCTACCCAACGGACTTGACTCCATATAGTCGGCCGCCTCGATGATGGGAATGCCTATCTGTTCGAGTTTGCCATAGCCGCTACTGTTCTCGTAAGGCGACAAGATGATGGCCTGCGGATGGCAAGCTACGATGCGTTCGATGTCGGCATTCATGCTGTTACCACAGTCGGCGATACGTCCTTGCGCGGCTTTCCGCTGCACATCGGGTATTTGAATGTATTGCAAATCGCACACGCCACTGATGGCTTCGGCCGCACGCAGGTCGTAAAGCAGGGCCGAATGAACCGTCGTAAAGACCACACTGCGCCTTAAGGGCGTATAGACAATGGTGCCCTCAACGGGTAATTGGGCCGTGCGCCCAGAGTCTTCACGGGCTACAAGAATATAAGTATGGAGCGTTTTGCCGGCATGCCAAGGGTCGGAAATGGTGACCACGGTGTAATCAGCATGCTTTACCATCGTAAGATGGCGGGCATATTTCAAGGACAAAGTATCTCCCTTATCGGCAACGGCGCCCGTACGTGCGCCGTTGCATGATAAGAAGAGGTATAGGAAAGAGAAGAAAATAGCGAGTTGTATTTTCTTCATAAAATTTAAAGCCATGATTAATTATTGAGCCACTCGGCACCGGCGTTAAAGAAAACGACCACCGGACCTACGCCCACTTTGTAATCGGCAACCTTCGTTCCGGCCGTATTGTAGCGATAAAGGTAGCCATCGGCATTGTAATCAGCGAACTCTCCATCCTTGCTTTTTGAATTAGAAAGCACAAAGAACTCACCCGTTACGGGGTCGATAGACAGTCCACAAGGGTATTGCACGGTCTCCGAGAGTTTCCAAGAAGCCACCGCGCCGGCACCGGGCGTATAAACCGAATAGGTGGCAGGTGCTCCGTAAGGCGCGTTTATCATGTAGAATACGCCATTTAACGCAGCTACGTAGTTGGCATTGGCCACCTTCTTTGACGTAGTCAAATCGGGACTGACAAGGCGAAGGGCATTTTCGGTCTTGGGGGCCCAAGTTTTTGGATCATAAATAGCCCAATCAAGCACATACAGATTATGGTCGGCGCCAACAAAGAAGCGCTGTGGATTTTCAACATCCTTTACATTCTTGGTCGTAACCTTGCCACTATACAAATCGACAATGGAGATATTTCCACCACCATTACCGTAGTTTGAGTTGGCCACAAGCAGGCTATTGCCATTCAGAAGCATGCCTTCGGGGTATTTACCCACGGTATATTTCTTGACAAGTTTGAAGTTAACGGTATCGATCTCGGCCACTACGCCGCCAAAGGTGCTGACAAACACCTTACCGTAACCACTCACGATATGGCGTGGAGATTTACCTTCATCCGCACCCAAAAGCTCGGTTGTCTTAATCTGCTTAATGCGTTTAAAGGTGGTTTTGTCAACTACCTCTATCGTATTTTCCTGATCTACCACGATATAAGCCTTGCTACCATACACAAGTCCGTCGTTAGCGGTATTGCCAAGGCTCACACCATTGGCTCCCAAAAATACTTTCTGCTTGGCCGTGTTGCTCTTATAATCGATCGCGGTCAGCGAACCATCGATTTTACTTCCCATGTTTCCGGCGTTGACAACATAAGCTCCATTGCTGTAAATCCGCAACTGAGGACCGTTATTGTCTTCCTTGCTACACGATGTAAAGGTGGCCACGGCGGCCAGCAACATTGATAAATTTAAAAATAACTTCTTCATATTGGTTTATTATTAATTAATGTATGATTCTTAATGATTATGCAGTTCCCACGCCAAAGTCAGCATGACACGCCGCCCGGGCATAGGATAATGGGCCACGATTTCGTATTGTGTATGGAAAAGATTCATCATGTCAAAGCGTGCGTTCAACTGATGTTTCCCTAAAGCGAACGCCCGATAGAGCGTTGCCCCTACGTCGAGATAGCTCGAAAGGTCGGTTTGCTCATAGTGATTGGTCGTGGCCCAACGCTTGGTGGCGCCCGTAGCGTTCAGGCTAAGATTAACCCACGGATTCTGCCAGCCCAGCGCTATGTTGCCCGAATGCTCGGGGGTATAGGCTATTTGCAGGCCGTAATTGTCCGAAGATCTCAAGGTATGGTTGGCCGCTCTTAGATAACTATAGTTCACGGCGGCCGTCAGCGTGTGGCGGTGGTGGAGCTTCCGCTCCCAATGCGCGGCCACGTCAAGTCCCAACATTTCGACCTTGCCGAGATTGATGTTCTGCCAAATGAACATATTATAAGGTATAGAGATAATCTTATCCTTCACATGATTGAGATAGCCATCGGCAGTCAGCACGAGATGGGTGCGGCTATCAGACTTTTCAAACGTAAGTCCCACGTTCAGTTGGTCGGTGGATTCCGGTTTCAAGGCTCGGCTGCCATGATGGGCAAAATAGCTCTCGCTGAAACTGGGAGCACGAAAGATGTTCTTAAAAGAAAGGCGGGCAAACAATCGTTCTTGCTGAAGCAATCGCCATGATAACGACAAGGAGGGTGAGAATCGCTTCATGTCATCGGCCGCGTCGCCACTCTTGTTGCCATTCAGATAAAGCGAATGGAGCATGCGGGCTACGGCTTGCAGGCGCCCTTTCCGATAGTTGAGGGCCACGGTTTGCAGCAACGAGTTGCGATAAGGCAAACCGTAAATGAGCTTGGTGCTGTTAAGATTGGCATGACTATAGTCTACCGAGTAATCGGCCGACCAGCCGGGAGCGGGTTTCCATAGGAGACACATGTTGGCATAATACTCACGTTGCCAATAATGACCGTCGTTGATTCCGTCGGGATAGTTACCATCTATGTATTTTGTTTCGGCCCAATCTACTTTCGCATTCCACTTCATTTGCCAACGGGAAGATAATAAATATTCGTAGGTAAACTGACCGAAAGCGTTGCGTTCGTGCAGGCTTTCACGGTTTAAATTGGTATAATAGCGTACAATACCCGGCAATAAGCGGCGGTTATCGTAATAATAGAGCTTGCCATTCAGCTGATGGCGTCCATCCTTCCATAGGAAATTCAACTCGCCATGGGCGCTGTTCATGCGGCTGTTTTGCCTACGGTCATGAACTTTCTCCATGCCATTTTGAATGGTATAAGGATAGTTATTGTCGGCATAAAGATAATCGGCCATGAGCGAAATGCCCAACTTCTCGGAAATACGGTGTTGCCATCTGACAAAAGGATTGACCAAACCATAGCTGCCCATTTTTACCTCTCCTGACAAGACTTGCCGATGAGTGGGCATTTGCAAGGTATTGATATTCAATAACGCAGCCTTGCTCACATTGCGTGCGGGGATGAAAATATCGCTGCCATCAACTACGGATAAAGCTATCTGACTAAGGTTTCCTAATGAATAACGCGATAGGTCTACTTGCCCACTCTGCCCATCGCCCAAGATGATACCATCGTAGCTGACACCCGTATGTTGGGTTCCGAACCCGCGCACGCTGACGGTTTTCATGCCTCCGGCGCCACCGTAGTCCTTTAAATTGACACCGGGCAGCCGATGCAAAGCGTCCGCAATGTCGGTAACACCCAAGACACTGAAGTGCTGTCGGTCAAGTATCTGCATGGGGCTGGCACTCGATACATTCTCCGAAACATGGGAACGCTCAATGACAACGCCCTCCAAATGATGAATTTTGGTGGTGTCAATAGGCATAGCAACCGCTATACTGGCAAATAATACAGATATCAACATAAAAGATATGGTATATTCCTATCCTCCTCGAGACGGGAAACATAAAAGCAAATTGGCAGGTCTTCTGGCTTCACGGCTTACGAAGAACGCCTTCCCGGACAAGCTATCCAGTGGCCATTGTTCTTCAAAAACACCGTTCACAGCAGCGGGACTGCTCAGGTTTTTCACCTGATTCCCTTTTTAATCAACGGCATGAACCAATTGCTTTGCGAAGTTACGACTTTCCGCTATCAAAACCAATGAATTTCATTCCTTTTTAACAAAAAAGTGCTTTTCTGTGTTTGAATATTATGGGAATATACTATCTTTGCCCGATATTAATACCATATTTTACTACTATCACTTAGCTTGTTAAGCACTAAATTATCAATAAAAACATAATTAAGATCTAAAAACATGCAAGAAACAATTCACAAAGTGCTTTCCGGCGACTTTAATAAGCGCAAGGCACTGATGTTAGCCATTACGGCTCTCATTACTTTAATCGTATGGAACCTGCCCATCACCAGCTTTGGGATAGATGGGCTGACCGTAGTTCAACAACGTGTTATCGCCATTTTCGTCATGGCAGTCCTCCTATGGTTGACGGAAGCCATCCCATCTTGGGCTACTTCCATCGTCATTATCTTCGTTCTCCTCTTCTGCGTATCAGATTCGGCGTTTAACTTCCTACAAGGCACAGAGGGGGAATATGGAGAATTGCTTGACTACCAAGGTGTAATGTCATGCTTCGCCGACCCAACCATCATTCTGTTCCTTGGAGGTTTTATCTTGGCTATCGCCGCAACAAAGAGTGGACTCGACGTTTTAATGGCCAAAACTTTGATAGCTCCATTTGGCAAGAAGAGCGAAAATGTGCTGTTGGGCTTCTTGCTCATCACGGGTATTTTCTCAATGTTCATATCCAATACGGCCACGGCAGCCATGATGTTGACCTTCCTCACACCCGTATTTAAGGCTCTGCCGGCCAACGGTAAAGGACGTATCGCCCTGACAATGGCCATTCCTATCGGCGCGAACCTCGGCGGTATGGGAACTCCTATCGGTACGCCTCCCAACGCATTTGCCTACAAGGTACTCAATGATCCTGCCGGAATGAATCTCGGTATCAGCTTTGGTCATTGGATGTTGATTATGGCTCCCATGGTTATAATCCTTTTAATTATCGCATGGAGAATCCTTATCAAACTCTTCCCATTCAGCCAAAAGACAATAGAACTTCAAATTGAAGGTGAAGTTTCTCACAATTGGCGCACCAAAGTAGTGGCTGCCACATTTATCCTAACCATCATCCTTTGGATCTTCGGCAAACAATTAGGAATCAACGCCAATACCGTAGCCATGCTGCCCATTGCCGCCTTTGCTTTCACGGGAGTGATCAACGCCAAGGATTTGCAAGATATAGATTGGGCGGTTATATGGATGGTTGCCGGTGGTTTCGCCCTTGGTAATGCCATGAACCAAACCGGATTAGCCGCTAACGCCGTTAACAGCATTCCTTTCGGCGAATTTAACCCCATCATTATTTTGGTTATCAGTGGCTTGGTTTGCTTTATACTTAGTAACTTTATATCAAATACAGCCACAGCTGCCCTTCTGATACCTATCTTAACCGTAGTTTGCGTCGGTATGGGTGATAAACTTGGAATGATCGGTGGTACACCTACCGTATTGATTGGTATTGCCATCGCCGCAAGTTGCGCCATGTCACTTCCTATCTCCACACCTCCAAACGCCATCGCGTTCTCTACCGGACTTATCAAACAAAACGATATGCTTAAAGTTGGACTGATTGTTGGTATCGTTGGTCTGATAATTGGCTACTCTGTACTTATCGTTTTTGGTAAAATGGGCATATTCTAAAAGTATGAATAAGGGGGAGCTTCCCCTCCCCCTCTCATTTTCTACATACAATAACCCCCGAAAGTTATGATTAACTTTCGGGGGTTACTTTATGCTTTAAATACTATCGTAGTAGTATCTTATTCTTTACTTTACGTAAACTACAGCAAGACGGTTAGAAGTAGTACCCTGCACACCCTTACCGGTAGCCTCGTCTACAACAACACCCTTGTCCTGAAGATACTTAGCAACTGCGTCTGCACGAGACTGAGAAAGCTTATCGTTAACTTCCTTTGAGCCTTCAGGAGAAGCTGTACCTACAATCTGTACGTGCTTGCCGGCTGCAACACCATCCAAAGCAGCCTTAGCTTCCTTAGTAAGAAGAGCCTTGCCCTGAGCGAATGTTACAAATACAAGGTTCTCAACCTTTACCTGCTGAGGAGCGGGAGCTTCCTTAACGATTTCCTTAACAACTTCTTTCGGCTTGCGAGTAAGCTCGTTGCGGAGGCTGTTGATCTGATCGTTTAAAGCGTCGATTTCGGCTTGATCGCGAAGCTGAGCTATTGTAAAGTTGTGTGAACCATTAGAGTTCTTAAACTTGTAAACGAGACCTGCGTTCAACTGAACAAAGCTGTGGTTTACATCGTACTGTACTCTGTCGTTACCGAGGTTATAAGGAGTACCGGTCTTGTCATTGAGACCGTAGATGATAGCGGGCTCAACATAGAACTGCCATGCCTTGTTTGCACCAAAGTTGAAAGCGAAATCAAGACCTAACTTAGAAGTAAGATTGTTCTTGGCGTTGATTTTATCGTATTCGCTTGAGTTACCGAAAAGGTGTCCCCAACCAAGACCTGCAACAGCGACAACCTCGAAAGGACGTGGCTCACCTTTGTAACCACCGAACCAATTGCTCAAGTTTACAGTACCAAGGAGGCTTGTGTTAACGAAACGAACGGCAGTACCGGTAGAAGCCCAAGGCTTGTTTGAGAAGTAAGCGTTGCTCTCAACAGCCAAACCTAATACCGGAGTGAAGTAACGACCCAAACGAACACCGAAGTTAGGATCAAGACCCTTCATCCAAGCGTGACCGGTTGTCTTAGTAGCTACACCACCATTAATACCGAAATAAACATTGTCGAAAGTTTTGCTCTCTGTAACAGTTTGAGCAGAAACTGAGAAAGTCATTGCAGCAGCTGCAAACAATAAAACGAGTTTTTTCATTTCTCTCTAAAATTAAATGAATTATTATTAAATTAAAAAATTATCCTTTTTAAATCTTATATTTATACGACTTAAGCACTCCTAACCTAATATCTAATCACAGAGGCTTCCGTGCAAAAGCGTTGCAAAGTAATTTAAAAAACTTCATTGAACCAAAAATATATTACAAAAACATGTTAAATATAGCTTTTAACTGAACATTTGTCAAGTACAAAATAGCCATATTGCGTTTTTTCCCTCTAATTATTGAATAAATATTAATACATTGACAATAAAAAAACAGACTCGTATCACTACGAATCTGCTTCACTATTAGAGAGTTATAAAAAAATCAAGTATTGTTATAATATCTAAAATCATTAATAAAATTCTTTCTTTCCGGCCGATAATGTATTCTTCATCAGCGAACAGATTGTCATGGGACCAACTCCTCCGGGAACGGGAGTAATGAAGCTACACTTAGGAGCTACATTCTCAAAATCGACGTCCCCGCAAAGTCTGAACCCACTCTTACGAGTTACATCAGGAACTCGAGTCGTACCGACATCAACAACCACCGCTCCATCTTTTACCATATCAGCCGTAACAAAATTGGGTTGACCAATCGCGGCGATAATAATATCAGCCTCACGGCATTCTTCTTTCAAAGTGGCAGAGTGGCTATGGCATACCGTTACCGTCGCATCACCATATTGTTTTTGCAACATTAACTGCGACATTGGCTTTCCTACAATGTTGCTTCTGCCTAATACTACACACTTCTTACCTGAAGTCGGTATATTGTAATGCTTCAAGAGGGTCAGTATTCCCAATGGAGTGGCACTGATAAAACAAGGCAAACCAATGGCCATCCGGCCGACATTGATAGGATGAAAACCGTCAACGTCTTTGCGATAGTCAATCGCCATAATGACCTTTTGCTCATCAATATGCTTTGGCAATGGCAATTGAACGATAAAACCATCTACATCCTCGTCATGATTCAGCTTATCAACACACGATAAAAGTTCTTGCTCTGTGACCGTATCCTCGTAGCGTATCAGCGTAGATTTGAAGCCACACTGCTCACAAGCGAGTACTTTATTCTTTACGTAAGTCTCGCTTCCACCATCATGTCCTACGAGTATAGCTGCTAAATGTGGCTGCTTTTTGCCTTGCGCCACCAACTCTTTCACCTCAGCGGCTATCTGTTCTTTTATCGCCGCGGCAGTAGCTTTACCGTCAATCAATGTCATCGGGGCATTCCTTTCATTTGGCGCATCATGTTGGCCATACCGTTACCGGTAACCATTTTCATCATTTTGCGCGTTTGGTCAAACTGCTTAATCAGTCGATTTACTTCCTGAATATTGGTACCAGAACCTTTCGCGATACGCTGACGGCGGCTGGAATTGAGGACTTCAGGATTGGTACGCTCCTTAGGAGTCATACTTTGGATAATAGCTTCAATGCCTTTGAAAGCATTATCGTCTATCTCCACGTCCTTTATGGCTTTTCCTACTCCCGGTATCATTCCTGCCAAATCTTTCAGATTACCCATCTTCTTGATTTGCTGAATTTGATTCAGGAAGTCATTAAAATCAAATTTATTCTTTTGAATCTTCTTTTGAAGACGACGAGCTTCTTCCTCATCAAACTGTTCTTGGGCACGTTCCACCAGCGAAACGACGTCACCCATTCCCAAGATGCGGTCAGCCATACGTTCCGGATGGAATACATCTATGGCCTCGAGCTTCTCACCCGTACCTATAAACTTAATAGGTTTGGTTACAACCGTTCTGATACTGAGCGCCGCACCACCACGGGTGTCGCCATCAAGTTTGGTCAGAACTACACCATCAAAATCGAGTCGGTCGTTAAATTCCTTTGCAGTATTTACCGCATCTTGACCGGTCATTGAGTCAACAACAAACAATGTCTCATGTGGATGAATCGCTTCTTTAAGGTTAGCGATTTCCACCATCATCTCCTCATCTACGGCCAAGCGACCTGCTGTATCGACGATAACCACGTCATTGCCGTTAGCCTTAGCCTGACGGATGGCATGTTGGGCTATCTCAACTACATTTTTGTTGTCCGGTTCAGAATAAACCTCTACCCCAACTTGTTCACCAACGACCTTCAACTGCTCTATAGCAGCAGGGCGATACACGTCACAAGCAACGAGCAAAGGTTTCTTATTCTTTTTCTTCTTAAGCAAA
Organism: Prevotella sp.; assembly: GCF_036570325.1. Classification (GTDB taxonomy): domain Bacteria; phylum Bacteroidota; class Bacteroidia; order Bacteroidales; family Bacteroidaceae; genus Prevotella. The sequence continues at coordinate 20,083 of NZ_DATCYK010000030.1, forward strand.
TTTGCTAATTTTCCGCTAAACGTTGTTTTACCGGAACCTTGCAAACCACTCATCAGGATAATCGAGAATTGGCTATCAAGACGTAACGGAGCTTCTTCTCCTCCCATGAGTTGTGCCAATTCATCGTGAACAATCTTCACCATCAATTGACCGGGCTTCACAGCCGTGAGTACATTCATACCCAAAGCCTTTTGCTTAACGCTATCAGTAAAGCCTTTCGCAACTTTATAGTTTACGTCAGCATCTAACAATGCACGACGTACGTCTTTCAAGGTTTCAGCTACATTTATTTCTGTAATTTTGCCTTCACCTTTTAATATTTTAAACGACCTTTCAAGCCTGTCGCTAAGATTCTCAAACATAATAAAATGTAATATTTACGGATATATCCCACTAAGACGGTTGCAAAATTACATAATATAATAATGAATGACGAAAGATAAAACTATTATTTAATGTATTTTAAGTGTATTTGAGTTGAAATATCAACCATATTTTATATATCAATTTGGGCCACCAATGGAAGATGATCGCTGTAACCCTCATTATATTTATACATGGTAAAGTTACGTAGCGGCATTACTCCTCCATACTTATCGTCATGAGTAAGGAGAAAAGGATAGTCCACCACATAGCAATCCCATCTTTTCCGCGCCAGACTACGGCTTACCAATATGTGGTCCAAACTATTCCATTCGCCACGAAATTTATAGGTAGCCTTAGCCCCATGCCTACCTTGGGCCTTCACTGAAATATCTACCATTTCATGGTTACAAATGGTCTGAAGGCTTTTATTATTTGAATAATCATTAAAATCGCCAGCCACAACAATTTTAGCTTCGCGCCGAAGCAGCCTTATTGAATCAATAGAGGCGGCAAGTTGCCCTGCCACTTGCACTCTATAAGGCTCCGAAAGCTTAGCTCCGCCCGACCGGCTGGGCGCATGTACCACAAAGACATGCAAGGTATCGCCTGTAATGATTTCGCCCGAAGCATAAAGAATATCACGTGTAGGTTTCATATCCGGCAATAAATCTATCCGGATAGGATAAGAAGTGATGAGCCGAAAAGAGAATGGAGAGTAAAGCAATGCCACGTCTATTCCCCGCTCATCCGGAGAATTTGTCATCACGTATTCGTATCGTGCATTTCTTAACAATGATTTCTTGGTAAGATCTGTCAACACACTGTCATTCTCAACCTCACATAAAGCAATCAAATCGGGCTGCGTCCATTTTACCCCCTCTCCTCCACAAGCTATCAGTTCCTGACTGATATTCGTCAGCTTACGCCAATATCGATAATGCGTCCAATGGTGATAGCTTTCCGGCAGGAACTCCACATCGTTTTTCAACGAATCGTGTTCCGCGTCAAAAAGATTTTCACAATTGAGTTGCACAATCGTGAAAATCCCAAGCAAAAGGGCGTAAAATATGTTCATGAGTTATTGGAAACGTTCACACGAATCTTAGTTAAGTAGCTTTTCATGCCTTCCGCGTCTTTCGTATCGATAATATGCAGCAGCTCTTTCAACTCCTCACGTATTTTACTTACTTGCCCGCTGGTATAGGGGTTGAATAGAATTTCCTGCAATAAATAATCATCTTCATTCAATACTCCTTTGGCAATCTTCATGTGTCGCTTAAATGTTGTTCCGGGCGCATCCTGATGTTTCATCACCGCAGCAAAGACAAATGTACTCACAAATGGAATACTTAATGAATAAGCCACGGTCTCATCATGCTCGGTAAATGAATACTCGTAGATATTCAGCCCAAGTTTTTGATAAAGATCTTTAAAGAAAATGCGGCCCATATAATCACCTTCATTAATGATGATGGCATTTTCCTCGCTCAATTGATTAAGATTGGCGAAGGTCGGACCAAACATGGGATGGGTTGAAACGAAAGGATGATGTCTCGACAAATAAAATTCTTTCAAGCCGGTTTTCACACTGGCAATATCGCTGATGATACAATTCTCGGGAAGATAGGGCATGATTTCCTCAAAAGCTAACAACGTATATTTCACCGTTACCGCATTTATCACTAATTCAGGTTTGAACTCTTTTACCTCGTCTAAAGTCTGAAAGCGATAGCAGTTATACGTAAAACGCAAACGTTTTGGGTCTTTCTCGAATACGGCTATTTCGTGATCGAAGCTGAGCAGGTCGATAAAGAATGACCCCATCTTACCTGCTCCCATTATTAAAATTCTCATGCCTCTTTATTGATTAACGATTTCCAACTGCTGACGCACACTCTCCTCATGGATATGCTCAAACACCTGAGCTGCAAACTCCGGTGCCAACCCACACAGACTGGCCTGCGCTCCTCGTTTCTCCAAGATCTCATTGTAGCGGTTAGCCTGCAAAACCGTCATGTTGTGTTCCTTCTTATACGTACCGATTTCCCTACAAACACGCATTCGTTTCGCTAACAATTCCATCAACTGGTTGTCAAGTTCGTCTATTTGGCTGCGCAACTGCCGTATTCCTTCCGTTGTCGTATTTCCGTCACGCACCACAAGCAAACTTAAAATAAAGTCCAATATGTCAGGCGCCACTTGCTGCTTGGCGTCGCTCCATGCTTCCTCGGGATTGCAATGGCTCTCCACTATAAGACCGTCAAAGCCCAAATCCATGGCCTGCTGACAAAGAGGCGCTATCAAATCACGGCGTCCACCGATATGGCTGGGGTCACAAATAATAGGCAATTCAGGTATTCGACGATGCAGTTCTATGGGAATTTGCCACATTGGCAGGTTGCGATAAATCTTCTTATCATAACTTGAGAAACCACGATGAATGGCACCCAAGCGCTTAATACCGGCCTGATTGATACGCTGCAGCGCTCCTATCCAAAGTTCCAAATCAGGATTCACGGGATTCTTTACCAATACCGGAACGTCCGCACCTTGCAAAGCGTCAGCCAAAGCCTGCATGGCAAAGGGATTCGCCGACGTACGGGCACCAATCCATAGAATATCTATACCATATTTTAAAGCCAATTCCACATGCTCCGGTGTAGCGACCTCAGTAGCTGTCAGCATACCGGTCTCTTCCTTTACTCGTTTCATCCAAGGCAAAGCCTCTTCGCCCTTGCCTTCAAACCCACCCGGCTTTGTACGGGGTTTCCATACTCCTGCCCTGAAGATATGGCAGCCTTTAGCAGCCAACTGCCTTGCAGTGGTTATCACTTGTTCCTCGGTCTCGGCCGAACAAGGGCCGGCAATCACACACGAGGGGCGCTCATTATCGCTCGGCAAATTCAATGGTTGTAGTTCTAATTCCATAGTCTTTATGTTTTTATTATTATTTCTGAATCTGTTCGGGACAATCTTAAGATTGCTCTTTTTACCCAAATACTTTTTTTATTCTATTTAAAGCCTCTTCCATCTTCTCTTCCTTGGCACAGAGAGATATACGAATATAGCGCTTTCCATTCGACCCGAAAATGAATCCCGGCGTAATAAACACATGTGCCTCATGGAGCACCTTCTCCGTAAGTTCTTCCACTTCAGCGTAGTTTTCAGGTATTTTTCCCCATAAGAACATGCCGACCTGCTGTGGATCAAAGGTACATTTCAGGGTCTCCATAATCTTTTCAGCCACCATTCTTCGTCTTCGGTAGATGTCAATATTATACTCTCTATGCCATTCAGACGTATTTTCTTTCAGAGCTTCAGCCGCAGCTAATTGGATTCCACGGAATGTCCCACTGTCTATATTACTCTTTATTTTCAGAATCCAGCTGATGAATGTAGGATTAGAAATACACATTCCCACACGCCATCCGGGCATATTAAAGCTCTTGCTCATGGAATTGAATTCTATACAGCAATCCTTTGCCCCCGGAACTTGCATAATAGACAGCTTCTCTCCTTCGTTTAAAATAAAAGAATAAGGGTTGTCATTCACCACAACAATATGATGACGTTGCGCAAAATCCACCAAATGCTCATACGTTTCACGCCGTGCATTGCCTCCGGTTGGCATATTCGGATAGTTCACCCACATCAGTTTTACCCGACTTAGGTCCATCCGCTCTAATTCTTCAAAGTCCGGCTGCCAGCCACTTTCTTCACATAGATTGTAATTTTTCACCCTCGCCCCTAAAATAGTACTAAGCGATGTGTAGGTAGGATAACCGGGATTGGGCACCAACACTTCCTCGCCGGGATTGACAAAAGCCAAAGTTACATGCAGAATACCTTCTTTTGAACCGATCAAGGGTTGTATTTCCGAAGCGGGATTAAGGTCAACTCCATACCACCGGCTATAGAAATCGGCCATGGCTTCCCGCAATTCAGGCGTACCAATGGTAGGCTGATACCCATGAGCAGACGGCTGTCGGGCCACTTCACAAAGTTTTTCGATGGTCTGTTCTGAGGGCGACATGTCGGGACTTCCTATGGCTAAGGAGATTATATCTTGCCCCTCAGCGTTCAGACGAGCTACTTCTTTTAACTTTCTACTAAAATAATATTCTTGTATTTCAGTAACTCTGGTTGCTGGTTTAATCATTGGCTTTCGTTATTTTCTAAACAAATTATCAATTTTTTCTTATACAGTCATAGGCTTACATTAACACTCCGCATATTCACCTAATATCTTGATATTCCTCACCAACGGGGTGATGGCGTCAATAGACTGCCGGTATCGGGTGAAAGAATCAAACGTTACATCCACATAAAACAAGTATTCCCACTCGTGTCCGATGATAGGCAATGATTGGATTTTCGTTAGATTAATGTCATAAAAGCTCAATATCGTCAGAATCTTACTAAGCGATCCTTCCGAATGGGGCAACGAAAAAACAAGTGAAGCCTTAGTTACTTTATCCTTAACAATCAGCTCCTCTGCCTCCATGGGATTGGAAACAACTAAGAAACGTGTGTAATTATGCTTATTGTCATGAATATCTCTCTGCAAAACTTTCATCCCGTAGATTCCCGCCGCATAGGCAGAACAGATTGCTGCCCACCCCGTCATCTTGTGCCGGGCTATATATTCGGCACTACCGGCCGTATCGTCAGCCTCCACAGCCTTTACCTCTGCATGTTGAGAAAGGAAATGGCGACACTGTTGTAACGCCACCGGATGCGAATGTACCTCACGAATATCGGCCCAGTCATCTTCAGGCAGACAGCAGATAGAATGTTCTATATAGAGTTTATGCTCACCTACAATCGTCACATCAGCCTGCCTCAACAGTTCATAGTTATGCAAGAGACTCCCCGCTATGGTATTCTCAATAGCCAACATGCCAATGATGGTGGGGTCATGACGAATACTGTCAAACAATGATTCAAAGGTAGAACAGCAGAGCAACTCTATCTGTTCCCCATTAAAATACTCATGAGCGGCTATATCATGAAATGATCCTATCTCTCCTTGTATCGCTATTTTCTTCATTGTTATTCACTTGCTACTTGCTTTAACAAAAACGGTCCACACTCTTATGAGCGGGACCGTTTCGTTATTTTCCATATTCTTAAGCTGAATTCTACACGCAACTTCCCGCTTCACAATTTCTTGCAAAGTAAAAGTAAAAATAAAAGTAAGATGCGTACGACTTCATATCTTCTGTTCTAAGTTCTTAATAAGTGCAAAAATAAAACATTAAATCTGTTCTACCAAACAATTTAAAAGAAAAATATCAAGCAACGCAAAACTTTTTCCATACGTCAGAAAACAGATAGCAACTTGCCTTTACCTTCTCCTCTTTCTTATTTGACAGCTCTTTTCCAATAATGGATTGAGAAAGGAAAATGATGATATACCACATTCTATATACATTAATATTATAATATAAAGCTATTATTCACTTATAATAAAAGATTTTCACGTTGGGTTCTGAATATTTATTACATCTCTTATAACATATATCAAGAATAAGTGGTATTGCAAAGAAGCAGATACATCTATAATGTTCTCATACTTACCCTTACTAATATTTTGAGAAAATTTGTAATTTGGAGGAACATTTTAATAGAAATACAAGAAATTACACTCTAAAAGGCAATTAATCGTATTATTTTTAAGTTTTCCAAAGAACAATTTGTACCTTTGAAAAAACTTTATTTGTAACATAATATCCCAAAGGAATTCAGCTAAAAAGTAACTCTTTAAAAACAAAAATATGGATGCACAGAAAGTTGACATGTTCATTATGGCAAATAGTAGTAACCTTCCTGAAGAGGTGGCACCTTTTGTACGTGAGAAACTACTTGCACTTGATGATTCAAAATGGGCAGATCTCTCAACCATTCAATTTAAATTTAAGAACCCCACAACAGCACTCCTCCTCTCTATCTTTTTAGGCTGCTATGGGGTTGACCGCTTCTATATTGGCAATACAGGTATGGGTATTGGCAAATTACTTACTTGTGGTGGTTTGGGTATTTGGACTATCATAGACTGGTTTTTAATCTCAAGTTCTACAAAGGAGCAGAACTACAACAAACTTAAAACTTATCTCTGATACGGAGTTGTATTCCATTTTCGCCATGGCATACAATATGGAATCATATTTAAGTATTATGCTTTATAACTCACCACTTTTATTCCCACAGATAGTTATAATAGATTACTCTATTTTTAGTTACATGATACCAAAAGACACGCTATCACAAAGATAAAAGAAGAATAAAGGATAAGTATCATTTTATTAATTACATAACCACTCTCACGTCTGCCGCATACTTACACACTAAGCCTACCACCTTCTTTGAAACTCCTTAGGAATATCCCTTGCGGTTATAAGTTTGATTACTCCGTCAAGTACAGGATACATGAGTACGATAGTATCTTTTTCAATACTAACTATCTTGTAATCGTAATCTTTCATTCCCAAATGAATCGTACTGTCACTCGTTAATTTCCATTTCTTTTCATAAATATCGTCATACCCATTATATTCTTCAAACTTATCCTCTGGATTATCTCTGTCAAAAATTATCCATTTGCCCGATGTATCAAAATAATAATAAAAGCGTATTCTATCAACCTCAGGATACGTTACTGTACCATACTTCTGATAATGCCAATTGCGGAATTCCTTATCATCCAATCGTGGAAAAGTATCATATTCTTCCGTATACCAATATTTATAATTACCATCGGTCAGATAGTAAGATACAGAACGATGACGTTGCATGTAAACCACGACCACAAAACACACTACAATAAATAGAATGGAAAATAATATGAGCAAATGCCTTTTATTTAGTTTCTTCATAATACATTTCTCCTTTTTCAATATATAACTTATAGCCTAACCGCCTGCTTATTAGCTTCCGCAAAAGGAGGTTCTTCTATCACCCTGTCTCCGCAACCTATTACGCCACAAGCATGGAGAGTGGGGCGCCAAACATACGACATCGCTGACAGATACGTAAATGGAAATTAGAAAAGTATAGACTATTCTCATAAGGATAATGTTTTGATACGACATGATATTCATGGGAAATGGACGCCCCCACTTCACTTCGTAAATATAATAAAAGAACAAATAGCCTCCAAATGAAAGCGAAAGAAAAAATGAGAAAACAGAAAACAACAGCCTAAAGTAAACTTTCAAGCATAAAAAAGATAGGATTTCAGCCTATTGTCGGGTACGAATACGAAGCTATAAAGCTGCATTTAAACAGTCAAATGATACCCAAAAATCATCAGATATAAGGCATAGAAACTGCTATCAGCCTATCGTTCCATTAACTAAGAAGCGCACACACAATGCTCATACATTGTGTGTGCGCTTCCACTCTCTCCCTTCGGGCACGTTATCAATCACCAACTGGCCGATGACGGCATGTTCTTCCCCTACTTACTCTCACTCCTTCGGCACGGGATAACTGTAGCGATAACGTGACGGATAGTTGTCGCGGCTGCCGTTATACCATGCTCCTTCCACTGACAACTCCACGGAGAAGCCGGGATTAAACGTATATTTCACGGCCGCTCCCAGCACATCTGCCCCGGGCGCCATCATGCCCATGCCCGGCGCATAGTAAGGTAACATATTATAATAAGGTGAACCCCATCGACCCACATAGCTGTCATAATTGTTGGCGATGTCCTTTTTTCCATAAATCCATGCCTCCCAATGCTCATTGAATCGGTAGCCCAAGGCGGCATAAAGGGCACCATCACGGTAGGAATCGCTGCCATAGTTAAAATGTTGCACGTAACCTCCACCGGCCAACCACCACTTGCGGTCCTTGCCTATGGGCGTAAGATAGGTTGCCGACAGCCGTTGACCGAACCCTCCCTTATGGGGAGCATGTTTCCCAAACGTGGCAAAAGCCGTCAGATCTATACTCACATTCAGCCCCTCATGCAAGCCCCAACCATAGTTATACATGCCATAACGGTAGCCATAGGATGACAAAGGCAGCTGAAGCGGTTGGCGAAGCGTAGCCAACGTATCCTGCTGGGCCATCGCCATGAGGCCATGAAGTCCCAATAATAACAATATTAAGCTTTTCTTCATACGTACCTTTCAAATTTTACTTTGTTGCAAAGTTAATTAAATAACTTGAATTTATTTTGGACGTTAACCTTTTTATAGTATTTTTGCCTGCGTTGTATTAAATTACTGATATTTAGCAAGTTGCCCGCTTTTTGCCAACGATGGACCGGCAACAGTCCGACATTAGTTCTGTAAAAGCTTAGCTTTCAGCGCCTCAAAGCACTGCTATCGGGTCGCAAAAGGACAGCTATCACACGGTCAAAGCACTGCTATTACAACGCCCACGAGGAGCCGTTACGAAGCCACCGTTGGGAAGCCGGCCGGTTTGACAGCACGAGTGCCACTTGCTATAAGTTAAACTTATTAAGAAAGAATATGATGAAGAAGCAACTGATGGCCAGCCTATTGATTATGGCAGCCCTGCCCATAGCGGCGCAGAAGAAGACTACCCCACCGCAACAGCCCATCGCCAAACGAGTAGCCGACTTTTTCAAGAAAGCCAAGAAACAAGTGTCGGCCACGGGACAGCGTATCGGCGAAGTTATCGGACTTGACCAGCTTGATTCCGACAAGGACCTCATTACGGTAGATGACATAAAGTATATGCCCGTTTATACCAAGGACTTAATGACCAACCGTGAAGATGCGGCCAAGCTGAAAGCCGCCGCCAAAGCCGAGTTCAGTAAGAAATATCCCAAGGTAGAGGTCATTTCGGTCGTCGTTCCTCAAACCGATTGGAACCACTTTGCCATCACCAAGAAGAAAATAACGGGCTATAAGCGCCGTGCCTACGTATATATATTAGGTAGAGATGGCGATGACGCCTTCCTCAACGCCTGCTATCTCTTCGAGGCCGAGCGCGAACCGGGGCAGGAATATGTCAACGCCCGCGAATATCCCCAACTGCAAAGGGTCGACGCCATCCCCGCTTCCGTATTGTCAAAAATTGAAAGATAAAAACGCCATGAAGTTATTCGACGCCTTATTCGGCCGAAAAGGAAAGGCCTACCGTGAGCCTCAACAACCTGCGAAGCAGGCTTTCGCCCAAGTCAGCGATCCCGTTTCTCCCTCTCCCACAGAGCAACCCTCCTACTCCTTGGCCGACGATTTCGAGCGATTAAGGAAGCTCTCTGAAGCCCATCCCGATGATACCGGCCTGCTCATCCAAATGGCCCACGTTGCCTTTCAACTGAAAGACTACGTCGCCATGCAAGATGCGTGCGAGAAAGTTATCATCATCGACAGCCATCTTATTGAGGCCTACCACCTTTACGCACAAGCCTGCACGTCCCAAAACGACATGGTCAACGCCATCGCTATGGCCACCAAAGCCATCATGTTGTTTGAAAACGAGGCCGTATCATACGCCAAAGCCGCCGACCTTTACCTGCTCCATGGCCGCCTACTGATGCAAACGGGCGATAAAGCGGGGGCCGAGGAAGACATGAAAAAGGCATGGCAACTCAATCCTGACAGCCTCACGAGCGTCTCAGGTACCTTTAATGCCGAGGGGAAAGATTAAGGATAGGGGTGAGGGACCTAAGGTCCGGTTGTTAGATTATGGAGGTGAGAGGATGAAAAATAAGAGAATGAGATAATGAAAGAACATGGGATGAGCCGATGAAAGATAATGAAATGGGCGATGAAAACCTAAAAATCCTCATTCCCAAAGTAGAAACTATAATGATAAAGGTGGAAGATTCCAATTGGAAACTTCCACCTTTATCATTTCTCCATGGGCTGCATAGCCGTTAGGCGGCCCACTTCAAGCGCATGGAATTAAGCACTACGGAAAGGCTGGAGAACGCCATGAGTGCCGAAGCCCACATGGGTGAAATCTGAAAAGCTATGCCAAACAAGTACAATACGCCGGCAGCCAAGGGAATACAAACGATGTTATAGATAAAGGCCCAGAACAAATTCTGCCCTATCATCTTCACTGTTCGGCGGCTTAAGCTAAGCGCATCGGCTATACTTTGTAAGTCGTCGCCCATCAAGGTCACCTGCGCCACGTCCATGGCCACGTCGGTTCCACGCCCCATAGCCATGCTCACATCGGCCAAAGCCAAGGCTTGCGTATCGTTGATACCGTCGCCTATCATGGCCACCGTCTTGCCCCGGGCCTGCAACTCACGCACCAACTGCTCTTTATCCTGCGGCAATGCCTTGCTGCGATAGTGCTTTATACCGGCCTGCGAGGCCCAATAAGCGGCGGCTTCTTCCTTATCTCCACTCATCATATATACCTCTATGCCCTCGCGCTGCAAGCGTTCCATCACGTTACGGGCATTGGGTTTCAGCGTCTCTCGCTCATTGAGCGGCAGCGCGTCGGCCTTGGTGAAGTCTATGTTTTGGTTGGGTATGGTGAGCGTTCCGGTCTTATCGATGACAATGGCGTTTACTTTGCGCAGTCGTTCGAGCGCCGCCGCGTCCTTTATAAGCACCTGCTTCTCGGCTGCCTTGCCTATGCCCACCATCAAAGCGGTAGGCGTAGCCAATCCCATGGCACACGGACAAGCGATCACCAGCACCGCTATGGCACTCAAAACGGCATGGGGCAAGGCGGCATTACCACCGATAATCCACCATAACAGAAAGGTGAGCAGCGACAAACCGGCCACCACCGGCACGAACACCAGCGCCACCTTGTCGATAACCCGCTGCACGGGAGCCTTGGAACCCTGCGCTTGTTGCACCATTCTTATTATCTGTGCAAGCGCCGTTTCCTCACCTATTTGGCGGGCTTTCATACGCAGTTTGCCCTGATTAGGGATGGTTCCGGCCAATACTTTGCTGCCTTGGCGCTTCATAACCGGCGACGGTTCGCCCGAAATCATGCTCTCATCTACGTACGCGGCGTCAGCCGTCATGAAGCTCTCGGCCCATACCACCTCGCCATCGACAGGTATTTTCTCACCTGCCCGCACCTCGAGCACGTCGCCTTTTTCTATTGTCGACAAGGGCACTTGCTCCAAACGGTCGCCATCAACCAGCCGGGCCGTCTTGGGCTGAAGGCCCATCAGTTGGCGAATACTCGACGCCGTGCCGTCCTTGGCCTTCTCTTCGAGCAGTCGGCCGGTCAGCACAAAGGTGATAATCATGACCGAAGCGTCGAAATACGTATGCCACTCTATGCCTCGGCTGCCCCATACCTGCTCACCCCAAAAGGTGTTGAAAGCGCTGAAAAGGAAAGCCACGCCCGTAGAAAGGGCCACCAAGCTATCCATATTGGCCGTGGCATGGCGCAATTGTTTCACCGCCACGATGTAGAAAGAGCGACCGCAATAAATCATATTGGCCAGCGAAACGATCAGTGCCAACTGATTGGTCACGCTCTTATCGGTAATTCCCAACCATCCCATAGATAGGCTCATGACGAGCAAGGAGAACAACCAAGAGAGCGCAGTGGTGCGCCGCAAGCGTACAAACTCACGCTTCGTGATTTCCTCCACCGAGCGATCGGCCTCGATAATCAGGTCGTAGCCTATATCGTTAATGGCCTTTTTCATCTGCTCGAGCGTAATGACATCGGCGTTGAAATCTACCAACGCGCTCCTGCCGGGCAAGCTCACGGAGGCCGAACTGACGCCTTCCAACGAGCAAAGCTTGCGCTCTACATTGGCCGAACAAGCCGAGCAGGCCATGCCGACCACGGGAATAGTTTGCTTCATCGACCGCTATTACAAAGTAAGTTCGTAACGTCCGGCCCCGTTTACGGCGTCACGAATGGCCTCAACCGTAGCGGGCGCCTCGAAATCCACTACCACATTGGCGGCCTCAAGGCTGGCTTCGGCCGCTGTTACGCCGTTAACACTCTTGATAGCGTTCTCTACATTGGCCTTGCAATGTACGCATTTCATACCTGATACTGAAAAAGTTTGTTTCATATTGTTTGATTTATAATTGACTGATGCAAAGTTACGAATTCCACCTTATATATATATTACATAATTATGGATAAATGTTACAACTTTCCGCCCTTAGCTCCCACCGCATAAGGGCCCAATTACGCTTTTGCGATAGTGGGCCTTTGAGCGCCTCAAAGCAGCTTTTTCATCATGTCAAAGCTGCCCTCTTACACGGTCAAAGGCCTGCTATCGCAAAGCCAAAGTAAAACGTCAAAGAATTTGAATTTGCCGCATTAGCGGTTAAAATAAGCTAAAGCCTTAAACTTTTAAGGCCGAATGGCGGTCATCTATTATATATTTGCACACATTATATGCAACAAAGAACGGCCCTTAAGCGGCCTAAACACTAATTAAATCATTAACCCAAAACCAATGAATATGAGAAAAAACAGATTGTTTATAGCAGCGATGGCCGGAGTTTTACTGGTGAGTAGCTGTGCCAGCAAGAAAGACTTGGAAAACTGTCAGACCGAGAATCGGGAACTGACGGCCAACTATCAAAGCACCAAAGAGGAATTGGCGGCCTCAAAAGCCCGTGTAGCCAGCTTGGAAGAGCAGTTGGCCCAACAGAAGAATAACTACGCCCGACTGCAGCAATCGCTGGATCAGAGTTTGAGCAATGCCAACTCTAACAATATCAATATATCGAAATTGGTAGACCAAATCAATGAGAGCAACCAATACATACGCCATTTGGTAGAGGTAAAGAGCAAGAGCGACTCGCTCAACATGGTGCTGACCAATAACCTCACCCGCTCTTTGAGCAAGGAAGAGTTGAAGGAAGTAGACGTGCAAGTGCTGAAAGGCGTGGTCTATATATCATTGGCCGACAACATGCTCTACAAGAGTGGCAGCTACGAAATCAACGACCGGGCCGAGGAAACGCTAAGCAAAATAGCCAAAATCATCATTGATTACAAGGATTACGATGTGCTGATAGAGGGCAACACCGACAATGTACCCGTTAACAATGCCGCTGCGAGCATGAAGAATATCCGCAATAACTGGGACCTTTCGGCACTTCGTGCCTCCAGCGTGGTGCAATACTTGCAGAATCGCTATGGTATTGAGCCCAAACGATTGACTGCCGGCGGCCGCGGAGAGTACAATCCGGTGGCTACTAACGATACCGAGCTGGGCCGACAGCGCAACCGTCGTACGCAGATTATCATCACTCCGAAGCTCGATCAGTTCATGGACTTGATTGACGAAGCACCTGAAGATAAGTAAAAAAGGCAGTTAAAAGATTGTAAGAGTTACAACTTCGATAACACCGAGTTAGAGATTTGATAACTAAAAGTCAGAGATTTAAAAGCAAAGAGTTACAACTTCGATAACACAGAGTTAGAGATTTGATAATAAAAATTACGTCTTAAATAACAAAGAGTTACGTCTTAAATAACAAATAAGGGGCAACATTCATACGGAATGTTGCCCCTTATCATTTTATTAACTAAGTTATGACCTCGCCATGGGTCACGAGTAATTACTTCTTCGATTGCGAGGAAGTGAACAGTTCCTTGATACCGCCGATACTTCCCAGCAGGTTGGTTGCCTCGTAAGGCAGGTAAACCGTCTTGCTCTTGTCGCCTTGGGCCACTTCCTGCATCATTTGTATATACTTTTGAGCTAACAAATAGTTGGCCGGATTGGTGCTGCTGCCCACGGAGTCGGTTATCTTCTGTATGGCGATAGCCTCGGCCTCGGCCTTGCGAATACGGGCTGTAGCCTCACCCTCGGCAAAGAGAATAGCCTGCTGCTTGGTAGCTTCGGCACGGTTGATGGTTGAGGTTTTCTCACCCTCTGATTGCAAAATAACGCTTTGCTTTTGGCCTTCGCTCGTAAGAATGGTGGCACGCTTGTTACGCTCGGCCTGCATTTGCTTCTCCATTGCGGAGAGAACGCTCTCGGGAGGAATGATGTCCTGCAACTCTACCCGATTGACTTTGATACCCCATTTGTTGGTGGCGTCATCGAGCACGGCCCGCAGTTTGGTATTGATTACGTCGCGGCTGGTGAGCGTTTGGTCGAGTTCCATCTCGCCGATGATGTTACGCAGGGTGGTCTGCGTCAGCTTCTCAATGGCGTTGGGCAGGTTATTGATTTCGTACACCGCCTTAAATGGGTCTACGATTTGGAAATAGAGCAGCGCGTTAATTTGCATTTGGATGTTATCTTTTGTGATAACATTCTGACGATCGAAGTCATATACCTGCTCACGTAGGTCGATAGTATTGGTATAAACATAGCGACCACTGCGCAGAGAAACGATTTCCTTGGCCCTGTCTATAAAGGGAATGATGAGGTTAATGCCCGGTGAGAGCATGGCATAATACTTTCCGAGGCGCTCAATAATCTTGGTTTCGCTCTGCGGAATAATCACGATGGTCTTCTTAACAAAGATAAGTGCCAAGACCACTAAGGCAATCAGTACATACGTTACAACGTCCATGATACTTAGGTTTTTAATTAAAAAGAGGTTGACCGACACAAAAGAAGCCGTTAGAAACAGGCTTTTGCGGCGCGCCAACCTCAACTTGGTTAAACACGAGCAACAGTAACGATAATACTGTTGCGAGAAATAATTTTTACTTTTTCACCGATACCGATGGTATCTTCGGCAGCACTCACTGCCTTCCAAGCGTCGCCATCTACTTTCACATAGCCAGAACCACCGGGCTCAATAGGCTCTATGACCACTCCGTGGCTGCCTATGAGGGCGTCGGCATTGCTGAGACGCTCATGCTGTCCGTCGTGAAGACGCCGCAAAAGGCGGGGCCGTATCAGCCAAATACTTAAGACCGAGCAGGCCGCCCATACGAGAACTTGAAGCCAAAGGGGCGCATGGAAGATGGCAGAGAGGGTGGCGCCGACGGCACCAATGGCAAAACACGTCACATAGAAGTCGCCGGAACTCAACTCCAGCGTTAGGCAAACAAAGACCACTATGGTCCAAACAAGCCAAAGATGGGTGGTTAAATACTCTACCATAACTGATGAATATGAAAGGGTTATGCTATTTGCGGGTTGACTTCTTGCCCGTCTTTTTAGTTGACTTGGCAGAAGATTTGGCGGCAGAACCAACCCTGACAGACTGCACGGGGGCATAGCCTGACGCCTGATAATACTTATTGGCCGTGGGTAAAAGGGCCTGAATGGCGGCTATACGCTTCGTATCGGAGGGGTGATCGCTAAAGATGTCGCTCTTGCTTCCACCGCCTAAAGCGGCCATACGCTGCCAAAAAGGTACGGCAACAGCCGGATCGTAACCGGCCATGGCTGCGAAAATAAGTCCTATATGGTCGGCTTCGGTTTCGTCGTCACGGCTGTACTTGAGGTTAGCAAACTGAAAACCTTGCTGTGCAATGGCTGTGGCAATGCTGGCAGTGCTCTGTCCTGCTATCTGTCCGAGCACCGCTCCGCCAATCTGAGTAGCGTACTGTTGGCGCATTTTTTTCGACATCTGCTCGGCGCTATGCTTAGCTACGGCGTGGGCAATCTCATGGCCCAACACTACGGCCAAGGCCGACTCATTCTGCGTAATGGGCAACAAGCCTTCGTAAACCACAATCTTACCACCCGGCATACAGAAGGCATTGACATTTTGATCGGCCACTAAATTAAACTCCCATTGGAAGTTCTGAATTTCGGACCCCATGCCGTTATTTCTTAAATAGCCTTCTACGGCTGTTGCCAAACGCTTACCTACACGCTGTACCATGGCCGTATTGGCCGCATTGGAGGAGCGTTTGGCCGATCTCATGTACTTGGTGTACTCCTGATTACTCAAGCTCAGCACCTCCGCATCTGATACAAGCAGCGTATGCTTACGGCCGGTCACGGGCACCACAGACGTGGTTCCACAAGCCGAGAAGAGCGTTAAGGCCACCAATGATAATAAAAGAAACTTGATTTTTTTCATTGCTTTATTATATTAAAACTTATAAACTACAGTCGTTTTTTAAAAGTATGACAAAGATACTAAAATCTATGAACAAGTCAACTAATTGTTACTCTTTTTGCTAAAATAAGCCCTATAAAAAGGAAAAAGTAAACTTTCAGGGCATAAAAAAAGGCTGCAAGTCATCAAATGAGCTTGCAACCTCTTAAAAATTATTCTCTCTCTTAAATTTTATCTCTCTTATTTCAATCCACGATTGTTCATCGTTGCATTGAGCAGCATTACATATTTGCGATATTGGTCCTTATCCAATATGAAATGCATGTACTTCAAATCTTTCACAACAGCTTTATTTACTAACTGAGCTTTATCTTCTTTTGGAGCGTTGGCGGCATTCATCATCTCTACGCAAAACGTTCTGTGAACATCTTTAACGCTTTCGAGCTGGTCGGAAGACAGGTTGAGCGCGTAAGAAAGACTGTTGTAATTAACGGTCATATCATAAGCTGCGTTGGCGTTAGCGTTGTTTGCATTCTCATCAGCAGCATAGCTCATTGTCATCGACAGAAGTGCCACGAGGGTCATCATCATCTTTTTCATAATCTTTTTACCTTTCTTTTGAGGGAGTCGTTCACCAAGAACTTTCCCTTGTTACCTATTTGTTAATTATCCTATAGTCTTCGTTTGAAGACAATGCAAAAGTACTATCATTCGCTCTTATTGGCAAGCTTTTGCCCTCATTGTTTGCGCAAACGGGCACAATTATTGACTTATATCAAACAAAACATAACAAACTGAAAGATATTTGCGCATAAAATACACTTTTCATCACGCCACTCTATCATATTTCTTTCATATCATCACTCTATCATCTTCAAAAGCATAAAGATGAAAAAACAACGGGTTAACTTTTATATCTCGCCCAATTACACTACCTTTGCACACACATTATTAATATAGAAAGATAAAAAAGCCGATATGGATAAGAAAAAGAACATGTATATTGCTGCTTCGTATCAACTTTACGACGTAAGCAACGGAAAGAATGAACTGCTGGAAGAAACAACGGAAAACCGTCCGTTTGACTTTATCAGTGGTATGGGTATTGCGTTGGAAGCATTTGAGAACGCGCTCAACGACTTGCATGAAGGCGATAAATTTGACTTCAACCTTACACCGGCCGAGGCCTATGGTGAGTACAACGAGGAGCATGTAACCGATTTGGATAAGGCTATTTTCACGAGAGATGGTAAGTTTGACGAGGAATTTATCTACGTTGGAGCCATCGTTCCCTTGCAAAACGAAGAGGGCGAACGCTTTAACGGGCACGTATTGGCCATCACTGAAAACAGTGTGAAGATGGATTTCAACCACCCATTGGCCGGTAAGACGCTGAATTTCAAGGGTGAAATCAAGCAGATTCACGAAGCTTCGGCCGAGGAAATGGCCGACTACGTCAATTCCTTCTCAAAGGGGTGTGGCGGCGGTTGTGGAGGTAACTGCGGCGAGGATGGTGACTGCAACTGCCATGACGGTGGCTGCGGAGGCAACTGCGGACATCATTAATATCGATAATTCAAGACGCTATGCGCAATACTTTTGGTAATATTTTCACGTTGACCTCGTTTGGTGAGAGCCACGGACAGGCCATAGGAGGGGTTGTTGACGGCATGCCTGCCGGAATAAACATTGACCTCGACTTTATCCAAGCGGAATTGGCACGCCGTCGGCCCGGCCAAAGCAAACTCACGACCAGCAGGAAAGAAGCTGACGAAGTAGAGCTGTTGAGTGGTGTCTTTGAAGGGAAATCTACCGGAGCGCCTATCGGTTTCATCGTGAGAAATACCAACCAGCATAGCAAGGATTATGATAACATGCGCGATCTCTTCCGACCTTCGCATGCAGACTTCACCTATTATAATAAGTTTGGCATAAGAGATCACAAGGGAGGGGGCAGATCGTCGGCACGAATAACCATAGCCCGATGTGTAGGAGGGGCCTTGGCCAAGTTGGTATTGCGCCAATTGGGCATTGAAATCAAAGCCTACACCTCACAAGTGGGCCATATCAAACTGGATAAAGATTATCGATTATACAATCTCGACTTAATTGAAGAATCGCCGGTAAGGTGTCCTGATCCTGAGAAAGCAAAGGAAATGGAAGCTCTAATCACAGAAGTCAAGAACGATGGCGACACCATCGGAGGCGTGATAACGGGAGTAATAAAAGGATGTCCGATAGGTTTGGGAGAACCGGAATTTAACAAGCTCCATGCACAATTAGGCGCTGCAATGCTCAGTATCAATGCCGCGAAAGGCTTTGAGTATGGCGAGGGCTTTGATGGAGTGACTGACCGGGGAAGCAAACAGAACGATGCTTTTGAAGGACAGCAGGACATTCACATGACATCTAACCACAGCGGAGGCATTCAAGGAGGTATCAGCAATGGGCAGGACATCTATTTCAGAGTGGCTTTCAAGCCCGTCGCAACCATTCTAATGCCTCAAAATACGGTAACAAAAGATGGCGAAAACATCACGTTTACAGCCAAAGGACGACATGACCCTTGCGTTTTGCCAAGGGCAGTGCCTATTGTTGAAGCGATGGCCGCTATGGTCATTTTGGACAATTTTCTTCTCAATAGGACAACAAAACTGTAAAAAACAAATAGAAAGAACCTTTTTTAAAGCTTTTTATTTCCCACAGTTAAAAAAACGTCGTATATTTGCAATTGACAATTTGGTATTTGTGAAAACACCGAATTCGTTTAGTTAAGTCTAGTTTAGTTTTTGTGTTGGTTGAGGGAGAGCCTTTGCTCTCCCTCAAATTTTAGGCTATTACTCCTATAATATCGTTCACATCCTGCACTCCATGCTTATCAAGCCAAGTATTCATACCATGAATTACCTTCGTCGTTATCGAAGGATCTATGAAATTAGCCGTGCCTATTTCGATGGCGGTCGCGCCACACATCATAAACTCTACGGCGTCTTCAGCGCACGATATGCCCCCTAAGCCGACTACGGGAATCGATACCGCATGGGCAACATCATAGACCATACGTAAAGCAACCGGCTTTACGGCAGGCCCACTAAGTCCACCCGTGCGGATACTTAATGAAGGTTTGCGACGCTCTATGTCGACAGCCATCCCCATCAAGGTATTGATCAACGACACGCTATCAGCCCCTTCGGCTTCACAAGCCCGCGCTATATCAGCTATATTTGTCACATTAGGTGACAGCTTTACTATCAAAGTTTTGGGATAAACCTTACGAACAGCCTTTACAACGCTGGCAGCTCCGCTGCAAGTTACACCAAAAGCCATACCTCCTTCTTTTACATTCGGACAACTGATGTTAAGCTCTATGGCGGGAATTTTATCTAACGAGGCTATTCTTTCGGCGCAAGCGGCATAATTTTCGGGGCTGTTCCCACTCACATTTACAATCATGTGGGTGTCAAAATGGCTAATTTGCGGGTAAATAGATTGACAGAAATAATCTACTCCTTTGTTTTGCAGACCGACACAATTAAGCATTCCCATCGGCGTTTCAGCCATACGGGGATAATCATTGCCCTCACGCGGTGTCAAAGTGGTACCCTTCACGATAATGCCTCCCAGCTCATTAAGGTCTACGAAATCGGAAAACTCCAGCCCATAGCCAAACGTTCCCGAAGCAGTCATTACCGGATTCTTTAATTCTAAATCCTTTATCTGTACTTTTAAACTTGCCATAACAAATCCTTTACATTAAATACGGGACCTTCCTTGCACACACAAAGATTACCCTCCACCGTCTTTTCTACGCAACAGAGACAAGCACCTACACCGCAAGCCATCTTGTTTTCCAACGAAGCCTCGCAATATATGCCTCTTTCCAACGCATATTTAGCTACGCTCACCATCATAGGTTTGGGACCGCATGTGCTTATTTGATCAAACTCTTCTGTCTGAAGAATAGAATGGTTTGTCACATATCCTCTTTCGCCCATGCTGCCATCTTCCGTTGTAACACACACGCGCCCGTACTGACTGAATAACTCCAATTCCATTAAATCTTTGGAAGAACGGGCACCTAATAAGAATGTTACCTCATGTTGGGACTGCAATTCTTTTCCCAAGAAAAGCAGAGGGGCCACTCCCACGCCACCACCTATAAGGAGAACACGGGACGGCGTTGAAGGAATTGTGAAACCATTACCCAAAGGAAAGAGACAGTTAACGGTGTCACCAACCACAAGTTGTCCCAATTGCCGTGTCCCATCACCCACAAGAGCGATAAGAAGCCACAACTCATTCGTGGCTCTATCCACAAAATTAATCGAAATAGGACGACGCAGAAAGGTTGTAGGAGAATGGTCTACACGCAATTCTACAAATTGACCGGGTATCATCGCCGGCAATGGTTGGCACGACGTTAATTTTAAGATTACATGTGTTGCGCCCAATCGCTCCACCGACGTAACCGTAAGATCAAGGTTATACTTTTTCATTATGCTATCATTAGATAAAACAAAGGTAATCTAAAAGCATGGAATTGCAAAAAAAGAGCAAAGAAAATCTCATTATCAGAGCGAATTATCTCTTACTATTTAGGGGCAAAAGTCTCCCAAGTTTGGTCGTCATAGAACACTCTTATCTCTGTAATTTTTCGCACCTTTTTGTCAATTTCTTTGACAATGATTTTCTGAGCGTGTTGGGGTGAGGAATGAACCGCTTGCTCTTGAATTGGATCAAACAAAGAAGGAACAACGCCCTGAGGTGACATTTCAAAGTCAACATTTTGCCGATGGGGTGAGGAAGTGGTCGTGTCTGCCACCTCATCATTTTTCTTCTCCTTATTAATATACATCTCACCATTCCCAAACATCAACCAATCCGTAGAAATATCCGGTATCTTATTTTTGATTGCTTCCACGATGTTGAGCGTCGGTTTTGTACGCCCGGTAAAAATACTACTAAGCGAAGCTGACGACATTCCTATGAATTGAGCAAAGGTTTGTTGGTTCATGTGAGAACCCTCCATTATCAATCTAATTCTATCTTTCATAAGTCAAAAGTGCTGAAATAACGCATTAAATATCATTTCATATTGATTTTACAAAAGTAAACAAAAGAATTTACATTCGCAACTATATTTTTCTAATTTTACAAATATACAATTCAAGATTCTATACTCAAATTTATATATCAACAAATCAAAACTTACAACGCTACACTTTTTATTTGTAAATGTAAACAATATCTGCTTTTTAGGACTTATCCTTTTATTTATCGTAGTTTTATAAACAACTGGCTATAAATTCATTAATTACAAACAACAAAACCATATAATAGCTTTAATAGGATATTATAGGCTAATTATGCAGTTTAATAGCATATATCTATTTCCAAAACAATTATAACATATTGGTTTTCAGTGTATTATAATATACAAAAAGTGGACGTATTTATATACATATCAATATCAATAACTAAACAAAACATTTCTAAATATAGTTTTGCTAATTGTATATTACTTTTATAAAAACGAACAGTTGTTGATTTAAAAGGCTACGTTTGCAAATTCACTTTTGTTTAATCGAGCTATTATTTAGCCTTTTAAATCTTAATAAAGCCTAACACTAAATTACGAAGACTCAAAAACAAGCAAATTTTAAATGCTTAAAGAATTCCGAACGACGGGCAGAATATTTCAAAATAATCGAATTTTTAAGGGGGTATTTTGAAGCTAAACGACTGATAACATTGGCATTTAGCTAAAAAAAAGTGCTCTTGCGGAGCACTTCATCTAGAGAAAAAAGAGGGTAAAAACAGCTAAAATTTAGTGGAAAATGAAGAAAATCAGCTCCTGCATCAGCTCTCCCGCACTCGTATTTGGGTTATCTAAGCCCTTACTTTTGGCGTCAATCTCTCTAATTTTAGAAATTATCTGCATTGTTTTTACTCCGGAATAATTTCTCATCCCCGTCATATAGTCTTTAGCAGCCCACGCAGATCGCAAATCCAAATACTGAGCGACACTGTTTTCATTGTTTTTTTGTGGCGCATAATAGGCCAACATCAGATTTTCAAAATATGAAAAAATAAAAGGAAGGAACGAATAGATGGACCCGGCCTTTGGGTTTTTGTCAAAATATTTCATAATCTGATTAGCCTTAAAAATGTCACGATTTATGACAGCGTTTCTAAATTCAAACGCATTGAAATCTTTGCTCACTCCCACTTCACGCTCCACAACTTCTGGCGTAACTCTCCTATCATTCTCCGGAAGAGAAATCAAGACCTTATCCAGTTCCGAAGTCAACCGATTCAAATCGGCCCCAATATGATCGGCCATCATTTGAGCAGCTTTCGGTTCAATCGTAGTTTGTCGTTGCTGGAGGTATGAAGATATAAAACCGGGAAGCTCACGATCATAAAGTTTCTTACTATCAAAAACCACTCCACCTGCCTGCTCGGCTTTAGCCACAATCTTCTTACGGCGATCAACCGTTCCATTCTTATGGCACAACACCAAAATCGTAGAACTGACGGGGCGCTCCATATACTTTTCCAAAACATCGGTAGCCTTCAGGTTCTGAAACTCTTTAACGATAACAACCCTATGCTCTGCCATCATGGGATAACCTTTTGACAAATCAGCCACTTGAGCTGCCGTGACATCCGAGCCAAAAACCACGGACTGATTAAAGTCACGTTCTTCGGGCCGCAATACGTTTTCCGCGATATAGTCTGATATTTTATCAATATAATAAGACTCCTCGCCCATCAGTATATAGATAGGAGCAAACTTTCTCGCTCTCAAATCTCTCATGATGGAGTCATAAGAAGGACCATTTTTTTTCTCTGCCATCACTTTCTATTATTTCATTTTTACCAAGGCGAAAAATCTGTGTGTTTTTTCGTATCTTTGCACAAACATCTCGCAATTGCAAAGGTAGCGTAAAAAAATGAATGGGAAAATAAAATAAAGAAATGAATCAATTAAACTTACCCGGCTTTGAACTGAAATTATCGGGCACCCAAGACAAGCCCAAAATTCTAGATATACTGCGCCGCCGCTATGTAGCCCTGACGCCCGAGGAATGGGTAAGACAACATTTTGTTCATTACCTCATAGAGCACAAGGGCTATCCCCAAGCGCTCATGGCCAACGAGATACAGATTCAAATCGGCGATAAACAGCTTCGTGCCGACAGCGTCTTGTATGACGCAAAGCTCCAACCAAGAATGATCATTGAATACAAGGCACCGTCCATCCCCATCACTCAGAAGGTCTTTGATCAAATCTTCGCCTACAACACCCAGCTACATGTAGACTATCTGATCGTATCAAACGGTTTGAATCACTTCTGCTGTAAGATAGACTACGCTACGCAATCCTATTCTTTCCTGCAAGACATTCCTTCCTACAACGAACTATAAAAGCATGCCGACAGCCAATGACTGACTGTCGGCATGCTTGTTTTTACGGCCTCATATACAAACAAATAGGCTGTGTCAGCACGCTGACACAGCCCATCTCATCATCCCTTTACAAATCTTCCGGTGTACTTACACCTATTTATATATAGTATTCTTATGTTGGTTCTTAGAATCTTCGGCCACCAAAACCGCCCCTTCCAAATCTGCCCGGACCACCATGAGGAGGACCGAAACGTCCTTCTCTCGGGCCACCGTGGCGCATATTCTCACGTGCCTGCTTGCCTCCAAATATATTCAGGCGGTAAACCACATGAAGCATTACGTAGCTGTTAACGCTGTTATAACGGGTGTCACTGCTTTGTATGGCATTGATGGCACGGCTTACATTGCTCTGATTGCGCAGCAAATCATAGAACTGCAACATTACCGTGAGCGGATTGCCCCGCATGAAGCCTTGTGATATTTGGGCATTCCATATCAGTTCGTTCGTGTTCATGGCCTTATCGCTATAGCCG
The DNA here is from genome assembly GCF_036570325.1 of Prevotella sp. GTDB lineage: Bacteria > Bacteroidota > Bacteroidia > Bacteroidales > Bacteroidaceae > Prevotella. The sequence goes on from NZ_DATCYK010000030.1 coordinate 44,312, forward strand.
CGACGACTGTTCTCATGCAAATCCGTGGAAATGCTCGTGCCCCAAGGGGCCGTCAGCCCTACCGTAGCACCGTAAGAGAATTGCCAAGTGTCGAGATTGCTCTGGCTCAACAGCTTGTTGCGGCTGTGAGTATAGTTCAACGTACCATCCAACTCAAATTCCAACCAACTGTTACGATAGCTACCCGATAAGCGCTCCATAAAGGTTGTAGAGCGGGTCGTATTCTTTACCGAACTCGAATGGGCATTTTGGCTCAAATAACCCACATAATTATTGTAACGGAAGTGCGTGAACGTATTGACATTAAAATAGCCCGCAGAGTCGATGGCCGTGTTAAACATGAAGCCGACATTGGCATCCCAATTGCCGTTAATGTTCTCGGGACGCGTCGTGCGACCACCCGTGGCCTCGTCATAGGTCACCATATTGCTGATACTGTTGCGTGTACTATTGTAGTTGGCAAAGGTCATGATGGCCCGCTGGCGCTTTTCCATATAAGTGTTGTAGAAAAGTCGGAAGCTGTTGGTAAACGAAGGCTTCAGCCCCGGATTACCTTTCACGATGTTGAGCGGGTCGCTGTCGTCGGTAATATCGAGCAAGTCGGCCATTCCGGGCTGCGAAGTCGTACCCCTATAGTTAATGCGCAGGTTGCTCACCTTACTGAAACGGTAGCGAAAATCGAGCGTAGGACTGAAATTAGTCACCTGCCGTGTCGTGTCGACATGCAAGCCTTGATAATCCTGAAGAAACTTACTGCTCTGCGGTTGGACCATCACGCCCACGTTGAAATTGTACTTCTCACGGATAACTCGTAACATCACTTCCAACTCATGGATATAATTGCGGTATTCAGAATAGCGACTCAATCCCTCGTCAAGATAAGAACTTAAAGGATTGGCCAACTTGTTCAGGTAAGCATTCCAGCCACCATAAACCAAGGGAACGCCACTGAAGAAGCCTTCTCCCAAGTTACTGAAATCGTAAGTAGACCGATCGCTCTTACTATATTTGTATTGATACTTATAGCTGAACTGCAAAAAAGCAGCCCTGAAAACAGGCTCACTGTAAGTCAGTTGCATGCTGTAGCCCCAATTCTTGGCAGGAGCCAAATTCCAACGGTTGGTCTGATAGGTTGAATCAGTCCCAAGCGCGTTGAGTACTTGGTACAGATGAACATTGCTCAACGATAGGTTCTTGCTGTCGCTACTTCCCGAATTAAGCTCTCCTCGCAGGGTAACATTGCGCCCCTTGCTGCCAAACTTACGATTCAATTGAGCCACAGCCCTGAAATTCTTGTTGTTTCCATAGCTCAATGTGGCGTTATCCCTACGGTTCACCACCTCCCCTTGGGCGTCAAGACGATTCAAAGCGTCCTCACTCAATGGGTCGGTCACCGTAAGATAGGGGTCCACATTAAACGCGGCCGAGTTGCTAAATGCCCGTCCATCATTATTAGAATAGGTGAACGAAGGCCTGAACAAAATATTGGTCATTGAGTCGGGAGTCCACTCCAAGCGCAGTCTGCCATCAAAATTGTTGCTCCGGCTGTAGTTCTGACTTATGCTATTAGAGAACGCGCCCGCACGATTGACAAAACTCTGCACGGCACTCACGGCGTTGCGGTCGCCATCGGAATGGTTCCAACGGGCGCTGGCGTCGAATTTCAACTTATCTTTCTTTTCATAATTATAGTTGAAACCCAACATTTTAGCGGCGTTCAGACCGTTCTGTCCGCCACCCCATCGACCACCGCCACGGCCAAATCCCATGTCGTTCGTGTTGTTAGCGTTGGCAAAAGCCATCAATTGATTCCCATTGTTAAAGTACGCGCCCATGCCCCGAGCCGCATAACGGCCCTCCGTACCGGCACCCAAATCGATATTGGAAAACATGCCTTTATTCATGCCGGGCTTCATACCAAAGTCCAACACCGTCGATTCGTCTCCATCATCAATACCCGTGATGCGGGCCAAATCGCTCTTCTCGTCATAAGCCTTGATGTTATTGATAATCGAAGTAGGCAGGTTTTTCAGCGCCGTTTTTGTATCACCGGCCATGAAATCCTTACCGTCTACCTTGATTTTCTTCACTGTTTTGCCGTTAATGGTAATCGTTCCGTCGTCCGAAACCTGCGCGCCGGGAATGCGTTTCACCAATTCCTCCACGGCCGAGCCCTCCGGCGTGCGATAGGCCGACGCATTGTAAACGAACGTATCCTCCTTCAACGTCACCTTGCGAGCCTGTCCCGAAATGGTCGTTCCCTTCAACATAATGGCGTCAGAGCCCATGACGATGTCGCCCAAGGCCACGTCCTTAACGGCGTCCACGGCTATTTTCTTCGCATATTGGCGATAACCTACGCTCGTGATTCTTACGATAAAACTGCCTCCCGACGGAGCTTTCACGCTGAATTTTCCCTCCAAGTCCGACACGGTTCCTGCCGCGAAAGTGCTGTCTTTCGCATGAAGTAGCTGCACGGTAGCCTGCATCAATCCTTCTTTGGTGTCCCTATCGAGCACCCGTCCCGATATAGTAGACTGCGCATAAGCCGCAACCGAGCAGCCGAGCACAAGAAGTTGTAGTAAATAACGTTTCATTTAACTGTCTAAAAAAATATAATTCAAATTTGAGTTTTGGACGCATGGCCCCTCCAATAGTTTAATAACAAGCACATAAACCTATGAAAAAATATCAAAAAATGATTTATATCAAGCTGCAAAACATCGACTATTTCTTCACCTTTTTGTCAAAATAAATTGTCAAAAAAATAGCTCTTATTTTATCATCATCTAAGTATGAAAATCTCTTTTAATGCCTTTCATACTGCCAAAATTTTATCACTATGCGCCTATCTTGCCCCTATCACCTTATCAAAGCTATCCTTTCATCCGATAAAAGCGCATCTTTCCACTTATAAAATAAGCCATATCAACAGTTAAAAGCATAGCTTTCATACCCTAAAAACACACCTATTTCTTAGCCATAAAACACAAACCATTAACTATCAATCCGTTACAAACAGCCTTAAAATTACGATATTTCCACCCAACTGTTTTCTTTTTTCAAATAAAGCATTCTACAACAGCATTTTGTAAAGATTGTTCGCATTTAATTAAACGCTATATCTCCCCGCTTTACTTTCTGTTTTAGCCTCTATGATTGAAAGAAAGTAAAAGAAGAAAGAAAACAAAAGTTTGCCGGCATATTTGGCTTTACGGCCGTCGCCGGCATTATTTCCATATTCATAGAAGCGGGAAAAAACTCAAAGAATACCAATTAATTACAAGTGACGAAGCATGGTTTCGTCACTTTTTTTATACCCTATCCTATTTCAGGAAACAAAGAATAACGATGCAACCACAGCGTTTTCATTGGCTTAAAAACAAATAAAAAAGTCCGAAAAGATAAACTTTTCGGACCTAAGTTGCGGAGGCAAGACTCGAACATGCGACCTCCAGGTTATGAGCCTGGCGAGCTACCAACTGCTCCACTCCGCGATATTAACCACTCAAACAAGGTTTACAAACGGGTTGTTCCTTATTTGCGAGTGCAAAGGTAGGTAATTTTTTGGAACTGACAAAATATTTATCAACTTTTTTAAGAATAAAGTTCAAAGAAAGGTTTTATACCCTTTTTAGCTTTAATAATTTGGTCATATAAAACAAAACTTTTACATTTGCACAATTAAAAGTAATGTGCAATAATATTACTACGGAGGAACTTTTGTATGTCAATATCAAAAACAAGACAAAAATTAGTTGATGTGGCCCGCCAGTTGTTTGCCAAAAAAGGAGTCGCCAATACAACAATGAATGATATTGCGGTGGCCTCCGGTAAGGGCAGACGCACACTTTACACCTATTTTAATAGAAAGGAAGACGTCTACTACGCTGTTATAGAGTCTGAATTAGAGCGATTGTCGGACCGATTGGACGAAGTTGCCTCTAAAAACATACGCCCCCAAGAGAAAATCATCGAACTGATTTACACCCATTTGAGCCTCATCAAGGAGACAGTCGTGCGCAACGGCAATCTGAGAGCCGAGTTTTTCAGGAACATTTGGATGGTAGAGAAAGTGCGCAAGAATTTCGACGAGGACGAGATAGAGCTGTTTCGGAAGGTTTATGCCGATGGTAAAGCCGATGGAGAGTTCGACATTGACAACGTAGAATTGGTGGCCGACATTACACATTATTGTATTAAGGGCCTCGAAGTGCCGTTCATCTACGGGCGCTTAGGCCACGGCATGACCGAGGAAGCCAGCAAACCGCTCGTGGCCAAAGTGGTCTACGGAGCGTTGGGAAAGATGAATTCAAAATGAGAATAGTATTCACTTAATAAAACAAAAAAATGAAATTGTTAGAAGGAAAGACCGCTTTGGTTACAGGTGCAGCCCGCGGTATCGGCAAAGCTATTGCCCTGAAATTCGCTGAAGAAGGAGCTAATGTCGCATTTACCGACCTCGTTATCGACGAGAATGGTAAGGCCACTGAAAATGAGATCGCCGCTAAAGGCGTGAAAGCCAAGGGCTACGCCAGCAACGCCGCTGACTTTGCACAGACCGAAGAGGTAGTTAAGATGGTGAAAGAAGAGTTCGGTTCTATCGATATATTGGTTAATAACGCCGGTATTACTAAGGATGGACTCATGCTTCGCATGACAGAACAGCAGTGGGATGCCGTTATCGCCGTTAACTTAAAGAGTGCTTTCAACTTCATTCATGCCTGCGTACCCGTCATGATGCGCCAACGTGGTGGCTCAATCATCAACATGGCTTCCGTAGTAGGTGTGCATGGCAATGCCGGACAAGCCAACTATGCGGCTTCCAAGGCCGGTATGATTGCCTTGGCCAAGAGCGTAGGTCAGGAAATGGGCCCCAAAGGCATTCGTGCCAACGCCATTGCGCCCGGCTTTATCGACACAGCCATGACACAAGCTCTGCCCGATGACATCCGCAAAGAGTGGGTAAGCAAGATTCCATTGCGCCGCGGCGGAACGGTAGAGGACATCGCTAACACGGCGGTTTACTTGGCTTCTGACCTCTCAAGCTATGTTTCAGGTCAGGTGATTCAGGTAGACGGCGGCATGAACATGTAAGATGCAGGTCGTTTTTGAAGACAACCATATCATCATAGTCTACAAAGAGAGTGGCGAAATCGTGCAAGGTGACAAAACCGGAGACACACCACTCTCCGAGACTGTGAAAGCTTATATCAAGGAGAAGTACCACAAACCCGGGAATGTTTTTCTGGGTGTGGTGCATCGTCTTGACCGTCCCGTATCGGGGTTAGTGGTGTTTGCCAAAACCTCCAAGGCCTTGTCACGCCTCAACAGCATGTTCCGCAACGGCGAGGTCCATAAGACCTATTGGGCCATAACAAAAAACAAACCTGCCCAAAGCGAAGGAACACTCGTGAATTGGCTCGTACGCAACGAGAAGCAAAACAAGAGTTATGCTTACGATCACGAGGTGCCCGACTCAAAAAAATCTATCTTAAAATATCGCGAGATAGCCCATACAGATAACTATACCTTGCTGGAAATCATCTTACTCACAGGCCGCCACCATCAGATTCGCTGCCAATTGGCCCACATGGGCTGCCCTATTAAGGGCGACTTAAAGTATGGCGCCAAGCGAAGCAACCCCGATGGCAGTATCAGTTTGCTTTCCCATCACGTGGAATTTACGCATCCGGTATCCAAAGAGCCTATTTCTGTCGACTCACCGCTACCGAATGACAATCTTTGGAAGGGTATCGCGAAATAAAATTCAGCAGCTCAAAAAACCTCACTTATTTGTTTCTGTTTGTCAAAAATAATCGCTTACTTTGCACATGTAAGCATAATTTTCGATGAAAAATAAGATTATAAAGCTCATAGGAATCGCAATCCTATCCCCTATATTACTTTTTCTCCTTTGTTTTTTGCTGTTTTACTTTCCTCCTTTTCAGAATTGGGCAGTAAAACAAATCACAAGTTATGCTTCTTCCAAGACCGGCATGCAGATTGACATCAAGCATGTCAATCTTGAATTTCCTTTCAATCTCGGTATTGAAGGCGTGGAGGCCATTCGTCCCAACGACTCATTGCCGCAGTTGAAGGACACCGTGGCCGACATTCGTAAAGCCGTTGTCGACATTGAGTTGCTCCCTTTGTTGAGCAAACGGGTGGTCATCAATCGGCTCGATTTCGAGAAACTCCATTTTAACACGACCAATTTTATCCACTCTACCCGTGTAAAAGGCCGTATCGGACAACTTAGCGTAAAAGCCCGCGACATAGATTTGGGTGCTCAATGGGTGAAAGTGAACCATGTAAACCTGCAGGATGCGGCAGTCGACGTGGCACTGAGCGATACCGTAAAGGAAGATACCACTCACACAGAAACCTTTTGGAAAATATCCGTTGACCAATTACGGGTCGACCGTTCAAGCGTGACGGTCCACATGCCGGGCGATTCCATCCTGCTGAATGCCTACATGGGGCAAGCCATCGCACAGCGTGGATTCTTCGATTTATATAAAAATATTTATAAGGTCGCTACTTTTGACTGGAAGAAAGGCAAGCTCAAGTACGACATTCCTTATGAAGCCACCCGAAAAGGGTTTGATTATAACCACTTGGCTCTTTCAAATATCAATATTGGTATTGATTCCTTTGAATACAACAAGCCCAAATTGGGATTACGGCTCCGTACTTGTTCGATGGTTGACAAAAGCGGTTTGGCCATCAGTTCCTTGACGGGCCCGGTTTATTTGGATTCCACCAAGCTGCAACTTCCCGATTTCTCATTGGTCACTCCTGAGTCCCAACTCAACGCAAAGGTTGATTTCGACCTAAACACCTTTGACACTCACCACCCCGGAAAGTTGAGTGCCACGCTCCATGGCAGCTTGGGCAAGCAAGACCTCTTACGCTTCATGAGCGACGTTCCTGCCCGCTTCAAAGCTAAGTGGCCCAATTATCCTTTACAGATAGACGGTGTTGTACGTGGCAATATGGAGCGTATGCGGCTCATAGGGCTGTTATTGAAGATTCCAACAGCCGCTCATGCACGCTTCAATGGCCATATCGACCGGCTCTACACCCCTCAACAATTGAGTGGAAACATGGAAGCAAGCATTAAAACCTATAATTTGGATTTCATGTCCGGCTTGCTTTCAAACGGCAAATCAAGCGCTGTTCGCATCCCAAGAAACATGTCTTTGGATGGCAATGTTAAGTTCACGGCCAATAACTACGCAGCCCGCTTCATGGCACGACAAGGTAACGGACGGCTGAAAGGCACCGTGGCACTCGATACTCGTCGCATGGCGTATAACGCACAACTGCAAGCCCATCAGTTGCCCGTGCAACAATTTCTCCCCCGAATGGGCCTACGCCCGTTCACAGGAACCATCAATGCCAAGGGCGTCGGTACTGATTTTCTCTCTCCTCACACGCATTTGCAAGCTAAGGCTCGCATTGTCAGCTTCGGATATGGCGGTTATAGGCTGGACAATGTAACGGCTGATGCTACCATAAGCAAGGGACAAGCCCACGCGACCATCCATAGCAACAACCCACTCGTTAACGGTGACGTCAATCTTACGGCCCAATTACACCATAGACGTGTCAAAGCATTTCTCCAAGGCAACGTTACGGGTATCGATTTCTATGCCCTTCGCCTGACGGAAAAGCCTTTCGACGCCTCTGCCATCGCCTCTTTGAGCATAGAGACCGACCTGAAAGACGTCTATAACGTGCAGGGTTCATTGGGTAATTTGGTTATCCATGACAATCATCAGGTCTATAAACCGGGCTACATAACGCTCGACGTACTCTCTCGTCCCGACACTACACATGCCGTTATCAACAACGATGACTTTGTGCTTCGCCTCAACGGACAAGGTGGCTATAAGAAACTTTTGGCACAAAGCCAAGGCTTCAGCGACGAGATCGCTACTCTTTTCAAGAACCGAACCATTGACCAAGTTGCCTTGCGAAAGGCCTTGCCGTTGGCTTCACTCTATCTCCGGACCGGCAAAAACAATTTCTTCAGCCATCTCCTTTCACGCTATGGCTATCAATTTGCACGGGCCAACATTCACATGGAGTCATCACCCGTATCGGGATTGAACGGCAATTTGCAGATTGACTCGCTTATTTATAATAACATGCAGCTCGATACGGTCAGGTTCAACATACAATCTGACCACGACACCTTTGTCTACCAAGCGCAAGTTATCAATAATAAGAAGAACCCGCAATACACTTTCCGCGCCGAAGCCAACGGCGCATTGAACGAGCGCGGCTCATTCTTGAAGACCAAACTTTATGACGCCAAGAACAAATTAGGTGTCGACTTAGGACTTTCAGCGGCCATGGAACCTGATGGAATCAGGCTAAGTATCATGGAGAACAATCCCATATTGGGATATAAGAAGTTCAATGTAAACGAAGGAAACTACGTCTTCTTGGGCGACAACAAACGCTTATCGGCCAATGTGGAGCTGAAAAGCGCAGACGGAATGGGTGCCCATATCTACACGAATGATGACAATCAGGAAGCCTTGCAAGACGTAACGGTCAGCTTAAATCAATTCAACTTGGCCGAGGTTCTGTCGGTTCTCCCCTACACTCCCGACATAAAAGGCGTGCTGAATGGCGACTACCACTTGATTCAAACCAACGATCAACTGTCTGTTTCGTCAGACATGACCATCGATAACTTGTTCTATGAGAAGAATCCGATGGGCAACATAGGTACCGAATTCGTATATATGCCTAAGTCGGATGGCTCCCACTACTTGGAAGGAATCCTTTCTCAGAATGGAAAAGAGGTGGCTACACTCACCGGAACGTATCAATCAGAAGGTGAAGGCAGCTTAGACGCCAAGTTGAAGATGGCCCGCATGCCCCTAAGTTTCATCAACGGATTCATTCCCGACCAGCTCATTGGCTTCAAGGGATATGCTGAAGGAACGTTGGACGTGGCCGGCTCACCCACGAAACCTAACATTAATGGCGAAGCTTATTTGGATTCAGCCTATATGTTCAGCGATCCTTACGGCGTAGTCATGCGATTCGACAATGACCCCGTCACCATTCACAACAGTCATCTCTTGTTTGAGAACTTTGAAATGTATGCCTATAATGACAGTCCATTGGATGTTTCAGGCTATCTCGACTTCTCCGACATAGCACAAATGAACATGGATGTGCGCATGCGTGCCCGCAATTTTGAAATCATAAACGCCAAGGAAAACCTGCGTTCTGAGGCTTTCGGAAAAGCATTCGTCAATTTCTTTGCACGCATGAACGGGCCTATCGACAACCTACAAATGCGTGGTAAGCTCGATGTTTTAGGCTCTACGGACATGACTTACATCCTTCGCGACAGTCCGTTGACCACTGACAACCAATTGGATGAGCTTGTTAAATTCACGGACTTTACCGATTCTACCCGCCAAACCGTACAAAGACCGCCACTGTCAGGCTTTAACATGGACTTAACGATGAGCATTAACGAGAGCGCTCATATCCTTTGCGCGCTCAACGCTGACAAATCCAACTACGTAGACCTCATTGGTGGCGGCGACTTACGCATGCAGTACAACACCGTCGACAACCTTCGACTGACCGGCCGCTACACATTGAGCAACGGAGAAATGAAATATTCACTCCCCGTTATCCCATTAAAGACCTTTACTATCCAAGATGGAAGCTACATAGAGTTCACGGGCGACGCCATGAATCCACGTCTTAACATCACAGCCGTCGAACAAAACAAGGCTACAGTGTCAACCGCGGGCAGCGCCGGCAGGTCAGTGGCCTTTGAAACCGGCGTCGTTATTACAAAGACATTGAAGAACATGGGGCTTGAATTTATCATCGACGCCCCCGAGGACATGACCATCAGCAACCAGCTTAACACCATGAGCAAGGAGGAACGGGGCAAGATAGCCGTTACCATGCTCACCACGGGTATGTACTTGGCCGATGGCAACACGAGCGGATTCTCAATGAACTCCGCCCTAAGCGCCTTCCTTCAGAGCCAAATCAACAGCATTGCCGGCAACGCCCTGCGCACATTGGACCTCAGTTTCGGCATGGATAACTCCACAGACGTCAACGGTAACACGCATACGGACTACTCTTTCAAGTTCTCCAAGCGCTTTTGGAACAATCGTTTACGCATTATCGTGGGCGGAAAGCTGTCTACCGGCCCCGATGTAGCTAACAAAAACGCGTCTTTCTTCGACAACATATCCTTTGAATATCGACTCAATGAGAGCTCAACCCAGTATCTCAAGCTCTTCTACGACCGTGATAGCTACGACTGGCTCGAAGGAGCAGTGGGCAAATATGGCGCCGGTTTCATTTGGAGACGCAAGCTACAGCATTTCAAGGACTTGCTCAACTTCAAGGACAACCTGCCCATCATGTTGCCCACTCCCCAAGACTCTCTCCGAAATCCCAACAAGATTAATCCGTAAAGCAATGAAACGTAAGCTTTATATATGGCTCCTGCTCGGAGTCAGTTGCCTTTTGAGCGTCTCCTGCTCGTCCACGTCGGGCGTGCCGGAAGGCGACCAACTCTACACCGGTATCTCAAAAATCAACTATACCCAGTACGAAAAGAGCCCCCACTTTGTGACCACCAGCGAGGAAATAGAGGCCGCCTTGGCCTGTGAACCCAATGGAGCGTTCCTCGGCAGCTCCTATTATCGCACGCCATTCCCCTACCGTTTATGGATATGGAACGCATTTCATGACAGCGACGACGACCTTTCCAAATGGATAACCAAGACCTTTGGCAAGGCACCCGTGCTCATCAGTTGGGTCAATCCGGCCCTTCGAGCCAGCGTCGCCCGCTCCGTGCTACGCAATCATGGCTATTTCCGCGGCAATGTAGACTACGAAATCAAATCGGGTAACAACCCTAAGAAGGCCAAGTTGGGCTATACGGTAAACATGGGCCGGCTCTTTACCATTGACACCCTCACCTATGAAGGTTTCCCTCATGAAGCCGACAGCCTGATACACACCACTCACGACAAGGCCGCGGTCAAATCGGGCGACCCTTTCAACGTAGCTTCGCTTGACGCGGAGCGCAGCCGTATCAGCACACTTTTCCGTAACAACGGTTATTATTATTACCAACCGGGCTACGCATCCTACTTGGCCGACACGCTATCGGCCAGCGGTCAGGTCAACATGAAGATGAAATTAATCGACAATTTGCCTGAAAAAGCCAAGCATAAGTGGTATATCGGAAAAGTAGACTTGGAACTTCGCAAGCAATTCATGGAGACATTGAACGACACGATACGCCGTCGGCGCCTCACGGTGCACTTCAATGGGCGCCGTTCTCCCCTCCGTCCACGCGTCATCCTTCGCGATCTGAAGCTGCGTCCCGGCCGCCTTTACAGCTACGATCAGTACTTGGAATCATCCAACAAGATTATCAGTAGCGGCATGTTCAGCTCCGTTGATTTCCAATTTACGCCCCGCGACAGCAGCGCCACTTGCGACACGCTCGATCTCCGATTAAATTGCGTCTTCGATAAGCCCTACGATTTCTACGTGGAAACCAACTACACGGGGCGCACCAGCGGACGCATGGGGCCCGGATTGGTCATCGGTCTGACCAAGCGCAACGCCTTCCATGGCGGCGAGAAGCTCGATATAAACCTCAAAGGGTCCTATGAATGGCAGACGGGAGGCAACCTTTCGGGCTCGGGAGACAAGATAAATTCCTACGAATACGGCGGTGACATTTCGTTGGAACTCCCCCGTTTGGTGCTGCCCATCCTCCGTCGACATCGTTTCTACACCACGCCCACCACGCTGCTCAAGGCTTCTACGAGCGTCATAAATAGGGCTAGCTTCTTCAAACGTCATGTCGTTTCGGGCGAACTGTCGTACACTTTCCAGACGTCAGAGACCTCCATGCACCAGTTTACGCCCTTAGTCTTGCAGTACGACTACATGTCCGGCCACACGGAAAAGTTTGATTCCATCCTCAAGACCAGCCCTTATCTGCAAGTAACCATGGCCGATCACTTGGTGCCCAAGATGCGTTACAGCTATATTTACTCCAGTCCCACAAGCTACCGCAACCCCATTTGGTGGCAGACAACCGTCAGCGAGGCGGCCAACTTCCTATCGCTGGGCTACCTATTGGCAGGCAACAAATGGAACGAACGGGGCAAACGATTCTTCAAGAATCCCTATACCCAATTCTTCAAGATAGAAACCGAGCTCCGAAAGACATGGCGGCTCACCGAGCACGACGAGTTGGTAGGCCATGTCAGCGGCGGAGCGATATGGTCGTATGGCAACTCCGACGCGGCGCCATGGAGCGAACAGTTCTACGTGGGTGGCGCCAACAGCATTCGAGCCTTCACCGTCAGGACTATCGGACCGGGCGCTTATCAGGCCCATAGCAACACAACCTCCTATTTAGACCAGACGGGTGACATCAAACTTCAGTTCAATTTAGAGTATCGTCCCCGCCTTTTCGGCAATCTATACGGCGCTTTGTTCCTTGACGCGGGCAACGTATGGGCCATGCGCAATGACGAAACACGCCCCAACAGCACCCTAAAGCTCAAGAGCTTGCTAAAGGATATGGCCTTAGGTACGGGCATAGGACTGCGTTACAACCTCGATTTCTTCGTCATAAGAGTCGATTGGGGCGTTGGTCTTCATATCCCCGGCGCCTCCGGTTTCTACAATATTCCCCGATTCAAGGACGGCCAAAGCCTACATTTAGCCATCGGTTATCCCTTCTAAACCCTAACGATTATGAAAATGAAATATACAAACGAGTCGGTCCGTCGGCAGGACCGGCTCATGGAAGAGTCACGTGCCATAGAGCTGCTGGCCCATGGCGAGTACGGTGTTTTGTCGATGGTAGCCGACAACGGGGGCTATGGCATACCCGTAAACTTTGTTTGGGACGGCGACAGCAGCGTCTACATCCACTGCGCCCCGCAAGGTCGCAAGCTCCAAGCCTTGGACGCCAATCCCAATGTTTCGCTGTGCATAGTAGGCCATGTCAACCTATTGCCCGGCCGCTTCACCACCGAATACGAAAGCGTCATCCTCTTTGGGCAGGCCCGCCGCGGCCTTAGCGACGAGGAAAAGATGAAAGCCCTCCACCTGCTCATCGACAAGCTATCACCCGATTTCAAGCAGATAGGCGACAAGTACGCGCATGGCAGTTTTCACAGAGTAGAAATCATACGCGTTGATTTCACCGAATTTTCGGGCAAAAAGAAGAGCGTGCCCCATGCCGACTGACCATCGCCACGCTAACATAACACCACGAATATGAAACAACAAGTCATCATCTCTCAAGATATTAACGCCGAACTGTCACAAGCCATCGCCGCTTGTGAACACGACAAGCTCATCATTCTAACAGACACCGTTACCCATCGGCTTTGTCTGCCGCTACTCCACGGCTGCCCCGAGCTTAGCGCCGCCCACGTCATCACCATTCCCTCGGCCGACGTCAATAAGTCTATCGAATCACTGACCCACGTTTGGCAAGAGTTGGGAAGCCATGGGGCCACCCGCCACTCCTGCCTTATCAACCTCGGAGGGGGCATGGTGACCGACTTGGGAGGCTTCGCCGCCTCTACCTTTAAGCGGGGAATTAACTTCATCAACATCCCCACCACCCTGCTGGCCATGGTCGACGCCTCGGTAGGAGGCAAGACCGGAATCAATTTCAACGGGCTAAAGAACGAGATAGGGGTATTCGGCGACAGCCGGTTTGTTATCCTCGACACCCACTTTCTCCACACGCTTGACGCCGAGAACATCTGCTCGGGCTACGCCGAAATGCTGAAACACGGTCTTATCAGCAACGCCGCGATGTGGGCACAACTCGTGAATTTCGACCTTGAAAGTGCCTGCCGCCATGAGCCGGAAGCCATAACGGCCCTGCAACAGATGGTGGCCGACTCCGTAGCCGTGAAGGAACACATCGTCACCGCCGACCCCCACGAGCACGGCCTGCGCAAAGCGCTCAACTTAGGCCATACCTTCGGCCACGCCTTTGAGAGCTGGTCATTGCGCCGCAAGCCCGTACTTCATGGCTACGCCGTGGCATGGGGCTTGGTGGCCGAGCTTTACCTGAGCGCCGTTAAGTGTGGTTTTCCCACCGAACGCATGCGCCAGACCGTGCAATTCATCCATGAACACTACGGCCGACTGCCCATAACCTGCGCCGATTATGCCGAACTTATCGAGCTGATGCACCACGACAAAAAAAACCGTGGCAACGAAATCAACGTTACATTGCTGCAAAACATGGGTGAGCTTCGCATCGACCAAACGCTCACCGAGGCCGAGATAAAAGAGGCACTCGACTTCTTCAGGGAAGGCTAAACGGCCCCGCGCTTTCTCAACTGCCCCAAGACGGCTTCCCCAAAGCTACTCTTTCACCTTATCAAAGCAGCCCTTTGGGCGTGTCAAAGCTTATCTTTCACACGCCCAAAGGGCTGCTTTCAGAACATGACCTCACCGCTTATCAGCTCTTATCATACCTAACTCATTGAGCTACAAGCAAGAAACCATCCTTTACTCCCATCAAAATAAAACGCTGATTGACCGACTGATTATCTATCATACAGCCTCAACCATTCCCCAACCCTATCTAAATTCCACCTTATTTTATAGCCGATTTGTCAATCAAATGTCCTCAACCATTCCTGAACTCCATAGGGGTACAGCCCTTCATACGCCTGAAAAACTTATTGAAAAAGCTGGGATTAGGGAAGTTGAGGCGCATGGCTATCTCCACGATGGGCAGGTCGCTATACTTTAACATTACCTGCGCGGCGGCCATAATCGCCCGGTCTATCCACTCCTTTGCCGTAACGCCGCTGGCTTGTTTCACCACAACCCCCAAATAACGCTCCGTAAGGCAGAGCTTATCGGCGTAAAACGACAACCTATGCTCATGCTTGCCATGCGTATTGACCAAGTAAATGAACTTGTCGAAGATGGCCCTTTCTCTCGTTGTTTGGCTGATCTGCGTCAGTTTCTGCTTCTGAAACAAGTCGTCATACGCATGCAGTATGGCGGCCACTAACGCATAGACAACCTTCATCGAAGCCCCTTGCTGCCGCAAAGACCTTAGCAAACTCATGAACAAAGTACCCAAGAAATCGCTTTGGTCACCCGTTGCCGCTATCAAACCTGCCATGCGCTCGCCATTCAAAAAGCCGGGAAGTTGATTACCTACGGCCATGTGGAGCGTGTCGATGGAGAGCACCATGCCTTTCAGCGTAAAGTCATGGTTTATCCATAGGGGCTGAACGATAGTGCCGGGAGTAAGAAATACCAGCGTATCGGGGCTTAACTCGTGCTCTATCAGATTGATATAAACCCGTCCTTGGCCCGAAGCTACAATACCAATCCTATAATCTTCGAGCTGCATAATGCGTTTTTCATTCACCACTTTTTGTAGTATATTCGACTCTTTGCCCACTACGGAAATAGAACGGCTGATGTATCTGTCGCTCTCATGGCCTCCCCAAAAGGCGTCGAGCAGTTCTCTGAAGCGGTCGAAGGTTAATGACTCGGGCTTTTGTTTCATACGTTTACCATCTAAAATACTACGCAAAGATAATTATTCTTAGCCTATTTCTATTCTTTTTGTCGTATTATCCCACAAAAAGAACATTATTAAGCGCATAAGGATAACGATCCTTTCTTCCCGAAGAGCTATCTTTGCCATTATCAAATGAATGCTTATTAAATTATGAGATTACCTTTTTTATTTCTCTTGGGATGGATGGTAACGGGACCACTGATGGCCCAACCGCTCACCATCGACCTGTGCAAACAGTTGGCCCGCGACCATTATCCGGCCCTCAAGCAGTACCAATTGTTAACACAAACGGCCCAATACACTATTGAAAACGCCGCTAAGGCGTGGTTGCCGCAGGTAAGCGCAAGCCTCAACGGACTGGCCTTTACCGACATTCTCAAGGCCGACGGCGCCCTAAAACCGCTCACCGACGACATGCCTCGGCAGGTTTTAACGGGTAATATTACCGTAAGACAGAACCTTTACGACGGCGGGCGCACCAAAGCCGTGCGACGATTGGCGGCCGCCACGGCGGAAGTGGAGCGCCAACAGCTCACGGTCGCCCTCTATGAATTAAACCATCGAATAGAACAACTCTACTTCGGCATTCTCATTCATGACGCCAAACTGCGCCAAAACGAGCTTTTTCAGTCTGACTTGGCCCTAAGTCGCCAAACGATAGTGGCGCTCATGCGGGGCGGCATGGCCAATCAGGGCGACTTAGACGCCGTCGACGTAGAGTCGGTGAAGGCCCGCCAAGCCATGGAAGCGCTACAAGCATCGCGGTCGGCGTACGTTAATATGCTCGGCATTTTCGTGGGTCGTAATCTTCAAGGCGACTCGCTCACCTGCCCCGAGCCCACTGTCGTAGGCCAAGAAAACCGCCATCCGCAGTTGGCTTTCTATCAGTCGCAAATCGATAGGCTCCAAAACAAGCGCCAACAGCTCAACACCCGCCTGCTGCCTACACTCTCGGCATTTGGCACGGGCTTGTATCATAGTCGGGTAAGCAGGCTTATCAAGCCTACCATTTGGGCCGCCGGACTGACAATGAGTTGGAATATCGGCGCACTCTACACCCGCAAGAACGAGCTGAGAAGTTTGGATGTGGAACGCCGCATGATTGAGAGCCGGCGTGAGACTTTCCTTTTCAACAACCGTTTGGAGAACGAACAAACGAGTGGAAACATTGAAAGCCTGCGCCGCCAATTGGCCTTGGACGCCGAGCTCGTGGCGCTTCGGGAACGCCTCCGCACCACGAGCGAGAAACGAGTGAACTTTGGTACGGAGAGCGTCAATGAGCTTTTGCGCAAGATAAACGGGCTTAACGAGGCTCGCCAACAGCAATCTATCCATCAATTACAGCTTATTTACGAAACATATACACTAAAAACAAACAAAGGTTTATGAGACATATTACATTATTAGCTATGCTTCCGCTGCTCATTGGGTGCGGTCAGGGCGAGAAAGAGTACGACGCCACCGGCACGTTTGAGGCCACCGAGGTAACAGTTTCGGCCGAACAGACGGGTAAGTTATTACAATTCACGGTAGAAGAGGGCCATAAGGTAGAGGCCGGTAGCCAATTGGGGCTGGTAGATACCGTGCAATTATACCTTAGGGCACGGCAAATTGGCGCCACACAGTTAGTCTATGCGGCGCAACGGCCCGACATAGCGAAGCAAATAGCGGCCACCCGACAGCAGATAACCAAAGCCGAGGAGGACGTGAAGCGCTTTACCGGGCTGGTCAATGATGGCGCAGCAAACCGCAAACTCCTTGATGACGCCCGTCATCAGCTCACTATCCTGCGCCGACAACTCGACGCCCAGTCGGCTACTCTCCACACTTCGACCAACAGTTTGTCGGCCCAAATGAGCACGGCCGACGTAGAGAAGCTGGTCGTAGCTGACCAATTGCGCAAGTGTCGCATACATACGCCCATCTCGGGAACCATCTTGGAGAAGTATGTGGAGCCGGGTGAGTTTGTCATTGTTGGCAAACCACTTTTCATGGTGGCCGATTTGGATCGCATGTTCCTCCGTGCCTACCTCACGAGCGACCAGCTCCGGCGGGTAAAGATAGGCCAACGGGTAAAGGTAATGAGCAATTACGGTGGGTCGGAGCGCAAGTATTACGACGGGACAATTACATGGATTAGCGGTAAAAGTGAGTTCACGCCCAAGACAATCCTCACCGATGACGAGCGGGCTGACCTTGTTTACGCCGTTAAAATAAGCGTAAAGAACGACGGTTTCTTGAAGATTGGCATGTATGGAGAGGTGAAAATATAACTATGGAAACCATCGATATTAAAGGTATTTCCAAGCACTACGGGGGGGTAAAGGCCTTGACGGATGTGACGCTGCAGGTGCATGAGGGTGAGATTTTCGGCCTCATAGGGCCCGATGGCGCCGGAAAAACCACGTTGTTTCGTATTTTAGCCACCTTGTTGTTGGCCGATAAAGGCACCGCAACGGTCTGTGGCTACGACGTCGTGGCCGATATGAGACAGATACGCCGCCACATCGGCTACATGCCGGGCCGCTTCTCGCTCTATCAAGACTTGACCGTGGAGGAGAATCTCTCCTTTTTTGCCATCTTGTTTGGCACGACCGTGGCCGCCGGATACGAACTGATAGCGCCTATCTACTCACAAATTGAGCGGTTCAAGCACCGCCGTGCCGGCCGATTGTCGGGTGGTATGAAGCAGAAACTGGCACTTTGCTGTGCCCTTATCCACCGTCCTACCCTGCTATTACTCGACGAACCGACCACGGGTGTTGACCCCGTGAGCCGCAAGGAGTTCTGGCAAATGCTGCAACAATTGCGCCATCAGGGTATAACCATTGTGGCCGCAACGCCTTATCTCGACGAAATTCGCCAATGCGACCGCATTGCTTTCATCAACAAAGGTGAACTGATGGGCGTCGGAAGTCCGATGGATATTTTGCAAAAGTTCCACGACATCTTTACGCCCATCCCACAAATGGACGCTAATAGGACTGCTCCGACCAACGAAAATGCCGAAAACGTCATTGAGGTAAGCCATCTCGTGAAAGCTTTTGGCAGCTTCCGGGCCGTCGATGACATATCTTTTAAGGTGAGAAAAGGTGAGATTTTCGGTTTCTTAGGGGCCAATGGAGCCGGCAAGACCACAGCCATGCACATGCTGACGGGCCTCAGCCAACCCACCGAGGGGCAGGGACGGGTGGCCGGTTACGACATCAGTAGCGAGTATGAGCTGGTAAAGAAGCACATCGGTTACATGAGTCAGAAGTTCACGCTCTATGAAGATCTCACCGTAAAAGAGAACATCAGGCTCTTCGGAGGTATCTATGGCATGAAGAAAAGCCATATAGAACAGAAAACAAGGGAGCTTTTGGGCCGCTTGAAAATGGAAGACCACCGGGATACTGTCGTGGCTTCGCTGCCTTTGGGATGGAAACAGAAGCTGGCATTCTCGGTAAGTATCTTCCACGAACCTCAGGTAGTATTCCTCGATGAGCCTACCGGTGGCGTCGACCCGGCCACCCGCCGACAGTTCTGGCAGCTCATCTACGAGGCTGCCGCACGAGGTATCACGGTGTTTGTAACCACCCATTACATGGATGAAGCTGAATATTGCGACCGCATTTCCATCATGGTGGATGGCAAGATTAGCGCCATCGGTACGCCCCTTCAGCTAAAACAGCAGTTTAACCAGCCCGACATGGACCATGTTTTCACCTATTTGGCACGGCGGGCACAACGTAGTAGCGACGTATGAAAGAGTTTTTGGCCTTCGTAATCAAAGAAAGTAAGCACATATTGCGTGACGTTCGCACCATGCTTATCCTCTTTGTAATGCCCATTGCCTTGATGTTGATCTTCGGATTTGCCATCCGTACCGATGTCAAAAACGTGCGCACGGTCATCGTAACGACCCATCAGGACCACCGAACACGGCAAATCATCATGGCCTTAAGCCAATCGGAATACTTCGATATATGCCATACGGTAAGTTCACCACAAGAAGCCGAGCGATTGATTCGCCATCAGAAAGCCGATTTGGCGATTGTTTTCGGACCTCATTTCGCGGCTCGCCACAGTGGCATACAGCTCATTGCCGACGGTACCGACCCCATGATGGCCCGACAATACAGTAACTATGCCCAACAAATCATTGGCAGCCAACAATCTCACCAAGCCACCCTCACGCCGCAGATAGCCCAAGGAGGCTGCTCCGAAATAACCATGGCACTGCTTTATAACCCCCAAATGAAAAGCAGTTACAACTTCGTTCCCGGCATTATGGGCATGCTCTTGCTGCTGATATGCGCCATGATGACCTCCATAAGTATTGTGAAGGAGAAGGAGAAAGGCACGATGGAAGTGCTCTTGGTCTCCCCCGTAAGGCCGCTGCTGGTCATTATTGCCAAGGCCGTACCCTACATGTTGCTCTCGGTATTGGTACTCTTCATTATCTTGCTGATGGCCCATTTCGTGTTAGGCGTGCCGCTGACGGGCAATCTATCGGCCATTATCGGCGTATCGGGGCTTTATATTCTGCTGGCACTTGCGTTGGGATTACTTATCAGCACCATAGCCCAACAACAGTTATCGGCCCTGATCGGCTCGGGTGTTATACTGCTCATGCCCAGTGTTTTGCTCAGTGGCATGATGTTTCCCGTGGAGAGTATGCCGACCATTTTTCGTTATGTAGCGGCTCTCATGCCCCCTACCTATTATATAAGTGCCATGCGCAAGCTCATGATTATGGGCGTAAGCACGTCGCAAGTGCTGCCCGAGATAGCCACACTTGCCGCCATGGCCACCGCGTTTCTTACGATAGCACTGCTTAAATTCAACAAAAGATTAGAATGATATGCCTATACGTTACTTGATAGAAAAGGAATTCTTACAGATTCGACGTAACCGTTTTCTCCCCCGACTGATAATCATTTTTCCCATCATGATTATGTGTGTAATGCCTTGGGTGATGAATATGGATGTGAAAAACGTAAGGATTGACGTGGTCGACAACGACCGTTCGAACGATTCGCGACGGCTTGTGGAGCGCATAGCGGCCAGCAATTACTTCATTTTCAATGCCCAACGCTCCACCTACCATGAGGCTTTGGAGGACGTGGAGCGGTCGAAGGCCGATGTGATCATTGAGATTCCCCACCATTACCACCACGATATGATGACGGGACAGACGCCCCAAATAAGGATAGCGGCTAACGCTACGAACAGTACAAAAGGCACGATGGGCATGACGTATGTGAGCCAAATCGTCCTTCAACATATCCTTGAAGGGAAGCGAATCGAGGCTTCGATGATGAAAGAACAACCCTCGGTGCGCTACCTTTACAACCTTCAACAAGATTACAAGAGGTTTATGATACCGTCGTTGATAGCTATCCTTATCCTGCTTATGTGTGGAACGCTGCCTACACTCAACATTGTGGGCGAGAAAGAGACCGGCACCATCGAGGCCATCAACGTGACACCGGTGAGCCGACTCACCTTTATATTGGCCAAACTGATACCTTACTGGCTGATAGCTTTCGTCGTTATGACGATTTGTTTCCTGATTTCATGGCTTCTTTACGGCATAACTCCGGCCGGAAACATAGGACTTTGTTACCTGCTGGCCATGCTGTTGGCCTTCGTGTTCAGCGGTTTGGGACTGGTAGTGTCGAACTATAACCAAACCATGCAGCAGGCCATGTTCGTTATATGGTTCTGTGTCATGCTGATGTTGCTCATGAGCGGACTCTTTACCCCCGTGCGATCAATGCCCCACTGGGCCTATCTAACCACCTACATCAACCCCATGCACTATTTCATTGACGCCATTCGGACGGTCTTTGTGCGTGGGGGTGACTTTGAAAGCGTCAAACATCAGGCTGCCGCCTTGGCCATTATAGCCGTGATAATGGATAGCTGGGCCATCATCAGTTACCGCAAGAACGGATGAAAAAGACAACGAACGACGCATAAGAAAAGCAGGCCAAACGAGCTGTTCGGCCTGCTATTATTGCACAATAAAGGGCTGTTGACGCCCTTATTTGAAGTATTTCTTCAGATGGAATGCCCAAATCTTATAGCCCAAAGGCGAAAGATGGAGCCCGTCAACGGTCAGTTCGGGGCGCAATTCGTTGGTACCATGGCGGTTAAAATAGCGAAACAAATTGATATAAGAAATCTTTTCGGCCTCGCAATAACGACGAATCAAGCGTGTCACTTCAGCCACCCGCTCCGTCTTTCCCTCCAAAGTCTTCCAGCGACCGAAGCCTTCATTGATGGGCAAAAGGCTCTGCACATAGAGCTTTGTATGGGGACTGTCGGTCCGAATCTTATCAATGACCTTCTTGCATTGGGCAAACACCTCGGCCGCCGATAGGTCATGACTGATGTCATTGACACCTACCATGAGGAAAATGGCCTTGGGCCGTCCCGGCAGAATCTGACTCAAGCGATGGTATATGCCCGTGGCGTCGTCGCCGGCTATGCCCCTATTGCGAACATGTTTGGCCCCGAGGAGTTTGTTCCAGTCGCCGGCAAACTCGGTAAGGCTGTTTCCCAACATGACCACGTCGGTACTGTCGACGGGCCGCATCTTGTCGAACTCGGCCACACGGTCGTTATAATGGTCGAACGAACGGTAGGTAACGCTCTGCGCGTCGGCACGAGGAGATAGCGTACTCATCATGAAAAACAAGGCGGATAAGGCGTAATATCTCATTTCTAAAACTGTTCCAATATTTTAATTCGTTTCTCGGTATCGGGGTGAGTGCTGAAAAGAGAGTTCATGAAGCTCATGAGTCCCTGCTCCATTTCGTCGGGCTGACAGATAAAGAGCTGGGCCACGTCGGCCCGCTTCACGTCGTCGAGCCCCGGATTACCCGATATTTTACGCAACGCGGAGGCCAAAGCCATGGGATTGCCACACAGTTCCGCCCCGCCCGCATCGGCCATGTACTCGCGCTTACGTGAGATGGCGAAGCGTGTAAGCAAGGTAAACACATAGGCGATAGCGCAGCAAACAAGCCCTATCAACATGATAACGACAATAGAAAGCCCACTCTTCTCGTTGTCATTACTGCTCCTCCGTCCGCCGCCATACCACATCGTTTGGTACATCATACGAACGACGAGCGACATAACAGTGGAAATGATACCGACAAAAATAATGCTGGTAATGAGCAATCGGGTATCACGATTGCGGATGTGGGTAAGCTCGTGGGCGATAACTCCGGCCAACTCATCGTCGGTAAGCAGGTCGAGCAAACCTTGGGTAACGGTTACCGTGTAGCTAGCTTTATTGATTCCGCTGGCAAAGGCATTGAGTTGGGGGTCGTTGACCACATTGATTTTGGGCATATCCATGCCACATGTCATGCACAGATTCTCCACTATGTTGTAGACACGGGGATTGTCTCGCCGGCTCAAAGGCACGGCTCCCGTGGCATGACTAATCATAGAGGCATTGCTGAAATAGGCGATGGCAAACCACACTCCTACCCCTAACACCACCCAAGGCACCGTCGTGAGGAAGTAATAGTTAACCGTTTCCACGTCTAACTGATGGACCACGTTGCCCGACTCGTCGTAATAACCGCCTCCAAAGAAGTTGAGCAACGCTAAAAATACCCAAACCATTCCCAAGATAATGACCGGGAAAAGCAGCAATAACAACATGCTCTTGATGTTGTTATTGCGCATTTGGGTATACATACCTACATATTTCATAGGCTTAGAACTTTACTTCGGGCGCCTTTTCCAGCTCCGCACGGTTCTCAGGAGCTATCTCGAACATGGGTTCTTTATGGAATCCGAACATGCCGGCTATGAGGTTGGAGGGGAAAGACTGCACGGCCGTGTTGAGCTCACGGGTAGATGAGTTGAAGAAACGGCGTGTGGCGGCCAGCTTGTTCTCAATATCGGCTATCTCAGTCTGTAGCTGAAGGAAGTTCTGATTGGCTTTCAATTCGGGGTAAGCCTCCAACGACACCTTCAGTCCGGCAAGCGCACCGGTCAACGCATTGTCGGCCATAATCTTGTCATTGATAGACTGCGCCCCCATGGCAGCCGCACGGGCAGCCGTCACTTTCTCCAAAACCTCACGCTCATGCGTGGCGTAGCCCTTTACCGTAGCTACCAACTGCGGAATGAGGTCGTAGCGTTGTTTCAACTGAACGTCGATGTTGGCAAACGCATTCTCACGATTATTGCGCAGTCCAACCAAGCGATTATACAAACTAACGAGCAACAAGGCTATCAAAGCCAAGGCCACAAGAACGATAATAAGTGTCATAATATATACGAAATTGATTACTTAATAGGATTACAAAGATAATGTAAAAGTTGGCAGAAGGGCCTAAATTTAAGAATATTTATAAAGAAAAGAAACCGGCCATAAGCATATCTCAACTTATAACCGGCTTCTTTTTTTATTTACGAACGCTGTTCATGGCCCGTAATACCTTCTCGAAGTATCGCTGCGTTTTCCTGCTACTGCAACGGAACCCGCCATTCCATGAGCGTATGGCACGCTCTATGTTGTTAAGCGGATTGTGCTTTGACTGAATCAGAAGGAACATTTCCTTCGACTTCTCCACGCTGAAACGATCTTTCAAAGTGAATTTTTTCTTACTCTTGCGAGCCCTCAATATCTGGTTGCACTCGGCCACCAAGATTGGGGTAATTTGCATAGCGCCCACCGAATTGCCACTAACGGCCCGGGGATTGCCTTCACTCTCTACTTGGATTATCGCCTCTATCACAGGAGACCAATCCATTTTTCCATTTGACTTTGTACCTGAAGTATTTGCACCTAATGCGGGAATAACTTCCAACCCGATAAAAGATAAAACTAAAAATACAATCTTAAATATTCTCTTCATCAGTAATTGATTTGTGGAACCTGATTACCGGAAATACAACATCCGCATTAATCGCGATTGCAGAGTATGAGAAAGAGTTATCTGCACACCTCAGCTCCGTTAGTATCGACGAGAAAACACCCTAACCAATAGGGCCTTATCTCAATAAATCGGGTGCAAAGGTACGCAAAAAATACGACACCGGCAAGCCTTTCTCGTCCCGTTTGAGCTTTTTTAAAGGAAACGTTAAAAGTCAACCCATTGAAAATCAAGCACTTCATATTCCCACTTCGTCCCTCTGACAAAGGGGCTCCATTTTCCCCATAGGCCCATCGGTAAAGGGCTTGCGGGCCATTCACGCACATTGGGGAAAGGGCCACCGGCCTGCGTAACGCCGCATAACATTTGTTAACAATTCGAGGATAATTCATTCAGAATTATCTTTACAAAAAGTCATTGCTGCGTGCGTTTTTCTCAAATAAAAAGAGTTGGGGCCAAAATATCGCAATCCTGAAGATGTTACACATAACTTTGATAATCAAGGGATTACGAGTTTTATCAATTCTAAGCCCCGTTTTCACCCGCCCACGGCAGCCTTCTCGCCCTGCCATTGTGGGCCTTTCGTCCTCCCATAAGGGGCCTTTTACGGGAGCATAGCTGCCCTTTCATGCTCTTTTAAGTGGCTATTCGGCCTACCTTAATGCCGCTTCGACGGGTCGAAAGCCATGTCTCGGCACACAAAAAGGAGCGCAACTGCCTCGTAACAGTTGCGCTCCCATCGGTCAGTCAAGGCTTAAACGGCCTTGTGTTTATCTATTTGCCCTATTTAAAAGTAGGGCAAAAAAGTGAAATAAATTTGACATTCTCCTCCTCCGTCCCTATCGTTACGGGAATAAACGGCAAGGAGCGGGTCATGCCACAGCTCACCATTTTACATAAGTCCATGGACTTTTCTCATTCTCCAGCAAGTCTTCTGCCAAGCCAATCATGTTGGTCGTGCCCATCGACAGCGTACGCCCGAGCACGTAGCTATGGGCATAATCCTTCCAATTGGTATAGGCTTCCTTGGTCATTTCGTAAGCTCCATCGACACACTGCCTGCACTCGTCCTCACTGATGTAACCTTGCTCGAGGCAAAGACGGCTGATGAAATTCAGTCTTCCCGCATCCCAAGCGAGTACCCCCAGCCTTCCCATCTCCTCTTTTGACGCTACTATGCCGTCATCCTTTATGTCTTCCCATTCATCTTCCATGGTTTCTAACTTTTCCAAGCACTCTTTAAGGAAGTCAGGGTGCTCTTTTAGCTCCTCGTCTTCGCTGAGCCATGCCCGTCCGGCGGCGCTGTCGCCCTTCATAAAGGCCTCATAAACATAGGTAAACGTAAACTGCGAGGGGGCTTTCGCCAACCAACTCAATGTTTCAATGGCACTGTCTCTATCGGTAATGCCAAAATATTCGCCCAAAATAACCTCACGCACGGATGGCTTCACGCCCGTTTCAAACGTATTCAATACGCCCTGCTGCTGATATACATACAAGTTACCAAGGCTTATTTTACGTAAATCGGCCTCCGACAAGTGCGCGTTCTCGTCTACTCTCAAATCATCTTGGAAAAGGCTTTGTACCTTTGCCAACCTTCCTAACAAAGACTTTAAAATCATAATACTGCGTTTTGTCTTAACAGTTCCTTAAGACTTTTTTCATGATAAAACGATGAAGCGTGGAACTGCGAGCTACGTTTGGGCTTGAACATTTCCGATATGGTCAAATACAACATAAGCATTACGCTTCTATTTATTACTTAATATATGGCTAACAGAGTGCCTATTCAGCTGCAAAGATAGCAAAAGATACATATCATATAGCCAAATACACAAAAAAAACTTAACAATATATAAAACAATAAATATCAACTAAGCATAAAAAATCCGTCCAGCTACTAATAACTAATAGGATTAATTCTTCTACAAAGTATTGAAACCATAGAACAAGACTACAATAGGAAAGATGAAAAGTAGCAATGCCACCCAACCATAGCATAGCTTTTTTTCAAACGAGTATTGAACAAAGTCTTCTGAATAGCACTTGAAACGCTCGTTACGTTCAAGAAGAAAATATTCTATAATTCCAGACATCACCATGATCAAAACTACCCACAAGAGCCTATAGTCTTTATTAAAGATCATTTTCACTTGTGTAACTCCGCAACGATATAACAGAAGAAGAATGCAACCTAAGTACAACATTTCACCTACAACAAAAAGGCCGGAGGAATAAAAGACAATATTTAATCTCAAAGTTTCTTGCCCTTTACATAATGATTTATCTTTAGGGGTGAGTGAAGAATGCTCATAGAAGAAGCTAGCAAATGACCCAATGCACTTATAAAGCATATAATATAAGTAAATTACAAATATCATCTTTTCTATAAATTATGATAATTGAGTACAAAGGTAATATTTTCCCAAACATACCCTTGCACTCAAAAAACTATTTTATTGTTGCACCATGAATCCATCATAATTGAAATTTTGGATATAAGGTTGTGCTCCATTAATGATTTTGTATATTAGAGTCATCCCGTGTGTTATAAATATTCACACCAACATCGATGATAGAAAATCCTCCTAAAAAACAATTTTGACACATTCCTTTCGTTCTCTGATTAAATAGCAACAACCTAAAAATATACCCAACAAACAAGGCATGATGATGAGAAGAAGTATTATAATATTGATAAACTTAAGCCTTGGGCTTTTTACTGCCTATATGCTCGTGGTGCATATCAGGGAAACAAATATCTCAACGCATCAAGATCATATAGCTTGTACTATCCTAAAGCTGGATCAGGAATACACTTCAAGGCAACACCCTACGGCTGATATTATTTATCAAAATAAACAATACACCACTAATATATCAGTGGGTAATAGCTTACAAATAGGATATAATAATGATACGTTCTATTATGACGAGTTACTTGATAGGGTTTTCTGCCATGATCCGGGCATAGAAAAAGGTCTCTATGTAGCCATATTCTTATTTATCTCGTCTTTCTTATTTTGGCTAAATCCAAATACAGTTTTCAAAAATGAGAGAAAAAGAAAGTAATGGTAGGAATATCACACCTCATCATTATTACCATCATAATATATTTACCGGCAAGCATAATTACCATGGGCTCGCTTATTGCCATTAACCTTCTTCCCATAAAGTGTGCTATAACAACAGATTCGCTACATTAGCTTACTGGGTTTTTACGCTCGTCGGGACGGGTGGTCCCGCCCCTTGGCGCTGGTCGCTCCCCGACCGATGAGTTTAAAAGCGTAAAATAATCTGCGATATATTTTGATTCTCCCCGACTTATCGAATAACAGTTTTCTTATTTCGATGTTTTATGAATTTAAGATACTTATAATTACGTGGAAGAATTTCTTCGTTTGACTCCCAGAATTTTTCACTCACATCGGGCTGGATCGGAACAAGGTGCTTGACAGATTTGAGTTTTTGCATCGGAGTCTTGCCGTTCAGTGAGGAATGTGGTCGTTTCTTATTGTAAAACTCCTGCCATTCCATAGCCATCACATTCAAATCAAGTGTCTTGTCCGACAAATCTATAAGATTCCAAAACTCTGTCTTATCGGTCTGCTGAGACCTTTCAACTTTGCCATTCAGATGCGGAGTTCTTGGTTTGATTGGTCTGAATTTGATAAAATGGTCATGCAGTTCATATTGGAAGTCATAATTGAAAAATTCTGTTCCCCAATCAGTTTGTATCCGCTGAACGGGAAAAGGAAAGGTGTTCAGTATCTCTCCTAAAAAATGAATTGTACTTTCCGCTTTTTTATTGGGATATACACGAATGGTTCTCAAACGGGTACAATCATCTATGGCCGTGAACTGGTATGCTCCGTTTCGTACTTTCATTACATCCAGCTGAACCCTTTCCCCGGGAATTTCTTTACTATATCGGATATAGTCTGACTTTTTACGCCGTTTCACAACAGCTTTGACTTGATGCTTTTTCAACACACGCCACACCGTCATGGCTGAGAGCTTTATTCTCTTCCTAAGCAGATAGTTGGCAATCCGTTGCGCTCCCCATCTTCTCGTCTCACGCAGATTAAGGATAATGGTTTCAATTTCAGGTGTTATCTTCATATTGGCAAGTCTTGATGGACGTTTAGACTTGTCGGACAATTCCGACTTGCCTTCTTCTTTCTCGCGATTTTTCCAACGGTATAACGTGGAACGGGCAATCCCGCACCGAAGGGCAGTTTTTGTCACAGAACCCGTTTCGGCGTATAGCTCAAGCCATTTTTGGCGCATTCGTATTTTCCGTATATCTTCTTTCATGCTACGAAGATACGGATTAAGATTTGCCTACGAAAAGAAAAAGTGTAGCGGATCTATTGATACTTTACAT
>NZ_DATCYK010000031.1:0-41294 GCF_036570325.1 Prevotella sp.
CTCCTCTTTGGAGCAGGCCCGCCATGTTTTTATAGGTGAAAGGCCCTCTATGACGTGCTATTTAGGGGCTTTTTGCCGCACAAAACAGCAGGTTTTAGCGCCTCATTAGGCCGTTTCGGTCGGCGCTTCCCGCCCCATTCGCTGGGCCAGCATGGCTATTTCCATCTTGTAAGAGCCCGATATGTCGCTCAAAACACCGGACAGCGAGTTTTTTATTTCATAGGTTTGGGGCATTCTTTCGAGATCATTGATTTCCTTTTCGGTGGCTTTGTGGCGCCAAGAAGCAAAGTCGAGAACTTCTTGCAGCAGGTCTTTCTGATAGCATTGACGGCGGTCTTCCTCGGTCAGTTGGTCGATGAGCTTGGCTATCTCGAGGCTGAAATCGGCCACTTGGCTGCCCATTCTCACTGCGTCAGCGTTTTTCTTTTTGCTTTGGTACCATGTGTTGAGGATGTCGTTGCCTTGCTCCGATAAGTCATCGTCGCAGGTAGTACTGAGTTGGTCGATACGGAAGAAGTTGCTGTACAAGGGCTGTGCCTCCTCCCGGGTGGAGAGATAGGCGTGGATATGACCATAGAGCCGCGCCATTCGGGGCCTTAGTTCGTCTATTTCTTTGTATAATTCATCGGTCGAAAGACTGTCGATGGGGCAGGGCTTGCCGTCATAATAGGCCGTGCCTACTTCTTTTTCACCGTTTATTACCTCATTAATTTCGCCGATGTCGGTGACTCCATAGACATAGGTAAGTACCAGTTTACGGTTTTCTTCGTTGAAAGGATTGTCGTTGGGACCGTCGTAGCGGTCGGTGGCGGGATTGAAAAAGTCCAGACAGCTGTGCTTTGTGAAAAAGTCGCAGTAGATAGGTTCGAGCCAATCCGTGTGGATATAATTCTTCACCCATGCGCTGAGTTCCTCGCCTTGGAGCCATGGCCATTGGGCCGCTTCCTCGTCATAATCGTCGAGAATCCGTTTCTCCACCCGTTCTTTGAGCGCCTCGGGCACGAGGGTCCATGCCTTTTCGGCCGGTTGGAGGAAGCCGGTTGAGGTATCTTTCAGGTGGGCTATGCGGTCGTGCATGGTGGGGTGGGAGTTCCACAGCTCGTCGTAGGTGAATCGGCGGATGACGAGTGGTTTTGGCAGGTCGGCCTCCCGCAAGGGCAACATTGCGTCTATCGTTACTTGTCGCCTTGCCCCTTCTATCACGGTAAGGGCTTCCATGAGGGCGTAGGGCGAAGCCTTGCGTTGGTCGGCGGCCAACCGGTTGAGGCTTTCCACCATCATTCCGTACACCTCACCGGTAATATCGGTCTTGAGCATGGCCGATTCCGTGGCCATCCTGCCGGCCAAGCGGTCCGATTGTCGGTCGGCGTCGTACTCCTGCCGGCGCGACAGTTCCATGTAAGGTATGTTGATGTCGTGGTACAACCGCTGCAATAGGGCGCACACCTTGTTGGCCAACCAGCGGGTCATTTTGCCATAGATGGCCACGAACCACCACGATTCGTCGGCCCACCAGTCCACCCAGCGGTCCCAATAGTCGCGCTCAAAGGCCATATTTCGCATGATGATGTTGCCTGCGTAGACCGTTTCGCCCACACGCATGCTGTCTTGTGAGAAGTGGCCGAACTCATGTGCCAATATAGACCTTACCTCCTCGGTGTTCATGCCGACCAAAAGGCCGAGCCCGAAGTTGAGGTTCTTCTTCACGGGAAAGAGCATGGACCAGATAGAAGTGTTGAAAAATGCGCTGGCGTTTACCTGCGGCGTGAGGTAAACCTTGTAGGGGCGAGCCGCTCCTACGGCGTCGGCCGTTTCGTTGATGAGCCGGAACAGCCGGGGACAATCGGCCTCCGTCACCTCTATTCGGTCGGTATCGTCGTCCCTATGGCGGGCAAAAATATATTTGATAAGGTAGAGTCCGAACGCCAAGGAAAGGAGAATGACGCCCACGTAAAGGCCGAGGACAATGGCGATAATGGCGCCCGAATGGATTTGACTGATAGTGGCCAGCAGGATGTACCAGCCCCACCGTGTGGCCCAAAGGTAGCTGCCGACGAGCAGTAGCACGCCTAAGAGGATGAGTAACACGTAGACCAGTCCGAAAACGGCCATGCGCTTGAGTACCTTTCGTGCGCAAGCGTCCATTTCATTCGCGGTTTTCATGATGATAGGGGGGAAGGGTCGTTGGTTGTTACAAGGCTCTCAGGGCCAGCGCCTTGTTCTCGTTATCTTCCATGATCTCACGTTCGCCCGGCCCTTTGTCGTTGATTCCGCACAGATGAAGTATGCCGTGGATGATAACCCGATGGAGTTCCTCGTCGTAGTCCTTGCCGAATTTCTCGGCGTTGGAGCGCACGGTGTCGAGTGAAATCACGAGGTCGCCGTTGATGGTGTCGCCCTCGTCGTAGTCAAAAGTGATGATGTCGGTGTAGTAATCGTGGCCCAAGTAGTCGTTGTTAACCTCGAGTATCTTCTTGTCATCCACGAACATATAGCCTATTTCGCCCACTTTCCTGCCGTGACTGGCCGCTACCCGTTTTATCCAAGCGGTGGTCTCACGCTTCTTAATCTTCGGCATTTTCACGCCGTCTACATTGTATGTAATCATAATTATCGGATGTTTTCTTCTTTTGAAGGCTGTGGTAGCAGTGCCGTAATGTCCCTGCCGAAGGCCCGCAGCTCTCTTACGAGCGATGAACTGACGTAGGCCAATGACGGCTCGGCATAGAGCAGAATCGTCTCCAAGCCCCCGAGCGCACGGTTGGCCTCGGCCTGCTCGCGCTCATATTCAAAGTCCTTGGCGCTTCGTACGCCCTTTACCACGAAAGCGGCTTGCTCCCTTCGGGCGAAGTCGATGGTGAGGTCGTCAAACGCCTTTACCTCGATGGCCGGCTCGTGGGCGTAGAGGCGGCGGATGGCTTCCACCCTTTCCTCGGCGCTCCATAGGCATTTTTTATGGCTGTTGACGCCCACCCCGATGACGAGTCGGTCGAAGAGTGGCAATGCCCGGCGCACGATGGAGTCGTGACCCACGGTGAACGGGTCGAAACTACCTACGAAAATGGCTGTTCTCATGTGTGCAAAAGTAGTGATAAATTATAATAATGACAACTCTTTTGGCCCGATAATATGCTTTTTTTTGCCTGCCGCAGCAAGGCCGAAAGGCTATAGTCGGGTCAGCCAAAGGGCGAAGAAGCGGTCGTAAACGACATAACCTTCGGGCTTGGCATAGACCATTTGGCGGTCGATGAGGGCCTTTAGGGCGGTACGCACGGAGCTGGTGGCCTTCAGTTGGTAGGTAGAGATAAACTGATGGGAGAGCGGCGACGTAACGATTTTTTCTTTAGCGATGGCCGTGAGGAGGCTTGCCTGTATCTCGGTGAGCGAGGCATAATAGTTCTGAAAGACGGGTTCTTGCTCATTGACCAGCTCTCTGATGATTTGGTCGATAAAGTGCGGGTCAATGGGATGGTCGGTATATTGGTAAATACGGTTCAGGATAGACTGGATATACCATGTGATTCCGTCTACGTGATGATAGAGATAGGCAAAGTTTTCTTCGGAAATCGTACGGCCTTGCGGCTGAAAGAAGCGATTGGCAAAGGCGTGGTATTTTGCTTGATCCACATTGTTGAGCAACATGATTTGTGAACTTTGGAAGAAAGGGCGGTTAGCCGAGGTAAACATTTCCTCCATAAGATGTTGCATGCTGCCCGCGAAGATAAAGTAAACGTTGGGCAGAAACTGTATGTAAGAACGCAGTGTAGCCTCGATACCCTTATTGCTGTAGGCGAGGATTTGTTGAAATTCATCGATGGCTACGTAGCACCGGTAGCCCGATTGGCGCATGTATTCAAAGATACGCTTGAGCGTTTGCTCCTCTTCTGTGGGCCGAATGTCGAGCGAAACGGACGGAAGGCCCGTTAGCGGATCAAAACTTACCGTGGGTCTGAGGCTTCCGAAGAATTCTTGTATGCGCCGCAGGGCCGCTTGCGGGGTGGAGTCGAGCCGCCCAAGGATGGTTCGTGCCATGAGCTGCACCATCTGTTCGAGGTTCTTTGTTGAGAAAATATCAAGGTAGAAGCATTTGGTTTTCGGGTCAAGTTGCTCTATTCGGTTGAATACATGCTTGATAAGTCCCGTCTTGCCGACACGCCTCGGGGCGATGAGTGTTATGTTGCGCTCGTTGTGGAGTGCGGCAATGAGTTTGTTCGTGTCTTCCTCTCGATCGCAGAAATATTCGGCTCCCTTGTAGCCGTAAATGACAAATGGATTGTTAAGTTTACTCATAGAAAAAGCTATTGCGTAATTTACGCAACGCAAGTTACGCAATAATTATGAGATCAACAAATATTTTTGTTTAGTTAACTTGTCATCGGCTCATTTCCTGATGAGCTGATGGTAGGTTGTGAGGGTGGGGAGTTGGGGGGATGAAGGGATAGTTTTGAGGGGTGGTGGGTTGGGGCAATGATAGGATTAAAGGCCCAATGGGGCCGCTAATTGGGCCTGATGGGGCGGACCAATCCGACTAGTCCGACCCGTCAGATGGCGCAATTTTTATGGGCGGCTTTGCCGCCCATCACACAAACAAGTCGCCTTGCAAGGGGTTACCGCTGTGGAAGTTGCGGCCCAAATGGTCGTAGGCCAATTGTGTGGCCATGCGTCCGCGGGGCGTGCGCTTGATGAATCCCTCCATGATAAGGAAGGGCTCGTAAACATCCTCCACCGTTCCGGAGTCCTCGCCGATGGCGGTTGCGATGGTGCTGACGCCTACCGGACCGCCTCGGAACTTGTCAATGATGGTCAGGAGTATCTTGTTGTCAATCTCGTCTAAGCCGTAGCGGTCGATGTTAAGGGCCATGAGGGCCATCTGGGCGATGGACGCCGTGATGGTGCCGTTGCCTTTCACCTGCGCGAAATCGCGTACACGGCGCAGCAGCGAGTTGGCGATACGGGGCGTGCCACGGCTGCGACGGCTTATCTCGGTGGCCGCTTCGTCCTCGATAGGCACCTTGAGCAGGCCGGCCGAGCGGCGTATGATGCGCTTCAAAGTGTCGGGGTCGTAGTATTCCAAGTGCATGTTGATACCGAAGCGGGCCCGCAGGGGCGCCGTGAGCATGCCGCTACGGGTGGTGGCACCCACGAGGGTGAAGGGGTTGAGGTCTATCTGTATGGAGCGTGCCGAGGGCCCTTTGTCTATCATGATGTCGATACGATAGTCCTCCATGGCCGAATACAGATACTCCTCCACTACGGGTGAGAGGCGGTGGATTTCATCGATGAAGAGCACGTCATTGGGCTCCAGCGACGTCAGAATGCCGGCCAAGTCGCCCGGTTTGTCGAGCACGGGGCCGCTGGTAATCTTGAATCCCACGCCCAACTCATTGGCGATGATGTTGCTCAGCGTTGTTTTTCCCAATCCGGGTGGCCCATAGAGCAGGGTATGGTCGAGCGGCTCGCGTCGGTATTTGGCCGCTTCCACGAACACTTCAAGATTCTCTACCACCTTGGGTTGCCCGTTGAAGTCGACAAAGCGCAGCGGGCGCAGGGCGTTCTCAAAGTCTTTTTCGGCCGATGTAAACCGTTCTTCTCTTATATCAAATTCGTCTGACATTGCTTGTTTATTATCTTTGGCAAAGATAAGCATAATATTTTAAACGACCAACTCTCGCAACCTGACAAACTCAAAGCTGCCTTTTGACCCCGTCAAAGCAGTCCTTTGATAATGCAAAAGCGGCCCTTTCATCGGGTGAAAGGGCCGCTTTAGGGGTGAGGGGGTGTAAAGGTGGGAGGATGAATAGTTTGCTAAGAGGTTGGTGGGGCGGCGGAGCCGCCAATGCCCGGTAAGCCTTCTGACGGGTCGGACTCGTCCGACTGGTCCGACTGGTCTGACCCAATCATCGGCCCCATAGGGCCTTTCATCCTCTCAACTCCCCACTCTTACCCCTCATAAAGGTAGAACATGCGTTCCATGAGTTGCCATTTTTGGTCAGAAGTCTGGCCTGCCAAGACCGCCTGAAAGCGTGATGTGTAGGCTTCCCATTCGGCTTGTCGGGGCAGGGTGGCCAGCTGTGACATGGCCGTGTCCCAATCGAAGTCGAGCGGCGTTTCCACGATCATGAAGAGACGGCTGTCGAGTATGTAGATTTCCATTTCAAGAATACCTACTTGGCGAATGCCTTCCATGATTTCACGCCACATCTGTGGTTGGCTGTGGGCCTTGCGGTATTGCGCAATCAGCTCCGGGTCGGCCTTGAGGTCGAGCGTTTGGCAGTAGCGCTTCACGGGCTGCCGGTATTCCTTTACGGGGTATCCCTCGGTGCTCATGCCTTAGAAGTTGACACCGAAATTGGCCACGAAAGCGTGTCCGCGGGCGTCTAATTGGTCGTTCTTGCTGATGTTGGTCACGCCAAACTGATAGCCCAACTCCAAGTAAAGGTTGTTGTACTCGGCGCCACAGCCCAGCTTGAAGCCCATGTCGGCATGCTTATACTGGCCGTCACGGAAAGAGCTGATCTTCTGCTTTACGCCGTCTGCCTCTATGGTTGTCTTACCACCGATGGCATAAGAGAAGTAAGGACCGATGAAAGGAAGGATGGCTATGCCTTCAGTTGCTTTGAAACCATACTTGATGAGCACGGGAATTTCCAAATAGTTGAGACTTGTCTTTACGCTGCCTTTCTTGCCGCCGCGCTCCGTGTAGTACAGACCGCTCTCCACAAAGACCGGCACGCTGTTGGAACAACGTACGCCAACAACACCTCCGAGGGTCATTCCGGCTTTGGAACCGAGGTCGCGGTCGCCACCGATTCCGGCCACTGTAAGACCGATACGGGCACCATAGTAAACGCTTTCTTCGTTGAATGTGAAACCGCCGCTCGAGTATTGAGCGAATGAGGGAGCAGCCATGATCATGGCCACGATGGCTAAGAATAACTTTTTCATAAACTCTTGATTTTTGTCTTGTTTAATTTTAATCGATTAAAAAACAGCTGCAAAATAACTAATTATTTCGCAGCTGTCAAAATTTTTTACATGAAAAGTCACCCCATAAGGGCTTAATGAGTGGCTCACCCTCAACGAATTAGGTGATAAATGCCGCCCGGTAGGGCCCTGATGTGGCCCTGCATTTCGAGCCGGAACAGCAGTGATGAGAGGTCGGCCATGGCCATTTCGGTCTTCACGGCCAGCTGGTTGATGGTCAGGTCGTTAGTGGTGGCGAGAATGTCGGCCACCCGCTGTTCGTCGGGAGTGAGAGTTGAGAAGAGCTGCCGCTCAATGCCTTCGCGGCGGGCCCGCTGCAACAGTTGCTCGTTACGCCAGCCCAAGGCGTCGATTAAGTCCTCGGCCGAGGTGATGAGGCCGGCCCCGTTGGTTCTGATAAGTTGGTTGCAGCCCTCGCTGTAGGTAGCTCCTACGGCTCCGGGAAAAGCGAACACGTCGCGGTTGTAGGCTTGTGCCATTGAAGCCGTGATGAGTCCGCCACCCCGGGCGGCGCTTTCCACGAGCACGCAGGCGTCACTCATGCCCGCCACAATACGGTTGCGACGTACGAAGTTGGCCTTGTCGGCGTTGGTATGGGTGGTGTATTCGGTGAGCAAACCGCCTTGTCGGGTCATGGCGGTGGCCGTTTCACGATGGGCCGGTGGATAAAGCGTGTCGAGCCCGTGGGCCAATATGCCCACCGTTGGCAGCCCGTTGCGGAGCGCTTCACGGTGAGCGTGGATGTCGACGCCGTAGGCCAGTCCACTCACGATGAGCACGTCGGGGCACAAGGCTTTGAGATCGGCCGTGAAACGGGTGATGAGGTCGTGGCCGTAGGCGGTGGAATGGCGGGTGCCGACGACGCAGATGACGCGCCGGGCGTTGAGGTCTGCCGTTCCTTTAAAGTAGAGTGCCAACGGCGCGTCCACGCATTCGGCGAGGCGCAGGGGGTAGCGTGGGTCTTTAGGTGTAAGGATGTCAATGTGTTGTTGTTCGGCCCAACGCAGTTCATCTTCGACTCTTCTGCTAATCTCCGCCGTGTTTTGGAATAGTTGAACCATGCGTGGCGTGGCCTTGGGGAGCAGCGCCCGTATGTCACGGCTGTGTTCCATGATGGCCGAGGCACTGCCTATCTCACGATAGAGCAGCTGCATCTTGTCGATATGCCAGAACCCTAAGCGGGCCAGCACGAGCGTATGGAAGAGTTCTTGGGCGTCGGGCATGTTACTTTGATTGAAGATATGGAGCGAAAGCGCGGTCGTAATCCTCGCTTTGGGCTAAGCGCCCGTTGACGAGACACACCAATTCCACCGTGGCGTGGAAGGCAAGTCGTTCGTCGGAAGCACGGTATAAATCGTGCGTGAAGACGTATCGCACGCCTTTTTTCTCTAAATTCAGACGTGAGATAAACTCATCGTCGCAGCGCAGGGGTGTCTTGAAGGCCAGATTCATGCGGGCCACCACGGCGTCAACACCTTTCTCGTGCATCTTCGCGAAGCTAAGTCCGGCGTGCTTCAGGAAGCGATGTCGGGTGTGCTCCGTGTAGTGAAGATAGTTCGCGTTGTTGACAATGCCCTCAATATCGCACTCATAGTCGCGCACTTCCATGCGTGTCTCGTAGATATAAGGCTTGTCCGTAGCCGTATTGGTGGCTGTTGGTTGGTCTTGTGAAAGTTTGTTGGTTGTCATTGTTCTTTGTTCGTTTAAAAGGTAATAATTGAGGTATCCTGTCTTAATTATGATACGCAGAAAGATGGGATACCCCTATTTGAGGCTTTCTTTTTTCGTCTTCGGGCGATTCATTCTCGTTTCATAAACTCGTAGCCGATACGACATCGCAGGCAGTCTTTGCGATCGCAATAGCGTGTCTTGAGCTGTATGAGCGCTTGGGAGTCGCCCGCGTTGTCTACGGTCAGCCCGCATTGGCGCCACATCCGTACGATATGGTTGTCCTCGGCCTTGAGCTGTTCCAAGAAGAGGAAGGCCCGTTCGCAGAGCCGCTCGTCGTTTTTGTGGCGGCCATAGGCGAAGAGCATGGGCACCACGGTGTTGATCGTGAGCAGGTGGAGCGACGCTGCCGACAGGTGCTTGGCCCGTTGGGATGAGATTTGTCCGAAGGAATAATGAGATTCCCAGTAAGGAGTGACGGTGCCGCAAAGCAGCGTTTCGGCGGCCTTTACGTCCTTGCAATCGAGCAGGAGGCTCAGTCCGGTGCGCCGTTGGTAGAACAGTTGGGCCAATTGGGCTATGCGTATGTGGGGAAAGTTCTGTGGTCTGAGCCGCAGGAACTTCCATTGCCGGTAGTCCATCGGCTCAAGAGAAAACTTATGTTGCAGGTAAAGATACTCCCGGCGGAGCTGTTGGAAGAAGGTGTCGGCGGTGGCTTCGGCCCGATGGCGCTCAGCGATGGCCTCGGGATTGAGCAGTCCCGCCTGCCCCAAGAAGAAGGCTTCTATCTGCAGGAGGTCGTCGGCATGGTGGGCAACGCTGTGGAGCGGTATGCCGAGGGCCCAATTCTCAAAGGCCTCACCGTTGATTCCGAAACCGTAGTTGCGGGCCAATGTTACGAAGTAAGCGGCTTCCCAAGAGCCGTCGCAACGGCGTACCCGTTCCTCGATGGCTTGGGTTTTCTGCTCCAGCCGCTCGGTCTGAAGGGCTGTCATCCATGCGTGGAGCATGATGCGGGGCAGCGATGGGATGATAAGATGGCAGGGTGGATAGCGGTCGGAGCCGAGAAGTTCCCGGTAATGGCAGGCCACCTGCGGGGGCACTTCGAGCCGCATTTGGGGCAGGAGCCGCCCTTTCTCGTCGTTAATCTCATCGTCTATGGTGCCACAAACGTGGAGGATGACATTGTTGTAGCGCGGGTCTCGGTCGTGCCCATGCCGATACCAATCGCTTGCCCGGTCGTGAATCTCCACGTTGCCCACCCACAATGTGTCGGCTATTTTTACCTTGGCATTGAAGAAATCGGGGCCCGCGTCGGTGTTGTGAAGCCCCGGGTCAATGATTTCCACGCCCCGTCCGTCGGTCGTGACAAGTCCTTGGGGCGGCCAAAGTTTGTGTTTCCATACGTAGTGTAAAAGCTGTTCCATGGGCAGAAAGCGTATAAGGAATGGCACAAAAATAAATATTATATTTGAAAGGACCATCGCCCGGGAGGCTATTTTTCCGTAAAAGACACGAAATAATGGTTTTTCGTTGGTTTTATCTTTGAGAGTTGAAATAATGGCGGGTACATCTTAACAAATCGAAAATTAGCCCCCTTTTAGCCCGTAATTGCACTGCTTTTGGAAAAGAAGCGCTATCTTTGCCCGTTGTAATCATTTGTAAACCATCAAATTTCTTATAAATAAGATGAAGATAGCATTGATAGGCTATGGTAAAATGGGGCGTATGATAGAGGAAATCGCTTTGCGGCGAGGACATGAAATCGTATGTCGTATTGACGTGGATAACGCTCATGACTTTGACTCTCCCGCCTTCTCGTCGGCTGATGTGGCCATTGAGTTCACCAATCCTACGGCCGCTTACGATAATTATCTCAAGGCATTCAAGCATAATGTGAAAGTAGTTTCGGGCTCGACGGGCTGGATGAAGGATCACGGCGATGACGTTAAGCGTCTTTGCGAGGCCGGTCATACGCTCTTTTGGGCCAGCAATTTCTCGGTGGGCGTGGCCATCTTCGGGGCCGTGAACCGCTATTTGGCCCAAATCATGAACCGTTTTCCCGAGTACAACGTGTTCCTACAAGAAACTCATCACGTGCATAAGGTCGACGCACCGTCGGGCACTGCCATCACGTTAGCCGAGGACATCGTGGGCAATATCGACCGAAAGACCGACTGGAAGCGCGGTGTCACCCTCTGGACCAATGACGGACATGAGGACGCCGGCGACCCGATAGGCGACAAGGACCTTATCATCAACTGCGTAAGAGACGGCGAGGTGCCGGGCGTGCACGCCGTGATGTACGACTCGGAGGCCGACATGATCACCATAGAACACGAGGCCCACTCGCGCAAGGGATTTGCCTTGGGCGCCGTGCTGGCGGCCGAATACACTGTAGACCACCATGGACTGCTCACGATGAGCGACCTGTTTAAATTTTAACGAGCTATGATTGACAAGAGTAAAGCTAAGCTGAATATGCGTGTGCAATGGACAAAGTTCATTGTGGTATTGGTGCTCTACCTGCTCTTCCTTTATTGGTTGAAGAGCTGGCTGGGGCTTATCGTCGTGCCATTTATCTATGATGTCTACATCACAAAGAAGATTCGGTGGCAGTGGTGGAAAGATTCGGAGGGTCCGGTACGCTTCATCATGTCGTGGGTCGACGCCTTGGTGTTTGCCTTGGTGGCCGTTTACTTCATTAACCTCTTCTTCTTTCAGAACTTCGTCATACCTTCCAGCTCACTCGAGAAGAGCCTTCTGACGGGCGACTACCTCTTCGTGAGCAAGGTAAGCTATGGCCCCCGCATCCCGCAGACACCGCTCACGCTGCCCCTGACGCAGCATACCATGCCCCTCTTCGGCGTGAAAAGCTACATCGACTGGCCCCATTGGGATTATCGACGGGTGAAAGGCTTGGGCGACGTGAAGCTCAACGACATCGTTGTTTTCAACTATCCGGCCGGCGACACGCTTGTCAATGCCGACCGTTATCAGGGCGCCGACTTCTACAGCATGTGCTATCAGTTGGGTCAACAGATATATGAGCAGCAGAACGGAATGCCTTTCGACCTGCAAACATTGGGCCGCCAACAGCAGATGGACCACCAAGCGATGATCTACGAGCTGGGCAAACGCTACGTAAAACAGAACCCCAACGAGTATGGCGACGTCATAACGAGGCCCACGGACCGCCGCGAGAACTACGTCAAGCGCTGCGTGGGACTGCCCGGACAGACGCTTCAGATAAAGAACCGCATTGTCTATCTCGACGGCAAAGCCAACAAAGAGCCCGATAACGTGCAATATACCTACTATGTAGACCGCCGCGGCGAGATACCCGAGGAGCTGATGTACGAGCTCGGAATCTCCTTGGAAGACCTCACAAGTCTTAACCAAAACGGCTACATGCCACTGACAAAGCACGCCTACGAGGTGCTGAAGAAGCGCCCGGACATCGTGAAGAGCATTCGCATCAATACCGACTCATACACCGGCGAGACCTATCCGCTCAACGTATATACCGGCTGGACCCGTGATAACTACGGCCCCGTATGGATTCCGAAGCGGGGTGCCACCCTCAAGCTGACCATGGATAACATCGCCGTTTACGAGCGACCCATCCGTGCTTATGAGGGTAACGACCTGCAAATACGTGACGGTCGCATCTATATCAACGGCAAACAGACCGACCAATATACCTTTAAGATGGACTATTACTGGATGATGGGCGACAACAGACATAACTCCGCCGACTCCCGTTATTGGGGATTCGTGCCCGAGGACCACCTTGTGGGCAAGCCAATCTTCATCTGGTACAGCAGCGATCCCGACCGCAAAGGCTTCAAGGCCATACGTTGGAACCGACTGTTCCGCTTTGTCGATAACATAAAATAGCCTGCGGCCCGTCTTCAGGCGCCCGTTTTTGCCTATTAACCGCTTTAAATGGATATTGCCCTTGGGTGTGGGCATGGCCGTGATAGTGTTGCTCCACACCTTTGTCATTACCTTCTTTACCGTGACAAGCGATGATTTCAAGCCGCTGTTTATCACCGGAGATAGGGTAATGGTGAGCAAAATTGCGCACAAGAAGTTGCAAAGGGGCGATTTTTTGGTATATACCGACAGCGTTCATTACTACCTGTCGCGTATTGAGGGCATGCCCGGCGACACCATCATCCACCGTGGTCACCGTTTCCGCATACCGTGGCGGTGCTGCCAAAGGTGTGGTTGTCCCGACTGCCGGTACATCCTTGTCAACACCGGGCGCCAGCGCCTGCTGGTCCATCAGCACCTGATTGTGGGTAAAGCCTACGCCGTGAAGTAAGCCGTTCGCGGACCATGGCTTTCCCTTTCTTGTTCTTTCAAAATAGCATGACTTATCTCTCGACTACTTATTTCGGCCCCGTGCAGTGGTATCAGAAGCTCAACCGGGCCGACGAATGCTTCATGGAAGGTTGTGAGCACTACCAAAAGCAGACCTATCGCAATCGTATGGTCATCGCCACGACGGGCGGTTTGCAGTCGCTTTCCATCCCCGTGACCACCGACGGCAGCTCTCTTTCGAGGACACCGATACGCGACGTGCGCATCAGTGACCACGGCCATTGGCGCCATCTGCATTGGAACGCCCTCTGTTCGGCCTATGGCGAGAGCCCTTTTTTCGACTATTACCGTGACGACCTCGCTCCTTTCTTTGAGCGGCGGTGGGACTTTCTCTTCGATTTCAATATGGCCCTGACCGAGAAAATGTGTGAGTTGCTCGACATTGCGCCCCGCCTGCGGATAACGGAAGATTATCGGCCGGCCACTGACCTCAGTTCCGCCGAGGCGGCCAATGACTACCGTGACGCCATCCGCCCCAAGCACCCACGGCCCGACAGCACGTTTACGCCCCGCCCCTATTATCAGGTGTACCGACAGAAATGGGGCTTCCAGCCCAATTTGAGCATTCTCGACTTGCTCTTCAATGAGGGCAACGAGGCCGTGCTTTATTTGTAAGGAAGGGGCAGTTAGGGGGCTTGTTTTGGTCGGACGGGTCGGACTAGTCAGACCAGTCGGATCGGTCCGACCGGTCGGAAGGCTGACGCCACATCGCGGCTCTGCCGCTCTCATCCTCCCAACTCCCCAACCTCCCAACACCATTGCTGCCCTTTTACGATGCAAAAGGGCAGCAATGAGCGGCCGAAAGAGGGTCTTTGAGCGACTGAAAGGGCTGCTTTGAGAAAGCAAGTGTGGCGCTGCCATCGGATTAGTCAGACCGGTCCGATTAGGCTGACCGGACAGATTAACCACTGAATTGTTAAAAATAGGCCTGCCGTTTTTACATCATCGCAAAAAAATAAGCAAGTTTTTCGCTCTTTCCGTTTAATTATTTACCTTTACATTCTTTGAGAACAACCAAGTCGTTTGTCGCATGGAATTATCCGAAATTTTGATAGTGCAAGAGCTTAAAGAGGGCAACGAAAAGGCCTATAAGTATCTTTTCGACGCCCATTATGACGCCTTGTGCGCCATAGCGGCCCGCTATCTGCGTGATGATTTCTTAGCCGAGAGCGTCGTGGGTGACGTTATTTTCCACTTGTGGGAGACCCGTGACCGTATCGTTATCAACACCTCGCTGCGTCAATATCTCGTGCGCAGCGTGCGCAACCGCTGTTTGGACCATCTGAAGTCGGGCCACGTGCGCCATGAGCAGGTCTTGTCGGGCCTTCAGGGCGATGGGGTGGTGGAGGAGAAAGCCATGGACGAGCACCACCCGCTGGGCCATTTGCTCGAGAATGAGCTCGAAACGGTTATCCATGCGGCCATAGATCAGTTGCCCGAAGACTGTCGACAGGTGTTCAAGATGAGCCGTTTCGAGGGCAAGAAAAACGCTGAGATAGCCCAAGCGCTTGGCATTTCGGTCAATACAGTGAAGTATCACATGAAGCATGCGCTGCGCCTTTTACAGCAGTCTTTAGGCAAATATTACGCCTTTTTGGCGGCCTCTTTGGCCTGCTGGGAGAAATTTTAGTTGTAAGGTTGGGGGGGTGAGTGGATGAATGATTACTCTTTAAGATGAAAGGGTGGGGAGATGATTGGGTTAAGGGCCCTATGGGGCCGCTATTTTAGTCGGACCGGTCCGACTTGTCTGACCAGTCTGACCGGTCGGAGGGCTAACGCCACACCGGCGGCTTTGCCGCCCACACCACCTCAAAAGTAACCATTCATCCACTCAACCTTACAACCCCACAACTCAAAAACTAATCATTCATCCCCTCAACTCCTCACCCCCACAACCAAAAATCTTTCCTTTCTCACTACCCCTTTTGCTTTTTGAATCGTCTTATTGATAGCTAACCCAAAGAAATGACACAACAATCAACCCATATCGACGATTTAATCGTGCGTTTTTTCACCGAAGACCTCACGGCCGACGAGCAGTTGGAACTGAGTAGGTGGAAAGCCGCCAGCCCCGATAACCGAGCTTATTTCGCCCGGTTGGAGGATATATGGCTATCGGTATCGGTAGCCGAGGGCAACCGTAAATACCATAAGGACGAGGCTTATGCCGGCTTCCTGAAGCGTAAGGCCGCCGCCGAGACACGCCGACCGATAAGCGGCCGTGGCCGATGGAGCAGGCTCAAATATGCCGCCGCGGGCCTTTTGGCGGTAGGACTCTTCTCTTACCTATCTTATAATAGCGGCAAGCAGGGCGTGATGAGCGAGTTTGCCGACATCACCGTTGAGGCTCCGATGGGGTCGACAACGAAGATGAGCCTGCCCGATGGCACCCGTGTGTGGCTCAATGCCGGTTCGGTGGTAAGCTATTCGCAGGGCTTTGGCGTCGACAATCGTGACGTGACGCTCACGGGCGAAGGCTATTTTGAGGTGCAGAAAAATGAGCAGTTGCCCTTCATCGTGTCGTCGTCGACACTCAGCGTGCGTGTGCTCGGCACGAAATTCAACTTCCGCGACTACGCCTCCGATGAGCAAGCGGTGGTCGACTTGGCCGAAGGCAGCGTGCAGCTCCATGTGGCCGACGAGGCAGCCGACCGCAATTACCGCCTCCGTCCCAACCAACGGGGCGTCTTCTCGAAGGCGTCGAAGAGCATGTCTATCGAGAATTGCATGGCCGTGAACGC
The DNA here is from genome assembly GCF_036570325.1 of Prevotella sp. GTDB lineage: Bacteria > Bacteroidota > Bacteroidia > Bacteroidales > Bacteroidaceae > Prevotella. The sequence goes on from NZ_DATCYK010000031.1 coordinate 15,783, forward strand.
CCGTCAGTGGACCGATGGTGAGCTTATGCTCAACGGAAAGTCGATGAAGGAAATCGCCGCCGAGCTGTCGCGCTGCTACAATGTGGCCGTCGACATTCGCAATCCGAAGGTGGAAGACCTCCATTTCTACGGCACTTTTGCTCGTCGTGAGCAAAATCTGACCGATGTGCTCGACGCCCTCGCGGCCACGGGTAACATCAGTTACAAGCGCCTTTCCGACAGGTTGGTGGCTATCTATTAGTCCCCCTGCCGCCCAGCGGGCTGCTTGGCGCAGCCCATTCCCATACCTTTGACCATAGAATCAACCATAAAATCAATTATAACTTTAAATTTATGACAGCCGATGAAAACAGAAAAAGTAACTTGAATTAAAACCTGACAAAACCCCTCGGCAGCGTAAGAACATCGCCGCCGTACCTAAACCAAACTGCCCGCGGCCCAAAAGAAAAGCCCGGACAACAAGAAAAACAATCACTAACTTTTAATCTTTAAATGAATGAATAGCAAGAGAAAAGGTCTACTCGTGACCGCATTCCTGTTATGTCTGAATTTGAACATGGCGGCACAGAGTGTCTCTATGAACATGAAAAATGTCACCGTGCAGAAAGCCATGACCGAACTCAGACAAAAGAGCGGCTATTCTTTTGTGTTTGAAGCTGACGACCTGAACATGCAGAAGGTAGTCAACGTTAACGCGAAGAATGTCAAGCAAGCCATTGCCCAGATTCTTCAGGGGCAAAATGTGTCCTATGAAATCAAGGGAAAGAACATCATCGTTTCCAAATCTACATCACAAAACACAACCCGCACGCAGCAAGCAGGCGCGAAAAGAAAGGTTACCGGCGTCATCAGGGACGAGCAGGGCGAACCTATCATCGGTGCCACCATCCGTCAGAAAGGCACACAAGGCGGTACCATCACCGACCTTGACGGCCGCTATACGCTCATGGCCGACGAGGGATCGGAGCTTGAAATATCCTATATCGGTTACGAGACAAGGAACATTCGCGTGACGCCCAACGGCCGATACAACATCACCATGACGGCCGGCACCGCCAAAGAACTTAACGAGGTGGTCGTTACGGCCCTCGGCATTAAGCGTGAGGAGAAAGCCCTCAGCTACAATGTGCAGCAGATAAAGGGCGATGAGCTGGTGGGAAACAAGGACGCCAACTTCATCAACGGCCTCTCGGGAAAGGTTGCCGGTGTGAATATCAACGCCTCGTCAGGTGGTACCGGTAGTATCTCAAAGGTGGTTATGCGTGGTACGAAGAGTATCATGCAGTCGAGCAACGCCCTTTACGTGATTGACGGAGTGCCCATGTACACCGGCAACAACACCGGCGCTACCGAGTTTGGATCGCAGGGTGCCACGGAACCTATAGCCGATATAAACCCCGAGGACATTGAGTCCATGTCGGTATTGACCGGTGCCGCCGCCGCTGCCCTCTATGGTTCAGAGGCCGCTAACGGTGCCATCGTCATCACGACCAAGCGTGGTAAGGAAGGCAGAGTGCAGTTGAGCTACTCTAACAGCACCGAGTTCTCTACGCCACTCGTCATGCCCGAGTTCCAAAATCGCTATGGCACAGGCAGCCGCTTGCAGCCCGATAACATGGCGATGAGCTGGGGACGCAAGTTGGTTGATAGCAACAATTACGGCTATAATCCCAAAGACGACTACTTCAAGACCGGTTTGGTGGAAATGAACAACGTGTCGATGTCGACCGGTTCGCAGAAAAACCAAACCTACGCGTCGGTGGCCAGCGTCAACTCAAGTGGCATTACACCTAATAATAAATACGATCGTTACAACTTCAACGTGCGTAACACCACGTCCATGCTTAACGATAAGATGACCCTCGACGTAAATGCCAGCTACATAAGGCAGCACGACCGCAACATGATTAATCAGGGTCAGTACAACAACCCCTTGCTGGGCGCTTATCTGTTCCCCCGTGGCAACGACTGGGAAGACATCTTGATGTACGAGCGTTACGACGCCGCGCGTAAGATCAATACGCAGTATTGGCCCGTGGGCGACGCCGGTATGACCATGCAGAACCCCTATTGGATTAACCATCGCAACGTTCGTCAGAACAAGAAAGACCGCTACATGTTGGGCGCGAGCCTCAGTTATGACGTGTTGTCTTGGCTCACCGCCTCGGCCAGAGTGCGTTTGGATAACTCCGTTAACGACTATACGGAGAAATTCCATGCCACCACCAACACCCAGCTTACGGGCGCTTCAAACCGTGGTTTCTTCAGTGTGGCCAATACAAAGAACAAGCAACTCTACGCCGATTTCCTGCTTAACATGAACAAGCGCTTTGGTGACGACTGGTCATTGCAGGCCAACGTGGGTGGTAGTTTCACCGACACACGCATGGACCAGATGTCAGTGGGCGGTCCGATTGCCGACGGCAGCGCCACCTTTGGCAGCGAACCGGTGGGCCTTACCAACTATTTCGCCATTCAGAACCTCAGCGCCAGCCGCTCCTCTCGTATGCAGGCAGGATGGCGTGAGCGCACAACATCGCTCTACGGGTCGGCCGAAGTAGGTTACAAGAGCATTTATTACCTTACTCTGACCGGGCGTAACGACTGGCCGTCACAGTTGGCCGGTCCCAATTCTAAGAGCAAGTCGTTCTTCTATCCCTCGGTAGGTATGTCGGTACTTGTATCTGAATTGATTCCAAATCTTAACAAGAACCACCTTTCTTATTTGAAGGTTCGCGGGTCTTATGCCTCTGTGGGTAACCCCTTCAGCCGCTACTTGGCCAATCCTCGCTATGAGTGGAACAGCTCAACGCAGTCTTGGTCTACCTCAACCCAGTATCCCGTGTACAACCTGAAGCCCGAGCGCACAGAGTCGTTCGAGGCCGGTATCAGCGCACGTTTCCTGAAACATTTTAACTTCGACATTACTTATTATAACGCGAAGACCAAGAACCAGACATTCAATCCTCGTCTTGCCGTGTCAGGTTACTCGGCTTTGTACATCCAGACCGGTGCCGTGCGCAACCAAGGTCTTGAGCTTTCGTTGGGTTACAACAACACATGGGGCAAGTTCTCTTGGGAAACCGGCTTCACCTATTCCATGAACCGCAACAAGATTCTTGAGCTGGCAGACAACGCCACCAACCCCGTTACGGGCGAGAAGTTCTCCATCGACGTGCTCAACATGGGTGGTCTGGGTAACACCCGCTTCCTTTTGAAGAAGGGCGGAACCATGGGTGACCTCTATTCTCTCTCCGACTTGAAGCGTGACAGCAATGGTAAGATCTACGTGGATGAGAAAGGTCAGATTACCGCAACGTCCATTGCAAACCCCGCAGAGTACGTTAAGTTGGGCAGTGTGCTGCCTAAAGGCAACATGGCTTGGCGCAACAGCCTGCGTTATGGTCAGCTCGATATGGGCTTCATGATAACCGCTCGCTTGGGCGGCGTGGTCTTCTCACGTACGCAAGCCATGCTCGACTACTACGGAGTGTCGGAATCTTCAGCCTTGACACGTGACATGGGTTACGCCTCTATCAATGGAAATGACCGCATAGACCCCGAAACATGGTACAATGTAATAGGCGGTGGTACGGCCGTAGCGCAGTACTATACCTACAGTGCCACCAATGTTCGCCTGCAGGAAGTGAGCTTAGGCTACACCGTTCCCCGCAGATGGCTCGGCAATGTGTGCGACGTTCGCTTGTCACTCGTGGGCCGCAACTTGTTCATGCTCTACAGTAAGGCTCCTTTCGACCCCGAGTCGGTAGCCTCTACGGAGAACTTCTATCAGGGCATTGACTACTTTATCATGCCTTCTTTACGAAATCTCGGTTTCAGCGTGAACGTAAAATTTTAACCAATAGAGATTCTTACGATAATGAAAACAAAAATAGTTAACTATCTGATTGCCGGCGCTGTTGCCATTGGAGCAGCCGCTTGTACTGATAATTACGGAGAGATAAACTCCAATCCTTACCAGCCCGGCGACCTTACTGCCGACGATTATGTGGTAGGTTCGGTCATGAATAACATGGCAGGCTGCGTTGTTTCACCCGATGTTAATACGACCCAGTTCACCGAATGCCTCATGGCAGGTCCTTTCTGCGGCTATTACGCTGACTCGAACGAGGGTTTCAACGACCGCGCCTTGAGCCGTTTCATTCCCCGTGACGACTGGGGTAACGTGTTACTCCGTAGCGATCGCATCATCCCCGTGCTCTATAGCAACCTCGCCATCGTGCAAGACGTGGTGAAAGATACCCACGATTCTATCCCCTTGGCTGTGGCTACAGTCATTAAGGTGGCCACGATGAGCCGCGTGACCGACGCTTACGGCCCCATACCTTACACAAAGATAGGCAAGGATGGTAAGATTTCAATCCCTTACGACAGCCAAGAGGCCGTGTACGATAAGTTCTTCGAGGAGCTTACTTGGGCCACCACGTTCATGCGCCAGCACCCCGGTGCGGCCCTGACTGCCAGCGCCGACTACGTATATAGTGGCGACATCAGCAAGTGGATACGCTTTGGTAACTCGTTGAAGTTGCGTCTTGCCATGCGTATTAGTAATGTTGCGCCCGATAAAGCCAAGAAATTCGCCGAGGAAGCGGTAGCTCCCGCCAACGGAGGTCTTATCGAGAACAACAGCCAAAACGCACAGTGGAACTACTTCGGAGCCACTCAGAACCCCCTCTATGTGGCCAGTCGCTACAATCAGGCTGCTGACTGCAAGACCGGAGGTGACTCTCATGCCGCGGCAGACCTTATCTGTTACATGAACGGATACAACGACGCACGTCGTAGCAAGTACTTTGTTCCCTCTGAATGGGCTACTTCCGGCCCGCAGACTTACGTGGGATTGCGTCATGGAATCGTCATTCCCGCTAACTCTGTAACCCGTAAATACTCCGGTATCAACGTAGCTCCGTCCGACCCATTGCAATGGATGAATGCCGCCGAGGTGGCTTTCCTGCGTGCCGAGGGTGCGGCTATCCACGGGTTTGAAATGGGTGGTGACGCCAAGAAGTTCTATGAAGATGGAATCAAACTCTCGTTCGAGCAGTATGGCGTAGATGGCGCACAAGAGTACATGGCACAAGGTGCTGACGCCTTGCCGGGTACCATTACTTACAAAGATCCTGCCAACATCAATACCTTTAATGGTGCTATTAAGCTGATACCCGTGAAATGGGACGAGGGCGCTACACCCGATGAGAAGCTCGAACGCATCATGGTTCAGAAGTGGATAGCCAATTGGCAGAACGCCAACGAGGCTTGGGCAGAGATTCGTCGCACGGGATTCCCGGTGCTGTTGCCCGCAACGGGCGATGGAAATGCCAGCGGTGGTATCGTAGATTCGCAGCGCGGACCCCGTCGTTTGCCTTATCCGCTCGACGAATACACCAGCAACGCAGCCAACGTTCAGCAGGCTGTCAGTGAATATTTGGCAGGTCCTGACAACATGGCTACTGACTTATGGTGGGCTAAAAAGAAGTAATTTACATGCAGACCTTCATATTTTAAGACTTTCATAGAATGAAAAATATTATATCAAAATACAGCATCGCAGCCCTGACCGCGCTGACTTTGTCGTTAGGTCTTACGGCTTGCGACACCGACACCGAGCCTCTGGGGATTAACGAAGCCTCCATCGAGGCGCAGAATCCCGAGCTCTATCAGCAATATCTGGCCAATCTGCGTCAATACAAGCAAAGCGCACACAAGTTGGTGTACGTAACGTTTGACAACAGTAACAAGGTTCCGACCGGTCGTGCCAACCACATTACCGACCTTCCCGACAGCGTTGATGTCGTCAGTCTCAACCTTCCCGACGGATTAGCCGACTGGGAACGCGCCGATATTAATAAGGTACGTGAGGAGAAAGGCACCAAAGTAATCTACACGATTGACTTCGACGCCATCAAAGCCGCTTACAACGCAAAGCTCGAATTGGCCACGGAGGAAGAACCGGTGAGCATTGATTTCGAGGGCTTCTTGGTCGATTCGCTCGAAAAGGCGGTAAGTTTTGTTGACAAATATGGCTACGACGGCCTCTGCATAGCCTATACCGGCAAGAGCCGTCGCCACATGTTGCCCAAGGAACTCAAGGAATATACCGCTAATGAACGTATCTTCATCAACCTGATGGCCGACTGGAAGAGCCGTCATGCCGACAAGATGATGTTGTTCTTAGGCAATCCCGAGAACCTCATCGACCCGGCGTTGACGAAAGACTGCCGTGCCATCTTCTTGTCAGGTGTTGACGCCAAGGACACCGATCGCCTGTCGTTCATCCTCGCACAGTCAATAGCAGAGGGCGTACCTGCCGAGAAATACGGTATGATCGTGAACAACTTCAGCCTGAAAGACCCCAACAAGAGCATTGGCTACTTGGCCGACGGTCGCTTGGCAGTCGAGGGTTTGGCAGAATGGGCACCCGCCCCACACTCCGGTATCACCATGTCGGCAGTGGGCGTGCTCAACGTTCAGGACGATTATTTCTACCCCACGGACGTTTATCACCACCTTAGAATGCTCATTCAGAGCGTCAATCCCAGTGTAAGATAACACGAAGCAGAAATTTAAAACTTATTTAATTTTCGACAATTATGAAACTTAAAGATATTAAAAAGGCCACATTGCTGCTGTTGGCAGTGCCCCTCTGCGCCGGCTTCACGGCTTGTTCAGACGACGACACAGCCACTTACGACAATAAGGCGTTTGTCACCACCGAGAAGGTGAACACCATTTTGGTGAAAGGTACTACCGATACGGCCGATGGACTTATCAAGACCGCCATCGCGAAGCCCGAACAGCAGGACATCACAATTACCTACGCAGTCGATATGAGCAAGGTAAAGCAGTACAATGAAGAGTACGGTGCCACGGCCGTTGCCCTGCCCGACACGCTTTATACCCTTGAGGAGCCCACCTCGAAGATAGCCGCCGGTGCCCTGAAAGGTAGCGACGTAACGGTTCACTTCAAAGGTTTGAGCAATCTCGACCGTGACCTTGTCTACGTGTTACCGGTCGTTGTGAAGAGCAGTACCTTTGATGTGCTGCGCAGCGCCAACACCGCTTACTTCGTATTCAAGGGCGGCGCGCTGGTCAACAGCACAGCCGACATCACGAAAAACTACTTGGCGTTGAAGTCCGGAGGACTCAATATGAACGGCCTGCACCAAATAACGGTAGAGTGCTTGGTCAACGTCAGCAAGTTTGAGAAGCTCATCAGCACTATCATGGGCATAGAGGGCAGGTTCCTGATTCGTATCGGTGACGCGAATGTTCCCGACAATCAGATACAGTTGGCCACAAGTAATGGCAACGTAACCGACCCCGCTTGGACCGTGCCCACGAACGAATGGGTACACATAGCCGTAACTTTCAACAATGAGAATGGCGCTACCGACGTATTCATCAATGGCGTTCACAAGGGCGGTACACAGAAAAGTCGCTACAGCGGCAGCGTAAACTGGGGCAATGATGACTTCTATGTGGGCCGTTCTTACGACAATAACCGCTGGTTGGAAGGCCAGATTTGCGAGGCACGTATATGGAAGAAGATCCTTACTCCTGAGGAAATCAACGCCAAAAACCACTTCTACGGTGTCGATCCGAAGAGCGAAGACCTCGTCGCTTATTGGAAATTCGACGAGGGCGCAGGCTCTGTTATCGCCGACCACACCGGCAATGGCAACGATCTTGCGGCCGCCAGCGCTCCCACATGGAAGACGGTGAGCCTGCCGGAAAAGAAATAATGTTAAACCATAGTTAACAATGAAGATGAAAAATATATTCAAAACATGCGCTTTCATCGCACTGGGCATGCTTGCCACTGCCTGCAGCGACAACGATGTCAACGTGGGTATGATCGACGAAAGCAGATATAGTATAGGTGAAGAGGGCGTCATCGGTTCTATTCTTGACAACCAAGGCCGTCGTGTTTTCTCCAAAGTAGAGTTCCGTGACACGGCAACCGTCGTGTTCAATGTACACAGTAGCCTTGCCGCTACGGCCGACGCAGTCGTTACGGCTACCTATGACGCCAGCGTGCTCGAGGCTTACAACAAGTCAACGGGCAACAAGTTCGAGGCGCTTCCCGAGAGTGAGCTGACTCTTGACGGCACGATGACCCTCGCCAAGGGCCAAACCGTGTCGGCGCCTTTGAGCATTAAGCTCAAGTCGAACGGCCAACAGAGCCATGAATCTACCTACGCCATTCCTTTGAGAATGAAGGTTACATCGGGTAAGGGCTCACTTCCAACAATTGACCAGACCAAGATTGTCTTCGTAAAAGACCTCACGGCGCTGCCTTCAGTTAAGGATAAAGTGACCTACGACAAGGAAGGTAAGGCCACCGAACCCGTAAAAGTATTCAGTTGTATGGAGGTAAACGACACCAACCCGCTCAACAACCTCTGCTTTACATTGAAGAAAACGGGCGCTCCGCTCATTGATGGCGTCATCCTCTTCTCGTCCAACATCAACTACAATGATAAGACCGGACGTGTTTACCTCTCCCACAATGAGAACAATACCGCCATCTTCAGCAACCGCATGAAGTATCTCAAGCCGTTGAAAGACCGTGGCATGAAGGTGTATCTCTCGGTACTTGGCAACCACGACCGCTCCGGAGTGGCCAACCTAAGCAAGGAAACGGCGCAGGACTTTGCCCGTGAAATCAAGGCCACTTGCGACGCTTACGACCTCGATGGCGTAATGCTTGACGATGAATACTCCAACTATGGCGAGGCTTACGGCGTGCCCGGTTTCGTCAATCGGAGCAATGCGGCTATCGCAAGGCTCTATTACGAGATCAAACGCATTATGCCCGACCGTGACATGATAGTCTATCAGTATGGCAGTACGCCCTCCGGACAGACCGTGGACGGCGTTCCCGCAGGTGAGTTTATCGACTATGTGCTCCATGACTACGGCAATTCTTGGGACGTGACGGGCGACTATCCCGGCATGCCTTTTAGCCACTTAGGACTTTACTCGCAAGAGTACACCGGCCGTTACTTCTCTAATGCAGGGGCGTTGCAAAGCCTTGTAGACCAAGGTTCACGTGCTCACATGATCTTCGCCATGGACCCCAACCGCAGCAACTACTATCGTCAGTTGCAGTCTATGCAGGCAATGGCCCGCGTGTTTTATCAGGATGAGCTGGTCGTAACGAAGAACAAGGACGGCCGATTCTATCAGAAAGATTGGGTAAAATAACCGATTAAAAAATCAAGAATCATGAAAATAAAGAATATTTTATACGCAATGGGTGCCATGTTGCTGCCGATGAGCTTCATCGCTTGCGACAACAATGATGATCCGCAGCCCGTGGAGCCGGAGGCAAAGATTGAATATCCGGCGTTGACTCTCAAGGGAGATACCGTCAGAGTAAAGGTCGGTGCCGAGAACAAAGCTACGCTTGACATTACTTCGGGCGGCGGTGAATACCGGGCTTTCGTCCTCGATACCACCGTGGCTAAAGTCTCCCAAGAGGGCGATAAGCTGATGGTTGAGGGCTTCAAGAATGGAATGACCAACCTCGTTGTCAGCGATAAGAACAGCCGTTATCGCCGTGTCTGCGTCAGTGTGTACACCACCGACGTGATGACCATTAGCAAAGAATCCTTTGAAATGCTCACTCCTTTGGGCCAAGAAGGTAGGGAAAGGCTCGAAGTAAAGGGTAACGGCGGTTACACAGTTGAGTCCGATAATGATAGAGTGTCAGGTGAAGTGAACGAAGAGACCAGCCAGCTCGTCATCACTGCCCGTTCACGCATTAAAGATTTCACTGCTACGCTTACCGTGAAGGACATCACCGGCCTGCAGGCGCAGGTGAAAGTTACGGTTAAATCGTCGAAAGAGGCTTTCACGGCAGAGAACTTAGAGGCTATCAAAAACATCAAGGAACGAACCTATGCGTTTGATGCAAGCAACTACGGTCGTGATTATTACGACTATCTGAATGAAGATTTGGGTGTTGGAAAGGTACGTTATGGCTTCGATTATTACAATTGGTATTACCTTAAAATCAACTTCTCCGGTGGTCGTTCGGTTGGAAAGAAGACCGATGGAATACTCGATTTCAACTATAACAACGATAACTATTCTAACCAGCCCGTGACCGTTGAAATCATTAAGAACGACGGTAATATGATTTGGGGTATCTTCTCTTGGCTTGACGAGGCTAATGAGGCGCTGCACCGAGGATATTGGGTAGATACCGTTCAGCCTAGCTATTGATGCGCGGGAGCTATTCTCCGTTGTGGGCAAAACATTGCCCACAACGCATTTTCAGATAACAAAAAAACGATCAACTTCGGTTGGTCGTTTTTTGTTTTATGACTTATGGGCTTGTGATGTCTCGGTTATGTAGCCTTGGCATGTTATCGGCGCGTTCTCAAAAACTTTACTTTTGTACTTTCATAGCTATTTTTATACTTTTGAAAATACATACTTTCTTAGCTTTGTATTTATTTTTCTATTCTTCTAAATATTTTGCTTTGTCTTGCTCAATATTTCCCTTTGTGGGGTGAAAGGATGGCGGGGCGGTTTCAGAAACTGCCCTTTGAGCCGATGAAAGGGCCGTAATGAGCCGACCAAAGCAGGCCTTTGAGCGGATGAAAGGGCTGCTTTGGTAGGACCAACGTGTGGGGATGGCGCCGGGGGCAAGGAAGGGCGGGGGACGAAAAATGGCGTTACCGCTTGACGGGCACGCCACGGGTGCTCTTCACCTCGCCGATGACGAAAATGCTGTGGAGGCTGCCTACGCACTCTATGTTACCCAAGGTGTTGAGCATGAAGTCCTGATAATCCTTCATGTCACGGGCATAGACCTTGATGAGAAAGTCGAAATCGCCGCTGGTGTTGAAGCATTCGGTAATTTCGCTGATGTTTTGCACGGCGTCCATAAACTCCTGAATGAGTTTGTGGGTGTGCTGTTTGAGGCGTATGTTGCATAGGACGATGATTCCGTATCCCACCTTTTTGGCGTTGACCACGGCCATGTAGCGTTCTATGTAGCCCTCGCGCTCGAGGCGCTTCTGACGCTCAAAGACGGGCGAGGGTGAGAGGTTGACACGGGCGGCCAGCTCTTTGACCGTCAGGCGCGATTCCTTTTGGAGCAAGCGGAGTATCTTTATATCAATATCATCCAGCGTTTCGGTAGTATTCATAACGTTGTTTTGTGGTTTTGACAGAATAATATTCTGCTATAATAGCTAATTTTCGGCTAAATTAGTATAATTTGCTGAAATAGCGGAAAAATTTGTTTCTCTTTTTCGGAATCCCTACCTTTGCGCTCAGAAAATTAACAAACAAATTATTTTATAGGAGAGAAAATTATGAGCAACAACAGCATTCACGCCCCATTCAGGGCCGACATCGTGGGCAGCTTCTTGCGCCCGGCAGAATTGAAAGAGGCCCGTGCCCGCTTCGAGGCAGGCAAAATCAGCGCCGCCGAACTGCGAGCCATTGAGGATAGGCTCATCACCGAGCTGGTGGCCCGCCAAAAAGCCCACGGCCTGAAGGTTATTACCGATGGCGAGTTTCGCCGCAGCTATTGGCACCTCGATTTCATGTGGGGCTTCCAAGGCGTGGAGCATATAGAGCTGGAGCACGGCTATCAGTTCCACGGCGAGGAGACGACGAAGGGCTCGTTGCGGCTCACGGGGCGCATATCGGGCCATAATCACCCGTTCGTGGAGGACTATCGCTTCGTTCATCAGTTTGAGGAGCCGGGCATAGTGGCCAAGCAAACCATTCCCGCTCCGGCCCAGTTCTTGGCCGAGCTCTACCGGGGCGACAACGGAAAGACGACCGACAGCGTTTACCCCGACCGCAAACAGCTCATCGAAGACATAGCCGAGGCTTATCGGCAGGTGCTCCGCGACCTCTACGAGGCTGGCTGTAGGACGGTGCAGTTCGATGATTGCACGTGGGGAATGATCGTCGATAAGGACTTTTGGAAGCTGATGGCCGGCAGCGATTTCACCGTGGAGGGTGAGGCGCAGAAGTACCTCGACATCAACAATCTGGCCATTGAAGGTAAGCCCGAGGGCTTGGTGGTCAACACGCACGTGTGTCGTGGCAACTATCATTCTACCTATGCTTGTCAGGGAAGCTATGAGCCGGTGGGTCCTTACTTGTTTGCCGGCGAGAATGTGGACGCCTTTTACTTGGAGTTTGACGACGAGCGGTCGGGTGGTTTCGAGCCTTTGCGCTTCATTCCGAAGGACAAGAAGGTGGTGTTGGGCCTCATTACGACCAAGCGTTCGGCATTAGAGAGCCGCGAGGAGCTTATCAAGCGCATCTTTGAGGCCGAGAAATACGTGTCGCTCGACAGGCTTTACCTCAGCCCGCAGTGCGGCTTCGCTTCCTGCGAAATTGGCAATAAGCTCACCGAGGAAGAGCAGTGGGCCAAGATAGACTTGGTTCAGTCTGTGGCCAACGAGGTGTGGGGAAAGCAGTAGGAGGCTTTGTTAAGGTCGGACCAGTCCGACTAGTCCGACTGGTCCGACGCTGAATGAAAGGAGGATTGGTTTATGAAGGAGGATGAGGAGTGGGCGGTGATGGCGCCCTTCCTACTCCTCCATTTTGCTATCTGGTAGTTTACAATTTACGACTATCCTCATTTATTAGGATTAAAACATGGCTTTTATCCTCATAAATGAGGATTTTTTTCTGTTTTCTTTACAAATACTTATCTCTTAATTTCATATATTTGTGAAATAGAATCAACCTATTAATCTATGAATTGGCATAAACTGACCACATGGAAGGACATTTTCAGTTATCGACAGAAGGTTTTTCTGCTGGTTGCGGGTGGTGTAATTGTCGGTTTGACATTCCTTTTTCTCTACCTCCTGAGAATGCACACATATATCGTCGGCGACGATCCTGCCGCTTGTGTCAACTGTCATATCATGACGCCTTACTACGCCACGTGGTCTCATTCGTCACATGGGCGCGACGCTACGTGCAACGATTGTCACGTGCCCAACGACAACATAGCGGCTCATTACGGCTTCAAGGGCATTGACGGAATGAAACATGTGGCCTACTTTGTGACCCATTCCGAACATCAGGCTATCAAAGCGGAGACCGCAAGCTCCGAAGTCATCATGGATAACTGCATTCGTTGTCATAAACAACTGAACACCGAGTTTGTCAAAACGGGCCGTATGGACTACATGATGGCCAAGCGTGGCGAGGGAATGGCTTGCTGGGATTGCCATCGCAACGTGCCCCACGGCGGCATGAACGCCCTGACGAGCACGCCCAACGCCGAGTCGCAGGTGCCCATTCCGCCATCGCCGGTGCCCCAATGGCTGCGTAAAATGCTTGGCGACAGTTAATGTTTATCTCTGATTGATTACCTATTCCCTTTAAAACTTAATATCTAAAAATATGGCAAAGCAATTAAAGAAATGGCAAGGATGGCTGCTCTTCGGAGGTGTCATGGTCATTGTTTTTGTACTGGGACTGCTCTGTTCCTCACTGCTCGAGCGCCGGGCAGAGGTCGTAAGCGTGTTTAACAACAAGCGGACGATGTTTACCGACTCCATCGTTTCGCAAAACGAGAAGTTCGCGCAGGACTATCCGCGTGAGTATCAGACGTGGGCCATGACGGAGGACACGACTTTTCAGAGCCGCTACAATGGCTCCAGCGATAAGGATGTGCTGGCTATGAATCCGTATATCGTCATCAATTGGGCCGGCTACGCTTTCTCCCGGGAGTATAATACGCCCCGAGGTCATCGTCATTGTATCGAGGATTTGCAGAAGATTCTGCGCACGGGAAATCCCGGAATCGATGGTGCTGACGACATGCAGCCCGGTACTTGTTGGACTTGTAAGGGCCCTGATGTGCCCCGGTTGATGCGTGAGAAAGGCCTCAATGCCTACTATGGCGCCAAATGGAGTGACTGGGGAGCGGAGGTGATGAACTCCGTGGGCTGCTCAGACTGCCACGACGCCCGCACGATGGACCTGCGTCCGGCTCGTCCGGCCTTGTATGAGGCGTGGGCAAGGGCAGGAAAGGACGTCAATAAAGCCGGCCATCAGGAGATGCGTTCGCTGGTTTGCGCCCAGTGTCACACCGAGTATTACTTTGAGAAAGAGAACCATCAGTACCTGAAATTCCCACAAGACAAGGGTCTTACCTGCGAGGCTGCCGAGGAATATTACGACAGTCTGGGCTTCTATGACTATGTTCACCCGCTGTCGCACGCCAAGATTCTGAAGGCGCAACACCCGGGTTACGAGATGTTTAAGCAGGGTATTCACGGTCAGCGCGGCCTTTCGTGCGCCGATTGTCACATGCCTTACAAGCAGGAAGGTGGCGTTAAATTCACCGATCACCACATTATGAGCCCCTTGGCCAACATCGATCGCACCTGCCAAACCTGCCATCGTCAGGACGCGGAGACCCTTCGAGAGAACGTTTATGAGCGTCAGAAGAAGGTATATGACCTCGCCATGAGAATGGAAGCCGAATTGGGAAAGGCCCACCTCTATGCGGAATTCGCGTGGAAGCACGGTGCTACCGAGGCCGAAATGCAGAAAGCACTGATGGATATACGCAAGAGCCAGTGGCGTTGGGACTATGCTTTGGCCAGCCATGGTGCCGCTTTCCACGCTCCACAAGAAGTGATGAGGCTCTTGGCCGACGCCATGGAGTTCGCCAAAGACGCGCAGTTAGAGTGTACTCGTGTAGTGGCCGGCCACGGATGGACCAAGGTTATCCCCTTACCCGACGTTTCTACCAAGGAGAAAGCACAGCGCTATATCGGTCTTGACCCCGTTAAGATGAAGCAACAAAAGCAACAATTCGTTGATACTGTCGTGCCTAAGTGGATAGAACAAGCCCGAAAGAACAAACGATTTATAACAAAACCTATGTAAAGAGTTGTGGGGGTGGGGAGTTGAGAGGATGAATAGTTTGTTTTAAAGATAGGTTATCATTTGGCTGAAGAGTGATTATCATCTAGCAAAAGACGATTTTTAATTTCGTTGAAGACTGATTATCATTTGATAGAAGATGGCTCTTCGTTTCGCTGAAAATGGAATATCATTTCTTTAAAATATAATTATAATAAGGTAAGAAACCATTCATCCTCCCACCTCCCCACCTCTACAACCTATCAACCTCACCCAATCATGTGGACAAAACCTTGGAATTATAAAGAGGGAACAGCTATTGCCGTGGGACTCACGATAGTGGGTCTCATGCTGCAATATAGTGTGGGGCCTCTTGAATGGAAGATATTTATGTGGCCGGCCAATATCATTGTGCTGGCTGTTTTTGTGCTATTCGTTGTCATGGCCTACGCTTTGCGCAAGCGGGTGTATGCCTTTCGGTTCATGACAAGCGTGCAGGCGGCCGTTCCGGCCTTGGCAGCCGCGGCCCTATTGACCGTCATCATGGGCCTGACAAAGCAGGTGGCTGAAGGCAAACCGGCTGTCGACGTGTTCGGATTGACCAAAATGCTCAACTTCTGGCCGTTCATTTTGGTCTATGTTTGGATGACTGTCATCGTGGGGGAGGTCATGCTTCACCAGCTGATTCACTTAAATAAGCGGGCTGTTCCGTCGCTTATAAGCCATGCGGGGTTGTTTCTCGTGCTCACGACGGCCACCCTCGGCTCGGCCGACATGCAGCGTACGAAGATGTATTGTGAGCAAGGAAAGCCCGAATGGCGTGTGCTCGACGAGCGACAAGACGTAAAGGAACTGCCGTTGGCTATCCAGTTGAACCGCTTTACCATAGATGAATACCCGCCGAAGCTCATGATGATTGATGACAAAGGGCTTCCCCAACCCGTCAAGAAGCCGGCGCACGTGCTGATAGACAAGGATTTTAAAGGTGGAAAACTGCTCGATTGGGACATCGCCATCGTGAAACGCATCGACAATGCCGTGCCCGAAATGATGGCAAAGATGATGGGCAACATGCCGAGTGAGATGGTAGGACGCATGCGGATGGACTCTTTGGGGCAGGCGTTGAACAAGGGTGGCTACATTCCTTTCGACGGTAAGGGCGCCCAGTGTGCCCTATTGGTGCGGGCCACGAAGGCCGGTAAGAAGGTTGAAGGATGGGTTACATGTGGCAGTTATCAATTTCCTTATCAGGGATTGGCGCTCGATGAACGCCATACATTGGTCATGCCCAACCGCGAACCGGAGCGTTTCGCCTCCGATGTGACCGTTTTCACGCAAGATGGGCAAAGCGTTGACGCCACCATTGAGGTAAACAAGCCGTTCACGATAGCCGGTTGGAAGATTTATCAGTTGAGTTATAACGAGCAGATGGGTAAGTGGAGCAACCTCAGTATCTTTGAGTTGGTGCGCGACCCGTGGATTCCCGCCATTTATTTCGGTATCTATATGATATTGATAGGTGCCATCCTCATGTTTATTCAGGCCGCCACCCACAAACAAAACTAAACCTATGAATTGGAATTATTTTATCTTTTTTGCCATCATATCGCTGCTTCTATGGGTTATCGGCGCATGGGCGGCGTGGAAAAACAAGAAAATCACAGCCTTCGCGGCCACCGGTGGCGGACTGATGGTGTTCTTCGCGTTCATTGTCTTGCTATGGATGTCGCTCGAGCGGCCGCCCTTGCGCACCATGGGTGAGACCCGTTTGTGGTACAGTTTCTTCCTTCCGCTGGCGGGAATCATCGTTTATAGTCGCTGGAAATACAAGTGGATACTCTCTTTTTCCACCATTCTATCGGCTGTTTTCATCTGTATCAACCTCTTTAAGCCCGAGATTCACAACAAAACTCTCATGCCGGCGCTGCAAAGTCCATGGTTCGCGCCCCACGTAATCGTCTACATGTTCGCCTATGCTTTGCTGGGTGCGGCCTTCGTAATGGCCGTTTATCTGCTCTTCTTCAAGAAAAAACAAGGCGAGGAAGAGCTTGATATTTGCGATAACCTTGTATATGTGGGATGGGCGTTCCTTACCATCGGCATGCTCTTTGGCGCACTGTGGGCCAAAGAGGCGTGGGGAACTTATTGGGCATGGGACCCAAAGGAAACATGGGCAGCGGCCACTTGGCTGGCCTATTTGGTGTATATCCACTACCGGCTAAACCGCCAATCCACCGCCAAGGTGGCCTTGTGGATACTTCTCATCAACTTTGTTTTGCTGCAAATGTGCTGGTGGGGAATCAATTATCTGCCGTCGGCGCAGGGCACCAGCGTGCATACGTATAATTTGGAGTGAGCAAGGCGGGGCATGGGTGAGCCAAAATGGGGCTATTGATAAATCAATGTGGTGATTTTGTCAGGCCCCATCAGTTCATTGGCCACTTGCTGAATGCCTTCCGAAGTGATGGCGTCGATGTTTTTAAAGAGGCTGGTGATGTCCTTCTCCCAGCCGTAATGAAGAAAACTTTTGCCGAAATCGAGGGCGAAGTTCTCACGGTTGTCGCAGGCCACTCCTATCTGTCCTTTGAGTTGTTTCTTGGCTTTTTCCAATTGCGAAACGGTCAAGGGCGATTGCATGAGCTTATCAAGTTCGCGTCGGATGAGGCGCAGGCAGCGGTTGACATCGTGCGGGTCGCAGCCGAAGTAGATAGCCCATAGCCCCGTATCGCTGTAACTTACCATCGTGCTTTCCACGGTGTAGACAAGTCCGTGGCGCTCGCGCAGGGCCAGATTGAGCCGTGAGCTCATGCCCGGTCCACCCAAGATGTTGTTGAGAAGATAAAGGCTCATGCGGCGTTCGTCGTGAATGTCGTAAGCCCGAGTGCCCATCATGACGTGGGCCTGATGGGTGTTGCGGTCAATGATGATGGGCGATGAGGAAGTCGGACGGTCGCTATCGGTGGGCGGAACGCTCTCGGGCGTGGTGTCAGAAACTGTGTCAAAGGCAGGCCAATCGGCCCGTTGAAGCTGTCGTACCACCTTATTTATATCTATATCGCCCTCGATGAAGAAGATGGAATTGGCCGGCCGATAGTGTCGATGGGTGAAGCGCAGGGCGTCGGCCGTGGTAAATCGCCGTACGTTGGTTGCCGTTCCGAGGATGTTGTGGCCCAAAGGATGGCCGTGGAATATCATGTTCTCAAACTCGTCAAATATGAGTTCGGCCGGACTATCGTTGTAACTTTCAATCTCATCACAGATAACTTCCACCTCCTTATCTATCTCGTGCTGCGGATAAACCGAGTGAAAGACGATGTCGGTCAGCACGTCGATGGCCCGGGAAGTGTGTTCTTTCAGGATGGCAGCGTAGTAAACGGTGTCTTCTTTGGTGGTGAAGGCGTTGAGATCGCCGCCCACGCTCTCCAAGCTATTGAGCACATGCCATGCCCGTCGGCGGGCAGTGCCCTTGAAAGTAGTGTGTTCGCAGAAGTGGGCCAGCCCCTCCTCGCCGGGTGCCTCGTCACGTGTGCCGGCGTTGATTTGGTAGCCGCAGTAGACGATGGGTGAGCTATCGGGCCGGTAAATGATACGCAGTCCGTTGTCGAGCGTGAACGTTTGATATGCCATAGTGCGTGCAAAGTTAATCCATTTTGCCAATATTTCTTTCGCTTCATGGCCGAAATATATGCTTTTGGCTTGCATGTAATCGAAATATTTGCGCTAATTTTGCGCATGATGGCGGCTCTTTGGCCGCCGGGTAATCATCCTTTCAGACTTAAACTATGCGTAAAGTAATCGGAATAGGCGAGACTGTTCTCGACATCATCTTCAAAAATGGGCAGCCCGTCAGCGCTGTTCCGGGCGGTTCGGCCTTCAATGCCATTGTTTCATTGGGCCGCGCCGGCGTCAATACCACATTCATTTCAGAGGCCGGCAACGACCGGGTGGGCCGCTATGTCATTGACTTCTTGAAGGACAATGGCGTCAACGCTGACCATGTAAACGTGTTTCCCGACAGCAAATCGCCCATTTCATTGGCGTTCCTCGATGAGCATAACAACGCTGATTACTTGTTTTACAAGGACCATCCCCACGATCAGTTGGAGTTCGTTTATCCCGAGGTAAATCCCGATGACATCGTTGTTTTCGGGTCGTTCTTCGCTGTCAATCCCGTGGTAAGGCCGCAGGTGGCCGGTTTTTTGGAGTATGCGCGTGACCGAGGGGCCATTCTTTACTACGATGTTAACTATCGTTCGTCGCACAAAGATGAGCTGTTGAAGATTACTCCCAACCTTATTGAGAACTTGGAGTTCGCCGATGTCGTGCGGGGAAGCAGCGATGACTTCGCCATTCTTTATCGAATGGGCGAGGCCGACCGTGTTTATACGGCCGAAATCAGCTTTTACTGCAAGAAAATGATTTGCACCGATGGTCCCAATCCTATCGTCGTGAGGGCCGAGAATGGCTTTCGCAAAGCCTACGAGGTGGCCCGCGATGGCGAAGTTGTGAGCACCATAGGCGCCGGCGACAACTTTAACGCCGGCTTCATCTATGGCCTTATCAAGCACGGAATTACCCGTCAGCAGCTTGTCGGTGGGCTTTCGGAGGAGCAATGGGACGGCTGCATCGCCACCGGACAGCTCTTTTCAGCAGAGTGTTGTAAGGATATTTACAACTATGTGTCGAAGGAATTTGGGAGTAAAGGGCTAAATGCTTTGTAGTTTTTGTCGGACTAGTCAGACCGGTCCGACAAGTCCGATAAGTCTGATGGGCCATTGCCCACCGGCGGCCCTGCCGCCTTTACCCCCTTTAAGCAAACCATTCATCCTCCCAACTCCCCAACCCTACACCGGCGGCCCTGCCGCCCCATCCCCTTAAACGCAAAGAAGCCGGCCTAAGCCAGCTTCTTTAAGAGTTCGTCAAGCGTGTCGACGGTTTCTATATAGGTTTGCCAATGTCCTCTTATCATGCCATCCTTGTCGAGTTCTTCGAGCATGGCGGCCAACGGATTGTAGAACCCTTTGAGATTCAAAAGATAGACTTTCTTGGCATGATAGCCTATGGTGTGCATGGCAGCCACGGTGAATATCTCGTCAAGCGTGCCGATACCACCGGGCAAGGCCACGAAAACATCGCTGCGATCCATCATGATTTGCTTGCGGTCGGTGAGGTCCTCGCAACTGATTGTTACGCTCACGGCGTCGCTCACACGGCCTGTCTGCTCCACAAGGCGGGGCACCACGCCGATGGTAGTGCCGCCTCCGGCGTGTACGGCTTGGCCTATGATTTCCATCAAGCCTAAGTTGCAGCCGCCGTAAACGAGCGTGTGATGGTGTTGGGCCATCCATTGCCCAAGGGCTTCGGCGGCGTCGAAGAAGGCCGAATCAATCTGATTGTTGGCCGAAC
Organism: Prevotella sp.; assembly: GCF_036570325.1. Lineage (GTDB taxonomy): Bacteria > Bacteroidota > Bacteroidia > Bacteroidales > Bacteroidaceae > Prevotella. Next base: position 36,078 of record NZ_DATCYK010000031.1, read on the forward strand.
AAAATACACCTATGTTCATTTTGCTAATGTTTTGGTTTGTTGTTGGTAGATAGTGAGGAGCTAATTGGTAGAAATCAGACTAGTCGGACAAGTCAGACCGGTCGGACTAGTTTGATGGCTGACGCCTTCCATCTGCGGCTTTGCCGCAGTACAAGGGGGCTTTGCCCCTTCATCCTCTCAACTTCTCACCCTTACAACCGGGCCTATCGGGCCCGCTCTTACTTCTTCTTAGGTTTGCGGCGTGCCCATCCTTCCTCGCTGAAGTCGGGCTCGGCGCCTTTCAGTTTCAGGGGCTGACCACTCATAAGGGCCCGCCAATCGGTTTGTTCTTCAAACTCACGTGAGCGGCGATTGCCTCTCGGGGTCTCTCGGCGGCCACGGTTATCGTTGCCACGGCTGCGTCCGCGGTCGGCCTGACGACCACCGCGACCTTCTCCGCGGCCCGTGCCGGCAGAGCGACCACGGCCTCCCTCGTCGGCGTCGTTACATCTTACCTCGCGTCCTTTGTACTCCGCGCCGTTCAAAGCCTTCATAACTTTGGTGGCATCTTGCTCGGGTACCTCGATGTAAGCGAACTTTTGAAGCAGGTCTATGTGACCCACTTCCTGACGAGAGTGCATGTTCTTATTGAGGAACTGCATGATTTCGCCGGGATAGAAGCCATCGGTTTTACCCAAATTGATAAAGAGACGCTTGTAACCCGCCTCGGTATTGTGCTTGCGGCGCTGGCCATCCTTACGGCTGTCCTTGCGTCCTTCGCCCCGCTCGGCTTTGCGACCGCTCACCGGTTTCTCTATAACGGGCGCGTTCTTATAGTAGTTAAGGAACTTACCAAAGGTCACCGTGACCATCTTCTTGATAATATCTTCCTTGTCGATATACTCAAACTGACGCATGATTTCCACCGTGTAAGGGGCTATCTGCTCCTCATCGACGTCGGTTTTCATGATGTCGTCCATCACTTTATAGAGCTGTTTCTTGCAAATCTCTTCAGGTTTGGGCAGTTCACCGTCGACAAAATCCTTGCCGATTTGCTTCTCTATCTGGCGCACTTTGAACTTCTCCTTGGTGTGGATGATAGAAATGGAGGTGCCTTTCTTGCCTGCCCGGCCGGTACGACCCGACCGGTGGGTGTAGCTTTCGATGTCATCGGGCAGTCCGTAGTTGATGACGTGGGTCAAATCGTCCACGTCCAATCCTCTTGCCGCCACGTCGGTGGCCACGAGGAACTGCACGGTGTGCTGGCGGAACTTCTGCATCGTCAGGTCACGTTGCTGCTGGCTGAGGTCTCCATGGAGCGCCTCGGCGTTGTAACCGTCCTTGATCAGCTTGTCAGCTATCTCTTGTGTCTCTATCTTCGTGCGGCAAAAGATGATGGCGAAGATATGGGGATAGAAATCCACAATGCGCTTCAGGGCTAAATATTTGTCCTTGGAGTGCACCATGTAATAGATGTGATTGACGTGCTCGGCGCCCTCGTTGCGCGATCCAACGACAATTTCCTTGTAGTCGTGGAGGTAGTTCTTGGCGATACGTTCCACCTCTTTGCTCATTGTGGCCGAGAAAAGAAGCGTGTTGTGGTCGTCGGGCAACTGCTCGAAAATGGCGTTGATACTCTCCGAGAATCCCATGTTGAGCATTTCATCGGCCTCGTCGAGCACGATGTTGTTCACGTTGTCAAGCTGTGCCACGCCTCGGTTGATGAGGTCAACCAAGCGTCCCGGCGTGGCCACGATAATCTGCACGCCATGGCGCAGGGTGCGAATCTGACTGCCGATGTCGGTTCCTCCATACACGGCGGTCACGTGAATGCCATCCATGTATTTGGAAAACGCGTTGAGGTCGTCGCATATTTGCAGACAAAGCTCACGTGTAGGACTAAGGATAACGGCTTGTGTGGTACGGTCGTCGGCCGCGGTCTTCTGCAACACGGGCAATCCGTAAGCCGCCGTTTTGCCCGTACCGGTCTGTGCCAGTGCGATAACGTCGTTTTTATTACCAAGCAAATAAGGGATAACTTCTTCTTGGACGGGCATGGGTTGCTCAAATCCAAGTTCTTCGATGGCGCGGCGAATGCTCTCGCTGACGCCCAATTCTTCAAATGTCTTCAAATTTTTTATACAATAAAAGCTGGAAGGACAGCAGCCCTCCCAGCCATAATTATTTGGGCTTAAAGACCTTCCGAAGTTATAATTACGTCACAATCAAACGGTTGCGACACTATTTCGGCTGCAAAGTTACGCTTTAATTCCCGTGTGGCAAAACAAATGTCGCTTTTTTATTAAACTTTAAGGGAAAAACCAAAGCTGCCCTTTCATCGCCTCAAAAGGCAGCTTCGGGCGGGTCATAGCAGCCCTTTGGGGCGATGAAAGGCCTGCTTCGGCCGGGCGTTTAAAAATATTTTACTACCTTTGCGGCCGATTATGAATAGTGGCCCATTGGCCTTTATTTAAATTTTTATGTACAAATCAATTTTCAACAAGCGCGGGACGCTGCGGTTTAAGCATTTCTCAAACCATGGCTACTCCCTCTTTGCATGCTTGGGAAGAGAGGTTCTCATCGGCACATTGAGTGTCGCCACGCTGACCTACGCTAAGGCCGGCAGCGTCAGCACCGATGTAACCAAGGTGACAACCGACTCTACCTACCGCTGGCAAAAGACGCTCGAGGAGGTGAACATCACCGGCTCGAGGGCGCCGCTGACGCAGAGCCAGCAAGCGAGAATGGTAACTGTACTGAGCCGCGAGGACATTCAGGCGGCGCCGGTACAAAGTGTAAACGATCTGTTAAAGTACGCCGCGGGCGTCGACGTCAGGCAACGAGGGGCCATAGGGGCCCAGACCGACGTGAGCGTAAGGGGCGGTAACTACGAACAGGTCACGATTCTGCTCAACGGAATCAATATCGGCGACCCGCAAACGGGCCACAACGCGGCCGATTTCCCCGTAGACATCAGTGAGATAGAGCGTATCGAAGTGTTGGAAGGACCGGCCGGACGGGTCTATGGAACGTCGTCGTTGCTCGGCGCCATCAACATTGTTACGAAATCGGAGGCCCATTCCGGCCTGACGGCTCACGTGGAAGGCGGCAGCTATGGCTACCTGAGCGCCGGTGTGGGAGCCAATGTGGCCGGCGGGCCATGGCGCAACCGACTCTCCGCGGGCTATGCCCGGAGCGATGGTTACACCCGTAGCGCCAAGGGAAAGCTCAATACCGATTACCGTCGCGTGAAGACTTTTTATCAGGGAAGTTACGTTAACGAGGACTTACTCGTAAGGTGGCATGCGGGCATGAGCCTGAAAGACTTTGGCTCGAGCACCTTTTACAGCCCGAAGTTTGACAATCAATTCGAGCATACTTTCAAGACCTATACCGCCATTCAGGCCGAGACACGCCGCGGACGGGTACATTTCCGCCCATCGGTGTACTGGCACCATCAGTACGATCGCTTTGAGTTGCTGCGTGGCGACGACGCCCGGACGGGTAAGATTCCGTTCAATTACCACCGCACCGACGTGATGGGAGTCAACCTGAACGCCTATGTCGACTGGTCATTGGGCCGCACCGCCGTGGCGGCGGAGCTTCGTAACGAGGATCTTGTGAGCACTAATCTCGGTGAAAAGCTCCATAAGGCACGGTCGATACACGGCACCGACCGGGTTTATGCCAAGGGATTGAACCGCACGAACACGCAGTTCGTCCTCGAACACAACGTTCTCTTGAACCGGCTGACCCTCTCCGGTGGTATCATCGCCGTGAAAAACAGTTGGGGTGAGCGGCCGATGAAGGTTTATCCGAGCCTTGACGCCAGCTACAGAATAGGCGACGGACTGAAAGTTTTTGCCAGTTACAACACGTCGCTGCGCATTCCTTCGGTCACCGAACTGTACCTGAAGAAAGACGGTCACATGGCCGATCCCAACCTGAAGGCCGAGGAGTTGCAAGCCTTGGAGGCCGGCGTGCGCTATACTTCGGACGCGGTGACGGCCTCGGCGTCCGTTTTCCACAACTATCATACGAACCTTATCGACTGGATAAGCGACGGGGAGAAGGACGACACGGGCGCTTTGGTATGGAAGTCGGTCAACTTCGGCCATATCAGGGCTTTGGGTTTTGAAACCCGCCTGAAGCTCGACATGTTGCGCCTCGTGCCCTCGCAGCGCCTCGTTAAGGAGCTTGGGGTGAGCTATTGTTTCATCGATCAGGACCACAATGAGCCTTCCGGCATACAGAGCCTTTACGCTTTGGAGTATCTGAAGAATAAGTTTGTGGCCCATGCCCGGCTTCAGTTGTGGCGCCGTTTGGAGCTGAACGTCAATTACCGCCTGCAACATCGCATGGGCAGTTACACCGATTTGGAGGGCCAAAGCCATCGCTACGGCACCTACGGTCTGCTCGACGCCAAGCTCAATTGGGCTGCCGACCGCTGGAATGTCTACCTTGAGGGCAACAACCTTACCGCCCGCAAGTATGTGGATGTGGGCAATGTTCCCCAGCCCCGTGCGTGGATCGTCGCCGGAGCTGCCGTGAAACTGAATTTTTAAGTAAAGAAGTTGTGAGGTTGGAGGGATGAAAGTTTACTCCTTTTAAGGGAAGAGTTTAGTCTTGTTAGATGTAGAGTTTAGTCTTGTTAGATGTAGAGTTTAGTCTTATTAAATGTAGATTTTACTCTTGTTAGATGTAGAATTTACTCCCTTTAAATGAAGAGTAATAAATTATAACAAACTATTCATAGTCGCGTCTCTCCAATCTTGCATTTTCAAAGCTGCCTTTTGAGCCGCCCAAAGCGGCTCTTTGGTGTTGTCAAAGCGGCCCTTTCACCCGATGAAAGGGCCGCTTTGAAGTTGTGGGGGTGGGGAGTTGAGGAGAGGAGGGCGGCAGAGCCGCGGTGTAAGGGTGAGGAGTTGGGAAGATGAAGGGTTAGCTTAGAAGGTATGAGGTGGCCACATGGCCGCCATTATTGTCGGACCGGTCGGACTAGTCAGACTGGTCTGACCAGTCGGATGGACCATTGCCTATGGGCGGCTTTGCCGCCCCATACCCCCTCTAAGCTAACCCTTCATCTTCCCAACTCCCCACCCTCACAACCTAACCCCTACAACATTATTTAACTGCTCATAAAAAAAAACTTAATCTATTTGCCTTAACTTTGCAACCAATTATGGTGTTAAACTACATTTGGATAGCGTTTTTCGTTATTGCTTTCGTGTTTGCGGT
>NZ_DATCYK010000032.1:0-2762 GCF_036570325.1 Prevotella sp.
GACGAATTGTCAAATCAAATGCAACACCTATGGTAAGATACCAAAAAGTTTTTCTATAGGTGTATTATATTTTATACATTTTCTAGGTCTGTTATTCATTAAATTTAAGTTGTAATTTAAATCATCAATATTTACTTCTGATAAATCCATACCCTTAGGATAAAACTCTCTTAATAGTCCATTACTATTTTCATTTGTACCTTTTTGCCAAGCACAGTATGGGTCACAAAAATATGTTTTGCATCCTAATTCTTTTTCTATTTTCTCAAATTCTGAAAATTCTTTACCTCTATCAAAAGTTATTGTTTTTACTAATTCTTTTGGAAAATCTTTTAATGCATTGATTATTGCTGGTGTGACATTTTCTGATTTTCTATTTTCAACTAGGATTGCTATATAATATCTTGATTTTCGTTCTGCTAAAGTTACGAAACAATATCTACTTTTCCTTTTATGATCTAATCTGCCTGATTCCACTGTATCTGCTTCCCAGTGACCCATCTCTTGCCTTTTGTATATTTCTTTAGGTCTTTTCTTAATAGTTCTCCCTTTATCATTGAATTTCCCTCTTTTTTCTGCTGGTCTTTTAAATTTACCTTTTCTTCTCAAATTTTCCATACTAGTTTTTGGCAGTTTTTTTGCGTGTATGAGTCTATATATGGTTGATGTAGATGGTATTTGATGAATAACATTTGTGCTTCTATTTGATATTTGTTCAGGTGACCAATGTTCATTAATCTTTACAGTTAAATAATCAATAACATCTTTAGAAAATTTACTTTTTCTATAGCAGTCTTTCCTTCTATCAATATATTTATCATTTGCCTTTATTGGAAAGTACTTAGTATAATTTCCTCTACTATTTTTTATTTTAGATGAATTTCTTTTAATTTCTCGAGATATTGTACTAGGCGACCTTTTAAGTGCTTGTGCAATTTTCCTTATACTCATTCCTAAATTTAAAAATTGATAAATACAAGATCTCTCTTCTATGGTAAGATGGTTATAGCTCATAGTTAGTCGCTCCTTTTAATATGTTTTGTTTGGTCACTTACATATTAACACAGCTGATTAGCTATGAGTTTATTTTATGTTGCACTTGTTATGATAAATTATCCATATAAAAAGATAGGACTATTTTTTATCTGAAAATCAATAAGTGTAGAGAAAGAGATGAAAAACTCATAGAATATATAGGAAGTTCTAAGGATGGGTATTGGATATTGAAGAAATAATTGATAACAAAAATGTACAATTATACCTATTGCTATGATATAATATATACTAGAGTAAAATAGATGTTGGGAGGTATTACCTTGGATATAAAATTAATATGTGATAGTCTATGCGATATTCCAGATGAGATAATGGCTAAAGACTATCTTGAAATGATACCACTTACCCTTATGATGGATGGTAAGGAGTACAAAGACGGTATCGATATAACAAAGGAAGAATTTTACGTAAAGGCTCTTGAAGCAAAAGACATTCCAAAGACATCCCAAGCTACATATATTCAGTTTAAAGATGCATTTGACAGGGCATTGGCTGAGGGGAAGAAGGTGCTATGTATTACGGGTGCATCTACAAAGAGTGGTACTTATCAGTCTGCTATGTTAGCAAAGTCTGATACTGAGGGAGATGTTTTTGTTTTTGATACGGAGAACTTGTCACTTGGTGCGGGTCAGTCTGTGATCAGGGCTTGCGATTTGATTGAAGAGGGGCTAGATATTGAAGAAATACTAGAAAGATTAGTTGAGATAAGAGATTCATCTGTGATTTTCTTTGCACCGGCTAGTTTTGATTTTTTGAAAAAGAGTGGTAGGGTTCCACTTGCGACAGCCATACTTGGAAATATGCTTAGTATAAGACCCCTATTCAAGATGGAAAAGGGTGAGATAGAGGTTGTCGGCAAGGTGAGAGGCGTTAAAAAGCTGATATCGGCAATGATGGAAAAGGTAATAGATAGAAATAAGGAACTGGCAGATATTACTATAACTATAGGATATGGTTCGAGTATTGAAGATTTTCAGAAACTTGCTAAGGAAGTAGAAGACAAGTTAAAGGACAAGGTAAAAAAGGTACTAGTAACTAAGGGTGGGGTATGTATATGTTCACATACTGGACCGGATATAATAGCTATTAGTTGTTCAAAGTAAATTAAATGTGTAAGGAAAAGAGAAAGAAATTTTAAGGAGGAAACTATGTTCGAACATAGAATTTTTGAAACAGAGTTAGCTGGTAGAAAGCTATCTGTTGAAGTAGGCAAGATATGTGAAATGACTAACGGTAGCTGTATTATGAGATATGGTGACACTATGCTGATGGTGAATGCAACAAAGTCAGCTCAACCGAGAGATGGGATTGACTTTTTCCCTCTAAGTGTAGATTTTGAGGAAAAGTTATATTCAGTAGGTAAGATACCAGGTGGATTTTTAAAGAGAGAGGGTAAGGCATCTGAAAAGGCAGTTCTTACATCAAGATTGATAGATAGACCTATAAGACCTCTATTCCCAGATGGTTTTAGAAATGATGTACAGGTGGTTGCGACAGTATTATCTGTAGACCAAGACTGTACACCTGATATAGTAGCAATGATAGGTTCGTCAATAGCCCTATCAATATCTGATATACCGTTTAATGGACCAACTGGTTCAGTACTTGTAGGTCTGATAGATGGAGAATTTGTTGTCAATCCAACACAAGACCAGAGGGACCAGTCTAGTCTACACCTAGTTGTTTCTGGTACAAAGGATGCAATA
>NZ_DATCYK010000033.1:0-2485 GCF_036570325.1 Prevotella sp.
CGAGTTGGCCATACCGCAGTTGAGCGATGAGCAGCGTAAGTTGGTGCGTTCGTTTGCCCTGCCCGTGCCTTCGAGGGAGATAGGACTGCTTACCGGCTCGGGCTTTATACGCTATTCGCTGCTCAATATGCTGGTAGAACATATCCGAAGCTCCGTTCCCGCCGAAATGTTGAAGCCCCGTCAGTTGCAGCAAGTGGTGAAATAACAAGCCGGCAGGATAGGGAGGAAAGGAGAATTATCATCTTCCTATCTTGAAAAAGAGTTGAAATAAGGAGGTTGAAACAAACAAAGCACGCTTTGAAATTTATGTTTCAAAGCGTGCTTTGTTTATATATAATGTAAAGACGGCGGGTCGTTTACTTATCGTAATCAGATGATTTGGCGAGCCGATGATAGGATGAAATCAGTCGGCGGTTGGCAGTTTACTTGCCAAAAGTTTCGTCGAGGAAGGTGTAGAACGATGGATCTTCGCCTACGATGGTCTTTACTATCTTGCCATCGGGGCCCACCAAAACCTTCGTGGGGAAGCCTGTTACACCGTAATCGCTCAACACTTTGCTGCCACGAGGGTTGTAAACGTGGAGCCATGGCAACTGATGTTTCTGCACGGCAGCCTTCCATTTGGCGTCGGTATCGTTGCAGTCAACGCCCAATATCTCGAATTTGCCGGCGTACTTCTGGTAATATTCCTTCATCTGCGGCATGCCCTTGATGCACCAAATGCACCATGAGCCCCAGAAATCAATGAGCACATACTTGCCGCGGAGGCTCGATAAGCTCAAATCTTTGCCATTTATATCCTTCAAAGTGAAGTCGGGCGCCATGATACCTGCCGCTTGTTTCTGCGCGGCGGCTTCCTCAGCGGCCTTCTCTTGCTTCATGGCTTCGAGCGGACGGGTAAAGAATGGGCGCATTCTTCCGTTCTTTACAGCGGGCGAGAGGGCGGCGATGGCCTGCTCCATGAGGCCTATTTCTTGCAAACTTGGCACGATGGCGGCGCTTACTTCGCTCGTAGGATGGTCCTTGATGTAGTTAAAGAGCGCCTCGGTGAAGGCCTTTTTCAGGGCCGGCGACTTCTCCTCGTACTCTTTCATGATGGCTTCGCGGCTCTCACCGGCCTGCATGCGGGCACTAAGGGCTACTTGTAAATCAGACAAAGGCTTCTGCGCGGCCTCCATCATTACGTCGGCTTCGTGGTATTCCTTGTAGAACTTGGAACCCGTAACGTCGTAGTGAGAAGTTACATCGCCCGTAAGAACGCACTCCTCGTTGGGCACGGCAATGATGATGGCGTACTTGTTATCCTCGCGCCGCATGGTCTTAGGCGTCAGAAGCTGTATGTTCTTGGGCTGATCAATGTCGAGGCTGGTTTCAAACTTGCCGTTCTTGGCCACTACGGTCTCCATTTTGGCATCCTGATTGGTCTGTCCGGGGATATAGACAATCATCGTGTCGCCGAAGTTTTTCAGCTCTACTTTCAACTGAAAATTGCCTTTGGGGGCTGCCCAACCTGACAAAACAGACAGGATGGCGGCCAATGTGAATAAAATCTTCTTCATCTTTTTCCTTATCATTAAACTATTAATAATATGTGGTCATCGTCTTATCAGACAATGATTTGCCTGCAAATGTATAATGATTATGGGCAAGAAAATGGAAAAGACTGGCATATTTAATTTTTTATAACATGCCTTCGGTGTCGTGAGAGCAGCCCTTTGACGTTGTGAAAGCAGCCTTTTGAGCGTGTCATAGCAGCCCTTTGACATGGCGAAAGAGGGCCTTTGGGCGGGCCATGGGAGGCCTTTGGACAAACCGAGGATATGAAAATGTGGGGCAGGCATGATGGAAATATGGATTAATAAGCGTAACTTTGCCCGGTAAGTCTTACGCTGTGGCGTTGAGACGGGTGATAGACAATCTGAAATTAAATCAACAAATAAACTACACAAACATGAAAAAAACTCTTTTGGTGATGGCCCTCATGCTGCAAACCGTGCTGGTAATGGGAGCCGACAAAATCGTGAAGGCTGCCGACAAAGCCATAACTTTTACGGGAAGAACGGAGACGCTGGCCGATGGAAGCGTGCGTTACGACTGGATAGGCGTGTACATGCAAACGCGTTTTACGGGCGGATACATCGCCGTGGAAGTAGCCGAGACGGGCACGAGTTACCACAATATATTTATAGACGGGCGCTTTGTCCGTAAGATAAAGATAACGGGCAAGGAGCGACAGCTCATCACCTTGGCCGAGAAATTGGGCAAAGGACCTCATACCCTGCGGCTTCAGAAATGTACGGAGGGCGAGTATGGATGTACCACGGTGAGCGCCTTACATGTGGCGAGTGGCGCCACGTTGCAGGCGGTGGCCCCCCGCGAGCGCCTGATAGAGGTGTATGGCGACTCCTATACCTGCGGTTATGGCACGGAAGGAAAGAGCGCCCGCGAGCGTTTCAGGCTCGATACGGAGAATTGCGACAAGGCT
>NZ_DATCYK010000034.1:0-5840 GCF_036570325.1 Prevotella sp.
AATAGGTGGGACAAATGCTTTCGGTTAAAAATAAACCTGCTTTTATTGGGAAAATATTTGCAAAAATTAAACCTATTCGTTAATAACAGTTAATAAGTAAGGTCGTAGGCCTATAAAGTTTGCATATTCGGGCTACAATATCTACATTTGCCTTGTTAGCCGGATAGGGCCTTAATAGTCTGTATAACTTCGTGAATCAGTATTTTATGGATTTTCTGTTCGGCGAGGGCTCGTGAATCGATGGGCCGTCATAACAACATGTTTACACCTTAATTATATTGTGAATTATAATTCCATAACCTTCTAAATAGCTATAGCCAGTATGAAAACTGATTCTATTCCTACGCGGATGCAGGTTCATGGCGCGCGTCATCGAATGTGTTTCCCGCTTTCTAAAGTTTTGTTTGCTTCTGCTATGTTGCTCACGTTGCCGGCCGCTGATGGGCTGGCGTCGGCTAACTTGTCGGCTTCCCCGCTGTCGGCCCGTGCCGTTGGTGGCGCCCAAGGCGTGAACCAGCAGACTACCCGTGTGCAGGGCGTTGTCAGAGACGCCTCCGGTGAGCCGCTCATTGGCGTGAGCGTGCGCGAGAAAGGTACCGAGAACGCCGCCATTACCGATATGGACGGCCGGTTCAGCCTTACGCTTAGCAACGCTTCGAGTGTAGTAACTTTCTCTTACGTAGGCTTCCAGTCGCTGTCGATGAAGGCTCGTGCCAACATGCAAGTGGTGATGCGGGAAGATCAACACACCTTGGGCGACGTGGTAGTCGTGGGCTACGGTTCGCAGAAAAAGGCTAATTTGACGGGCGCCGTCACCAGCGTGGAGGTCGATAAGGCCCTTTCGGGTCGTCCGATCGCCGACGTGGGCCGTGGTCTTCAGGGCATGGTGCCGGGCATGAACGTAGTGGTGCCCACGGGTGAAGTGGGCTCCGACCCCCGTATTAAGATTCGCGGACAGATTGGCTCCCTCGCAGGTAGCAACCAGCCGCTCATCTTATTGGACAACGTTGAGATTCCGAGCATTCAGATGATCAACCCCGATGACATCGAATCCATATCTGTTCTCAAGGACGCCGCGGCCTCTTCAATCTATGGTTCCAAGGCTGCGTTCGGCGTAATCCTTATAACCACGAAGACAGGAGTAGGGAAGGACAGGTTTGAAGTGAGCTACTCCAACAACTTTTCATGGCAACACGTGGCCAAACCCATAGAAATGGGAGGCTTGGCGTCGCTCCGTTACACGTTGGATGCCCAAATCAATCGTCAGGAAGGTATGCCTGCGGGTGGTTTTTGGCGCATAAACGAGGAGAGTTATCAGAAAGCTGTGGAGTGGCAGCAGAAGTATGGCGGCTCGGTAGCCTATGATGATCCCATCCTTTACGGCCGCGACTGGACGTTCGACGGCGTTAATAAGTATGGTTATCGCACTTATGACGGCGTGAAAGCCATGATTCGCGACTGGACTCCCACGATGACCCACAACCTTTCGTTGAGCGGTAGCACGGGAAAGACCTCTTATAACATAGGTCTGGGCTATCTTGACCAAACCGGTATGTCGAGAAAGGCCAAGCACGACGACTTCAAGCGCTACAACGCTTCCATCAGTCTGACGTCCGAAGTTAACAAATATGTAACCCTTCGTGCCTCTTCTATCTACTCTGACCGCAACAAGCGTTATCCCGGTGTGGGCACCACGGCGGCCGACCCTTGGCTTTACCTCTATCGTTGGAGCCCGCTCATGCCGATGGGCGCTAAGGCCAATGGCTACGATTTGCGTGAGCCGTCCTATGAGGTGGGCGCTTCCAATACCGATAACCTGCAAGATAAATATTATAATGTGAACTTAGGCGTGACGCTGAACTTCACCAAGGACTGGGACTTGAAGGCCGATTATACCTATGACCGTCAGTCGCGTGAGCGCAATTCGTCGGTCATTCAGTATGAGGCCGGGCAGACATGGTATAGCCCGGAGGTATGGCTCGACGAGTCGGGGTCGCAGGTATTCGTGGACGAGAATGGGCAACCTACCGACACGGGAGGCATGCCTGCTTACCGATTCCCTTATGCTAAATACTTCTCTAACAATTCTGCCAGCAAGATAACTAACTACGGTCGCAACGTTGATCGTAATACCTTCAACGTTTATTCTACTTATAAGCTGTGGTTGGGTGCCGAGAAGGAGCATGCCTTTAAGTTTATGTTGGGTATGAACCAAGTCACAAGCAAGTGGAAAACCTATACCGGTACGAAGAACGATCTTATCGATCAAACCAATCCACAGTTCAAGTTGGCGTCGGGTGAGCAGTTCATTGACGGCGATACCGATTGGGAAGCACAGTTAGGTTACTTTGGTCGTATCAACTACGCCTATGCCGATCGTTATTTGGTGGAGGCCAACCTGCGCCGAGACGGTTCGTCAAAATTCCCCTCACACCTGCGTTGGAAGTGGTTCCCATCGTTCTCCGCGGGCTGGGTTGTGACCGGTGAGCCCTTCATGAAGTTTGCCGAGCCCGTCCTCTCTTTCATGAAGTTGCGTGCCTCATGGGGTAGCATTGGCGACCAAACCGTTTCCAATACACTCTTCCGTTCAGTGCTGTCTAATAGCAAGTCGTCATGGTTGGGCACCGATAACCTCAAGCGCTCCGTCTTCGGAACACCGAAACTCGTCGATCATGACATCAGTTGGCAGCGTATAGAAACCCTCAACTTGGGTGTTGACATGCGTTTCTTGAAGAATGAGTTGGGTCTTACTTTCGAATGGTTCCGCCGCGATACCAAGGACATGATTATCCCCGGAGAAAGTCTTCCCGTAACTTTGGGCACCACGGCGCCGCAGGGTAACTACGGTAATCTGCGCACTAACGGATGGGAAATCTCCGTGGATTATAACCATCGGTTCAGCAACGGGCTCGGTGTTAATGTCACCGCATCGCTTTCCGACGCCATTACTACGATTACACGAGGTGCCGATTACCTCACGCCATGGGAGAATCGCTCCGTTTACGGCACCTATTCTACGGGCCGACGCTACGGCGATATTTACGGATTGGTGACCGAACGACTGTTCCAAAAGGATGACTTCGTTTATGGAGCAGATGATAAGATAGAGCGTGTAAACGTGATTTACAAGGGTACTATCCGTGAAACCAACCGTCAGAATACGCCCTATCCCGTTTATCAAGTGCACTATGAGGATGGTAACAAGTTAGTGTTCGCGCCGGGCGACGTGAAGTTTGCCGACCTCGATGGCGACGGTTATATCACTCCGGGCTCATCTACCAACGGCGACCATGGCGACCTTACCGTCATCGGTAACTCCACTCCGCGCTTTGAGTATAGCTTCCGTATAGGACTGGATTACAAAGGTTTCGACTTCTCCGTGTTCTGTCAGGGCGTTGGTAAGCGCAAGATTTGGGGTGCGGGTCAGCTCGCTATCCCCGGCTATTTTGCCAAAGAAGGCGCCATGCCCAAGACTTTCGTGACCGACTATTGGACTCCCGAGCGTACCGACGCTTTCTATCCGCGTGCTTGGGACTTGGGTGGAAGCAACTCAGGATTCAGCATGCAGACCCAAAGCAAGTATCTCTTGAACATGGCTTATCTGCGAGTGAAGAACATCAGCTTGGGCTATACCGTGCCCAAAGAGTTGCTCTCGAAGGCTTACCTCACCAAGGCGAGGGTTTACGTATCCATGGAAAACTTCTTTACTTTCGACAAGTTGAGAGGTCTGCCCATTGATCCCGAGGCCATATCGGGCTACTCCATGTTCTCCAGTAGTTACAACTTAGGACGTACCGGAACAGGTATGCCGCTCTTTAAGTCGGTTTCTTTCGGTGTACAATTATCTCTTTAAACCTACAATTATGAAATCTAAGATATTATTGACAGCAATATTGGGCACGTTGTTCTTCGGCAGTTGCAGCGATGTGCTCGACCGTCCTTCGCTTACAACGGCCGAGGATGATACTTATTGGAACTCGGAAGAGAAGGTCAGACTCTATGCCAATGACTTCTATACCAACTTTTTCGTGGGCTATGGTTTGGGCTATGGCGAGACCGCTTACACGCCCAATAGCAACTATATGTTTAATGATGACGGCGTCATAAAGTCCACCCAAGGCCAGTTCTCACGGTCAGTGCCGACGAGCAAGGGCAGCACCAGTGAGGGACTTATGTGGGAGTCGCAGTTTACCGGACCCACTTGGAACTTCGCATGGATACGCAAGTCCAACGCCATGCTCGACCGTATCAACGACCGTATGTCGGGAGTGTTGACCGAGGAGCAGAAAAACCACTGGCTGGGCGTGGGCCGCTTCTTCCGTGGTCTTGAGTATGCGAGGTTGGTAAACGTGTTTGGTGACGTGCCTTATCATGAGCATGAGGTGAAGAATACCGACAAAGACGAGCTTTATAAGGACCGTACGCCCCGCAATGAGGTGATGAATCATGTGTACGATGACTTCAAGTTTGCCCTTCAGCACGTACGTTTGAACGACGGCGACCAGTACCTCAACCGCTATATCGTGGCCTCCTTCGTGTCACGTTGGGCTTTGTTTGAAGGCTCATGGCAGAAGTATCATTATAAGAACAATGAGCAAGCACGCAAGTTTTTTGACTTAGCTGTCGAGAGCGCGGACATGGTTATCAAGAGCGGAAAGTATCAAATAGTGACCGATTTCAGGAGTTTGTTTGGTTCTACCAACCTTATTGGCGCGAAAGATGTTATCCTTTACCGCAAATATGACGCAGGACAAGGCGTTACCCACAGCGTTGCGTCGACCTGTAACATGAACTCTCCGACCGACCAAGGCCCCAACTTGGACCTCATCAAGGCTTTTATCTGCACCGATGGCAAGGATTGGAAGACGTCGGGAGTGGCCAATGCCAAGGACTTTTCACTGTCAAACCTCATCAAAACCCGTGATTCGCGCTTCGAGGCGTCGTTCTATCAGAAGCCCACACCTATGGCCAAGAGCTGTTACCTCTACGTAACGAAGTTCATACCACGGTCGGCTCTCGAGTATCTTAAGACCGGAGGAACGCCCGCTCCCGAGTTCCAAGGCGACAAGAATACCACCGGTTATCCCGTCATGCGCTACGCCGAAGTGCTTCTTAATTGGATAGAGGCCAAGGCAGAGATACAAACTTTGGGTGGCCCCGCTGTGGTTCAATCCGATATAGACCTATCGGTGAACCAGATTCGTAACCGTCCGATCGCCGATGAGGCCAAGGCTTTGGGCGTGGTTCCTACCGCTCCGATGAAGCTGAGCAGCCTTAACGACGACCCGAAACGCGACAGCGACGTGCCCGCTCTCCTATGGGAGCTGCGTCGTGAGCGCCGTATGGAATTCGCGTTTGAGTTCTCTCGCATCATAGACCTGCGCCGTTGGAAGAAACTTAACTACATGGATACCGACGCAAATCCTGATTTGCTCACCGGAACGTGGGTCAATTTCCCCACTGAAGCTAAGGGAGAACTTGTCGCCGCCAATAAAGATAAGCTCCGAGTGAAGACCGCCGACGGTTCGTTCGTGGTATTTGATGGCACCAACGCCTCAAAGATGGTGGGCTTCTTCTACCCGAAGGAGAACAAAGGACGCCTGCCTTTCCTCAATATTCCTAACGTTAATCCCTACTTGTCGCCCATCGGCACCAATCAGATTATAGATTATGCCAACAAAGGTTATAAGCTGACACAGACCGAGGGATGGCCTTCGACTAACAATTAATCCAATTCCAATAAAGATATTAAGATTATGCGTATCAATAAAACATATATCATTAGCTGCGCAACGGCCCTCTTGAGCCTTGGCCTGATGGGCTGCGGCGACGATTATCCC
>NZ_DATCYK010000035.1:0-8418 GCF_036570325.1 Prevotella sp.
TCAGACGCTGAACGAGGTGGTAGTTACCGCCCTCGGTATCAAGCGTTCGGAGAAAGCTTTGAGTTATAACGTGCAGAAAGTGTCAAGCGAAGAGCTGACCAACGTTAAGAATGTGAACTTTGTCAACAGCCTCAATGGTGCGGTGGCCGGTGTCAATATCAATGCCTCAACGACGGGTGTAGGTGGTCCTACACGTGTGGTAATGCGTGGTACGAAGTCTATCACCGGTGGCAACAATGTGCTTTACGTTATCGACGGTGTGCCCATGTTCAATAAGAACGGTGGTGACATTGGCGGTGGACGCTATTCAAGCCAGCCCAGCGGTGAAGGTATCGCCGATATTAACCCCGACGACATTGAGAGCATTAACGTGCTTACAGGTCCTTCAGCCGCAGCCCTTTACGGTTCGGCCGCAGCCAATGGTGTTATCATGATCAACACCCGACGTGGCGCCGAGGGTAAGGTGAGCGTGGCTGTTTCGAGCAGCATGGAGTTCTCTGACCCATTCATCATGCCTGAGTTCCAAAATACTTACGGCAACAAGGCTGGCGCCTTTGAAAGCTGGGGCGAGCGTTTGGCCACCCCGTCGGGCTTCAATCCCAAGGACTTTTTCAACACCGGTCACAGCTATATCAACTCCGTGACCCTCACAACGGGTACCAAGACCAACAAGACTTATGTGTCAGTGGCCAGCACCAACGCCACGGGTATCTTGGAAAACAACGCTTACGACCGTTATAACTTTACGGCTCGCAACACCAGCGACTTCCTTAATGACAAGCTGCACCTTGACTTCAGCGGCAGCTATATTATTCAGAATACCAACAACATGTATCGTCCGGGTGAGTATTACAACCCACTTCCGGCCGTATATCTCTTCCCCCGTGGTGAGGATTGGTCAGCCGTTCAGTTGTATAAGCGCTACGACGCCGCTCGTAAGTTCGCGGTTCAGTATTGGCCTTACGGCGATCAGGGTATGCAGTTGCAGAACCCCTATTTCGTCGTGAACGATATGTTGACCCCCACCAAGCGTAAGCGCTATATGTTGATGGGTAGCTTGAAGTACGACATCCTGCCTTGGCTCAACGTAACGGGCCGTGTACGTGTGGATAACACCTACACCGAGGCAGAGAGCAGACTCCACGCCAGCGGTACGGGTATCCTCTATGCGGGTACTTATGGTAATGGTATCTATAACCATTCACAAGGTTCAGACCAGCAGACCTACATGGACGTAATGTTCAATATTGACAAGAGCTTCGGTCAGGACTATCGCCTGACAGCCAACGTCGGTGCCAGCTTGGAAGATTATCGCTCAAGCGCGGTAGGTTTCGGCGGTCCTATCTTGAAGGTGCCCAACCTCTTCTCTTCCGCGGCTCTCGACCCCGTGCACGCTATTCCGAGCGATTCAGAGTTCCGTAAGCGTGGTACAGCCGTATTCGCCAGTGCCGAGCTTTCTTGGAAAGACATGGTTTACCTTACCATGACCGGTCGTAACGACTGGAGCTCACTGCTCGTTAACGCCAAGGAACCCTCGTTCTTCTATCCTTCGGTAGGTCTTTCGGCCATCATCTCTAAGATGGTGAAACTGCCCGAAGTAATCTCATTCATGAAGGTGAGAGGTTCTTTCACCGAGGTAGGCTCGCCTATTCCCGATCGTTATCGCGGCGTTACCCGTGGTACCTTGACCTATCCTATCGCCAACGGTGTACCTTCTACCCGTACCCTCATGCCCTTCTATGATTTTAAGGCTGAGCGTACACGTTCTTATGAACTTGGTTTGAACTTACGCATGTTTGAAAGTCGTTTGAACTTCGACCTCACATGGTATCACTCTAACACCTATAACCAAACCTTCTTGGCCGAGCTTTCAGCTACAGCTCCTTACTCGGGCATGTACATTCAGGCCGGTGACATCGCTAACTCCGGTATCGAAATGTCATTGGGCTATGGCGACAAGATTGGTCAGATAGAGTTCGACTCAAGATTGGTTTACAGCCGTAATATCAATAAGGTGAAGAAGTTGGTTCACAACTACGAAACCGGTATCGACGGACAGATTATCAACTTTACCGAGACATCGGCCGGTGGTGGCTACATTCGTGAGGGCGACAGCATGGGTGATGTGTACGTTACAAAGGTGCTGAAGCGCGATGCTACCGGCGCGATAGCCGTAGGTCCTGACGGAAGTTTGAGCTCTATGGACCTTCCAAAGGGTGAGCGTATCAAGATAGGTAATACCAATCCCGACTTCACCATGGGCTGGAGAAACAGCGTTTCTTGGAAGGGTCTTAACCTTTCGTTCCTTATCAATGCCCGCTTTGGTGGCGTAGTAACTTCCGCTACACAAGCAGTGCTCGACCAATTCGGTGTTTCCAAGGCTTCAGCCGATGCTCGCGACCGTGGTTATGTAGAGGTAGCCGGTGGTTTGAAAGTTGACCCGCAGAAGTATTATGAGGTAGTGGCCAACCAGCAGCTCATGGCTTATTACTATTACAGCGCAACGAATGTACGCTTGCAGAACGTGAGCCTCAGCTACACCTTGCCTAAGACTTGGCTCGGTCAGGGATGGCCCGGCGTAACCGTAGGTGTCATTGCCAATAACCTCTGGATGATTTACAACAAGGCTCCATTCGACCCCGAAATCGCTGCTTCTACCGGCACTTATGGTCAGGGAAGCGACTATTTCAGCGCTCCGAGCTTGCGTAATATCGGTTTTAGTTTGAAACTTCAATTCTAAAATAACACGGCTTTTATGAAAAATAAAATCAATAAAATAATTTGCATGGCGGCCATGTCTGCCACCGTGCTGACCTCTTGCCAGACTGACTTTGTCGACATTAACCGCGACCATCGTCAGCCTACGGAGGACGAACTTAAGATGGATAACCTGAACGTGGGCGGTTTCGTCACGGCTTTTGAAATGGGTATCTTCCCCGTTGGCTCATCAGGCACGGGTTACGTAAACGACTATCAGATTCCTTACACCCTCGGTGGCGCTTGCTGGATAGGCTATATGGCTCCCGCACAAAACAAGTGGGTGGGCCGAGGATTCCCATCTTTCGCGCTCAAACCATGGAGCCAATATACTTATAACGTAATGGCCGGTAACGCGTATCGTAGCTGGCTCGACATGAAGAAGCGTACCACGGACGATCCCGCAGGCTTTGCCGTGGCTCAAATCATCAAGGTGGCCGCTGTACACAAGGCTACCGACACCTTCGGTCCTATTCCTTACTCTAAGGCAGGCATGGAAGGTCAAACGTTGGCAGAGTACGATTCGCAGGAAGATGTTTACAAAGCTATGCTCAAGGACCTTGATGATGCAGTGCAAACATTGAATAAAGAAGCCCATAACGTATTCCCCAAGTACGATATAATCTATGAGGGTGATTATCAAAAGTGGTGTAAGTTAGCCAACTCTCTCATGCTTCGCTTGGCTATGCGTGTAGTTTATGCCAATGAGGCTTTGGCCAAGGAATATGCCGAGAAGGCTATCAACAATCCTTACGGTGTGATAGAGGCTACGAGTGAAGCGGCATTGCTCTGTAAGGGTGCGGGCGTTACGCTGAAGAATCCTTTGGTTATTATCAATGGAGAAGCTTATAACGACGTTCGTATGGGAGCTGAAATCGCTTCTTACATGAAGGGTTACAAAGATGATCGTTTGGCAGCTTACTTCCAAAAAGGAACTGTAAACAATGTTTCCGATTACTATGGTTTGCGTACCAACATGCCGAGTACTACCACTTATAATGACCGTTCTAAAATCTCGCTTTTGAATGTTGCGGATGGTACACCGGTATATATCGTAAAGGCTTCCGAGGTTTATTTCCTCCGTGCCGAGGGCGCATTGCGTGGCTGGAGCATGGGTGGTGCCAATAAGGCACAGACCTTCTATGAGAAGGGTATCGCTACTTCGTTCGAGGAGAATGGTTTAGACGCAGGAAAAGCAGCAGCTTATGCAGCTAACAGTTCTAACAAGCCGGCTAATTTTATTGACCCTATCAACTCTCAGTACAGTGCCGACGCGCCTTCTGACATCACAATCAAATGGCAGGATGGTAACTTCGAGAAGAGCCTCGAGCGTATTATAACACAGAAATACTTGGCTATCTATCCTGACGGACAAGAGGCTTGGTCGGAATTTCGTCGCACGGGTTATCCCCGTATCTTCAAAGCTGTTTCGGTATCTACCGACTGCAACGTGAATGGCGATAACCGTCCGACCCGTATTCCTTACTCTAATGACGAGTACACTAAGAACCTCGATAACATTACTAAGGCTGTTCAGTTGCTTGGCGGAGCCGATGACGGTGCTACACGCTTGTGGTGGGACAAGAAGCCTAATAAATAATTTAAAGACCAAACGAATATGAAAAAATATGTTATTTTCAGCTTTCTGCTGATGGCCTTGCTGAGCGTAGGATGCAGCGATTGGACTGAAGTGGAAAACAAGAATATAGATAAGTTACTGGTTGACGCCGACTCGTCGTTGTCAATAGCACATCAGAAGTATTTAGAGAACCTTAGAGCCTATAAGCAGACTGACCATGAACTGACCTTTGGTTGGTTCAGTGGATGGACGGGAGAGAGCCCTGCTTCACGTTGCCTTTATAATTTGCCCGACAGTACCGACTTCGTTTCTCTTTGGGATGGCTTTACCAACTTGACACCGGCCAAGCAGGCCGACCTAAAGCGCGCACAGCAAGAAAAAGGCTTGCGTGTATTGGCTTGTAGCTTGCTGTTTGATATAGGTAATAGTGTCACCGTGCAACCTCAGTCTTCAAAAGACAAAGGTGAGACATGGTTGCAATACAGCCATAAGTTTTGGGGCTGGGAAGGTGATGAAAAAACTATTGAGAAAGCTGTAGAGAAATTTGCTAATGCTATTTGCGATACGATTTATAAGTATAATCTTGATGGATTTGATTTAGACGCAGAGCCTACCATTCCTCAACCTTTCAATACTGATAGAGAAATGTGGCAAAACGATCGTATGAATGTCTTTATCCGTACGATGGGTAAACGTATTGGTCCTATGGCTGAAACAGAAGAAGGTCGCAAGAAGTGGCTCGTAGTTGATGGTGAGCCCGATTGGTTCTCTCCTGAAATGGCTTTATATTTTAATTACTATATACTGCAAGCATACGAAAGTTACGGCTATCAAGATCTCGATATGAGGTTCAATAATCTGTATTCTGCGTTCGCATCAAAGCAGAGTTATGCGGAAGTGGCCAAGAAAGTAATTATGACTGAAGAATTTGAGAAGTATTCTACAAATGGAGGTGTAGGTCATCGTACCCGTGATGGTAAGAGTGTTCGTTCTTATCTTGGTATGGCAATGTGGGAACCTATAGGAGCTCGTAAGGGTGGTATAGGCAGCTATCACATGGAGAAAGACTATGCGGCAAGTCCTGTTTACAAGTACTTGCGTGAAGGCATTCAAATTATGAATCCTGCTGTAAAATAATACTTTAATAATAAGAAATTACAATGAAACATATATTTAAAACTTTAGGAATAGCTTCTTTAGCCTGCTTCGCTTGGTCATGTGCCAATGTGGATTATGACAAGGTAAACGAAGAAACTGATTTACCCAATGCTGTTTATATCGACGGCGCAGCTTCTGTCCCTATGACGAAGGTCGTCGTGAAAGACGAAGGTGGGCAAGGCTCATTTACAGCTCGGGTCGCCAATCTGCTTAATGGGAATGTAAATGTTAAGTTTGCGGTAGATGAGGAGGCACTTGCAGCTTACAATGAGGCTAATGGAACTCATTATCAAGTATTGCCGGCTAAGTATTATACTTTGTCGAAAGAGTCATTGACGATAGGAGCCAATGAACTTTCTAATGGTTCAGTTGATGTGAACATCAAACCGCTTGACAATGAATTGAACGCTGCTGTGAAGTATGCGATTCCGGTAAAAATAGTGGCTGCCGAGGGTGCTAATGTGCTGGAATCAAGTGCTACCAAGATTTTTGCGCTGGACCGTGTACTCAATACAACAGTCATGAAGCAGGATGGATTCTATTTGAAGGTGTTCTTTAAGCCGGCGTTCGAGAATATGCAGGAGTGGACTTTGTCTTATGGAATGCGTGTTTTTGCTAATTTTGATAATCAAGCCGTGCTTTCTCCCGATTTCTACTCACGTTTGGACGGAGCAGGAAGATTACAGATGAAGGTGGGTGAAACCGATGATCCGAAGGCTTTTGCTAAAACAATAATTCGCCCCGGAAAGTGGTATCACGTGGCTTGGGTGTACAAACGTCAACATGTGAAGTGTTATATCAATGGTGTGTTAGACAACGAGTTTGATGTACCTAAGGTTGAGACGTTCACTAAGATCAATATGAGTTGGGGTGCGTTCAGAGGTTATGTGCGAGAGATTCGTCTTTATAACAACGCACAGTCTGCTTTCCAAATCATGGATAACCTCTATATAGAGAATCCGGAGAATCCTAATCTACTGTTTTACGCTCCTTTGACAAAAGAATATGGACTTAAGGATATTAGTAAGAATCCTCATGAAGTGCATGCTTATGTTAAAAGTTCAAATGATACACAAACTTGGGATCCAAGAAAAATTGAGTGGGAAGAGCACAAATTCCCTGAATAACGATTAAATAGAAACGATAATGAAAAAATATATTTACTTCATCGCGTTAGCGCTTACGGCAGGTTCTTTTGCTTCATGTAGCCATGACTATAACTACGATGGCGAGTATGATATAAAGGAGTATTTCAGCGGAAGTGATCCTCGCACCAATTTAGTCTACTTCTCTTCACGTGTTGTAGAATATACAAATAACTTTTTTGGAGGTATGCATATAGGTGAAGACTCACAAGAGTTTACACTCAGTGCGAATCTTTCTCGTAACTTAACAAATGCGGGTAAGGTGCAAGTAGCTTTGGCTACAGACGCTCCTTTGTTAGAAACCACGTATAAAGACTATGCCGTTGCGACTGCAGAGCAGGTGGAATTTAAGGCTGGTGGCACTATAGAGCTTGATACAAAGACTTCTAATTTTGAGGTACCCGTTACTGTTAAGGGTATGTCAGCAATCTTGAAGCCAACTGTAGTACCTATCAGAATTACTCCCACGGGAGATGAACTTCAGAGCCCTAAAAACTCAAGTCAGGATTATGCCTATATTGTAGTTACTTCAAAAGAAGGTTGGAAAGTATGGTCTAGCAAGGAAAGTATTTCCGTTTCTATGGGAGAAGCTAATACCTATCTAGGTAAAACCAGCTTTGCCGTTCAGTTGAACACTTCAAAAGCATTTGAATATAAGGGTAAGATTGGTCTTGAACGTGATAATTCATTGTTCAAGAGTGATGATAAAACAAAATTGGCGCCAGAAGATATCCACACGGTAGAGGCAGTAAATTGTGAGGGCAAACGTACTCTTCCCCTATCGGTAGAGTTTATAAATCCCGAGAAGTTTACAGAGCCCGGTAGTTATGTATTGCCACTGCGTGCTGTTTATTATGACGAAAAGGGCGATAAGCACTATATTGTGGATGGTGAAGTACTTGTGCCTATCAAAGTGACAGCTGTTTATGTAGTAGCAACTAAGGCAGATCCTACTGGTACACAGATACCTACAAGTGAGTGGAAAGTTACTTCAAATACTAATCCACGTGATGGCGTTATATCAGACTTGATAGATGGGAAAATAGAGACCGGAGCTTCATGGCGTAAAGGAACCCGTACTATTATTGTTGATATGGGTAAGAGCGAGACTATCAAAGGGATGCAGGTAGGTATGGATAACGAATGGGATTATTTACCGTCTTCGATAACTTTCTATGGAAGTAATGATAATCAGGAATGGGAACAGTTATCTGGAAGTATTCCCGTATCATGGGCTCTATGGAACAAGTATGCTGTTTTGCAACCTCTGACGATACGTTATTTGAAGATGGAAGTAAAGATAACGGATTCTTATGGTAAGATTTCAGAGATTAAGATTTATAAATGAAATTATACGTTCTAATTAGGGAAAGGGGTATGCCGTGAGGCATATCCCTTTTTATTGTGTAGAATTATATACTCCAAGCCCTAACGTGATAGTGTAATAATGCCTTTCCTAAAACCAAATTATATTCTTGTAGTAAATATATCTATACTTCTCAATTCTTTATAATGGCTCAAATAATAAATCAGATTACCTGCTCTTCATTGCGAATAGAATGAGGAAAAATTCATGGAAACATCTATAAAACAAGAAAAAGCTAAGTATTGAGTAATCAACTACTTAGCTTTTTGTTTAGTACCCAGACCCGGGATCGAACCGGGATGGATTGCTCCACTGGTGTTTGAGACCAGCGCGTCTACCGATTCCGCCATCTGGGCATGGCGTCTTTCTTTGAAGACGGGTGCAAAGGTAAGGCTTTTTTCTGAATTAACAAA
>NZ_DATCYK010000036.1:0-1855 GCF_036570325.1 Prevotella sp.
GCAGAAGGACAAACTTATCAACTTCGGACCTGACATCGACGCCGCCCAAAGCTATGAGTACAGCCACATAAAGGCCCTCATCAGCCGGGCCGAAGCCTTGCAAGACAACGAGGAAAACGTGAAACGCTTTCAAACATCGCAGGCCTTTCACTTCACGCCCATGCCCCGTTTAACCTTCAAAGCTACCTTCGGACTCGACTATCGGGCCAATACCAACAAGGAAATCATTACCAACCAATATCTTATTCATACCCAAGTAAAGCCCGAAGGCACCTCAAACGCCGGTCGAGTGTTTAATCATGACCGCTCATTCTTCGGTATTACCTTCGACATTAATGGCCAACACAAGCTCTATTTGCCCACGGGCGTGAGCAATATCTTAACGGCCGGCTTCCAATACTTCAACACCCACGACCACCAAGTGGCCTATCATGGCACCAATGTGCGTGATGGGGCACGGGTAATGAGCGGCGCCGGCACCGTAACGGCTAACGAATGGTTGAGTTATCTCAACAGTTACGGCTTCTATGCGCAGGACAATATCGGCTTTCTCGACCGTTATTATCTCGACTTAGGCATGCGTATTGACTACAATACTGCCTTTGGTGACAACGTAGGTTGGCAAATCTATCCCAAGATAGGGCTGTCTTACGTCATGTCGGACGAGCCTTTCATGAAGCCGGTGGTCGATAACGGCATTGTCAATACACTGCGCCTGCTGGCCAACTACGGCGTGGCGGGCAGCTACCCTCCGGCCTTTGAGTATCAAAAAACGGTGAATGTAGGCTCTTACAAGGGCAAGCAGGCAGGCACATTCGGCAAGTATGGCAATCCCAATTTGGGCCCCGAGAAGAAACATTCCTATGAGGCGGGCCTCGAAGCATCGCTCTTCCATAACATACTTTCCTTGGGATTTACCTATTACCATGCGCTTACGAAGCACGCGATCTTCAGCGTTCCCACGCTCCCCTCTTCGGGTCAGGCGTCTAATTACTTAGCAAACGTCGGCAAAATAGAGAATACGGGCGTGGAATTGAGCGTCGGTGTGACCGCTGTTGATAATAAAGACTGGACGCTCCGTGGGCATGTGGCGCTCAATACCAACCGCAATAAGGTGCTCAGTACGGGCGGCGTGGTGCCTTTCCGCATAGGAGGCTTCTCCTCACGAACCATCGAAACGGTCGTGGAAGAGGGCAAGCCGGTGGGCTTTTTGCGAGGTGCCAAGGCCATAGCTGCCGAGGATGGCACGCTCAAAGAGGTGCTCCAATTGCAGGATTTGGGCAGTACCTTGCCCACGATGTACGGCAATTTATCGCTCAACATACGCTATAAGGCGCTCAACTTTTACCTGACGGGCGACTATCAAACGGGCGCTTACGTTCATTCTTTCGACCGCCAATTCCGCTTCCGCAAAGGTTTGAAGGACGCGGAGATACCCGAGAAACTGCTCGAAGGCAAGAAACAAGGCAAAGTTTGGCTCGATTTCACCAACTACTTTGTTGACAAGGCCGACTTCCTTAAAGTGCGCAACATTGGTTTGGACTACACTTTCAAGCTGCGCCACCTGCCCCTTAACAGCATAAACGTGGGCCTTAACGTATATAATCCCTTCACCTTCACGGGCTCGGCCGTCGATCCCGAGGCCACGCTTTCGGGCGCTTTGTCGCAAGGAGCGGTAGCCACGGGCGGTATCAACTACGCCACTTACTCGGCACCACGCCAATATATAATGAGCGTAAGGTTTGATTTCTAAAGGCCAACGCCCCATCCTTTGACGATAACAACGGGCGAAGGAGAACATCAACACCTATTTTTCAACGAATAAAACACATCATGAAACTGTCAAGATACATAT
>NZ_DATCYK010000037.1:0-5305 GCF_036570325.1 Prevotella sp.
CAAAGATCGACATTACTGTCAGATGCTTCCTTCAAATAGTCACCGGCAAGCATACCGAGACCACCTGAATAAATCTTCAATGCTTGGTTAAGACCATACTCCATGCAGAAGTAAGCCACTGAAGGACGCTTGGTGTCGGGCGCTACATCCATGTAAGCACGGAACTTAGCGTAAACATCATTCACCTTCTTCATCAAGGTCTTGTCCTTTACGACAGCCTCTTTGCGATCATAACTCAAACGCTCAAGGAGCATTACAGGATTGTGTCCTACTTCTTCATAGAGCTTTTCGTCCAAGCTCTTGAACAAGTTACGTGCCTCATAATTCCATGCCCACCACATGTTATGAGCCAACTCATCAAGACATTTCAGTTGCTCTGGCAACCTCGACTTGATTGAAAGCTCCTTCCATTGTGGAGCATTAACGTAATCAGCTTTAATTTTCATAAATCTCGTTATTATAATTTTATTTCACTAATCATATTTTATTAGAACGTGCCTAAGGACTCACCACCCTCAAGATTGGGATGGGGTAAGTCTTTGCTGTGCCTTGCGGAGCGCATGGTCATAGGCTTCCTCATAATATACTATGAACTTTTCCCACAGTGCTTTCTTTGAAAGTTGGAAAGCATGGCTACGGGATTTGTCGACTTGTTTCTTATCAAAAGCAGAGAAAGTGACAATGGTATTCTTGATATTCTCGGCTACTTCAGAGAAATTATAGTCGGTACGATGAATTACTTTCACACCATCAATAATCTCAGAAGTGCGGCCCAACGTCTTTTCTGCCCACAAGCCAAAGCCGGCCAAGTCGGTTGTGATACACGGAACCTTAAAAGCCACGGCCTCAAGGGGGGTATATCCCCACGGCTCATAGTAGGATGGATAGACGCAAAGGTCGTTACCCAAGATTAAATCGTAGTAAGAAAGGTTGAAAATACCGTCATTTCCCGTCAGATAACAAGGCACAAAAATAACCTTCACCTTATCTTCGGGGCGATTATTCATATCCAAATAACGCATCATACCCAAGGCACGGTCGTTATCTTGCTCATTAAGCCAATGCGTCAACTGGGGCACCGGCAACGCCGTATCAAACAGTTGCTTGCTTTGAAGCCGCTCTTGCAAATCGGCACGAGGTTCCTTCATCCATGCCGGAACATCAATAAAGGCCAATACTTTCCTATCGAGCCGCTCATCATGGCGCAAACGATTCATGGCCTCAATAAAGACATCAATACCTTTATTGCGGAACTCATAACGTCCACTGGTAGAAAGGATTAGGGTATTATCATCAAACTTTTCCCCCAACAAAGCGGAAGCTACCTCAAGCATACGGCGTCGTGCGGTTCTTCTTTTTGCAGTAAAAGCAGATCCTTGGGGCACGAAGTCGTCTTCAAATCCATTGGGCAACACCACATCAGCAGGCTTATCAAGCAATTCCTTGCACTCATTATCGGTTATATCGCTTACCGTCGTGAAGCAATCCACGTGCAAAGCAGTCTGTTTTTCGATAGAATGCTTGCTCTCCATATTAAGTTCTCCGGCCATTTGGTCACCATTGTACGCAAACAAATATTCGTATAACGGCTTGTTATTGCCGGCAATGCTTCGTCCTATACTCGTGGCATGAGTCGTAAAGACGGTAGCTATTTGGGGCACATTCTTTTGAATATAAAGCACGCCAAGCCCCGTCATCCACTCATTTCCATGGTAAATAACACGATCTTTAGCAGTCAAGAGACTGTTATAGAAGCTCTCCACCACTTTCGCCGCGGCAAAAGAAAACATCGAAGCCTCGTCATAATCGCCATAAGCATGCAGACTATCTACCTGATAATCATCCCAAAGTTGAGCGTAAATTTCGTTCTTATGTTCAAAAAAAGGTTTGAAATCAACGAGAATGGCGATAGGTCGCCCCGGAACAGTCCAACGACCGATACGAACTTGAAGCCCGGACTGTAAAGCAATGGCCTTCCAATCAGCAAAAAGAGAGGGCTCTTCTTCAAAAAAAGGACACTTATTGTCGCCCCAACAATCAGGGCCTATGAATATAATCCTGTCTTTTATATATTGTTGTAAAGTTTTTGCACGTGTAGAAAGAACAGTATATATACCACCTACTTGATTACAAACTTCCCAGCTCGACTCAAAAATATAGTCAGGGAAAACAAACTTTTTTACCATAAAAACTTAATATAAGCTGGGCAAAGATACTATAAAATAAATGAAAAACCAACTCTGATAGATAATATTTTATAAAAACACGGGGTTTCTTGACGTAATAAATTTATCTTTGTAACTGTCTGTCTGTATTACAGAAAAAGACTTATATTAATTATAAAGATAAATATGAAAAAAAGACTTTTTGCCATATTTGCCGCTTTTTGCTTCGCGATGGTCGCCATGGCTCAAGACTCCACGACGTTTAAAGGCTATTTATACAACGAGGA
Source organism: Prevotella sp. (assembly GCF_036570325.1). Taxonomy (GTDB): domain Bacteria; phylum Bacteroidota; class Bacteroidia; order Bacteroidales; family Bacteroidaceae; genus Prevotella. The sequence continues at coordinate 2,453 of NZ_DATCYK010000037.1, forward strand.
ATATCAAGTCTACCTTGATATAGACTTCTATCATAAGAACAAATTGGTACCCGGTCAGGAAATCTTCGGTGAACTTCCGGGCTATTTCGGCGCCAAAAGAGACACCCGCAAATGGCTCATTACTGACATCAGTTTCACTAATTCCACCACGGTCCAACTATCTATCATCAACGATTATGGCAGCGAGGACCTCACCGCTACACTCCATAAAGAGAAAGATGGCAAATATATTCTCAAGCAAGGAGAGGGAAGTACCATTAAAATAGCAGTCAACCGAAAGTGGGTAAAGATTCCCAAGACGCTTGAGCTCATAAAGAAATAAAGCTCCAGACGGTTGCACTTCTTTCTACAACGATAATATATTCGCCCACCAAAAGCTATCATGGGTGAGGGAATAACGCAGTTTCGCTATAACATTATGCCCGTGCCACTATACGAAACTAACGCTTTCGTCTTATATAAGTTCATGATCTAACACGTTGATTTCTAACAAATTGACAAGCAAAAGATAAGTTTTATCGTATGATGATAGACAAGCAAACAAGTTAATAGGTATCAAGTTGATAATCAAACGATAAATTTTATCGTATGATTATAGATAAGCAAATAAGTTTATGGATAATAAATTGATAGTGCTGGTGTACGAGTAACTTCTCCAAAGCCATCCTATGCACATGCAGAAGCAGCCTTCTTGTCTCCTAAAAGCAGCCCTTTGACACGGCAAAAGCAGACCTTTTAAACGGCCAAAAGGGGCTTTTTATCTATCAGATTGTCTATTTTCACAATCAACTTGCTTACCATTAATGCGACCAAGTGTCTATTTCTACCATTAACTTCCTAATTGTCAACTTATTTGCAATAACAAATTGTTTAAATTAGAACTTTGAACTAAAGGCCGGAAAAATAAAACTTTTTCATCCGTTTTTATGACAATTATTTTGTCATGCCTCTAATAAACTTATCCAAGAAAGTCTATCGTGTTATGAAAAAAACCGCCTCTAATAATATCATAGCCTGAAATCTTTTCCTTCACAAACGCATTTATAATACGCTCGGAAAAGAAAACGCCACAAATTCCTTGTGGATACAACAAATCAAAGTTTTCATATTTATTACTAAGAGTTATTTTTTTCACCACATATTCTTCGGGAGCCTTATAATAATCCTCTCTTTTCTCAAACAACTTTATATCACTTTTGTCAAACAAGTTAACAAATCTACACATAGGGTAAATAAATTCCGTATCCCTAATAAGTGGAACAAAAAGTAGAAAGAAATCAGACTCCACTTTGTCTATTATAATTTCTTTTAAAATGTACTCACTCTTATGTACATTCATATATTCAAGGATATTCTTCACCTTTCTACTAACTACAGCTACTAAACTTGGACATGCAGGTGAACAATCCATGAAATCTACAAAATCTTTCCTATCAAGAATCTTTCCTGTTAGAGTATCAGGCATCTTTTTATATAATGTAGATAAATTCTCAAAATACATTATTATATTTCTATTCTTAGTATATATATACTCATTAAAATCCGAAGAAGTTATTTCAACAGTATGAGGCATTTCATAATTTCCTCTACCCTCTTTATCCATCGCAAAATAAACTTGATAGTATTCCATACTCTTTAGTTATTAAAAGTTACACATAATCAATAGCACACACCATTATATTATATCATTATCTCAGCCCCTCGGCCCTGTCTGACTAGTCCGACAGGTTTGATTGGTCTGATTGGTCCGATTGGTCCGACTTTCATAACAACCCTTCATCCTCCCAACCTCAAACCCTCCCCAACCCACCAACACAAAAAAGAGCCCCGACTACTCACGTAATCGAGGCTCAAATCAAAAAAGGCGGCTACCTACTCTCCCACATTGCATTGCAGTACCATCGGCGCAAGCAGGCTTAACTTCTCTGTTCGGAATGGGAAGAGGTGGAACCCTGCCGCAATAACCACCTAAAATAAGGTTGACTATCGCACACAAGCAAAACACTCGAGGAAGACAATACTCATCAATCCCTCACCAATACAACTCAAAGCATGACTACAACAGAAAGTCTCGGGCAATTAGTAGCGCTCGGCTTTGACGTCACCGTCTTTACACCTGCGCCCTATCAACGTCCTAGTCTTGAACGACCCTCAAGGGAGTTCTAATCTCGCGGCTGGCTTCGCACTTAGATGCTTTCAGCGCTTATCCGTCCCAGACTCAGATACCCAGCGGTGCCCCTGGCGGAACAACTGGTAAACCGGAGGTCTGTCCAACACGGTCCTCTCGTACTAGTGTCAGCACCACTCAAAACTCCTGCGCCCACGATAGATAGAGACCGAACTGTCTCACGACGTTCTGAACCCAGCTCGCGTGCCACTTTAATGGGCGAACAGCCCAACCCTTGGGACCTTCTCCAGCCCCAGGATGTGACGAGCCGACATCGAGGTGCCAAACCACTCCGTCGATATGAGCTCTTGGGAGGGATCAGCCTGTTATCCCCGGAGTACCTTTTATCCTTTGAGCGATGGCCCTTCCATGCGGAACCACCGGATCACTATGCTCTAGTTTCCTACCTGTGCGGCCTGTCGGCCTCCCAGTCAAGCGCCCTTTTGCCATTACACTCTGCGGCCGGTTACCAATCGGCCTGAGGGCACCTTTAGAAGCCTCCGTTACTCTTTTGGAGGCGACCACCCCAGTCAAACTACCCACCAAACGCGGTCCCCGCTCTTGCGGGTTAGAGACCAGACAGTACAAGGGCCGTATTTCAACAGCGGCTCCACGAATACTGGCGTACCCGCTTCGAAGCCTCCGGCCTATCCTACACATCCACTGCCCGATCACAACGTTAAGCT
>NZ_DATCYK010000038.1:0-11533 GCF_036570325.1 Prevotella sp.
GCCATGCCCCAGTTAGGTCTTAATGTCGTTTATCGCTTTGGTCGTGAGCCCGAGCGTCCGCGCCCGGTGCCTGCGGATAATGTGGTGCCCGATGTGCCGCAGCCCGTTCCTACGCCCGTTACCGAAGAGCCGGCCAAGCCGTTGGTGCCTGTTGAGCAGCCGGTAGTCAAGCCGCAGCCCGTTCCACAGAACGACACGCTCTACGTTTATTTCGCTTTGAACAGTGCCGTGGTCAATCCGGCGTTCCATAATAACCAAGCTACGCTCCAGCGTCTTGTCGACGTGTCGAAGCTCACCGACCGTCTCACTATCGTGGGTATGGCCTCTATCGATGGCAATCCGCAGCGAAATGCCACCCTTGCCCGTCAGCGAGCCGAGGCGCTGAAGCAATATGTTGTTAACAATGCGGCGTTGTCGGCCGACAGAATATCGACTTCCGGAGAGGGCGAGGCGTGGACCTTGTTTGAGGCGCAGGTACGAAAAGCCAACTTCAAGGGCCGCGACGAGGTGCTGCGAATTCTCGACACCATCAAGAATGCCCGTCTGCGTGAGGTGGCCATCAAGGCACTCCATGGCGGCGCCACTTATCGTTACCTCAAGGAACAGTTGCTGAGCGATGAGCGCTACGCCTCTTGTGTGGTGATTTATAAACGATGATAACAATAATTTTAAATAGTATTACATTAACAATTATCTTATGGAAACAACGTTTTTCAGCAAAGCCATGATGGGAGCGATAGCTCTCTGCGGCACCGTTGCTTTTACAGCTTGTTCGAGTAGCGACAATCCCGACGTGGATCCTATCGGCAGCGAGTCTGTAAAGACACAGTTCTCAATCTCTCTTCCTGCGAATGTTGCCGGTAAGACCCGTGCGTCTGTAGAGACCGTACAAGGACAGACGACTCCCGTTTTCCGTGGAATGACAGGTATGACGCTCGTTCCTTATGGCGTATCACCTGTTACGGGAACTTCTACTCGTCTTGGTGACAATATTTCACTTGGAGATATTGCCACAACAGAGTTGGGAGCAAAATCGAATGCAAAACTCTATAAGGATGTCAATGTTCCTATCGGAACAACCGGCTTCCTATTCTACGGAAAGGCCAATGATGGAACGGTTACAACAGCGACAGATAAATTTAAGTTTGGTACTTTAAATGAGTCAGCGCTAACGGGTGAGAATAGTACCTTTACATTCACTCCCGAGCCAATCTTTGCTGCCGGAACCGCGGACGCTAAAGCTACAGCTATCGCAACTTATCTTACTACGATTGCTACGGCCACAGATGGTACTACAGCTTGGAGTGCCACGACCAACGCAGGTTTGAAAGACCTTTATGATAAATTTATTACAATGGCCGCAGGTTCTTCTACGAGTGTATTGGCAGCAGTGCAGTCGCTCTACAACTCTTTGAAGCCTAATGCAGACAATCTCTCGAAAGCCATCAGAACGGCTATTGCCAACACCACATACGTGTCGGTTGCAGGCGAGACGCTTACTTTGCAAGACGCCGTTGCCGGTTATCCTAAGAATATTAACTTGCCCGATGGAGCTGCTGTGGTAAAATGGAGCACCGATAAATTTGTTGCGGATCCTGAAGCTACACAGACTTATAAAGGCTTGCAGATTGGTGTGTTGAAGAACTATGTGTATATGCCTAATCTTTATTATACCGTAAATACGGATGTAAAGACCATGACAGGAGATCAGGAACCATTGTATAATACGACGAATACATGGGAGCAGATTTTGAATGGTTACACATCGCCTTCTACCGCAGTGACCTCTACTACCCGTTCTGTAGCCTTGGTTAAGCCGGTTCAGTATGCGGTGGGTCGCCTTAATACTGTTGTGAAAATTGAGCCAAGCGCAGATGGCAAGTATTATGATAACTTGGGTGAGGAAGTAACTGTTACTGATACGAGCTTCCCTATTACCGGTGTTCTTATCGGTGGTCAAAAAGCGGTTGGTTTCGACTTTACTCCAAAAGCCGGAGAAAAGGAAGTAACTGTTTATGACAATGCCGTTACCGGTGCTACCGCTACCGCGGCAGGTTCTGCCGTAAATTACACCTTGGCTTTGGAGACTTCGGATAATATCGAAGTAAATATTGCCATTGAGTTGGAAAATAAGACAGGAAAAGATTTCCAAGGTGCTACCGGTATTATTCCCGCAGGCAGTAAGTTCTATCTGATAGCTAAGCTTGAACCCGCTAAGGGCACAGGCGCTACCGATGTGCATAAAGTGTTCAAGCAGGATTATATCACGACAGCCAACCTTACAATAAAGGGTGGTAATAAGACTACGGGTGTTCCCGGCTTTACCAATCCTATCGGTCTCGGTAATGCCTACAATGTTATTCCTGACCTCCGTACACCTAAGTTGAGCCTCGGTCTTTCTGTAGACTTGACATGGCAGAGCGGACTCACATTTAATGTAGATCTCTAATAAAATTCCATAAGAACACGCTCTCCGACCAAATCGGAGAGCGTGTATTAAACAACTAAATAGGCACATGATGAATATAGGCAAGACTGTGATAGGAGCCATCCTTGCGATAGGTACTTTGACAATGACGAGTTGCAACACGATTGATGACGATCTGAGTGATTGCGGTAAGGACTACCGCATAGATTACGTGATTCGGATGGTCAGCAATCCTGACGCGGCATGGCAGGCACTGTTGGGAAATGGCAATAGCAATAGTTTTGCGCTTTCTTTTCATAAAGCCGCTACGGGAGAGCTTGTGAAAAGCTCTACCTTGCAGAATCAGCCGGCCCATACTAGTTTGACGGTGTATCTTGACGCGGACAAGTATCGGCATATAGGCGTGGCTAACGTGGCAGAGAGTGGGGTGGTGAGCCTCCGGTCTGCCGACAATAGCTCAACAGCTTTCTTGGAGCAGCAGGCCGGCGAGGTCATCGACAGCCATAAGACTCCTATCTATACCGGCAAATTGGCCATGGATGTGTCGGACGCTCCCGACAAGAATTTCCTTATGAATCTTTATCAGGTCAATGCCGTTACCGAGATTTTCTTTGATGACGCGGGTACCGACATACGCGATTTGAAAGTGTACATCACCGATATGGCTGATGGTTTTCAGATTGCGGACTCCGTCTACACTTATCATACAAATCCCCTTATCCGTACGCGGCAGGTAGACAATCCCCTTGGCAGTGAGAAACTCTTCATGGGAGTGACCTTTCCCTCCCGCGGCGTGTGGAACGTTAAGGTGTATGCCACCTTGCCTAACGGCACCGTCACTGAGACGATTCTGACGGTGAACGACCCGCTCAAGGCCGGCGAGATACGCCAACTCCGTTTTAAAATCAATCAGCAAGGAGCTGTGTTGGCCCCCGCCTCCGTGGGCGCCAGTGTTACTTTTGACTGGAAACATGGTCAAACCTTTGACCCGCAGTTCTGATAAACTACTATAATTCTATGCGTATTCCCTATAAGTATTTCTCGCTTCTGTTGCTCGTCAGCTTGTTCGTTGGCTGTTCCTCTCATGATGACGAGGGGCTGCAAACGGTCGACATGCCTGTGAGAATAGCCATTCCTACGGGCAACATGGTGATGAGGGCCTATGGAGATCCCGGCACTTACGAAACCTTCCAACTGCCACGGTACATTTATCTCTTTCTTGTCACGACCCATACTCATAATGGCGTAACCACCAAGACGGTTCAGCGCCCCTTGAGCCATACGCTGTCGGCCGATAAATGGGAGAAGAAATTGGGTGCGCAGACGGCGTTTCAAGTGGCGGGAACCGACTCGCTTTACGTTTATACCGGTGATATTCATGTGATGTTGCCCAAGGATCGCACGTCGGGTGAAGTTTATTGTGCCGTTTCGCCGGTGGAGCTCGACATCAGCGACCATGGGTATCCGCAAACTGAGGAAGCCGTGAAAAATGTCACATTCAACTTTAAGGCCGACGCCTCGGGCAGTTACGACTTCCTGAAAGACATCTACACGTCGCCCTATAATTATAAGATCGGTGGGAAATATTACGGTGAGGTAACCGATTATGCTACCGATTATCCAAGTGTCGACATGGTGTTGTACCATGTGGCGGCCCGTCTCGACCTTGATTGGAATGTGGCCCCGGCCATCCAACCCAATGTGCGACTGAGTGGAATCAGCGTCTCGGACTTGAAAAAAGAAAATTGCTATCTTTTCCGACCAATGGAGAATGATGGTGCCGGCGCGAATACTTACACCTATGATTTACCGGTTAATATCGGCAATCAGTGGTATGGACGCCATTATTTCTATATCATTCCTTATAAGAACGGAGGGGAATTTCCTATTCGTTTGCAAATGAGGAAAAATGGCAGCACGGTCAATAAGCTGCAGCAAGTGAATATTCAAATCGCAAAAACCTCACCTGTCTTCACGCCATGGATGTATGGTCAGATAGCCATCAACAACGGTTGGACAGAGTAACAAGATTAAACACAAGACAAGATATGCGCAAACTACTCATTCTTATATCTCTCGCTTTATTTGTATCCGTAGCTTACGCCCAGACCGATACCATTCGTTATGTGGATGGTGAGAACGGTCGGTTGAGCAATGACGGCCGGTCGTGGACGACAGCGTTCAAGGAAGTACAGGACGCCATTAATGACCTGCACAGTTATCTTGAGGCCAACAACCTCAAGTCGGGCAGCGTCTATGTTAAGGCCGGTACCTATGTGCCTACGGAGAGTACCGAGCAGAGCAGCTCGGGTATACAATATACCTCATTTAAGATTTATGACGGTATTCATGTGTATGGTGGTTTCAATGCCACGGCGCCTGAGGCTAAGCCCGGCGACCGCATGCTGGAATCAGCCGATAAGACGAGAACCATTAAGGTCAGTGAGCGCAAGGCAGAGACGGGGGTAGACAAGTGGCGCTTCCAGTCGCCCACCATCTTTACGGGAAGCCATTCCTCTACGAAGACAACCTTTACTTGGGATGAGGCTCACAGCCAGTATAAGACCCGCTTCCCCGGCAACTCTTATCATGTGGTTTGGTTTGGTACGGCCGGTGAGGAGCAGGACGCCACGCAGACGGCGCATTACAAGGCGCTTACGCATGGGGCAAGTGTGGATGGCGTGACGATTCAGGAGGGCAATGCCTCCAACCGTACAATCGCTTCTCGTGAGCACACCGGATATGGCGGTGGCGTCTATATGGTGATGGGCGCGATACTCCGCAATTGTATTGTCAAGAACTGTTCAGCGGCCTTGCGGGGCGGTGGAATCTATATGGATGGCGGTGGTACGGTGGACCATTGCCTCATAGACCAATGTCAGACGCTCGGTGTGGGTATCATCGATGGTTTGGGTGGCGGTGTGGCAGCCGAGTACAAAGGCCGGGTACGCCATAGTATGATTACACGTTGTGTAGCCCGAATAGGTGGCGGTGCCTCGCTCAGCTATTACAAATCAAAGGTACCCGTGGCGTGGAAAGATCGTGCCAAGCAGTTCCATCCCCATTTGTCGTCCTGCATAGTAGTCAATAACACCGCTAAAGTAGAGGCCGGTGGCGTGGTGCTCGATAATGGTGGAACCCTCAACCATTGCACCGTTTCTAACAACGATAACCGGGGGGTGGATGTAGTCTATGGCGGTCGGCGTTACGGCCGCAGTGGTGGCGTCTATATCAATCAGGCCGGTGTGGTCTACAACTCTGTTATGAGTGGTAATGCTTGTGCGGCCAATAATAACATTCAGTATGCGGCCCATGTGGGGTCGGAGGCGTCGGCGGATATTACGACCGAGAAACCTACTGTATGGTACACGGCCGTCCAAAACCATGACATCAGTGATTGGAGCAATACCGTGCAGCACAATGTGTTCTCATTGGCCAATAGCAATATGCCCGTAGGTAATGCCGTGGGTAACCATACCTTGTTCCATGAGCCTACGGCCACGCCCGGTGCCGGCTCTCCTAACTTGTCGAAAGTGAGTGACTGGCGGCCGGAGGCTTCTACTTTCTTGCGTAACCAAAGTGTTCGTATGTCGAAAAACTTTGCGTTGCATGAGTCACTCTTGGAGACACAGCTCGACAGTGATATTGATAGTCATCTCTTCGACCCCATCTCAACACTTGGCGCGCTTTTGTCGGAAGAGCCCAAGATACAAGTTGCTCAGCTTGCTCCGGTTGAGACAAGTGATACCGAAGCTACGCTGCCCACCATCTTTGTAGACCCTTCTTATGTGGTAACCGACCATCATGAGGCTCGTGGCTACAGTTGGGACAAGCCTTTGGTGAGTATCAGTCATGCCATAGAGTTCCTCAAGAAGTACAATGGCCAAAAGGATCAGAAGGTACAGATATTGGTGAAGACCGGCGCGGTGAATACTGCCGGCCCCAGCTCTTATTTGTTTGATGGCAATCATTTGGCCGAGCTTCGTACGGCCAGTATCCGACCACGTTCCAACATGCGCATTTTCGGTGGTTACCCGAAAGCCAACACGGGAACGCTTACCGACGGGCGTAATCCGGTGGCCAATCCCGTTACCATCAGTGCCAACGTGATTAATTTGGGCTATGAGAATAATTCCACGCACGTTGTCGTGTTTGATAATGTGCACGACGTGATATTCGATGGCTTCAGGCTCATACATGGAAATGCGGCCAATGCCAATGGTTCTCTCGGCATTCCTTATGGTGGAGGTATCACGGTTTCCAACAGAAACTACGATAGTGCGCTCGATCCCGAAGGTCGTATAAATCTTACCAATAATCAGTTGCGCAACTGTGTGATTGACAACTGTACGGCCCCCGACGGTGGTGCGGCCATTTATGTGGCCGGTGTGGAGAATATGGGCACCAACGCCAATCCCTCGGCTCAGATAGTGGAAGCCTCCTTGAAAGTGATCAACTGCGTTATTCATAATAACAGTTCTACGGCTAAGGGTGGTGTCGTTACCGCCAACGGAAGGGCCACTGTAACCTTAGACCATTGTACGGTTGTCGGTAACGTGGGCTACCCCTTGCAGACGCTTTCCGCCAAAGGATATACCGGAAAGATTGTTTCTACCAACTCGGTTTTCTTTGCCAATACGGAAACGGAGTCCTCATCTTACGATCTTTTGAAGAGCGGTACCCAGCAGCCGTTGCTGGCCAAGGGCGTGCTGGCCGAGATTTCGGGGAAAAATAATATTGTGGATAAGGCGCTGACAGTGCCCGCCGGGCTGAGCCTGACGGACACAAAGCAGCTCTTGGGCTATTCTGCTGAAGATAAACGTACCTACTGTGGTTTTGAGAATCCTACCCGCAATATCGGTGCTCGTAAGAATATGGACGATTTGACGGTGTTTGGTGGCGTGGCCAACTTTACACCGTTAGATATGAACCCTATTATCAATATGGCGATTTCGACGGATTTGTCGGTGGAAAGAGATATGACCTCGCAGAACAAGCGTACATTCGGTGGAGCGCCCGACGCCGGTGCCATAGAGGACACCACTTTGCCCCCGTTGAATGACGTGCTTTATGTGAGAATGGCTAAGGATGGTGGCGATGACAGCAATGATGGTCGCTCATGGGGCACTGCCTTTGCAACGGTACGTCATGCGCTGGAAGTAGCCACTCCGGGTAAGCAAATATGGGTGGCAGCCGGAACGTATCAAGAGGCAGCTACTACAACGGACGGTCCCAATAATGGTGCGGGTAAATTGCCCTACATGTTGACGATAAAGCCCCGAGTTACCGTGCGAGGTGGCTTCTTGCCTTATGGTAATCCGGGTATGAAAGTAGGGGAACGCGATATATCCAACTTAAAGCCGGAGTACATGACCATTTTAGATGGCGGTGGAGACAAGATAGTTATTTATCAGCAACCGAATAGTATTACCGAAGAGACCAACCGTGCCTTGTGGGAAGGGTTGACGATTCAGAATGGCTATTCTTATATAAAGAGTAATGGCGACGATAGTTGTAATGGTGCAGGTATTCATCTTTCAGGTTATGTGACTATTAAAAACAGTCTTATCCGTAATAATCATCTGAAAAAAGATAATGGTGGCTATGCTGGCGGTGGTGCTGGTCTCTATGTTCCGGTAAACTGTATCGTAGAAAATAGTATTATTCGTAACAATAAAATAACCAATGCTGCGGGATGTGCCGGTGCCGGTCTTTATTTGGCAGGAGGAACGCTGATCAATTCATTGATTGTGGAGAATCGTGCGGATGGAGGAACCAACTGCTTGGGAGCCGGGGTGTACACGAGTAAGAAGTCAGAGTTTTATAACTGTACGATAGCTTACAATACAGGTAAAGTAAATCTACGAAACCGTAACGCTATTGCTCCCGCGATTTGGGATAGTGCTGTACAAGGAAATGGTGATTTAGTAAAAAATGCCTCGAAGTTCTATAATTGTATTATTTGGGGAAATTACGGATATGGCATGACCGGTGAGAATTATAATCCGTTCTGTCGCGGAAGCTGGACGGATGCTATTGGCAAACCCGGTTTTCAGTTTAACAGTTTTCACTCTGTTCCCATACCTTATTATGCCAGTGCGGGTGTAAATGCAGGACGTACGCAAATAACTGATCCCACGTTGGTTTATTCTGCAAATGTTCCTATGGGTACTGGTGACTATAGTGCGGAAAAGGTTACTGCCTATTATGAAGCTTGTAAGGCGGTGAACCTCTTTCATGAAAAAAACTATACTTATGATGCGAACGGTTTCTCGAATAATCCTTATGTATTGAATGCTGCTGATACCAAGGATATAGCGAAATATTGCATCAACATGGGTGCAGACCAGTACGGTGAACTTTTAAAGACGAAGTATGGTATTACCGAGGATATTGCGGGTGCCGATCGTGTTCAGGATTGTACGATAGACAAGGGTGCCTATGAGTTTAACGGAGCCGCCAACATTGCTCCGGAAATGTCGAAGGACAAGGACGGAATAGACGTGGCTACGTACTATGTTACGCAGAATGGTGCCGGCGTGGCCTCGGCTTCTTCACCGGCGACGGCGGCTTGTATGCAGAAGCTACAGAAGGTGCTCGACGCGGCGGGACGCTATAAATACGGTAATCCGACGCATCAGGTGGTAGTGAAGTTGTCAGCAATCCAAGGTGGAGGCTATATTCCTACCCGTACGGCTCAGACGGATGGTAGTGAGGAGAATCCTCGTGACTGGTCAATCCAAGTGCCACGCGGCGTGGAAGTATGGGGAGGTTACAGCGATAAGGACAATTTCGCTACGCGTAATGTGTTTGATAACAAGACGCTGCTGACGGGTAAGTACATCAGTGACGGGCAAGAGGTGAATGTTTTCCACGTGGTGACGTTTACGGATTATTTGTTTGACACGACGGATAAGTTAATGACCGCCGCGGATGGAAAAACGCCATTGAAACTGTCTGATAAGTTGGCAGCGACCGATTATTCGGGCGTTTTCCCTAAGGAAGCTAAATATACGCGTGCGGTGATAGATGGATTGTTTGTGGAGAACGGAGCAGCTGTAGGAGTACAGGAGAAAAACCAGAATGGCGGTGGCGCCATAGTCACCGGATTTGCTCATGTGCGTAATTGTGTCGTACAAAATAACTTAGCGTCAGAAAGAGGTGGTGGCTTGTTCCTTGAGGATCGTGCTCTTGTTACGGGCTCCATCGTGCAGCATAACACAGCCAATTACGGTGGTGGAATTTGTGTGAATGATGAAGATGGGAAGGCTGTAAGTTACCAATCTTATCCATTTATTTCTTCATCAACGATTGTAAAGAACACAGCCTCTGTCCGTGGTGGCGGTATATGGTTCTTGAATAACTTGCGTGCTAGCTCGTCAGTATTTTGGGCTAATACAAGCAATGACCAAGGCGATGTGTCGGGTGTGACGAGTAAGTCAGCTATTCAGGATATTGCTAACTTCCCGTTGTCAAATTGTGCTGTGACCTCATGGCGTATACCCGGTGTGAACAATATAGAAGTGTCAACGGATCCCGGTTTAGGTGTACGCTGGACAACAGTTGACTCTTTTTATCCACTGCATGTGTCGTCACAGCTTGCACGTGTCGGAATGTCGTACGAGGGATATGAGCAGACCATGCAGAATATACCATCGTTGGAGTCGGTTGATATTAATGGTGTTCCACGTATGGGAGTGGCGACAAATGATCAGAAGGACTATGACGGAACCGTGCTAAATACGAAGTGGAATAGTAATATTGAAATAGGCGCACGTGCGATTAACTATGATTATAGCACGATTAAAAGTACAACGGTTACGGATGCAAATCTGATGAAGCGACTGTTCGTAGCCCATGCTGAGGACATCAACATGGAGCGGGCTGAAAAGCTACAGCAGAGTGGCGATGTTATTTATTCACAGTTGGGAAGTTCTTTTGCCAATCCTTTCCTGCGCTTGGACGACGCATTGGAGTATGTCATCAATGTACGTAACAGCGGTAGCAAAGTGACCAATGCCAACAATGTGCAATTTGAGATATTCCTTGATGGTGGAACTTTTTATCCTTATACCAACATAGACCATCAGGCCACTCACTCGAGAAGTAATACTTTCGTAATGCCTGAAGGTGTGCGCATGATAGGTTCGGTCAATATAGATAAGCCGGAGTTTATGTATTGTCAGGAAACGAGCGGTACCAAAGTGGTTAACGGCGTGACGCTATATGGTAAGACGACGGACCAAATACGTGAGGCCCGTGAGCACTACGACCTGAACCAAAACTCGATTATTGAGCCGTGGGAAATGAAAAAGCAGACGGAGTTGTCCGGTGTATGCGCAGGTCCTGATAATGAGGTGACCAATGTGTATCATGTAATCTGTATGATAAATGACGGAGCCCGTGCAGGGGCGTTGCCTACGATGTACTCAGACAAGAATTTCAAGGTACCTACTACAGATCGTGATCAGGAGAGTGAGGAATCGTTGTTGCGGCGCACCACGATAATCGATGGTATTTCGATTACAAACGGTAATGCTCGTTTCTATGAGGAAAATTCCGTGTACACGCTCAATGGATATTTTCGAGGTGGAGGTATTTACGTGGACGGCAATGAGCGTAAGACGTTTACAAGTGCGGATGGAACCTTCGGCTATAGCGATGAAAAGAACGCTATGCAGAAGGGGCAGCGTAATTTGCCCTTACTGTTGTCAAACTGCTTATTCCAAGCCAATAGTGCAATTCAAGGTGGAGCTGTCTTTACGAATGGCTCTCTGACTGTTGTAGGCTGTTCGTTTGTACAAAACTTTACAAGTGGTCCTTCGGGTACCGTTGACCAGCAGTCGCACGACTCGCACATGGCTACTTATAGTGGTGGTGGGTGTATCGCAACGAATGATGAGTTGTATGTGGTAAATTCATTATTTGCCAATAATGAGGCGCAGCGGGGCATAAAAGACTTGTCGCTCTTTGGCTCACCCGAGGAGATTACCCAACAGAAACCTAAGAATGACAAGGCGGTTGAGTATCAAGGCTACGGTGGTGTGATTTGGGCAGGAGATGAAGCGGCTGTTCACGTACTCAACTGTAACCTTGTGCGTAATA
>NZ_DATCYK010000039.1:0-2734 GCF_036570325.1 Prevotella sp.
TGACCGAATCGCCGTCGGCAATGCGGAAATGGCTGAAGTCGAACTCATCAACGTTGAATACAGTGTACTCCCTTCCGTTCTTACGACTTACTCTTACGCTCTTTCGATAGGCACTGCCCGTGAAGCCACCGGCGTATTTCAACAGCGAGGCAATGGTCTCGTCTTTCTTCATTTCATAAAACATGGGCCGCTTCACCTTGCCCTCTATGCTGACCATAGAGTCGTAGGGACCCACGATAATGACGTCGCCGGAGGCTAAACGCACGTTGCCGCTCATCTTGCCGTTGAGGATATAGTCGTAAATATCTACCATGCTGACGAGGCGGTTGTCACGATAAATCTTGATATTGCGCAACGTTCCCAAGTTGTTTGTGCCGCCGGCCATGTACAGGGCTTGGAAAACGGTGGCGAAAGCCGACAGCGTATAGGTGCCGGGCGTTTGCACCTCACCCATTACGTTGACCGTAATCGTCTTGGTTTGGCCTACGGTTAGTCGTAGTTTGCTGCTGCTGTAACGGGCTCCCAAGGTAGAGCGGAGGCGGGCATTGGCCTGCGCCACGGTAAGCCCGCTAAGCTGAACGGGGCCAAAACCCTCAATGGTAACGTCGCCATCGGGCGAGATGGTGCCGTTGATAGTGCGCTGCGAGGCGCCATAGATGTCGATAATCACATCGTCGCCCGGCCCCAACCGATAGTTTTGCGGGGTAGCTACGTTCATATTAGGCTCGAAGGTCAACAGTTTGTTATTGAAGATGTCACGACCGAAAACCTTGTTTTTCTGCGACCGTTCGGCCAGCAATTGCTTGAGTAGTTGCATGGAGTCGATGGGCAAAAAGCCTTTGAGTTCCTGCTCTACAAGGCGTGTGTGCTCCATAGTGCTCATGGCTTTGGCCGGCTCGTGTGACATCGACGGCTGTAGCAGTTCGCTGGTAGCGCTGGCCTGCCGACTGTCGATGGCCTTGTCGTTACTGTTGTTACGGCGCATGCGTGGGTCGCCCACCGAAGCCGATTTGTCGGTTATCATGCCGAATCCCTTGGTCTTGCCCTGTTGCTCAAAGCGCTTTTTAATACGTCGTATCTGCTGGATGTCGACGCCACTCTGCACGAGTTTGGTCACGATTTGTACTTGTGACTTGCCTGCGGCGTGCTCTTTCAGAATGGTATTCATCACTTGTTCGTCGCTCATGGACCGCTGTCCCATCATGACAGTGGCGCTTGAGAGAAATATAATGAGTAGCAGAAGTGCTTTTTTCATACTTGTTTATGGTAGAATGAGTACAATGTTGTAAAATTACAAAGTTTTCCCGACAAATGCGTTTTCAAGGATTTGGATTTTATGTTTTATGCCATTATGGCGTTAAAATTGTCATTTTGGCACAAAAAAGCCCTTGGTATGTATGTTGCGATAAGATAGTTGCAACGCTATTCGTAAGCAATGCGAAACTAACGGTTTAAAAACAACATTATAAACATAAACAACTAACAGGAGGAAATGACTATGACACCCGTAATGTACACTAACGATTGGATTTCAAAAGCGTTTAATGATTTCTTTAACAACGACTATATGCCGCGTGCAAACGCCACGGCTCCGGCCATCAACGTAAAGGAAACACCGAAGAATTATGAGGTGGAACTGGCCGCACCGGGCGCTCGTAAGGAAGATTTCATGGTGAATATTAACGACGAGGGCAACCTTTCGATTAAATTGGAACGCAAGGACGACGTGCAAAATGATAATAAACAATATCATTACTTGCGCCGGGAGTTTAGCTACACCAAGTACGAGCAGACGCTGATTTTGCCCGATGATGTAGACAAGGAGAAGATTGCGGCCAAGGTAGAGAACGGCGTTTTGACGATAGATTTGCCTAAGTTAGACGAACAGAAGGTGAAAGTTCAACGAAGCATAGCCATAGATTAAAGGCTATAAGCTGCCGCGAGGCACCGCAGGCTTCCCGTTTGGGGAAGTAAAACGGTAAAGATTGGGTCCCGGATACCATGAGTATTCGGGACTTTTTTATCCTTGTTTTCACCCTGATTTGTCAATATTTTATCCCTTATTTTAACACTTCGGCGGTCTTGCTTTTAGCCTATGAAAGTGGGCTGATGGGCCGGTGAGGGAGTGAAAGCGAAGTTTTCTTTATATCAAAATGGGCTTTTCGTATGGTCAAAGCTGCCCTTTCGCCTTACCAAAAGGCCGCTTCGGCAGGGCGGAAAGGTAGCTTTTAGCGGGTAAAAGCAGGCAAACGGGCCGATAGGAGAGGGTCTTTGATGAGGTGGTTTTTAGGCAATGGTTTGATTATCAGTTATTTGTAAAATGGTAAAACGCAGCGATATTTTCGGCCAAAGCTACTCTGTTTTGAAATAACGTGCGCATTTTCGGCCTTTTGTAAAATATATTCTGAATTGTTAAAATCAAACTTCCATGGGCTGCCTACCGGCTTTTCATGGGGTAAAAGGGGTGTTTTGAGGTAAAATATTGCTAAAAACCTTGCGGGAAAGGAAAAGATATTCTATATTTGCAGTTGCGTCTTTTCACACGAAAAGACAGAATGTTTGAGGGTCGTCATTGACCTTCGATACCATTCTTACTCGGGGTTGACATGGATTTGACGGCGAGATGAAATGGTACGTAAGCATGCGGAGGCTCGTCGGCTACCTCCATAATCAGAGTGGACGAACAATTAATTGGCGAAAACAATTACGCTCTCGCTGCCTAATCGAAGCATAG
>NZ_DATCYK010000040.1:0-4759 GCF_036570325.1 Prevotella sp.
AGCCCTTTGGGGCGATGAAAGAGGGCCTTTTATAAAAGCAAAGCTTGGCGCTCACATCGTGAGTGCCAAGCTTTAAGCAGGTAAGTAATTGTAAGTAAGATGGTTATTGCCTTAAAGCCCGCATGGCATTGAGTACGGCCAGCACCATGACACCTACGTCGGCGAACACGGCCAAGCCCATGGAGGCTATGCCGATGGTGGCCAGCAGGAGCACCGCCACCTTGATTCCAATGGCAAACCACACGTTTTGTTTGGCGATACCGATGGTGCGCCGGGCTATGCGAATGGCCTTGGCTATCTTTGAAGGCTTATCATCCATCAGTACCACGTCGGCTGCTTCGATGGCCGCATCCGACCCTAAGCCACCCATGGCGATACCTATGTCGGCCCGGGCCAGCACGGGTGCGTCGTTGATACCGTCGCCCACGAAAGCCAATTGATGGCCGACGGGCTTCGTCCGGAGCAGTTCTTCCACGGCGATTACCTTGTCGGCAGGCAGCAGTTCGGCCTTGTAGTCGTCTAATCGCAGCGCTTGGGCCACGTGGTGGGCCACGTCCCGATGGTCGCCCGTCAGCATGACGGCCTTTGTTATGCCGAGGCTTTTCAGTTGGTCGATGGCCTCCCGTGCGTCGTCCTTTATCTTATCGGCTATCACGATGTGGCCGGCATATTCGCCATCGATGGCCACATGTACCGTTGTACCTGCGTGGTCGTGGCACAGTTGGCAGGGCTGCGTCGTTATGCCGAGGGCTTTCATCAGCTTCTCATTGCCCACGCTGACGGTCCTTCCATTGACCTTGGCGCTGATTCCTTGGCCTGCCGTCTCCTTGATGTCGGCTATCAGACAGTCGTCTTGCTCATGGGGATAGGCGTTTTTCAGGCTCATGGCGATGGGGTGGGTGGAGTATCGCTCCACGTGGGCTGCCAAATGGAGCAGTTCCTCGGCGTCGATGTGGTCGGGATGTACTGCTTCGACAGCGAAATTGCCGTGCGTCAACGTTCCCGTTTTGTCGAAAACAACGGTCGAAGTCTTAGCCAGCGTATCCATGAAGTTGCCGCCCTTGATGAGAATACCGTGGCGCGAGGCGCCGCCAATGCCCGCGAAGAACGTCAGGGGCACCGATACTACCAGTGCACAAGGGCACGATACGACGAGGAAAGTGAGCGCCCGGTAGAGCCAAACGGGGAAAGCGGTGAGAAAATCATCGGCGAACAGTGGGGGCACAAGGGCCAAGGCTACGGCCGCCAGCACGACGATGGGGGTATAAACATGGGCGAAGCGGCGAATGAAAGTCTCGCTTTTCGACTTGTTTTCGCTTGCGTTTTCCACGAGATTGATAATCTTCATGGCCGTGGACTCGCCGAATGTTTTGCTCACTTCCACCTTCAGCAGGCCCGAGGTGTTGACACATCCCGAAATGACTTCGTCTCCTTGGCCCACGTGGCGGGGCATGCTTTCGCCCGTGAGGGCCACGGTGTTGAGGGCGGAGCTGCCTTCTGTCACCCTTCCATCGAGCGGAATCTTTTCTCCGGGCTTCACAATGATGATTTCACCTACGCTCACTTCCTCCGGACTTACGGTCATGACGTGGCCTTGGCGTTCCACGTTGGCCGTGTCGGGCCTTATATCCATCATTTCCGCAATGGAGTCGCGACTTTTGTCTTCGGCGTAATCCTCGAAGAGTTCGCCTAACTGGAAGAAGAGCATTACGAAGACTGCTTCGGGCATTTGGGCCTCGGCGCCGGGCAGGAATCCTATGAGCAATGCGCCTATCGTGGCTATAGCCATTAGGAAATCCTCATCAAACGGGTCGCCTTCCATGATTCCTTCCCACGCCTCGGCCAGCACGTCATGGCCTATCAGCAGGTAAGGTACCAAATAAACGAGCAGGAGTTGCCACGTAGGTAGTTGAAAACTCCGTTCCACGACATAGGCTACCATCAGCAGCAATGCCGTTAAAATGATTCTCAGTAGTTTCTTATTCATATCATTCCGAATATAGGTTTGCAAATAAAAGCGGAAAGATCAATGTGTCTTTTCCTGATTGCAAAGGTACAAAATGGTACGTGCAACTTGGTTGCAAACCTATATTCGGAATAAAATCAGAGCTTTTGGGCCACCTTGACGATCTGTTCTCCCAGTCCGATGGTGTAGCCCTGCGACACGAATACCACTCGGTTGAACGTGTCGGCGATGATGAACATGGGTAGCTGTGACTCGTTTTTGAGTTTCATCTGCACAGCTATCTGGTGCTTGATTTGGCCATCCGTGTCGATGGCAAAGATGGTGTTATCGGGCAGTTTGCCAAATTCGTCCTTGTTGAACTTCTGCGCCGCGGCCTCGTTTTCAAAGAGAAGGACGAACGGGCGGCCCCACTCATCGAGCTTGGTCTTCATCTTTGCGATGTCGTGAAGGGCGTGGTTGGTGGGCTCTTGGCCTACGCCGAGCACGCCAACGACGAAGTAGCCGCGACCGGTTTGTGACAAAATGCTCACCGCCTTGCCGTCTTTGGTTATCTTGGATTCGCTGTCGAAGTTGCCGATAACCTTAACTCCGTCCGTCGTTTCACGTATTTGCAGGTCCACATGTGTGGTTTCGCCGGCTTTAACGCTGAAGATGGTATTGCGAGCCAGCACGCTTCCGTCGGCCAAACGCTGTCCGCTGACGAGCAGGTAGGTACCTTCGTCTATCTTGGCACCGTCCTTAAAGGTGCCGGCCCATGAGGTTCCGCCACCCATATCTACCTGTCCTTCGTCGAAGTTGAGCAATTGTGTGCGGCCATCGACTATCTTGCTGATACTGAAATGGCTGTAATACTTCGGATTATCCAGCAAAGCGGTGAGTTTATAGTCGAGAATCAAGGTGCCGGTGCGGGCTATCGTGGGTGTGGTTTGGTTGAAGTTGACGTCCATCCATTGGCCGTCTTTCTTGTATTGTACCTTTCCTGTCACCACATCTTTCTGTGCTTCAATATCCAAACTGCGGGCTAAGTCGACGAAGAAGATGTCTCTTGAGCGCTCATCGGTGAGCTTCGACTTCCAAATACCCATCGGGGTCTGCGGAATACGCATGCTTCTGCTGTCCGGATTCAGCTTAATATGAGTGCGAACCCATGCTACGAGCAGGGCCGGATTGGCTTTGAAACGTTGACGGTCGGCATTGCTGAAAGCGTTGTAGAGCTGCTGTTTGAATGGCGCCGTGATGAGTTCGTCCTCTACGCGTGGGCCCAGTTGGTCGCTCTTGGCATTGATGTGGTCGTCGAGAATGGGCCGTTGCATATCGCGAAGGTCCTTGTCGCTCAGCGTTTTCAGCAGTGCCAAGGCTCTGTCAAGGCGGTTGGCATTGTCTTCTACGAATGTTTTGATGACTTTCCAATTGCCCCTCGCCTTAATAATATAAGGTATGGCGGCAGGGTAGGTATAGTCTTTCAGGCGGTCGGCCGTGGGGAATGTCTCGATGTAAGCGTTGCGAATAGAGTCTTCAAAGGCAAAGCGGCGAGTGTTTTCCTCACGTTGTGCAGCGGTCACCGTGGGCAGATTGGCCTTCTCTGATGGGGGAACGATGTCGAGTTCCTGCCCCGTCAGGCGGCTGTTGGCGTCGTATTCCAGCTTGATCGTAATAAGTTTGTCCTTTCCGAATGAGGATTTGGCATAGCCGTAGCGGCCGTTCTTCGAGGCCCAAACGAGCATGTCACCCTCTCCGGCGGTAAGAAACGTCATGCCTTTAGCGTCGGTATACTTGGACGCAGCGGTGTAAAACTCGGCGTAATTGTAGATTTTGAAGTCTACTCGTGCGTCGTTCACGGGCTTGCCGTTGCGGTCTACCACCTTAAAATCGGTGCGTGCGGAACTTCCATAGTTATCAATGAGGTTTATTTCAGTGAAGTTGCTCGTGCGAAGCATTACCTCTTCGGGGCCTCGGTAGTCACCAAAGGCGCGGGTGTGCATAAGCATTGCCCGTGAAGCAGGTGCGTTAAACCAGCCTAAATTGAGCACCGGCTCGGGCTCACAAGCCCCTAAGAAGTACCATTTTCCGTCCGCCCAAGCCTCTACCCATGCGTGGTTATCGTCTGTGTGGGCCCATCTTGGCGTGTAAACTTGGCGTGCCGGTATGCCCACGGAGCGGAGAGCGGCCACGGTGAACGTGCTTTCTTCGCCGCAACGGCCACGAGCGGTCCTTATACTTTGCAGCGGTGACGAGGTGCGAGCGTCGGAAGGCTCGTATGTAACGTGCTCATGGCACCAATGGTTAACCTCTAATATGGCTTCCGTCATTGACATTCCTTTCACTCGTTGTTTGAGTTCTTTGAAGAAGATGGCCCGTGATTCATCGAGCGGCTCGTTGTTAACACGCATGGGAACTACGAAATGGCGGAACAACAGTTCGGGAACTTTCTTGCCCCAATCCATTTCCTGCCGGGTGCGAAGGGCCATCCGAACGTTGTTAAGATGGTAAGCCGTGGGGTAATCCGTGGCATCTGCCACGGGCATGTAGGCATAGAGGAAGCGCAAAGCTTCTTTTTCCTCTTGTGAAACTTGAAGTCCTGTCAGGTTGAAGAACTGCATTCCGATGAGTTTCATCTTCTGTTGGAAGGCCGTTTCGGTCTTTTGACGGTATGCCACGTCAGTGATGAAGTGTTGCGCATGGGCACATAAGGTAGTGGCCATGAGCAAAGCAGAGATCAATACTTTTTTCATAACAGTTTTGCTATCGTGTTTTTAACTCTTTGTTCGGTCGTAAGCATGAGGTTGGTTTCCT
>NZ_DATCYK010000041.1:0-13315 GCF_036570325.1 Prevotella sp.
AGCTTCATTTGCTGTGGCAACAACACCGGTTCGGCGTCGAGCACGGCAAGTATTTCCTTCACGTCAAAGTCGGGTTTCGTGTCGTGAAGCGCCACTGCCACGGCCGTATAGGTCTTGCTTCGTCCCAGCGGAACGAGCAGTCGAACGCCCGGCCGCACCCCTTCGACCAGCCTATCGGGCACAGCGTAGGTAAACAAGCCGTCGAGCGGCAAAGGAAGTATTACGTCTACGTATTTCATTTGTTATGTAAGAATAGCGTCATCAAGCACCCTGAATTTCTTTATTCGCAAAATTCAGCGCAGCCTGACTTATGCAAAGGCAGTGCCAGAGAGTGCCATGAAAGTTTACTTTCGCATGGCCGAGCGCAGCCTGACTTATGCAAAGATAGCGCAAAAAATCAACATTGCCTTCACCTTCTTTATCTTTTACCATCAACTTGTCTACTTGTTCACTCGTCAACTCGTCTACTTCAAACCGTCAACTCGTCAACTTCAAACCACCAACTCCTCAACTTCCCTTTTTCCAAAGCTGCCTTTCGGGGCGGTCAAAGCAGTCCTTTCAGAACGCCGAAGCTGCCCTTTAAGCCGATAAAAGCAGGCCTTTCATTTCATTACGCTTATGCTCTTTCTATTCCTTTATAAACCAGCAACTTAACTATCCAGCAGCTTCTTCCATCAACCCATTAACTAACAACTCGTTAACTTGTCAACTTGTTAACTCGTCAACTCCCCCAACAACTCGTTAACTTGTCAACTTGTAACTCGTCAACTACACACCATCCACTCGTCAACTCCCCCGCTATACAACACAAAAGCAGTCCTTCTATCGAGTAAAAGGGCTGCTTTGGCAAAGAGGTTTTCGCACCTCCATCGTAAGAAAATTTATCTATTCAATCATCAAACCATTAGCGCTTTCACGCCTGATGATTGACATTAATCCATCATTTTTCCTGAAACGGCATGACAAGCCACACCAATTAGAAGAAATAAGTTAGGCCTAACTGCCATGAGTTCTTGGCTTTCACGTCGTTGGAACCGGCCTTCAGGTTATCCTTTGTTTGGTCAATCACGTCCGAAATGGTAATATCGCCCGTGCGACCCATCGGGATATTGTACTTCGCCGTTACCTGAATATGATTCAACAAAAAGCCTGCGCCGAGGTTGACGCTAAACAACGACTTCCTCATTTGGAACATACTCTTGTAGCTTTTTGAGTCGCCCAGCGAGAAACTTTCGTCACCTATGTTGAAACCTACTTGCGGTCCGGCGAGCGCAAAGAGGCTGAAACTCTCGCCGAGGTCCAATCCCGCACGCACGTTGAGCGGCACATTGATGTACTTGCGCTTAACCGTGGAGCCGGCGAACTCGGCCGACTGCTGGTTGTAGAGGGCTGACAAGTCGGCCGAAAGCCCTACGATAGGCACTTTAAATTTAACTGTGGGACCAAAAAAGAAGCCCAATCGGTTAGAAGACTCAAAGATACTGAAGTTGAACGACATCTTAGTAAGGTCCAAACCGCCCTGCACTCCTAACTTCACTTGCGCACGGCTACCGATGGCTGTCAGTAACATGACGGCCAAACTAATCATAAAAACGTTTCTCTTCATAACTTCTTGTTTTATAAGGTGAGTTAATTAATGACGCTGCCGACGCACCGTGACACGGGCAGCTCCCTGCCCTGATGTCTTGGAGGCCGGCCGCAAACGGGTTGCCTTGATGGTTTTGGGACGGCTTTGGCTCACGCCGGCCCGCCGAGAGCGCCTCGTGGAGGCTGCCGCGGCTTTCTGTCGACCTGCCTGATTGGCTTCAGCCGTCGAGTCATTTTGCGGATGATTGCCCCAAAGTTGCCGCTCAAAGGCCGCAAGCTCAGCCTCTATGCGCTGCTGTTCCTTGGCCATGGCCGTATCGTTGCTACAATATTGGGCTAACGTTTTGCCCAACATGTTGTTCGTTTTGTAGATTTTACCTTGATAAAGGTGCAGGGCGAAGAAGTCCTCGGCGCTCATTTCCGACGCGTTATTCAAACTGCTGGCCATCAGGGTTTGGCGAGTGAGGTAGGGAGCGAGGTCGTCGTACTTCACCCAAAAGAGCGGATACTTCTGCGTGGCGTCACCAAAATCGTCCTCACGCTCCATCACCGGGCAGAGCGCCAGCACCTTCGTGTGGAACGTGGCGGTGCGTTGGTCGTAATAAGAAGTCTCTTTGATGTAATACGACTTCACCTCCTGCGCCGGAATATCACTATCGTCAATGTGTATTCCCCTATCGGTGCGCTTATAAAGTATGCGGTAATTATCGAGCAACTGCAAGGGCTTGACGGCCGCCGAGGCCGAGAAATCCTCATTGCCGCTCATGTCATAATTGTAAACAGTGATGGCATGGCGCAGCATGAGCTTGAAAATGAATGTAAAGAGATTCATCTTCCCGCCCGTGGGGGTCACGGGATGGTAGAGTCCGCTGTTGGCTTCGTCCGTCAGTTTCACCTCCCGATAGATGTCCCTTCGCCACACCACGTCTTCCTGCATCTTAGGTTGCACGGGGAAAGCTATCTGTGATCGGGTGGTCACATTGGCGCTTTTGGAAGCCGACGCCTTGGCTGCGGCCTGCTCCAAGCGCTTGGGTGACTGCGCCCATGCGCCATGCACCAGCCCCATCAACCCTATTATAAAGAATAGTTTTCTCATATTTATCTGTTTATCTTACTATCACTTCCATGGCTCCGGGCAGCTTTCGGGTGATACCGTCGGGCCCTTGAGCCGTCACTTTTATGTAAAACCGACGGTTGCGGGTGAGCTTTCGGAAAGTCTCCAATTGACGTTCGGAGAACCGATTGCCATTGCCGGCCATCGGAACGGCATTACCCATGTTGTCATAGAACACGGTCTCGAAGCCCACAACCTTGAACTCTATGTTGAGCAGGCCATCATCAATGGCCGCATTCACATGCTGCAATCCGAGCAAAGCGCCCTTACCAAGCGGTCCACCCTTGTATTTATCGCCGCCCAAAGCCAGATAAGGCGTCGGGTCGGGTAGCTTTCTCACCTTAAAGGTGTAGCTTCCCATGTCGCGGACACGCCCCTTATCCGTGGCCGAAATGTGGAAAGTAACATCCCGACCCACTGCCGCGGGCACGGCGGTAAAGCGTCCATCGCCTCGGGAAACAAGGCTTCCACCCGTCATGGTCATGCGAATGGCGTTCCGCGGAAGGCCCGGTACGCTGACGCTCACGGGGTTCTGATAACCCGCATAAAGCACGTTCATCAGGTCAGCGGCCACGGTAGCGCCCGTGGGTTGAGGTATCACGTCGTATTGTTGGGTGAAATTACGACGTATCATGTCGCCCGCTCCATTGGGCATAAGGATGTAACCACCGAAGCTATGGCGGCCTACGCCACCCGCGGAGAACGAATACTTGCCGCCCGGAGCGTTGACTCGGGCGCCGTTAACGAAGATTTGGGGCTGTCGGGTGGTATCAACGGCGGCCATAACGATATGGGCCGAGAAGGTCTCACCGGGGTAAAGAGTGGTCTTTTCGGGGATAACGAAGGCGTTGAGCCTGTTCACCCGAATATCCTTCAGGTCGATATTGGCCACCAAGGAATGGAGAACCTCGCCCTCGGCATAGCGCACATCGCTCTGCAATTTAGACAAGAGAGTGACCGCGGCGGCCACGGGCATGTCCTCAAACATATACTGCTGCCAGTTGCGACCTACCGTTCGCTCCTGCCGAGGCAACGTGGTGGAAAGGTTACCGGCTATGATTTTGCGTTGCATAGGGTCGCTCACCATGGTCAGGATGCGCTCCCTATAAGCGTTAATGGCCTTATAGAGCTGCCCGCCTTTACCCGTAATGGGCGATAACATCACTTGTCCGGCAGCCTCCAAATCGTCCTTATGCCTGATATTCCGCACGTCGCCATCGGCTCCGTCGGCCTCTTTCACGATCTGCTCCTTCAACTCCTGCGCGAAGAGATAGAGCGAATCGCTCATCTGCTTCACGGCCTTGGCCTTCCTGAACCAAGCCTCCACCTTCTTCGGATTGCTCCTTAGCTGGGCCGCGAAGTCGTCATAGAGCGCCTCGTTCTCAGCCGATGAGCTGGCCGTAGTCCTATTGATACTGTCTTCTACCAAGGAAAAGCCGTCCAAAACCTCTGTCGACACGTTGAGAGCCAGCATGGCCATCAAGACGACATACATGAGATTGATCATCTTTTGGCGAGGAGAAATAGGCCGTTTTTTTATTGCCATTGAGATAGTTTCTTATGATGAATATAACACGAATGGGCTACAAGGCAGCTCGGTTCGCACCATCGACCACACCGGGAGCCGCCGACCGCATGTTGACCGTCATGGCCTCAATCATTCGGGCATAGATAGTATTGAGCTGCTCGATATGCTTTGCCATGAGCTTACTTTGCTCATTAATCCGATCAATGGTATCTATTTGGCTGCTGGCGCTCCTGAGTTGCATTTCATAAACCTTGCAAATGCCCGTCAACGTGCGGTTCAGATTCTCCATTTCCTCACTGTCACGGGTGAGACGTTGGCTCTGTTGGCCCACCTTCTCCAGCATTTCGGTCAGTTTGCGCAGCTCTTCCACATAATTCTTTTGGGCCTCGGCCATGTCAGAATCGGGCACGACGTTGGGCAAGGGCTGCTCTTTCACGAGGCGGGAAGCCACATTCAGCGCCTCGACGGGCTGCGACGGAGCTACGGAAGCTGCTCTATTTACGGGTTGGAAAGCCGAAGCAGCAGCCACGGGAGCCTCACTTCCTGCCGCTTGAAAGGCTGAAGCGGTACTCGCAGGAGCTGTAGTCGGACGATTGCCGGCCACGGACGGCCCTGCCACAGCACCACCCTCAAGATACTCCTTGCTTACATGAGAAGGCAACTCACGACCCTCCGCCGTCTTATCGAACGGCCTATCAAAGGCCGAAAGAAAGAAAACGACCACCTCGGTGCCCATTCCCAAGAACAGCCAAAAGTTGGCTCCGGGGATGTGGGTCAGCTTGCAGAGCGTACCAAAGATAACGATGGCCGCGCCCCAACTGTAAGCATAATTGAGAAAAGTTTGGCCGGGCACACTGTCCATCCACTTCTGTAAGCGATAGATTATGTTGTATTTGCTGTAGGTTGACATAGTGATTTATCTTCTGTTTTTTGATTTTTTACTGCCCGAAGGGCTGGCCATGCTCCGCACACATCGGAAACCAATGTAACTACGGGGGTGGTTTTGGTATTCCCAAGTGCGCCAAGCGCTGCGGATATAGCTCTCGGGATCCTTCCACGAGCCACCCCTGACGCTTTTCTTCTTCAAGCGATAGGGGTCTTCCTTGGCCGCGTTATATTGCAAGGTGGGGTTGAGGTCGTTCATAGCCTCCAATCCCGACTCGGTGAAAACGGTGCCGGTCCACTCCGCCACGTTACCGGCCATGTCGTAAAGGCCGTTGCTGTTGGCCCCGTAAGCACCCACCTTACTCGTTATGAGATTGCCATCTTCGGTGTAATTGCCACGGTCGGGCTTGAAATTGGCATAGAAACAACCCTTCCCGTTCTTCATATCCTTGTTGTCCCAAGGGAACTCATTGCCCTCCTTTCCACGGGCGGCATACTCCCACTCGGCCTCGGTGGGCAACCGATAGCGCTGCACGAAACGGGCCTCGGGGCCCAAACCGGCCAACAAGTAGTTGGTACGCCAAGCGCAGAAGGCATTGGCCTGCTCCCAAGTAACGCCCACTACGGGATAATCATTGTAAGCATCGTTGCTGAAATAGTTGCGTAGATACATCTCATTATCCGAATTCGTGAAGTCGTTTACCCAACAAGTAGTGTCAGGATAGATATTGACGATGTAGGTATTGAGGAAATCCCATGGGCCCGAACGCGGCCGGTCGATGGTGGCCGATATGATACGGCCCTCGTCATCCACGTAAGCCGTGTCCTTGGAAATCATCACTACCTCCGTAGGGTCTACCGTCACATCGGTGTTGAACTGGCGTTCCTGCGGATTAAGACGGTTGCGGCGCAGGGCAGCGGCCGTGTAATCATAAATCTCATACTTATAATTCATCTGCCGCCAATCGAGGAGTTTCTCGCCCGTAACGGGGTTGGTGACATACAAACTCTCGTAAGCCCGCTGCTCATCCTCGTTGGGTCGGCGGGGCAAAGGCTTCTTCCAATTAACCCGGGGGGCAATGGCGTTGCCCTCTCTGTCCTCAGTTATCAGATAAGTTTCATCGCCGGCATAGGCCGGATCGGCCAGTCGGGTGCGGAGAATGCTGTCTCTCACCCACATCACGAACTGCTTGTACTTAGAGTTGGTGACCTCGGTCTCGTCCATCCAAAAGGCATCTACCGACACGTCTTTCGTGACATTCTTCTTTCCCCATAGGCTACTGAGGCTGTCAAGGCCCATGTGTACATAGCCACGGTCTACCCTTACCATGCCGTAAGGGGTCGGTTCGGTGAAGGCACGGCTGCCCCCCACGCCCACCACCTCGCCTCCGCGGCCGGCCATCGATAGGCTCTTGCCGCCCAGACAACCGGTCAGCGTAGCCATGGCGGCCAAGATACAAAGTCGTAATATCGTTTTTCTCATATTTTGCAATGTCTGTTTTTTCATCTTTTCCAAGTACCGGGCGCCACCTTTATAACAAGCGGACACTCTTGTGAAGCCGGCGTCCCTTGCGGGCAAAGTTAAGCTTTATTTGATAACCCACAAAGAATTCGTGGCTGCCATTGCCCGGATTGATGGCCGAGGTGTAGACCTCGTAGCTATAACCCACGACCACTCCATGCACCTTTCCGCCCACGAGGAGCGTAGCGGAGTTGGCAGGGCTGTAGGCCAAACCACCGTAAAACATCTTCTGCTCGTGCGTGTAGACCAGCCTACCGGTGATGTCGGCCCGATAGCCGGAGCCATCCGTACGGAAAAGCGCCGAGGGCTTTATCGTTAAAAACGGATTTCTGAGCCGGATATTGCCCCCCGCCGTCAGATAATAAGTTGGCTCGATGGGCAGTTCATGGGCCGTGCCAAGCCTCACGGTGGGGGCATTGACATGGAGCACGGAGGCTCCGGCATACCACGACCCGTGGTGATAGAGCAGGCCCAAGCCAAGGTCGAAGGCGTTGCCATTGACCAAAGTGGTGGCAAAGGCAGGGTCGCCGGGCTCCTCGGTATCGACCTTTGTCCCGTCAAACTTCTCGCTGATGAGCCCTCCCTGCACGCCCACGGCCAGCACACCTCCGGCCAACCGCCCGCGAAAAGCATACTGACCCTCCACCCGCTGATGGGTAAAGAGGCCTATCTTGTCGCTTAACAATTGAATGCCCGCCCCGTGGCGACGGCCCAACAGATGGAAAGGCATGTCGGCAGCGGCATGGAGCGACTGCGGATTATGCCTGAAACCGGCCATGTCGAGGGCAAAGGCGGCCGTGAAATTAATGTTGTCGTGCCGGCCCGCGGCGGCCGGATTGAACGACGTTTCCATGTCGAAATAATGGCTGAACGCCACGTCGTACTGGGCACGGGCCTGCAAACCGAGGAGCAAACCCACCGCTGTCGTCACAAAACATTTTACAATCCTCACAGCTTGATAACGGATATTTGGCTGAAATATTATATTTTATACCAAAAGACCGTTGTCTTGCGGCAACGGTCTTAAGTATCTTTTAGACTGAATTCCCCGTGGGAATCAATACTCATCATCATTCCAAAGGAAATCGTCTTTCGAGGGATAATCGGGCCATATATCTTCTATACTCTCATAGACGTCGCCCTCGTCCTCTATCTCCTGCAGGTTCTCAAGTACCTCCAACGGAGCTCCCGAACGGATAGCATAGTCTATCAATTCTTCCTTTGTGGCAGGCCATGGCGCATCTTCCAGTTTCGACGCAAGTTCAAGTGTCCAATACATAGTTGTAATAATTTAGTAGTTCACAATTGTGCGTGCAAAAATAGCAAAATAAATTATAACCGCAAATAATTCAACTGCTATTTTTAGATGACGGCAAACGTTTTAAATAAAATAAGGAAAATCAGTAATTTATAGTCAAAAATTAACTATATATTCCTGCTTATAGCGCTTGTCGAAGAACAAAACGCCACAATAATAGAGGTCGAAACCTACGCTGGTGCGGCTGTCGAGGGCCATGCGGCTCCAATGGGCGTAGGCCTGCGCCGATTCGTGAATGCCGAGAACGATGAGCAGGTCATGGGCCTTGGCGGTCTGCATGAACCGCTCCACGGCGGCCACGGCGTCCTCGGAGAGGTCGGCCAGCAACGCCCTGCGCCCCTCGAGTGCCCCTATTTCGGAAGCCAAAGCGCACGAGGCGGCGCCTCCCAAACGAATACCGCTTATATAATAAGGTAAGGCCGACGCCTCCACGGCGGTGAACCAAGCGGCTCCCTCCATCGTTTTCGAGAGGCGATAAAGCAAATGGCCGAGCTTCCGCCGCACGGGCGTAAGGCGCACACCCTCGTCCAACGAGCGGTAAGCCTCGTAGCGAGTGTGGCAGTTGACCACATCAACCACAAAGCTGTAGGCCGACGGCGACTGTATGCCGAAGCCCTTGCAATGGCCTATTCGTCGCAGCCATACGATAAACATTTTCAAACGTAACAACATGGCTGCAAAGGTACAACAATTTTAAAGAACAACAAGCGTTTTCCCAAAGCAGGCCTTTCACACGGTCAAAAGCCTGCTTTGAGCCTGCCCAAAGGCCGCTTTGGTGAGGTGAAAGGGCAGCTATCGCAACGCCAAAGTATAGCCATATCACGACAAGTGCACGGTTATTTCATGGCGAGCGCATAGCGCTTTGTAAAGGAGAGATAGGCGATGGCAGGCAGACAGCCCGACCATTAAACGAAAATGCGCCGGAAGTTGATTCTTCCGACGCATGGTTTCTTTATCTTTTAATTTCACTGTATCACCGCAGCGGCTTAGAAAATATAAGATACCGTAGCAGATATGGTGCTGTTTTTATAGCTCAATGCTGATTTCATACCGTTGATTTGGGTATAATTCTTAATCAGGTTGGGAATGCCATACTCATAGGCGCATTTCACACGAATGCAGTTTGCCAAACTTACTCCCACGCCAAGTGTCAAGCCATAGTCAAACCGTTTGAAACCATCTTTGCCGAAAATTTTAGAAGAAGTGGTAGTCTTGCCGGCTAACTTAGCGGTAGTAGTACCCCACAACGCATAGGAAACATAGGGTCCGGCTTCCACGAACAGCTTGCTTTCGCTGCCTAATGAGAAGTTCTTACCTACCACGATGGGCAGTTGGAGTGAATTAAAGTTGTAGCGGTTCGTCAGTCGGTCGTCGCCCGTTCCGTCGGCCTTGGGCACAAACACATTGTCTCGCATGTACCCTTTCTGCGAAAGAAGTAGCGAACCTCCCAAGTACCAACTGCTATTAGTGGCGTCGAAATCGTACAGAGCCGTGGCTCCCACGGTGTAACCAAGGGTCACTTTGGTCGGCTCCGATCCACGAGCGGCGTTTACATTGGCTCCTACGGTAAACCCGTACTTCAATCCCTGCGCATTCACTGCCACGGACAGCGAAAGCAATAAACCGAAAATAAATAACTTTTTCATTGTCATTTTGTATTATATAAATAATGATTATAAATTTCCTTGCTCTGTTTTGACCTTATTTATTTAAGCTAACTTTTCCATGTTAATTATGTAACAAAATGGATAAACGGGCCGGCTCATCAAGCATAACCTCTGTTTTTATAATAGGAAAACTCATAGCTTCCCCTATATGATTTAACTAAAACAAACGCTAATTGTCAATTATTTCACTTTCAAAATACATTGAAAGTATGATTGTTTTCCACTGCCCGGCAACTTATTTAACCGCACACATTAAATCAAAGAATGCTCATACTCATGGCAAAATGGGTATATAAAATAATAATAAATACTAAATTAGGCTTTGGCCTTACTCGTTCTCAAAATAAAATGCTACTTTTCTCGCTCAAAATTTATTATTCTTTACATCTTTAAACTACACATCATGAACAAGACAAAAGTATCATTGGCCATTTTTGCCGGCGTCGTAAGCATTATCTGCGCATGGCTGTTGGCGCAGGGAGTGAAGAATTTTAGGGCGCAAAGCCCCACCATCAACGTGACGGGCATGGCCGAGAAGCAAATCACGAGCGACCTTATCGTGTGGAACCTGACGCTCAAGAGCAAGGACGAAACACGGGCCAGCGCCTACAGTCAGTACAAACGCGTGGCACAAACCATGCGGAAATATCTCACCGAACATGGCATTGCCGACTCGTGTATCTCAACAAGCAGCGTCGACATCACGCCCGAGACACGCACCATACAAGACTCTGATAACAATCGCTACTACACCGTTGACGACGGATTCTCCGTGTCGCAGCGGCTCACCGTTCGCTCAACCAACGTGGCTTTGGTAGAACGTGTGTACCAAAACATATCCGAACTTTACAACGAAGGGCTCAATTTCAGTTCGGATGCGCCCCTTTATTACTACACAAAGCTCAACGACCTCAAGATGGAAATGCTCAACAAAGCCAGCCAAAACGCCTACGAGCGGGCGCAAACCATCGCCAGTGGCAGCCATTCGGACATAGGAGCAGTGGTTTCTTCGTCAATGGGCGTGTTCCAAATCGTGGGGCTCAACATGGAGGAAGAATACAGTTGGGGTGGCACTTTCAACACCTCAAGCAAGGAGAAGGTGGCCAGCATAACGGTGCGCACGACTTATGAGGTGAACGATTAAAGGCTTTCAATTTTCTTATTTATGATGAAGAAGACATTGATTTTCTTCGCGCTGATAGGCCTGACGGCATGTTCCTCCTTTAAAAATCAAAGTTTAAAGGAAGCTGCCGCCGAGGCTGAAGTGGATTATAAGCTGACGGAGACCGAGCAAAAAATCATTCG
Organism: Prevotella sp.; assembly: GCF_036570325.1. Classification (GTDB taxonomy): domain Bacteria; phylum Bacteroidota; class Bacteroidia; order Bacteroidales; family Bacteroidaceae; genus Prevotella. The sequence continues at coordinate 10,927 of NZ_DATCYK010000041.1, forward strand.
TAAGAACAATGATTTCGGCCTGCGGTTGTTCAAGTTGTCGACTGACCGCTCTCACTTCAGCAATGTTGCGCTGTCGCCCATGGGCGTTATCTACAGCCTGAACATGCTCAACAACGGTGCCACGGCACAGACTCAGCGGGAAATATACCAAGCCTTGAGCTATGACAAGGCTGATAGGGAGCAGCTCAATCCATTCTATCGACGGCTGCTTATCACCCAACGAAAGGAACAAGGCCCGCAAGCGGGAGATTTGCCAACCTATATGCAAACCTCTAACTTGCTGGCCTTCATGAATGATATTGCCATTGAAAAGGATTTCCAAGACACGCTTTCCACCTATTATTTTGCACAAATGGAAACGGCAAAGAGTACGGAAGAGTTGCAGAAAGCGGCAGATGAATGGTGCGTCAGGCAATCGGGTGGCCGTGTGACGCATGTTCCTTTGAAAATGGATGAGCAGACAAAAGCTTGTCTTGTCAATCTGATTGACTTCAAAGGCACATGGAGCCTTCCCTTTGACAAGCAACGGACAAAGGATGAACCTTTTTTCCTCACACGTGATCAGGCCATAACGGCTGTGATGATGCACGCTGATGACAACAATCAAATACTGCGGGGAATGACCGGTAAGCGCTTTTCAGCATTGCGCATGCCCTACGATGACCGTTTTGCCATGACCGTCATACTGCCCCATAAGGATTATGATTTATTGGAAATCATCGACAGTCTTGACTGTCAAACGCTGGATTTCATTAATCAAAACATGAGAACCTATGATGAAGTGCATGTTGATTTCCCCAAATTCACTACCAAAAACACCGTCAATCTCAAGCCGGTCCTAATGTCGATGGGCATTAAAAAGGCCTTCGGCTCGGAGGCTCAATTCAGTCGTATCAGCCAAACGCCATTGGGCATTGACGACATCGTGCAAGCTACAGAAGTAAAAGTGGAGGAATATGAGACCACTGCGCAGGCCACGACTGCTACGACTGTTGTAGCGCTTTCGGCCATTTCAAAACGCAATCCCTCCATATTCAGGTTTGAGGTTTACCGTCCTTTCCTCTATTATATCACCGACTATTTCGGTAATATCTGCTTCATTGGTAGCATGTTTATTCCCAAGTAGGTTTTCTCTTGCCGATAGCATTTCTTATACTATTCTTCAACGAAAAACTTACTTTTGGCAATATAAAGAAGGTGGATTGTTTTCTACCAATATTTATATAGCATTTCAATAAATTATCTATAAAAAAATAAGACCGTAAGTATTACACGCTTAGTTCCCTTATCTATACTTAGCAGAGAAAGATAAACCCCACACAGATAAATATAATCCAAAAAACAATATCACATCATGGCAAAAATAAGAATCGGAGACTTAGTAAAAGTAAAATTACTTAATGGCATGTATATGTGGGTACATGTCCTATTTGACTCAAAATTTATAACAAAAGGAAAAAAAGGGATAGATCCTTATAATTATTTCTCTTTTTACTCCTTGTGTTATTTGGTTAATATCTACTCTCAAATCTCAACGGAAGAAGAATTAAAAGACGATAGTATCTTTATCAAAGGCTTTTTATCCCAAGAAAAGAACTATCCATAGGAACCATAATATCCAATATTCCCGTAAATTGCAAAGAAATAGATTTCCCTGAAAATACAGGAGGATATAATTCTGAGTATTGGCTCTCAAAGGGAGAATTAGCTTTGGGTAAAATCCCCAAAAATAAAATAAGAGAATGGAATGATAAATTTAATGGTGGCTTTAGTGATATATATTCTATTGCTGATAGGCTTCTTTATATGCAAAACAGAAAGTCTGAAATGCAAAGAACCAACTATCCCCATGGATGGAATCCTATCCCTAAAGACTTCAGATTTTATCCTGAATACAGACAAGAAGTCTATAAAATCATAGGTGAGGATCCTAATCAAAGTTATTATGAATTAGCCTTGAAACATGGTTTTGACTTAGCCCGATTTTATGAGAAATAAAATAAAGAACTATCAGGAAGTAATCATTATCTTATCCTCTCACTCCCTTATTCTCTCAGAACAGTCAGACCAGTCCGATTGGTCTGACTCGTCCGACAAGTCCTACTTTAATAACAGTCAGGCCATCACCCACTCATCAGCTCTTCCTCAAAACAAACCATTCATCCTCCCAACCTTACACCCTCACAACTCCCCAACACACCAACACAAAAAAGAGCCCCGACTACTCACGTAATCGAGGCTCAAATCAAAAAAAAGGCGGCTACCTACTCTCCCACATTGCATTGCAGTACCATCGGCGCAAGCAGGCTTAACTTCTCTGTTCGGAATGGGAAGAGGTGGAACCCTGCCGCAATAACCACCTAAAATAAGGTTGACTATCGCACACAAG
>NZ_DATCYK010000042.1:0-5138 GCF_036570325.1 Prevotella sp.
ACTTACGATTTCCAAGATTTAAAGAGCAATGTGGAATATGAGGTGCATGTAGTGGCCCACGACCGCTTTGGCAACAAGGCAGAGCAGGCTGTTTGCAACTTCAAAACACGTATGAACCACGAGCCTAAGTTCACTAAGACCATTGGCGATAAGCTGGTTTTGCTTGATACACAGCCCTACTACCACGCCGTACTGCCGGTAGTAGACGAAGACAAGCACACTTGGACCTACACGACGACGGCTTTGCCTTCAGGCGTAGAGTTGAAACGTGTGGGCGACAGCTTCGATTTGCTTATCAAGGTAGGCCAGCCCGGCAGCTATAGTTTCGACCTTACGATGACCGATCAGCTTGGTGGAAAGTCTACACAGCGCTTCACTTACGATGTGGTAGCCCACACCGCTCCCAAGGCAGTGGCTCCGCTGAAGGAAGTTTCGCTGACCGAGGGTGGCGAGGCAGCCGTTGTTGATTTGGCCGCCGTGTTCCAGACGGGCGAGAACAGCAACATTGTTTACAGCGCCAAGTCAGACGATGAGGGCATAGTAAAGGCCACCGTAGACGGCAACCAGCTCAAGCTGACCCCCGGCAAGGCAGGTTTTGCCACCATCAGCCTTACTGTTGGCGACGGCGTGAAGCACTCTGTGACCACGTTCCAAGTACGCGTTTCGTCCAAAGGCAGCTCCGATGTGTATGCCGTTTATCCGGTTCCGGCCCACAGCTTCGTGAAAGTGCTCATGCACAGCGACGTCACTGAGGTTCAAGCCGTGGTGACCTCGGTGCTCGGTCATAAGCTGATCGACGAGAAACTGACCGTCAATCCCTCTACCCACGAGGTGATTTTGGGCGTTGACCGCCTTGTTCCGGGCACTTACTACTTGCTGATGAAGACCGGCAGAGTGACGAGTAAACATACCTTTATCAAGAAATAATCAATCATTATGAATAAAAAGTCATTGACAATCCTTGCTTTGAGCTTGGCAACAGCCATGGGTATGTCGGCCCAAAGCCGCATTCTGACTATCTTGGAAGCCAATACCGACGCCCGTTCGGCGGCTATGGGTAACACCATGCTCGGCAATAGCGACCAAATGAACATCTACAGCAACCCTGCTGCCCTCACTTTCGGCGACCGCACCCTGCGTGCGGACGCCACGATGGAGGTGTACCCAAAGGCTGAAAACGGACGCCTCATGCAATACAATGTTGCCGGCGGCTATCGTTTTAAGAACGGTTCGGCCCTCATGGCAGGCTTCCGCTATCAAAACGGATTGACCGTTGAGGCGGTCAACAGCGAAAATCCGGGTGCCCGTCTGCGCCCCCACGAAATGACGCTCGACTTGGGTTACTCTTTCGCCGTGACCAAAGAAGTGGCCGTTTACGTCACCGGAACCTACGCAAAGAGCCATCAGGCCACCTCGACCGAGGCGTGGGCATTCTCCGTGGGTGCCGCTTATCAAAAGCCATTCAGCCTTTCTTCCATGCCGACCGTCCTCACTGTAGGCGCCCGACTGATGGATTTGGGCAAGTCAGTGAAGTTTGATGACGCCGGATTGTTCCACAGTCTGCCTACGTCCGTGGTCCTTGGAGGCGATTGGGGCGTAGCGTTGACCGATGAACACAAGCTGACTTACGCGTTGTCGTGCCGCTATTTCACGCCCAAAGACGCCCACGAGACGCTTGTGGGTACGGGTTTGGAATACACCTACAACAAAATGGTGTCGGCCCGTGTGGGTTATCAGTTTGCCGACCAAGGCTCGGATGAGTTCACTTGTGGTCTTGGCGGCGAGTATGCCGGCTTCAAGCTCAACCTCAGTTATAACCATGCGTTCAGCTTCTATGGCTTGGATACGTTCATGGTAGGGGTGGGTTACAGCTTCTAAGCACAGCCTTGCCCTCGACTTCGGGCGGAAAAGATATACCGGAGCGCCCCGCCGGCAGCAGTCAATGGCTGTCGGCGGGGCGCTCTTTTTTGTTCCTTATATTCCAATAGCTATGCTTTGACCCTCCCAAAGGGCTGCTTTGACCGCCTCAAAGCAGCCCTTTGGGAGGGTCAAAGTTGACGAGTGAACGAGTAGACGAGATACAAGTTTGTTAGTGGGAGTTGACGAGTATTCAGTTGACGAGTTGACAAGTTGTTAGTGGAAGTTGACGAGTAGTTAGTTGACAAGTAGACAAGTTGATGGTATTTAGTTAGCGGGTTATTTGTAGGAATGGAGAGGATGCGGCGGGCTGTGGTGCGTTTGGTTTTTAAAAAATGGGCATGAAAAATGTGTACTTTTCAAATTTAATTACTACTTTTGTCCTATAACGGGTGGTATATGAACCTTTGTTATTTATTCAAAGTGCCGATTGAGGCTGCTGTTATTTCATTGTTTACCGGCGTATCGACCTATTAAGAGCGCTCAATAAAGAATTAGGAGGACTTTTATATGCAGTATAGCGCTAAGGAAAAATTGGAATGGACGATCATCTTCATTTATGAGTTTGGCAAGAGATTCGGGCTCACGATGAAGCAATCGTTCAGTTATTTGAACCGCTTTAAGGGTATTGATTTTATTGAAAAGCATTATGGCTATGCCCATACCCAATCGTTTGAGACGATGGTGGAGGACATAGCGGGACTTTGTCGCAGAATGGGAGGAGAGTTAGAATGATACTTTATCACGGAACAAATGTAGCTTTTGATACGATAGACCTGACAAAGTCGAAGCCTCATAAAGACTTTGGCCGTGGTTTTTATCTATCTGCCGATTTGGAGCAAGCCCAAGAATTGGCGCAAGTACGGGTTGAATTATTGGGTGGTAACGTAGTAATTCAGAAGTATGAGTTTGATGAAAACTTGCTCACTTCGGAATCGTTATGCGTTAAAATCTTTGAGGATTATACAAAAGAGTGGGCTGAGTTTATTCTTGCCAACCGTAATCAGTATGCTGATAATAGTGCTTTGCATGATTATGATATTGTTATCGGTCCTATAGCCAATGACCGGGTAGGCCTTCAATTGTGGAAGTTTCTGAGTCAGGATATTGATATGGAAACGCTCATCAATCGGCTAAAATACATGAAAGGCATTACTATACAATATTATTTTGGCACGGAACGGGCCGTAAAACTTCTGAAAAAGCTATGAATGAAACCGAAAGAATGAAGAATGATATGGTCAAGGAATTGGCCCTACTCTTGATAATGAAGGACTCTTCGTTGTCTATGAAGGAGGCTTTGACCATGGTTTTTAACTCTGAAACTTATCAGAAAGTTTTAGAAGATCGTACCCGTTTATATTATCAAAGCCCGGGATACGTGTTTTCTTTTCTTGAAAACGAATTGCGGACGGGCAAAATGGGATAAGCGTTTTGCCTTTATTTATTTGCCATAAGGATTATTTTTACAACTTACTTGTTGACTAAATACTAACAACTTGTTAACTTGTCAACTCGTATCTTGTCAACTATCACAAACAACTTGTCAACTCGTCTACTCGTTCACTCGTCAACTTGCAAAAGCAACTCGTCAACTATCACAAACAACTTGTCAACTCGTCTACTCGTTAACTCGTCAACTTGCAAAAGCAACTCGTCAACTATAACCCCCTAACCCATATTAGGAAGCGATCCAGCCAGCCGATGGCCTCCTTGGAAGTTTTGTGGGGTGAGGCTCCGAAACCGTGGCCTCCGGTGGTGTATTGTATGTAAACGTGGGGAACGTGGTGGACCGTCAGGGCGCTATCCATGAGCATGGAGTTGCGGTAATCCACGATAGGATCGTCCTTGCAGTTCATCAGGAATACGGGACATTCGATGCGGTTGGCATGGCGCTCCATGGAGAGCGAGTCACGCATGGTGGCGTTGCGCCATCGCCATTCGCCCAAAAGTCCGCGGCGACTGCGGCGGTGGGTCACGGCGTGAGAGAGCGTCACGACGGGGTAAATGGGCGCTACGAAGTCGGGACGGGCGTCCTTGGGCAGGTTCTCGGCGGCCATGAGGGCCAAGTGACCGCCAGCGGAGAAGCCCATTACGCCCACCCTTTGATAACCTTTTTGCCTGACAAGGCGGATGGCTTTCTCAATGGCTGTGAGCTGGTCGGGGTATTGTCGGCCGGGGAAATATAGGCGGCTGTGGAGCGCGAAGCCTGCCCATCCGGCCGTGGGGTAGTGGAGTACGTAGGCCGCAATGCCGTTGCGGTTGAGCCATCGGGCCACCTCGCTGCCCTCATGGCGCTTGCTGAGCCAGCAATAGCTGCCCCCCGGGCATACGATGATGGCCGTCGTGGGGCGTGGAACGGCCTCGTAGGCCTTCAATCGCTTGTATTCGGCCACGGGCTTTTGGGCGTTGGCGGCGTGGAAGAGCCATAGCAAGAGCAGCAGTAGGTTAATCTTGCGCTTCATAAGCATTGATTTTATTGACGATAACGTTATGTCCCACGAGGGCTTCGGCCGTGGTGATGGCCGTCAGGGGTACGCCGCAAAAGCCGTGGAGATTGATGTTCTGTCCCGTGAGGAGCAGGTTTCGGCATTTGGTAAATGGCGGCACTTGCGATTGGGCTATGCAGTCGGTGTCGTGACGCAGGCCGTAGAGGGCGCCGTGGGGCTCGTCGTAGTAGTCGCGAATGGTGAGGGGAGAGGCCGCGAAGGCGTGTTCCACCATCTTGTCGAAGCCCGGATAGAGGCGGTTCATGCGCTCCCTGATGCGTTGCAGATGGACTTCTTTCCATCGGTAGTAGGCCTGATCGCGGTGTCCGGTGCTGCTTTCGGCCCATTGCTCCACTACATCGAAGGGCATGATGGCCGTTACTATCATCTTCCTTGCCCACGGTCCTTGCTCCACTTCGGCTGGTGTCATGTACATAAAGCCCCGCGGCCACGTGTCGGGGGCGTATTCGTCGTAGTTCCACACGTGGCCGTAGTCCTGCTGAAAGTAGCAGGTGTGGTTGATGTAAGGAAACGATTGGGGCTTGAAAATGAAGTAGGCGCAGAACGAGGAATAGCTGTCGGGCGCCTCGCCGATACGCTTTCGGAAGGCTTTTGAGAAGCAATGGCTGTCGGTCATGCCGATAAGTTGGCGGGGATGGATGGCACTGATGAATGTGTCGGCCGTGTAAGTACGTCCTTGTTGGGTGTGGACGGCTGTCATCTGTCGGTCGT
>NZ_DATCYK010000043.1:0-15018 GCF_036570325.1 Prevotella sp.
CTGCTCCAAAGAGGAGCAGGCCCGCCGTGCGTTATGCCCCATAGGGGCTTATGGGAACAGCGTCAAGGCCTTTTTGACAATGGCACTCTGCGTATTGATAACTTGGAAATACTCGCTCATGTCCCACAAATCACGGGCCACGAGGGCCTTCAGTTGCAGGCGCAGACCGGGCATGGTAGCCTTTAGCTCGGCCTCATCCTTGGGCTTGATGTTTTGCTTCGCTGCCTCGGCCACGATACCATCGATAACCCGTTGGGGCATTTCAAAACCTTTGTCGAAGGCCTCAAACGTGGCGTAACGTTGCTTCAGCTCCTTGCGATGGGTGTCAACGTAAGTGAGATTGGCATTGATAATGAAGCTCCGGGCCATCAACATACGATGGAAACGGGTAGTTACCGTCGTATCGAGGGGCACGAAATAGTCGGGCATAATGCCTCCGCCGCCATATACGGTACGATTTTCGCGCAGCGTTTTGTACTTCAACGAGTCGGCAAAATGTATGCTGTCGGCGCTGTAAAGCTCACCATGGCGGAAGCGATTCTCTATATCCATGGCGTAATCAAGGTTGTCTCCTTTCTTATAAGGCTTCTGTATGCAGCGACCCGAAGGCGTGTAGTAATGGGCGATGGTAAGGCGAATCATGCTGCCGTCGCTAAACTCTATGGGGCGCTGTACGAGCCCTTTGCCGAACGAACGGCGGCCTACCACCTTGCCACGGTCGTGGTCTTGAATGGCTCCCGTTACGATTTCGGCGGCCGAAGCCGAGTATTCATTCACCAGCACAACGACCTTTCCATCGAGCAATCGGCCCGTACCGTCGGCCTTATATTCCTGCCGTTCGGTGCGCAGACCTTGCGTGTAAACAATCAAATCATTTTGTAATAGGAACTCATTGGCGATACGCACGGCAGCGATAAGGTAGCCGCCACCGTTTTCCTGCAGGTCGAGAATGAGGTCGTTCATGCCTTGTTTCTTCAATATTTTCACCGCAGCCATGAACTCATCATACGTGGTGGCGCCGAAACTGCCGATACGTATGTAGCCCACTTGGGGCTTGATGATGTAATAAGCGTCGATGGTCTTCACGGGAATCTTGTCGCGTGTGACGGTGAAAACGAGCTTGTCCTTGATTCCCCGGCGCACGATGGTCAACTTCACCTTCGTTCCCCGTGGGCCGCGAAGGCGTTTCACGATTTCCTCGCGGGCCATTTTCACTCCCGCAATGGCCGTGTCGTTGACGCTCACAATGCGGTCGCCAGCCAATATACCCACCTTTTCCGACGGGCCTTTGAGCACGGGTTGAATCACGAGCAGCGTGTCCTGAACCATGTTAAACTGCACGCCGATACCGTCAAACGACCCTTGCAGCGGCTCATTCATGGCCTTTGTTTCCTTCGCTGTGGAGTAAGAAGAATGGGGATCGAGCTTCTCGAGCATGCCACGAATGCCATCTTCCACCAATTTTTGCTCATCTACCTTATCCACATACAGTCCCTTGATGGCCATTTCGGCTATCTGCAACTTGCGCGCAGGGTTGTTGTCTTTGCCCAAATCTATCACTTGAGCTTGGAAAGGTAAGAAAGTAAAAAGGGAAAAGAGTAAAAAGACGGGACGAAGAAGGGGTAAACCCTTGAAAGGGAAAAAGGTAAAAGGGTAAAAAGGTAAAGGAGATAGAGAATGTAAAAGTGAAAGGACGGAGCGCAACGGCGATGTGAATAACTTATTTGTAAGCCGTGTAAGGCTATTTCTTTGGGGGCTTATGGTTTGTTGATTTCTTGATTTCATTGGTGATTCTCTTTCTCTAATTTGTTGATAATATTAACTAATGTTCCTATGATGGTACGAACGTCATTGCTCATGGAGGCGTACAAATTCTGTGGGATATACGCTGTATCGTAGAGAAGGTCAAGCCAATAGAGTGTTTCGTTGGCTTCCTTGATGGCTATTTTCAGCTTGCTTTTGTAATCTAACGGGCTTTGCGCAAACTTACTTTCAGCTAAATTGGCCCCAATACTCGTGCCACTTTTACATATTTGACGTGACATCACGTACTCGTTACGCTCGTTTACAAGATATTCATTCAAGCGAATGATTCGTATGGCCAACTTTTTTGCCAACTGATAGACAACGCTCTCACTCATTCTTACAATACTTTAGTCAATCTTTTAGAATCAATATCTTGTTCAAAAGCACCGCTCTGACTTTGCGGAAACTTTCTCCTTACCTACTTCCACTTACTTTTTCACCCTAATACAGCCTACTTTTATAGCTTTATATTAGTGACCTTTATAGTTTTATATTTGTTACTTTTGTAACCTTATATGATTTACTTTTTTACTCTTTTACCTTTTTACTTTTTCACCCTTTACCCCTCTTCCGGTATGTCTTCTTCTATCACGAGGTTGTCAATGATGAAGTTTTGACGCTCCATGGTGTTCTTACCCATGTAGTACTCGAGCAGTTTCTGCACCTGATCGGTCTTGTGGAGGGTAACTTGCTCCAAGCGAATATCAGGGCCAATGAAATGACCAAACTCCTCCGGACTTATCTCTCCAAGTCCTTTAAAGCGGGTTATCTCCGGATCGGGGCCCAGCTCACGGATGGCTTGTTGGCGTTCGTCGTCGGTGTAGCAATAGCGGGTCACGAAGTCACTCTTCTTCTCTTTCTTGCCCATTCGCTCATCGGCGTCGGCTATAACCTGCTTATTCTTGATTTTGGTACGCTTGTTACGCACTCGGAAAAGGGGCGTCTGCAATACGTAGACATGGCCTTTCTTGATGAGTTCGGGGAAGAATTGCAGGAAAAAAGTGATGATCAGCAGGCGTATGTGCATACCATCCACGTCGGCGTCGGTAGCCACTATCACCTTGTTATAGCGCAAGGTATCTAGTCCATCCTCAATGTCGAGCGCCGCCTGCAGCAGGTTGAACTCCTCATTCTCGTACACCACCTTCTTCGTCAGCCCAAAACAATTAAGCGGTTTGCCTCGCAACGAGAACACGGCCTGCGTGTTGACGTCACGACTCTTGGTGATACTGCCGCTGGCAGAGTCGCCCTCGGTGATGAATATGGAGCTTTCTTCCTTGCGATCGTTCTTTGCGTCGCAGAAATGAATGCGACAGTCGCGCAGCTTGCGGTTATGAAGATTGGCCTTCTTTGCCCGCTCACGCGCCAATTTTGTGACGCCGGCCATGGCCTTACGCTCACGTTCGGTCTCCTTGATTTTATTTTCCAACACTTCCGCCACATCCGTGTGGATATGCAGATAGTTGTCAACATTCTGCTTGATGAAGTCACCCACGTACTTGTTGATACTCTCTCCGTCGGGCGCCATCTGCGTAGAACCGAGCTTAATCTTGGTCTGGCTCTCGAATACAGGCTCTTCCACGTTGATGGCTATGGCCGCTACGAGACCGTTACGGATGTCGCCATACTCGTATTTTCCGTAGAATTCCTTTATCGTTTTGGCGATATGTTCCTTGAAAGCGCTTTGATGTGTGCCACCCTGCGTGGTGTGCTGACCGTTTACAAAGCTGTGGTATTCCTCGCCATACTGGTTCGTATGGGTGAAAGCTATCTCTATATCATCGCCCTGCATGTGGACGATGGGATAAAGACCGTCGTTGGTCATATTGTCCGAAAGCAAGTCTTCCAAACCATTACGGCTCCTGATGCGGCGCCCATTGTGCATGATGGTCAGACCACTATTCAGGTAAGTATAGTTGCGAAGCATTGTTTCCACAATATCATCGTGGAATAAATAGTTCTTGAATAACGTAGCGTCGGGTTCAAAATAAATATAGGTTCCGTTCTCATCGGCCGAGGCTTCGGTCACATCCGATTGCAGATTACCCTTCTCAAAGGTAAGATGTCGCACCTTACCCTCACGAAAAGACTTCACTTCAAAATGAGCGCTCAGGGCGTTGACAGCCTTTACACCCACCCCGTTCAGGCCCACACTCTTCTTGAAAGCCTTTGAGTCGTACTTGCCACCGGTATTGAGCACGCTCACAGCCTCAACGAGTTTACCCTGCGGAATGCCACGTCCATAGTCGCGCACGCTGACCTTCAGATGGTCTGTAAAGTCTATTTCTATGCGGTCACCGGCCTTCATCTTGAACTCGTCGATGGAGTTGTCGATAACCTCTTTCAGTAAAACATAGACGCCATCCTCGGGCAATGAGCCATCGCCCAAGCGTCCGATATACATTCCGGGACGTGTACGCACGTGCTCCATGTCCGAAAGGTGTCGGATATTATCGTCGGTATATTCGGGTGTAACGGGTTGTTCGGCTGCTACCGAACTATTGTTTGTCAGTTTTTCTTCTACTTTCTTTTCCTGCATTTTTCTTTTAGCGAGCGAACGATTGATTCTAAATAAATTTCTTGTAGCACTTGCGCCGTTTGTGCAAATGGGTGTCGAAGGCTTCCCACTGGCTCTGCACATGGGCGTTGCTCTCCATTTCCACCTGCGATTCTCCCCACTTTATGCCATGCGCGTTGTAGCGGGGAATCAGGTCATAGAACAACAACACGTTGGCTCCTTTGGCCCTATATTCGGGCAGGAAGCCCACCAGCAACAAGTCAGTGCCCTCGGTCTGACGGAATTTGAGCGCCCTCAACACGTGCCACCAGCCGAAAGGAAACAGCCTGCCACGCTTACATTTCTGCAACGCTTTTGAGAGTGAAGGCATGGTAACGCCTATTCCGGCTAACTTGTTATCGGCCCCGGCGTCCTCGATAACGGTAATCAGATCCAAGTCAAGCATTTTAAAATACATGTCGATGTACTGGTTTACCTGCCTATCCGTCAGCTCACTATAACCGTAAAGGTCCTTGTAAGTATCATTGATGAGCTTAAAGATACGCTTTCCGTAGCCACCCTCGAAGATGTCCTTCTTCGTCAGTTTCCTTACACGAAGGTTGTAACGCTTCTGTATCATGTCGGCCAACTTGGCATAACGCTCGGGCATTTCCTTGGGCACCATTATCTTATACTCCACGTATTTATTATCTACGTCATACCCTTCCATGGCCTCCACGTGCTCAGGATAGTAGGGATAATTGTAGATTGTAGGCATGGTTCCCAGCTCATCGAAGCCCCATGTGAGCATGCCCTCGGGGTCCATGTCGGTGAATCCCAGCGGTCCCACGATCTCGTTCATGCCCTTCTGCCGGCCATAGTCCTCAACAGCTTTGAGCAAGGCGGCCGAGACTTCACGGTCGTCCACGAAATCTATCCACCCGAAGCGTACCGACTTACGGCCCCATCGCTCGTTGGCTTTATGATTAATGATGGCCGCCACACGGCCCACAAGCCTGCCTTCCTTGTAAGCCAAGTAGTATTCGGCCTCGCAAAAGTCGAAAGCGGCGTTCTTGTCGCGGCTCAGCGTGTTCATCTCATCGCTGAAAAGATTGGGCACATCGTACGCGTTGCCCTCATATAAGTCATAGTGAAAGTCGATGAATGTTTTGAGATCATTCCGGCTCTCCACCTTTTTAATTTTCACAAGAGACATCTTTTGTATGTTTTATTAAACGTGCAAATATACTCATTTTCAAGCAGAAAGCCAAAAATAAGCCACTTTTTAGCAATAATAAAGCCAACAAGCCGACAATGCTTTCCCATTGCCGGCTTGTCTGTATCGCTTTACCCGTGGTGTCAGTCCTACCGACCCCACCGGTTTCCATTAAGGTCTTGTACCGAGAATATCGTCGATATTGGCCACGGTATTGCCGTCACGATGACGGAAAAGGTTCAGGATGTCACGCACGCTGCGTTCTTCCTCCACCTGCTCATCCACGTACTTGCCACAGAAGTTGGCAGCGGCACGGTCCTTCTGCTCATCGGCTACCTCGGCCAATTGGTCGATCAGAGAAGAGATAAGCTGCTCATGCTCCATCGTAGCCTCGAACACTTCCTTCGGGCTTGACCACTCCGTGGGCACCGCTGCCAGCGCTTCCAACTTCACCTCACCGCCACGGTTGAGTACGAAATTGGCCATATCCATAGCGTGCTGCTTCTCTTCGTCGCTCTGCTTGGCCATCCAACTGGCGAAGCCTTTCCATCCTTCTTTGCGGAACCAGAAAGCCATTTGGAGATAAAGGTTCGAGGAATACAATTCCTGATTGATTTGCGCGTTAAACGCGTCCTGCATTGTTTGATTGATATTCATAATCTTTGGGTTTAAAGGGTTTTGCAAGAAAAGCTCTTGCGGCATGATTCTTACTTAGGATAATCGGCGCAGCAACTCCCTTGTCTGCTCCAAGATAGCCATCAATTCCTCCACGGTCGTGGCCCGGAGCATGGCTATACGAGTCTGACGGAAGTCGGGTATGCCCTTGAAAACGGGGCTGGCGGCCAAGTGACGACGGGTGTGCAATATGCCTCGATACTCGTCTATGCGGGCCACATTGATGCGGAGCTGCTCCTCCAACACGTCTATCTTCTCGTCGGTTGTCAACGCATCAGCCGTCGCATCGGTCATTTCCTTGAATATCCAAGGGCGACCAAACGTGGCCCTGCCCACCATCACGGCGTCCACACCGTAGCGCTCAAAGGCCAACCGGGCTTCCTCGCCCGACGTGATGTCGCCATTGCCGATGATGGGAATATGAATACGGGGGTTGTTCTTCACCTCACCGATAAGGCTCCAATCGGCCTCCCCCGTGTACATTTGGCTGCGGGTACGGCCGTGAATGGTCAGGGCTTGAATGCCACAGTCTTGCAACTGCTCGGCCAAGGTAGTGATGATAAGGTTCTCATGGTCCCAACCCAAACGGGTCTTCACCGTCACCGGCACGTTGACTGCTTTCACTACCTCACGTGTTATGTCGAGCATGAGCGGGATGTTCTTCAACATTCCTGACCCCGCGCCTTTGCCGGCAACCTTCTTCACGGGGCAACCGAAGTTCAAATCGATGACATCGGGGCGGGCCTGCTCCACTATCTTGGCGGCCTCAACCATGTCTTCCACCGTGCGACCATATATCTGTATGCCCACCGGACGCTCCTCGTCACTGATGGTCAGCTTGTTGACCGTGGCCTGAATGTTCCTCACCAGCGCCTCGGCCGATACGAACTCGGTATATACCATGGCCGCGCCGAAACGCTTACAGAGCATTCGGAAGCCTATATCGGTTACGTCTTCCATCGGGGCAAGGAACAAAGGACGGGGTCCAAATTCTATATTTCCTATCTTCATACTGCCGACAAAGTTACTTATTTTTTCCGAAACGGGCCATGGCTTGTCCGTTCAAGTTGACCCTCGGCGCATGTCTTTCTGTGCTATAGCTTCTCCCCGATGAGCAGCAGGTGGGCTCCTCGGTCATCGGTGGTGCCGAAAAGATAGCTCTCGCCACCGTCTTTGAGTTTCAGTTTTTGCCGCAGCGCCTCGGCCGTCATAGGGAAATTACGCACCGCCACATTGGCTTTCGTAAGGCCCGACAGTCGTTCGCGCAACTCTTTTTTATTAAACGACGACACGGCCGTGAGCCTGAAACGCCGTCCCGGGAAGCCTTCTATAAGCTCGGATGAAAGAAATAAGTGGCTGTTAGGAGCCAACTGACGCATGCCGAAAGTTTGTTCCATCGCATCAAAGCACCCTACTTTCATCGCCGCCGCGCCGGGCACATAGAGGTAATGGCCCACAAGAGGCTCCACCACGGGCAGTGCTTTCATCGCTTGTGGTGGCTCCACGGCCCATTCCATGCCGTCCTCGATGCAGTGAATCCGAGGGTTTTCGGCCCATCCGGGCACCACTTGAAGCAACAACTCCTTGCATTCGCCACCCACGGCCACGACATACACGTCGCTCACCTGCCCCATGTCCTTCACGGCCTTGTGCCAATCGAGCATGGGCGACAGCTTCACCAGCAGCCTGTCGGCTTTCTCCAAGAGCAACGGAAGTAGCGCCGTCACGTCGGGGGTGCAGTCGGCTATGGCAAACGTACGTCCACCTTTGCTGTCACGGCGGGCCGGATCCATGAATATAAGGTCGGCCTTAGGTGCCCTGCGCAGGTATTCCTCGCTGTCGGCATGCTCCACCGTGGCCTGCTCCAAGCCCTTCGTTTGAAAGTTGTGACGGGCTATGGCACACAGTCCTTCCTGCCGTTCCACGTACACGGCCTGCTCAAAATGGCGGGCCATAAACGAAAAATCAACGCCGAAACCGCCCGTGAGGTCTATCATCAGGCGCCGTCTTGGGCAGCTATTCCTCACGATGTCGGCCTTCAATAGGGCCGTCTGCTCACTCGAGCACTGCTCCATCGACAGCTGCGGCGGATATATCACACCCTCCGTGGCGGCCCATGACGGCAATTTATGGCGTGCCGTCTGCCATCCTTTTATCTGTTCGAGGGCAAAGGGCATGTCTACATCAGCATACTTGTCGTGCATGAATGCCAACTTTCGCACGTCGTCATTGCGGTATTTCTGTATAAATTCCTGCGTCGTCATACTCATTGGATAGGCTCTTAATTGTTAATTTCCCGTTTAAAGGTGGTCGTCTACCACCTTTAAACGTATATTTAACACTTGTTTATATACTATATCCGCTCTATCCGATGGGGCAAATATAAGGCTTTTCCGGCTGATTATAAGGGTTGGATGTCTATTTTTTCACGCCCAAAGGCTAAAATCCTGAAGAGCGGACCGATGGTTCAGCGGCGAGAGGGCGGCTTTTCAGATGTGATAAACCAATCCCATTTTCAGCTCAAAGGTGCGGGCCTTCACGTCGACATGGTGGCGATAACGGGTGTGGCGTGCGAAAAAGGCTCCGCCAAACTCCATCCCCCATCCCCGACGAAGGTTGAAAACCAACGCCGGATTGACCACCAACAGCTCGGCATTGCCATGATCGCCCTGCACATTGAGGTAAATCGGATTGACTGTCGACAAGTCCCTATGCTCATATCCCTTCCAAGTGAAGATACGGTAATAGTCGAAATTGAGCACGAAACGCCCCATGCGGGGAAATTCCATCAGCGTGTTCATCTTCACACTGTAGCCCGAACCCATGTTGTAGTCGCGGTCTATGATGTTGTAATAGTCGCTCTTGGTACCTCCCAATAGGATTGCGTCGAGGAAAATACGCTGTTCCAACCGTGACACATTGGCCACTTGAGGAAACCGATAGATGATTCCGGGACCGAAAGAGGCTGCCTCGCTGATGCGATAGGGCGTGAGCGACGTGCCGTCTTTCACGGGTTTGGAGTCGTAATAATTGAAATGCTGGAACAGTCCGAACTCCATCTGATAACCGTTCTTGGGCTCAAAATAGCGGCCCCACAGCCTTCCGAGCAGATGGACGCCGTTGACCAGCGGCTGATTGGCCGAGAGGCCGAAGGTTACATTGGCCGTAAAGTAATCGTAGGGGCGGTTGGTTTGGCTGTCAAACACGTCACCATATTCCAAGAAAAAAGACAGATAAGGATTGCTCTCACCCCGGAAGAGCCCGCCGTTGTCGGCCAGATAGCGGGCGCCAAGGGTCATGGAGAAATCGATGGGTAGCCTATCGTAGTCATGGTACAGATAATCCCGCTGTCTCACCCGCCAAGCGTCGCCGTTCATCAAACGGACGACGCCCTGCATGGGGTTGATGACCGTGGCGCCCACCTCACGCCATAGGCGGTTCCATCCTCGGCTACGGTCGTTGAGCAACAAGGCCGACACCCGATGCGCTATCTCACCGATACAGATTCCTCCCACCGTGGTGGCCATCAAGTCGTTGATGGCCGGCGGCTCCGTCTCGCCCAACATTTCCCACATCAGACTGCCTCCCAAGGCGTAGGGAGCGCTCTGCCAAAAGCCCAGACCGCGACTTCGGGCACTGTTGAAATACAGATTGCCGTGGTAAGGGTGGGCAAAGAGGTTGGTGGAAAACTGATCATTGTCCCACACGAAGCCGTGACGCCAATTGCGGGCAATGCTTTTTGGGGTCACCTTGGCGTAGTCTTCCTTCAGCGCAAAGCGGTCGAAGCCGTGTACAAGCAGGTTAATGGCCGTCGTCTGCAGGGCTGCCTGCCAAGGATGGGGGCGCAGGTACTCGCCATCATCATAGCGATAGAGGTTGCCCATGCCCATAGTGTCGCGACGCAAGGGCTGCTCGTTCCGCAAGCCGGCACCACGGTGACCCAGCCGATTGCGATAGGCAAAGGTCAGACCGCCCTGCAACAAGAAACCGTGACGGTAGTCGCCACCACCGTAATGGCGGGTATCGCCGTAGCCGGTCGACACGAAAGCGCCTATCGTGGGGTTGATTTGATAGTCTAAATTCAAGTGTGCTTGAAGCGAATAAAGGCGCTGCGGAGCCGTGGCGCTGTGCTCCTTGAACGTCTCCACGTGGTAATAGCCCACGTCACCGCTGACCGTCCAGCGCGGCGATAGGCTGAAATAACGGCCTACACGGTAGGACAGCGCGCCCGAGAACTTCTTATCGAGCCCCATATAGTGCGTTCCCACGCCCAAGATACTGTAGCCGCTACGGTTTCTAAAGCGCACGGCAAAATTGAATTTCGACGTGTTGCCCACATAGGTCATGAAGTCGATGCGTGTATTGGGGTTGATATTTACCAATCCCAGCTTATGGGCCACGGTGTCACGGGTGACATTCACCACGCCCACCTGCCACCCTCGGGGATGGCGCATGGCCACATTGAAGATTCCCACCTGCCATCCGTTCAGGTGTTCGGTGAAGTTGTAGGCCGCCATTTGCAAGCCTCGCATGTATCCCGCACTGACATTGGCCAGCGCCGACAGCTGAACGCCTCGCCTGACGCCCATCGATATATTCGTCACACCGGCCAACTGCACGCCCTCAAGGGGCCTTCGGCTCAGGTTGGTGAGCATGGATGTCTGTACGCCTTTCATGCGATTGACCGTATTTATCAGCATGGCGCCCTGCCAACCTCTCATCAGTTGGTGTGTGCCGGCGCCTATCAGGCCGATGTTGACGCCCCGCAAGGTGTCTGTATTGGCGATGATTCCAAGGTTCAGGGTGCGTGTCAGCGTAGAGTCGGCGTTGCGATGGCCCACGCCTACGGCCACGTTGACGGGACGGGGAGCCGACGTCGACTGCCCCAACGCCATGGGAGCACCCCATGCCAGCAGTGCCGCCGCTAATAAATATCGTTGCTTATTAAAAATCATGACGCGAGATTTTTCCACTCACAAAAGTACTGAAAAATCTCGGTACATAGAAAGGTTTTCTCTAAAAGGGGGCTTTTCTGACTATAAAGAGTGAATTATCGGACCAGTCAGACTAGTCAGACTGGTCGGACCCGTCCGATAAAAATAGGGCCATCGGCCCTATCATCCCCTCAACTTTACACCCTATCCTCTCGGCTCTGCCGCCCTATCCCCTCAACTTTTTCATGGCTGCGCTCACCTGATGTTCCACGGTGCGCTCCGAAATACCGAGCTCTTGCGCTATTTCCCGATACCTCATGCCGTCCCGTTTGCTCATCAGGAGCACCTGCCGCTGACGTTCGGGCAGCCGATCGATGGCCTTCCATAGGCGGGCTTCGGTCTCCGAGCGCTTCCGGGCCTCATCATCGCTGATAATGTTTTCCAAGTCATGGGCCGCCACATCGGCCATGGGCAACCGTGCGTGGCGCAGATAATCAACACAACGGTTGCGCACCGACGTATAAAGAAAGGCTTTGGGATAGTCCGGCTGCTTCTGCCACAAGGTGACAAAGCACTCTTGCACAATGTCTTCCGCAACCTCGTTAGTACCCACATAATGCAGGGCATACAAACAAAGTTGGCGATAATAAAGCTCGAACAATTCTTTTATATCAGGTTGCATAAAAACGATTGATGGCGCAAAGATAAAGAATTATTCGCTTTCAAAGGGTTAATGGGTTGGGGAGTTGGGGGGATGAATGGCTACCTTTTAAGAAAATATAAGGTTTAGAGCGGGCCAATGGCCCGCTGGTTTGTCGGACGGGTCGGACCAGTCTGACTAGTCCGACCCGTCCGAGGGGCGCTACCCAACCGGCGGCAGAGCCGCCCGTAAAGAGTAAAAGCAAACCATTCATCCCCTCAACCTTACACCTTGTCATCGCGGCTCTGCCGCCCCCACCTCCTCAACCAATCTTACTCCCAGCGCCTTTTCTATCACCGGCAGCAGTGTTGTCAGCGAATCGGCATTGAAATCGCCCGATAATGACTTATCAAGGCGGTCGGCCCGCAGCCTCACGCCGTAATGATGTTCGAGGTCGGAGAGCACTTCGGACAACGGGGTATGGTCGAAATGGAAGCGGCGGGTGGCCCAACTCATGACGTTGGGGTGGGCTTTCTCGAGCTTACGGGGCCATGAGGCGCCATTAAAGAGCACGGCTTCCATGCCCGCACCAAGCCGCACCACCTGACGCTTCGCCGCCGCGCCGAAAGCCACAGAGCCCTCGCTGACGAGCACACGGGTAAGCCCCTGCTCCTCGGCCACCATGAAACGGGTGCCAAGATCGGTCACACGCGAGTACGCATTGCTTACGCTGAAGGGTTTACTACTGTCGTGGATTACCTCGAAATAAGCCCGGCCGGCCAACTGCAAATGCCGCCGGTAAGTGCCTTTCCACGACACCGTGGACCCCGGCGACAGCACAACTTTCGTGCCATCGGCCAACAAGTAGGTCGTCACACCACCATGGGCCGTCAGCGTAGTGAGCCGCAGGGCGAACCACCAATAGGCACCCGAGGCCAACAAAACCACCAGCGACGCGGCCACGGCCCACAAGTGCCACCGCAGACGGGACAGATCGGGACGATGGCTCCGGGCAAAACGCTCGTAGGCTTGACGCCCATCGAACCGGCGTTCGTCGTAATGACGCAATACGAAATCGAGTTCTTTATCGGTATTTTCTTTCATGTCGTGAGGATTAAGGTTTGGGTAAGTCGATGAGTAGGTCTATCACATTGTCGTCACGCACCACCTGCGACACCTCCAAGCGTGAGTTGTTATAGCGCAGCATGGGCCATACGTCGATGGAATAAATCTGAAAGCGGGGCATGCCTATGTCGTAGCCGCTCGAGACATTGTACTCCACCGCCACCTCCAAATGGTGGTCGTAGAAGTCAAAGAGCCGACTGTCGAACTTAAATACCGGTCGCTTGATGTTGAGATTGTTGTAACCATCGGCCCCCGTCAGCAGCGTGGCACCCATCAGGAGCGTCACTTGGCTATAGTCGGCGTCGATAGGTTTCACGTCCATCCCGATGAATCGGGTGCGTGCCATTTGGCTCGCATCAGGATGAAAAGCGTAGTCCACGGCCATGGCACAAGGGTTATCCTTGGGAATGGAGGCCGTGCGCACCCGGGGAATGGTGAGCCTGAACTTCAATTCGGGCGCATAATCGCGCAATAGGAGCATGCCCTCAAGATTCACGAAGGTGGCCACGGAATCGCCCGTGAATATGCCGTTGAAACGATACTGATGGGTGTAGAGCAGGCGATAGCCGTTAGTTTCTACCTGCAGATGGGGACTTACATAAATCTTATGGTCGCCCACGGTGACCTCAACCTCACCCCAATGGGGCGTGAAACGGATGCAACGCCGGTCGCGGAAGGTTTCGTAAGCGAACGTAAGGGGCGTTCCCGTCTCACGACTGACGACGGTAATGGGCTTATCCTCGGTGATATTATGGTCGTCTTTATCGACTATCACCAAGCGCACGTCGGTCACTGACCGGCTCTCCTTCTGCGAGTCATCGGGTAAGGGCTCGGGGTCGTCACCGCCATTGCAGGCCGTGAAGAGCACCGACAAGCCCATCAGTAAAAGCAAAATGGTATGTCTCATTGGTCTTTCTCGTTTTTAATCCATGATGTTACTTGGCGATTGTAGCCGCCCACGTAGCCTATGCCTCCCTTCACATTGCTGTAAGTAGGCGATATGACGGCCAGTCCCACCCGGGCCATGTCGTTGTTATCGGCGTCGCTTATCGACCTTAGGAAGCGGAAGTATTCAGGAGTGACGTGGAAAAGCTCCACGGCATACTTCATGGGATCGGCGTAGGTAGGCAGGTTGAGCCGCAAGGTATAAGTTTGCCCGTTGATGAGTTGATCGTCGAAAAGAAGCATGTGCTGATAAGGAGTGTCGTCGAAACCGAAGTCATAGTCGACGGTCGTGAGCCTGCGGAGCACGGGTTCGCTATCCAAATGTACCTCGGGATGGTCGTACACGTCAAGTTCCACCTCGTCATAGTAGCCCCAATCGGCGCCATGCCAGCGGTTCTCGACTTTCCGTTGCAGGTTGATGATCCTCACGGCATAGTAGTCGTGGCTGTCAGCAGGGTCGGTAAATGTGGCCCGTATTTGGAGTTCGGGGCGTGTTTCTTGGTCGTAGCTGTCGTAAATACGGATGGGTTCGCACTCGATATGGCCCACGCTAACACCGGTAGGGATGGTGGTTGACGAGCTGACGGGCGCAAAACCCTCGGCCCGCACGCCAAGGCTGATTTCGTCGCCGGCCGTCTGACGGGCGATGACACGGTAGGTGCCGCCGCCCAAATTCTCGACGGGTTGCGGGCGGTCGTTGATAAGATATTCTATCGTGGCGTCGTTCACGGGCGGATTGTTGCGCTTGGCGCCCACGGGAAGGCTGCTCGTCACCCGTATGAGGGTCGTATCGCCGGCCGTCGGGGTGCAGTAGACCACCAGCTTGGTAGCGTAATGCAGTGTATCCACATTGAAATGGTCACGACACGACGTGAGCACCAAGGCCGCCACTGCCACGACCATCAAGCTGCGCAGAGCGTAAATATAGTATGTTTTTTGTTTCATCATCATATTTCTTTTGTTGCGTCATTATATATTGTTCTTCGCGTCATTATATGCTTTTCCTCTCATTATCAATAGCATATAAAGTAAAAATAAAGGTTCCTTTTTTACCCTTTTACTCTTTTACCTTTTTACTTTTCCCTTTCCCTTTTTACCCTTTTACTTTTATGCTTTTGTATTTTTTACTTTTTTACCCTTTTACTCTTTTACCTTTTTACTTTTCCCTTTCCCTTTTTAC
>NZ_DATCYK010000044.1:0-6879 GCF_036570325.1 Prevotella sp.
AGTGTTAATGCGCTAAAACTATTTAAATAAAACCATACAATGAAGAAATTATTTCTCACCCTCCTCACAGCCATGACAGCTTTTACTTCACCCGCCCAGTGCTCTACTTCAGACAGTATGATAGTACGTATTGCCGAAATAGAGGTTTATCCGGAGTATTTAAATGATTATCTTGCAACCGCTTCCAAGGTCGGTAGCATATCGGTAAAGGAAGAACCCGGAGTCGTTTGCATCTTTCCCATGCAAATGAAAGACGACTCTACGCAGATACGTATCATAGAAATATACCGCTCACCGGCAGCATATCAATCACATTTGAAGACAAACCATTTCCTTAAATACAAGGAAGGAACGCTCCACATGGTGAAATCTCTCAAGCTACCGGCCATGCGTCCACTCGACCCGGATACCATGAAGGATATATTTAAAAAGAAATAAATGATAAAGAAGATATTATTTTTGATACTGCTTATGACAACTGAAACTATAGGAGCACAATCGTTGTCGCCTCGTCAGTTACACCTTGCTACATTGGCAAGCCTTGAAGCACAAGGAGACATGGTACGTTTAGCCCCCGCTATCAATGAGGCATTAAATGCCCAAGTAACAATCAACGAAATAAAAGAGGCCTTTTCCCAACTGTATGCCTATACGGGATTCCCCCGTTCACTCAACGCATTGGGAGTATTAAATAAGGTATTAGAAAGTCGCAAGCAAAAAGGAGTGAAGGATAATGAGGGCAAAGCGTGGCAACGTCCCGAGGAATGGAACGACGCAAAGGCCGCTCTCAAATTAGGAACTGAGAACCAAACCAAGCTTGGTGGTGGCAAACCATTCAACTATAACTTCTGCCCTCAAAACGATTATTACCTAAAGGCCCACCTCTTTGGTGACATCTTCGCAAGTAACCAGCTCACATCTGCCGACCGAGAGCTTGTAACCGTAGCGGCCTTAGCGTCTCTTAAAGGAGTTGCCCCACAGCTAACTGCCCACAAGGTTGGTGCTGTGAACATGGGCAATACGCAAGAACAAGTAGATGAACTCATGGCCTATCTCAGCACTAAAGGGCTATCGCAATATGATAATGCGACCGAAGCAAATGCCGGGATATGGCCCAAGGGAAATCCCAACAACGCCTATGCCAAGTACTTTATAGGCAACAGCTATTTAGCCACAATCACGCCCAAGAACATGAATAGCAAGGAGAAAACCATACTACCTTTATCCAATGTTACCTTTGAGCCGGGCTGCCGAAACAATTGGCACATTCACCATGGCACCCGCCAAATCCTTATCTGCGTATCGGGCAAGGGCTGGTACCAAGAATGGGGCAAGCCGGCGATTGCCTTACAAGCCGGCGACGTGATTGATATTCCCGAAGGAGTAAAACATTGGCACGGTGCACAGAAAGACTGTTGGTTCCAACATGTGGTAACCCACGTGGCTGTAGAAAGCTCTCAACCGGGAGCTGTGCCTAATGAATGGTTAGAAACCGTGAGCGATGAAGAGTACGATAAACTAAAATAAAAGGTAGAAACCATATTGCCAACCAACGGCTACCGGTAACCTGATTTGTACCCACGGCGGCCAAAGCCTACGCCTTCCTCAGATAAAATCGGCCAAGATGTCGAAAATAATGAAGGCTAAGAAATCCATCCTCCCCGGCGTTTCACGGCATACCCATCGGCTGTTGGTTTTCATTCTTCTCTGCTTTAATTCCGTCCGCAGCGATTAGCTGCATTGCCAAATGCCCCCTTTAAGGCGGTCAAAGCTGCCTTATGACCTTATCAAAGCATAGCTTTGACCGCCTTAAAGAGCCTCTTTTAAATCCTCAAAATATACGAAGAACACCTTATTAGTACAAGAAATACTCGTGCCAAAACAAATAACAAGCTGATAATAAGCTACTTGTAAAATCACCAACCATAGAAAACACTCCTTAAACCAAGCCATTTTCAACTACAGAACTTCCCCTGATCCTCTTTGTCTTCATATACAAAAATATTCTTCTGAAAGGAGAACTTTCTCTTATTTTATTTGTATTTTTGATGGCATGAAAAGGAGAAATATTTTTCAATCACTACTTGGCGGACTTGCTCTTTTGCTGATAGCAGGCTGCCACTCAAGGGCTATGAAACAAAAGCCGATACTCTCGGACAGCGCCCAAATAGCGCTCAAGGAAATCAGGAAAGACAATACTTTCTATCCGTCGCAATACGTTGGAGAGGCCGGAACGGAAACGCCACAGTACGGTTACTCCGACTTGTTAGGCCGTAGCTGCGACGCCAACACCTTGGAATGGCTGTGCCGAAACGACAGCTCCTATATCGTCAGGGCCTGCGCTTACCGACAATTGCGCCGTAAATCGGCAGCCCGGGCTGTGGCAATGTTCCACGACAGTATGGCCGACACTTATGTTTTATGGTGTCAATCAGGCTGTACAAGATACTGCAACAGCTTTGCCGAAACACTACAATCTATCAATTCTTATGACCACGACAGCTATCCTCTGCCGCCCAAGGCCCAAAACGAGATAGATAGCCTGCTGTTTTTCTCCCATCAACAAGCCGACCTGCTGCAGCAACCCTATACCCTTAGCAGCCTTCAACCTCAACCTTACTACTATCCTATCTTAAGAAAAGCCATGCTTCAAGGCAATTATGCCCCCGTAGCAGCCATT
Source organism: Prevotella sp. (assembly GCF_036570325.1). Taxonomy (GTDB): domain Bacteria; phylum Bacteroidota; class Bacteroidia; order Bacteroidales; family Bacteroidaceae; genus Prevotella. The sequence continues at coordinate 2,681 of NZ_DATCYK010000044.1, forward strand.
GCCAAATACAAGAAAACGGCCGATTTACCCCTTATTCAGGCTGCGTTGAAGGCCTACAAAGCAGATGATTTCGACGCTTCCATCAACTGTTTGACAGCCGTTACCTTGTGGCCCGACCCGTCATTTGAGTGGTTTGTAAGAAACATGTGCCAAAGATTAACAAATGGAGAGGAATATTTCCCCGCTACAGAAGAGCTTATCGAAGCCTTATTGGCTTATCCGAAGCCATGGAGCTACAAGGTTTTGGAAGCATTGATGGCAGGGAAACATGAAAACACAGACAAGCAACAAAACATTATCAAGCTGAAAGAAAGCTATGAAAGAAAGCCCCGTCCGTACTTCAAAGCCTTATACAATAAATACGCTTCTCGTATAGAGCTACAGCCTGCAACCACTGATGACGTGATGGTTTCCAAACAAAAAATAAGCCTTAAAACCACCTACTAACCACCATAGGCCAGCTCACGACGCCCCATTAGGCCAAACAAAAACCTGCTTCACGGCCCAATGAACCACCCACTCTTAACGCTGCGATTCATAAGAAGTTAGCTATAAAATCTTCATAAAACATTTTCTACTTCTGTAAATATATCGTATATTTGTACGAGTAAATAAGTTTCATTTTAGAAACTCAAGCGAATATCTAAATAAAAATTAAATAACCTAACTCAACAACATGACAAAAACGAATCTCCTCGCGACGTTGGCACTGGCTATCGCCTTGCCCGCCAATGCGCAGACTTTCACGGAATGGCATGACTTAGCTGTCAATGAAGTGAATCGCTTCCCCATTCACACCAACTTTTTCAGCTATGAGTCGCGCGACAAAGCCCTGCAAGGACGCATGGAAAGTTCGGCGAACTACATGTCACTCGACGGAACATGGCTTTTTAATTGGGTGAAAAACGCTGACCAAAGGCCTACCGACTTCTTCAAAACCACTTACGACGACTCGCAATGGAAGCCTTTTAATTGCCCCGGAATATGGGAAATCAATGGCTATGGCGACCCCGTTTACGTGAACGTAGGCTACGCTTGGCTTGGTCATTTCAAGAACAATCCCCCCGAAGTGCCTACGGAGAACAACCATGTAGGCTCTTATCGGCGCTGGATAAACCTGCCCGAGAACTTCAATGGCAAGCAGGTTATCGCTCACTTCGGCTCTGTTACGTCTAATATTTATCTATGGGTAAACGGTCATTTCGTAGGTTACGCCGAGGATAGTAAGATAGCTGCCGAGTTCGACATTACTCCTTACCTCCGTAAAGGGCGAAACCTCATCGCTTTCCAAGTATTCAGATGGTCGGATGGAACCTACTGTGAGGATCAAGACTTTTGGCGGTTAAGCGGCGTGGGCAGGTCAAGCTACTTGTACACACGCAACAAACAGAGCCACATATCCGACTTATGTATCACCCCCGACTTAGATAACCAATATAAGAAGGGCTCTTTGAACATCTCGGCACATATCTACGGGGAGGGTATCGTAGAATACGAACTGCTCGATAAACAGCTCAATACTGTCGCAGCAGAAACTGTTAAGCTGCCAACCAAGGCACCTAACGAGGGTACTATCTTTACCAATCTCGACGTGAAGCCGTGGACGGCCGAGACACCTTACTTATATACGCTGGTCACTACGCTGAAACGAAACGGTAAAGTGGTAGCGGTAGTGCCGCAAAAAGTAGGTTTCCGCAAGATAGAAATCAAGAACAGCCAGCTTCTTGTCAATGGTCAGCCCATCCTTCTCAAGGGGGCTAACCGCCATGAAATGGACCCCGACGGTGGCTATGTGGTCACACGGGAGCGCATGATTCAAGATATTAAAATCATGAAGCGGCTCAATATCAACGCCGTTCGCACCTGCCACTACCCCTCCGCGCCCATGTGGTACGACCTATGCGATGAGTATGGCTTGTATGTTGTGGCTGAAGCCAATCAGGAAAGCCACGGATTAGGCTATGCCAACACGTCGGAAGCAAAGAAACCACAGTTTGGTCCGCAGATTCTTGAGCGCAACCAGCACAATGTGGGCACACTTTTCAACCACCCCTCTATCATCACTTGGAGCCTTGGCAATGAAACAGTAGATGGTCCTAACTTCACCGCGGCCTACAAATGGGTGAAGAAGGAGGATCCAAGTCGTCCCGTTCAGTTTGAGCAAACCGGCGCAACCGGCCCCAACAGCGATATTTATTGCCCCATGTATATTACCGTGGCAGAGAGTGAGGCCTTTGCGAAGAGCAATAATCCACGCCCCTTCATACAGTGCGAATACAATCACACGATGGGTAACTCCGGTGGAAACCTGAAGGAATATTGGGAACTGATTCGCAAATATCCTAACTATCAGGGTGGATTTGATTGGGATTTCGTCGATCAGGCCTTGCATAGGAAGTCTGACTTTGTGGCCGAACGCACGTTGGCTGACTACGAGCGCTTGGCAGAAGACGCACAACACAACTATATGAATCGCACGGAGGCGAAGCATCACTACGTTTATGGCGGCGATTTCAATAAGTATGATCCTTCTGATAACAACTTCAACTGCAATGGAATCATTGGTCCCGACAGACAACTCAACCCACATGCCTATGAGGTGGCCTATCAGTATCAGGATATTTGGACCTCTCCGGCCAATGATTTGATGGATGGCAAGATTCGCGTTCACAACGAATTCTTCTTCCGTGATTTAAGTAACGTAAAGATGGAATGGGCGCTTCTAGCCGATGGTAAGGTGGTACAACAAGGCGAAATCGCCGACCTTGGCCTCCTGCCCCAGCAAACTAAGGAATTTACATTGCCACTCAAGACCAATATTCTTGGTGAGCTTATGCTGAATGTTGACTTCAAGCTCAAGGCCGCCGAGCCTTTGATGGCTGCCGGTCAGACCATCGCTTACCAGCAGTTACCATTGGGTTCTACTGCCTCTAAGGGCATGGATATGCCTGAAACCGGTGAGAAAGTAAAGGTAAATCAAAAGAAGAAGAATGATTATGTGGAGGTTTTGTTCAAGAATGTCAATCTAAAGATTGATCGCCAAACCGGTTTCATCACCGAATACAAAGCCAACGGCAAGAGTGTTATTCCAAACAATGCTGCTATCAAGCCCAACTTCTGGCGTGCGGTTACCGATAATGACATGGGCGCTCAGGTGCAGAATAAGTTTGGTGTTTGGCGTAACCCGAAGCTGAACCTTACCAACATCAGCGTAAAAAATAATTCCAAATACAATTCTACGGTTGTAGTTTCCTACGAATTAGACAGCCTCAACACTACACTTAACATGGAGTACACGCTCTATAGCGACGGTTCACTCAAGGTAAAACAGCACTTGCTGCCCCATGCTTCTGCCTCTCAGCCCAATATGTTGCGCTTTGGAGTGAGCCTGCAATTGCCTTATGACATGGACCAAAGCCGATACTACGGCCGTGGTCCCATAGAAAACTACGCCGACCGCAAGGACTGTATGCGATTGGGTATATACACTCAGAATGCCGACCAGCAGTTCTATCCTTATATTCGTCCACAGGAAACGGGTACGAAGAGCGACATTCGCTGGTGGGAACAAGGCTTCAAGGACGGTACGGGCATTAGAATAACGTCAGCTACGGGCACTCCTTTCTATGCGTCGGCTATCCACTTCGACCAAAATGAGCTTGACGATGGCAAGGCAAAAGACCAGCGTCACTTCAACGATCTGCGTCGTTCAAAGTTCACCAACTTATTTATCGACGGCGAACACTCAGGTTTGGGCGGTACAAACAGCTGGAGTCATCTTCCTTTAGAGAAGTACAGAATACGTTACGGTGAGAAAACATTTGAGTTTATCATCACTCCTATTCGATAAACTATCGTAATATCACACAAAAAACTCCTGAAAGTTCCATTGGAATTTTCAGGAGTTTTTCTTTTCATTCAAACTATATCGCAGTTTTATTTTCCACATTTTCCGCCGTCACTTCACCCATCAGAGCCTATGAAATAACATCATCCATCCCTTCATTACTTACCAGTAAAGCGTAAAGAAAGCCACCATCAACGAATGATAAGCACATAAAAAAAGTGTATCAAGTAATCCTTGATACACTTCCGCGGTGCGTACGAGACTCGAACTCGTGACCTCCTGCGTGACAGGCAGGCATTCTAACCAACTGAACTAACGCACCTTGTGCGAATAAAGAAGAGCTTGGCGGTGC
>NZ_DATCYK010000045.1:0-18996 GCF_036570325.1 Prevotella sp.
CCGGCGCAGTGGTAGCTATGTACACCAGCGCAGGGGCTAATCAGACGCAGAGTCTGGCTTATAGCACCGACGGAGGCAAGACTTTCACGAAGTATAGCGGCAATCCCGTCATCACATCGAACCTTCCCGACTTCCGCGATCCGCACATGTTCTGGAGCGAAGACTATCATCAGTGGTACCTGATATTGGCCGCGGGGCAGGAAATGCAGATATATTCATCGAAGAACCTCAAGCAATGGCAGTACGAAAGCAGCTTCGGCCATGGCTATGGTGCCCACGGCGGCGTATGGGAATGCCCCGATTTGTTCAGGCTTCCCGTAAAGAACGCCACCACACCGGGCCAAGACAAGTGGGTACTTATATGCAACATCAACCCCGGAGGGCCCTTCGGCGGCTCGGCCACGCAGTACTTCACGGGCCAATTCGATGGCCACCGGTTCACCTGCGACACGAAACCCGAGGTGACAAAGTGGATGGACTACGGCAAGGATCACTACGCCGCGGTTACCTTTGACAACGCTCCCGAGGGCCGACGGGTGGCCTTGGCGTGGATGAGCAATTGGCAATATGCCAACCAAGTGCCCACGACGCAATACCGATCGGCCAACGCCGTGCCCCGCGACCTTGGCCTTTTTGAGCACAACGGCGCCACTTACCTGAGCTCAAAGCCCTCACCCGAGTTGCTGCAACTGCGGGGCAAAAAAGCCAAAGCACTGACTCCGGCCTGCGAATTGGTCATAGATTTCCGTCACTCGGCCACCGTAACACTGTCGAACGCAGAAGGCGAACAGGTTGTCATCGGCTATGACGCCGATAAGGAAACCCTTACGATGGACAGAACGAAGAGCGGCAACGTGAAATTCAGCGATGCCTTCCCCACCATAACCACCGCCCCAACCCACGGAAAGCTCAACCAACTACGCGTGTTTATCGACAAGAGCAGCGTGGAAGCTATCGACGCCGAAGGCAAGGTGGCCATGACCAACCTCGTCTTTCCCACCCAACACTACAGCAAAGTGGCCGTCAAAGGCAAAGCCCGCTACGCTGTGTACAACCTGAAATAAAATTTCAACCCAACCATAAGAATCGTTCATTTGCATCAGAAAAATGATACATGCAACATTTTTACAAGCAAATGAACGATTCCAACAACGGTCTTATTCACCTAAACACTAATTTTGCAATCGTAAAACCTAAAAAGTGAAAACTCCGCCAACGGCCGCCACATAAGCTATTGAGCCGTTAGCAAGGTAGATTGACAAATATTTTAAACCTAAATACTTTATGAGTAAATCTAACAAAATGGCGCTCATTCCGGTCATGCTCTGCTTTTTTGCCATGGGCTTTGTCGACTTGGTGGGTATCGCCTCTAACTACGTGAAGGCCGACCTTGGCCTTAACGACACCACGGCCAACATCTTTCCCTCGTTGGTTTTCTTTTGGTTCCTAATCTTCTCCGTACCTACGGGCGTGCTGATGAACCGCATCGGCCGCAAGAAAACGGTGCTTCTGTCGCTCATCGTCACACTGGTGTCGCTGCTGTTGCCCATCTTCGGCGAGAGCTTCGGTATCATGTTGGTGAGTTTTTCACTGCTGGGCATAGGCAACGCCTTGATGCAAACCTCGCTCAACCCGCTTGTCAGTACGGTCATTAAGGGCGGCAACTTGGCTTCAACGCTCACTTTCGGCCAATTCGTAAAGGCTATTGCCTCGTTCATGGCGCCTTATATAGCCATGTGGGGAGCCACAGCCACAATTCCGGCCTTTGGTTTAGGCTGGCGGGTGCTGTTCCCTATCTACATGGTGATAGGCCTTATTGCCACCCTTTTGCTGTCGGGCACGAAGATAGAGGAGGAAAACACCGCCTCAACGGCTGACCATTCTGTCATGAGCGAGTACGTAGCTTGCTTCAAACTGCTGGGCAAACCCATCGTGCTACTGTCGTTCTTAGGCATTATGTGTCACGTGGGAATCGACGTGGGAACCAACACCACCGCTCCCAAACTGCTCATGGAACGCCTTGGAATGACGCTCACCGAGGCCGGATTTGCCACATCCCTTTACTTCATCTTCCGCACCTTGGGCTGCCTTACGGGTAGTTTCTTCCTCCGGGTGATGAAAAACCGCACCTTCTTCATTATCAGTATCGTGATGATGGCGCTGAGTATGGTCGGCATGTACTTTGGTCAGAGCCAACTCATGCTGTACATCGCCATTGCCTTGGTGGGCTATGGTAACAGCAACGTGTTCTCCATCATCTTCAGCGAGGCCCTTCAGGCCGTGCCCGAAAAGAAGAACGAGGTGAGCGGACTGATGATTATGGGCCTCTTCGGCGGCACCGTGTTCCCCCTGATCATGGGCTTGGCCAGCGACGCCGTGGGCCAAGGTGGCGCCGTTATCGTGATGGCCGCGGGCGTGGCTTATCTCTTTTCGTACATTGGAAAGGTGAAAGCCTGAGCGCACGAGGTTAACAAGAAAGAAATAAAAACTGACCAAATACAATGATTATGGCTAATCAAGAACAGAAAAGATACGTAGTAGGACTGGGCGAAGCCTTGTTCGATTGCCTGCCCGATGGCTCCAAGTTGGGCGGCGCTCCTGCCAATTTCGCTTATCATGTCAGCCAATTCGGCTTCGACGCCATGGCCATCAGCGCCTTGGGTAACGACATGTTGGGCGATCAGGCTAAGAAAGAATTTGATGAGAAAGGCCTCAACTACATCATGCCCACGGTAGATTATCCCACGGGCACGGTGCAAGTGGAGCTTGACGACGAGGGAGTGCCCACGTACGACATCAAGACCGGCGTGGCTTGGGACAACATTCCTTTCACCCCCGAGATAGAAGCCGTGGCCAAGAATGCCCGTGCCGTGTGCTTCGGATCGCTGGCCCAGCGCGGCCCGGTGTCGAGTTCCACCATCCAAAAGTTCCTCGCCGCCACGCCTAAAGACTGCCTAAAGATATTCGACATCAACCTGCGACAGAACTTCTACACCAAGGAAATCATCTGCCAGTCGCTCAATGCCTGCGACATTCTCAAGATAAACGACGAGGAACTCGTAACTATCGGCCGCTTGTTTGGCTATCCCGGCCTCGACATTGAGAACAAATGCTGGCTCATCATGGGCAAGTACAACCTTAAAATGCTCGTTCTGACCTGCGGAGTCAACGGCAGTTACGTCTTCGCGCCCAAGAAGAAGAGCTTTGTAGAGACCCCGAAGGTTGACGTGGCCGACACAGTGGGCGCCGGAGACTCGTTCACCGGCAGCTTCACCGCCGCCATTCTTGAGGGCAAGTCGATAGAGGAAGCCCACAAACGGGCCGTAAAAGTAAGTGCCTACGTATGCACACAGAAAGGCGCCATGCCCGAAATAAACATTAAGGACTGATCGATTCGCCAAGCGAAACATAAACCATAAAGCATTAACCCTCAAAAGGTTAATGCTTTATTTTTTGCCTCTCCCATCGCACACTCCACGCTCTCGCCACCTCATCCCTCCTCCACTGCTTTCCCATAACAGCCCTTTGGCCCGGCGAAAGCAGGCCTTTCAGCTCGCCAAAGCAGCCCTTTGACAGCGTCAGAACGGGCCTTTTACCGAACTGTAAAAGGCCCTTCGGAAAATCAAAGTCAAGGGATCGAAAAATCTAAGCTAAAGAACAACGAAAATGAAATCAAAAAACGAGAAAATTAAATTCAAGAGATTGAAAAAAATAAGCTAAAGAACAACGAAAACAAAGTTTTAAAAAGGGAAAATAGAATTCAAACTTTGCCACAAAAAAACGCACAACCCACGACGACGATACGCCATGAATTGTGCGCCTATAGGGCAGGCCCTACGCCTCAACAGTGAGGCTTAGAGGTCGAACTTGTAACCCAATGTAACTTGGAATACGCTGTTCTTAGACTTTCCTCCATCATAAAGTTTGGTCACACCCCAGTTGTAACGAGCGTCGAGCACGATGTTCTTATACTCGTAAGATGCGCCCACCGGGATAGAGAAATCAACCGTATTAATATCTGAATCAGCCTTATCGACAGCGAAACCGGGCTGCACACCCAACTTAACGGCCAAACCATTAACCACGTAAACATTAGCCATGATAGGCACATTGATGTAACTTGGGCTGAACTTTCCACTGCCTAAATTAGCTTTTCCGAATCCGGGAACTTCCAAAGAAATACCATCCCACTTTGCGCCTTGGCCTGAATAGAGAACTCCGGCCGATACACTTACGATGTCGGCAACCTGATATTCCAACTCAAGACCTGCGGCCAGACCTACCTTGGCGTCAGCGTTAGCCTCGGTAATGGTGGCTACGTTTAAACCAACTTTGGGCTGGAGCGTGAGTGAACCTACTGAACGTTGAGCAAACGCAGCGGCTGTTGACAACATCAACATGGCTGCTAAAACAATCTTTTTCATTGTTATTTGAATTAAATTATACAATAGAGGATAAGCCGCTAACAGCCTTCCCCGACTTTAAAAAAGATGAGTACGTGCTTAATTTGTACCCGATTTTTTTATGAACTCGGGGCAAAGATAAAGCAATTATCCATTAATTACAAAATATTTTTACAAAAATTAGCTTTCCACCAAGGCTCATTCACGGCTTTGCACACCGAGTTTCTTCACGGTTTTCTCGAAGGAATCGCGGTCGCCAATGACCCCATTCTTCACCCGGGCCCTATAATTATAAATGGTATTGACCGAATAATGGAGGAACTCGGCTATCTTTGAGCTGTCTTCTATGCCCACACGAATCAGGGCAAAGATACGCAACGACACGGGCATGTGGCCGTCCTCGGTCAGCCTGATTTGCTCGGCGGGCTGCAACAGAGCGTTGAATTCCTCGACAAAGGTAGGAAAGAGATGCAGAAAAGCGGCGTCGAAATTGTTGTAAAGCTCATCAAGTTCGCGCTCCTTCAGGGCAGCCGACTTCGTTTCCTTGAACAGTTCCTCGTACTGATGGTTCTTAACCATCTTGTTAACCCGCCGCCGGAAATACTCAATCTTGTCGACATAGAGCGAGCAAAGGCTCATGAAGCGACCTATGTACTCCTCTTTCACCCGATTGGACTCGCCCAATTTCTGATTGCTTGAGGCCAATTGGCGGTTGAGTTCGGACAGTTGGGTATTGATTTCAGACAACTGCGCGTTGGAATATTGCAACTTCTTGCCGGTCAGGGCAAGCCGTTTGCGTTGTCGGTTGACGTAGAGCACCGAGCCCAAGAGCAGCAACGCCAACACACCACACGACAAAGCAGCCAGCAGAATGACACGTGTCTTGTGCTCACTCTCGCGCTTATACTGCTTGGCGATGGCCGATAACAGGGGCGAATTTTGCCAACTGCGCTGTCGGGAGCCGAAACGATTGGCGCAATCGCTCGTGAACGAGATGTAACGATAGCTGCGGTCAACGTCGCCTTGCAGCATAAGTTGGTTGGCAATCTCCCACATCGACCCTTGATCCATGACCCCGTTGCGCACGTCAGCCAGTGCTGATTCGGCCAACCAGTACATCATTCGGGTGGTGTCATTGACCGCTTTGTACTCCAAATAGCGATAAAGCGCCACCAAAGCGTAGCGATGAGAGCCTTTACTGACGGTCTTCAGCCACTCGGTATTGAGCTTCATCGACGCGGCTACCTGCCCACCGGTCAGCAATCGCAGCTCCCGCGTCTGGTAACTGAGGTCGCCATGGACGGGAATATGGTGCAACATAAGGGTCTCGAGGCTGTCGGCTTGGGCTTGATACTGCTTTTTCAGCGAGGCCACGGTGGTGTAATAGGCCAATTCATTATTGCGTTTGTAGCAGGCCTGATAGTACAATCCCAGCAGCGAAGGGCTCAAAGAAGACGGTTTGACCAACCGTAGGAACTCCTTGGCCTCGTCGTATAATCCGGTTTTAGAGCTGCAAATAGAGAGCAGGATGTTGCAATGGTCTACCCGTTCACGGTGCCCCATCTCGGCGGCCAAGGCCCGGCAGCGCAGCAAGTCGTCCATGGCTGTGTAGTTTTCAAAGGCACTGTTTTCCTCATAAAGCTGAAAAGAAACGGCATAGCGCAGTTCCTTACTCGAGGCGTTCTTGAGCTGTTGGCGCAGCAGTCTTATGCTTTCCTCCTTCCGGGCCACGTAAACGCCATGGTTCTCGATGGCCTTATCGAGGCAGGTATAAATGGAATCAAGGTTGTGAAGAGGCTCGGCCGCATGGAGCGCAACCGAAAAGAAGAGAAAGAAACTAAGAAAAAACAAAACCGGTTTACGCATAAGTAGCTCGATAGTTCAGTGAATTGGTATGTTGAAAAGATAGTGCAAACGAAAGCAATGTGAGCTTGCTCACTGATTGCTGAGTGCAGCCTATCTTATGAAAAGATAGTGCAAACGAGTACAATGAAAACTTGTTTTCAAATTGTCGAGTGCAGCCTATCTTGGGCAAAGATATATGTTTTTAAGGCAAAGTCAAAGCATTATGATACAAAAAGTTCCCATTCCGGCTACGCTTAGCCGGCGATGGGAACCCACTATTGAAATCTATCTAACTGTAAAAAAGCACTGTTGTACCATTATTTTTGGTAAACTCTCAAATAGTCAACTTCCATTGTGGCGGGCAGGAAGCTCTCATCCACGCCCTGCTGGCCGCCCCATTGTCCTCCCCAAGCTACGTTGTAGATGGGATAGAAAGCCTTGTTGAAAGGCCAAGCGTTAAGCCCCGTGCCATCGTTCTTATAGGTAAGGAGCTTTTCTCCGTCCACGTAGAAGGTCATGTAGTCGGCCGTCCACTCCATGGCATACACGTGGAAGCCCGACGTGGCGCCACTAACTTTACGGTGAGCGCTCTCTATCGACGACCCCGTGTTGTTGTACTTATTGCAGTGGATGGTGCTGTAAATGGTCTCATGATTGAACCCTACGTGCTCCATAATATCGATTTCACCGTCTGCGGGCCAGCTTTTGAAGTCGACAGGCATCATCCAGAAGGCGGGCCAAGTACCCTTTCCCTTGGGCAGTTTTATCTTGGTCTCTATGTAGCAGTAGCGATAACCCGTGGACTTATTGGCATAGACACGACCCGAATAGATACCGCCGTTGTGCTTGAAGCAATGAATCAACAGCTTGCCATCACGCACCTCGGTAACTCGCTTGCCATCAATCTGACCGTTGACGTAGGCCTGCAACTCGTTGTTGACGGTGCCCGGAGCCCATACTTCGTGCGTCCAATGACTGCCGTCGAGCTCTCCGTTGCGGTCGAACTCGTCATGGTAAACGAGCTTATACTGCGGTCCGAGCACGCATTTCAGCGATTCGTCCTCCGTACCGGCGGTCTGTGACACTTTGATTTTGGCACGTCCCTTACCTGAAAGCACGGTGATTTCGGCCTCACGGATGGCCGTTGTCTTATTGGCTTCAGCCTTAACGGTGAGCTTAGCGGTGCGGGCCACACCATTGGCGGGACTTACCGACACCCATGGTTCCGAACAGATGGCTGACCATTCACGGTCGGTCGATAGGTCGATTTGGGCTGTTCCACCCGCGTCGGTGAAACTTACTTCCTGCTTTGACAGCTTAATATTGTTGCCTTGCGTCACCTCCGGATCGTTGCCGGAATGGTCGCTGCCACAAGACACCATACCCAGCGCCAAGGCAAAGAGATAATTCATCAGTATCATTTTCTTCATATTCATAGTTCTTATTTGGCTGTTTTCTTCAGTACAATGTCCTTTATAACGACCTGACTGTTGGCCGGATTACCGCCAAAGTCGAAGAAGAGGTCGATGGTTTCCATGTTCACGTCGGCTGACTTTGCGGGAATCTTGATGACATTGTCCTCGCCTCCCGTCAGGTTTACTTGCTCGGCGAAGAAGAAATTGCCCTCATTTCCCTCACCATGGCGTACCAATTTCACGGTGACATTGCTTAAATCAACGCTCGGATTCATGATACAACTGAAGTCATACGTATCTCCGGCAGCGCAACTCAGCGGCGTATAGAAAGCCACTTGGTTCTGCCATTGGGCCGATGTGGCGTTGGGGAAGGTCAGGGTGTAGCTCTTTCCCTCATGCTTTAACACTTGATGATCGGGATAAGGAGCCCATGCGGCGTCGGCATAGAAGTAGAACATTTCGCATTCCGTGGCGTCAATAGCCTTCCATAGGTTGTCGGCTGTGTCGTAAGCATAGGCCGTGTTATCGGCCGCGGGTGCCGTTTCAGGGTGTCCGGCGCCGTCATCGCAACCGTGTTCCTTAAATACCACATCGCTGATCTTCACTATCGTGCCTGCCGGAGCACCACCGAAATCGAGTACGAGGTCAACATTCTCCATGTCAAGGCCGTCGAAGTTGTCCTTAAAGAATAAAGTATTGTCGCCCGCCGCTAAGTCTACACGGTCAGCAAAGTAGAAAGTTCCGTCGTCACCGTGTTTCGTCAATTTCACGGTAGCGCCCTTTATATCCTGCGAAGCCTCAAATTTCAATGAGAAATCGTACTTGGTAGAGGCGTTGGAAGCCATGTCGGTGAAGAACTTCACTTGTGCTTGCCACTGCTGAGAGGAGGCGTCGGGCAAGGTCACGGTGTAAGAACCGTTGCCATTATCCTTAAATCCTATCGGGTTGGGGTTGGCCGCCCAGCCGTCACCGTTGGCATAGTAGAAGTCATTTGTGAAGTGGGCATTTTTCCACATGTTGCAATTGCTGTCGTACTTATAGCCTCCGAAGGTAGGCACAGCGGGCACATCATCGGTGCTGGTAAGCACAAAGTGCCATGCTATATCGGCGTTGGCATAAACCAAGACCAGCTTCTTGGAGGTTATATCCTCTATGCGGAAGCGTGGATTCTCGTATTGATCGCCCGTGGAAAGATAAGGAAAGAGCGTCTTGTTGCCCAACACCAAATACTTCTGATCGCCCACCATTTCTATCTTATAAGTAGAGGTTTGGGCGTCTACTTTGGCCATATAGTCGGCATCATTGTGCGGATCGAACTCCGTATAAAGGCCGCTGCCCTTATTGACAAATACGGTTCCACCCTCTCCGGGGTTATAAGTGTAGGCGCCTTCAGCCGTAAAGCTGATGCGATCATCATAGAGTCCCATGTCCGCTTTCTCATCAGGTTGGGCACTCCACCAACCTGTTCCATCGGTCGTAGGCTCACCACAAGCCAAGTGAGCGGCCACGGAATGGTCGATACGCCATTCCTTTCCGCTAAGCCGAGCTATGATAGCAGGGTCGAGAAGGTCATTGTCAACGGTGAAATCCTTGCGCACCTCACCACGGCTGAAGCCATTGCGATTGCCCAAATGCAGTGCCACGGAATACTTGCCACGGCTGCTGTAAATCTTGGAAAGCTCACCCAAAGTGGAATAAAAATCTGTCTTGCCGTCCTGATTGGTGTCGATGAACCACACGGGATAGGTGCCTTCAGGCAGTTTATCCACCGAAACAACCACCTCATTGGTAGCTTGGTCCACGTTAAGATTAAAGTCGACACCCTCCATTGTCGGCAGTCCGTTCTCATCGACGCCGGCATAGTCCTCGGGCGAACAAGCGCTCATGGCTGCTGTAACCAAGCAGGCCAGCGCCAAATATCTAAAGTTATGTTTTTTCATTTTGTTCTGTTTTTATAGTATATCGGTTGCTTTATCCACTTACTTGTAATCAGAGTTCTGCTTCAAACCGGTATCTTTTGACATTTCGGTATAAGGAATAGGCTGATACTTGCGGGCCTCGCTCCATGCGTTGGTGCGGAAAGTTTGCTGCGGTCCCAGCACTGTAGCCGCCTTACCACTGCGCACCAAGTCCCAATAACGCTTGCCTTCACCCATGAATTCCAAATGACGCTCCTCCAAGATGTCGTCTTCGGTGAGCTTGGTGAGCTGCTCCACGCCGGCACGCATGCGCACTTGATTGACATAACCCATGGCTGTGGCGTTGCTACCACCGGTCTTCAACAGTAATTCGGCGGCATTCAACAGGGTCTCCGCATAGCGATAAATGCGCAAGTTGTTGTTATAATTGAGCTGCTTGTCGCCTGTTGCCCGCTCCACATTCTTGGAATAAGCCACAAACTTGCCACACCAGAAGCCGGTGTTCTCGTAACGTGGCTTGAAGTTAGGATTGGCTTCGTTGTACTTACGCACGTCAAGTACCGACACATCACGGCGCGTATCCTTCGCGTCATACATGGAATAAGCCGCTTCACGCACGGGGCAGAAGCCCCAACCGTCGTCAATTCCCAACTCGGGAATGCCACCGGGAACCGTTGCCAAGCGAGGTAACACGGTGCCACCGGCTATGATGGCGTCGCCCGATCCCCAACCACGATTGGTCTTCAGGTCGGAATAGTTGACCTCGAAGATACTCTCCTCACACCATTCTCCGGTCGAAGAGAACAAGTCGGAATAGCTGTTATGAAGGCCGAACTTACCACTGTTGATAATCTCTTGCATGTAACCGAGGGCTTTGGCATAGCGAGTTTCATCCTTCTGGTACATCACCATCTCGGTAAAAAGCATATAGGCAGTGGGTTGGGTGACACGTCCCAAATTATTGTCGTCCCACTTCGTAGGCAACACTTTCATGTCGATAACCTCCTGAAGGTCCTTTATGACGTTCTCATAAATCACCTTGTTCTCTAACTGAGGCGCGGTAAAAGGCGCCGAAAGGTTCTCAAAGAAGAAGGGAATGTTGCCCCAAAACTTCCACAACATATTATAATAATAGGCGCGAAGCGTACGAGCTTCAGCCGTCCAAAGGTCGTATGCGGCTTGCGGTAGCACGGTTTTATGCTCCTCGGCGTACTTAAGCAGGTCGTTGCTGCGCTTCACTCCCGAATACATATTGCTCCACATACCCGTCATGCAGTTAGTGGGCAACGCCTCATAGTTGGCCATGAGGTGCCAGAACTGGTTGTCAACGGGACTCTGACCGCCCGGAAGAATATCGTCAGCCATAATCTCGCTCATCACGTTTTGCGGATTATACTGCGCCCCATTCCAATCATTCCACTCCAAAGGGCTGTACGCGGCAACGAGTGACTGACTGATATGGACGGAATCCGTGTAGTAAGTTTCAACGAAATCCTGCGTCGGCGAGGTCACCTCAAGGAAGCTATCGCCACATCCGGTCAGTACAGCCAAACTTGCCAGCATACCGATTTTAAATATATTATTCGTCTTCATGTTGTTTTCAATTTAAGCTTTTACAATGTTTAGGTTTACCATTCATCACCCTATTATCAGAAACTGAGGTTGAAACCGACGGTCCATGTGCGGGCCTGCGGATAGATACCATAGTCCACACCCAGCGAAGTACCGCCGTTGCCATTGGGTATTTCAGGGTCGAAACCTGCGTATTTGGTAAATGTGAGCAGGTTTTCGGCTGCCACGAAGAGGCGTAGTTTCTGCACACGAACCTTCTGTGTGAGAGCACGGGGCAAGGTATAACCCAACTGAATGTTCTTCAAGCGGAGGTAACTGCCATCGGTCAGGTAAAGATCGGATGAGCGCCAATTGGTCGAAGTGTCACCGATACGGAAGAGAGGATACTTGTTTGACGTGCCCTCACCGGTCCAACGGCCCAACATCCATGTAGGAAGATTGATGAAATCGATGTCGGTACGGCGGGTAGCGTCGAATATATCGTTGCCGGCCACGCCCTGAAGCATGAAGCTGAAGTCGAAACCTTTCCAATCGGCAGCAAAGTTAAGACCGAATGACCAGTCGGGCATTCCCTTGCCAATCTTGGTCTGGTCGTCGTCGCTGATGGTGCCATCGCCGTTCATATCGACGAAACGCACATCGCCGGGCTTGGCGTTTGGCATGATCAACTCGCCTTCCTTATTCTTGTAAGCAGCCACTTCAGCCGCGTTTTGGAACACACCATCCGACTTAAAGCCGTAGAAGAAGGGGAAAGGCAGGCCATTCTCACCACGTGTAATCGTACCGATACCTTGGAAAGTATCCAAGTTGGCGAAGCCGGTATCGTTACCATACTTCACGAGTTTGTTATGAAGATAAGACACATTGCCGCTCACACGGAAGTGGGCGTCGGCCACATGCCACTTATAACTTAGCTCCAGCTCCATTCCGGAGTTCTCCATGACACCCACATTGCCCAACGGTTTGGTCTCACCAACGTAGTCAGGAATGTTCATAGCCATAAGCATGCCGCTGGTCTTCTTGTAATAGTAGTCGGCCGTAAGGGTGAGTGCATTGTTCAGGAAGCCAAGTTCCAAACCGAGGTCGGTCTGAATGCTCTCCTCCCATTTCAAACTTGGATTGGGCAAACCCGAGGCTTTGCTACCCGTTTGAGAGTGATCATCACGGCCAAGAATGTAGTTATTGTTGTTTCCGGTGGCCGCAAGGACGGTGTAACGATAGTTACCGATGTTGTCATTACCATTCTTACCCCAACTAAAACGCAACTTACCATTAGACAACCAGCTACGGCTCTGCTCCATGAACTGCTCATTGATAAAGTTCCAACCTAAGGAGAAAGAGGGGAAAGTGGCGTAATGATTGTTGCTACCGAAGCGCGAACTACCGTCACGACGTACGGTAAACTCGGCCATGTAGCGCTCGCCGTAGTCATAGCTCACACGTGCGAAGAGCGAAGCCAGCTTGTACTCATCGGCCGGAGCGCCACCCGCGTACTGCTTGCCGTCGGCACTCATACCCGTCGAGGCGTCGATATAAGGACGTGCCAGATTGGTAATATCGTCACGACTGGCACTGAGATAGGCTCCATGACTGGCCATGGCGCTCTGTCCGAGCACGGCATTAACATGGTGATCACCGAAAGTGCGGTCGAAAGTCAGGGTGTTATCCACCTGCCATACGGTACCGCGGCTTGAGCTGGAGTTGGCGTTGGTCTTATCAGAACTGAAGCCGTTGCGTATATAATAAATAGGTGTATAGCCGTCACTACCCCAGAAGCTCTGGTCAGCACCGTAGCTGAAACGGTAGGTTAGGCCCTCCCACAGTTGGAGAGAGGCGGCGATATTGGCCACAAGTTTATGGCTCCAGCCCTTCGACGGGGGCAAAGAGAGAATTGCCAACGGGTTTCCCATTTCGTTATAGTCGGCACCCGGGTTGGTATAAACCTCACGATAACCATCCGCGTCGGTGCGTCCGGTATAGAAAGGCACGTAAAGGCTGTAAAGATTTTGGTTATTTCTGACGTGCGCATCGGCGGTCTTGCCACTTACCGTGGGCGTAAGAATGGGCGACAACGTGAGGGCCGAGCCCAATACGGAGCCCCAACCGGAGTTGGTGTCGATACCTGTGGAATGTACACGGGCATAAGAGAGATTGGCCGTAAGGTCGAGCTTGTTGAGCCAATTGCGCTCCTTGGTGTCGTCGAAAAGGGTGTACTTGGTATTGCTACGCAAGGTCAGACGGTCGTAATTGGAGCGTCCGAAGTTACCACCCACGATACCTTCCTGCGTGAAATAGCCCATTGACAGATAGTAGTTGAGCTTATCGCCCGCACCACTGACGTTCACCTCGTGGTTCATAACGGGCGCATTGTCGTTGAACACCGCGTCCTGCCAGTCTGTTCCTTTGGTAACACGGTTGCCGTAGACATCCTTCAACTCATAAGGATCGCTGTACTTGGGCGCTCTACCGGCATTGACCAAGCCCTCGTTTATCATCACGGCGTAGCTCGTAGCGTCGAGCACGTCACGGTGTTTCCACGGATTCTGCCATCCATACGAGAAGTTATAGTTAACCTGCGCCTTGCCTTTCTTGCCACCCTTGGTCGTCACGAGCACCACGCCGTTGGCCGCACGCGCGCCGTAAATGGCTCCCGAGGCAGCGTCCTTGAGCACTTCGAGGCTCTCGATGTCGCTGGGATTGAGGTAATCAATGCCTCCCTGAATGGGCATTCCATCGACAATATAAATAGGATCGGAGTTGTTGATGGTTCCCACACCACGCACACGAATCTGTGAACCGGCACCCGGCTGGCCCGAACTCGTGGTTACGGACACGCCCGAAGCCAAGCCCTTGAGCGCGTTATCCACACGCAGAGGGGCCGTAGTGGCCAAGTCCTCGCTGTTGACCTTGGCGATGGAAGCCGTCACGACGCTCTTCTTCTGAACGCCATAACCTACCACCACCACTTCGTCGAGGGCCTTGGTATCCTCTTGAAGCACAATACGGAGATTATCGGCAGCCTTCACGCGCTGCGTGTTATAACCGATATAAGATACTACAAGCGTAGCGCCGGGCGTCACCGACACGGTAAACTTACCGTCAAGATCGGTAACCGAACCTTGTGAGGTTCCTTCCTGAACAACTGACGCGCCGATGACCGGCTCGCCCTGACTGTCAACAACGACGCCCGAAAAGCTTCTATGCTGGGCAAAAGACATTGCTGAAACCAGTAAGGCCATTAACAATAGTAATGTTCTGAAATGTTTCATGTGTATACGTTTGATTAACAATGATGTTTAGTTATAGGTATTTTTCGTGCTGCAAATATAAAACAAAAAACATCGCAAGCTAACGGTTAAAGTTCCAAAAGTGGACGATTACAGGCCAATAAAAAAGTTATAACATTGATATTCAGTCTTTTACAAAAACAGAAAGCTCATAGAAAAGTGGAAATAATATAGATATAAAACAGCCGAAATTAATCTTATAAGCCACCAAAAGCCCCAAAGCGCATTGAAAATTGAAAGAAAACTAACCTAAAAAACTACATATTCTACCCATCACATGCCCGTACAAAACAAATATCATATCCCGTAACAGAAACAAAATCCTACTCACCACAAACTTTACACGGCCATTGCCGCCCCATGAATCTTCCCGTTCGTCTTACTCGTCATCATGCCCTGACGGCGTTGGCAAGCCATCGTTCTCCCTTCGTTCTCCGCCTTCTTTTACCCCATGGCGCCCTTCCCTACCGGCCGCAGGCAGAAACCCATAAAACGAAAGCTGCCCTTTGACACGCTCAAAGCACCGCTTTGACCCGACGAAAGGGCTGCTTTGAGCGCATCAAAGGCCCACTACGACAAAGCCAAAGGCCGGCTTCAGAAAAACACACTGCCCGCCACTGACCCTCATCAATAAGGCAACAGCCTTTCCACCGGCCGGCGATGGCCACGTGAGAAGCCGAATAAAAGGACTGCGAAACCGGTTTTTCGTGGTAAAACCTATCATAAAAAAGAAAGGCACGTCCTCACGACGAGCCTTTCCCATAACGTTAACTTAAAAATCAAATTGGATTCACATCCAAAAAGAAATATCTAAATTATTTATATAACAAGTCTAAATTAGCTTGTGTGTATTACTTTACGAACACGGCATAGCCCTTGGCTCCCAGCGTTATTTTCGTACCGGAATCGAGCTTCAGTTGCCTTGACTCGGGTCCGGAAGCAATGGTCTTGCTGTCAAGCCACTGCACGTAGGAACCGCCGGTAAGCTCCTTCAGCGTCACGGTTTGCTGCGCCGTACCGAAGTTGAGCACCACAACGACCTTGTTACCGTCCTTCTCTCGCTCATAGGCCATGACCGACTTATTCCCCGTCGTGAGCCATTTCAGCGACCCACGCTGCGCCGCCGTGCCGTGAGACAAGGCCTTCTGCGTATGTTTCAGGGCGATAAGCGTACGTAAGGTGTTATACATCTTGCGGTTGCCGATGGTCCATTTAATCTTCGTATCGTGGAAGTAGTCGAGTATCTGGTCGTTACCCGTCTCTTGTCCGTTGTAAATGAGCGGCATGCCATAGAGCGTGAAGACGAGCGTAGTAAGCGCGTTGACATTCTCGCCATACATCTTGTTGAGCGATCTTCCACCGTCGTTATAGTTTTGGTCGTGGTTGGTAAGGTAGGTCATACGGTCGTTACTCATCTTTGAAGATGTGCTTATGAAGTCTTCCAACTGCGTTTGTAAGGCCGCGGCGTCGGTAGCTTGCGGGCCGAAAGAGCGATAGAGAATGCCCTCTTGGTACTTCCACGCATAGTCGAAGTCGAAGCCTACTCCCTGCAAACGCTGGTTGTTACGGTCTGTCAGGTCGCCCTCGCCCATCACGACGAGGCCTTTCTTATGGGCCTTGAGCCGAGGAATGATGTCTTGCCAATAGTTAGCGGGAATCTTAGGACTGCTGATGTAGTCGCAACGATAGCCGTCGATGTCGGCCTGATCAATCCAATAGAACAAGCAATCGTTCATGGCTTTCACAAGCGCGGGGTTGCTGTAGTCGAGCTGGAACACGTCACCGTAGTTATTGGGATGGACCATCTGTCCGTTGCTATCTTTGGTGTAATAGTCAGCATGCTCCTTTACCCAACGATGATTCGTGGCCGTATGGTTGGGAACCCAGTCGAGCCACACTTTCATTCCTAACCTATGGGCCTCTATAACAAAAGCTTTCACGTCGGCCACGCTGCCATACGACGGGTTCACGGCCTTGAAATCGGTGGCCGCGTAAGGGCTGTCAATGCCTCCGCCACGGGGATAGATGGGCATGAGCCATACGATGTCGATACCCAACTTACGCAGGTCGGCCAGCTTGGCGGTGGCAGCCTTGAAGGTGCCTTCGGGCGTCATGCAGCCCACATTCATTTCGTAGATAACCTGATTTTGGGCACTCAACGGCTTAGTATTGTCTACATTGAGCGCTTCTATCTTAACGGAGCCGGAGGCAGACGTACCTTCTCCGGAGGGCGTTTCACTGCCCGAGCCTGACCCGCCGCATGCCATCATCGGCAAAGCCAGCAGAAGTGAGAGGAGAGAAGTCATTTTCTTCATTTTCAATTTTTACTTAAAGAGATACCTATTCTGCGGGGCGCAGGAAGTTTATTTCACTTCCTGAGCGCCCGATTCGGAGCAGCTGAAATAGTAATCGCGGTCGAGTGTGACAGCGGCCACGTCGAATTGCTTTCCTTGATTGTTATTGTTGAGGATGAGATTGTACACCAATCCCTTGTTAGCCTCGCCCGTATCGAAGTATTTGTACTTCACTCCGTTCACCGTAACCTCGCCCGTTGGCTGAATGCCGGGCCAGCCTCCGAAGAGCTCGGGCTTGCCATCGCCACTCCAAGCATACATCGCTATGGCGTCCCAACCGGTGTTGTCCTCAATGAAGATGGCGTAACCGTCGTGCTTGATCATCGGTTCTTTATTGACTTCCTCAAAGCCTTTGTTGGTTATACGCAGGTAAACGTTGCGGTCGATAACGAAGCCTGACAAGGCGTCGAACTGCTCGTTTTGCCCGTTATTGTTGAAAATGAGGTTGGCAGTCTTGCCGGTATTGGCCGCTCCGAAGTCGTAATACTTGTACTTCACGCCGTCGATTACCTCGGTGCCCGTGGGCTGTGCGCCCGGCCAGCCGCCGAATATCTCCACGTCACCCCATACATAGAGCGTTGTAATATCCCAACCGGAGTTGTCCTCAATGAACACTGCGTAACCATCATGTTCGATAACTTCGGGTTCCACTTCTTTCTCAAAGAACTTCGCCCAGTAGCTTACGCTCACGTTGGTACGGGTGCCCGGCTGCGGACTTACGGTGTGAACGGAGTCCTTTCCGAATACTGTGCGCTCCCCACCTTCACGCTTCGACACGAAATGAAAGCCGTCGGCAAGGGTCTTTCCTGCGACAAACGTAGCCGGATCGAGGTAAATACCCCACTTAACATCGTTATTCTCGGCCTTGATAAGCTGATACTCGGCCTTTCCGAGCACCGCTTCATCATCGCCACCATTGAACGCTCCCGATATGAAAAGCTCATCATCGGCCTTTGTACTCTGTGGAACGAGCACCTCCAACAGTATCTTTCCGTCACGAATCTCAAACTGTGGAAGCTCATGATCGAAAACTATCTCTTCGTCGTTGGCGCAACTTCCCAGCACGAAAGGCATGAGCAGGGCGAACAACCACAATATATTTTTCTTCATAATTATTTCGTTTTAAAGGATGATTATTTGTAAGCCGGGTTTTGAACAAGGCCCGGATTGACTGATAAAGCTGACGCCGGCAACGGATACCATTCGTATTTGGTGTCACGCTTTGCCGGAAGATTGAAGCCATCTTCCGTGGCCCGACCGAAGAACCACCACTGTCCTTGGGTGAACTTGTCGAACCGTCGCAAGTCGGTACGGCGTCGGCGACCTTCTCCCAAGTACTCCAGACCCCATTGAGACAACATCCAATCCATGTCAAAGTTCGAGAATCCCGGGCCGGGAACGCTGAGTGCGGCCTTCGAAGTGAAGTAACGACCGCGTACTTTATCAACATATTCCTTGGCACCGTTGGCGTCTCCCGCCCTCATACGGCACTCCGCAATCATGTAAACGACCTCTGCCAAGCGGAATTCCACCTCATCGATGTCCTTGAAGCCGCCCTTCTCGGTCTTAGCGAACATGGGATAACGCATCAATCGATAGCCCGAGTTGGTCTCACCCCAACGAGGTGACATCACGGTTTCCAAGTTACGACCCTTGTTAAGGAACGTTCCGCACTGGTCAACGTACACCAAGTTCTGGCCATCACGGTCGGCATCGGCCTTCAAAGCCGCGCCCTTACCGAAGTTAGCCTTCATTGCGCCCTTGAGGAAGATACCATCGTATGTGCCCGTAGTAGGATTATAAACATACGTTTGCTTACGGATGTCACGGTCGTCCATGCGATCATACACTGCGCCGAGCTTGTCCTTATAGTCCGTAAGGAAGCTCTTGCCACCCGTATCGGTACCACCTGTGGGGAGCACATTGCCCGAGTTATCGTGTGAAGGCACAATCATTACACAGTTCCAAGCACCGATTCCACTGAATTGTTCGCAATTACAATACTCGTTATAGTTATACGCCAAGAAAGGCATATCACGCATATTGGTCAGCGCATTGGTAGCTCCTTGCCCATCCTCGCAGGCAAACGCGAAGACCACCTCGGGACATTGCGTGTTGTTAAGGCCGTAAATTTCACGGTAATCATTGGTTATCGAGTACTTGCCATAGTTGCCGGCAAGGATTTCCTTGCACAGTTTCTC
>NZ_DATCYK010000046.1:0-3670 GCF_036570325.1 Prevotella sp.
GAGCACTTCGTGGTACTCTTTGTAGAGTTTGTCCTTGTCTTTGTAAGGAACGTGGCCTATCTTGTTGTAAGATTCGACGAGCGATTGTACCTTCTCCTGCAATCCTTCAGCTTGTTCTTCGGCCAAAGACTTGAGTTGTGATATGATGTTTCGCTTCTCTTCCAAGTTTTGATGTTCCTCATTGCGGGTGCCGGCGTTGGCTGTGTTGCGGGCCTCAAAGAACTTATTGCAGGCCGTAAGGAAGTCGTTCCATAGCTGGTCGCCTAACTTCTTGGGCACCATACCTATGGTTTTCCACTCTTTTTGCAGGGCAATGAGCTTGTCACTGGTAGACTTCCAATCGGTGCTGTCTTGCAAAGCACGGGCTTTTTCGACGAGGGCTTCTTTCTTGGCAGCATTCTCCGAGAAGGTATCTTTGAGCTGTTTAAAGTATTGGGCCTTCTTACTGAAGAAGTCATCGCAGGCCGCACGGAAGCGCTCAAATATCTTTACGTTCATTTTCTGTGGCGCAAAACCGATGGTCTTCCACTCTGATTGAATGGCGATAATGGCCTTGGTATGCTTTTCCCAGTCAGCGGCGGTCTTGTTGTCTTCGGCCAATATAGCCTCCACTTGCTCACAGAGGGCCGTCTTGCGGGTAAGATTTTCTTCCTCTTGTGACCGCAATGACTCAAAATGTTGCTGATGTTTCTTGTTGATAACGGTAGATGCGGCCTTGAAACGGCTCCATATCTGCTCTCTCAACTCTTTGGAAACGGGACCTATTTCACGGTATTGCTGGTGGAGTTCCTGCAACTGATGGAAGGCGCTAATGACGTCTTCTTCCTGATCGAGCTTCTCCGCGGCCTCACAAAGGGCCGTCTTGAGTTCCAAGTTTTTCTTGAAGTCATACTCCCGGGCCTCACTGTTGAGCTTCAATAAGTCGTAGAATTGTTCTACGTAAAGCTGATAGTTACGCCATAGTTCATTGGCTTTATCGGCAGGAACGGCCTTAATTTCTTTCCATTGCTGCTGTAATTCCTTGAATTTAGGGTATGATTTGTTGGCTTCGTCGGGCGATGTTGCCATGGATTTGATGGCTTCGATAATCTCAAGTTTCTTGGCCAAGTTATGTTGTTTCTCCTCTTCTTGTTGGAGAAAGAGCTTTTGTCGTTTTTCTTTTATGAGCCCCATTTCGGCCTTGAAGACCTCTTCTTGCTCGTCGGGCGTCACAATGTACTGCTCGGGATCGCCTCCACTCTCAAGATATTCTTTCTGTTTGGCTTCACGTTCAGCGATATGAATCTTGTAGAACGATGTTTTCAGATGGTCTATCTCGTCTTTTTGAGGATTCTCTTCATTGCTTACGATTTCCTTTAAGCGGTCGATAATCTCTGATTTTGACTTGTAGACTGTGGGTGAAAGAGCTTCTTCTACCGGTGCTGTAATGTGTTCTGATACTACATTATCTTCCTGTTTCCCTTGGTTCAGGGTGTTTTCTTGAGAGTCCATCATTTAACCATTTTAAGTTTATGATTCGGTTATTTCCATGATTCCGTTAGGAATCGGCTTATCGTTATGGCTTGCAAACTTAAGTAAAATAATTGTAAATACCTAATTTATAATGACTTTTTTTGCTTTTATTTGGCTTTGGAAAGTCGTTGGTAGGTAGCGAGTTAGAGGAGTCTTTTGTGACGAAGGATGAACCAACTCAGGCCACTGACCACCACGGAGATAATGATGGCGATGGCAAATCCCCAACTGCTGGTCTCCATACCATTGATAAGATTCATGCCGAAGATACTGGCGATGAGTGTGGGAAACATCATGATGATACTCACGGAGGTAAGAGTACGCATCACGGTGTTCATGTTATTGTTGATGATACTTGAGTAAGTATCCATCGTTGATTCGAGAATGTCGGAATAGATGTTGGTCGTTTCGCGTGCCTGCGTCATCTCAATGTTGACATCTTCAATTAAATCGGCGTCGAGTTCGTCGACTTGCAGCTTGAATTTTAGCTTCTGCAAAAGCGTTTCATTGCCACGAATGGAGGTAATGAAATAAGTCAATGAGTCCTGCAAACGGCTGAGACCGATAAGGCTTTCGTTGTTAACGCCTTGGTCAAGATTGTGCTTGGCCTTCTCGATAAGGGTGTTGATTTGCTTCAATCGCTTCAGATACCACACGGCAGACGAGAGGAACAAGCGGAAGATAAGGTCGACATAGTCGGTAAATCCCTCACCACGCTTTTGCTGATAGCTCACGAAATCGAGCATCATATTGGTTTCGTAATAACATACGGTGATAGTTACGTCGCGCTTATGGATGATACCCAGCGGCACGGTAGTGTAGGGCGTGCGCGACCGTATCTCCTTAACATAGGGAATACGGAGGATGATTAACATCCAGCCATCATCGTATTCGTAGCGTGCACGCTCATCAGTATCGCTGATGTCGCTCATGAAGTAGTCGGGAATTTGGAATTTCTTCTCAAGAAAGTCCTGATCTTCGTCCGTCGGACAGGTCACTTGTATCCAGCAATTGGGTTGCCATTCTTTGAGCAAACTCAATTTTTCAGTAATGTTCCAGTATGTTCTCATTAGTGCTAATCTCCGTAAATGATTGGGCGTGGGGATTAGCTTTCATACCTTACTAATCCTCACACATGTAATAAAACGTTTCCGCGTGATAGTCGTCCATGTGATGATTGAATAATTGTTTTCAACCGCAAAAGTAGCAAAATATTTTCAAAGGCTCGGCTATTGTCAAATATTTTATCCGGTTTTTAACACTTTCGGAGCGCTTCAATGGGAGTGGTGAGGGGCCGGGAAGGGGGCGTATGGCAGGTTGGCGGTATGGGGTTGTAGGTTGAAAGGCCTGATACGGTGGTGTAAAAGGCCCTTAATGAGCCGGCGAAAGGGCTGCTTCGGGGCGCTCGGTGGGCCGTTTTGAGCGGATGGAAAGGCAGAGATAAAGGGGTAAAAGGGCTGCTTTGAGGCTGCCGAAAGACCGTAACGATTTGTAAAGAAATTACAAGTGATTGATTTACCGATGGTTATAAGTAGCCCGAAAAATGAGATATTTGCGGCCAAAGGCATTTTATTTTCAAATAACGCAGCCATCCGTGAGCTTTTGTAAAGATTATTCTTAATATTTTAACGAATAGGAATGATAAGGCCAATGGGGGCCGACGGGGGATGAGAAAGATGGATGGTTGGTCTTTTAAAAGATGATTTTACGGGTGGGAAGAGCGTGGGTCGCAGAGCCGACAAGGGGAAGGGGAGGATAGAAGATGTGGCTCGCGGGGGTATGGGCGGCCATGAGGTTAAGGGTGATAGGCACCCCATGGCGGAGAAAAAGTAAAAGGGACAGGCCGCAGCCTATCCCTTACAAGGTGGTTATAAAGATGAGTTATGATTTTTAGAAATGGAGTCTTACGTCGACACCGCATTGGAAAGGATTGCCCAACTGTCCGAAATAGTGGAGCTTTCCGGTAGCCGCACTGCTCACGGCAAAGGTGTTATAGCGACTATTGGTGAGGTTTCGACCCCATAGGTCGATGGAGAGGAAACCCAAGTCGGCCTTTACGTGGGCGCCCATGACGGCGTAGAAGTCTTGGCTGTAGCTATTGGCCTCGTCCCAAAACAGTTGGCCTTGGGCGTTCATGTTGGCGCCTATGGTGATGGCT
>NZ_DATCYK010000047.1:0-1884 GCF_036570325.1 Prevotella sp.
CAACAAACGCTTGGCCTCCTCACTCTCCACGCCGACCACAACACGGTCGGGACTCATGAAATCCTTGATGGCATTTCCTTCTTTCAAAAACTCAGGATTGCTGGCCACATCAAACTTTATGCTAACGCCACGCCTATCCAATGCCGCCTGAATTGTGTATTTTACCTTGGTCGCAGTGCCCACGGGTACCGTGCTCTTGGTAACAACGACTATATATTTATTAAGGTGTTGGCCAATGGTCTCGGCCACTTGCAGCACATATTTCAAATCGGCCGAACCATCTTCGTCAGGCGGTGTACCCACAGCCGAGAAGATAATATCCTGCTCATTGATAATATCTGCTAAGGAAGTTGTGAATTTCAATCGGCCGGCTTTATAATTCTTTAAAACCAACTCGTCGAGTCCGGGCTCATAAATGGGAATATTTCCATTTTGCAATTGCAAAATCTTATTCTCATCTACGTCTACGCAGGTGACGTTAACTCCGGTGTCAGCAAAACAAGCTCCACTCACCAAACCAACATAACCTGTACCAACAATTGCAATATTCATAATTGTTAAAGTTATTTCATAGGGAAAAAGACCGCCAAAAACAGCCCTTTCACCTTACTAACGCTACTTGATTACTTTATAAGTATTACAAATGTAATAGAATAGAATGACTTCTCAAAATTATCAAAACAAAAAAAGACGCCGTTCGGTATTTTTTAATGAAACACTTGCAATTTCAGAATAAAAAGTATAATTTTGCACTTGTGATTGAGATTGATAAACACATAGAGATTCTATTGCTTAGTAATGAGTGCGTTATCATCCCCGGCTTCGGCGGATTCACCACACATTACGTTGCGGCAAGGCATGACGACAGGGACAACATGTTCTTGCCGCCCATCAGAACTATAGGTTTCAATCCCCAATTACGTATCAACGATTCCTTGTTGGTACAGTCTTATGTTGAGTGTTACGACATCAGTTATCCCGAGGCTTTGAAACATATTGAAGCCGAAGTAGACCAACTGAAAACCATTCTGAACAATGAAGGGGAGTGTGAATTTTCCGATATTGGCAAAATCACACTGAACAATGATGGCAATTATGAGTTTACTCCGTGTGAATCAGGATTGCTCACTCCCGATTTGTATGGTCTTTCCTCGTATGAATTTAAGCCGTTGACCATGGTCGCAGCTAACAAGGAAGTCAAGACAGAACAAGCAAAAACCGCAACCTCATCTAACCGAGTTTTATTAGGAAATACTCCTATTCCACCTGCTGAAACGATAGAAGAGGAAGAGGCTGTTGACGAAGAGCATGAGACCATCGGTCGTGGTACACAAATCGTTTACCATCTGATTCGTAATGTCGCCGCGGCTTGTATCGCTATTATTGTCATGGTACTCATTGCCAGTCCGTTAGATAACAACAAACAATCTTATCTAAAGAATAGTGGCATTGACACCGATTTGCTCTATCGTGTTTTACCCAAGAGCGTCAATACAGCCCCAGCAAATCTCAACATTAGCACGCCTAAAGCTGCGAACCATTTAAAAATACAGCCCAAGCAGACAGAAGCTCTCCAAACAGATACGGCTTCATCTTATTATACTTTGGTATTAGCGAGCAGGGTTAGCAAGACCAATGCCAAGTTGTTTACCGAACGGCTGCACAAAGAGGGCTATGAAGATGCACAAGTAATTATAACAAGAAATAATGTAAAAGTTGTTTATGGTCATTTCGATACAGAAGGCGAAGCCTATCGGATGGTCAACAAAATGCATGGACTCAAACATTTTGAAGATTGTTGGGTCACATTTATTAAGTAACATGCAAAAGCATTATGATTTTGTAACCTGCTTATGAAACGAGTACGTTGCCCCAAATGTGATA
>NZ_DATCYK010000048.1:0-6987 GCF_036570325.1 Prevotella sp.
TATATAGCCTTATTATATCAAATAATAAAATTTAAAATAAAAGGGGCTGTCGCACTAAAAAATAGTGCGACAGCTTTTTGCGTAAAAAATAAATCTCCCACTTGAAAGAGTGAAAGATTTATAGTAAAATTAATATATGACACAACATATTAATTTACATAAAAATTATACTTCAAATCGTGGAAATTATCAATTAAAACTTCCACTAAGTTTGTGTCAAGTTCTTGTGGGCAATTTTACTTTTAAATTTATCCACTATAAATTAAGTTAAATTTTCATTTCCACAGGGCTTCGCCCACAGCCCGAAAGGGCGCACTTATCCCGTTAACTTTTTATGTGAAATTTTTAAATTATCTATAAATAAGTTCACTAAAATTTCTTTGTTGAAAAAAACTCTGTATCGCTTTTCTACCATTAGTCATGGCGTAGCCTGTAAATGGTATACTTGATTGTTGTATAGGATAATACTTATTTTTCTTTACTTTCTTATTTACATCAGCTGCTGTTAGTGTAATTATTTCTGTTATTTTCTCTAATTTATCCTCTGAAATAATTCCTGAACATACTTCATTTATCACAGTATATATTCGTTTACTCGCTTTTTCAGCTAATATCTTAGCCAAATTATTGGCACCGCCAATAGACCAACTCATTTTTCTTCCTTTCATTCTTTGAGCTAGTATATCGCAGATATTATGCTCCATTGTCCCTAGACTTCTGTATTCTAGACCTTCTGGAGGGTTTGGCATTTCTATTTCTTCTCTTAAGTGATATGGCCTTAATCCAATTTTGTTTTCAAAAAGATATGTATATAATTTTTTTAACTTCTTAAATTTATTTTCATTTTCAGTATATTTAACCATTAGATTTATCACATATTCAAAACTTTCTTCTACTTTTCCTTCATTTAACATATTTATTAACTTATGAGCTTCTTTTTTATCTTGCACAGCTCTTATTACTGCTTGACTCCTATGAAATGGATCTAGTTGATAATATACTCCTTCTTCCTCTATACTCTGTTTTATCCAAGGTGCACCATCTCCATTTAAAATTCTTATTTCTATTTCATCTGTATTATAAGTTTCTGCAATAGTAGCATCACTTAATTCTTTAAACTTTTTACTATTACTAAAGCTAGCACAGGCTATTTTATTTTCAACTACATAAGCATCTTTGCTTCCATTTCTTTTTTTCCAACCCTCATACGTTATTCCAAGTTTAAGTTCTTTTTTCTTAGACTTTCCTCTTTTAGGTCTATCTTTTCCTTGAATGTTTAACCAGATACCATCCATTTCCTGAAATAAAACATTAACTTCTTTTGTACCATTTAGTTGTCCTTTTTTATTTAACAGTATTTTTCTTTCTTCTTTTTCTTCTATTTTAGATCCTAATTTTTGTACTACATTCCATACTGCCGTATGGCTGATTTCTTGATTTGTTAGTTTTTTAATGTTACTAGAAGTATTTCTAAAAGATACATTAGTTACATTATCAACTATTTTTTCTACTAAAGTACTAGAAATATGACCTATAGTATCCATTTGTAAGTACTCATCCAAAAGATATTTTCTAGCTATTTTTCCATCATCAGTTTCGTATTCATATATACGTCTATTAAACTCTACATTTCCCATAATAGTTTTTATACATGTATGTTTTAAACCTTTATTTCTATAAACCTTAGCATTCCTTTCATCCATTAACCTACGGTCTAGGTGCATTAGCACCTCTTGCATAAGTCTGCATGCTTCATCACATGCATATTTATATATTTTTTTCTCTAAATCATTGAAAGTTATCTCTTTATCATTTAAACTTGTATTGTACATAATACCACCCATTTCTGTATAGTCTCAGCAACTTACATTATAATGGATATATTACGTACACGGGAGATACTTTTTGTATCTCCTTTTAATTTTTCTAAATAGTAATTACTACTATCTTTGCCTACTAAAATTATACTCTAACACTTTGTTTTTAGGTAAAAAAATAAAAGCATCAATTCTTCGATGCTTTTATGGAGCGGGAAACGGGGCTCAAACCCGCGACCTCCACCTTGGCAAGGTGGCGCTCTATCAACTGAGCTATTCCCGCATATATAACCTGGCGACGTCTTACTCTCCCACAAGGCTGCCCCTGCAGTACCATCAGCGCTGTAAAGCTTAACTTGCCTGTTCGGTATGGAAAGGAGTGTTACCTTTACGCCATTGTCACCAGATTTACATTATTTATTGTTGTTAGACGGTATACATGAGAGATTGTTCTCTCAAAATTGTATAATGAATATTTATTTGGTCAAGTCCTCGACCTATTAGTATGAGTCAGCTGAACATGTTACCACGCTTACACCTCTCACCTATCAACCTTGTGTTCTTCAAGGGGTCTTACTGAATTAATCATGGGAAATCTAATCTTGAGGTGGGCTTCACACTTAGATGCTTTCAGTGTTTATCCCTTCCCGACATAGCTACCCAGCTGTGCCACTGGCGTGACAACTGGTGCACCAGAGGTCAGTCCATCCCGGTCCTCTCGTACTAAGGACAGCTCCTCTCAAATTTCCTGCGCCCGCAGCGGATAGGGACCGAACTGTCTCACGACGTTCTGAACCCAGCTCGCGTGCCGCTTTAATGGGCGAACAGCCCAACCCTTGGAACCGACTTCAGCTCCAGGATGCGACGAGCCGACATCGAGGTGCCAAACCTCCCCGTCGATGTGGACTCTTGGGGGAGATCAGCCTGTTATCCCCGAGGTAGCTTTTATCCGTTAAGCGATGGCCCTCCCACGAGGTACCACCGGATCACTAAGCCCGACTTTCGTCCCTGCTCCACCTGTATGTGTCGCAGTCAGGCTCCCTTCTGCCTTTGCACTCTTCGCGCGATTTCCGACCGCGCTGAGGGAACCTTTGGGCGCCTCCGTTACATTTTAGGAGGCGACCGCCCCAGTCAAACTGCCCACCTAGCAATGTCCGACGACCAGTTTCATGGCCTTTCGTTAGAACTCCAATAATATCAGGGTGGTATCCCAAGGATGACTCCATAGCCCCTGACGAAGCTATTTCCTAGTCTCCCACCTATCCTGTACAGATAATACCGAAGTTCAATGCTAAATTGCAGTAAAGCTCTACGGGGTCTTTCCGTCCAACTGCGGGTAGCAAGCATCTTCACTTGCACTACAATTTCACCGGATTTGTTGTTGAGACAGTGCTCAGATCATTACACCATTCGTGCGGGTCGGAACTTACCCGACAAGGAATTTCGCTACCTTAGGACCGTTATAGTTACGGCCGCCGTTTACTGGGGCTTAAGTTCATTGCTTCGCTTACGCTTACAAATCCCCTTAACCTTCCAGCACCGGGCAGGTGTCAGCCCCTATACATCAGCTTACGCTTTAGCAGAGACCTGTGTTTTTGTTAAACAGTTGCCTGAGCCTATTCTCTGCGACCTATATTTCTATAGGCACCCCTTCTCCCGAAGTTACGGGGTCAATTTGCCTAGTTCCTTAACAACAATTCTTCCGCCGGCCTTAGGATTCTCTCCTCACCTACCTGTGTCGGTTTGCGGTACGGGTACCAAACTTCTCCATAGAGGCTTTTCTTGGCAACATGGAATCAGATACTTCGCTACTTAAATTTCGCTCCCCATAACACCTCAGCATTAACAACTAAACGGATTTTCCTGTTTAGTCTGCCTAAGTGCTTAGACGCACACTCCAACAGTGCGCACATCCTATCCTTTTGCGTCACCCCATTTGTCAAACGAAGTTTGGCAGTATTGGAATATCAACCAATTGTCCATCGCCTACGCCTTTCGGCCTGGGCTTAGGTCCCGACTAACCCTGAGAGGACGAGCCTTCCTCAGGAAACCTTAGGTTTTCGGCCAATAAGATTCTCACTTATTTCTCGCTACTCATGCCAACATTCTCACTCCTGTACAGTCCACCGCTCCTTTCGGTACGACTTCTGCCCATACAGGAAGCTCCTCTACCATGTACTTACGTACATCCATAGCTTCGGTGATAAGTTTTAGCCCCGAACATTTTCGGCGCAGGATCTCTTGACTAGTGAGCTATTACGCACTCTTTAAATGAATGGCTGCTTCTGAGCCAACATCCTAGTTGTCTTAGAAATCCCACATCCTTTACCACTTAACTTATACTTTGGGACCTTAGCTGATGGTCTGGGCTCTTTCCCTTTTGACTACGGATCTTATCATTCGCAGTCTGACTGCCAGGGTAAAAGTAAACGGCATTCGGAGTTTGATAGAGTTCGGTAAGCGGTGAAGCCCCCTAGCTCATTCAGTGCTCTACCTCCGCTACTCATTTGCCTGACGCTAGCCCTAAAGCTATTTCGAGGAGAACCAGCTATCTCCGGGTTCGATTGGAATTTCTCCGCTATCCACAGCTCATCCCATGGTTTTTCAACACCAACGTGGTTCGGACCTCCACGGAATTTTACTTCCGCTTCATCCTGGCCATGGATAGGTCACCCGGTTTCGGGTCTACGATATGCAACTATGCGCCCTATTCAGACTCGATTTCTCTTCGGCTTCGTACCTGCGGTACTTAACCTTGCTACATACCGTAACTCGTTGGCCCGTTCTACAAAAAGTACGCCGTCACACATATAAAGTGCTCCGACCGATTGTAGGCACACGGTTTCAGGTTCTATTTCACTCCCCTCCCGGGGTTCTTTTCACCTTTCCCTCACGGTACTTCTTCACTATCGGTCACCAGGTAGTATTTAGCCTTGGGAGGTGGTCCTCCCTGCTTCCCACAAGGTTTCACGTGTCTCGTGGTACTCTGGATCAGACTTAATTAAACTGTTCTTTCGCTTACAGGACTATTACCTCCTACGGTGGGTCTTTCCAAACCTCTTCAGCTAAAATAGTTTAATCGTTATTGTCTGTCCGCAACCCCAGAGATAAATCTCTGGTTTGGGCTCTTTCCCTTTCGCTCGCCGCTACTTAGAAAATCGATTTTTCTTTCTCTTCCTCCGGGTACTTAGATGTTTCAGTTCCCCGGGTTTACCCTCCTAAACCTATTTATTCAGTTTAAGATACATACCGTTAAGGTATGTGAGTTCCCTCATTCGGAAATCTGTGGATCACAACCTATGTGCGGCTACCCACAGCTTATCGCAGCTTATCACGTCCTTCATCGGCTCCTGGTGCCAAGGCATTCGCCATGCGCCCTTTCTAACTTGACCTATCATGAGTAACTGATTTGTTAATCAGTACTAAATTTATTTATATATTCATTATACAATTTTCAAAGAACAATCATTGAAGAATATTAATCCTTCAAAATTAAACAGAGTAGATACTCGCTACTATAAGAACATCGTCTTATAGAATTCTCCTTAGAAAGGAGGTGATCCAGCCGCAGGTTCTCCTACGGCTACCTTGTTACGACTTCACCCCAATCATCGATCCCACCTTCGGCCGCTGGCTCCTTGCGGTTACCTCACGGACTTCGGGTGTTACCAACTCTCATGGTGTGACGGGCGGTGTGTACAAGGCCCGGGAACGCATTCACCGCGACATTCTGATTCGCGATTACTAGTAACTCCAGCTTCATGTAGGCGAGTTTCAGCCTACAATCCGAACTGAGATTGGTTTTATGAGATTTGCTCCACCTCACGGTCTTGCTTCTCTTTGTACCAACCATTGTAGCACGTGTGTAGCCCTGGACATAAGGGGCATGATGATTTGACGTCATCCCCACCTTCCTCCTGGTTACCCAGGCAGTCTTGCTAGAGTGCTCAACTTAATGGTAGCAACTAACAACAAGGGTTGCGCTCGTTGCGGGACTTAACCCAACATCTCACGACACGAGCTGACGACAACCATGCACCACCTGTCACCAAGTTCCCCGAAGGGCACTCCCGTGTTTCCACAGGATTCTTGGGATGTCAAGCCCAGGTAAGGTTCTTCGCGTTGCTTCGAATTAAACCACATGCTCCGCTACTTGTGCGGGCCCCCGTCAATTCCTTTGAGTTTTAATCTTGCGATCGTACTTCCCAGGCGGAGTACTTAATGTGTTAACTGCGGCACCGAAGTATTGAAACCCCGACACCTAGTACTCATCGTTTACGGCGTGGACTACCAGGGTATCTAATCCTGTTTGCTACCCACGCTTTCATGCCTCAGCGTCAGTTACAGTCCAGAAAGCCGCCTTCGCCACTGGTGTTCTTCCTAATCTCTACGCATTTCACCGCTACACTAGGAATTCCGCTTTCCTCTCCTGTACTCTAGATACCCAGTTTGGAATGCAGCACCGGGGTTGAGCCCCGGGATTTCACATCCCACTTAAGTATCCGCCTACGCATGCTTTACGCCCAATAAATCCGGACAACGCTCGCCACCTACGTATTACCGCGGCTGCTGGCACGTAGTTAGCCGTGGCTTCCTCCTCAGGTACCGTCATTATCGTCCCTGAAAACAGAGCTTTACAATCCGAAGACCGTCATCACTCACGCGGCGTTGCTGCGTCAGGGTTTCCCCCATTGCGCAATATTCCCCACTGCTGCCTCCCGTAGGAGTCTGGGCCGTGTCTCAGTCCCAATGTGGCCGATCACCCTCTCAGGTCGGCTACGCATCGTCGCCTTGGTGAGCCGTTACCTCACCAACTAGCTAATGCGCCGCGGGTCCATCTCAAAGCGGATTACTCCTTTAATCATTTCAACATGCATTAAAATGATATTATGCGGTATTAATCTTCCTTTCGGAAGGCTATCCCCCTCTTTGAGGCAGGTTACCCACGTGTTACTCACCCGTCCGCCGCTAATCCACTTCCCGAAGGAAGCTTCATCGCTCGACTTGCATGTGTTAAGCACGCCGCCAGCGTTCGTCCTGAGCCAGGATCAAACTCTCAATTTAAAAAGTTTGTTCTGACTTAAGCATTACTTGCTAAGCATTTAATTTTTATTTCAAAAGAATACGAGTTGTTTATCATACTCTGTTTAATTTTCAAAGATCAATTTCT
>NZ_DATCYK010000049.1:0-6029 GCF_036570325.1 Prevotella sp.
TTTGAAATCATCACGGAAGGCCAATTTTAGCTTGCCGTCCTCTATCATGCGGTAGAGCCACCGGGTAGCCAGCGACAGGCTGTCACGCACGTCGCTGTTGTCTATTCCGAGCAGGTGGCTGTATTCATCACGCATGGTGAAGGTGCAGGTGGAGCTGGTTGTCAGTATCGGTTCGCCCTTAGCGACGGCCTTACGCATGGATTTCATGTTCACCTCGCCTTGTCGGCGGGCTTGTCCCGACAGCCCGTTGGCAATCAGGGCCACGCCGCAGCATTTCTCTTTCTCGAGCAGATGCACGCCATAGCCGCAGGCATTCATGATCTTTACCAAGTCCTTGCCCAATTGCGGATAGTTATAATTGGCATAGCACCCGTGGAAGAAGGTGACAAATCGGTCGAAATGCTCTTGTTCCTCGGCCTGCTTACGGTACCATTGCTCGAACGTTTGAAACGAGTAAGCGGGGAACGTGCGGTGCTTGTCTATCCCCATGACACTGTGAAGCACGGCCTTTGTGGGCGCCAGTTTCAAGGCGAAGTTGGTCAACGGGGCAAAGTTGTGGGCCAAAGTTCCCACAAAGTCGGTGTTGGCCAGCATGCGGTCACGCAGCCCGGGGGTATGTGTGCTGTATTTGATGCGGGCCTCCTGAATGATGTCGCCTACCTTCACGTTCTCCGGGCAGGCCACTTCGCAGCGTTTACAGTTGAGACACAGCTTGAGCGCCTCGTTGAAGTATTCGGGATTTTTCAGTCTGTAGCGCTCGTTATCGGGGCCCGATTGTTTCGGACCGGGGTAGTTTGGCTCCACTGCCGATACGGGACAGTAGACCGTACAAATAGAACATTTGAGGCATTGCTCGAAGTTGAACGCGCTCTTGCTTTGTATCTGATTATCTTCTGTCATTGTCTTAACGATTTAATATGTTGTGGGCCACCTGCAAAGCGGTCAGCATGTCCACGCCCGTAGCGTCGGCCAGCTTCAGCGAGTTGTGACCGCTGAGCACCGATCCGGCGGCGTATAGGTTCTCTATTTTGTCACCCTTGCGGAATGTCAGCAGGTCTTTGTCGGTGCGGACACCGTATTTCATGTAGGGCTGCGCGTCGTAAACATAGGCGCAGGTCCACTCGGTACGCTTGTCGGAAGCGTCTACGTCGAGGCCGAATATAGGCTCGAATACGCCTTGGTAATTGCTCATGAGCCCACGGCTTTGGAACGATCCCGTGGCCAATACGAAGTTCTCGGCGTAGAATCGCTCATCGGGCATGTTCTCGGTCTCGATGTATCGCAGTCTGTTCTCTTGAAACGTGCCACCCGTCACCGTGTCGGAAGCGCTGAACATGCCACCCAATTGCTGGTAGCTCTGGCGCAATCGGGTTTGAATACGTATGCCCGGAACCGATGGGGGCATGGTGGCGACAAACCTGACGGGCAGGTTTATGAGCTGTTCCAAGCCGGCTTCGGTCTCCGCGTTGGCTATGCCGAGCACTGCCGGCAGGAGGATGACCTCGCCATCGGCCTGCAGGGCGTTGATGGCCTCGGCCACTTTGCGGAGCGCCCGTTCATCGGCCAGCACCTTGGCCACGTTGGTTGCCCTCATTTCCGAGGGGCTGCGGCGGGCTTGTTCTAGCTCGGGCGTGGTGAAACGCTTCAGCTCCACGTCGGTACCTTTGCGACGGATATTGTCTACAAGAAACTCAGTGGGAATGTCGAGAAAGCCCGCTATGTTGACAAAAGTCACCTTCTGCCATGGCAGGGTCCGTGCGTCGGCGCTCTGTACGAGGCCCGGCAGCGTGAGCCAAGCGGGCTTGCTGACGCCCATGGGGCTGAGGCGATAGTGGTTGCGCTCGGCCGTTCCGTCCATGGGAAGGCCCACGTCGGCCAGCAATGCTTGGGCTTCGGTGGCCAATTTTGCCACGTCGCCCACTTTATGATAGGGATGTTCTTGACTTAGATGGGCGATGGCAGCGAGCGGTTGGTCTACCGTCTGTCCCTGCTCATCGTATCCTAAGAGGTCGATAGAGCCCGAATTGAAGTGCAGGGTGCCCTGTCCGGCGGTGATGAGGGCCGTGTTCTGTCCGGCCTTGGCCAGCGTCAGGGCGCATGTGAAGCCCGTCAGGCCGCCACCTATTATGATCGTATCGAATTTCATAGTGCTATTTCTTTTCCTTCTCCGCTAAGTTGATTGAGTCCGCATAGGTCTTCGTAAATGGTAGAGGTAAGCTGTGCCTCGGCAAGATTGTCTCCCCAAGCCACGGGACGTGCCCCTTTCCAGCGCTCTGCCATGAAAGCGGCCAAGTCGCGCTCAGCTTCGGCGGGGTCGGTGTGGGCCATTTGGCAGAGAACATTGGCTCCCCGGCAGGCGCAAAGCTCACCCTGACAAGTTCCCATGCCAATGCGGGTGCGCCGCCGCAGGTTGATGAGGTTATGGACGTGGAGCTTTTGGGCGGCGAACTGTACCTCGCCCACCGTTACATCCTCACATTCGCAGACCAAGGCCCGTGTTTCGATAGACGCGGCGTCGATTTCTTGGGTCATGGTTCCGTGCCTTCCCTCCTGCACATGGGTGCTGTACTCGTTGGCCGAATGGCTTGTCTTACCCTCGGGCATGGCCTTTTCCGAACCCGGGAGGGGCGTTTGGGCCGTCAGGCAAGGCTTGTTGACGCCTAATTTCCTGCAAGCGAGGTCGGTAGCCTGCTCGGCCATCATGCGGTAGGTCATCATCTTGCCGCCCGTAATGGTGATGAGGCCGGCCAATCCGTCACGTGTCTCGTGGTCGAGGAGCACAATGCCACGGCTGATACTGCGTCCCGAGGGGTCGTTATCGGCCGCCACGAGTGGTCGCACGCCCGTGTAGGCCCTCAGAATGCGGGTCGAAGCCAAGGCCGGAGCGAGCTTTCGGCCCTCTCGAAGCAGTATGTCGACTTCCTCGGGCGTCACTTTCAGATGGTCGATGGTGTCGAAGGGCACGCGGTCGCTGGTCGTTCCGATAACGCACACTGTGTCGTCGGGCACGAGAATGTCGGCGTTGGCAGGCTTGCGGCAGCGGTTGATGACCATGTTGTTGACTCTATGGCCGAAGATAAGGAGCGTACCTTTGGCGGGAAACATATTGACCGAAATGTCGGCCATGCGAGCCAAGAGGTGTCCCCAAATGCCGGCGGCGTTGATGGTTACCCGTCCCCGTGCCTCGGAAGTGGCGCCGCCGCGGTTATCGCGCAGCTTCACGCCCACGACGCGGCCACTCTCCATGATGAAGCCCGTTACCTCGTGATAGGTCAGGATGTCGGCCCCGTGGCGGCGGGCGTCAATGATGTTGGCCATGGTAAGCCTGAAAGGGTCGATGGAGGCGTCGGGAACTTTCACCGCCCCGATGAGCGATGGGTTGACCGAAGGCTCCATGCGTCGGGCCTCCTCGGGCGAAATGATGTCGGCACGGATACCGGCTTGGCGGCAGGAGGCTACGAAAGTGGCCTGATAGGACAGGTCGTCCTCGGGCAAGGTGATGAAGAGTCCATCGGTCTCATCGACGCAATGGCGGGCTATGCGCCGCAGAATCATGTTCTCCTTGATACATTCCCGGGCCGACTCCGCGTCGGTCACGGCATATCGGGCGCCACTATGGAGCAGTCCATGGTTGCGTCCCGTGGCGCCGTTGGTAAAGTCATACTTCTCTACGAGCAGCACTTTCAGACCGCGCATGGCGCAGTCGCGGGCCGTTCCGGCACCGGTTATGCCGCCTCCGATGATGATGACGTCATATTCTTTTTGGCTGTCTGTGTTCATCTTGATGAAACTTAGTTTTCCTTATTTCCGATAGTTTGTAAGGCGAAACGTAATGTTGGTTTTGCTTACGTAACGAAACTTATTTGCGTTCTTTTAGAACAAAGATAGCTTTTATTTAGTAATGATACTACTTTTATTCGTAAGTTTTAACATATTTTTCATGCTTTGGTTTCGTAATAATTCCGTTTCGATAGCATAAGTTTCTTTTTTCGGGGGTATGCAGGTGGATAAATGGGAAGCTAATATGTAAAAATTTTTTCACTAAAAAACATGCTTTGAAAATGGGCCAAATAGAAAATGAGAGGGCCGTTTCGGGGTATGATAGGGGCGGTTGTGGGCTGTCGGGTTTTCTGTTGCGGGCCTTCGGGCGAGTCAAAGCAGCCTTCGGCGGCGTTAAAAAGCGGCTTTCGTTTGGCGGAAAGGCC
Organism: Prevotella sp.; assembly: GCF_036570325.1. GTDB lineage: Bacteria > Bacteroidota > Bacteroidia > Bacteroidales > Bacteroidaceae > Prevotella. The sequence continues at coordinate 4,206 of NZ_DATCYK010000049.1, forward strand.
GTTTTCAGAGCCTTAAAAGGCAGGAAACGGGCCGTGAAAACGGAGCCATGGCAGGGCGGTTTGTCGTTAATATATTGATATACAATGGGTTGGTGATGCGGCCAAAATTTGAATATTTCGGGCTAAAAGTTTTTCTTTTCAGAATAACGCGGCCATTAATCGCAAAATGTAAAGATAAATGATAGTCTATTGTTAATATATATTTAAAGATGAGAAGCTAAAGAATAATGTTTCAAAATAAATCGTATATTTGTGTTATATAATTAACACCACAACATAAGATGACGAAAGAAGATAGACACAATGCCATTTTGGAACAGTTGTTTAAGTCGGACTCCGTGTTGGTATCGGAGTTGGCTGAGTTGCTGGAAGTGTCGTCTGTGACGATCAGGAAAGACCTTACCGACCTTGAAAAAGCAGGAAAGCTCTACCGAAGCCATGGAAAAGCAATTGCTATTAACCCTTTCACAAGTAACCGTTCTGTAAACGAGAAAGAAAAACTCTTCCCTGAAGAGAAGTACAGTATTGGCACCGAGGCCGCTAAGTTCATAGAGCCTAACGACTCGATCATCATCGCCTCGGGTACCACCATCCATGCTTTTGCCCACTGCGTGAAGCCCATTCACAAGCTCACGGTGGTGTCGGCGTCGCTCCAAGCGTCGATTGTATTGTCGCAGGATGATAATATCGACATCATCCAGTTGGGCGGAATGTTGCGCCACAGCAGCGAGTCGGTGGTGGGAGACTACAGCGAGGTATTGCTCGACGGGTGCGCTTTCAGCAAGCTCTTCATGGGAGTTGACGGTATCGACTTCGACTTTGGTATCACCACGACCGACATGCGGGAGGCCCACCTGAACCAAAAGATGATGCAGGCAGCCCAGAAGACCATCGTGCTGGCCGACTCGTCGAAGTTCGGACGCAAGGGTTTCGCCAAGATAGGCGACATGGAAGAGGTTGACATGATAATCACTGACAGCCACATAAAGCCGTCCGACGTGCGCAGGATAGAGGAAATGGGTATAGAACTCATTATCGCCCGCGGCAAGTCATAGGCTTTCGTATCGCACGAAAGCGCATTTATTTCCATTGAATTTTAACATTAACATTATGAATATTCCCTCAGAGTTTGATCCCATAAGGCCGTTTGAGCCCGAAGAATTACCTGAAGTATTTGACCGATTGCTGGCCGACGCGCAGTTCAGACAAGTGTTGGCCTATCTCTATCCCGGCGTGCCGGCAGAGGCGGTAGGCCAAAAGATGAAGCAATGTAAGAGCAATTTGGACTTTCAGAAAGCCTTTTGCTACCCCTTCTTGTTGCAGTTGGTGCAGACGGCCAGCGCAGGAATAGACGTTGATGCCTACAACTTGGACATCAAGAAGCGCTACACCTTTGTGAGCAATCACCGCGATATAGTGCTCGACTCGGCTTTTCTCGACAAGATATTAATTGACGTGGGCTTTGAGACCACTTGCGAAATAGCCATCGGCGACAACCTGCTGACCCTGCCATGGGTGAAGGACTTGGTGCGCATCAACAAGTCGTTTACCGTGGAACGGGCGCTCCACTCCGTGGAAATGCTGAAAGCCAGCAAGCGAATGTCGGAGTATATCCACTTCGCCGTGGCCGAGAAGAACGAGAATGTGTGGATAGCCCAGCGTCAAGGACGGGCCAAGAACTCCAACGACCTTACCCAACCGGCCATCCTCAAGATGATGGCGATGGGCGGAGAGGGCAGCATTATAGAGCGCTTACAAGCCCTTCACATCGTGCCTTTGGCCATTTCGTACGAGTACGATCCCTGCGATTACCTCAAGGCTCGT
>NZ_DATCYK010000050.1:0-4978 GCF_036570325.1 Prevotella sp.
CATCAATATGTACGCAAACCTGACTACACAAGGTGAAGCCATATTCCGCTTGAGCGGAGAAGCCATGAGCGGCCAGCAAAAAGCATTCTATAATACGCAGTGTGTGCCATCAGACCAGTTGTTGAACATGTTTGATGCGGATGACGTGCGCCTGCAACTGCTTCGCAAGGACGGCGAAGCCAAGTGCTTGAAGTACCATGCCACTGTTGTGCCTGATAATGATGATAAGCGTGAGGACCCTATTGTGTTCCGCCTATCAGAGATGTATCTCACCGCCGCCGAGGCCGCATGGCACTTACAACGCTACGCCGACGCCCGCAATTATGTGAAAGCCGGCCTGCAACGTAACATCGGTGACGAGAAAGCCACTGCCGAATTAGCGAAATATACTGACGCCGAGCTGATCAATTTGATTCGTAATGAGCGTACGAAAGAGCTTTGTTTCGAGGGTCATAACCTCTTTGACATAACCCGATGGAAGCAAAGTGTGGTACGTGACGCCGACACTTCCTCGTCAGTAAGGGAAAAACTTTATCCCAGCGACTACTTTATTCTTCCTATACCTCAATACGAGTTGGATGCAAATGAGAACATGTTGCCCAATCCAACGGTAAACAAATAAACGTAATTATGAAGAAGTTATTATATTTACTCATGATGACGACCCTCTTGGTGGGCTGTAATCAGGAGGAGTTTGAAGGTTACGACACCCCCTTCGTACATGTTTCCACGTCAGACGGCTTATCATTTGTCATTGTGTTGACCAATGTGAACAATATCAACGAATATCCGGTAATGCTGAGTTCTCGTCCCCGCACTTCATCGCTGACCGTGACCTACGAGATTATAGTGGGCAACGGACTCACCGAAGGGGTTGACTATGAACTCTTGACCAAGGGCAATACCCTTACGTTTGAGCCGGGTGTGTACGATATGCCCATCCGAATCAAGTGGAAATCTCATCAAGTTGATAAGACCAAAGACAATACTTTGACGATTCGTCTTACCGAAACATGCTGCCCGATGACCCTTGGTTTGCCCGGCCCGGACGCCAATCAGAAAGAACTTGTTATCACAAAACAGAATCAAGGAGAATAAACGATGAAAAAAATATACACTTATCTGCTGATGTTATCTGCCCTATGGTTTGCCACGGGCTGCTCGGATAACGCCAACTTCTTGTACCAAGAAGCCACAGACGTGCCCCAATTGCTTTCTTACGGCTTCTTTGCGGAGGACAATCCCGACGTTTTGGCCAAGGACTATGTGGCTGATTTGAGCGCCAAAGGTCAAGGAACATCGACCATTAATGTGCAAATAGCCATGCCTTCCACGGTAAAGAGAAATCGGTTGGTGGCCCGTTTCACGACAACTGATGGCACTTCGGTAAAGATTGCCGATGAAGAGCAAACCAGCCAACAGTCGGTTCACGACTTTACGCAGCCCGTTGACTACATCATTACCAAGAGCGGACGCAGCGTGCGCTTTGCCGTTACCGTAACAAAGGCTATGAATCAGAAGTGGGTAGAGCGGGCCACGTTTGATCAACTCACCACGTATGGCGCTCCTATCATGCTCATCAATCCGGTCACTAATATGCCTTACGTGGCCTTCAAGATTCGTTCAAACAGCGATAACCGCCCCGTGGTGTTGAAACTTTCCAAGGACAATAAGTGGGAATACGTGGGTGGAGAAGGCTTTGGCCACAAAATCAGCGGGTCAAACTTCGATTTCGACTTCGCAACCGACGGCACTCCCTACGTGGCTTACGGTGATCAGGAGGCCAAAACGTCGGGTGCGCTTAGCGTACAACGTTTCGATGGCGGGTCGTGGAGCTTTGTTGGCAACGCCGGAGTATTCGATGGCCAGTCTAATTACGTAAGTCTTGCGGTGCTGGGCGATGGAGAAATCGTGGCAACGCAAATCAATGCGGCCCGCAAAGGCGAATTTGCACGCAGTAAGTTGGTCGTTTCCAACTATAAGGACGGGGCTTGGAAGAGTCAGGTTTCGGGCTTGATAAGCAACGATGTCTATGTAAGTAATGGCGCAAAAGGTGTAAATACGGCTTACGTTATGGCCATCAACCGTGGCAAAGTAAACGATGTAAACTATGGCCAAGGTGTTCTTAAATATGAGAATGGCACATGGACCGCCTTGAAAGAGAATTTTATTCAGCCCGGTAACACCCTGAATAACATTGCGATGGACGGCATGTCGGTGGCGCCCGATGACACTCCGTACATCTGGACGCTCGATAATGTCAGCGGAGCCGACGCCATGCGCGTGGAGTATTACGACAAATCAGCGGCTAAATGGTTTACTTTGGGTGGCAACGTATTGCCCTTAGGCTTTGTGCCCGGTCGTAATACACAGCTCGATTTGGCCGTAACGACTGACGGAACGCCCTATTTGGTTTACGGCAACAGCGCCGACCAAGGCTATCCTTACTTTATGTATCTCGACCAAGATACGCAACAGTGGAGCGATCCCGTGAAATTAGCCGACTTTAAGGCCGGCAGCGTGAGCATAGTTTTCTCAAAAACGGGTGTGGGATACATCACTTGTACCGACCCAAGCGGCTACTTGCATACTTTTATTTATGAATAAAATCCTCTCTCTTATTGCTTTTTTATTGCTCTCAGCCGTGCCGGCCGCGGCCCAACGCATGGTTGAGGGCAATGTCTTTATCGATACCAACCGTAACGGAGTGTACGATAAAGGGGAAGAATGTTTGCCGGGCATTCCCGTATCTAACGGCCGTGACATCGTCGTAACGAACGATAAAGGGCGTTATAAATTGGCTTTGCCCGACGGATTCAGCTTGTTTCCCATCCTTCCGGCCGACCTTACGCTTAGTGACGGACGGTTGGTGAACGCCCGGTTTATCAACAGCGGCCGGGCCGGAAAGAAGAATAACAACTTTGGTTTGGCAAGAAAAGCCGTGAAAAAGAGCTTTCGGCTGAATGCCATAGGCGATGTTCAGGTATCTAACAGTCAGGAACTCGATTACGCCACCCGCACTTTGTGGCCCGAATTGCTCGATGGCAGCGCTGACGACGTAAATCTTTTCCTCGGCGATTTGGTCAATAATAACCTCTCGCTCTACGGCCGTTTGCACGACCTTATGGAGCAATTGCCCCAACAAACATGGACTGTGCTGGGCAATCATGACCGCGACGCCGACAGCATTCGCCGCAACCAAAGTCGCACTTACAACCAATTCTTCGGCTCAGATGTCTATGCTTTCAACGAAGGCAAGGTACATTTTATCGTTCTCAACAATGTTTATGGGCAGGGAGAGCGTGGCTATGCCGGACAGTTGACCGAGGAGCAGTTGACCTTTGTGCGCAATGATTTGCAGTATATACCCAAAGACGCGCTGGTGGTGCTGTGTATGCACATTCCCATGGCCGAGACTCGCAACCGCAATCAGCTCATAGAGCTCTTCAAGGGGCGCTCTCATTTGCTGGCGCTTACGGGCCATCTGCACCGTGTCATGCGTTTTTTTCATGAGAAATCGGGCGTCCGTGTGCACGAGTTGGGCACCGGAGCGTCGTGTGGTTTTTGGTGGGTAGGCGAGAAAGATTGGCAGGGTGTGCCGGCAGCGTTGCAGCAAGGAGGTGCTCCCCGCAACTATTTCGTCATGGAGTTTAGCGATAATCAATATCAATTTCGCTTCAAAGGAATAGGTCTCGACGCCGCTCGGCAGATGAATATCCACGTAATGGGCATTGATTCGCTCGACCAACACCTGCGTGATTTAAAAGAAATCATCCCCCACCAAGCCCTCATCACCGTATGGGGAGGTTGCGACTCAACCATCGTGCGTTGCCGAATTGATGGCGGAACGTGGCAGGTTTGTCAGAAGACAAAGCTGATCGACCCCAACGTGGCCCGCACAAGAGAGCTTAATTTGCAGCGGGCTTACCCTACGAAATACAACCGTATGAACCCCATGCGTCGGCAGGATTCGCCCCAGTTATGGGCGGTGGAACTGACGGAAGCCCAGCGACAAGGCGCACACACCATAGAGGTGGAGGCCCATGACGACTACGGTTTTCGGGCTACGGGCCGCCGCAGCTACGCTTTTTAGGGCGGTAGTATGGCGTAAATTATAAGAAACGAGATGGGAACCAAGCGGTTCCCATTTTTTTATTTCGGTACATTTATTTCTCCATAGCAGGTTTGATAGGATGTTTTTTGTCACATTTCCTTGCGTCGGAAACGCTAAATAAGTTACCTTTGCTGCCAATATCAAAATGTCATAACAATGATAAAACAAGTAAATAAACTACTTACGACCCTCGTGTATCTCCTTTTGCTCTGCCCCATGGCGGCGAGTGCGCAAGACGATACGGGCTTCTCTCCCGATTGTCCCGGGGCAACTACGGGGCCCGACATCATGCCTTTGTGGAAGGTGGATTGGGAAACGGGCTTCGCCCATGAGTGGAATCGCAGGAATGGAGCTCATGAACGCACGTGGACTATCAACACGTCTACCTTTCGATGGGGACTTACTCGCAACGCCGAATTGCGGTTGCAACTCGACGAGAGCGCCACCCACACGCCCGAAGGCAGCTACGCCGGCATTTCCACGGCGGCCATAGGAACGAAGATAAAGATGTTTGATGGCGCCGGGGCACTGCCCAAGGTGGCCTTTCTTGGCACGCTTCTTATTCCCGGCGGCAGCCATTCTGATTATCTTCCGCCCCACGTTGGCATACAGACCCACCTGCTTTTTGAGAACGAACTCAGCGATTTGTTTAGCTTAGGCTATGACATCGGTGCCGAATGGAGTGGCAATACGGATAATCCCGACGCCTTTTTCGGCGTTTGTCTGACCTATCAGCCCGACGATAAACTTAGTTTCTTTGTTGAGAGCTATAACCGTTATAACTCGCAAAAGCAGGACGATTGGGCCAAGCCCGGCCACGGTAGCCACTTCAATTGCATGAGTGAGGTTGGCGCGTCCTATATG
>NZ_DATCYK010000051.1:0-11554 GCF_036570325.1 Prevotella sp.
AGATTACTGAATGATATAACGGTTACAAATATACAAAAATAAAAGTAAAAAACTTTTAATACTGAATAATAATACTTTTATTTCGGAATAATATGCGATAACTGTTCGTAAAATCATTAATATCTGTTGGAACAGAGCCTATTAGCATAGTGTAAGGTTATACATGGCTGTACGATTTGGGCCGTATGGCCACCTTATATATTATAGGTGGCCGGGTGGTTTGTTGAGTGGGGCCGCTGCGGGATTCAGGATGGGGCGTGGAGGAAATGATGGGGTGTTTTGAAGAAGATAACAATGTGTTTTGATGGAAATGTTGGTGTACTATCGAGAGGATGGCAGACGGCTTTCGGGGGGATGATAACGGTTTCCGCCGGAAATGCCGGCGAGTTTATTGTAGGGTGATGATAGGTTTTGTAGGAAATGCCGGCAGGCATGGAAAGAGATAAAACAAAAAGAACGACAAGAAGAAACCTTCTTGTCGTTCTTTCTTTATGTGGTCAGTCGATATGACTGATTACCTTTTCGGTTTACTTGGTGTAGAGCTTGCTGTACACGCGCTTGCCGCTTTCTTTGAGCTCTGTGCCCTCGGGAGTAACGGTGCAATCAAGCGGATTCATGTGATGCTTGAGCAAGTAGTACTTCTTTTCACCGGCTTCTCTTTCCCAATACTGCTGGTCGAGTGGCTGGGTAAGGTTCTCGTCAGTGTAAGGAGTCCAAACCTCGTTATCGGTACCGGCGTTCTCCAGCTTGCTGTAAACGGGTGATTCACCATCGTTGTAGTTGTAAACAGCACCGAAAGCGTTTACGTAGCGGTCGGGAACAGCAGTGAACTTGATAGTAGAGTTGTTGAGCATGGGCTGCAACTGCTCACGTGTGATAGCTTCTGATTTGAAGTAGTTCCAAACCTCGAATGTGATACCGTCGCCATACTTCTCGCGGAGTTCCTTGAGAACTGTTTCGTTGATACCTTGTGTCTTCACACGAATACCGTTGGCCTCGTAGCTTACTGTGAGTTTCACTGTCTGGCCGGCAACCTGCCAAGTCATTTCTTTGTTGGTAGTGTTGTTGTAGAGCAAGTCATCATGCTTGTGAGAAAGAACGATGTTCATGTCGTCCTGCTCGCAGTAGTACTGAGCGTCTACGGGGAGGAATACCTCAACATCAGAGTTGGCACGAACGTGGATAGAGAGCTTGCTTGCAATCCAGTCACCGTCAGTCTTCTTCTTGTTGAGAGAGAGGTTAACCTCAATTTCACCCTTTGTAGTGGTTACAATAGGAGTTGAAGGAGTTACTTCGGGAATAGAAGGAACCGGAGGTGTTGGGGTCGGCTCTTGGGGAACCTGAGGATTAGGATTCTCTGATGATGGAGGAGGTGTTGTGCCTGTGTTCTCCTGATCAATAGGATCTGCAGGTGTCAACTTAACAACCCAGTCATTGTAAACGCCGTCACCGTCGTGTACTTCGCCGGAGTTCTTCTTGGTACGATAGTCGAATGCCAAGTAGTAACCCTTCTTACCGTTGTATGTAATTTCGTAGATTTTGTAAGCGTTTTCTTTTGTTTGGTCTTTGTCACCCCATGAATCGTGGTAAGTAGGATTCTTAACGAGTAAGTTCATTACCAACGCGTTGGGACCCCCAGTAGCATTGTAGTCATTGATGTGCTGGCCATTGATTACCAAATAATCCATGTGGTTGCCACCGGTAACTGAGTGCTGAGCACGGTTCATGTCTACCAATCCGGTATAGGTATCGTAGCTTGAGCCGATGTTCTGGATGAAGTAATTGCTGTAGTTGAATGGTACAGAATTCTGATCCTTATGCTCTTTGATATACTTGATTACAAAATCTTTCTCTGCCTGCTGAATATCGCCGGGACGATTATCCTTGTACTGTGCGGGGAAATCACCATCCCAATACTTGTGATAAGAGAAAGAACCGTTACCTGCGCGGCTGGTCAATGTGCTTACTAACTGGTTGCCACCTGCGTAAAATGTAATATCTGACGCTTTGGCGGGTGCGATACCTCTTGTCGAAACAGCGCTTTCCTCGCCACCGATGGTAGGAGCGATCTCGTCAGACGAGCAAGAAGCTAAAGCCATAGAACCTGCCAAGGCTGCTAAAGCCAAATTAATTTTAATGTGTTTCATCTTTTTATAACAATCTATTGTTTATTTTTATTTTATTAATTCGATGTGTGTCTGTTTGTAACAATCCCTAAATATAATATGTAGTAAACTGAATACAATTCTTTAGACATTTGGTTGCAAAGTTACACCTTTATTTAATATATGCAAGAAAAATTGCGAAACATTTAGGTTAAATATATCTAAAACATGCTTTAAGTCAAGGAATTGTGGGTTTTGGGGTGGTTTTGGCGGTGTCAGGGGATGTTTTATGGTGTTGCCGAAGAGCGCTTATGAGCGGGTCAAAGCACAGCTTTGACCATACGAAAGCGGCCCTTTCACCTGATGAAAGGGCCGCTTTTGGGTTGTGGTGGTGGGTTGTTGAGGGGCTTGCCCCTCAGTCGGACCGGTCCGACTGGTCGGACTAGTCGGACTCGTCCGACCTTTTCAAGCACTGTGGGCGCCAAAACGTGGCGCTCACAGCTGCCTACTTCATTTCCTTCAACACCAATAATCTGCCGGGAATGGCGGAGTCGCCATGGTCAAAACCATTGAGCTCGTAGAGCGGGATGGGGGCGTTTCCTATGCCTTCGAGTACCGATTTGAGGTAAAGATTCTCCTCGTAACGGCCCATTTGCTCCAATTTGCGGTCGCCGGTGATGAGCACCAACCGGGTGGCGAGCTTGCGCACGTTGTTCAAGGGTGCGTAGCGGTCGACGATGGGGGTGGTGAATGATAGCTTGCGCTCTTGACGGATGGTGTAGTGTGTGGCCGTTTGTCCGCCGATGGGGAGGTAGCCCCGTATGGCGTCGGCGTCGATACCGTGGGCCGCCAGATAGCTTTTGTCGAGACAAAGCATGAGCGTCAGATAGCCGCCGGCAGAGTGGCCGGACACATATACTTGGTCGGATGATCCGCCATAGTCCTTGATGTGGTTCATCACCCATGCCACTGCCTGCGCCGCATCCTCGGTGTATTGGGGATTGTGGGCCCGGGGTGAGAGCCTGTAATTGACCCCCACGATGGCTATGCCACGGCCTTTGAGGTTCTCGGGCAATTCCTTTTGTCCGCCCATGAGACCGCCGCCATGGAACCATACGAGGGTTTTGAAGGGCTTTTTCGTTCCCTCGGGATAGTAAATATCGAGTTTGCAGCGCTCCCGGCGATAGGCTGATGTGTCGTCGGGGCTGATGTAGCTCAGGTCGCTGATGAGCTTGTAACCCTTTTGGGCCATGGCGGCGGGGGCCTGCCACAGCGCGAGGGCTACGAGAAAGAGTAGTTTTCGGATCATTGCAGTTGGAATTTTACGGTTTGAACGTTGCGGCTGTCGGGACCGATCATGAGCTCGAAATCGCCCGGTTCGCAAGCGAATTGCAGGTCGGCGTTGTAGAATTTGAGCTTCTCGGCGTCTATCGTGAAGCTCACTGACTTGGTTTCGCCTTGCTTCAGGTGGACTCTCTCGAAGCCCTTGAGCTCTTTCACGGGGCGGGAAACGCTGCCCACGAGGTCGCGGATGTAGAGTTGCACGATTTCATCGCCATCGTATCGGCCCGTGTTGGTAACGTCTACGGTGGCCGTCAGTGTGCCGTCGGCGGTCATGGTGGCAGCCGAGAGGCGGATGGGGCTGTACTTAAACGTGGTGTAACTCAAGCCATGGCCGAACGGGAAGAGCGGATCGTTATCCACATCGAGGTAGTTGCTGCGGTATTTAGCGAACCATGCGCCCTCGGGAAGTGGGCGTCCGGTGTTCAAATGGTTATAATAAATAGGTATTTGGCCTACGTTCTTGGGCATGGTAACGGTGAGTTTGCCACTCGGAACACGGTCGCCGAAGAGCACATCGCAGATGGCGTCGCCTGCCTCGGAGCCGCCGAACCACACGTTGAGGATAGCCGGGAAGTTGTTGTTTTCCCACGTCATGACGGTGGCTCGGCCCGAGAAGTTGACCAATACCACGGGTTTGCCCGTTTCCTTGAGGGCCGTGAGCAGTCGCTTTTGGGCGTCGGGCAGTGCAAGGTCGGTGCGGCTGCTGCTTTCTCCGCTCATTTCGGAGGTCTCGCCGATGGCCGCCACGATGACATCGGCGTCACGTGCCACGGCCAAAGCCTCACGAATCATGTCCTCGGCCGGCCGATTGTCGCGGATGTCGCGGCCAAACATCGAGCCGTTAGCTTCTATCCGGGCGTCGTCCATCACGTTGCTGCCCTTGGCATAGGTCACGGTGGCCTTGCCGGTGAGGGCTTCCTTCATGGCCTGATACAAGCTCTTGTATTTCTCGAAGGCCGCGGCGACGCTCCATGTGCCCGGCATGTTGGCGGCGGTATTGGCCAATGGGCCGATGAGGGCTATCTTTCCTTGCTTCTTGAGGGGCAGAATTTGGCCCTCGTTTTTAAGCAATACGAAAGTCTCGGCGGCGATGCGACGGGCTTCGGCACGGTGAGCGGGCGTGTAAATCTCCTTGGCGGGGCGCTTCTTGTCGATGTATCGGTAAGGATCGGCAAAGAGTCCGAGCTTGTATTTGGCCTCCAATATGCGGCGGCAGGCCCGGTCGATTGACTCCATTGTTACCTTTCCCTCGTTCAAACTCTTCTCCAAGGTGCCGATAAAGCCGTCGGCCACCATATCCATGTCGGTGCCCGCATTGAGTGCCAAGGCCGAAACTTGCTGCAAATTGCCCATGCCGTGGGCTATCATTTCGGAGATGGCGGTGTAGTCGGTCACCACAAATCCGTCCCAACCCCACTGCTTGCGCAGCACGTCCGTTAGGAGCCAACGGTTTCCGGTGGCCGGAATGCCATCCACGACGTTGAACGATGTCATGAACGAACCTGCTCCGGCTTTGGCCGCGGCCTCGTAAGGCGGGAAGTAATAGTTGAACATTCGCCACCTGCTCATGTCCACCGTGTTATAGTCGCGGCCAGCTTCGGCACCGCCGTAGAGGGCAAAGTGCTTCACGCAAGCCATCACCGTATTGTTCAAACTCAGGTCATCGCCCTGATAACCGTGTATCATCGCACGGGCAATGGCCGACCCCAAGAAGGGATCCTCGCCGTTTCCCTCCGACATGCGGCCCCATCTGGGATCGCGACAGATGTCGACCATGGGTGAGAAAGTCCAACTGATACCGTCGGCGCTGGCCTCGATGGCGGCCACACGGGCCGATGATTCCACGGCGTTCATGTCCCAACTGCACGAAAGCGCTAAGGGAATAGGGAATACAGTTTCGTAACCATGGATGACATCCATGCCAAACAGCAATGGAATTTTCAGTCGGCTCTGCTCCACGGCTACCTTCTGAACCTCGCGTATCTTGTCAACTCCTTTCAAGTTGAACAGTCCGCCCACTTCGCCCTTGCGAATCTTGGCGGCCACGTCGCTGCTCTTGGCCTGCCCGGTGACGATGTCTCCCGTGACGGGAAGGTTGAGCTGACCCAGTTTTTCCTTTAGGGTCATGCGGCTCATGAGGTCATTGATAAAGCGATTCATTTTGGTTTGGTCGGGCTGTTGGGCCATGGTGGGCAACAGCGAGAGGCTCAACGCGAGGCCGGCCCATAGTTTTCGATGTTTCATTTTGTGTTTAGTTGTTTAGTTGATTAGGCCATAGGCCGGTTTATAAGGTTGGTGAGTTGAGGGGTTGGGGTGATGAATGATTTGTTTTGAGGTTGGTGAGTTGAGGGGTTGGGGTGATGAATGATTTGTTTAAAAAGATGATATGATGGGGTGCTGAGGGCCTGCGGGAGCGTTGATAAGGTCGGACTGGTCGGACAAGTCATACTGGTCGGACAAGTCCGATGGGCCTCAGGGCCCGATAGGGCTCATCGCCTGATGCGGCCGAAGGTCTTGATACTTGTGTATTTTCGCCAAAGGTTGAGGCGTCGATGGGTGGGAACGCCGTGGCGGCGGATGAAGTCACGGGCGCCTTCGAGCATGCGGTGGGCCACCTGACCATCGAGATAAGGGTCGTAATTGTCGATAACCCATTGGCGACGGTTGTGGAGTGAGCTGTCGGTAAAGGCGGCGTCGTAGGCCGAAAGCAGGTCGGCGGGCGTCGTGATGTTCCTCCAATAGATGTCCTTGGCTATGGTGTTGAGGGTGACGACGGGCTTGTCGAGGAGCAACATTTCGTAAACGGTGGACGAAGTGTCGCTGATCATCATGTCGGCCATTAAGGTGTATTTCGATAATCCGTAGTCTTCAACAAAAGTGATGGCGCTATGCTCGCGGGCCAACTGCCGGTATTCCTCCACCCATTCGGGTCGGGTGAGGGGATGGAGCTTGATGAGCAACAGCACGCTGCGGCGCTCCGTGAGGTCGATAAGGGCCTGCTTGATATGTGGAAGCGACGTGAGCTTGGGCGAAAAGGTAGGCGCATAGAGGGCGATTCGCTCCTTTCCGCTGTCACGGAGCAAGGAACGGCGCTCTTCTTCATGGTCGTTGCGATGGCGGAATATCCAGTCTTGGCGGGTCCAGCCGGTCTCCAACACCTCAAAATCTTTGTATTGAAGCGCCAATTTCTTGAAATGCGAGGTAAAGTAAGGGCCTTGCGTGAAATAGGTATCGAAGTATCGGCGGATGATCCAATGGTCTTTCTTCTCCGCGGCATAGCCATGGAACACCTGAATCTTGACCCCCGGCAGGTAGTAGGGTACGATGTTGCCCGGCACGAAGATGGCCTCGGGCTTGAAATCGTATATCTCTTGTATCGAATGGGTCCAGCTTACCTGCCCCGCTAATGGGAATTCGGGAATCTTGGGTGCGTGAACATACCACATCACTTCGTTGTTTCCCTCTCTCCGGGCTTCGTCCTCAAGGGGTTGAAGGATGTCAATGGCATACTTGTTTTCGCAAAACAACACGATTCGCATAGGCTTACAATTTTTTCACAAAGATACATATTTCCTATGGCTTATCAAAAGAAATCTTCTATCTTTGCATAAGATAGGCTGCACTCGGCCATTTGTGAGTAAACTCCCATGGCTCTCTTTTGCACTATCTTTGCATAAGATAGGCTGCACTCGGCCATTTGTGAGCAAGCGCTCAGGGCTTGACAATCCCTATCTTTATAGAAAATAAAATCGTTAGACAGTAATCATGACGTCAGAAAAGATGTTGAATTTCACGGTGGGACCGGTCATGTCGAGTGACGCCGTGTGTGATTTGGGAAGCCAACAAGTACCTTATTTCCGCACGGCGGAGTTTTCCGAGACCATGTTTGAGAACGAACGGCTCATGCTGCGCTTCGCAAACGCGCCCCAAGATTCACGTGCCGTATTCATCACAGGGTCGGGCACGGCCTCCATGGAAGCAGTGGTGATGAATCTTTTTTCTACCATCGACAAGGTGATAGTGGTCAATGGTGGCAGCTTTGGCCACCGTTTCGTACAGCTTTGTAGTATTCACGACATTCCTTTTTCCGAGATACGGCTCGAGCCGGGACGTGCTTTGAGGCCCGAACACTTGGCTCCTTACGAGGGGCAGGGCTACACCGGTTTCCTCGTTAACTTGGACGAGACGTCCACGGGGGTGCTTTACGACATCCAACTCATCAGCGATTTCTGTCGGCGCAACCATCTTTTCCTCGCCGTCGACTCCATAAGTTCCTTCTTGGCCGACCCCTTTGACATGGCGGCGCTCGGCGTCGATGTCATGATAACGGGTTCGCAGAAAGCGCTGGCCTGCCCTCCGGGCGTGTCAATCATCGTGATGGCGCCCCGTGCGGTGAAGCGGGCGATGAACAGCCACTGCCGGACGATGTACCTCAACTTGGCCGACGCCCTGAAGAACGCGGAGCGCGGACAGACTCCTTTCACGCCCGCCGTGGGCATATTGCGCCAAATCAACGTGCGCCTGAAGGAGATTGAGGCTCGTGGAGGCGTGGAAAGCGAGAACCGGCAGATAGCCCTTCAGGCGGCCGATTTCAGGGAAAAGATAGCCGGAATGCCGTTCGAGATCGTGTCGGAGAGCCTTTCCAACGCCGTCACACCGCTCCATCCGCTCCGTGCTTCGGCCTACGATATTTTCCTGAAACTCAAGGATGAGTATGGCATTTGGGTATGTCCCAACGGCGGCGACATGGCCGAGCGGGTGTTCCGTGTGGGCCACATCGGCGCCCTCACGCCCGCTGACAACACCCAGCTTGTCGACGCCCTGAAGGATTTGGAGCGTCGGGGACTGCTCTGACCTTTGCCCCCGATGAGGGGAGAAAGCGATTCTTATTTACGCGGAGCGGCCAAGACTGTCCGCGACATCCTGCCCCCGATGGCGGGCAAAGGCCATTCACATTCACATCAACACCTATTTTTATTATGATAAAGGTCATTACTTATGGCACTTACGACTTGTTTCACCGCGGCCACCAGCGTCTGCTCGAGCGGGCAAAGGCCTTGGGTGACTATCTGATCGTGGGTGTCACGGCCGACACTTTCGACCGGGAACGGGGCAAAATCAACGTTCAGCAAACGCTGATGGAGCGTGTCGAGGCCGTGCGGGCTACCGGATTGGCCGACGAAATCATCATCGAGGAGTACGAAGGACAGAAAATCGACGACATCAAGCGCTACGGTGTCGACATCTTTACGGTGGGTTCCGACTGGCGAGGCAAGTTCGATTACCTGCGAGAGTTCTGCGAAGTGGTTTATCTTGAGCGCACCGAAGGCGTCTCGAGCACCGAGATAAGGAGCGAGAAACGGGCCTTGCGGCTCGGTCTTGTGGGCGAGTCGCCCATCTTGGATAAGATACGTAACGAGAGCAGCTTCGTCAACGGCATAGAGATCAGCGGCATTTTCACCATCAACGACCACTGCCTCTCCGACGACCTCAAGCGCTTGGCCACGGCCACGCCGTCCTTCGACCGGCTCATGGAGGAGAGCGACGCCCTCTATATCATATCCGAGCCGCGGCTCCACTATGCCCAGATACGTCAGGCCCTCAGCCGCGGCAAGCACGTTCTGTGCGAGTCGCCTATCGCCATGACCGTGGACGAGTGGCAGGAGCTCATCAATATGGCCCGTGAGCGTGGCCTCGTGCTGATGGATAGTATCAAGACGGCCTACTCGCTGGCCTATTACCGGTTGCGCCTTTTGGCCAAGAGCGGTATCATAGGCGACATTATGTCGGTCGACGCCACCTGCACCAGCCTCTTCAATTTCGACGCCTTCAAGCAGGGCGACAGGCAATTGCCCGAGTGGAACAGCATTTGCGCTTGGGGTCCCACGGCCCTGCTGCCTATCTATCAGCTCCTCGGCACCGACTATACCGACAAGACCATTGTCACCCGATTGGCCGAAGGCAATGCCGATTTCGACCTTTTTACCAAAATATCGTTCATCTATCCCGACGCCGTAGCCTCGCTGAAAGTGGGCCGTGGCGTCAAGAGCGAGGGTGAACTTGTCATCTCGGGCACCAAGGGTTACATCTACGTGCCGGCTCCATGGTGGAAAACCGATTATTTCGAGGTGCGCTATGAGGACCCCGTCGCCAACAAACGCTATTTCTATCAGCTTGATGGCGAGGGCCTGCGTTACGAGTTGGTGTCCTTCCTCAAGTCGGTTCAGACGGGTCGTTCGCTCTCTTACGTGTCCGAGTCGGTGTCGCGTGCCATCGCCGGCACTATCTCCGACTTTGTCGCCCGCCGCGATACGGTCATTATATAGTCCAGCCTCGAGCATGCACGCATGACCCGTTAAAAAGACTATAGCTTGATGGCTAAAAAACAGAAGCGGCCCTTTCACTCGATGAAAGGGCCGCTTCGGCGTTGTCAGAGGGCTGCTTTTAGGCTGCTAAAGATGGCTATTGGGCCGATCGGACCGGTCCGACTAGTCGGACAAGTCTGACCCGTCTGATGGGGCTGACGGCCTTTGGCCGTAGGGGCTGTGCCCCCTTACTCCTTCATATTGAATCCTTCGACCTTAATCTCGGGCGTGGTGCCACGGCCGTCCTCCAATTGGTAGCTCACGCTGACAGTGCGTTCCTCGCCCGGCATGAGGTGGAAATAATTGTCGCTGTAGATGACCGGCAGGATTTGTTGGCCGTCATCGCCCTTGAGGTTAAGGCGAATCATGAGGGCCGGAACGTCGTTCGGGTTCTTCAGCGTGATGGTGCCACGGGCCGTTTCGCCCTGACGGGTAAAGCGGGTGGTGGTCGTCAGTTTTACGGCGGGCAGCGTGTTGAGTGCTTGCCATTGGTCGGTCTCACGGCTTTCCACGTAGGTATTTTCCGATAGGAGGCCGTTGTCGTCGGCCAGCGTCAGGCGAATGAAGTAAACCTCGTCGGTCGGAAGCGTCAGCGTAAGGGCTTCGAGGGTGCTGTCCTCATGGCTGTCAATCGTTCGGGTCCACTCCTTTATGACTTTTCCCCGCATGCTGATGGTCTGTGCTTTCAGCGTCATGGCCTTGCGGTTGCCAGCTCCCATGTTGACGACTTGCACGCCGTGGGTCGTTGGGTTGTACTGCACGTGGAGCGGTTCGCAGGCTTTTTTCACGCCGAAGTAGGCCGCCGTGGGCTCGAAATAGTAGTCGTAAGTCTGCCAAACGGTAGAAGGCCAGCAGGCATGGCTCATCCATATCAGCAGCCCCATGCGATATTGCTGCGCTCCTTCGTACATGGCTCGGTAGCCATCGTAGTTCACCCACTGCGCCCGGGCGGCGAATTGGCGGGCGTCGGTGGCCGGTCCGAAGTGTTGTTCCATGGTTTTTATGAACGAGCGGGCGCTCTGTGCGCCACCCATCGTGAAGTCGTGCTGTGCCCAAGGCAGTCCCACGGGCCACAAGTCGGCCGGGGCGAGCATGCGGCTGAGGCTCTCATACGAGGGCACATTGGGCAATCCACGCTCCGAATGGAGCTTTCGGCTTTGCTCACGGAAGTAATACGACACCGGCATTAGCTGATAGGCGCCGTGTCCCGATACGCCGTCGTCGGCCGAACTCGATATATAACCCAGTTGCGGATGGCTCTTTGCCACCTCGGAGCGCAGTGCCTTGTCGAGCGTTTGGGGCGGATAACCCTCGTTGCGGCCCACGTAGATGGCCACGGAGGGGTGGCGTCGTATCTTCATAACGAAGTCGTGGGCGTTGGTCATGAACATATTGTTATCCAAGGGGTCGGGTCCGTCCCACGGATTGGCCAGCCAAAAGTCCTGCCAAACCATGATTCCGTGCTTGTCGCAGGCGTCGAAGAACTCCTCATCGCCTATCTGTCCCACCCAGTTGCGTATCATGTTGTAGTTCATTTGTCGGTGATAACCCACCGCGATGTCGTATTCACGGGCCCGATAGTTGAGGTTTGTCTCGCTGAACCCCCAGTTTCCGCCCAGCGGCGTTACCCTTTTGCCGTTGACATAGAGCTTTGTCTCGGTGTCGATGTCGCGATAGCTCATTTGGCGAATGCCCGTCTTATAATCTAATTGGTCAACGGTTTGGCCGTTGTCAGGGTCG
>NZ_DATCYK010000052.1:0-11381 GCF_036570325.1 Prevotella sp.
ACAAGCCATAACGTCCTGATGGTCACCGAAAATACAGAGAGAGTGAGAAGCTAATGTACGGGCTGAAACGTTGAATACGCAAGGCAGCAATTCACCGGCAATCTTGTACATGTTAGGAATCATCAACAGCAAACCTTGTGAGGCAGTGTAGGTTGATGTAAGTGCACCGGCCTGCAATGAGCCGTGTACTGCACCGGCAGCACCACCTTCAGATTCCATCTCTTGGATAGAGACTGTCTGACCGAAGAGGTTCTTACGGCCTTTGGCAGCCCATTCGTCAACATGCTCTGCCATTGGAGATGACGGAGTAATAGGATAGATGGCGGCTACCTCTGTGAACATGTAGCTCACATGTGCGGCGGCGGTATTACCATCACACGTCATAAACTTTTTTTCTTTAGCCATTTTATTAAAATTAAATGAATGTATAATGTCTTTGTTTATATAATAAAAGAACGATATTAATAGAGAAATCCTAAGAGCCAAAGTGGTATTTGATTGCCCTTACCTATTTCTGTATTGTATCGTGCATAGAGAGTGTCTGTGTTGTATCTTATCTTATGGTCACTTAAAGCGTCGCAGACACGGAATTTCAGCTTCTCGTCCACGATGAATAAGTGGTCTTTGTTTCCCTGATTCACGGCGTGGTCTTTCCACAGTGAGTTGACAAAGAATGTTTCCATGAGGTCCTGCGAAATCACCTGAATGGGATAAATGGCATACATCAGATTAGAGTTGTGCATCATTATCTTGCTTGGTTTCTTCGGGAAATCCTCACCAACGGGATATATAATATTAATGAGTCGTGCGTCAGCCAAGTACTTTATATAGTTCATTACCGTGGCCCGGCTCGTTTCTATCTCATGTGCCAAATTGCTGATGTTGGGCACCTTGGGCCCGTCAACGGCCAACAGATAGAATAGTTTTTTGATTTTCGTAAGATATTTAAGCTCTATCTGCTTGATCAACAATATATCTACCTCGGTCATCATGTTCATGGTTTTCAACAGATTCTCCGAGAAATTGCGTTGCTCAAGGAAGAAAGGATAAAAGCCATGATGGATATAATCCAAGAAGTAAGACGAGGGGCTGACTTTAGGTAGAATGCTTTTGATAATCTGCTCATGCGACTGGAGGATTTCTTCCAGCGAATAAGGCTTGAAGGAATTGCCCGTTTGCAGGTTGAGATACTCACGGAAAGAGAAACCACGAAGGTTATAACTCTTCACAATTCCGTTAAGTTCAGGGTTCTCGTCTTTCAATCGCATCACGCTGGAACCGGTAAAAACGATTTGAAGCTGTGGAAAAAGATCGTGACATTTCCTTAGCTCCATACTCCAGTTAGGTTGCTTGAAGACTTGGTCAATCAATAAAACCTTGCCGTTATGATTTACGAATTCAGCGGCAAACTCGGCTATGCCTTTCCCTTGGAAATAGAAATTATTCATGTTGACGTACAGACATCTTCTATCCGTAGCGCCATATTTCTCTTTGGCATATTGCAAGAGGAAAGTCGTCTTGCCAACGCCTCTGGTGCCTTTGATACCTATCATGTGGTCGTTCCAATCAATCTCATCCATGAGGGTGCGACGGACTTGAGCGTCGGTGTGCTCAACCAGATAGGAGTGAGTCCGAAAAAAGGCTTCCATATTGTACTCTTGTTATTTTATAATTGACAATGCAAAGATACTAACTATTTGTGAAATTGCAAACTCCGGATTACAAAAAACAATTAATTTTTCAATATTCCATGGCCTCACTAAGGTGCAAATAGCAAGTTTTTATACCTTTGTGGCGTGGTAATTCATATTTTTAATCCCGAGCATGACATATCGCTTGCGGTCAATCTCAAGCGTTTCACCCTTCCCAAAGCGGTGGCAAACTTAAAGGAAATGTTTGCCTTTTTACCGATGATATGGGCCGATGAGGGCGATTTAGTGTTGGTAAATGACGTGGATAAGGCGGTAACGAGTTGTTCAAATCTTCTTTCCATGAGTGCGGAAGGAGGTGAACGAAAACTTGCAAATGTGCAATTCGTTACACCTGAAATGCTGGTTGATGACGAGTTGGTAGCCCGTATATCCGGCATAGACGCTTGGGGAATGGATGCAAAATTGGCTACCGGCCTGCTGGATATTAACCCTCATTTTGCTTCGTTGCTCCCTTCGGCGGAGGCATTGTCCGAATTGCGTATGACCAGCGCTCGTTTTTGGGCGGCAAATCATTTGATGGATGAATTATTGCGGTTGCCCCATACGGTGGGCAAAGTCAAACAGTTTTTTGATTATGACACCTTATTCCGTTCCTTACAGTCCCAACGAAATTATGTCGTAAAAGCCCCTTGGAGTAGCAGTGGGCGCGGGGTTAGGCTGTTGGAACCTCGTTGGCGACCGGCTAAAGAGGCACAAGAGGGCGGCGTAGAGGTAGAAATTCATCAGGAGAATTGGGTTAAAAATATCATCCGTTCGCAAGGTAGTATCATGATGGAGCCTTACTTGGAGGGGAAAATCATGGACTTTGGCGTAGAGCTGGAAGCTGTTTCGGGAGAGATAAAGTATTGTGGTCTCAGCATATTTAAGGCTGAAAATGGCGCTTATTTGGGCAATCTGTTGGATTCAGAGCTGCATAAGCGCAGTTTGCTTGCGGCTCATATCCGTTTGGAAACCTTGGATTTGGTAATGGAAAAGCTCCTTGCGCTGTTGAAGAAACATTTACCCCTATGGTACAATGGGCCTTTGGGTGTTGATATGATGGTACTCAAGGATGGGGAGATAGCCCCCATGATAGAGCTGAATTTGCGACGGACAATGGGCCATGTAGCCATCGACCTCTATTCAAGAACGGGAAAACGAGGATGGATGAGGCTGAACCCATCAAACGCATGTGTAGATATTATCAATATCAAGTAAATAGATTTAAAGGTTAAAGCATTTGTTCTGTTTGTTTCGTGATATGCTTTTACCTTTGCGGAGTGCCCTTTGACATGTTTTCTATGGGCATGAAACTTAGTCAATACCTATCTTATTATTATCGTTAAGCGAAACTGTGTTTATTAAAAAAGCGATTGTTAATTTTCCTCTTCTTTCCTTACAAAAAGGTTGAAAACGGCAGCTATGTTTTCAAACACGACCCATGTGGACGGAAATATCTAAACTATGGCGAAGTTTGTAACTATTTGATAAATAACAGTTTGTAAATAATTAAGCAGAAAGGAGCCGGAAATTATTTGCCCATAGCTACGTTTTCGTCCGCTCAAAGCACTGCTTCGAGAATGGGATAATGGGCCTTTAATGGCGCAAAAACCTTATTGTAGTACCTTAAAAGCAGTGCTTTGGAATGGCGAAAATGAAATAAAGGGAATCCCACGCTGGGATTCCCTTATTTTTATTCAAACTTTATCACATCTTTTCAGCGGGATGGTCAGTCTGTAAAGTGTTAATTTTCTTACTGAAATATTTACAAAAGCAGTGGCTTATTTGGGCGCTCTTTCTTTCAGGAAACCGTGGCGGTAGGCATAGAGAAGCTCCTGCAAATCGCTTACTTGCTGGCGCAGCTCGGTTCCTTTGTCGGTATCGGCCACGAGCATTCGGTGCGTGCTCATTTCCACGATGACCGTGGTGCTCTTAATATCGGTGCCCCGTTGAATGGCGTCGGCCGTGTTGGTGAACGGCTCATGCTGCACTAATTGGAAGCCGCGGCTGTGGTACACGAGCGTGTAACCGGCTATGCCGGTTTCCTTGTGATAGGCTTGCGAGAATCCACCGTCGATGACCATGAGTTTACCATTGGCCTTAATGGGGTTCTCACCATCCATGGCATGTACGGGCACATGGCCGTTGATGATATGCCGGTTGTTGCCTTTGATGTTGAATGCGTCCAAAATGTGGTCGGCTATCTGCTCTTGGTCGCGCAGTTTGAAGTAGTTGCCTTTCTCCTCCTTGTGTGTTTCTTTTTCTTTTATGAAATAGCGCTCAAAGGTCGCCATCTTGCTTTTGTCGAACAGAGGGCTTTCCGGTCCACACCACAAATAGAGGAAATAATCAATGGCATGCTCCTTTTCCTGTGGCTCGGAGTCGTTCTGGAAGGCGGCCCTTATCTGCATACCGATGTGATACATCAGGTCTTTGCCGGCATAGCGTTTGCCCGGATAGATTTCAACTTCTTTCAGGCTGCCGTCGGCATTGAGCGGTATGGAGGCGTGGAAAAGCAAGTTGTTATTGTAGACGGCGTACATACAACCGTGGCTAAGCAGCAGTCCGATGTGTTTACGCAGCTTTTCGCAGGCTTGGAAAGAGTGGTGTAACTTGCCCATCAGCTGTTTTTCCTCGAACGTAAGTTCGTTAGGGTGCTCGGGATTGATGGTGGGAAAGTGGTTGCTTGTCAGCGGATATTCTTTTCCATTGAGCGTAATGGTGCCCCGCTCGTAGTCGATGAAGTTAAAGAGCTGCCGGTTTTCCATGCCCCATTCGGGGTGGCGCTGATAGATTTTGGCCTCCTCCTTGAATTGGATAATGGCGATAGCCTTGTGCATGAGGGCCGAAAGGCGGAGCGTCTTTGGGTCGATTTCCTTGGCGCCTCCGCTCAAACGGGGAATAAACTCCTCACAAGGATCGTCGCCATAGGTCTCCAAGGCGAAGGTGGCCAGTGGCAGGAGATTAATGCCGTAGCCATCTTCAAGGGTGGCGAGGTTGGCATAGCGCAGGGAAAGGCGGATGACATTGCAGATGCAAGCGTCGTTGCCGGCGCAGGCACCCATCCAAAGTATGTCGTGATTACCCCATTGTATGTCCCAACTGTGGTAGCGTTTGAGCGTATCCATGATGATATGGGCGCCCGGACCGCGGTCGTATATGTCGCCGAGGATATGGAGTTGGTCAATGGCCAGCCGCTGAATAACGTTGGCTATGGCAATAATGAAATCATCGGCTCGCCCGGTGGAGATAATCGTATCGATGATACCATTGACATAGGCGGTCTTGTTGCTGTCCTCGGTACGCTCGTGTAGAAGTTCTTGAATGATGTAACTAAACTCTGAGGGCAGAGATTTTCTTACTTTGCTTCGGGTGTATTTGCTGGAAATATCCCTGCAAACGCCTACAAGTTGGTGGAGTGTGATGTAGTACCAGTCCTTTAAGTAAGGCTCATTGGCTTTGACAAGCTCGAGCTTTTGTTCGGGATAATAGATCAGGGTGCATAGCTCTCGCTTGTCTTGTTCGCGCAAGGTGTTGCCGAAGAGGTCGTTAACTTTGCGCTTGATGTTGCCCGAGGCGTTTTTAAGTACATGTCGGAAAGCCTGATACTCGCCATGTACGTCGGCCAAAAAGTGCTCCGTTCCCTTGGGCAAATTGAGTATAGCAGATAGATTAATGATTTCTGTACTTGCGTCGGCTATCGTTGGGAACGATTGCGAAAGCAGCTCTAAATAGTGTAAATCTTTTTCTATGTCGTACATGATAGTAAGTTTTTAAAATAGAATAAGGGGCGTGAGGGAAAAAGAGTGGGGCTTTTTAAGAAAAATGAAGCGTAGATGATAAAATATTGAAAATTAGCTCTTTAGCGGTATAGGCATGAAGCCTTCCGTTAGACCGCATTCCTTTGACATCTTATCTTGTAGGATAGAAACGAACTTCAGTAGCTTCGCATGCCGGACGGTCTGCACGAATAAGTCCTCATCAAAGTCGAGTTCTATCAGGTGTTGCGACAAGTCTTGCAGCGTAGGGTGGTGGATTGTACCTCTATGTTGCTCATATTGCAAATATAAGATTTTGCAAAGCAGGGTGCGGATGTTGTCGTCTTCAATGTGCATGCCGTTCACTTGTGTGTCAATATGCTCACGAATTGTCCGGTCGTGGGTGGCTATGACTTGCTCATAGTGGCGCAGCAGTTCGGCAATGAGGGTGGAAATGGGGTATTTATTGGTGATGACAGCGTTGCGAAGTTCTAAAATCTTTTGGTCATCAATCCATTTCCGTGCCATCTGTACCTCTGTCTTGCTGAAGGCAACAAGACTGTTGGCCCGCATGATGGCTGCTCTTTGGCTTCGTAGCTGTGCAAGTCCGTGGAGTGTATTGCGCTTTGCTTTCACCATCCATGGCGTTATGCCTCCCAATGGGGAATAGACCACGGGAATTTTAAGGTTGGCATAGTGGGTTACCGCTTTGAAGGTATGATTGTTCCACGCGCCAAACACATGAACAATATCGGGCTCTTCTTCGGCATTGACCATGGCTTTCTCGGAAAGATGATGGCTTATGGTTGATACCAATAGGGGGGCTACGGTGTCTTTAGGGTGGCAGTGAGTGATAATCTTTATTTTCATTTTCTCCATAGAAACAGCTCTGAAAATAATGTTTACTTAAAGCTTATGGGTGGTAAAGTCATTCTTGTCGGCAGAGCGAAAACGCATGGCAAGCAATAAATCATACCAAATGATAAGGAGATACATGGGCATGATGCGGAAGACGTTTAGCGCTACTCCCATGCGATGGGCTGCTTTTTTGCAAAATACGGTGTGCGCAATGAGCCAGCTAAGAAGCATGCAGGATGATACGCCCAGCACAATCCAGTTGTGTACAATGGCGGAATAAGTAATCAGTAAGAGGTTGACCAACATGCTGATATGGAGTAAAGCCATGTCAATGTTCCATAGTCCGCAGTAGGTGTGGCGGCGCATCAAGGAGCTGCGGATGGCGTTATAACACAATCGTTTATGGACCCATGTTTTCTTGGAAGGTATATCTTCGGTGAGTGGGTGCTCCAAGTTGAGGCAGACGGAGGTCATTCCCTCGTGCGCATATTTATTGACAAGGCTGCTATATTCGCCACAATTGAATTGCAAATTGCCTAAAAAGCCGTTTTCACGGATAAATTCTTCTTTGCGGAAAGCTACGCAGGGACTGTCCGTGCTGAATGCAATCTTCTTATGGGCAGCCCTGAGCAGGTAGCTTTCAGTCAGTAGGTGATAGAAGCGTCGGATAGCGGGCTCGTCCTCATCGTAGGCGGTGTAGTTTACGACAAGATTCTTATCGGGCGTGCATTGGGCGGCCATGCCTTTCAGCCATTGCGTATCGGCAGGCCGACATGTAGGTTCTGTTACGATAACCCAATCGGTTTGAGCAGCCTTGACACCTACGGTTATGGCCAATTTCTTCCGGCTCATGTATCTGGAAGTATTGGGAATATAGGTCGTGTAAAGGCGTGGCTCGTGGGCATTGCGCTTCATGACATCCTCCGACTCGGTATCGCCTTTGTCTATTATGACCACAACCTTGTAATCGCCCTCATATTCCTGTTGCAGAAACAAGGGAAGGTTGCGCTCCAATTCTTGTGCCTGATCGTGAGAATATAAGATAATGGATAAGGGAGGGGTATGCGCTTCGTCTTCATTTTCTTCCGTTCGCATTTTTGATAATGGGCGGAGAATCCTGAGAAATGGGGTGGAGAAAATGGAGAGAAGAGTGAGAATAAGCGCCGTGGCGCAGCAAATAATCGTGATAGTGTCGAAAATCATAAATCTTCAGTTAGGTAACCGATGGGCAGTTTACGGCAGTTGTATTGACTGGCCATAATTTCTCCATAGGCCCCGGCGGAGCGTATGGCTATCAAGTCACCTCGTTTTGTTTTATTAAGTTCAATGGATTTGGCAAATACATCACTCGATTCGCAAATCGGACCGACGACATCGTAGGTCTCCGTAGGCGCATCGCTTGAAATATTTTCTATCTTATGGTGGGCTTGATACAAGGCGGGTCGAATGAGATCGGTCATTCCCGCATCGAGTATAGCGAATTGCTTGGCGTTTCCTTGCTTAATATATAGGGTTCGAGCGATGAGGCTTCCCATTTGGCCTACGACCGAACGGCCTAATTCAAAGTGAAGTTTTTGTCCCTTGCGGAGCTGTAGGTGGTGGGCGTAGATAGCAAAGTATTGATGAAAGTCGGGGATAGGTTGCTCGTCAGGGCAGTCATAGTGAATACCCAATCCACCGCCCACATTGATGTTTTTAACAGAGATATGGTGTTGCTCCAGCTGGTCTTGAAGTTCATTGATACGATAACACAAGGCTTCAAAGTCGGTCATGTCGAGAATTTGGCTACCAATGTGGAAGTGAAGTCCTATGAATTCAACATTTGACATGGTTTTCATTTGTTGGATGATAGGCTCCATGTCATTCATGGCAATGCCAAATTTATTCTCAGCCAATCCTGTTGTAATGTTGGCATGGGTATGTGCGCCCACGTCAGGATTGATACGAAGCGCTATTCGAGCGACCTTATTACGACTTTTAGCCAATTCATTGATAACCTCAATCTCGGCTTGACTTTCGGCGTTGAAGCAGAAAATATCGTTGTCAAGTCCCAAATTTATTTCCTTATCGCTTTTGCCTACACCGGCATAAACGATTTTATTCGCTGGAAATCCGGCGTCTAACGCAGCTTGGATTTCGCCTCCACTGACGCAGTCGGCTCCCAAATCAGCTTGCCGGATGAGGTGAAGCACTTTGGGATTGGCATTTGCTTTTACGGCATAATGCACCTCAAAATTGGGATATTGGGCTACTTCTTCGTTGATAGTCTGCAGCGTGCGGAGCAAAAGCTGTGTGTCGTAATAGTAGAATGGGGTTTCTATGTGATGAAACTTATCTACCGGAAACTCACCTTTCATAGTGGAATGTTAGTTATTGAATAAGACATTGCTCAGGTTTTGCAATGCACGCTTCTTGTCGTTTTCCCTGATGAGGAAAGAAATATTGTAATTGCTTCCGCCGTAAGAAATCATTCTGACCGGTATATCTTTCAACGCTTCAAGAACGATAGACTCAAAACCGAGGTTGCTCCAGTCCAAATCGCCAACGACACAGATGATACACATGTCGGTATCTACGGTGACGGTGCCGTATTTCTTCAGCTCATCAACGATTTCATTTAGATGGGATGAGTTGTCGATACTCATGGAAAGGCCGACCTCACTGGTCGTAATCATGTCGATAGGAGTTTGATAGCTCTCGAATATTTCAAAGACTTTGCGAAGAAATCCGGTAGCTAAGAGCATGCGACTGGACTTAATCTTGATGGCCGTAATATTGTCTTTGGCCGCCACGGCTTTGATTTTGCCCCTTACCAACACGTTATTGATAATGGTACCTTCGGCGTCTGGGGCCATCGTATTTTTAAGTCTAACGGGAATACCGGTATATTTTGCGGGTTGAACGCAGGTGGGGTGGAGTATCTTAGCTCCAAAATAAGCTAATTCCGCAGCTTCTTCAAAGTTGAGTTGTCTTACGGCTTCGGTCTTCTCCACTATGCGTGGATCGTTATTGTGCATGCCATCAATATCCGTCCAAATAACGATTTCCTCCGCTGAAAGCGCAGCGCCAATCAGTGAGGCGGTATAATCGGAACCACCGCGAAGCAAGTTGTCGATTTCGCCATAGGCATTGCGGCAGATGAAACCTTGCGTAATATAGATTTGATAGCCTTCGTTGGCACGCATGATTTCCTCTAACTTCTCTTTGATATATTGAGGATCGGGCTCGGAATTCTTATCTGTCCGCATGAAATCAAGCGCATTCAACAAGACAGCCTTCACGCCAATTTCATTCAGATAGTTGACAACCATTGTGGTACTGATGATTTCTCCCTGTGCCACAATACATTTTTCTTCAAATGAAGTGAATAAATCTTTGGTTGATGAACGTAGAAGATTGAACTCATCTTTCAGGAATTCTCTTGTTTTTTGTTTGTATTCCTCGGTTGAATATAATTCTTCTGCGTGTTTGAGGTACTTATTTTCAAGTGAATTAATGACTTCGTTGGCCCCTTCGGGGTTCTTCTTATAGAGATAGTCGCTTATTTCTATAAGAGAGTTTGTTGTACCACTCATTGCTGAAAGGACAACGAATGTGGGTTCGCCGCTTTTGGTTATTAGTGAGGAAACACTTTTCATCCGTTCCGGTGAGCCAACAGATGTTCCTCCAAATTTCATTACCTTCATAACCTCTATTATATTTTGATGATCAGTCTTAATCTTACTAAGGTTCTAAGGGTTCTTCCGTAAGATTGAGTTTGTTGTATTCGTGTGTGATGTCGCTTATATTCCCATTGTCACATTTGTAGACAATGCCGGGATATTTATCAAGCATTGGGATGTTATGTGTGGTCATAACAACGGCTGCGCCTGTAGTTGTCGCATTCTTGAGTAGCTGTATAATGCTGCTCGCTGTTTCGGGATCTAAGTTTCCGGTAGGCTCATCCGCAATGATGATTTGTGGTTTGTTGAGCAGTGCTCGTGCTATGGCAATGCGCTGTTGTTCACCTCCTGAAAGTTCATGGGGCATTTTATCTATCTTCTCAATGAGCCCAACTTCGTTGAGAACTTCCTCTATTCGTTGGTCGATTTCTTGCTTGTTCTTCCAATCTGTTGCCTTTAAAACAAATTGTAAGTTCTTCCGGACGGTGCGGTCGTGGAGTAATTGGAAGTCTTGAAAGATGATACCCATTTCTCGACGAAGGGCCGGAATCTCTTTGCGTTTGAGCTCTAAAAGGTTTCTTCCGAGCACTTCTGCCTGCTCGGCTTCATCTTCTACAAGGTCAAGCTCGCAGTATAATGTCTTTAACAAGCTGCTTTTGCCTGATCCTACCTTACCAATGATATAGATAAACTCTCCTTCGGAAACCTGAAAATTGACATCTTTTAGAATGAGATTTTCAGCTTGATATATGTTTACTTTCTTATAATCAATCAGCATAATTCCTAATAAAGTTATTTGGGGTTAGTCGATTTCTCCTTTACTTTTGGCTTCTCTGCGTGCTTTATCCCAATCAGGGTTATGACGTTTAAGCAGTTCAAGCGCAACATTTTCTATCCTTAAACCTTTGCTTGTCAGTAAAACGATAAGGTGATAAAGCATATCTGAAGCCTCGTAAATCATTTTCTCATCTGTGCCGGCCGTAGCTTCTATAACGGTTTCGAGGGCCTCTTCACCTACTTTTTGGGCCATACGATTTACCCCTTTATTGAAAAGACTGGTCGTATAGCTGCCTTCCGGCATTTCTTGATGGCGTTTATCGATAAAATTTTGCAGTTCGCTGAGGAAGAGAATAGGGTTGTAACGGTTTTCCTCAGCCCAACAAGTATCGGTTCCTTTATGGCATGTGGGACCATCAGGATGGACTTTGATGAGCAACGTATCATTATCGCAGTCGTTTTTAATATCGACAACATGTAGATAATTACCACTTGTTTCTCCCTTTGTCCATAGGCATTGACGGCTACGGCTCCAAAAAGTTACCTTGTTACTTTCTATGGTTTTCTGATAAGCAGCCACATTCATGAATCCAAGCATTAGCACTTTTAGTGTAGAAGCGTCTTGGATTATGGCA
>NZ_DATCYK010000053.1:0-12602 GCF_036570325.1 Prevotella sp.
TGAAATACGCCGGTGGCTTCACGGGCAGTGCCTATCGAAAGAGCGTAAGAGTAAGTCGTAAGAACGGAAGGGAGTACACTGTATTCAACGTTGATGAGTTCGACTTCAGCCATTTCCGCATTGCCGACGGCGATTCGGTCAGCGTCGACTCCATCCTTCCCCGCTATAAGAACACCGTTGAGATTAAAGGAGCCGTCTTCAGGCCCGGTCTTTACAACATAGGCAGCCACATCAACACCGTACGTTCGCTGATTGAGCACGCCGAAGGGGTGAAAGAAGACGCCTTTACGGCCCATGCCGTGATGCACCGCATGAAGGAAGACCGCACGCTTCGTGTCATCCCCATCGACGTGGCCGGCATTATGAAAGGCACCGTGGCCGACATTCCCCTCCAAGAAAACGACATTCTCTTCATTCCCACACGGTCGGACATGATGCAGGAAAAGACCATCACCATCCATGGCGAGGTACATTTCCCGGGTGTCTACCGCTATGCTGACGACGAAACGATAGAAGACATCGTCCTCCAAGCTGGCGGATTGAAGGAAACAGCGTCCACAATCAAAGTGGATGTGGCCCGCCGTGTCTACAACGCCAAGGCGCAAACAAACGACAGTATCATCGCCCAAACCTACTCGTTTGCCCTGAAAGACGGGTTCGTCATCGACGGCCAACCCGGTTTCAAGCTCCAACCCTACGACGAAGTCTACGTACGCCGCAGCCCGGGCTATAACCTTCAAAAGAACGTCAGCGTGGAAGGACAAATCATGTTTGCCGGAAAATACACGCTCTCCACACGCGGCCAGCGCCTCAGCGACGTAGTACGTCAGGCTGGAGGAGTGACCAATTTAGCCTACACCAAGGGTGCCCGACTCGAGCGAAAGATTACTCCCGATGAGCGACTGCGCATGCAGACCGTCATCAAAATGATAGAAGCGCAGAAAGGAAACAAGCAAGATACGCTCAATGTGGCCAAACTCGATTTGGGCGAAACGTACTTCGTGGGTATCGAACTCGACCGTGCCTTAAAGGAACCGGGGGGCGACGCCGACCTGATTGTGCGTGAAGGTGACCGCCTGATCATCCCCGAATACAACGGAACGGTCAAGATCAGCGGCGACGTTATGTACCCCAACACCGTCGCTTATCAGAAAGGTAAGAGCGTGGCGTGGTACATCAATCAGGCCGGTGGATGGGGAAACCGCGCCAAGAAAGGCCACACTTATGTCATTTATCAGAACGGAACGGTGGCCCGCATCAGTCATTCGACGAAGGTAAGGCCGGGCTGCGAGATTGTCGTACCCAGCAAACCGCAGCGCAATGCCACGCCGTTGACCGAATGGCTCACGCTCGGCACCTCGGCCGCAAGCATTGCAACGATGATCGCAACGATAATAAACCTTGCCAAGTAATAGCCCTACCGCTTTGTTCATGACCAACAGTAAGCCATTACTCACTATCCTTATCACCACTTATAACCGTGCGCCGCTGCTCCATGCGCTGCTCGGTTTGCTTGACGGCTACCGCAAACGGGGGCTCCACTTCGACATTATCGTCAGCAATGACCACAGCACCGACGACACGCAGGCCTTGTGCGGACAATGGCAAGAGCGCATGCCCAACCTGCGATATGTGGAGACACAAGTGCACGAAGGTATGGACCCTAATTTCATCAGGGCCTATTCGGCCTGCACCACCGACTACTGCTGGCTGCTCGGCGACGCACGTTTTGTGAGCTACGAAGGGCTGAACACCCTCTTACAAACGCTCGAACAGCGGCGCTACGACGCCCTTATACTCAATTGCCACCCGGCACTCACACTACCCGACGCCACCTATACCGACATCAATCGCCTCATGGCCGACCTTGGTTGGCAAATCACCAACAACGCCTCGTGCGTCATTCCCACGGCCTACGCTACCCCGGCGGTTTATCAACGCTACGTCGGTACGACCTTTCTCCACATGGGTATTATGGTGGAAAACCTATGTAGGGCGTCTCATTTTCAAGTGCGTTACCTGAGCGAAGTACGGGTTGAGAACCTCGAGATACCCCATTATACCAAGCAAAGCTGGACTTGCCACCCCTTTCTTAACTTCGGTAAGTTGTGGTATGAGTTCGTTCTGTCGCTCCCGCAGCAGGTTAACGAGAAGGTGAAACAGCAGGTCCTGCTCGACCACAACCGCTATACCCAACTGCTGGCGCCCCATAAGCTCCCCGGCATGAAGGTGGCTTTCGGCCGTATTTTCGTAGAGAACTATAAGGCTTGCCGGGCCTATGTGCCCCATGTTTCCACCGCTCCGTTGTGGCTGTACGACCTTATCATCCTATGGGTGCCCACCTCATGGCTTCGCATCATGCTCCGTGTGTTCAAATATTTTCGGCATGTAATAAACCCTTGACCCTCGTTTCGCATGCAAGAACATCACAAGTTATCCCGCCGTATTACGCTCAACACCGTCGCACTCTATGCCCGTTTGCTGCTTTCACTGCTCATCGGGCTTTATACTTCGCGTGTAGTGCTCGACGCGTTGGGTATCGACGACTTCGGTATCTACAACCTTGTGGGTGGCATTATCCTTGTGGTCAACTTCCTAACCAATGCGCTTACACTTTCTATTGACCGTTTCTTGGCCTACGCCCTCGCCCATTCCGACCGTAAAAGGTTGCAAGCCGTGTTCTCAACCGCCATCCATGTGGTGGTGATAACGGCGCTGCTCATCTTTATTTTTGGGGAAATCATCGGCTTGTGGTTCATCGACCACCACCTTGTCATTGCTCCCGATAAGCTCCCCGCGGCTCATATTGTCTTTCATACGTCTATCATTTCGTTTGTACTTCTCATCCTTGCCACGCCTTATAATTCGGCCGTCATCGCCCATGAACACATGCGTTTTTTCGCGTTGACGGGCATACTGCAAAGCGTTTTCAAGCTGTTGATAGCCTTGGCGCTACCGCTTTTTGCCGGTTCTTTGCTCATAGTTTACGCTTGGCTCATGGTAATTCCATCGGCTCTGCACCTGATTCTGAACTACATTTACAGCCGTAATAATTTCCAAGAGACGGCTTATCGGCCTATTGCCGACCGCCCGTTGCTCCGTGAGATGACGACTTTTGCCGGTTACAGTCTGTTCGGTAATATGGCCACAGCCTTGGTGACACAAGGCCAAAGCGTGTTGCTCAACCTTTTCTTTGGCCCGGCGCTCAACGCCGTCCGTGGCCTGAGCATGCAGATTTACAATGCCCTCATCACCTTTATCAGTGGCATTTACACAGCCGTAAACCCGCAAATTACAAAATCCTATGCCCGCTCCGACCATGACTTTTTCCGCCAATTGGTGTTCAACAGTACGAAACTGGCCTACGCACTGCTCTTTGTTTTGGCCCTCCCCATAGGCCTTGAGGCCGACACGTTGCTGGCTATATGGCTGAAAGAAGTACCTGCTTACACGGTTGTTTTCGTACGATGGATGGTGGTCAACGCCCTTGTGTATAACTTTGTAACGCCTTCATGGATGGCCCTTCAGGCCACGGGACGGGTGGCACGCATACATCTTGTGACCGGATCGCTCAACTTGCTCAATCTTGTAATTACATTCTTGTGGTGGCATTTCCATGAATCGGCGCCACAGAGCATGCTGGTCATCAATGTTCTTATCAGCTTGTCGATGCAAGCAGCCACCGTTATCATTCAACGCCAACAGCTCCACATCGGTATCAGGGAATATCTGTCAAAGGTTGTCGGACCTATGGTGGCCGCATCCTGCGCAGCCTTTCTGCTACCGGCGGGACTGCATTTCAGCCTCGCATCGCCCATGTTGCGACTGTTTACCGTCATTCCGCTGGCCATCGTCTACTCCCTCCTCTCCTTTTATTATTTGGGAATTGGGAGCGAACTTAGGCAATATATCCGCCAAAAAGCGGTTACTATCATACAGAGTAAATCATTTTTTTAACCATTAGAAATTGCAAATGATGAATTCAACTTCACCCCATTCCACGCCGGTCATCGACCTTTCAGATATTTTCCATAGGCTTTACAAAGGACGCCGGACGTTTTTCTACGTGCTTCCCGCAACGTTTGTAGTGGCCTGCCTCATCGTTCTCAGTATTCCACGATACTACCGTTGCGAGGTAACATTGGCGCCCGAGCAAAACGATCCGGCCGCAGGCATGGGTAGTTCGCTCGGTGCTTTGGCCTCTTCTTTCGGCCTAAATGTTGGCGGAGGATTAGGAACCACCGACGCCATTTCGCCCATATTGTATCCTGAAGTACTCAAATCTACCGATTTCTTGGTGGGCATGTTCAGCGTGAAAGTTCAAAAGCCGGATGGTCAACTCACCACTTATTACGACTATCTGAAGCGTGACCAGCGCTATCCTTGGTGGACTTTAGCCTATCAAACTATCAAAAACTTGTTCATTTCTTCCGATAACCAAGGCAATAACAAAGCCGTGAATGCCTTTCGGCTCACCCGTGAGCAGACCAACATTGCACATAAGATAACGGATAAAATCAAGTGTACCATCGACAAGAAGACCGATGTTATCACCATAAGGGTAGAAGACCAAAATCCCGTAGTGGCCGCCTTATTGGCCGATACGGCACGTATAAGGTTGCAAAACTTTATTACCAATTACCGCACCAACAAGGCACGGACCGACTTGGCCTACGCAAAACAACTGCATGACAAGGCCAAGCAGGACTATATCCGTGCACGGAGGGTCTACATTTCGTACTCCGACGCCAATCAAGACTTGGTACTTAAGAGCTTCCAATCAAAAACAGAGGACCTTGAAAACGAAATGCAACTGAAGTATAACATCTACACTTCCACGGCCACCCAACTGCAAATGGCCTATGCCAAGGTACAAGAGCGCACGCCGGTGTTCACAACTTTGGAACGCGCCACAGTACCTTTAAAGCCTGCCGGGCCCAAACGTATGCTTTTTGTAGCGGCCATGCTCGTGCTCTCTTTCATCGTTACATCGACCTATCTCCTCATCCGCAAGGCATGATTTATTTGTTAGTAGCATTTCTCATCGTCATCATTGCCCTCGTATTCTTGGAAGACTACGTGCAACCTTATCATCGCTATATCTATGCCGGCTTGTGTGTGGGCTTGATTCTGATGGCAGGTTTGCGCCCCATGGGCCTTGACCCGGACTCTATGACCTATGAGAAAATGTTTCTACAACTTGATAACGAAGCGCTGGCTTTGCAGGTGGAATATTCTTTCATCGCCATTTCCAAGGCATTGCGGCTGATTACCGATGATGTGCGGATAGTGTTTCTATTTTATGCCATCCTTGGTATTAGTCTGAAATTATGGGCCATCCGTAGGCTCACACCTTGGTATTTTCTGCCTATTGCCATCTATTTCGGCAACTATTTTATACTCCATGACTTCATTCAAATACGTGTTGGAGTGTCTTCGGCCTTGCTGCTAATGGCATTAAAACCCTTGTCCGAGAACCGCAAATGGGCCGCGGCGGCTTATATTACTTGCGCTGTATTCTTCCATTACTCGGCTCTCATCCTCTATCTTCTGCTATTGTTCAGCAACAAACCACTATCAAAAGCATGGAAGATAGGTCTGTCGCTCATTCTTCCCACTGGCATTTTGCTCTTTCTTCTTCGTATAGATTTCCTCACGTTCATCCCCATTCCCTACTTTCAAAACAAGGTTGAAGTCTATCGTAAGTTAGCCGATATAGGAATCTTTGACGCCGTTTCACTCCTAAGTCCGTTCATGTGGTTAAAAGCTTTTGTGCTTCTTTACCTGCTCTTTTTCTACGATACCGTTTACAAATATTGCCCCCAACTGCCCATTTTACTCAAAGCGCAGGGACTGGCATTGTTCTTTTTCTTTGCTTTTTCATCGATTCCGGTGTTCAGCGGACGTATCTTTGAGTTGTTTGGGATTGTCGAAATCATTCTCTTTCCTTACCTATTCTATACCATACTGCCCCGTAAGGCGTCGTTGGTCATCGTGTGCGGCATAGGCGTCATTGAGTTTGTATTCACTATTTTCATCTGGAAACTGCTTGATTTTTGGCCTTACTCATGAATATAATCATTGATGGTCGTCCATGGACGGCAACAAGTGCGGGCATAGCTTCTTTTCTTCGAGGCTGCCTGATAGCATGGGCGACCGCCTCGCCGGCCGACCGCTTCATCGTGGTTTTGCCACGGCGGGTGCATCCTTCCGTGTCGTTGACCGATTTGCCATCGAATGTTTCCCTCGTCATTCACACCTTACCACTGCTTTATTGGCTGCCAAATTTAGTGTGGCTTCATACGTTTGTTCCTTTCCTCGTCAGAAAATATCGGGGCAACCTCTACTTTTCAGCTTTACCGAGCCTGCCTTTCGGCCTACCGAGACGTGTCAGGAAAGTCATCGTGGTGCATGATGTTGTCAACATAGAGTACCGCGATACCATGCAATGGACAAACCGTTTGGCCAATGTTTTCTTTGGTAATGCGCTCAAGCATGCCGACATCGTATGGACCAACTCTTACTATACACGCAGCCGTTTACAAGCTCTCTTTCCCCGATTGATGACCGGCAAGCCGGTATTCACGGGCTGTGCGGTAGACAGAAAGACTTTTCATCGGCTATCATTGTCAGCCGATGAGCAGCTGATTTTACGTAAGAAACATGATTTACCACCCCATTTCATACTATTTGTAGGTTCCTTAGAACCCCGAAAGAACCTATCGTTGCTGCTCCGTATCATGCCCGCCATCTACCAAACTACCGGCCGTGAACTCGTTGTTGTGGGTGGGAAAGGATGGAAAAACAATGACATCAGTCGACAGATACAAGCCAATGACGCCTTGAAAAGCTGCACTCGATTTTGCGGATACGTAACTGATGAGGACTTGTCAGCCCTCTATAACATGGCTGATTGCTTTGTTTCGACCTCTCTCAACGAAGGCTTTGGCATGCCCCAACTCGAAGCATTGTTGTGCGGTTGCCCTATCATTACAGCCAACAATTCGGGAATGCGCGAAGTGGCGGAAGGCAACCCGGGAGCTACTCTCGTAGAAAGCTATGAGCCAAAGGCCTGGTATGAGGCGATCAAAGCTGCCTTACGACAGCGTCAAAGGGTAGCTTTGGAGCCGTTAAAAGCCTACAATTGGAAGCTGGTTTTATCACAGTTCATTCAGCAACACTTACATCATGAAACTCGCAATAGACTGTAGATTCATCGGAAAGAGCGGGATTGGCACTTTCATAGAGAATGTTTGCCACGCATTTTCCCACATTCCCGGCAATGAATATCTGCTGATCGGGAATGCGGAAAAGCTCTCTGAACGGTTTCAGAGTCCCTGCTTCAACGTGTCAGACTGCCGCATCCCGCCTTTCTCTGTGGGCGAATTATGGCGTTTCCCCACGGCAACCATCAACCAATGTGACGCTTTTTTCACTCCAAGTTATAACATTCCGATGGGTATTCATGTCCCCATTTACGCCATGATTCATGACACCGTGCAGCTTGATTTACCCCAAATTTATGCACCATGGCGCCGTTTACTCTATAAAATAGGGATGAAACGGGCACTTCATCTATCACGTGCCATCTTCACGGTTTCGGACTTTTCCCGTTCAAGAATTAAGGTTCATTTCACTTCTACCTGCCCTATTCATGTAGTATCCAACGGCATTTCCAGCTCGCTGCAGGCCTTTCAAACCCCTCATCCTCGCAATAACATCCCCAAAGACTTCATTGTTTATCTTGGAAATCTCAAGCCCTATAAAGGTTTAGACACCTTGCTTGCCGCCTATCAGCAGGCCCGTCGTCAGCCAACAGCCCCACAACAACTCTATATTATCGGCAATATTGACTTTCAAACACGTGACAAAGGCATGGCCAATCTGCTGCAAAAAGGCGATATAGAGGGCGTTCAGTGGATATGCCAAGCTGATAACGAACGTATTTTTGATCTTATTCAGCGGGCTAAGGCCCTCATTGCACCATCACGCTATGAGGGCTTTGGCCTTGTTCCCCTCGAAGCCATGTATCTCGGAACGCCGGCTATCATTTCGGACATTCCGGCACATCGCGAAGTCTACGCAGGCACTCCGGCCTTATTTTTCAAAGCGGGGGACGCTGAAACATTGGCCTATCATCTGAAACATTTGCCCGAGCAACGAATCAATTGCCGTGATTTTCTATCGCAACGCTTTGACTATAAGCATACGGCTAAACGCATCTTAGACGTTATCCACAAGGAGGTAAGCCGATGAAAAGCAATGCCACGCATCCTATTGACGTATCTATTATTATCGTCAATTACCACACAGAGGAGCTTATCATTGCCTGCATTCAGTCTATTTTGCGGCATACGGAAGGCTTGAACTATGAAATTATCGTTGTCGATAATGGCTCATCAGACCATCTGCGTGAGGCCATGAGCCGGTCATTTGCTGGTAAAGTGACAACCATTTGCCCCAAACAAAACGTTGGATTCGCACGTGCCAACAACATGGGAATCCAACAATCAGCGGGTCGTCATGTGCTTTTCCTCAACCCGGACACCCTTTTGCTCAACAACGCCATCAAATTTCTGTGCGATTATCTCGACCTTCATACCGAGGCAGGGGCCTGCGGTGGCAATCTTTTTGACGCACAACAACGTCCCACTCACTCATTCCGACGCCTCTATCCGGGTATCTTTTGGCAGCTCTGCGATATGTCTTCGCATGCTTTGGACCGCATTTTCTTCGGCTCATCGTGGCAGTTCAACTATACAGAAAAGCCATTTAAGGTAGCTTACATCTGTGGTGCCGATCTCATGGTAAGGCGCAGTGTGCTGGAAGAAGTGGGCGGATTCGCATCCGATTTCTTCATGTATTACGAAGAAACCGACTTGTGTCATCGCATCACACAAGCCGGTTATCAAATTTATTCCGTACCCGAAGCCGCCATACAGCACCTTGAAGGGAGCACCGAAGCGCCATTGCCAACGCCCACCATCAATGAGTTACGCCTTGCCTTGGCCGAACATGGCCGCTACGTTTACTACCGTCGTAACCTCTCTTGGCCACATCGATTCTTCACTCATGCCATATATACAGTATCACTGTGCGCATTCAGTTTAGCAGCAACCTTGCTACGACGAGGCAATGCCGCAGCCTTTCGGTGGCGCCTACGTATATTCATGCAGCTTGTTGCTCACCAACGACCTGACATTTTTCAAGGTTTACCTTTACAAACATAGAGCTGTCGCAGCGTTTCTTGCACACATTCGGGCACAAAGTGGCTCTTCACCCGCTCTCTTCCTGCCTGCGATAACCTATTATATAAGGTATCATCAGCCAACAACCTATCAATAGAAAGCGCAAAAGAGCGCACATCTCCATTTGCCACTTCAAGTCCCGTGATCTCATGAAGGCTCACCCAATTGACTCCGGAACCGGCTATCGTGAACGTAACCGGTACCGCTCCGCAATACATGGCCTCAGCCAATGCCACGCCAAAAGCCTCATTGCGTGTGACAGAAGGGAAGGCAAACACCCGCGAAGCACGCATCCACACACCCAATTCGTCATCAGGTATATTGCCCAAAAACTCAACATTAGGCAATGAACGGGCTATTGTCTGGAGCCGGGAAGTCAACGGTCCGCTCCCTCCAATGAGCACTTTACACGGTTGACGTAACAGTTTTACCGCCTCCAAGAGCCTATCAAGGCCTTTATAAGGGACATGACGACCCACAAACAATACGATATGCTCACCATAACGCTGCCTTATTTTCTCGACCGTCAGCCCCGAGGCTGCACACAGATTCAACTTTTCCTCCGATATAACATTGGGCATTACCACACATTTATCACGATAACGCCGCAACATGAGTGAAGATTCCATATAAGCGTGGCTTGTCGCAATGACAGCCGAAGCTAAGCCTAACACCCGCCGTTCTCCAATTGCCACCAACCGATAAAGCCGCCGATGCACGATAATATCCGAATGCCAATGCACGATAAGCCGTACACTTCGGGGCAACAAGGCCAACACATAGAACATCGCAAGTGGATTCGGAAGGTGCAAATGGACCACATCCGGTCTGAAATCCCTCAACACCCGTCGCAACACTCGCCCATAATGATAAGGTATAGCCTGCTGCCACAACCTACGCCACACGCCTACCCGCACCACTGCTATGCCGTCAACGCAGTCGATAGTGTCTGTCTTGGAATCGGCAAAGCACAACACCCTCACCTCCATACCCTCCGTATGGTCGACCAAAGTCTTGCACACATCCTCGATTCCACCGATATGTGGCCAGTAAAAATTTGATATATGAAGGATGCGATGTCCCATTTCCATAAGCTATATCTCTTATAAACGTAACGTCACTGATTTTATTTCATCCCTTAATAGAATTTCAACCATCCGCCAAGTTCAAATCACCGACTAACGCAAAGGTTTTTTATCAACATGTCATCTTCACGAAATAAAATCAGTATCTTTGCACCCGCAACGGTCGTTTCTGCCCTTATGAATTATTAAATACCTGCCCGCAATGGCGGCATAAGTACCCCTAACAAACTACATAAACAGCAAAAGAGGACGGTATATAGGTTGATAACAAGCTATATTTTAATATGAATCGAGAAAAAAAAGATACACAATCAGACTTTATACCCGATGGTATGAGCGCTTGGGAACGGTGCGTCAAGCGACTGATAGACCTTTGCGTATCAGCCATAGGGCTTATTCTACTATCGCCGCTGTTCCTGATTTGCTACATTACCGTGAAGCGAGAAGACGGTGGGCCGGCCATTTTCAAGCAACAACGCATAGGTCGTCATGGTCTACCTTTCTATATATATAAGTTCAGAAGCATGCGCATGGACGCCGAAAAAGACGGTCCTGCCCTCTATCAACACGAACGGGAAACACGCATGACACGCACGGGAATCTTCATAAGGGCCCACCATCTTGACGAGCTTCCTCAACTTTGGAACGTTCTCATGGGCGATATGTCGCTCGTAGGTCCACGCCCCGAGCGCAAGTTTTATATCGAACAGATTATCAAACGTGACGCCCGCTACCCACTACTTTACCAAATCCGTCCCGGAATTACGTCGTACGCGACTCTTTACAATGGCTATACCGACACCTTGGATAAAATGATTCGCCGCTTGGAACTCGACCTTTATTATCTTCAACATCGGTCGTTGTGGTTCGATACCAAGGTACTTTTCAATACATTTCTCAATCTGGCGATAGGCCGTATCTTCTAAACGGCAAGGGATTTTCAGAACTTCTTGAAAATCAAACGCACATCCTTGCCCCGCAGCACCATTTTTCTGCCTTTCAAAGTCTCAACGACAAACGACTCTTCCAAGGCGTTAATACCAAACATTCGCAACGCATCCGCCGTTGTCAAAAGCGGATCTCCTTCCTCCCTATTGGAGCGATGAGGCTCTGATAGTTTCAATTCTTCGCCGTCATGCGCAAACCTCAACACGCATTCCGTGGTCGGATCAATCTTATCAACAACCGATAACAAGTGGCCCTGAAACGACCAGAACACTCTCTGCTCGTCCATCTGACGGCTTCCACCCGTAGCTAACGTGTCGACTTTCTCCAAATGCCAGAAGCCATCGAGAGGCCCATTGTCAGATGTTTCTATATCGCATGAAGCACAAAGTGCCACGACCACTAATGCCAAAAAAAACTTTTTAAAATACCTCATCGCCCTTTCTGTTTAAAACAATCCGGCCTTACTGACGCTAAATTGCAGGCCATAATTATGTCCCAGCAGGTCACCCTCGTCGAAACCGCAGGCTCCTTTCAACTGCCATCCACTGCCCAAGCGCATGCTTACCTCACCCATGACACTCACATTGCGCTTCATTTCGGTAAAGGGATAGGCATAAGTGCCCCATCCTTGCTGCACCGTGGCCAGCAACCGATAATCAACGGTCTCCACGGGACGTCCCGAAACGCCAAGATGAATGGCCCTGAAACGGCTGCTTTGTACGCCAATGCTTCCATCCTTATTATATATAGGTGAGCGATAGAGCGGATTTCCCATCACTTGCCCCCAGTGTTGCCAGCCCGTATAAAGATAATGATTGTAATAGTTGTCATCACCACTGATGTGATCGCTCAACGTTTTCGTATGGTCATGGTAGATCGGACCACTCTGATAGTCGGTGTGCAGGTATTCCAACACGACATTCTGCAACCACCACCCTCGCTTCAAATGAAGCTCAAGGCCCAACATCATGTCCTTAAAATCATAAAGAAAATAGCGCCTACGCTTCTTCACGCCCCATTCCTCGCCCTGTCCGTAGCCGTCATAATCCAACTGGAACATGGCCGAATGGTCCTCAAAGAA
The DNA here is from genome assembly GCF_036570325.1 of Prevotella sp. Taxonomy (GTDB): domain Bacteria; phylum Bacteroidota; class Bacteroidia; order Bacteroidales; family Bacteroidaceae; genus Prevotella. The sequence goes on from NZ_DATCYK010000053.1 coordinate 12,363, forward strand.
CTTATCTGCGTAAAGACTTAGCTTCCACCCGTCGGTCTCATAGTTGACACGAGCCAGCCATGAGCCCAATTGGTTGCCCGCTATGTTCTGATACATCGTCTCACCTACGTCCGCTCCTCCCGGCACAAAGACATGCCAAAAGTCGCGTAAGCCCATACCACTCTTAACTGTTTTCAGCGGTCCTTTGCCCTCCGTGAAATGTAACGTACCCCCAAACGTGGCGGCCATTTCCAATCCCAA
>NZ_DATCYK010000054.1:0-38439 GCF_036570325.1 Prevotella sp.
GTCCGATGATGGCTGAAAGCCACTCTTTCAGCCTTTTTAAAAGCCCACTATGAGCCACCCAAAGGCCTGCTTTCGCTCCCTCAAAAGCCTGCTATGAGCACATGATTACGGCCCTTTCGCAAGACGAAAGGGCCGTAATCATTTTAGTAAAAACATGGCTTTAAATTATAGTGAGGGTACTATCACTGCGTCGTCGGAATAGTCCGACCAGTCAGACCGGTCCGAGGAAAGCTGCGTTCCGCAGCCCTTACACCCCTCGCACGAACTCTCTCACCCTGCGGGCGTACTCCTTCCGGTGGTCACGATAGCTGCGGGCATGCTTAGAGCCGGGCGCTATCCAAAGCTGCTTGGGCGCCGGTTTGGCCCGGAAAAGGTCGTGAACCATGCGTGTGGGCACGAAAGTGTCACGGCTGCCGTGGATGAAGAGCATGGGCTTCGCGCAACGACGGACGCCGTCGATGGGCGCAAAATCACGGAAATCCCACCCGTTGCGCCACTCGGAGAGCAGGGATGTGGTGTAAAGCAAGGGGAAAGGAGGCAACGAGAACTGCTCATCGAGCTGCTCGGAAAACTCATCAAAGGTGCTGGTGTAGCCGCAATCCTCCACGAAAGCTACCACACGGCGCAGCGGAGCGTCAACGGAGTCCTTGCTCATCCCGTCCAATGACGCCTCGGGAAAACCACCGCTGAGCGTCATCACCGTGGCAGCGCCCATCGAAACGCCATGGAGCACCTGCCGCGTGGCCCCCGCATGGCCCTTCCACAAGCTGTCGGCATAGGCCATCCACTGCCTCACGAGCAATTGGTCGTCGCCCCCTCCCATGTGCATAAGGTTGCGCGGACTGCGCCCACAGTTGTTCAAATCGGGCAAAAGGATGTTGAATCCCATATCGGCATAAATCTTTCCAATCATCAACATCGACAGACTGCTGTCGCCATAGCCATGCACGAGGATGGCCACCCGGTTGGTCTGCCCCGGCGCATCCACCCTAAGAGCGTGGTAACGGCCGCCGGGACGCATGATAAAAACGTCTTTCAAAGCCCCCAAACGACGCAGGCTATCCATCCAAACATTGATTTCCGGGTACATCCGCCGCACCCTATGATAGCTGTAATTCACCCGCCGCCCACGGTTCTTGGCCGGCCGCAAAGAGTAATCGAACATGAAATCGCTGGCAAAATAAAGCCCGCCGAGCAACAAAAAAAACAGAATGGAAGTGGTGTAAAATATCTTTTTCATCATCAAAAACAGCATGACTTGTTTCGACAAAGATAAATAATAAAAATTGGAAGTTGCCGTTTTTTTATGTACTTTTGCACAGTTATCCATAGAATATCAACAGTTTACTGCCCTCGAAAGGCAGTTTCTTAACAACGACTCAATAAAAATATGGCATTAAAATGTGGCATTGTGGGCCTTCCCAACGTAGGTAAGTCCACCCTTTTCAACTGCTTGTCGAGCGCCAAGGCACAGTCGGCAAACTTCCCTTTCTGTACGATAGAACCCAACTTGGGCGTCATCAGCGTTCCCGATGAGCGTCTCAACCGCCTCGCCGAGATAGTTCACCCGGGCCGAATCGTACCTGCCACCTGCGAGATTGTCGACATTGCCGGCCTCGTGAAAGGCGCTTCCAAGGGCGAAGGACTGGGCAATAAGTTCCTCGGCAACATCCGTGAGTGCGACGCCATCATCCATGTCATCCGCTGCTTCGACGACGACAACATCGTACGTGAGGGCGGCATGGCCGTCGACCCCGTGGCCGACAAGGAAATCATCGATACCGAATTGCAGCTCAAGGACTTGGAAACCATCGACTCACAGTTGGCCAAGCAGCAGAAAGCAGCGGCTGCCGGCAACAAGGACGCCAAGCTCATGGTGAGCGTGCTCGAGGCCTATAAGGAGGTGCTGGAGCAGGGACGCAACGCCCGCGAGGTGAGTTTCGAGAGCAAGGACGAGCAACAAGCCGCCCACGACCTGTTCCTTCTCACCACCAAACCGGTGCTCTACGTCTGCAATGTCGACGAAACCAGCGCCAAGACCGGCAACGACTACAGCCGCCGCATTGAGGAAATAGCCGCCCGCGAAGGCGCCGAGGCCATGACCATTGCCGCAAAGACCGAGGAAGACATAGCCTCGCTCGACAGCTACGAGGACAAACTCATGTTCCTCGAGGAGCTTGGTTTGGCCGAGAGTGGTGTCAACCGCCTCATCAAGAAGGCCTATGCCCTGCTCAATCTCGAGACCTTCATCACCGCCGGCGAGATGGAAGTAAAGGCTTGGACCTACCATAAGGGCTGGAAAGCGCCCCAGTGTGCCGGCGTCATCCACACCGATTTCGAGAAAGGATTCATCCGGGCCGAGGTCATCAAGTACGCCGACTACATCCAATATGGCTCCGAAGCAGCCGTCCGCGAAGCCGGAAAACTCGGCATAGAGGGCAAGGAATACGTCGTGCAAGATGGTGACATCATGCACTTTAGGTTTAATGTTTAACCCCCTGAAGGGGGTTGTTGGGGAGTTGTATGGTTGAGAAGATGAATAGTTTGTGTATTGGTTGTAAGGTTGAGGAGTTGGGAGGATGAACAGTTAGTATTACTATTACTGAACATCTAATAGAAAAAGGGCAATAACCCCTCAACTCAACAACCTCAAAATAAAACATTCATCATATCAACCCAACAACTACCAACTGCGGCTTTGCCGCCCTCACCACCCCAACCCCTCAACCTTACAACCCCAACCTCATGGATTACTTCTATTATAAGAAGCTGGAAGTCTACCAACACTCTAAAGAATTGGTAACAGCCGTCTATCAATTATTGGCTCACTACCCCGCAATTGAGAAGCATTCTCTTTGTGACCAGCTCCGACGGGCCGTGATTTCCGTTCCTTCCAACATAGCCGAAGGCTTTGGAAGAGTATCTTCTAAGGAGAAAATCCACTTTTTGGAGATTGCTTATGGCTCACTTATGGAAGTTTCTTGTCAATTAGATATATCCAAAGACCTGCAATATATCAGCGACGACGAGCTGTCTGCCCTCAATTTGAAAATAGAAATGATAGCCCGAATGCTGTCCTCGCTCCGTTTCTCCATACTGAAAAATGGCGATTCTTCCCTCACTCAATTAAATCAAAAGACCCATCACCCACCCCATAAACCATAAAACCAACAACCCCAAAACAAAACATTCATCACCTCAACTCTCCACCTCAACAACCCCAAAACAAAACATTCATCACCCCAACTCCTCAACCCTGCAACCCCAAAACAAAACATTCATCACCCCAACTCCCCAAAACAACAACCTCAAAACAAAATATTCATCACCCCAACTCCCCACCTCAACAACCAAAATAACATGACAACTCCACAACTTTACATCCTTTGGGATCCCGATCTTTACATTTTCCGCATAGGCTCATGGGGCCTTCGGTGGTATTCAACCTGCTGGCTCATCGGCTTGGTGGGCGCTTATTTCATGGTGAAATGGCTGTTCTACGACCAAAACATCGCGGTACGAACCATCAAGAAAGCAGGTAAGAAAGTAGAAGAAAATGTCTTCGAGCCCCTCTTTATCTACTGTTTCTTGGGCATTCTCATCGGTGCCCGACTGGGACATTGTATCTTCTATCAGCCCGACTACTTCCTTTCGTCGGCCGATCACTTCATTGAAATGCTCCTACCCATCCACCACATGGCCGACGGATCATGGAAATTCGTGGGCTATGAGGGCCTTGCCTCCCACGGAGGAACGCTCGGTTTGATGATAGCCTTGTGGATTTACAGTCGCAAGATGGGCGTTAAGCTGTGGACAGTGCTCGACAATATCGCCATCGCCACGCCCATCACGGCCTGCTTCATAAGGCTGGGTAACCTCATGAACAGCGAGATTATCGGCAAGGTTACCGACGTGCCATGGGCCTTTATCTTTGAACATGTGGACCAATATCCCCGCCATCCCGGCCAACTTTATGAGGCCATAGCCTACGCCTTGTTCTTTTTCGTGGGATGGTACTTCTACCGCAAGGCCAAAAGACCCGTGGGCCAAGGCTTTTATTTCGGCCTATGTATCACGCTCATTTTCACTTTCCGCTTCTTCATAGAGTACACCAAGGACATTCAGGTGGACTTTGAGAGCGGCATGCTCTTCAACATGGGCCAGATACTCTCCGTGCCTTTCGTGCTCTTGGGTGCCTATTGCATGTGGCGGGCCGTGAAAAGTCAGGCTGCGAAAGCCTAACCGCCGAAGCGCCAAACGCCCATGAGGATAACTCCGACGCTACCTCAAGGGCAGCCCGTCGCTCCCCCATCTGCTTATAACATCAGCGCCTGCCGACGATAATCGGCAGGCGCTGACGCTGTTTTAAAGCCATTGTACAAGCAAAAAACAGTGAAACTTATTTCTTTTTTTGGGAAAAATATGCTCCCATTCTTTTACAACCATCTCTCCTTTCCTAAGAAATATATCGTCCATAGCTACGTTTCCCTCCCCCCACTCACGGGCAAAGAGCGAGCCATGGACTGATTTCTCCATGGCTAAACCATCTCCAAGGCATAATGGCGGTAGTCGCGTAAGAGAGTGTAGAGCAACTTCTCGTCCGTCACGGAAAGGTCGTTGATGGCGAGAAGCCGGCGCACTTTGGCGGCCAACGCGGCGATACGACGCTCACGGTCGGGGCCTTCGGATGAGTCGAGTGCCCGCTGTATGACGTCAATCTGATTGAGTGAGAGTTCCTCGGCCTGCGGATATACGGGGCGATAGTTGGGGTCGAGATAGTCAAACTCATCGAGCGAAACCTGCAAATGGCGGTAGTTATTGAGCCTGATGACCAGCGTTCCGGCGGCAAGATCGCCTATGCGCTGCGTGTTTTGGGTGAGAAGCATGACGAGCAAGCCCACTCCCGAGAAGCCCATATCGACCAACCCGAGCAACCAACGCATGAAAAAATCGCCCAAACCGGGCGTCGTTCCGTCCTTCTTCACCACCCTTATGCGCATTACCATCTTGCCTACGCTCTGCCCATGGTTGAACACTTCCATGAAAAAAGAGTAAAAAAGGGCCGGCAGATAGAGGAAAAAATAGTAGAAATAGCCTGCCCCGGACCGCATGAAATCGAGCTTGGAGAGCAACACGAGCAGTCCCACGACATAGCAAAAGATAAGGAATAGGTCGATAACTTGCGCCACGATACGCTCACCAACGCTGGCCACGGTCTGGTTGATATGGACGTATTGGCCGGTAACAATATGTGATTCAGACATATTTTGAATATAAAATAAGCGTTAATAGTGCAAATATAAGAAAAAAACTTTACTTTTGTAACTGTTACATGGATTAATATAACCTAATAGGTGGACTGATTTCATGAAGGAAATCCTTTTCATACGCAGTAATATAACTAAGTGGCGAGCCACCGAGGAGGCCATCGAGAACGCCGACTTTGAGTCGCCCGACCGATTGGCGGCCATCTATAGCGACCTCACGGCCGACTTGGCATTTGCCCAAACCCACTATCCGAAGTCGCGTATCACCTATTATCTCAACAATCTTTCTTCCTCTTTACACAACGAAATCTACCGAAACAAGCGAGAGAAGTGGAGCCGTGTGCTCACTTTTTGGACCCGTGAGGTGCCCGATGTGCTGTGGCAGGAGCGTCGTTTGTTGCTCCTTTCGCTCATCATCTTCATCATCAGCATGCTCGTAGGCGTCATCTCGACGCTCGGCGACGCCGCTTTCCCCCGTCTTATCATGGGCGACGCCTACATGGATATGACCCTTGACAACATAGCGCGGGGCAAACCGATGGGCGTTTACGGCACGCAGGAGGAAGGATTGATGTTTCTCGGCATTACCATCAATAACGTTATGGTGTCGTTCAACATGTTTGTATCGGGCGTGTTGACCGGTTTCATGCCGGGACTGCTGCTTTTCCGCAACGGCATAATGGTAGGTTGCTTCGACACTTTCTTCTTTCAGCAGGGCTTGTTGGGCGAAAGTCTGATGGCCACCATGCTCCATGGAACGCTCGAACTCTCATCCATCGTCGTGGCAGGGGCCGCCGGCTTGGCCATGGGAAACGGCTGGTTGTTTCCCGGCACTTACTCCCGGCTGGCCAGTTTTCAGCGAAGCGCACGGCGGGGAATGAAGATTGTGGCCGCCACGGTGCCCCTCTTCGTCATCGCCGGCTTCATTGAAGGCTTTATCACCCGCCATACCGAGCTTAACAATGCCATCCGGCTGACCACCATATTGGCCTCGCTGGCCTTCGTCGTGTACTATTTTATTTATTTACCCTATAAACGTAATCATCACTATGCTGACCGACAAACCCAAAATTGAGCTGTACCAACAACGCAGCTTCGGCCAAAAATTCAGTGCCACCTTCGACTTCCTGCGTGAAAACATCAAACTATGGCTCCGTGCAAGCCTATATACCATCCTGCCCATCTGCCTCTTGCAGGCGCTGGCCCTTGAGCATATAGGCAACTTTTTCACCAATATAACCGCCGGAATGGCCGGTGCCAACGGCCTGACGAGCATTATCAGCTCTTATATGGCCTATGTCGTGTGCATCGTTATCGGCACTTCGATGATGACATCCGTGTGCTACAGCCTGATGAAACATTACCAATCATCGCCCACCGGGCTGCAAGGCGTCACCCTGAAAGCCCTCCGGCCCCTTATCATTCGTAATTTCAAGCGCACGCTTAAATTGACTTTCGCCATCGGCGGGTTGTTTATTCTCGTGATGATAGTGCTGACCTTATTCGGCGCGATAATCAACGGAGTACTTAACAATGCTTTGGGTGTAGTGTTGTTGATTATCGGTATCATGGTGCTTCTCGTATCCCTATCGCTTAGCATGCCCGTTTACATCTTTGAGGAGGACACCACAGCCTTCGGCGCCATCAAGCGGGGATTCCGCTTGGGCTGGCCTGCTTTCTTGCCAACGTTGGGCCTTATCATCGTCATCGGCCTGCTGACCGGTATCCTTCAAGCCACGACGTCAGTGCCATGGTACCTCCTTTATATGGGCAAAGCAGCCCTTACCATCAGCAACGACGCCCCCGAAATCACGTCATCGCCCTTCTATAACTTCACACTTTACCTCACGGCCGTGCTTCAGAGCTTTGGTGCTTACCTCTCGATGGCCCTCACGCTCATCGCCCTTGCCTATCAGTATGGCAGCATAGCCGAGGCAAAGAACAGCCTATCGGTCGAGGACGACATCGCCCATTTCGAGCAATTGTCCGAGGAAGATAAGGAAATAGATAACTTCGATAAGCTCTGAAGAATTATCAAAGGCCGCCTTTGAGCGGATAATAGCAGCCCTTTGAGCCGGCCAAAGATGGCCTTTGATTGGGTGAAAGCGCAGCTTTCACCCACCATCGGACCAATCCGACCCGTCTGAATCGTCCGACCCACAACCGGGCCTTTGGCCCTTCATCCTCCCAACTCCTCAACCTCTCACCTCACCCATGCCCACTCTACCCGATACCCTCACCTGCGACACGACACTGCTTGAGCGCTTTCGTGCCGATGAGTCCTACAACTACGCCCGTGAGTTGCAGGCTCCCGACATGAGCATGTGGGACTGGCTGGTCAACAAAATCGGCCAATGGCTGGCCGACATCTTCGCCATTCGCCACACGGGCGACTTCCGCAGCTTCCTCTACATGGTCATTGCCTTGGCCACGATAGGCGGAATAGCGTGGTTGCTCTACCATTTCCGCGCCCGGCTCTTCGGCCGTTCGGGAGCGATAGAGGCCCCCGCGGAGGACGAGGACACCATTTACGGCGTCGACTTTGACGAGGAATACACCCGTGCCATGGGCCAAGGCGATTATTACAAGGCCGTAAGGATGGTGTATCTCCGCACGTTGCGCCGCCTATCCGACCGCCACCTGATCAGTTGGGAGCCCTACAAGACACCCACACAGTACACCCGTGAATACCCATCGGCGCCCTTCAGCCGCATGACCATTGGCTTCATGCGGGTAAGATATGGCAATTATCCGCCCACGAAGGACCTTGTCGAGCAACTCTTGGCCATGGAGAACGACATGGAGAAAGGAGACTTGTCATGAACAAACGCTTCTTGCTGGCCATCACGGCCTTTCTTTTGTTCGTCTTTTTGCTCGAATGGAACGTGCCGACCAAGTTCTCTTGGAAGCCCACTTTCAGCCATGAGGACCACCAGCCCTTTGGTTCGGCCGTGTTCGACTCCATCGTCGGCCGCTCGGTGAAGGCAGGTTATCGCGTCACGACGAAGACCTTGGCCCAATTGGAGCGTGAACAATGGCGTCAACCCCATGCCGTCATCCTGCAATCGCTGTACTTCCAGCCCTCAGCGCCCGACCTTCGGGCCCTCGACAGAATGGTACGGGCAGGTCACATCGTACTGATAGCGGTCAATTCCATGGAGGGCGACACGCTCAGAAAACGCTTGGGCGTGTATATCGACGGCGAGATAAGTTTCTTACCCGATAAGATGAGGGATTGGGATGTGCAGGTAGGAGCCAATTACGACTCCCTTTATTGGGAGGGAAAGGGGCCCTACGATGACAAGATTTACCGTATTTACCACGCTTCCATCAGTGGAGGCGTCATGTCCGACGGACCTTGCGACACGCTGTTGAGAGGCTTCCAGCCCGATGTCGAGTACGAAATGGAGAGCAAAACCCAAAGCAAAATCATTGCCAAACGCCACGGCAAGGGCAAGATTCTCTATGCCGCCACGCCCCTGCTGCTGACCAACTACGGCATTCTCGACCCCGAAATCAACGGTCTGGTCTTCCGTATTCTCTCACAACTCGGCGGCTACCCCATCGTGCGCACCGAGGCCTACATGCCCCACCGGGAGCAGGTGAGCGAGTCACCCTTCGACTTCTTCCTGCGCCAAGCGCCGCTGCGGTGGGCCCTCTACCTATCGTTGGTGGGACTGGTGCTGTTCTGCGTGTTCTTCGCACGCCGCCGCCAACGGGTCATTCCCGTCATCAAAGCACCCGAGAACAAGGCCTTGGAATTCGTGAAACTCATCGGAACGCTCTATTTCCAATGGCATGTCAACCACGACTTGCTGCGAAAGAAGCACAATTATTTCGCCGAAACGCTGCGCCGAACGCTCATGATCGACGTGGAAAACACTGCTAAGCGAAAGGAACATATCGAGCAGTTGGCCTACCACACGGGCCTTGCCGAGGACGACCTGCGGGCAGCCTTGGAACTCATCGACCGCTACTTGGAGGACAACCGTGAGCTGAGCGACGACGAATTGCGCCACGCCATTGACACGATCGACAATATATTACATAAAATTTAACCCCTATGGACGAACAAATCACAACCCATACGCAAGCAGAACCATCGAGAACCATCGACCTCAACGCCTTCAGCGAGAAAGCCGCAAGGCTGCGTCAGGAAACCGCCAAGGTCATCGTGGGCCAGCAAGAGGCCGTCGACTTGCTGCTGACAGCCATCTTGGCCGACGGCCATGTGCTCATCGAGGGAGTGCCGGGCGTGGCCAAGACGCTGCTGGCACGCCTCATGTCGCGCCTCATCGACGCCCGTTTCAGTCGCATACAGTTCACCCCCGACCTCATGCCGAGCGACGTCTTGGGCACCACGGTGTTCAATATGAAGACGTCGGAGTTCGACTTCCACGAGGGACCGGTGTTCTCCGACCTCGTTCTTGCCGATGAAATCAACCGTGCACCGGCCAAAACGCAGGCCGCGCTCTTCGAGGTCATGGAGGAAAGACAGGTCACCATGGACGGCACTACCCACCCCATGGGCCCGCTCTATACCATCATCGCCACGCAGAATCCCGTGGAACAAGAGGGTACTTATCGGCTTCCCGAGGCCCAGCTCGACCGTTTTCTCTTCAAAATAACCATGGATTATCCTTCCATCGAGGAGGAAGTAGACATCCTCAAGCGCCATCAGGCCAACCAACAGCTCATCAAGTTGGAGGCCGTAAGGCCCGTTATGACCATCGCCGAGCTGCTCCTGCTGCGTGAACAACTGCAAACGGTGTTCATAGAGGAGAGCCTCCTGCGCTACATTGCGGCCATCGTGCAGCAAACCCGCACGTCGAAGGCCGTGTACTTAGGGGCCAGTCCGCGCGCGTCGGTGGCCATCCTGAATGCCTCGAAGGCCTATGCACTGCTCTCGGGCCGTGATTTCGTGACCCCGGAGGACATCAAATTCGTCACGCCAAGCATTCTTCACCACCGCCTTCACCTCACCGCCGAGGCCGAAATGGAGGGCTACACGGCCATGAAAGTGGCCAAAAAGCTGATTGACAAGGTGGAAGTGCCGAAGTAAACGCGCCCATATGTATCTCACCAAACGATTCTTCCTGCTGCTCGCCGCGGTCGTCCTTACGCTCGGACTGGGCTATGCCGTTCCCCCATTGTTCTTATGGGGCAAGGTCATGCTGGCCCTTCTTGTCCTCGTAACGGTAGCCGACATCCTGCTGCTCTATGCCGTCGGAGGAATGGAAGGGCGTCGGGCGTGTGCCGAGCGCTTCTCCAATGGCGACGCCAACGAGGTGAATATCGTCCTCGAAAGCCACTACCCCTTCGCCCTCTCGCTGACGGTCATCGACGAGACGCCGCCCATTTTCCAGCGCCGCGACGTCACCTTTCCCGCCCATCTGCCCGCCATGGGCTCGTCAACGCTTACTTACACGCTCACGCCGACCCGCCGCGGCCGTTATCATTTCGGCCACATACGCTGCTTTGCCCGCACCATCATTGCCTTAGCCGAGCGCCGTTACACGCTCGGAGACGAGAAAGAAGTGAAAGTTTACCCCGCTTTCCTCATGCTGAAGCGCTATGAGCTTCTCGCCATGAGCGATAACCTGAGGGAAACGGGCGCCAAACGAATACGCCGGGTGGGCAATCATACGGAGTTTGAGCAGATAAAGAACTACGTCAAAGGCGACGAATACCGCTCCATCAACTGGAAAGCCAGCGCCCGCCGCCATGAGTTGATGGTCAACGTGTACCGTGATGAGCGGTCGCAACAAATCTTCTCTATCATCGACAAGGGGCGTGTCATGCAGCAATCGTTCCAAGGCATGACGCTCCTCGACTACAGTATTAACGCCGCTTTGGTGCTTTCCTACGTGGCCATGCACCGTGAGGACAAGGCCGGCCTTATCACCTTTGCCGACCGTCCCGACACTTTCGTGGCCCCATCGGCCCGCCCCGGCCAACTCCAACAGCTGCTCGAAACCCTCTACGCACAAGAGACGACCTTCGGCGAGACCGATTTCAGCAGCCTATGTGTCAACATTCACCGGCAGATAAGCAAGCGGAGCATTCTCATTATCTACACTAATTTCTCGGGAATGACGGCCCTCCACCGTCAACTCAGCTATCTGAAGCTGCTTAACCGGCGCCATAAGGTCATCGTGGTGTTCTTTGAGGACATTGAGATCAACGACTACATCCGTTCTCCCAAGACCTCCACGGAGGACTACTACCAACACACCATCGCCGAGAAATTTGCCTATGAGAAGCGCCTCATCGTGTCTACGCTCCGCCAACACGGCATTCTCAGCATTCTCACTCCACCCCACATGCTCAGCGTGAACGTCATTAATAAATACTTGGAGATAAGAAGGTAGAGGGGAAAGAGGCGGCTTGAGCCGCCTTCATCGGACCAGTCCGACTAGTCAGACTGGTCCGACAATTGGGTGAAAGCGGTGCTTTCACCCACTCCACCACAAACCATTAGCGCCTGCCGATATTGCTATCGGCAGGCGCTAAATGCGTTTTAAGGCTGCTTTAAGCCGCTCTAAGCGGCGTTTTACCAATGATGGTGGCGATGATGACGCCGCTCCATATCGTGGCCGTAGTGGCGTCCGTAATCGTGACGGCGGCCATAGTAGGGCCTCTCATGCCGAGGCAGATAGCGTGGCGAGTGGTAACGGGGCATGCCACCGCGGGGATAACGCACGTACACTTTGTGTACAAAAGCCCCATTGCGCCACGAAAGCGGACGATAGAAGTAATCCGTTCCTATGAACATCTGCCACTGACGACCGCTGAAGAAAGCCCGCAGCGCAGCGTTACGGCTTTGCCACGGATGGGCGTAAAGGTCGTCGTAAGAGCGCGTATGGCGCAGATAAGTATAGTTGATGTCGTACAATCGGTCGTACTCACGGGGCGAGAGACCCAGCTCATAAGCCATTTTATCAGTCAGGTAACGTGCTTCCGCCCGTGCTTCCCTGCGGTCCATGGCCATCGTTGAGGCTGCCATTGTCAGCCCAAGGACCATGAAAAATATCATTCTTTTCATCATAACGGTAGGTATTAATGGGTTCAACATACAAAATTATCTATGTTGCGAAATTACCATTTCCCAACCGTTGTTCCAAAGTATTATTCCTATGGCCCCATAGGGAATCCCCTAAAACCGTGTAGGGATGGGCGTCCAAGGCCATCATGGCCCGCCTTTGACCCGATTTACACGGCGTGATAGGTTTGGCTGAAGGGCTGTCTGTAACGGTCACCCCACACCCCATCGGGCTTACGAATGCCACATGTAACGACCATATTGACCTCGGCGCCCGATGGTAAGCCCAACGCTTTCTTCACCAAACGGCTGTCGAAGCCCTCCACGGGGCACGTGTCATAGCCTTGTTCGCTCATGGCCAGCATGAAAGTCTGCACGGCCAAGGCGCAACTCTTGTGCACCACCACCCTCACATCGGCCTCCGAAACCTGTCTGACGATAGGCCTGAAGCAACCGACAGCCATCGCCAACAGTTTCAGCAGGCCGCCTTTGAGGCCCAAAAACCTACTGTAAAGCAGCGGCATGACCTTTCCGTAGTACAAATTCCACTTCTTCAGCCGCTTGGCTTGCTTCTCCTCGGGACTGTTACGGCGTGTGTTCTCCTCCTCAAAGCGGCGCACCGCCTCGGCATGTTGGCGGTAAAGGTCCTGCCGGGTGACGAAAACCACCATCTCCTTGGCCGACCGTGCCGTGAGCTGATCAAGGCAAGCATGGCTCAAGAGGGCCATCACTTCGGGATTGGTAACGTGGTAACACTCCCACAACTGCATGTTAGAACTCGTCGGGGCCAGCGTGGCCAGCTCCAAACATTGCCTCACTCGCTCGGTATCTATCGGCTGCTCGGGGTCGAAATGGCGCACGGCCCGCCGATGATTCAGCATTTCTTGTAAATTCATAAACTCTGTTTTAAAATCCCTCCCCACCCTTTTCCCATGGTGAGAAAGCCGTTCAAAAGTAGTCATTCGCGGCCTTTTAAGCAATTATGGCGTGTTAATCTGCGTTAAACTACCCACAAGGCAAGGCCTCGCAACGCACTGAAATACGTATCTTTGCAGCATGAATAACTTTGAAGAAACCCTACACAACGACCTCCTACGCTATTTTCAAGCGAAAGGAGAGATAGATGCGCGCATGCCGGAGTGCCCCGACATTGAAGAACTATGGGCCAAGATAGGCCAAGACTACATAGCCGACGGCGTGCGTGAGTTCAACGACTACCCCGTCGTAGCCTTGGGATGGATGTTCTATATCGGCATGGCCGTGACCAAATTCTGGGACACCGAGTGGGATATTTACGCAAAAATAGACAGCCTATACACCTACATGCGCGACAAGAGAGGCTACGACCTGCTCGACGAGTACATACGTCAGGACGTGTTACTGCTCGAAGGCGACGACTTCACGGCCCTCGAACAGCTCGGTGGCGACTGCGCCTCGAGGGTGTACAACCTGCTCCTCCACCAATCTATAGAACCCGGCACGGCCGACGCCTTCAAGGCTTTCGTGGCCTGCCTGCACCAACTCTACCTCATGGGCATGGCCGTACAACTGCGGCGCATGGGCTATCACATGGAGAAAATGTGAAACTTTAAGACAATGAGAAAAGGAATCATGGCGGGCTGCATGGCCCTGACGCTACTGCTATGGGCCTGCGGCCGACCCGCCGAGAACAAGAAAGAAAGCCCCAACCCTCGGCCCGCGCTCACGCCGGAGGTCATGCTCAAGACCACACCCGTGAAGAACCAAGGCATGAGCGACCTATGTTGGGCCTACGCCATGCTGGCAACCATCGAGACGGAGCACCTCATGCAGGGCGACTCCGTCAACCTCTCGGCCGACTACGCGGCCCGGATGTTCTTGGAACAGCAGGCCCGCCAACGCTTCATCAGCCGTGGCCAATCCCCCATTTCCTTACGAGGCACGGCGCCCATGCTGCTCCGCCTCATCCACACCTACGGCCTCGCGCCCTACGACTCCTACCACGCCACCGACCCACTACCCAACTATCGTGTCATCGCACGCCGACTGGAGCAGGCCGCCGACCACGCCTCGAGCCTCCAATCGCTGCAACGCCGCCTATCAGACATCATGGATCAGGCCGTAGGTTTCATGCCCTCACAACATGTTTACATGCTTGGCGCCGTCTATACACCCTTGGAATTCGCCCACAGCGTGTGCCAATCCGACGAGTACATCCACCTTACCAGCTTCACCCATCACCCCTTCGGCCAGTCCTTCACCCTCGAACTGCCCGATAACCGCATGAACGACACCTACCTGAACCTGCCCATCGACACGCTCATCGGCCGCGTCGAAAGCGCCCTGCGGCAAGGACATGCCGTCTGCTGGGAGGGCGATATAAGCGACAAAGGCTTCTCCTTCAAGGACGGTTTCGCCCGCATGGACCCCACCATCAAGGCCACCCAAGCCCTGCGCCAGCGCCTTTTCGAGACCCATCGCACCACCGACGACCACTGCATGGCGCTCGTCGGCATAGTCCGCGACGCCCAAGGACGCAAATATTACGCCGCCAAGAACTCATGGGGAGTAGACAACGCCTTCGACGGTTTCGTCTACATGGACGAGAATTACCTACGTCTCAACACCATCGCCGTTACCTTAAGGCGATAAAACAAGCCTCTTTTTGCCTTCCAAACCTTATGTAGAGAAAGCAAAAAGAGGCCTACCTATCCATCAATAAAATCCCTTATTCCCACCGATAGACAGGCAACTCCCTGCCCGTCCGCGGCTCCATGGCCCCAAAGTTGACCAGTCCGCAGGCAGCCTCGGGCTTGCCTGACAACCCCACTCCATCATTCGCGGCCTGACAAACATATCATCCCACACCCCCGCCTGCACCCAACGAATCGTGTGTTAAATATGATTAACGCGATGGGAAAACCACCATCGGGCGGCGCTCCCTGCCACCGGGCTTTGCGAAAGGGCTGCTTTGGCAGCCTCATTACGGCCCTTTTACACGGTCATAAGCCCCTTTTAGCTGTGCCGAAAGGGGCTTTCGGCACGACCACTCACGAGGGACCACGGGACACGGGAGGACTTACAAACCGGCGGCAATGACGTTTTTATAACAATAGTTAAAACGTTTTAAAGCGCCGAATTATTCTAATTTATTATTAATTTTGCGAAATGATGGTAATTAATGTATATATATTGCATAATAATTACCCTGAGATTGGCGAGAAAAAATATTCGTAAAAACAAATAGCTATGGAGAAGACAATTGATGCAGGCCGACATTTGATGGCGGTATTATTCAGTGTTCTCGTCTTAGGACTTATGTTCCCATTGCAAGGACATGCGCAAGGCGGCCCAAGGACACTGTCGGTTTCGTTTAAAGACAAACCCTTGTACGAGATTTTAGACTACATTTCAAAGCACGGAGACAGCCGCGTAACGTACGACAACGACGTGAAAACGTACGGCGGAACGCTCACCGTGTCGCTCGACGAGGTGACGCCCGAGGTGGCCGTGCAAAGCCTTTTGGCCAAGACGCCCTTTGCCTACAGCGTGCAGGGAAGCACCATCAGGGTGTACAAAATGGACCGGCCGGCGCCTGCCAATGTGGCCCACAAGCTGACGGGACAGGTGAAGAGCTCCACGGGAGAGACCATCCCGATGGCCACCATCTTGGTAAAAGGCACCAAAACGGGCGTGACGGCCGACGCGGATGGCAATTTCACGGTGCAGGTGGGCCATGCTTCGGGCGACATCGTGGTATCTTGCATCGGCTATGAGACCAAGACCGTACATTATAATAACACGGACAAGGCGCTCAACATTGTCCTCAAGGACATCTCGAACACCATAGGCGAGGTGTCGGTCATAGCCTACGGCACCCGCAACACCCGTGAAATCGTGGGCGCCATCTCCTCGGTCAAGTCCTCACAACTGCAAAACGTGGCCACCCCGAGCTTGGAAACGCTGCTTCAGGGTCGCATGTCGGGTGTGGAGGTGACCAACGTATCGGGCTCGCCCGGTGGCGGTGGAACGCAGGTAACCATACGCGGTTACAGCTCACTCAACAACCTTGGCAGCAACAGTGGCGCCCCGTTGTACGTTATCGACGGCGTGCCCGTGCTCTCAACCACCTCGGCCCAGACGGGCGGTATCAATCCCTTGTCGAGCCTCGACCCCACGACCATCGAATCGGTTGACGTGCTCAAGGACGCGGCCTCGGCCTCGCTCTACGGCTCAAGGGCCGGCAATGGCGTCATCCTCATCAAGACCAAGCGCGGAAAGAGTGGCCGGGCACAAGTGAACATCAACGTTTCACAATCCCTTTCATACCTTCCGGCCACGCCGGTACAGACCATCGGTAAGGGCGAACGCGACCTTTACGTGATGTTAGCCAAGAAACTTCGCATCGCAAACTACGACTACATGACCGACCAAGCCGTGTGGCCGCAGGATTATAACTCATCTTACATGTGGGAACCCGACAATGCCGGCGCCTACGATTACTTCTGGCGCAACGGCCATAGGCTGCCCCAAGGCTCTCTGGCGCCCATAATGGCGCAGGATTCGCTCAATACTTTCTACAACAACAGCACCAACTGGTGGAAGTACAGCTTCCGTGTGGGCAGCGTGACGAAGCTCGATGTCGACGTGTCGGGGGGCACGGAGAACGTGAAATACATGGTGGCCGCGGGCGCGTACAGCGAGAAGGGTATCATGATCAACTCTCACTTCAAGCGTGCTTCCTTCACTTCCAACCTCGATTTCAAGCTATCGACCAAGCTGGATGCCTTTGCCCGCGTCAACATGTCGTACACCGACAAGAGCCTTGGAGGAGGAGCCACCGACATACAAGGCCTTACCACCGACCCCAAACAAACGCCGAGTATCCTGCCCGGCAAAGGTTCGGTAGCCGAAACGCTGGCCTTGCAGCAGCTCAGAGACGTGAGCAACAAGAACCACAACTACAACATAAGGCTCAACGTGGGCCTGAAGTACAACATCCTCAAGGGCCTCGTATTCTCCTCAACCGGCTCCATCGACCACTATCGAACCGAGACCAACCGCTTCTCACCCAACTACTTGCAGAGCAACCTGCTCACTTACTCGTCGGTAGCGAACTTCGGTATGACCATGCTTCAGACCGAAAACATCCTTACTTACAACCTTAACCTCAAGGATAAGCACAACCTTGAGCTGATGGCAGGTGTCACCTATAACCGCGACATCCTCAATACCATCAACGGCGAGGCCTACGGCGGTCCCTCGAACAGCATTCACTACATCAGCGAGGGATGGCCCAAGATGCGCCAAAACTCCGAGGGCAACTACGAAGCCCTGCAAGGAATACTCACCAACTTTGAGGAACAAGCCATGATGAGTTTCCTCGGTCGCGCGGCTTATAACTATAAAAAGAAATACCTCATGGAGCTTTCGGTGCGCAGCGATGGCTCGTCCGTGTTCGGAAGAGACGTGCGTTGGGCCACCTTCCCCTCCGTAGGACTGGGCTGGGCGTTCACCGAAGAACCTTTCATGAAGAACCTTTGGTGGCTCAATTTCGGTAAGGTAAGAGCCTCATGGGGCCGGTCGGGACAGAAATTTAACCAAGCCTACTTGGCTTTGGGAACGCTTATCGAGTCGAACTTGTTCAAGGGTGTGCTCGGCATGATACCACAGTCGATGGCCAACAGCAAGCTCACTTGGGAAAAGAGCGACCAGTACGACTTGGGACTTGACCTGCAAATGCTCGATTACCGCTTGCGAGTGAAGCTCGATTATTACTACAAAACCTCGTCCGCACTGCTCATGCAGACACCTCTTCCGGGCAATGTATTCTTCTTGGATAAGGTTTGGAACAACGCCTCCACTATCTCCAACGAGGGTGTGGAGCTCGAAATCAGCGGCGACTTGATACGCCGTAGCGACATGCTCCTTACGCTCGGATTCAATATTTCACGCAATTGGAACATGTTCCGCAAGTCTTATGGCGGCACCGACCTGCCCTCCAAAGTCATCGGCCGACCCATTTACGGCCTCTACACCTACCACGACGAGGGAATCGTACAGAAGGAAGAGGACATTCCTTACTACTATAATCAGTTAGGAAAGCGCTCACCTTTATATTTCAATAATGAGAACTATCCGCTCAGAGTGGGCGGTCGCAAGCTCAAAGACCAAAACATGGACGGCCGCATTGACTACGATGACCAGTACTACGCGGGCAGTACCATCCCCTTGGCCTACGGTGGTTTCACGGCCGATTTCACGTGGAAGAACTTCACCGTGTCAGCTCTCTTCAACTACATGCTCAACCGCAAGATCATCAACACGTCCAAGAACTCCGCCTTCAGCTTCACCCGCTCCTTCGGAGTGGTCATGGACGACCTCACCAAGGCTTCCTTCTGGCAGAAGCCCGGCGACGATACGAAATACCCGTCGATAGAGTATGCCGACGGCGGATACATCGGACAGTTCGATGGAAACATCGACTCCAATATAGAGAATGTAAGTTTCCTACGCCTCAAACAACTCACCATATCTTACGGATTGCCCACGAAATGGTTTAAGAAAATGGGCCTGAAGGAATGCAAAGTCTACCTCACGGGCAGCAACCTCTTCCTACTCGACAACTATTCGGGCATTGATCCCGAGATTGTAAACCCCTACACGGGTAAAGACGGTGGTGAACAATACCCGCTGAATAGGGAATTCACATTTGGCGTAAACCTAAAATTCTAAAACAAATGAAACGATTTATCATACCCGCAATGCTGCTCTCAGCATTAACTTTTCAGTCATGCGAACTGGATCTCAGCCCCGAGAACACGCTGACTTATACCAACGCGTTCACCACGGAGGCCGAGTTGGCCACGACAACTGCCTCCATCCACTTCTTTCTAAGCACGGCCTTCGGCAACAATGCCACCATCATGGCGGCCGGCTCAAAGCTCGATGAGCTGACAGAAATGAGCGATGTACGCAATTGGAACCCGCAAATGGTGGCCCGTTCCGATAACGATTGGAAGAGCCTTTACGACATAATATTCGAGTCAAACCTGCTCCTCGACAACATCCATCGCACCAAAGACCTGCCCGAGAACCGCTATAACTACCACACGGGGCAGGCCCAGTTTGCCCTCGGACTGTGTTATTTGGCATTGGCCCAGCGCTATTCGAGCGCCATCATCACCGAGGATTCCAAGACTATTAAGATGTATTCAAACGTTCCGCAGGCCGAAGTGCTCGACGAAGCCATCAAACATGCCGAGAAAGCATACCAGCTTTTGCCCACTCTCAGCAACATGACCGACCTCAAGGGAGCGCCTACCAACTGCCGGCAATACGCCTCCAAGGGCGCCGCGGCTACCCTTCTGGCCAATATCTACGCATGGCGGGGAAGCCTGAAGGACCTTTACGGCAAGGGCGAAAACAGCGCCGAGGACTACAAGAAGGCCGTGGACTACGCCGGCGAGGTCATCAATGGCAAGACCGGCAACTACCGGTTGTGCGCTTCCGCCGAGGAACTTTGCCAATACCTTTCGGACGCCGACAAGGAAAATCCCGAGACTATATTCGCTTTAGTCTTTGATTATACCCGCTCATCCTACACCACCTCACCTAACTCTCCCGGCCTTTCGTATGTAGGTTGGCCCGTCGACAGAACCAAACAAGAGGGCGACATCGAGATTGACAACAGCTTCCGACTCTATAAGGAAACAGTGCTCGACATGTACCCCGACGAGAACGACGAGCGCAAAGCGGCCTTCTTCTACGAAATAGACAAAGATCACATGTCGGGAGACCACAACTATGCCGTGCTCTATAAGTTCCGCGAACCCATCAACGACCCTGATCAGACAGCCGAGCATGGCTTCTATTTCCGCACGATAAAGTCGGATTACACCTATTGGAGATTAGCCGACCTCCTCTTGCTGCGGGCCGAATGCAACAACAAACTCAACAACACGGCCGCTGCCATGGTCGACCTCAACCTTGTACGAAGCCGTGCCAAGGCCGCCGCTTACCCCGCCAATGGCGAGAACGACTTGAAAAAAGCCATCTTCAAGGAGCGCGAACGCGAGCTCATTGCCGAGAATGACGGCCGTTATTACGACATCATCAGGAACGGATATGTCAAGACCGAGCTACAAGGCAAGTTCCCCTTGCTCACCAAGAGCGACATTGCCAACGGCGCGTTGTTCCTCCCCATCCCCACAAGCGCGTTCAAAAGCAACGAGGGAATCGTCATTAATACCCAAATACAGCAAAGCCCTTACTGGCTGCCTTACATGTAATCACCTTGACAATAAGCAATTATGAAAATACTGAAATACATTTCCCTGATATTGGTACTGCTGCTTGGAGCAGGCTGCACCGACTATAACGTGATAGACACCGGCGTCACCGACGAGACCACACACAAGGACCGGACCCTATGGGAGTACTTCCAGACCGACCCATACAACTGGAGCATGCTCATGGAAATGGCCGAGCGGGCGGGCCTGAAGAACGTTTTTGAGGGCACGAGCGAGTACGGTTCGGACATCACCGTGTTCGGAATGACCAACCACAGCATACGTCGTTACCTCTTGGAGAACGAATTTGGCGGCGTAAGTGATATTCCGGAGGAAGACTGCCGACAGCTTATCCTGAAGACAATCCTGCCCAAGCAGCGCGTTCTTCTTGAGGGATTCCCCAAGGGAAGACCCTCTTCCGATGAGAACAATGTCATCGGCAGCGGCGGAAAAACCTACACCATGGCCGCCGGAAACCAACTGTGGATTTATACTTTCAAGGATACTTACCAAGGAGTGGCCGAGGCCGGCCCGGCCCGTGTCTACCTCGTATCGCCCGATACGAGGAAATCCACCTACGTGGCGTCCCACAACATACAGACCAAAACGGGCGTAGTACATTCTCTTCAATACAATTTCACTCCCAATGACCTTTAAAATTATGAAGCAATATACCAAGTTTTTAGGCCAAGCGCTGCTTTCATTGCTCGCCATGGCTTTCACTTCGTGCAACGACATACCCGTGGGCTACCTGCAAACGGAGAACGCTGCCTTCACACCCAACGTGATTCAGGCTTATCGAAACGTGCCCGAGGGCGACCCCCATGTTGACAATGGCGCCCCATGGACGTCGCTCCGAATACAAGGAGTGGCCGGAACCAACCCCATCAACTACGAGTATGTCGGCGTGAAAGTGGCCGACGGAGCCAACGCCGAGGCCTTTACGGCCGAGGTGAAGAAAGGCAACATCAAGGTCATGGGCGGCATAGTACAGATGTTCCCACAAGCCCTGAAGAGCCTAAGCAACGGAAAGTACACCCTCACCCTGCGGGTTTACAACGAGGGCCACTCCGCTTTGCTCGAGGACATCATCACCTTCGACGTGCAGGACAACATGCCCGAGGAAGTTTATTATGAGGAAGAGCCTTAACCCCCGAGGCCTTCCCACCCATTCAGTAATCATCATTTAAAAGTTCACAGCTCATGAAAAAGATATTTTTCCTCCTCGTTTGTTCCCTCATTTTGGGGAACATCGACGCCTTCGCGCAGCCGGCCGGCAACGGTATCAAGTTTTTCCAAGGCTCTTTTGAGCAAGCCCTTGCCGAGGCCAAGAAACAAAACAAACCGCTCTTCGTCGATTTCTATGCCGTTTGGTGCGGCCCTTGCAAGCGCATGGCGAAGACCGTTTTCACGCAAGATTCCGTAGGATCGTACTTCAACGATAAGTTTATCTCCCTTCAGTTAGACGCCGAGAAGGGCGACAACGTGGCCATAGCCAAGCAATACAAGGTAGACGCCTACCCCACGTTAGCCTTCATCGACAAGGATGGAAAGGCACTCTCGGTAAACGTGGGCGCCATGTCGGCCGCCCAACTGCTCGACGCCGCCCGCATAGTCGCAGGCGAATCGGTGGGCTTTGAGCAGCTTTACAACAACTATAAGAAGAATCCCGAGGACTTGCAGATACAGCAGGACGTGCTCTTACAGGCTCCCCGGTTCCTCGCCGCGCAAGAAGGCGTGAACGCGGAGAAGTGGGTCGTACGCATCGGAAAGATATTCCGCAACTACTTCAAGGCCAAGAAAGGCCCGTCGCTCATCAACACCAACGACTACCTTATCGTGCAAAACTTGGGTGAGGACGATGAGATAAAGGGCGAAATGGCCAACTTCATCAACGACAATCTCGACAAATGGAAGCAGGTAATGGGCAATACCCCCTGCTACTATGTCGTGGAATACAACGACCAAAAGGCCGAGAAGCTGGCCAAGGAAGGCAATTTGGCCTACAAAGATTACTTGGAGAAGATTCGCGGCGAGTACAAGTCGGCCTACGAGGTGGCCGCGCTGACCTCCATAAGTCCCTATGACCGGGCCTCGATGTACCTCGACGCCCTCTACAGTATCTATAAAGAAAAGGACGTGGATAAGTATATGAAGCTCGAATCAAGCCTGCTCGCCAAGCTCGCCGACAACGTGTCACCCTACGACTACGGCCAAGCAGCGCAGAACTTGTACTACGCTGCCGGCGGCAATCTCAAGCCCCAACACCACCAAACAGCCATCAAATGGGTGGAGAAAGCCCTCAAGGACGAGACCAACGTCATGGATCGCATCAACTTTATCGTGATGATGGGCGACTCGTATCGCCAACTCAAGGACTACGCCAAGGCCAAGGAACTCTACAATCAGGCCTACGTGGAATCCTTGCAGATGCAGAAAGCCGAAATGGCACAAGCCATGTTGCAGCAGGCCATCAGCCGAAAAATGGCCGAACTCGACCTATTGAACAAATAAACTTCCCATCTCTATGACGTTTACTCTCACCTCCCTGCTCAAGCGCCGCCACGTGGCGGCGGTGCTGTTGGCCTTGTCCGCGCCGCTCATGGCCCAACAGCCCGACATGCAACTGGCCGGACTTCGCCACGGAACATTGCCCAACGGCTTCACTTATTATATCTATGACAACGACGATTTCCAAGGTGAAGTCAACTACTTCCTCTATCAGAACGTGGGCGCCATTGTCGAATCCGACCGCCAAAACGGCCTTGCCCACTTCATGGAGCACATGGCTTTCGAGGAAACAGAGCATTTCCCACAAGGCGTGATGAAGTTTCTGCGCGCCAAAGGACAGGTGTTCAATGCCCTCACGGGCACCAATGAAACCCAGTTCTTCCTTTACAACATACCCGCCGACAACCAACCCTTGCGCGACTCTTTGCTGCTGGTGGTGAGCGATTGGTGCAACGGTATCCGCATAACCAAGGCCGGAGTGGATAAGCAAAGGGCCATTATCCTTCAGGAAGCACGCCAGCGCAACACCCTGCAAAGCCGCATCGCCGGCGGCATAGCGGGCGTAACGTACAACGGCAGCGCCTATTCCACCCACAATGTCATCGGGAAGAACGAGGTGCTCCGCAATGTTCAGGCCAAGGACCTCGCCGCTTTTTACCGCGCATGGTACCGTCCCGACCTGCAATGTCTCATGATTGTGGGCGACGTCGACCTTGATGCGTGCGAACAGCAGGTCATCCGTCGCTTCTCCCACCTCAAGCAACCCAAGCACGCCGAGCCGCGTACCACGGTCACCATAGCCGACAACGACAGTCCGCTTTACCATCATTTCACCGACAACGACAATACCATCAGCTCCGTAGGTATCTACCAACGCACGCCCATTGCCCCCCAACAGCCGGGCAAGGACAGCCCCAAGGAAGAGCTGTTGGTACGTATCTTCAACCAACTCATGGCCCAACGCTTGGGCATGATTCGCAATGAAGGCGCCGATGAGTTCGTTGCCGCCACGATAAGTTACGCTCCCTTGGTGCGCGGTTACGCCCAATGCGCCTGCGACATCGTGCCTTACGGCGGCCGCGAACGGCAGGCTGTGGGCCAATTATTGAGCCTGCGCGAGGCCATACGCCGCGACGGATTCGGCGAAAATGAGTTCGACGACGTGAAATGGCGCATTTATAAGGAACTGAAAGAAATCCTCTCGGCCGAACGCCTCGGCACACCCGATAACTGGATGGAGACTTTCAAGCAGCATTATCTGTACCAAACGCCCCTCACCACCATGCGTCAGAGGCTCTCGGCGCAGGCCGAGCAGCTCGTGGAACTCGAGGCCGATGACCTCAATAACTGGGTGCGCACGTGGATGGACGACCGCAATCTGTCGTTCGTTACCTACGCCACGCCCAATGACCGCGGGCCCGCCTTGTCGCAGGAGGACTTCCGTGGGCTCATGGCCGAGGCGCGCCAACATCCCCTCATGCCCACTTCCATCGCCCCGACGCCCCAAAACCTCATCGATTTCGACATCAAACCCGGCAAGGTTCTCACCGAAACGACCGACAAGGAGCTGCAAGCCAAGGTGTGGAAGCTCAGCAATGGCGCACGGGTTATCTACAAACAACTGCCCGAAGCCCGTGGCAGGCTCTATTTCACGGCCATGGGCGCCGGCGGACAAGAGGCTGTCAGCCCGGCCGACGTACCCTCATTCTCGGCCATGCAGTCGCTCATCATGCAGTCGGGTGTCTATAAATACAACCGCAATCAGCTCTACCAATGGATGAGCGGCAAGTCCCTCGACCTGTCACTCAATATCGACAACAATTTCGATGGTATCAGCGGACAAGCCGATGCGGCCGACGCCGAGGCCTTGATGCAGTACATGTACTTGGTGCTCACACGCCAAAACTTCCATCAAAGCGTGTTCGATAAGTTCGTGGAGCGCAAGACTTATCTTTATAAAAGCCGAAACCTTACGGGTATGGAGGCCGTAGAAGACTCTATCCGTATGCTGCTCTTCCCGGCCTCGGAGCAAAATCCCACGGAGAACGAGGCCTTCTACCGCCGCATGAACCGGGCCGACCTGCCCCGCCTTTTCGCCGATCATTTCGGCCACATGGCCCGCTTCAGTTTCTCCATGGTAGGCTCCATGCCCGCCGAGGAGGCTCGTGTACTGGTGGAACGCTACATCGCCTCACTGCCCGCCGGCGACGCTTCGGCACCCACCCGGCGGCGTTCGCTCGACTTCTCGTCCGACAAGCAGGAAATCAAACGCCATTTCCAAGTCGACGTGCCGGGCGATATGGGTGAGATAGAGATAGCCTACAACCATGCCGTGAAGCTCACCGAGAAGGAGGAAATGGCCCTTGAGGTGCTCCGCGGACTGCTCGAGACCCGTTATTTTACCGAACTTCGAGAGAAAGAGGGCGCCACCTACAGCGTGGGCGTGCGGGCCGAATACACCGAGCGCAGCCAACCGCGGGCCACGCTCAACATCCATTTCACCACCTCACGAGCCAAGGTTGACTACATGAAACAGCGGGCTTACGCCATCCTCGACAGCATCGGCCGTGGCCTTTTCAGCCAAGACGAGTTCAAGAAGATAGTCGTTCCACTGGCCGTGGAGCAGACCGAGGGCGACAGCAAAGGCGCCGACGACACGGTAAGTCCCGAAATGTGGCTGGCCATCATGCAGGCCTATTCCGACCGCAAGCTCGCTACCGCCGCCTCATCAGCCATCCACGACCCGCAAGCCTCGATAGAGAACCTCACTCCCGCCGACATTACGGCCGTTGCCCGCAAGGTTCTCACCGGCGCCAAGCACCGTGAGTTCGTCGTCACCTCACTGCCCGAAAACCAACGTTCGTGGGAAAAGCAGTAGCCACAGCGGCCCTTTTACACGGTCATAAGCGGCTTTTCATCGCCCCATAGCAGCCCTTTGAATAAACAACAGCGGCCCTTTTAATCAACAACAGCGGCCCTTTTGGTAAATCCAAAGGGCCGCTGTTGTTTTATAGAAATATTCATCCTATCATCAAATCATCGGATTAGCTTATCATCGGGGCTTCGCCCTATTATCCTATCATGCGGTGTCTGACCAGTCGGACAAGTCTGACTAGTCCGATTGGTCCGACCCTAATATCGCCCCCGGCGCCCTATCCTATCACCTGCTGGGCAGCCAATGACAAGAGCAGATAGTGGTTCATGGCCTCGCGGTCGCCCTGTCGGTAGATGTCATGAAAGGCGATGAATTCCTCGGTGAGCCTGCTCTCGTAGCGTTGTGGGGGAGCCTTCGTTACGTGAGAGCCCACATGTAGCTCCACGCCCGTGAACGAATTGACCGGCGATGTCACTTGTATATAGCCTTTCTCGCCCTCAATGGTCATGCCCGATGGGCCGTCGCAATCCTTCGCGGCGATGCAAACGGCCTGAAAACCGTCATAGTTGAGCACCATCATTCCCGACGTATCTACGCCGTTATGGCCCGTGTTGGGGTAATAGTGCTGGCTTTTGGGCGACCCGAACAGCGCCACCACGGCATTTATGTTGTAAACATTAAGGTCGCGCAAGGCCCCTCCACCCAAGTCGGGATTGAAGGCCGGCGCCACGTCACCCTGCAAATAGCGGTCGTAACGTGAGGAATATTGCGAGTAATTGGCGATGACGGCATGCACCGGACCGATGTCTTTGAGGTGGCGGAGCACGAATCCGAAGTTGGGCAGGTGCAGCAATGTCATGGCCTCAAAGAGCCAGCAGCCCCGCTCGCGGGCCAGTTCCATCAGTTCTTTCACCTCCTCGGCCGTCATGGCCATGGGCTTCTCCACGATCACGTTGCGGCCTGCCAGCAGGGCCTCACGGGCCATCGGGTAGTGCGCGGTGTTGACTACGGCGATGTAAAGGAAGTCGGCCTTGTCCTCACGCAGCAGTGCCTCGTAGTCGGTGAACACCCTTTCAATGCCATATTCACCTGCCAGCTCATCGGCCTTGGCCTTGTCCTGATGGGCATAAATACTGCTCACGCCAATGCCCAAGTCCTCCTTGCGCAGCATGGCAAGCACCTCTCGGGCTATCATTCCCGTTCCAATAACGCTTATTTCCATAGATTCAACCTTGCTATGTATTAACAAAAACATCGTGTGAAATGGTCTATGCCCATTTCACTTTCCGACAAAGATAAATGTTTTTCATACATTCGCCCCTTCATTTTCCATGAAAAAACATGTCATAAGCCCCGAATTATCATTTTTTGCACTATTTTTGCAAAAGCAGGGGAGCCACTGCTACCGTCGGACTAGTCAGACTAGTCGGACCAGTCTGACCCGTCCGACCCCAAAACAACTAACACCTGCGGTCCCACCGCCCTCCAACTATGAAAAAAGCGCTTACCCTTCTCATCCTCCTCACCGCCTTTTTGAGCGGTCATTCCCAAGTAGGCCATCTGCCACGAACCACGCCCGAGAGCGTCGGCATACCCTCGCGGGCACTTGCCCGGCTCACCGACAGCCTCATGGCGCTGCCCCGCACGGCCCTCCACAGCCTTGTCGTGCTGCGTC
Source organism: Prevotella sp. (assembly GCF_036570325.1). Lineage (GTDB taxonomy): Bacteria > Bacteroidota > Bacteroidia > Bacteroidales > Bacteroidaceae > Prevotella. The sequence goes on from NZ_DATCYK010000054.1 coordinate 27,641, forward strand.
ATGGCAAGGTAGCCTACGAGTGCTATCCCCAACCTTTCAGCGCCGAAAGCGGCCACACGCTCTATTCTTGCTCCAAAACCTTCGTGGCGGCAGCCATCGGTATCGCCATCGACGAGGGGCTATTGCGCCTCGACAGCCCCGTGGCCGATTTCTTCCCCATGGCCCATCGCGACTCCGTAAACTATCGGCGAATGACCGTTCGCCATCTGCTGACCATGAGCTCGGGCATAACGCCCGACTGGAACTTCCGCAACGTGGAGCGCCTTTGGACCCATTATTGGCTCTCAAAGCCCGTGGCGGCGCCCGGAAGCCGGTTCCAATACGACTCCATGTGTACCTACCTGCTGAGCGCCATCTTGCAAAAAGCCACCGGACAAACCACCCTCGACTACCTCAAGGACCGCCTTTTCACGCCCATGAACATCACCCAAGTGGGGTGGGAGGAAAGCCCCAAAGGCTTCAACACGGGCGGCTGGGGCCTCCATTTGCAGGCCGAGTCGCTGGCAAAGTTTGGCTTGTTGCTCCTCCAAGGTGGCAAGTGGCAAGGCCGACGGCTCATTTCAAGGGCTTGGGTGGAGGAAATGATGAAGCCGCAGATAGACAATGGCGGGCTAGGCTATGGCTATCAGATGTGGCGCTGTGAGTATCCGGGCGCCTCACGGGCCGACGGTGCCTTCGGACAATACATCCTCGTGGTGCCCGATAAGGACATGGTGGTGGTCATCACCGAGTGCTCCGCCATCGACGGAGTGCGTCAACGGCGCCTCGTTTGGGACCATCTGTTGCCGCAGGTAAAGGACACTTTGGCGCCGATTAGTGATAATTCCAACCGCCATTTCCGGCGTTTGGCCACCTCACGCCGCCTCCCCTTGCCCGAGGGTAAGCGCAAAGCGCCCCGCCACATGCCCCGCTCCGTCACGCTACCCTTGGAAAACAACGCCCAAGGATGGTCCTCGCTGCGCATTGAACGCACCGCCACGGGCCTCATTTTCAGCTATCAGCAGCAGGGAAAGCAGGTCCGTCTGCCCATGACTTACGGCCAATGGACCACCACCCGCACGCCCGTCACGCCACCATACTCCATCCATGCCCAAGACAGATTCAAGGGCATAGCCGGTCCTTTCACCGTGGCGGCCGGCTATGGCTTCACCTCCGATGGCACCCTTCACCTGCGCCTGCATTACACCAATTGGATAACCGTGGTCGACATCGCCATCCGCCACCTCGACACTCCTCATCCCTCGGTCACCATTCACGAGAATTTTAATTGATGGCAGAGCCGCGGTTGAGGAGTGGCAGAGCCGAAGTTGCAAAGTTGTAAGGTTGGGAGGATGAATAGTTTGCTAATCGGTTGTGGGGCGCAATGCCCTCCTCGGACTGGTCAGACCGGTCCGACTAGTCTGACCAGTCCGACAAAATTAAACGCCAAAGGCACCCTCTTAAAACGACAAAGGACCACATTGCTGTGGTCCTTTGCCATTTAATAAAAGGGGAGGGCGGTCATTGCTTCACATCATCAGCCCGGCGCTTAATCCTTAGGACAAACCATTCATCCTCCCAACCCCCTCAACTTCTCAACTATTCCATCGCCCTATTTCACCTCAAACACCAGCTTACCGCCTCGCAGAAGGTCGTCGTGGCTCACGCGATATTGCGAGAGTTTGCGGCCACCGAGCGTCATTGACTTGATCAATTGTTGGCCGGGAGCGGTGCGACGGGTCTCTATCGTGAGGTCGCCATTGGGATAATACTTCTTATCCAAGTGCAGGGTTACCTTATCGAAGACCGGGGTTGTCAGCGAGTAATAGGGCTGACCGGGACAGTCGGGGTAAAGACCTATCATGGAGAAGATGGCCCATGTAGACATCGTTCCGCAGTCGTCGTTGCCCGGAATGCCGTCGGGCTTGTCGGTGAAGTGCTTGGCCAAGAGGCGGCTCACTTCCTTTTGCGTGCGCCACTCCTCACCTTTGAAGTAGTTAAAGAGGTAAGGATAGGCTATATCGGGCTCGTTCGCGGGGTCGTAAAGGCCCTTGTCGAACACCATTTGCAGCTTGTTGACAAACTTCTTGCTGCCGCCCATGAGCTTTGCCAAGCCCATAACGTCGAACGGAACATAGAAAGTGTAGTTCCAAGCCGACCCTTCATGGAAGCCCGGAGCGTTGCTGAAGTCGGCGCCGGCGGCCGGATCGAAGGGTGAGAGGAACGTTCCGTCCTTGCGGATGGGCCGCAACGTGCCCGTCTCCTTGCTGTAATAATGCTTGTAACCCAAGGCTCTGCGGTAGTATTTCTTAGCGTCGGCGGTGTGGCCCAAGGCCTTTGAGAGGTTCGACAGCGCATAGTCGGCCATGTAATACTCCAAAGCATGCGACACACTGTTGTCGCCCGACTCGTCGGCGGCGTAGAATCCAAGTGGGATATAGCCTTTCTCAAGGTATGGGTCGATGTCGGGACGCATCTTATTGTCCTTTCCCGGCAGGTTGGCCGAGCGGCTGAAAGCCTCGTAAGCGGCGTTGATGTCGAAGTCGCGCAGGCCCTTCAGGTAGGTGTCGGCGATGAAAGGAATGGCCGGGTCGCCCTCCATGGTCCATGTCTCACGGCCAAACAACTCCCATTTAGGCATCCATCCCCATTCCTTATACATGCTTATCATGGAGCGAACCATGTCGAGTTGCAGGTCGGGATAGAGCAAAGTCTCGAGCTGACCCACGTTTCTGTAGGTGTCCCAGAGCGAGAACACGGTGTAACGGTTGCCCTTTGTGTAGCCCACACGGTTGTTCTCCATTTCCGGGAACTGGCCGTTGACATCCTGAAGGATGTTGGGATGGAGCTGACTGTGGTAGAGTGCCGTGTAGAACACTCGCTTTTGGGCCTCCGTGCCGCCCTCCACGGTGATGCGGCTGAGGGCCTCTTCCCATGTCTGACGGGCGTCGGCACGCACGGCGTCAAAGGTTTTGCCCCGCTGTTCGGCCTCCAAATTCTCACGGGCATTGGCTATGCTGACGAACGAGACGCCCATCTGCACCTCCACCTGCTCGCCTTCGGCGCAATCGTAGCTGAAGAAGTAGCCCACCTCATTGCCCGCCATCTCGCGCGAGTAGTTCGTGTAGAGCTTGTAACGGCCGTTGTCCTTGTCCCACTGGGCTTTCACTCCACTGAACGGGGGCTGCTTTTTCCAATAGCCGGAAGCCATCGGTCGCTTGTTGACACGCAGCACGAAGTAGATGGGGAATACCGCCTGACTGTTATAACAGAACGTTCCCAAAAGGCGATGGCCCTCAATCTCGGTGTCGCTGACACGCTTTACCATGCCTCCCGACTCATTGGTCAGACCGTCACCCACGTTGAGCAATATGTTGGCACGGCCCTTCGGAAAGGTGTAACGCTCAATGGAGCTGCGCATGGTAGCCGACGCCTCGGCCCTGATACCGTATTTCTTGAGCGTCAGGGCGTAATAACCGGGCGTGGCTTTCTCGTCCTTGTATTCCGAGCCATAGTTGTGGTAATCCACGTCGAGCGGCCCCGCGGTGGGCATGGTGAGCAGCGTTCCCAGCTCGGGACAGCCCACACCGCTCATCGTGACATGGGCAAAGCCGGTGAAAAACTTATTGTGGTATTCGTAAGGAGCCGACCACCAGCGGGCGTCCTTGTCTTGTTGGTTGAGGTCGGAGCCCATCACGTTGAACGGCACTACCGACATCAGGCTGTGGGGCAGCACGGCGCCGGGGTTGCAAACGCTGAAGTTCGTCGTGCCGATAAATGGGTCGACATAGTCCACCGGCTGCTGGGCCGCGGCCTTGGCCACGCCAAGCGACAAGAGTAGAGAAAGGAAAATGTAATTTAACTTCATAAAGATGAATTAAAGTATTTACGATAGATTGAGAACCAAAGGTAAAGAAAAAAACGGCTTTTGCCAAATCTTTTCTCCTTTTTCGAGCCATAACGGCAGATTTGCAGGGCAGGGGAGGGGCGTTTGCCGGCAACAAATTGCCGGCAAAATACATCGGACCAGTCTGACGGGTCCGACTAGTCCGACCCGCTAAACGCCAGCTTTGGCGCTGCTAAAGAGCCGCTTTGGCCCGCTCATAAAGGGCTTTCGACAAGCCCATATAGGGCCTTTCGCAAGGCCCTTGCCATCAGTCTGCCACCTCGGCCATGGGCCATGAAGCGGCAGGAGGCCCCACGGCAGCCCCCAACTGCGCCAAAAAAATCTTATTTTTTCATAATTGGCTACGTGCAAAGTCTATATTTATTGTTATCTTTGCATAGGCCTCGCAATGGCTAAAAGCCTTGGATTAGCGTCGGACAAGTCAGATTGGTCCGACTAGTCCGACCCGTCCGACTAAAATTAAAACCCAAAAATAGAATCAACAGAAACCTAAATCTCATGATGATTAAGAAATTCAAATCGCTTATTTTAGCGCTATCGCTATCGTCAGCAGCCATGACGGCCATGGCGATCGATGACGCAGTACGTTATGTAAACCCGATGATAGGCTCGGGAGGTCACGGCCACGTGTTCGTGGGTGCCAATGTTCCGTTCGGCTATGTGCAGTTGGGTCCCACGCAGACCACCCGCGGTTGGGACTGGTGCTCGGGCTATCACTATAGCGACTCGCTGCTCGTGGGCTTCGGCCATCAGCACCTCAGCGGCACGGGTATCGGCGACTTGGGCGACATCAGCCTCGTGCCCATGGCCTGCAAGTGCCAAAAGGAGCTTCGCTTCTCTCACGAAAACGAGACCGTAAAGCCCGGCTATTACGCCGTGAAGCTGCAGCGTCCCAACGTGTTCGTGGAGCTTACGGCCACCCAGCGCGCCGGATTCCACCGCTACTCCTTCGGCGGCAACGTCAAGAAGGCCTACATGGCCATCAACCTCAACCAAGGTATCGGCTGGGACAAGATGACCGCTTGCGACTACAAACAAGAAAACAGCACCGTCGTTACGGGCTACCGACTCTCCAGCGGATGGGCCAAGGACCAGCGAGTGTACTTTATGGCCGAGTTCTCCAAGGCTGTTAAGCTCGAGGAAAGCAGCGACAGCATTGCCGTTTTCAGCTTTGACAACAGCGACGGGCAGCCTTTGATGGTGAAGGTGGGCCTCTCCGCCGTGAGCGTGGATAACGCCCGGGCCAACCTCAAGGCCGAAATTCCCGGATGGAACTTCAACGACGTGGTGGCCAAGGCCGACAAGGCATGGAACGACGTGCTCGGAAAAATCAATGTGAAGACCGAGGACAAGCGTTTGAAAACCATATTCTACACCGCCCTTTACCACACGATGATAGCCCCATCCGTCTTCAGCGACGTCAACGGAGAGTACTGTGGCGCCGATGGCAAGGTACATAAGGGCGACTTCACGAACTACACCACTTTCTCGCTTTGGGACACCTATCGGGCCGCACAGCCCCTGATGACCCTCATCCATCGCGACCGTTTGAGCGACATCGCTAACACTTTCATCAACATTTACGACCAACAAGGCAAGCTGCCCGTATGGCATTTGATGGGCAACGAGACCGATTGCATGGTTGGCAACCCCGGTATCATCGTATTGGGCGACCTCGTCATGAAGGGATATGTTAAGGATAAGGAAGCCGCTTTTGAGGCAATGAAGGCCTCGGCCATGCTCGATGAGCGCGGCATGAACTCGCTGAAGAAGAACGGTTACGTGGCTTACGACGAGGACCCGACCTTTGAGACCGTGGCCAAAACCATGGAATACGCCATCGCCGACGCCGCCATCGCCAAGGTAGCCAAGCTCCTCGGCAAGACCGAAGATTACAAGTATTTCCTCAAGCGCAGCCAATCTTACCGCCGACTCTTCGACCCCGAGACGCAATTCATGCGCGGCGTGGGCGCCGATGGCAAGTTCCGCGAGCCTTTCAACCCCTTCCACGCCGTGCACCGGCAGGACGATTACACCGAGGGAAACGCTTGGCAATACACTTGGCTCGTGCCCCACGACGTGCGCGGGCTCATCAATCTCTTCCCAAGTGAGCAGAGCTTTGTCAACAAGTTCGACTCTCTCTTCACCGTAAGCAGCGAGCTTGGCGCCGAGGCTTCGCCCGACATCTCGGGTCTTATCGGCCAATATGCCCACGGCAATGAGCCAAGCCACCACATACTTTACATGTATAACTACGTAGGTCAGCCGTGGAAAGCCGCTCGTTTGTTGCGCCAAACGATGAAAGAAATGTACAGCGACCAATTCGACGGCCTTAGCGGCAACGAGGACGTAGGCCAAATGTCGGCATGGTACATCATGTCTTCCATGGGCCTTTACCAAGTAGACCCCACCAATGGCAGGCTTGTCTTCGGCAGTCCGCTCTTCGACGAGGTGACCCTCAACGTGGGTGGAGGCAAGACTTTCCGCATCGTGGCCAAGAACAACAGCCGCGACAACATGTACATTCAGAGCGTGAAGCTCAATGGTAAGAAGCATACCAAGTCGTACATCGACTACACCGACGTCATCAAGGGTGGCACGCTGGAGTTTACCATGGGCCCGCAGCCGTCCAAGTTTGGCACCGCCAAGAAGGACCGTCCCTAACGATGGGCCTTAAGGAAAGCACCAAAAAAACTTTATCCTTACCACGATGAAACCAAAGAAACATATCATTGCGGCAGCAGGCTTCGGTCTGCTGCTCTTTGGCATTCAAGCCCCGGCCATGGCGCAGGCCAACATCACGCAGAAAGAATTTGGCCAAGAGTATATCGACGCCATAGCCGTGAGCACCCGCTACGTATCGAAACGACCGCCCGAAGCCGACCGCCTGTTTCGCTCGGAGGTGCTCGAGAAGTACATACGCGACGTAAAGAAGAAGCTCAAAGACACGCCCTACTTGGCTTGGATGTTTGAGAATTGCTACCCAAACACCCTCGACACCACCGTACATTATACCGAGGACGAGCAGGGAAAGCCCGATACCTTCGTTTACACCGGCGACATCCACGCCATGTGGGGCCGCGACTCGGGCGCCCAAGTGTTTCCTTACGTGAAATTCGCCGCCAAGGACAAGAACCTCAAACGTATGCTCTCGGGCGTCATTCTTCGACAATTCAAGAACATAGTCTTTGATCCTTACGCCAACGCCTTTAACCGTTACCCCGACGCCAAGGGCTACTGGATGACCGACGACACCGATATGAAGCCCGAACTTCACGAGCGCAAGTACGAGATCGACTCGCTCTGCTATCCTATCCGCTTGGCTTACGAGTATTGGAAGGAAACGGGCGACAGCAGCGTTTTCGGCGACCTATGGCTGCAAACCATCGAGAGCGTGCTCCGCACCTTCAAGGAACAGCAGCGCAAGGACGGCCTCGGACCCTATCATTTTACCCGTGTGACCGACCGCCAGCTCGATACCGTGTGTAACAAAGGATGGGGAGCGCCCTGCAAACCCGTGGGACTGATTGCCTCGGTGTTCCGTCCTTCCGACGACGCCACGACCTATTTGTTCCTCATTCCGTCGAATTTCATGGCCGTAACCAGCCTCAACAAGGCCGCCGAAATACTCACCCGGGTCAACGGTCGTAGCGAATTGGCCGCCCAATGCACCGCTTTGGCCGCCGAAGTAAGCGCCGCCCTGAAGCAATACGCCGTTTACCACCACCCCAAATACGGCCCCATATACGCTTTCGAGGTAGATGGATTCGGCAATCAGCTCATCATGGACGACGCCAACGTGCCCAGTTTGCTGGCCATGGCTTATCTTGGCGACGTCGACATCAACGATCCCATCTATCAAAACACCCGCCGTTTCGTTTGGAGCGAGGACAATCCTTACTTCTTCCGCGGCAAGGCGGGCGAGGGAATAGGCGGTCCCCACGTGGGGCTCGACATGCCTTGGCCCATGAGTATCATGATGAGAGCCTTCACATCGCAGGACGATAATGAAATAAAGGAGTGCATACAAATGCTCATGAACACCGACGCGGGCACGGGAGTTATCCACGAGTCGTTCCATAAAGACAACGCCTCGAACTATACCCGCCCGTGGTTCGCATGGCAAAACACGCTCTTCGGCGAACTCATCGCCAAGCTCGTAAGCGAGGGCAAGACCGATTTGCTGCGCTCCTGCCGCAAGGCCCTGCCCGCCGATGGCGCCACCCCGGCCGCCCAAGCCAAGTAAACGCCCAAGCCGAAGCGGGCCTTTCACGACGCGATAGCGGCCTTATGACAAGGTCATAAACCATCTTTCACACGGCGAAAGGCCTGCTTTGGGAATATGATTTTTACGTTCCTACAAGTCTGACATTATTTAAAGAACAAACCTAACAAATGAAAACCAACAACAATCCGTCACCCGTAGCGTGGGTGCCCACGCTCTATTTCGCCATGGGAATGCCCTTCGTGGTGCTCAACATGGTATGTACGCTGATGTACAAAGGCATGGGTGTGAGCGACGCACAGATAGCTTTCTGGACCAGTCTCATCATGTTGCCATGGACCCTGAAGCCCCTTTGGAGCCCCTTCCTTGAGATGTACAAGACCAAGAAGTTCTTTGTGGTGCTCACGCAGCTCATCTCCGGCGTCATGTTTGCCCTCGTGGCATACGCCCTCCACCTGCCTTCGTTCTTCGCCGTGACCATCGCCATGCTGGCCGTCATAGCCCTTAGCGGCGCCACCCACGACATAGCCGCCGACGGAACCTACATGAGTGTGCTCTCCAATGAGGACCAAGCACGCTGGATAGGCTGGCAAGGCGCCTTCTATAACATCGCCAAGATAGCCGCCACGGGTGGCTTGGTATATCTGGCCGGCATGCTTATCAAAAGCTTCGGCGTTACCCATGCGTGGACCATCATCATGCTCATCATCGCCGCTATCATGGTGGCGCTGGGCTGCTATCACTTCTTTATCCTGCCCTCGGCCGACAAACAAGTAGATGAGAGCAAAACTTTGGGCGACTCGCTCAAGGAACTTTGGGAAGTATTTGCCGACTTCTTCCGCAAGAAACACATCGTTTATTACATTTTCTTCATCGTGCTCTACCGCTTTGCCGAGGGCTTCGTGATGAAGATAGTGCCCCTTTTCCTCAAAGCGTCGAGGGCCGACCAAGGCTTGGGGCTTAGCGAACAGGAGATAGGACTGCTCTACGGCACGTTCGGAGCGGCCGCTTTCGTCATCGGAAGTATCCTCGCCGGCTACTACATAGCACACCGGGGACTCAAGAAAAGCCTCTTTTCGCTCGCCTTGGTGTTCAACCTTCCCTTCGTGGCCTACACCCTCTTGGCCCTTTACCAGCCCACGAGCCTCGTGCTCATAGGCAGCGGTATCGTGCTCGAATACTTCGGCTACGGCTTCGGTTTCGTAGGTTTGACCCTCTTCATGATGCAGCAGATAGCCCCCGGCAAGCACCAAATGAGCCATTATGCCTTTGCTTCGGGCATTATGAACCTTGGCGTTATGCTGCCGGGAATGATGAGTGGCTTGGTAAGCGACGCCTTAGGCTACCGCCATTTCTTCATCTTCGTGCTCGTATGCACCATTCCCGCCCTGCTCATCACGTGGTTCGTGCCCTTCACCCACAGCGATAAGGCGCCCGCCGAGCAAGCCTAAGAGCCCGCCAAAAGCCATCGCCCCATACATTATATATATGTAATCAATCATATTTTACTAACAAACATATTATGAGCAAACTTATTATTGAAGGCAATCCGTTGCCAAACATGCCATGGGAAGAGCGTCCCGAAGGATGCAAGAACCCCATGTGGCGTTGTTCAAAAAACCCCATCATCCCCCGCGATCTGCTGCCTACGAGCAACAGTATCTTCAATAGCGCCGTGGTACCCTTCGGCGAAGGCTATGCCGGAGTGTTCCGTTGCGACGATACCAATCGCCGTATGGTGCTCCACGTAGGCTTCTCAAAGAACGGCGTTGACTGGAATATCAACGAGGAACCCCTGCGTTTCGAGTGCGACAATGAAGAGATTGGCCAGTGGGTTTACGGTTACGACCCCCGCGTATGCTTCATTGAGGACCGCTACTACGTCACTTGGTGCAACGGTTACTACGGTCCCACCATCGGAGTGGCATGGACCAAGGACTTCAAAACGTTCCACCAGTTCGAGAACGCTTTTCTTCCGTACAACCGAAACGGCGTACTCTTCCCCAAGAAAATCAACGGTAACTTCGCCATGCTCTCACGTCCGTCCGATACCGGGCACACTCCCTTCGGCGACATCTTCTACAGTGAGAGCCCCGACATGGAGTTCTGGGGACGCCATCGCCACGTGATGAGCCCCGCGCAGTTCGAGTTGAGCGCATGGCAGTGCATGAAGATAGGCGCAGGTCCTATCCCCATCGAGACCAGCGAGGGCTGGTTGCTGTTTTACCACGGCGTTTTGCGCTCCTGCAACGGCTACGTTTACAGCTTCGGATCGGCCCTTCTCGACCTCGAACAGCCTTGGAAGCCCATCTATCGCTCAGGTCCTTACCTCATATCTCCGCAAACCCAGTACGAGCTTACGGGCGATGTACCCAACGTTTGCTTCCCCTGCGCCGAGGTACACGACCCCGAGAGCGGCCGCGTAGCCGTTTACTATGGTTGCGCCGACACCGTTACGGGCCTCGCCTTTGGCTACATCCCCGAGATTATCGAGTGGACCAAGAAGACCAGCATTATCTAAATTGATAGCCAACTATCAAATAACGACCGAAGGAGACGATGGGCATGAGCTTGTCGTCTCCTTGTTTTTTTATGTTTTTTCATGACCGCTGTCATACTTTTTCAGCGCTCATTACTATATAATATATAGACAACCTTTATCCTGATGATCAACAAACAAGTTATATG
>NZ_DATCYK010000055.1:0-69859 GCF_036570325.1 Prevotella sp.
GTGGTATAGATTTTCTTTCTGAATGCGATGGCATAGAACTCGTTCTGCACGGTTCTGTTGAACCGTTCACAGATACCGTTTGTTTGTGGACTTTTTGCCTTGATTTTAGAGTGGTCTATATCCTCTACAGCCAAATACAGCTCATACTCATGGTTTTCTCTGTTCCCGCAGTATTCCGTGCCCCTATCAGTGAGCATGCGCATCAACTTCAAGTCATGTTGTTCGAAAAAAGGAATGACCCTATCGTTGAGCATATCAGCAGCTACAAGCGCATTCTTCCTATCATACAGCTTGGCAAACCCTATTTTGGAGTAAGTGTCTATGACAGTCTGCTGATAGATGTGTCCTACATCTTTAATATATCCCACATAATAAGTATCTTGTGAGACTAGAAAACCGGGATAATAGGTTTCGATTTCTCCATGTGCTTGTTTTTCTTCTTTTGCTTTTTCCAATGCTGCTACCTGGTTCTCGTCAAGGATGATACCCTCTTGTTCCACTTTAGCGGATAATGCTTTCAGGCGTTTCTGGAAAGTTTCCATATCATGCCGTAGCCATATGGAGCGCACCCCGCCCGGAGAAATAAGAATACCTTTCTTACGGAGTTCATTAGATACACGGACTTGTCCTAATGCAGGGGTGTCTATTGCCATTTGTACAACAGCCTGTTCGATATGTTCCTCCACACGGTTCTTTATGATAGGCTTACGGCGAGAAATTTCTTGCAAGGCGACTTCACCCCCTTGTTCATACAACTCTTTAAAACGATAAAAACTGTCACGGCTGTAGCCCATAATCTTGCAAGCACGTGATACGTTTCCTAACTGTTGGGAGAGTTCAAGCAATCCCAGTTTGTTCTTGATGACCTTTTCTGATGTTGTCATAACTCAATCTGTTTTCTGTTACAAAATTATTCTTTTTATGCGTAACTGTCAGATTAAGTCGTGACTAATTCATATTCGCAACAAATGATTATTGATACTTCTTTGCGTTCGAGAGTAAGCCTACTGTCAGAAAAATCTTTACTACTACACAAAAACTTACCCAATATATATTTTCTAATTTCATTACTCTTTGAGAGTTTCTTTTAACAATGCAACATCTGAAATATCTAAAGAGAACCATTCTCCACGTATATGCTTATCTCGAAATGTATTGTGCAAAGCTGTCTCAATTGCTAAAGCTATTTTCCGTGAGGGATATTTATGTGCACAAAGCAACTCTATAGATGGCTTTTCACTTTGCAGAGTACTCTCTGTAATGTGGGTTATTTGATACTCCTATTTTATAGTACCCATTTGACTTATCTTCCATCAAATAAACCGAACACCATTCAAAAGCAACATTTGCTGATGTAAATTCTACATTTTTTTCATTGACAAGTAGACTTTCTACATCTATTTTGCAATTATTTCCTATAAGAGTTTTAATAAATTCATCTACATATTCATGGAAAAAATTGCAAGATATGTCATAGTTATACCAACTATTTTCATTCTTTCCGTCAATACAAGTACCTCCTTCATTATTTAAAATAATACGCCAATTAGTTACTTTTTGTTTCCATAAAAGTTTTAATTGACTTTGCTCCAAGCTAAAGCTCATACATCTTATGTTCGATTTCATAATTTGGTTAAAATTACCATTATCAAATTCATACAAAATATAATTGCGGTCCATAATCCTTTCTTCTTTTTCTGAAACAATAGGAATTATTGTGTCGTTCACAACAGCCTGAGATCTGCTGTCAAAAAATAAATTTATACTCTTTGAATTATCAAGAAGTAAGAGTAGTTCGTCACCTTTTGAAGCTTTGATACGTTTTTTATCATAATATAAAACAAGATATGAATTACCTCCTCTGTATTCTAAAGATAAATAAATTTGGAGTTGGTTATTAAAATTAAAAGAAGTTGCTTGCATTGGATATGCAACGGATTCTATTTCACAAATTTTATCCCACTTTATTTCTTTGTCCCCAAGGAAAGGATCTACAGATATAATAGGAACACTTATTTTACGCATATTAATATATTTATTTTGTTACAAATATAATAGATATTATAATAGTATACAAATAAATAGCTAACATTACTTAACTCCCTTTTCCTCACTTTGTAAGCCTTTTCAAACAACACCTCAGAAAAGTTATTGCAATGTAATCTCAAAATAGTTCAGTCAGAGTTGCGTGTTACTTCTCATACTATTTACTCACCATATACCGTTTTCCTGCCATTATTCTCACCTACAACAACAGAAAAGACAATTACCACTACAAACCGGACCTTTACCATAAAAGCTACTATATGTGGCATTGTTTGTCCTATAATATAATAACTTTCTATATAATTGTACTTAACTTTGCGAAGTACAATATAATTAACTTAAACTGAAACCAATGAAAACTATTTCAACAAAAACATTCTTTAGAATCTTCTCTATCCTTTTGACAATGGGGTTTGTTAGTTGTCAGGATCAAGTTGCAACCATGCAACCTATTGAGAAACAACCTACAATAACACATGCTATTAGTAGAGCTACGTCAAATCTTCCTTTTCTTCAAGGGGCTGACCTATCCTATGTCAATGAACTTCAAGATGGTGGAGTGAAATATTATAAGGATGGAACTGAGATAGATCCTTATAATATGCTCAAGAAATATGGTGGCAACCTTGTACGACTTCGTCTTTGGCATAATCCGACCTCTTGGACTAATTACTCTACATTGGAAGATGTCAAGCGAAGCATTAGAAGAGCTAAACAAGCAGGGCTTAACGTTCTTCTTGATTTCCATTACTCTGATTCTTGGACCGACCCTGAGAAAAACCTTGTACCCGAAGCTTGGAGACCTTTTGTAAAATATTCCAATCTTCTTGCTAACTCCGTGTACGACTATACTTATCAGACATTGACCCACCTGATGAATACCAATCTATTGCCCGAGTTGGTGCAAATTGGAAATGAAACTAATAATTCAATCATGGTAGCGGATAATGCGGACCTTTTGCCCACTAACTTTGTCCGGAATGCGAAATTATTCAATGCAGGATTGCAGGCTGTAGCAGATTTCAATCATCACAATAAAAAGAATATCCAGACGATTCTTCATGTTGCCATGAACCCTAATGACGCGATGTCTTGGATTGCCAATCATAAACGATATGGATTGCAGTCATTTGATATGTTAGGGGTTTCTTATTATCCACAATGGCAAGATTATACACCAGCCCAACTTGGAGATTTCGCCGCACAACTACGTTCTACCTATGGTGTGCGTCTTTTTGTAGCAGAGACTGGTCATATTTGGACTCGTGCTTGGAATGATAATAACATCAATCTTATGATTAAAATGTGTATAGGCTATCCGGAAACACCTTGCCCTCAGTTACAGAAAGACTTCCTTATAGAAGTCAAAGAAGCACTCATTGCCAATGGTGGAGCTGGGTTCTGCGCATGGGAACCATTCTGGGTATCTGCTAACAACCAAACGCTTTGGGGTGTAGGCTCTAACTGGGAAAACGTTTCTTTCTTTGATTTTCACAACAATCTTCTTTCCCATGGCGGAATGGAATCTTTTCGTGAGGATAACGTAAAAGTCACTTTTGAAGTTAATATGTGGTACGAAGGCGCTGATAAAAAAGCATATATCACAGGCGACTTCACAGATGATGGATTTGGGAATTGGCAAATTATACCTATGACACAAGCAGAAAAAGGTTCTTCAATATATTACTTCAACACCCATCTCAGCAAAAACCAGACTGGCAAATTTTATTTTCTATCAGACTCAACATGGACAAGTCGAGAATATATTAATGGATGGCAGCAGGATCGAACTTATAACATTTCAACCTCTGATTCGTGGATGAAGATTGCAAAAACATTTGGAAAAGAATAGTTACTCACACTTTTCAAACATACTCCCCCATACTTTAATCAACAGTTGTTTGATTTTGGTATGGGGATTTTTATTAATATACGTCCGAAATGTTGCATATATAGTCTAAAATGTTGCACAATACAACAGATTGCAATTAGGGAACATGCTTAAAATATAGTACATTTGCATGCAAATAAATAATTTTGTTATTAGTTAATGCCAATGAAAATCCTAAAGTCAATCATTGCGATATTTATGCTCCTTGCCTCAAGCATATTGCAACAAACTAATGGTATGACCAATTTACCTGTATCTGATTTAGCTTGGAAAAACATTTCCATAAATGGTCATAGTACAACTGTCTATTGCCTAAACCTTGATAGTAAAGGTATGATGTGGGCCGGCACTGATAATGGCTTATATTTTTATGATGGGATGATAACACACCCAATCAACGATAAGAAGCTTACCGGTGCCAAAGTATATGCTATAATAGAATACAAAAACATATTGCTTCTTGGTACAAATAATGGTTTGTTGTCTTTTAATCGTGATAACGGAAATATTGACATTATCAATCGTACCCCCAAGGAGATCCGAAGCATGCTACTTCTTGAGCATACTCTATGGATAGGAAGTTTATATGGAGTATATTCTTTAGATTTAGCAAACGGGAATATTCATGATTTATCCATAGGACTTCCGCATAAATCAACTTATTCCTTGCTAAGAGACTCTAGAGGAATGATATACGCCGGAACTTATGATGGTTTGGCTAGATGGAATCCAGCAAAGAAGAAATTTATCCCCATTAAGATGAGCTCAGAATTGCAAAAATCACATAATCTGTTTGTAAATTGCCTTTTAGAATCTAATGACGGAAACTTTCTATATGTCGGGTGTGAAGGTGCTATATATAAATATATGATAGCAGAAAATAAGTGGGAACGCATTTCTTCGTTTGATGGCAATAATATAAAAAGTTTGGCAAGAATCAACAATGAACATCTTTTGTTTGGTACTGACAATGGTGTCTATGAAACTGTGGCCAACAATACGATAAGGCATTATAGACATGATTCCCGACAAGATTACACTTTAGCCGACAATGAAATATGGTGTTTGTTGACAGATGATGACAGCAATGTATGGGTTGGGCATAACAGAGGCTTCTCCATTTCCTCGCATTCCAATACTATCCGAACCTTACGCTTGAGCACTTTGGCACATACAGGAGATGGAAATGAAATTCACAATATACTGAGAGACAGCTATGGTTGTTTGTGGCTTGGCGGAACAAACGGCATTTTAAAACTACCAAAACATGGTAGCCCTTTATGGTTTAGACATGATAAATCTCCTAAATCCTTGTCGCACAATAGAATTCGTGCGATAAGAGAAGATATGAGTGGCGACATTTGGCTATCAACTGATGGCGGCTTAAATCGGTTTAATCGTACTTCAAATACATTTGATGTATTTCATGTGGTAGATCCTAAAGGAGGACATAATACTAATTGGGTTTACGCAATGGAAGAGGACTCCACGTCATATTGGATTGGTGGATTCTTAGGAGGATTGCATCAAGTAGCTAAATCAAAGTTCAAGTCAAATGGCGGTATCGTGCATTCTAACATAGCAATCAATGCCGACGGAGACTTAGGTACGACTAAAAACAATCGCTTGGCTAATAATTTTGTTAACGATATTGTAAAAGATAATATGGGCAATATCTGGGTATTACTTTTCAGAGATGATATATTAACATGTTATAATCCCGGCAATAAAACAATGACCCGCTTCAACATATATAAATTATGTGGTAATTATCCTTCCATGATAAAAAAAGATAACCAAGGACGAATCTGGTGTACTTTTAATGGAGGAGCTATTATTTTCAGTGATAAAAAGAATTATAAGATTATTCGTTTTGCAAAAGCAAGCGAAGATGAAGCCGTAATAGCTTTGGGGCCTGTAGGGAAAGACATGTGGGTTAGTACCCAAAGTAATGTCTGGAAGATTGATGGGAAAACATTAAAAGCTAAGATACTGCCTATACCACAAAAAACATATACAGCCATCTATGAGGATACTCTGACAAAGAGAGTTCTGTTAGGGGGAAAGGATGAAATTCTTGAGGTTGACCTATCAAACCTTGTCGGGACATCCGGTTTTAAAAGTATCAAACTCGCCTTGATAAACATCGAGAATACGAACTTTACTCGGTATGACCTGAATAAACAAAATTCTCCCATCAGTATTCCTTACGGCGGAAGTATTTCTTTAATAGTAAGCTCTTTAGATTATTCACCGGAGACAGTGCATAGGTATATGTACAAGTTGGCTGAATCCAAGACTGATACGATCGGAGGCTGGACTATATTACCGGAGGGTATTAATACCATCTCGTTTAATGAATTAAAGATGGGGTCCTTTGAACTTCTTATAAAAAGGGTCGGCATGGCAGACTCCCCTATTTCTATTCCGTTAGAGGTGAGTGCACCATTGTTATTATCATGGTGGGCCATATTAGGCTATATCTTAATTGCTGCCGGAGTAATCTATGGAATTGTAATGTATTTACATCGAAGGAATCAACGTATTTTTCAAGAAAAGGAACGTCAAAAAAACCTTGAAAGCGTAGAAAAGAAACTTACGTTCTTATCCAACATATCCCATGATCTGAAAACACCATTATCTATGATATTAGGTCCGGTAAGCCTCATGAAAGAGCGTAGTCGGGATCCCGAAACACAAAAATCACTTGAAACGATCTACAACAATGCGGTTCGGCTAAACAATATGATTCACAAAACATTAGAACTTCATCGTTTAGAAGATAATGAAGATTCTCTTCTGATATTATCTACATTTGATATTGTTGAATTCTGTAAAGGAGTTTTTGAGACTTTTAAAGAGAATCATCCTCAAAAGAATTTTATATTTCATTCTTCATGCAGCGACCTATTTATAGAGGGCGACGCTGTAAAATTTGAATCTATTATAACCAATCTGTTATCAAACGCATGCAAATATTCAGAAGAAGGGGCTACTATATCATGTGGAATCAGTAAGCAAGATGATAATGTTGAAATTGTAGTTTCTGACGATGGTATGGGCATTGAAGAGGTTGACCAACCATTAGTATTCCAAAGAATGTTCCGCGCCCCATCCACAGCCAAGCTCCAAGAGGGAACAGGATTAGGTCTATACCTTATAAAGAAGTATTTAGAACTAATGAAAGGGAATATAGATTTTTACAGTAAGAAGGGGCAAGGCACAGCGTTTACCGTTACATTACCTATTTCAAATAAGGAGATTACTAAGAAAAATAAAGAGCCATATAATGATAATAAAGGGAAGTCAAAGATTCTTATCGTGGAAGATAACTCAGAAATATCCTTTTTTATCTCAAATCTATTAGACAATAATTATACCTTATTATCAGCAGATAATGGCCGTTCCGGACTTGCCATTGCATCCTCATTCTCGCCAGACCTCGTAATAGTAGATGAAATGATGCCCATAATGACAGGTTTGGAAATGTGTCAGCGTATGAAGCAGATACCACGGCTTGCATCTATTCCAATAATAATGTTAACAGCAAAGAGTGACAATCAAACAGAAAATGAAAGTATAAAACTTGGTATAGATGTATTTATGCCCAAACCATTTGAACCGAATGTTCTATTCGGTCGAATCAACTATCTACTTAAATCGCGTAATGAAATTAAGGAGAAAGTTCGTATCCAAACGATAACAGAAGCAAGACCCATCGAAGCAGAATCAGCCACGGAGAAACAGCTTGCAAAAATTGCAAAAATTATAGAGGACAATGTTTCTGATCCGGACCTGAATGTAAACTTTTTATGTGAAAAAAGTGGTATTCCACAAAAACAGTTATATAGAATGATCAAAAAATATATGGGGGTAGCTCCACTTGACTATATAAGAAGAGTTAGATTACAGAAAGCGGCAATGTTACTTAGTCAAAAAAGATTTACTGTATCTGAAATAAGTTATATGGTAGGATTCAAGACTCCTTCTTATTTTGCCAAGTGTTTTCAAATTCAATTTGGTGTGAAACCAAGTCTATACCAAGAAGAAAAAGAAATAACGAAGTAAGGCATAGGACATTTTGCAAACTTTTTAGACACCAACCAACTATTGGTCCAAAATGTTGCATCAATTGTCCGATTATTAAGGCTCCCTATGCCTAATGTTATATACCTTTGCGCTTACAAAACAGCTACAAATATAGGTTAGAAAGATTGTTTTAGGTTTCATAGAAGTGGCTAATACCATTTAAATAACTTTTAAATTGAAAACTTAATATAAACCAACATACAATTCCTATGAACAAAACAATTAGTGCTTCCGAAATAAGGGGCTGGCTTTTGGGACTTCTGATCTTACTCCTTATACCCGCTTCAGCATTCGCACAAAACCAACGGACAGTTACAGGAACTGTCTCTGATGAAACTGGAGAGCCTCTCATTGGGGCTACCGTCAAAGTTGTAGGTCAGCCTATAGGTGCCGCAACAGATTTCGATGGGCGTTACACCCTTAAAATCCCAGCCGACGCAAAACAACTTACAGTGTCTTATGTTGGCTACAACAACCTGATTGTAAATATTACGTCAAATGTAATGAACATTACTATGAAACCGAATTCTAAAATCTTGGATGAGATTGTAGTAATAGGCTATGGTGTTCGCAAAAAAGATGACTTGACCGGTTCTGTTTCCACTGTAAGTGAGAAAGACTTTAATAAAGGCATGATTTCCTCTCCTGAAAACTTGGTTAATGGGAAAATTGCCGGTGTCCAAATTGTAAACGGTGGTGGTTCACCAACTGCAGGATCTACTATACGTATACGTGGTGGAGCTTCTTTGAATGCTTCTAACGATCCCCTTATCGTACTTGATGGAGTACCGATGGAAGTAGGTGGATCTGTCAGTGGAAGCGGAAACTTTTTGAGTCTGATTAATCCTAACGACATTGAAAGTATGACAGTTCTTAAGGATGCATCGTCAACAGCTATTTATGGTTCGCGCGCTTCTAACGGTGTCATTATTATTACCACAAAAAAGGGAAAAGGAGATGGAATAAAAGTTGCGTTTCAAACAACCAATTCTCTTTCTACAAAAACCAAGACCTCTGATATGCTATCAACAGATGAGTTTATCGGAATCGTAAATGAACTTGGCACTGACAGACAAAAATCCCTTATTGGTAATAGCCGGACAAATTGGAATAATAAGATATACCAGACAGCCTTTGGTACAGATAATAATTTAAGTGTTTCAGGGCGTGCTACCTCTTGGCTTCCTTTCCGAGTTTCTGCCGGAGTTTATTATCAAGACGGCATCCTCCAAACAGATAATGCCAAGCGTTTTACCGGAAACTTGAATCTTACACCTTCTTTCTTTCAGGATGCTCTTAAATTTCAATTTAGCCTGAAAGGAACATATTCGAAAAACCGATTTGCAGACACTAATGCGATTTGGGGTGGAGCTACGCTTAATCCCACTATACCCGTTTTTTCCGGTAATGATACATTTGGAGGATATAATGAAGCCATTGATGCTAATGGGATTCCGGTTACAGGGGCACTTGCAAACGCTGTAGGACGCTTGAATCAGTACCAGTCAACATCAGATGTATATCGGCTTATTGGCAATATAGATGTAGATTGGAATATCCATTGGGTTAAAGGTCTTAGGCTTCACGCTACAGGAGGCTATGACTGGTCAAAGGGAGAAGGAAAAATATATGTACCAAGTGAGGCTATATCATATTATACTACCGGTGGACGTGACTATAAATATGGACCACAAAAAAATTACAACCGACTATTGACTTTGTACGCTAATTACAACCGGGATTTTGAAACTATACAATCGAATTTGGATGTTACTATGGGGTATGATTATCAGTATTGGAAATATACAACACCTTTTTATGCGGTTCTCAATGTAGATGGAGTACAGCAGTCAACTTCAGCCGCTACTGACCAAAGACATTCACTTATTTCTTACTATGGTAGATTGAATTATACATTGATGGGACGCTATTTATTAACTGCAACGGTAAGACGAGATGGATCTTCTCGTTTCTCACCAGACAACCGTTGGGGTACTTTCCCGTCTGTAGCTTTAGCATGGAGATTGTCCCAAGAAACTTTTTTTGAACCTCTCCGTAATTTCATAAATGATTTTAAACTTCGTGCTTCTTATGGTATTACCGGCCAGCAGGATGGTATCACAAATTATGGATACATTCCGGTTTATACCCATGGACTTGACGGAGCACAATACAGATTTGGAGGTAATCCAGTTTATACTTATCGTCCGGAAGCATACAATCCTGATTTAAAATGGGAAACCACTAAATCATGGAACTACGGTGTTGATTTGTCCTTTATGAATAATAGATTCACTTTATCTGCGGATTATTACACGCGCAACACAGAGAATCTACTTGCTACAGTTCCTGTTCCCGCAGGTACAAACTTCGATAAATTAATGCTTGAAAATGTTGGTAATGTTGAATCCAAAGGTTTGGAACTTGCCCTTACAGCTCATCTCATCAGCAATAAAAATTGGGCTTGGTCTGTAACAGCGAATGCGGCATGGCAACGCATACGTATCAAGAATCTAACTCTGACTCCCGGCGCCCCAAGTCCTGACACAGAAGTTGGACCTTGGATCGATGCGTATCAGATGCAAGTATTCTCTACAGACTATGCACCTTATTCTTTCTTCCTCTATAAACAATTATATGATGAAAAGACCGGTCGCCCAATAGAAGGCCTTTATGCCGATCTTGATGGTGATAGCGAAATAACAAATAACGACAGATACCACACCCATTCCCCTGCCCCCGATTGGATTCTTGGTTTTTCTACGAATGTACGCTATAAGAAGTGGGCATTATCGACATCTATACGATCCAATATCGGTGGTTATATATTTAATGGAATGGCTATGAATACCGGCGCATGGGAAACGATGAGCTATAATGATTATCAGCTTAATAATTTAAACAGAAGCTTTCTTGACACCCATTTTACACGCCGACAGTTCTTGAGCGACTATTACCTTGAGAATGCCTCATTCCTAAAAATGGACAACTTACAACTCACCTATGACTTTGGGAATATATATAAAAAAATGAATCTTCAGGTTTCTGCTATGATACAAAATGTATTTACAATCACTAAATATAAAGGTGTAGACCCGGAAACATCCAATGGAGTTGACACAGCGATATATCCACGGCCTCGCACTTATTCAGTAACTATCGGTCTCAATTTCTAAAACGAATACTATGAAAAAAATAAATATATTATTTGGCTTCATACTGGGAATCAACCTGCTCTTCTGCAGCTGTACTGATGATCTTAACCAGTTGCCTATAACAGAAACAACATCTAAGGATGTGTATGCAAAAGCAGCCAATTATAAGAGTGTCCTTGCCAAAATATATGCTTCTTATATCCTTGCCGGTCAGGGACAAGGTGGTGACAATGGCGACTTGACAACCATTAATGGTCAAGACTATTCTCGTGGATATTTCAATTTACAAGAAGCAGGAACAGATGAAGTCGCAAACACATGGCTCTCTGGAAACAACCTCGTGGACTTAACCTATATGAATTGGAGTTCTAAAGATTCATGGGCTTCAGATTCCTACTATTGGTTATTTTTCAATATCACGCTTTGCAATGAATTCATTCGCCACTGTGCAGACAGTGAGCTTACCAAGTTTTCCCCTGCTGAACAAAATGAGATTCATGCTTTCAAGGCTGAAGCAAGATTTATGAGAGCATTCAGTTATTGGATGGTTCTTGACCTTTACCGTCAAGGACCTAAAGTAGACGAGACAACACCTGCAACCGGTTTTATCCCGGAAGCCTATGACGGGATAGAACTATTCGATTTCATTGAAAAAGAGTTAAAGGAACTGGTAATAGAAGGAGGGGCAAACTCCCTTCCGGACACCAATGAATATGGACGCGCAAGTAAACCGACAGCATGGGCTCTTCTTGCCCGCCTATATCTTAACAGTTCCGTGTATCGTGGTAAAGTTGACACTAAATACTATACAGAATGTATCACTGCCTGTCACAAAATTATATCAAACCCTACATTCTATCTTGAACCGGATTATGCAAAACTGTTTAATGCGGACAATCACAAACGCACCCATGAAATATTGTTTGCATTGGTTTGTGATGCAACAACCTCTGTCACATGGGGTGGTGGTACTTATTTGGTATGTGGTTCTTGTGGCAATTCCAGCTCTCAGAATCCTGAAAAATATGGTTTAACAAACGGCTGGGGCATGTTTCGTGCCCGAGGAGAGATTACCTCAAAATTTGGTGACCTATCTACCACCTTAGATTCTCGTGCCATGTTCTATACCGATGGGCAAGAGCAATACTTTACCGGTGCCATTGATAATCAGTCTGAAGGATATTTCTTTGAAAAATTTACAAATTTAACAGACGAAGGGGTTGCTGCATCTAACTCTGCGGCGACAGGATGTTCTACGGATTATCCTATGATTCGATTAGCTGATGTTTATCTTATGGCTGCCGAAGCACTGTTACGTGGTGGTGCCGGTATTTCAAGGACTGAAGCTCTTGAACTTGTAAATAAAGTACGTATGCGGGCTTATAAAAATGATGAAAAAGGTAAAATTACAGATGGCGAATTAACACTTGACTTTATCCTTGACGAACGAGGTCGCGAACTCTATCTTGAATCAATACGCCGTACAGACCTTATACGGTTTGATAAATTCACAACCGACTCATACATTTGGCAGTGGAAAGGTGGAGTCTTGGATGGCCGAGCTGTCAATGCCAAATACAATATTTATCCTATACCGGCCACTGATTTGACTGCAAATCCTAATCTAACTAACTCACTTTATTAACCATCGAATATGAAATTTTATAATAGTATAAAAATAGCTCTATTGTCAGGTTTCATTACAATAAGCTTTGCTTCATGTAATAGTGACATAGACACGGTATATGTCAATCCTTCCAATGATATTTCATTAGGCGGGGCTACAGGTGATATTATTTTAAGTCCAAATAATCCCCAATCACTCGCAATGACCATCTATTGGAGTGGTGACGGAGAGCTTGCCCTGAGCAACCCACTTCTGCAAGCACCACTGAATGCTGCCGATGAAACCATCCAATTATCTAAAGACGAGGACTTCTCTACCACAATTGACCTTAGTGTGGAAAAGGGTGTCCGCTCTCGTCAATTCCTTTGCGAAGAATTAAACTCCTTACTTGGACGTTTAGGCTATATCGCTGACGAAAAAGCTCCATTATATATTCGGATACGTTCTGTCCTTGCGGCAAATATAGAACCCTCCTATTCAAAAACGCTGAAAGTTATGGTCCAGTCATACCGAATACACCTCATTCTGGGTACGGTTCTTAATTCTGATAAGAGCGAAACGACCATGCAACTGGCTTCTCCAAAAGAAAATGGTATTTACCAAGGCTTTATGGGAGTCAATGGTTGGACACAATGGTGGTTCAAAGAAGCAAATAATGTTGTATGGGGCAACCTTGGAACAACGGGAAAGACATTCCATGCTTCGTCCGCTGACGATCATTGGAACTTTTGGTTCCCCAATCCTACAGGCTGCTATTATACAACACTTAACACTGTCGAAGGATGGTGGAGTGGACTCCATATAGATAACTTAACCATCTCAGGCGACATTCATGGAGAAATGACCTATAACCAAAAGGCTAACCAATGGACAATGCCGGTCAATCGAGCTACTGCGGGAACTGTCACAATAACCATTAGCGGCCAAGGTAGTCTTTATAATAAAGAGACTACAGACATGGGACCGGCAACACAACAAAAAGTTGCCTTCGGAGGTAATAGTCAAGAATTGACATTTGGAGAAACCGGTACGGCTATCTCCGTTGAACTTCCTGCCGGTGAGACGACTCTTATTCTTGACTTATCCAATCCACTGGCCCTGACCGTTGCGGCAGGTGAAGCTGAACCAGAGCCAGCTCCTGAACCGCACCTCTATTTCTCCGGTATCGTCAATTGGAATGGCTTTGATGATTACATTACCTTATACGATGAGGAAACTCTGAGCTATGGAGGAGCCCATTGGATAAATTCTGAATGGGGGTATAGAGCTTATCCTCAAGCAGATTGGGCTGTAGCCTATAAGGGAGAGAACAGTGCCACGGGACTATCAGGAAGTTTAATCCTTGCGGAATCAAGCAATGATGGCAATATTCCTGCCCCCAAGAGCGGTCTATATGTCATGGATTTCAACATGAAAAAACTTACCTACTCGCTAACTAAAATTGAAACGGTTACTTTTACGGGACTAAATGATGATTGGTCAGAGCATGAAATGAAACAATCGAGCACGAATCCGGAAATCTTTACGGCGGAGTTTGTTAAAGAGAAAAAGACTCCTTGGGGCGTTAAAGTACTGATCAATCACAATTGGGGACTTTTCTTCGGTGGTGGTAACGGCACGCTCCTTTTAGGACATTCAGACGCTACTACTGGTTTTGATGGCGACAATGACCTTACAGTAGGCGAAACCTATATTCTCACTATAGACCTTGGAAAGCAAACATATACTTATACTCTTAAATAAAGAACATCAATGAAAATGCCAACATTAATATCTGCATTTATATTAGCCGCATCCTTATTATGCGGTTCATGCACGGAAGATGGTCCTATCACGAATCCGAGACAAACGACAACATCCAACAAAGAAAAGGGAAAAGGGTTTGCTCGTGGAGCTGATGTCAGCTGGATTACGCAAATGGAATCAGAAGGATATAAGTTTTTTACCCCCGGAACGGATAGAAAAGAAATGGAATGTATGCAACTTCTGCATGATTACTGTGGCGTAAATTCTATACGTTTGCGTGTTTGGGTTAATCCAACAGACGGATGGAACAACATCGATGACGTGGTTCTCAAAGCTCGGCGTGCAGAAAAACTCGGACTACGTACAATGATCGACTTTCATTTTTCTGACACTTGGGCTGATCCCGGTCATCAAGAGATGCCTAAAGCGTGGAAAGCATTATCTTTTGAGGAGCTGAAAAAAGCGATGGCAACCCATGTCACAGAAGTACTGACTGCCCTGAAGAATGTCAATGTTACTCCCGAATGGGTTCAAATTGGTAATGAAACCACGCCGGGAATGATGTTACCTGCTGGTGACGTGGTAAATAATCCGGTCCAATTAACCCAACTCAACAACTCTGGTTATGAAGCCGTAAAAGCCGTATTTCCTACAGCTTTAGTTATTGTTCATCTTGACGGAGGCAATGACCAATGGAGATACGACAGAATGTTTGATGTCCTTGAAAAAAATGGTGGTAAATACGACATGATCGGCATGTCTCTTTATCCATATTGGGCAGAACAGCAAGGACAAGCCGGTGGCTGGATGAAGGTGGCAGATGACTGTATCACCAATATTAATCATCTGAAGCAAAAATACAACAAGCCCGTAATGATTTGTGAAATAGGTATGCCGTATAACCAACCTGAAGCATGCAAACAACTTATTTCTAAAATGATGGAAGCACCGGTAGAAGGTATCTTTTATTGGGAACCACAAGCTGCAAATGGTTACAACGATGGTTATAATTTGGGATGTTTCGATAATAATGCTCCTACAACAGCTCTTGACCCATTTAAGTTTCAGACAAAATGAAGTTAATGAAAGGATGTGTAAAAATAATAGTAATGGCTCTCTCGGGAGCCATTGCTTTAAATACATACGCGCAACGCTCTGTCACAACATTCAATCACGGTTGGCAATTCTCTAAGGGAAGCCTATCAGATGTTAAGGAATGGCAACAAATTCGTGTACCCCATGACTGGGCTATTTATGGGCCTTTTAACCGCACACATGACCTGCAAGAAGTGGCCGTAGAACAAAATGGAGAAACCAAGAAGACATGGAAAACAGGCCGTACAGGAGGACTCCCATTCATAGGTAAAGGTATCTATCGAAGAACGATTGAAATATCTGATACGACTGATCGCGCTTTTACACTGTTATTCGATGGTGCCATGAGTAATGCTCATGTTAAAATCAATGGGAAGGAAATTGGTTTTTGGCCTTATGGCTATAATTCATTTGAAGTACCGCTTAACAATAGAAATCTCAAGATAGGTCAAAATGAACTTATAGTTGAGTTAGAAAACTTTGAAAGAGCTTCGCGTTGGTATCCCGGTGCCGGATTATATCGAAACATACACCTTATTGAAACAAGTAAAGTCCATGTTCCCCTATGGGGTACGTACGTAACCACTCCCATCGTTACTAAAGATTATGCCACCATTAATCTACGTACAAAGATAAGCGGTACACATCCGCTCCATGAGTTTCCATACGGTGAAAAGATAGACATTAAAACCACCATTTACAATCCCAAAGGGAAAGAAGTGGGGGCAAACCATTCTACTTACATCGCAAGAGGACAAGAATTTTCACAAAATTTCATTGTCAAAACTCCGCTATTATGGGATATTGACGCTCCTTTTCTATATACGGCAAAGACTATTCTCACAAAAAATGGCAAAGAAGTAGATTCATACATCACTCGGTTTGGAATCAGAAAGCTCGAGTATGTTCCTTCAAAAGGTTTCTTCCTTAACGGAAAACCGACTAAGTTCAAAGGCGTATGCAATCATCATGATTTAGGACCACTTGGCGCAGCAGTCAATCGTTCTGCCATACGTCATCAGCTCAACTTACTTAAGAACATGGGCGCAAACGCCATCCGCACGGCTCATAATATGCCGGCCCCGGAGCTGGTTGAGTTATGTGATGAAATGGGCATAATGCTTATGATTGAACCATTTGATGATTGGGGATTCCGACCGAAATCCCCCAATGGCTACGGAGCTTTATTCAAGGAATGGGCCGAACGTGATATTACCAATATGGTTAAGCGATTTCGTAATAATCCTTCGGTCGTGATGTGGTCCATAGGCAATGAAGTACCTTCGCAGTGGGGCGCTGTCGGGATGGAAGAACTCCTCATGCTTCAGGATCTCGTGCATAAACTTGACCCTACCCGACCTGTAACTTGTGGTATGGATCAGATAGGTTCGGTACTGGACAATGGCTTCGCCGCTACACTTGACATCCCGGGGTTCAATTACAAGCCGCAATTCTACAATGACATATACGCTAAGCTCCCCCAACAATTAGTGCTGGGCTCAGAAACAGCCTCCACGGTTTCCTCTCGGGGTGTATATCATTATCCGGTCACAATGCCCGATCAAAACTCTCGTTACACGGAATCTCATCCGGATAACCAGTCATCAAGTTATGATAATGAAACATGTTCATGGTCGAATACTCCGGATATTGATTTTGCTCGTGATGATGATAACGAATGGCTGCTCGGACAGTTTGTCTGGACAGGCTTTGATTACCTCGGCGAACCATCGCCATACGATACCAATGCTTGGCCAAGCCATAGCTCTCTCTTTGGAATCATAGATCTCGCATCTTTACCTAAAGATCGTTATTATCTTTACCGTTCTAAGTGGAACGATAAAGACACTACTCTTCATATTCTCCCACATTGGAATTGGCAAGGTCGTGAAGGGAAAATCACCCCCGTGATGGTTTACACCAATTTCCCTAAAGCTGAACTGTTTATCAATGGTAAAAGTCAGGGAATAAGAACGAAGAATGACTCAACATACCACAACCGTTATCGTCTGATGTGGATGGAAACAATCTATCAACCGGGCGAAGTTAAAGTGGTCGCTTACGATTCAAACGACAATATTGCTGCCGAAAAAACAATTCGGACGGCCGGTAAACCCCATCATATAGTTTTAACTCCGAACCGAAAGGAACTCAAAGCAAATGGAGATGACCTACTTTACGTGACAGTCCAAATAGCTGACAAGGATGGCAATATTGTACCTACCGACGCTCGTCTTGTAAAATTCAGCGTTAAGGGATGCGGCACTTTTGAAGCAACAGCAAACGGAGACCCTACTTGTCTTTTACCATTTCAAAATCCTGAAATGAAACTTTTCAGCGGAGCCGCTACCGCAATACTCCGTTCTAACATGACTCCCGGACAACTCACATTGACTGCTTCAGCCAAAGGCGTCAGAAAAGGATCTATCAAAGTACAAGTAAAATAAAACGCTTGAAGCACACTTCGGGAGATGTAAGTTTATCTCCAAATAGAAAAGCCACGCACGTCTACCTTCTCGGGCAGATGTACGTGGCTTTTGAACTTATCCTATGGCTAAACGTTTTACCTGAAAAAGATCTATGCTTGTCAGCGTTACATCCTCGCAAAAACTAAACACAATCTTTTACTTTAACATCAATCTTGGCTTTCTTTAAGCACTCTCTACCTTCAAAAGTATGGTGGAAAATTTTCCGAAAGTTCATTGCCAACTCCTGCCTCCGGGCCAACGCTATTGTAGAATACGTACTGTCCCAAAACAGAGCGCCATCGGCGCCTAACCCATTTGCATGGATATATAGACTATCGGCAGTCTTCCTGACCGGATATTTTCCACCATATACCATCGAACCGGACAGCCTCAACGTGTCGGAATCGAGCCAAACGAGATACCATTCGGTTATGTTCACCCTTTTACCCTCTGCGTTGACGGGATGTAAAACACTCAAAAAGCCACTCATATCTTCATATAAACTAAGCTCCAAAACAATGGAACTCGAATCTGAAAGTAGCTTCCGCCCGGTGTAGCAGAGGGACACCGTTCTCTCCTTCTGCCGAGAACACCTTACGATACACGCCCCGAACACCGTCAGGCAGGCTACAAAAGACAAAGCTATCACTTTACTCTTCATGCGAAAACTCTATACTATCAACAATATTATTTAGGTTTATTTTCATCTGAATAGAGAAATACAAAAACTCCGAAACGCCTATACTGCTATTTCGCCCCATCACTTCTCATCACTCAAAAGCCATGAAAAGGCGGCCGCCTAAGCCCATGTCGTTTCATGAATCAGTCTCTGTTTTCTCACAAATCATCAAAGCAAATATAGCAAAATACCCATCACAATCCTACCCATTAGCATAGTTTAACGGTAAAGCAAACAACCATACCACTACCCCCATGCCTACCACGGCGAAGCCACTTCCTGCCACTGCCAAGGTTAATGACCAGCTGCCATTTCACAACTGCCGCCAAACGGCTTTGCCAAAGCTGCCCTTTCACCCGCTCAAAGCAGCCTTTTGAGGCGGTCAAAGCTGCCCTTTCATCGGGTCAAAAGCCTACTTTGAGAAAGAGAGGAAAGACGAGTGGCAGATAGGATGAGGGAAGACGAGATGACAGAATGGGATGATAAAGAATGAAAATGGTAACTAAAACGCCACGCAACCCTATCTATTTACAAAATCACAACGCACTAAAACGCTACATAACCCTATCTATTTACAAAATCACAACGCACTAAAACGCTACATAAACCTATCTATTTACAAAATCACAACGCACTAAAACGCCACGCAAACCTACCCATTTACAAAGCCACAACGTACTAAAACGCCACGCAAACCCACCTATTTACAAAGCCACGACCCATAAAAAAGCCACGCGAACAGCCCATTCCATCGCCCCACCACGCACAAAGATAAAAAGGACAAGCCGCGATAAAGGGCAAAGAATTGGCTTTTTAGCGCACAAATCTGCCATTTCTTTAGATTTATACATAAAAAAGTAATAATTTTGCAATCGGTATTTGACTCGCTGATTTTCAGTCATACAAAACTTTATATTTTATCAATTTATTAATATTTACCACAGACATGCCAAGTCATTTCACAGACATGCCAAAGAAATTTCTTTACATGAGCCTTTTCACCGCACTCTTTACGGTGAGCAGCATGAGGGCGCAAGCGCCATTAATGTTCGACCCCTACGCCCGCGAACCGCTGCCCTTAGGCGCTCCAACGTGGATGAGGGCCATCGTGGACGACCCTTCGGGCGTGAACTTTCGCAAGATGGAGACGCTCTTTAACGAGTGGTTGGCCACCGACATTAACGCTCGTGTGAAGACACTCGATAAGAAACCCGCCGTCAACTTTTATCGCCGATGGATGAAGGCCTACCGTTCGTACGTGGGACCCGACGGCTTTATCCACCTGCCTACCATGCGAGAGCATATCGAAAAGCTCGAACGTCAGAACCGACGCACGGCCAACGAGCTGGTGACCCGTGCGGGAGACACGCGCCGATGGCGCAACATCGGCCCCAACACCACCACGGGCCGGGGCAACAAACCCAAGGACTCGCAGGCTTGCGTGTTCCGACTGACCGTGTCGCCACAGAACTCCAACATTCTATATTGCGGTACCGAGACGGGCGTTGTCTTCAAAACAAACGACAAAGGGGTAACATGGAAGCCCTGCAATGCCCTCCACAACTTCGGCGGACCTATCTACTCGCTGCAAGTGGACCCCAAAAACGCCGACATAGTGTACGCCGGTGGCGGCCAAAACTTATGGAAATCTATCGACGGAGGCAACACTTGGCAACTGCTCCACGGGCCCGTGGGACGGGTAAACAGCATTCGTATATCGCCCGAAAACACCAATCATATCAGCCTTTGCACGGGTATTATCAAGGGAACGGCCGGAGGTTTCTACACCTCTACCGACGGAGGACAAAGTTTCCACTTGCGTTTTGGCGGTATATGTCACGACCATGAGCTGCAACCCGGCAACCCCAAGCGCATTTACATGTTAGGAAAGCCGGCCAATGATTACGAGTTTTACATGTATGTTTCGGAGGATGAAGGCGTCAGTTTCCAAAAGAAAGAATTGCCGGTATCGAGCGTCGTGGCCGGCAGACTGGCCGTTAGCGAGGCTCCCAAGGGGCAAGATTACGTGTACGCCATCGTCAATGCCTCGTATTATGGCTCTGATGTGGGCCCCTATGGAGGCCAAGGCAAGCCTTACATTCTGCAGAGCAAAGACGCCGGAAACACATGGAAAGACCAAACAAAGCACGATAATTATGACACGACATTTACCCCGTTTGTGGACGAACCGCAAGGAGGACAGGGCTATTTCGACATGATCGTGGGTGCGTCGGCGCAAAATCCGGAGCATGTCATCTACGGTCTGTGCTCGTCGTATCGCTCTACCGAGGGTGGCAAAGGTTGGTACCGGAATACCGCTATCGGCGGTTATCAGAAGCAAGAAGGCATGCACCCCGACATGCAAGACATCGTTACATGTGGCAACGACACGTGGATTTCGACCGATGGAGGCATTAAATACTCCGATGATTTCTTCGCTTCGCCGGGCAAGGACCGCCATTTCGGTATCTATGCCAGCGACTATGTGGGCTTTGGTCAGGGCTGGAACCAAGACATTATGGCCGGTGGCCGATGGCACAACGGCAACGCCGTGATCACCAACAACTATGGCGAGGGCAACTCTTTGCACGTAAGCGGCGTCGAACAGTCAACGGGTTACGTCATGTTCAGTGAGCCTAACAAGGTGTACTTCTCCGACGGTGGCATGACGATTATCCCCAACAAGCTAAGTGGCGAGCCCACTTTCACCTACGACCAGTTCCGCGACAAGAAGCCCATAGAGTCCGTGCAGACCAGCAAGGAGCTGGGCTTTGATCCTCGTTATGCCAAGAGGCTCATCATGACTTCGACCGAAGATTTTTACAAACTGTTCATTTCAGAGGACGAGGGACTGTCGTTTCGCGAGGTATTGGACACCGATGGAGAGTTTATTTCGTCGTATGAGTTCTCACGTTCCAACCCCAATCACATCTATGTAGCTTGCTTCTTGAGCATTCGCCACTCCGTGGATAACGGTCAGAAGTGGGAATCTTTCAAGTCATTACCTTTTAAAGACATCAGCTCTTCGGGCGATATGATGACCATAGCCGTCGATCCCAAGGACGAAAATAAGCTGTGGTGCTCGATTCCTTACTACCCCGGCCACGTGGCATATACCACCGACTTCGGTGCCACATGGACCTATCCCGTGGCCGACGACCCCGATTTGAAGAACCGGAAAATCAATTGGATAGTGCTCACCGGCAACGAAGAAGACGGCGTTTACCTGACGACTTCCGACGAGTCGGCCATTTTCTACAAGGACAATAAGACCAACGGATGGGTCAACTACTCCGCAGGTTTCCCGCCGGGAGCACGCATCACCCGCTTGGCTCCTTTCTATAAGGAAGGCAAACTGCGCGCGGCTACCAACCAAGGTATATGGGAAATACCCTTGTATCGTGAGAAATTCGTGCCCGTAGCGCAGCCCATGGCCCTCAATATCGGCAATGCCGACATCAGCTCCACGCCCAACAAGGAGATACTTTTCGACAGTTACTCTATCGTAAACCACGAGGGCGCCAAATGGAAGTGGACCTTCTCGCCCCAACCTAAGCAGGTAAGGGGTGAGAACACGCGCACGCCGAGGGTCGTCTTTGGCAACAATGGCGCCTACGATGTT
This sequence comes from Prevotella sp., assembly GCF_036570325.1. Classification (GTDB taxonomy): domain Bacteria; phylum Bacteroidota; class Bacteroidia; order Bacteroidales; family Bacteroidaceae; genus Prevotella. The sequence goes on from NZ_DATCYK010000055.1 coordinate 22,419, forward strand.
ACCCTCACGGTCACTACTCCGCAAGGAAGTCACAGCCGAACCATCCGCGAAATGATTCGCATCAATACGCCTTCGGCCATCGAACAGCCCACCACGCCCGAGGTAGAGACCGGCATACGCTACGACGGAGACACGCCGGTGCTCATTCTCCAGACCGAGAAACTGAACGAGAAGAAAGTCTTTACCCTTCATGATATTAAGGGAGTATTGCTCTATCAGAAAGAGATTCCGGCCAATGAGCACACGACCGAGATTTCACTTAAGCAGTGGGGACAAGGCATTTACATCTATCGTATCAATACGAAGCACAATAAATACTTCGGAAAATTCCTGAAAAAATAAATCAGGCGAGCCTCTTTCATCATGTTAATTTAAAAGTATATATATGCCATACATTATTAATAAAATCAAGACAGCATGCCTCTCTTTCAGCCTCTTGCTGTTAGGAGGTCAGGCCGTTGCCCAAGACGTCGACGCCACCCAATACCATCCATACGCCCCGGTAGGTATTCCTAATGGTGCACCAAAGTGGATGGAGCGCCTGACCGATGTGGAAAACGTAAACTATCATGCGATGGTCGACTCCTTTGAGGCCTTCAAGCACGACCATCCGGAAATGCGTCGAAAGACTCCCATGACCAAAGCTGTCATCAATTACTTCAAGAGGTGGCAGAAAACTTACCGCCCTTACGTCACCCCAAGTGGCAAGATTGCCATGCCGGCGTTCAAGGACTATCGGAAGTTCGTGGAAGACATGAACGCCCAAGGGCAACAACAGAAGCTCACACGAGCCGCAAGTGGCTCCAAGTGGGAGGTGCTCTCGCCCCTCATGACCTACCATCCAAAAACGAAGGAGCCCTATAACGGGCAAGCCAACATACAGCGGTTTGACGTTTATAAGAAGGATCCCAACATCCTCTATGCTGGAGCAGAGACGGGAATGATATTCAAAACCACTGACAAAGGCCTGAATTGGACCTCATGTACGCCTGACTTCTTCTTTGGCGGCGACCTTAAAACGGTGGAAATATCCTACACCGATCCCAATAAAGTGGTCATCGGAGCAGGTTCTTTCCTATGGCTTACCACCGACGGAGGTAACAAATGGAAAGACATCACGCCCAAGCAATTGCGCAATGTCAATGCGATGATACGCGATGCAGTGTTTCATCCCACCGACGACAAGCGCATGATTGTTGGCAACGACAAGGGTTTGTATCAGAGTACGGACAACGGTGAGACTTGGACGCAGCTTTTGTCGGGCATGTGTTTCGACATAAAATACAAGCACGACGCCCCAAATGTCATCTACACTTTGATTAGACAGGGGAGATATGTTGAATTCATGGTGAGCAACGATGGAGGACAAAACTTCCAAAAACAGACACCGGCAGGCTACCAATTGGCTTCTGGACGTATAGGTCTGTCGTCAGCTCCTACAGGACGTGAGTATATCTACATCATTGCCTGTAGGTTCGACAATTATTCGGATGCGTTTCAGGCCCCCTATTATTTTGGTACTCCAATACTGTTCAAAAGTACCGACGGTGGTCAGAACTGGGAACACAACGATAACCTCAAGGATGGAATGGCTTCTTACGAAATGGCTCGCGGACAAGGTTACTACGACATGATGATTTCAGCCTCATCGAAGAATCCCGAGCAGGTATTGTTTGGAATGATCGATTTCTACCGCTCAGACGATGGCGGCAAGACAATTATGCACAAGGGCGGCTACTCGGGGCAGTTCAACATCCACTTCGACATGCAGGACGTTCACATCGTGGACGATGACGCGTGGGTTTCGTCGGACGGCGGATTAGTCTATTCGTCCGACTTTTTCACCAAACATTACGATGCACGTATCAACGGTATCTACGCCTCCGAGTTCCTTGGGTTCGATCAGGGTTGGAATGAGGACGTCATCGTGGGCGGCCGCTATCACAATGGCGACATGGCTCAGATGGACAAGTACAATGGTGCTGCCATCCATTTGGGCGGCGGCGAGCAATATACTGGTTATGTGCTACTGAGCGACCCACACCGTGTGGCTTTCTCCGACGCTAATCCCAAGAACGTTATTTTGCCCGACGATTGGCATAAACCGTTCGAGTCTTTCCCTGATTTCTTGCGCTATCCCTATGAATCTTCTCTTTACGGCATGGGTATGGAGTTCGATCCGCGCTATGCCAAGAGTTTTCTTATCTTCCAAGGACACGGTGATGAAAGACGGGTGTTATGGAAGACCGTGGACGATGGTCAGAGTTTCGTAGAATTATACACTTTCCCCAGCCGCATAAACTCACACGTTATCTCGCGCTCCAATCCCGATAAAATAGTGGTTAGCACGCTTGACAATTTCTACCAATCGCTTGACGGCGGTAAAACATTCCAGCCTTTCGCCACCATTCCCGATGGCGTGCGCAACAGCATGCAACTGATTACAGCCATTCATCCCCGCAACGAGGATGAGATATGGATTTCGGCGCTCGACAACCCGGCATGTATCTACCGTACCCTCAACAATGGCAAGACATGGGAGTTGATGGACAAGGGACTGGAACTTCCTTCTTCCAGTGGTCTTTATAATGCTCCGGGGGAGAAAGTAGCTATCCATCGCTTCTTCCTCACTGGCAATGAGAAGGACGCAGTGTATGCCATCGGCTATGTGATCCGTCCCGCAGGCAAGCCTGATACCTACATCTCTCGTGGCCGCGTGTTCTATCGTGATAACACCACCGATGGCTGGCAAGACTATTCGGAGGGGCTTCCTCAGGTAATTAATCTCGTGCGTATGCTTCCTTTCTATAAGAAAGGTAAGATTAGAATTGCTACCAACAATGGCGTATGGCAGAGAGACCTCGTAGATCCGGAGTTCAAACCTATAGCCCAACCCTTAATCTTGAATGCGGGAACTCCCGACAACAAAGGCAGTGTAGATTTGTATTTCGACAGCTACTCTATCGTGAATCAAAAGGACGCTAAATGGAATTGGAAGTTTAATCCACAGCCTTTGAAAGTATCCGATCCGACAGCCCGCAACCCCATCGTGCGCATCGAAGCCGACCAAAGCTACGACGTGACGCTTACAGTCACCACTCCGGAGGGCTCAGACACCAAGACCATCAAGAAGATGATAGTCGGAAAGAAAGACGTTCCCACCAGTATCGCGGGGCAGGAAGTGCTCAAGCGCGACATTCTTCTCGCAGGAAATGCCTATACGAAGGGCGAACCCATTACGCTGGAGCCCCAAAACATCAACGCAGCTTGCAAATGGCAACTGTTCAACGCACAAGGAGCGCAGGTCGGCACGCAGACTATCGCCGCCACGGGAACGACCCACATCGCCACCGACCGACTCGCATCAGGCATTTATTTTTATTTAATAACAAGTAAATCATTTAGAAAAACAGGTAAATTAATCATCAAATGAAACGTATTCAAGTAGTATCTTTCGCGTTGTTGGCAGTCACCTCAGTGGCTGCTAATAACGTAGGTAGAATGGACACCACGACCTTCAAACTCAACGAAGTGGTGGTATCAGCCAGCAAGTGGAAACAAAACATGCGCGAACAGCCCAAGCGTATCAGTACCATCAAGCCTGAACAATTCCTCTTTGAGAATCCTCAAACAGCGGCAGACCTCCTCGAACTATCCGGACAAGTGTACATACAAAAGAGCCAATTGGGCGGAGGCAGCCCCATGATACGCGGCTTTTCCACCAACAGACTGCTCTACTCGGTTGACGGTATTCGCATGAACACCGCCATATTCAGGTCGGGCAACCTGCAAAATGTCATATCCTTAGACCCCTTTGCCATGGAAAGCACGGAGGTATTGTTCGGTCCCGGCTCGGTCATTTACGGCAGCGACGCCATGGGAGGCGTAATGAGCTTCACCACGAAGAACCCCGTTTTCTCCTTAAGAGCGGGCAAAGTAAAAGTACAAGGCAGCGCCACAGCCCGCTACTCGTCGGCCAATAACGAGCGCACGGGCCACTTCGACGTGAGCGTGGGTGGCCGTAAATGGGCCTTCCTCACCAGCTTCAGCTCATTCACCTTCGACGATTTAAAACAAGGCTCGCATGGTCCCATCGACTACCTGAAGCCCTTCTTGGTACAAAGACATAACAACAAGGAAGACATAGCCATCACCAATCCCAATCCATTGGTGCAGTCTCCATCGGGCTACTCGCAGATAAACCTCATGCAAAAGATAGGTTTCAGACCATCAAAGAACTGGGATTTGCAATATGCCTTGCACTATTCGGAGACCTCGGACTACGCTCGCTACGACCGACACACCCGCATCAAGAAAGGCTTACCTCAATATGGAGAGTGGAATTACGGCCCACAAGTGTGGATGCTCAACCAGTTTACCGCCCAACACATGGGCCAACAAACGTTCTATGACCGCATGGCGGTGCGCTTGGCGATACAGCGTTTCGAGGAAAGTCGTATCGACCGACGATTTAACAAGCCCACCCGAAGCACCACGAAGGAGATAGTCGACGCTTACTCGGCAGGCATAGACTTCACCAAGAACATAGCCCGCCACACGCTCTACTACGGCCTTGAATACGTGTACGACGACGTTCGCTCAAATGGTTCGGAGACCGACATCACCTCGAACGAAACCAAGAAGGGCCTCGCCCGCTATCCCCAATCCCATTGGGCGTCGTATGCGGCCTACGTGCAAGCCTTGTTCAGACTGACACCACGCCTCAACTTGGAAGCCGGATTGCGCTATAACTACTATGACCTTACGGCCGATTTCAGCAACAACAACTTGGAATTGGGATTCGCTCCCAAGCAAACGAACCGCAAAGGGGCCCTATCGGGCAGCGTAGGACTTACCTACCAACCCGCTGCCGACTGGCTGTTGTCGCTCAATGCGGGCCGTGGTTTCCGCACACCCAACGTGGATGACATGGGCAAACTCTTCGATTCGGTAGAAGGATCGGTGGTCGTTCCCAACCCCGGACTGAAGCCCGAATACGCCCACAACGTGGAAATGGGTATCGTGAAAACCTTTGGTTCTTTCCTCAAGCTCGACCTCTCGGCTTATTACACCCACCTCAGCAACGCCATGGTACGCCGCGATTTCACCGTGAACGGCAAGGACCACATGCCCTATAAGGGCGAGGAGGCCAAGATACTGGCCATACAGAACGCCGCATCGGCTTATGTGGCAGGCTTCCAACTGGGCTGTTACGCCACGCTGCCGATGGGTTTTGGCTACAACATGCAGCTCAACCTGCAACACGGAAAGGAAGAACTTGACAACGGCGACAAGAGTACCATCCGCCATGCGGCCCCCTTCTTCGGCCGCGCGGCCCTCACCTATCGCCACGACAAGCTCACCATGGAACTCTACACGCAGTTCCAAGCCAAGCGGAGTTATGAGGACATGCCCGATTCGGAGAAGTCAAAGACCGAGCTATATGCCCTCGACGGCGACGGACATGTGTACGCCCCGGCTTGGTTTACGCTCAATCTGAAGGCGCAATACAAGCAAGGAAAGCACTTCCTTTTCAACGCCGGACTCGAGAACATAGCCGACAAACGCTATCGCCACTACAGTTCGGGCATATCGGCGGCCGGCCGCAACTTCATCGTTTCGACCACATACGTCTTCTGATACCCACCGCATACAAGGTAAACATTTACCTCCCAACATAAAATAACCGCCATATCCATCGCATAGGACATGGCGGTTATTTCGCTTCATACTATTTCTTATCTTCACTAACGGCTGCTTGGCTGTTTATGGAGCCACTTTTCTTTCAGCCATTCACGCACGGGCAAGTCGTAAAGTTTCAAGCCGGCATAGGCCAAACCGATAGCCACCACGAAGAAACACACGCCCATGAAGACGTGCATCGACAAAGGAGCGTCCTGATGATTAGCTGCCCAAGCCATCTGCATATATATCAACGGATAGTGCGTAATGTACAAAGGATAAGAGATATGGCCCAAGAACTTGCACACCTCGGCCGACTTTCCACTCACCTCACTGCCCGCTCCCATCGTCACAATCAGCGGGAACAACAGCAAGATACATACGGCGTTATACACGCCATCGGCCCAACGATGGGCCTCACCGCCCACATGGGGCGCCACCAAGAGCAGCGCCGTCAGGGCCGAACACCACCAAAAGCCACCCCGCAGGCGCACCGTCTTGCCCATACGCGACAGCAGCAAGCCCATGAAGAAAGGATAAAGAAGCCGCGTGGCGCCAATAAGGAGCTGGTCGGGGGCCAACGACCATCCGCCGATAACGGTGTAGGCGGTCGACGATTGCGGGTTGAGCGTGCCCGTGAGGTTGAGGTTCAACGCCAAATTCAGCGTCAACAGCGCCGAGAAAGCTACCATCACGGCTAGCAATGTCTTTGAAAAACGACGGATAAAGAGCACATACAACAAGTTAGCCACGTACTCCCACATCAACGACCATGCCGGTCCGTTGAGCGGATAGGTCTCCTGCCAGCCACGAATATCCATCCCCGGCGACGCCGGAATCATCGTGAAACCCAGCAACATCATCAGTACCACCTGCCACCAAGGCGTCTGTCCTATCATCGGAAACGACGAACTATCGCCCAAATAAAACAGCAACGCCCCCACAATGCTACCCATGATGACCATGGGATGGAGCCTGATGAGTCGGCGTTTAAAGAAACTTCCCACCGTCATGCGGTCCCATCGGTCGTCATAAGCATAGCCGATGACAAATCCCGACAGCAAAAAGAAGAAGTCAACCGCCAAATACCCGTGGTTCAGAATCTGAAACATCGGGCCCTCGGAATAGGTTTCAAACAAGTGGAAGGCCACGACTATCATCGCCGCCACCCCACGCAAACCGTCCAATATCTCGTATCGAGGCTTGGAAGGAAGATAAAGTTGTGTGCTCATATTTAAATAAAAACGTTTATTTTTGGTCTCCCATAATACTCTTTACCAGCAGATAAACTCTCGTCCCGATAGTTTGCGGCCACCTGTCAGCAGGCTTCACATCCAATCGCTCCGCACGCTCAACAGCCTTATTCACATGGGGTAATAATCTACTTGTGTCATAATCGGACTCATGATAGCTCCCCATCAACGTCTTCAAACGGTTCTTTGACCAAGTATCACTACGCTTTGTCGTTTTTTTGTTAGCAGCCAATAAACACAATTGGTCATTAGAATACCCGGCTATATCTTCCAAATGGAGCAGGAGCCACAGCTCAAAACAAGGATTGCTCACGCAAAAGAACAGATGATTGCCTTGCGCGCAATGTTGTGCCACAGCCGCAAGCATTTGCTCGGGCCAACGATCTCGGTCAATAACTATCCACAACTGATCGTCATCTTCCAGCTCATACACGTTTTGAAAGTTAAGAATCTGCCGAAGAACATTATCGGGATTAGACTCATTTGTATCACGACGTAGCACTTCAACATGTACATCCGACGCACACATCGCGGTCTTCATCGCCTCAAAATAAATGTTCTCGGTATATCGACCTTCGGCGGCAATGACAATAAGGCGGGCAGGCCTGACGCCTTCCAAGCGCTCAAAACTCTTTCGTTGCCTCATAACCACATCACCATTTTAGGTTTTCCAACGAGGCAAAGAACGGTATAGCCCCATAGCGGCCTTGCAAATACCCCTTACGCACGTCTTGACGAGGCTTATATTCAGCCAAAGAAGTAAAGCGAGAAGCTCCGTCAACACCTTTCTCTACAAACCAAACCTCATCCGCACGTATCAGTTCCAAGTTAAGAAGATTAGACTCGTGGGTCGTAAAAATCAACTGCGTGTCACGTCCAACCTCCAAAGTCTTGAAGTAATATTCCAATAATTTCTGCGAGAGCATGGGGTGCATACTCCTATCTATCTCATCTATCAGATAGACAGCGTCGTTTAATCGTAAATCAATCAGCATGGGGATAAAGTCCAACAGACGGATAGAGCCATCTGACTCCTCGTCCATTTCAAAAGGAACTTCCTCATGATTGCTCATCCTATGGATGGTACTCTGCTTATAAATACTGGTAATACCCTCGCTGTTGGTCTCAAAGTAATAAATAGCAGAGTCTGAAGAAGAGGCTATCATCATGATATTTCCCGGCTCAGCTTTCGATAAGATGTCGCTTACCATATCACGCGGAAGGTCTAATTCCTCCTTAGTTGTCTTTATTCTGCGTACATCCACGATTCCCGTATTAAAATATTCAAGCAATGACTTCGTTGCTTTCGCAAAATCCTTATCTTTCTCTGCTCGGATAGAAATACCCTTAAACCTCGAAGATGGGAACAAAATCTTGAGACCATCATCCATCCACTGACGTACTTTTGCCACCGATGGCAAACCTTCTCCGTTACGTTTTACGTATTCAGAAAGGAAACTATCGGTTATGGGAGTGCTCTGACTGATAAATTTTATCAGCTGGCGAGTCTCGTCATCACCGACTATCGTTCCAAAAGTAAACTCATTTTTACCATCTACTACTCTACGGGTGAATATCTCATGGTCGGTCCGACTGTTTATCTCGTACAACCATTCACCCACAATTCCTCGAATCGTGAAGTCGACACCATAGGCATAATAGGCTGTACCTATCTTAAATTCAAGCTCTATCTTTGACGGTCGATTGTTGGGTTCCGTTAGTTTAAAAGGCTCAACATGTTTCTTCGGCACACTGCCCAAAGCTATCTTACGCAGTACGGACACCGCTTTTATAATGTTACTCTTACCGGAAGCATTGGCGCCATAGATGATTCCCGCTTTTAAAACCGATATGTCATCGCGTTTTTCAGCACGACTGACCTGCTCACTATGCGAAGAACTCTTACCGGCAACAAACGAAATATCCGTCTCTTCATTGAAAGAATACAGATTACCAATCGTAACTCTTAGGATCATAGAATGTCAAATAATAATATTATTAACTGCAAATTTAGCATTATTTTCCACCTTTATCATAGTTACACGTCAAATAATAACAAATTTAACACACATTTATACATTATAGATACAAACAAGCAAAAGTGTTATCATGCACCTATTATTCACAGTGAATTATCTTTACAAATTATCGTTCATAAATACCAAACTGTTCAAAGGCTTATTTCCACCTGCTCAAAGGCCTCCTTTGGGGCGATGAAAGGGCTGCTTTGACACGGTAAAAAGGCTGCTTTGAGCGGACCAAAGCATAGCTTTGACAAAATAAGGGAACCATGCTCTGCGCATCGGCTCTGCTGTTTATGGGTATGTTTCATAGCTATTTGTTGATAATTTTACTATAACAGTCTTTCTCTTTTTATTTGGTCAACGACCTTCATGACATTTGCCGGCGGTCGCTGGTTCAAATATTCCTTTTTCATAAAGTCCATATAAGGCGCCACATGCTTGTAAAACATCTTATAACCCTCGCATAGATAATTGAGGCCGGGATTGCCATAGCAGTCGCGAACAAATCTGTTCTTGGGACATTCACCGTGACATGCGAACTCCCATTCGCACTCCTTACACTGTCTGGGCAAAGAAGCGTGCTTCAATAAGCTGAACTTTTGCTGCTGTTCTCCATAGAGCATTTCTATCAAACTCTTCTCTTTGACATTACCCAACCGGTATTCAGGGAACACAAAATGGTCGCAGGAATAGACATCGCCATTAAATTCCATCACGCCGGCGTGGCCACATTCCTTGGCGAAAATACAGATTCCGGGCGTCTCACCGACCCAATTGGCAAGCGTACAATCGAAGATTTCAACATAGGTTTTGCCCACATCCTGCTTCACCCACTCATCAAAGATGGCGCAAAGGAAGTTTCCCCACTGCTTGGGAGTAACCGAAAAATCGGCCAAAGGCGCGTCTTCCGGGTCTTGCAACGAGGCAAGATGACGACCGTCAGCATGGTTTACAATCCTTTCAACGATAGGCGCGAACTGAATATAGTGGCACCCTATCTCCTTAAAGAAGTTGTAGAACTCCAATGGATAGTCAGCATTGTAGTCGTTAACAACGGCCATGGCATTCCACTGAACCCCATACTTATTGAGTTTCTCAATGCCTTTCATCACCTTTTTCCACGACGGCGCATTGTTGATTCCACGACGATACTCGTCATGAAAGTCCTCCGGACCATCGATAGAAACACCTACCAACCAGTTATTCTCCTTCAAAAACTCGCACCACTCGTCGGTGATCATCGTGCCATTGGTTTGAATGGTATTGCTGATTCGTCGTCCGAAACCGTATTTCTTTTGATATTCCACCGCTTTCTTGAAGAACGACAGCGGCCTCATCATGGTTTCGCCACCGTGCCACGTAAAGAGAACCTCGTTCATAGACTGGGCTTCGATATACTCTTTCGTGAAGCTCTCGAGGAGGCTCTCGGTAAGTGTACGGGTGGGAGAATGCTTATACAGGCTGGCCTTTTCCAAATAATAACAGTACTTACACCTAAGGTTGCACGAAGCGCCCACGGGCTTTAGCATTACATAGAGGGGCCTTGCAAAAGGAGAAATTGTATTCATTTTATGCTTGTTTATTTAAAATTCGTATACCCGGAGCTTATTACGGTAGGTTCTCAAGGCCTTCATCAGTCCTTTGGTAACCTTTTCCGTACCCGGTTTTCCATATATATTTTCAACTCATTCGGATCGACCTGAAGGTCGTAAAGCTCATAATAACTTACTTCCTTGTCATCTTGCAGGTAGTTGGCGTTCTTCAAATAATTGAACACACGGTGCTCACGAGTACCCGGAGTCAACTGATAGCGGCGTGTTCATTGACTCCTCGTACATGAAACGCTTATCGAACCATCCGTGTTCGCCCATATAGAAGCCCTGATCCAACGTGTAAACAAGATGTGTTTTCCTATCACTTACGCCATGATTCCTTACTTTGAGCGCTTTCTGAACTCCTTGGGCGACAGCCCCCTCATGCGGGTAAAAAACTTCGTGAAGCCCGACGGAGCCGCGAAGGACAGCCTATCGGATATTTGCTCAATGCTAAGTTCCGACTGCTGAAGCAGGAAAACAGCCTCCATAAGGAGCATTTGGTTGATATGGTCTACCACCGTGCGGCCCGTCACCAGCCTGACCACACGCGATAGGTAGGTAGGCGTGATGTTCAGGTTAGAGGCGTAGAAGGCTATATCATGGTGGCTTGCGAAGTGATGAGGGAGCAACCGCATGAAGGCGATAAAGATTTCTTCCACCCGCTCGGGCAGCCGTTCATGCGACATGACATGGCCCTGCGCGTTCATCACATCGAGCAAAAAGAGCGAGTAAAGATGGCGCAGCGTCTCCTGCTTAAACAGATGGTCGGCGTGAATATAGCGAATAATGACCCGCATAAGCTCGGCCAGATAGGCCGCGTCGTCGGCCTTCAGGGCAAACACCGGCTCGCTTCGGCCCACCGCGGGCATGTAAGCCGTACGCACAAGGGTGCGCATGGCCGGTGTGTCAATGGTGTAATCCTCGTCGGCCAGTAGGCAAAGCGCATGGTAATCTTCCGACGCCGAGAGGATATGGCTGGTAAATCCGGGCGTGTAAACGAAGAAATCGTTGGCCGTAAGGAGCAGTTCCCGCCCGTCATAAATCAGCGAGAGCCATCCCCGCTCCACCAATGTGAGCACGTTGCAGGCACACCGCCCCATGATTCTATTGCCCTCAAAGGTGTTGTCAAAGGTCATTTCCTGACAGTAAAGGCCCGGTTCCATTCCGTCAGCCATGTCAACTCCCATGACAACGGGTAAGAGATCGGTCAATTTATACATATATATAATAGGTAGATTTACGTGCTGCAAATATATAAAAAATAATTTGTTTCGTCTCGGATAAGTTTTGGTTTGTTGCGGATTTGCCCCTAACTACCTTTTATATGTACCTTTGCAACAGAAAAATAAAACAAAAGTATAAACATTAAAAACGTAAAAATTATGGATAAGAAAAAATCAATCGAAGCATTGCAGTTCTTTGTAACAGGTTTGACAGAAGGCGCGTTCGTGCACAAGGTACAAGGTCACATCTTCAAGTCGCAGGGCTTTACCAAGCTGGGCGATAAGTATCTCGGCCACTACACGGAGGAAATGGGCTGGGTAGAGAAGTTTATCGAGCGCATCATCGACCTCGGCGGTGAGGTGAAAGTAGAAGCCATGGAGGCCCGCGAGCTGGTCAACGACCCGGTAGACTACATCAAGGAAGACCTGACCATACAAGAAGCCGGCGTGGAATTGCTTTACAAATGCGTGGCCACTCTCAACGAAGATCCTACCACATACGACATCATGAAGGGTTATCTTGCCGACGAAGAGGAAGACCTTTACTGGAGTCAGGAACAATTGGAGCTCATTGAGAAGATTGGCAAACAGAACTGGTTGAACAATCAACTTTAAGCGATATGGAAGCTATACAAAAGGTTTACGATTTCTTGGAAAGCGCCAAGACGTTCTATCTGGCCACCGTTGAGGGCGATCAACCACGTGTACGCCCCTATGGAGCCATGCTCTTCTTCGAGGGAAAAATCTACATCATGGCCTTCGGGGAGACCAATGCCACCCATCAGATAGCCACCAATGCCAAGGCAGAGATATGCGCTTTCAAGGGCCAAACGCTCCGCATAGCCTGCCAACTCGTTGAGGACAACCGTCCCGAGGTAGGCAAGGCGCTGATTGAGAAAATGCCCGTGCTGAAGCCCATGCTCGGCGAGAATGGCGAAAAGGGTGTCATGTACTACCTCAAGGACGCCACTGCCACCTTCTTCAAGATGATGGAGGAAGTGGAAACCATCAAGTTCTAATCGATACACAAAAGCTATATTAGATGGAAATTAAAGCTATCCGCATGTTTGACGGCGGCTTCATGACGCAGGCGTTTGCCTTTGGCGGTGAAGAGGGCAAGGAAGTTTTCGATGACCAAATCATCTATCGCAGCTCGCTGCAAAACTTCCTTATCGACACCGGAAGCGAGGTTATCCTCGTCGATACCGGCTTTCAGGACGACTTCTCGGCCCCGGCCAAAAAGTATGGAGCGCCGCTCTATATGGGCGAAAAGGTGCAGGACTACATGGCCGGACTGGCCGCTTTGGGCTACAAACCCGAGCAGGTTACCCGCGTTCTCCTGACCCATAAGCACCCCGACCATGCGGCCGCGCTGGGCTATTTTCCCAATGCCAAGATTTATATAGGCCGTGCTGACGCCGAAGCCATGAAGCTCGAGGGCGACAACATCATCTGTCCCGACTATTCGGACGGACCCTATTACAATTTTCTCGAGACGCAGGAAATAGTCCCGGGCGTGCGTTTCATCAAGGCGCCGGGCCACACCAACGGCAACAGTATCGTCATAGCGGAGGACGAGGGCTTGTTCTATCTCTTCCATGGTGACGTTACTTACTGCGACGCGGCACTGAAAGCCAACAAGCTAAGCATAGTTTTTGAGGATCTGAAAGCAGCGAGGCAGACGCTCGACCGTGTGCGTGAGTTCGTGAAAAAGCAACCAACGGTCTATCTATCGACCCACTGTCCCGAGGGATATGAGAACTTGGAGATGAAGCGAATCATGAAACTATAAGCATGGCTTGTGCCCCGTCACGACAAGAAAGTTAAAGGCCAAGATGGCCTTTCCATAGGAGGACAACGGCATGAAACGTAAAAAGTCCCGGCAACCGATAGGCTGTCGGGACTTTATTGTTTTTATTTAAACCGAGAGATTAGAAGCGAACGCTGGCACCAACGTACCATGTAGCGCCGAATACGGGGGCATACATGAAGGCCGCATCATCGGTATGCTTCTCATCTTGTATGTAACTAAAGATGTTCTTTCCACCTGCGTAGAGGGTAAACATTTGACCCAACTTCTTGGCAACACGGCAGTTGAAGAGCATGAAGGTATCGGTCTTCTTTATCTTAGAGTCCTGCATGCCGCCCTCGGCCATGTAGTCGATGTACATTTTGCCCTGCAATGAGCTGGTCAGGGTGAAGGTCCAAGTGCCGGGAGTGTAATCAAGCGTGAAGTCACCGGTCATCTGTGGGAAGCGCGAAATCTGCTTGCTATCTTTCTCGAAGGCTTTGTATTCAGCCTCACGACCCTTTACGTTGGCCAAATTAGCCTTGGCCTTATTGACTGCCTCGGCGTCGTCGCCGGCCTCAACGATGGCGTCTTCAAGGTCGCTGATGATGTTGTCATACTTCCACTCGTCACGAACATCCTTGTACTTGCCTTGGTTGAAAGTCCAGTTAAGGTTGGCTGTAAGGTTGCGAACGATGTTAACCTTGGCGCCAAGCTCTATACCTTGCACGTAAGCATCGCCCTTGTTTTCCCATTGATAGGTGTAACCCAAGCCCCGAACCTTCTCATCGGCGTCGCCAAAGGCTATCTTGTTCTTCAGGTTTGTGCGGAAAATGTTGGCGCTCAATTGGTAGTTCTTGCCATAGTAGTCGGCCGACACGTTGAAGCTCAATGACTTCTCGGCTTTCAGGTCAGACGATTTCCAAACACGGGGAGAGCCTGAACAGAGGTGCAAATCCTCAGAGAAACCGTACGGAGCACGGAAACCTGTACCCACATTGGCACGGAGCACGAAGTTGGAAGAGGGAGAATATTTCACTGCCAAACGAGGATTGACGCTGGTCTCATTGAACTTTGTCTCGGGGAAATTGCCGTCAAAGACTTTCTTGCTCGATGTATATTCCTCGCCGGAGTTGTGGCTGTCGACACGCACACCGGGCACTACGCACAATTGGGGCGTAACATCCCACTCGTCCTGAAGGAAGAATCCCAACTCGTTGGCGTGCTTCTTACCGATAGAGGTGTAGGCTGTGCCATAATAAGGATCGGTCTCTTTACCAGTGATAGCGTACAGACCGGTCTCACGCAAGCGTGTGAAATAGCCCTGCGCGCCTATCAGCAGGTTATGATTTCCTAACTTTGTACCGAAGGTAAGCGAAGGAGTCACCGTGTTTTCCTTGGCCAAGTAGGGACGCATAGACTCTACGGCGGGGCTTTCATCGTTATGGGTTTCCTTGTAAGAACCCAAGTAAGTATCGTTGGTAGCCTCACGACGGTGGTTCACATAGGCCAAAGCGAAGTCGAGCTGTGACTTCTCGCCAATAGGCAAAGTATAGGTAAGCTCCGATGTGAGACGCTTGGTATTGATGTTCTCTGTGGTCTCCGTGAAGGGATTCATGTACTGGTCATCGGTCAGCACGCCACCACGACGCATTTCATCGGTGGCCTTACCACGGAGAATCAGCTTATCGTTCTTGGCAAAGGGGCTGAAGAAATAGAGGCCGAAACCGAGGTTGTTCACCTTGTTTTCCACACGGTCGGACACGCCGTCCTTATGTTTTACCTCCTTACGGGTGGTTCCGTCCATGGTCGCGTCAATGGCATCCATCTCCGTACGCTGCGCGAAGATGTTGAGACCGATACGGTCATTGCGCCACGAACCTGACGCGTTGTAATTCTTATAGCCGAAGTTACCAAATTGGAGGTCGGCCTTTATGCTGGGCTCAAAGCTGGGTTCCTTGGATATAAGGTTGATGGCACCGGCCACGGCGCTACTGCCATAGAGGGCCGAACCCGCACCCTTAACAATCTCAATGCGGTCGAGGTCGTTGGTATTCATCTGCTGCAAGCCGTAAACGCCGGCCAATCCCGAGTAGATAGGCTCACCATCGAGGAGCACCTGTGTATGTTCGGCACCTAAACCCTGCATGCGTACCATGGAGAAATTGCAGAACTGACACTGCTGCTCCACACGGATACCCGGGGTATTCTCCAATGCCTCGAACACGTTTTGGGCGTTCTTATTGACAATGGCCTGCGAAGTGAGCACCTCGGTACGGATAGGCACGTTCTTTACATAGTGCTGGGTACGTGTGCCGGTCACGACAACCTGATTCAAGGAGAGCTGATCATCATCCAGCTCGAAGTAGGCTTCCGTACCCTTACCGCGCTGCATCGTCACAACCAACTCTTGATCCTTATAGCCTACCATCGTAGCTACGACGGTGAGTTTGCCTACCGGCAGATTCACCAACTTAAAGTGTCCGGTGCCATCACACATGGTTTGACGTTTTGAACCCTTCACTTTAATTGTGGCATAAGGCAAGTGTTTTCCGGTTTCTTTGCTCTTCACATCCCCAAAGAGCATAGCGTCGGTATTCTGAGCACTCACTTGAAGCGCGCACAGAATGCCAATCATGAACAATAAAACTTTTTTCATTATGGAATTTTATTTACTAAACAAAAATTAGACGAGTGCAAAGTTAACACTCGTTAGCTTTTATTACAATACCTATTCGTAGGTATTCTTTTGCATAAAAAAGTGGTTTTTATGCCCTTACGTCCCCCTTTCCATGGTAAAAGGGCTCATCTTGGGTGGCGAAAGAGCTGCTTTTAATGAAAAAATAACATATCTTAATACCGTTGTTTTCTTTGAATGTAAATATTTTATTCCTATATTTGCAATATCTATTAACTAATAACCTGCTTCATTGAAATACATAGCCTTACCTGAAAAACGTGTACGCCGGCTATCTTTTTATTTAGCCATGGAGGAGTACGTGGCCCGTCACATCATGGAACCCGATTGTTTCTTTATGTGGCAGGTGGAGCCAAGTGTGATTTTCGGTCGCAACCAATTGATCGAAAACGAAGTGAATTTGGACTATTGCCGTGAGAACCTTATCCAAACGTTTCGCCGAAAAAGCGGTGGAGGATGCGTTTATGCCGATTGGAAAAACGTGATGTTCTCCTACATTACCGACGAAGATAACGTGAACTTTACGTTCAATCGCTATATAAATATGGTGGTACTGACGCTCATAAAGCTCGGTGTCGACGCAAGGGCCAGCGGCCGTAACGACGTGATGATAGGCGATCGCAAGGTAAGTGGGTCGGCTTTCTACCGCCTACCGGGGCGAAGCATTGTTCACAGCACCATGCTTTACGATACCGACATGCGCAACATGGTGGGCGCCATCACGCCGAGTAACGACAAACTCGTGAGCAAAGGCGTCAGCAGCGTGCGCCAACGAATAGCCTTACTCAAGGATTACGTTGACATATCGCTGGCCGATTTCATGGCTTTTGTGAAGGAAAACTTGTGCGACGGCGAGATAGTCCTGACCGAGAATGATATAAAAGGTATAGAGGAAATAGAGCAGGAATACCTCGCCCCCTCATTTATTTATGGTAAAAATCCCAGCTATACCGTCATCAGGAAGAAGCGCATAGACGGCGTGGGCGAGCTGGAGGTGAGGATGGAAGTAAAGAACAACTGCGTGAAAGACATCAACCTCATGGGCGATTACTTCCTGACAGGCGCCCTCGACGACCAATTGCTCCTACCACTTCACGGCGTTCAGCTTGAACGAGAAGCCCTCGAGGCCGCGTTACCCGACGACATCAGCACCATCATCATGAACCTGAAGAAAGACGATTTCATCGGTCTGTTGCTCGACGAAGCCTAATTTCAAACGGCTGACGGTCATTTTTAACTTACGCATTATCTCTCTTATAATAAATAGCTTATGGAAAACAAAAGAACTTGTCTTTACGACAGACACGTGAAACAAGGGGCACTGATTTCGCCGTTCGGCGGATTCGACATGCCCATCCAATACTCCACCATCATTGAGGAGCACCAAGCCGTGCGCCAACACTGCGGCGTATTCGACGTGAGTCACATGGGGGAGGTGACCGTAGAGGGGCCTGACGCCGAGCGATGGGTGAACCATATCTTCACCAATGACGTGACCAACGCCCCTAAAGGCAAAATTTTTTATGGCATGATGCTCTATGAGCATGGTGGCACGGTGGACGATTTGCTGGTCTATAAAATGGATGAGGCCAAGTTTTTCATAGTTATCAACGCGGCAAACATCGATAAGGACTGGGCATGGATGCAGGAACATGCCGATGGTTTCAACATAACGCTGCGGAATTGCAGTGAAAACTACGGGCAATTGGCCGTCCAAGGACCGGAAGCGGTTAGCGTTATGGAGAATGTTTTGCAGCTTCCATGCGATGAGTTGGCCTTTTACACCGTGAAAACCATAGGCAACATCATCGTCAGTCGTACCGGCTATACCGGTGAGGATGGCTTTGAGATTTACGGAGACCATGACTATATCAGGCAGGCTTGGGACCAACTGATGGCCGCGGGCGTACAACCGTGTGGCTTAGGCTGCCGTGACACGCTGCGATTTGAGGTGGGATTGCCGCTCTATGGCGATGAACTGACCGACGAGATAACACCGGTCATGGCCGGACTCGGTATGTTCTGCAAGCTCGACAAGCCCGAGTTTATCGGCAAGGAAGCACTCGTGAAGCAGAAAACCGAGGGCTTTGCCAAGAAACTGGTTGGCATAGAACTTAATGACAAGGCCATTCCACGCCATGGATATGCCGTACTGAAGGATGGCAAAGAGGTGGGAGTAGTCACCACGGGCTACCATACCATATCGACGGACAAGAGCGTTTGCATGGCACTCGTCGATTTTGAGCACTCCAAACTCGACACGCCGCTCGACATTCAGATACGTAAGAAAGTGTTTCCGGGCAGGGTTGTCAAAAAGAAATTCTACGAAAAGCATTATAAGAAATAACTATATACATTATTATATATAACCGAATAAAAATCTATTACACAACGTTTAACAATCAATACTTATCAATATGGCAAAGGTTTTAGAAGGACTCTGCTACTCAGAGTCACACGAGTACGTAAGAGTTGAGGGCGAGTTTGGCTACATCGGCATAACAGATTTCGCGCAACAACAGTTAGGCAACATCGTTTACGTGGACTTACCGGATGTTGATGACGACGTGGAAGCCGGCGAAGAGTTCGGCGCCGTAGAGAGTGTTAAGGCCGCCAGCGACTTGATATGCCCCGTAAGTGGCACGGTAGTAGAAGTAAACGAAGCCTTGGAAGACAGTCCCGAACTGATCAACCAAGACGCTTTCGCCAACTGGATTATCAAGGTGAAACTGTCAGACACGGCTCAATTAGAGGACCTGATGGACGCAACGGCTTACGAAAACTTCTGTAATAAATAAGTAATGGACTATAAATATTTTCCTCATACCGAGAAGGATATTCATGAAATGCTGGCTACCATCGGCGTAGAAAGGCTGGAAGACCTCTATGCCGATGTGCCGGAAAGCATTCGATTCCAAGGAGAATATGATATTCCTTCTGAAAAAAGCGAGCTCGAACTCAGGCAACTGTTCGCCGAACTTGGGCAACAGAACCGACAGTTGGTTTGCTTTGCCGGAGCCGGAGTGTACGACCATTACACTCCTTCCGTGATTCCTTCCATCATAGCTCGGTCAGAATACCTCACAAGTTACACGCCTTATCAGGCTGAAATCTCACAAGGCACGCTGCACTACATCTTTGAATATCAAAGCATGATGGCCGAACTGACGGGCATGGACGTATCTAACGCGTCACTGTACGACGGTTCCACCGCCACGGCAGAGGCCGCGCTGATGGCCGTTGCCGCAGGAAAGAAGGCCAATCGCATACTGATTTCCGACACGGTGGACCCAAAGACCATCGCCGTAGTTAACACTTACGCCCATTTCCAGCACATTGAGATAGAATTGGTACACCATAAAGACGGTGTCACCGATATGCAATCAATGCGAGAGAAGTTAGCGGCAGGCGGCGTTGCGGGCGTTATCGTGCAGCAACCCAACTACTTCGGCATTATCGAAGATTACACCGGATTGGCCGATACCTGCCATGACAACAAGTCATTGCTTATCATGAACAGTGTCGCCGCTGACTTGGCAGTCTTGAAAACGCCCGGGGAATGGGGCGCCGACATTGCCGTTGGCGACGGACAAAGCCTCGGAATACCGATGCAGTTTGGCGGTCCGTACATCGGATATATGTGCTGCAAGGAAAAACTTATCCGAAAAATGCCGGGACGTATTGTAGGTATGACCAAGGACAATCGTGGCCAGCGGGCGTTCGTACTGACCCTTCAGGCCCGCGAACAGCACATTCGTAGGCAGAAAGCAACGTCAAATATCTGCTCCAATCAGTCGCTCATGGCGCTCTTTGTCACCATTTACATGGCGCTGATGGGTAAGAACGGGCTCAAGGAAGTTGCCCTCCAATCGTATAACAATGCCCACTACCTGCATGAAAAGCTATTGGCGACGGGCCGATTCATGGAGGTTTATCGCCATCCTTTCTTCAATGAATTCTGTCTGAAGTACGATGGCGATGTCAGCGAACTACTGAAACGCTGCGAGGAAGAGGGAATCTTTGGCGGTATAGCGATGGAAGACAATATGCTGTTGATAGCCGTCACCGAGAAAAGAACGAAAGAAGAAATGGATCATCTTGTAAAAATAGCTGCCTTATGAACAACAAACTATACGGAAATTTGATATTTGAGCTCTCCAAAGAGGGCCGTCGCAGCTATTCGCTCCCAAAGAATGACGTGGGTGATTATGACCTTCCACAGTCTCTCTGCCGACAAACAGACGCCGCGTTGCCTGAATGTGACGAGCTGACCATCGTGCGTCACTACACCAACCACAGTGCCAATAACTTCGGAGTGAACAACGGTTTCTATCCGTTAGGTAGCTGTACGATGAAATACAATCCATGTATCAACGAGGAAATAGCCGCCATGCCGGCCTTCACTAACCTCCATCCACTGCAACCAAAGCCCACCGTGACTGGCGCCAAGGCTGTATGTACACTATTGGAGCAACTCCTCTGCAAACTCACCGGCCTGCATGCGTTCACCCTAAAGCCTTTTGCCGGCGCCCACGGTGAGCTGACCGGACTGATGGTGATACGTGGTTACCACGAAAGTCGCCATGATGAAAAGCGCACGAAGGTCATTATTCCCGACTCGGCACATGGAACCAACCCCGCTTCGGCGGCCGTTTGCGGACTCGAAGTCATTGAAGTGCAAAGCCGAAGCGACGGAACGGTCGACGTAGACCACCTGAAAGCCATACTGAACGAGCAAGGTGAGGAGGTCGCAGCTATGATGATGACCAATCCTAACACCTTAGGACTCTTTGAAAAGAGTATCCCCGAGATTGCCGAACTTATCCATGAACACGGCGGATTGATGTATTACGACGGCGCCAACCTCAATCCTATGCTGGGAGCATGCCGTCCCGGCGATATGGGATTTGACGTTATGCACATCAATCTGCACAAAACATTTGCCACACCACACGGCGGTGGCGGTCCGGGAGCCGGTCCCGTGGGCGTCAGAAAGGGCCTTGAAGCGTTCTTTCCCATGGTTAGTCCCTATGAAGGGAACTTTGCCGTGCTGATAAAAGCCTGCGCTTACATTCTCTCTTTGGGCAAAGAACACGTTAAGGAGGTAGGTCCGCTGGCCACGCTGAACGCCAATTACATCAAAGAACGACTGAAAGACTTGTACTTATTGCCCATTCCCGGGCTATGCAAACATGAGTTTGTCTTCGACGGATTGGCCGATAAATCAACGGGAGTCACCACGATGGATGTGGCAAAGCGACTGTTGGACTACGGTTATCATGCGCCAACGATTTATTTCCCCTTGCTTTTCCATGAGTCGTTGATGATAGAACCACCCGAAAATGAGAGCAAGGAAACGATGGATAGCTTTATTGCCATCATGCGACAGATAGCCCATGAAGCGTCGGAGCAGCCCGACCTCGTGAAAAACGCACCTCATCACACGCCCATTGGCCGAGTGGATGACGTGCTGGCTGCCAAACATCCGGTTGTCACTTATCGACAACTTCTGAATGATAAAGACTGATTTCATCATTTTATGACAAAAACCGACCTTATTATTATAGGTGGCGGACCCGGCGGCTATGGTGCTGCCGGGTACGCCGCACGGCTTGGACTCGACGTCATTGTTATAGAACAAGCGTCCGTGGGTGGCACATGCCTCAACGTGGGGTGCATACCTACCAAGACATGGAGCCACGAAGCCGACATTCTACGGGCACGCCGAACGGCTGATCCGACCGCAACCATTGACTTTCAACGGGTGCGTCGGCGCCAACAAGAAGTGATAGAACAACTCCGCAACGGCGTGGAGACCCTACTATCAGCCCCCTCCATCCGCTTAGTCAAGGGCAAAGCCCACTTCATCGATGCACATACGGTGGCTACCGATGAGGAAACATTCGAGGCAAAGCACATCATCATCGCCACAGGTTCCGAAGCCAAAATGCCTCCCATAGCCATAACGGACACGCAAAGGGTCATGACTTCTACCGAGCTCTTGGCCATTGACCATGTTCCGGAGAGCCTTGTCATCATCGGCGCCGGCGTTATCGGGATGGAATTTGCCAGTATTTTCCAAACCTTTGGTAGCAAAGTAACGGTCATCGAATACCTGAAGGAATGCCTACCCACGCTCGACAGCGACATCGCCAAGCGCCTTCGCAAGTCCATGGAGAAGCGGGGAATAGACTTCCACATGCAAGCCGGCGTGACAGCCATCACCGCTAACGGCGTTACTTTTGAGCGCAAAGGCAAACAACAGACCGTTTCGGCCGAAGCCATATTGATAGCCACGGGACGCAAACCTTGCTTGGAAAACCTCCGGTTGGAAGCCGCAGGCATAGCGTTCACGGCCAAAGGTATCACCGTGGATGAGCAAATGCGCACTTCTTGTCAAGGAATCTACGCCATAGGTGACGTTAACGGGCAAACCATGTTGGCCCATGCCGCTTCCATGCAGGCCATCATAGCCGTGAACAACATCCTTGGCCGCACCGATCATATCGACCTTTCCATCATGCCTTCAGCCATTTTCACCTATCCCGAGGCCGCTTCCGTAGGCCTATCAGAGGACTTCTGCGAGGCGAAAGGCATGGAATACACCTGCCGAAAAGGCTTTTTCCGAGCCAATGGCAAAGCTATGGCCATGGAAGAGACCGAAGGCATGGTGAAACTGATAGCCGATAGCGACGGCAAAGTGGTGGGTTGTCACGCTTTCGGTGCCCATAGCGCCGACATGATACAAGAAATAAGCTCACTCATGTGCATGGGTGTCACGATAGAACAACTGCGTGATATGGTCCATATCCACCCCACTTTGGGCGAAATCCTGCACGACACCTCCATGATTTCATGACTTTTTTGTAACTTTGGTCCCAAATTGATGATATATGGGTAAAAAGAGAAAACATCAAGAGTGGCTCGATTACGTAGTGATAGCCTTGGCCATGATGATGGGAAGTGTGGGGCTTGGCGTCTTTTTATTGCCAAACCACATCACAATGGGCGGCGTAGGAGGTATAGCTTCCATCCTTTATTGGGGCTTTAAGATTCCCGTCAGCGTCAGTTACTTAATCGTTAATCTTGCGTTATTGGCCGTGGCACTGCGCATTTTAGGCTGGAGATTCTGCGCAAAGACCATCTATGCCGTCGCCGTGTTCGCCGGAACGCTCACCGTAGTGCAACACTACATGGGCGACAGACAGTTTTTGAGCGACCAACCTTTCATGGCTACCGTGGTCGGTGCGTGCTTCATGGGTGCCAGCTCGGGCTTGGGACTGGCCTCGAATGCCAGCACCGGAGGCTCTGATACGGTAGCGGCCATGCTCAACAAGTACTACCATCTATCCTTAGGTCGCATCATCTTGGTATGCGACCTCATCATCATTACATCGAGCTACTTCGTCTTACGCGATTGGGAAACGGTCATCTACGGCTATGTTTTTCTGTTTATCGCGTCGCTCTTTGTCGATCAGGTAGTCAATATGATGCGCCGTTCCGTCCAGTTCTTTATCATTTCCGACAAGAGCGCGGAGATAGGAAAAGCTATCAATGTCGACGCGGAGAGAGGCTGCACCGTCATCGACGGCCACGGATTTTATAGCGGCAAGGACGTCAAGATACTCTTTGTGCTGGCCCGACAAAGCGAGTCTTCCACCATTTTCAGACTGATACAAGACATCGACCCCACGGCTTTCGTCTCGCAAAGCGCGGTCATCGGCGTCTACGGCTTGGGCTTCGATCGCTTCAAAACAAAACTTCACAGCTCTAAAAGTGGCAAAACCACACTGCCGGAGTCGTGATGTTCCATCCCCTGCGCACCGAAGCGCCCTATCCCACACAGTTCAATAATCCCTTTGATTACGAACCCGAAGCCTGTTGCAAAGCGGCCGCCGCCCTTTTGCAGCAGGCTTTAAGCCATGCCTATGAGGGCCATGAATACGCCATCAATGACGAGTTTAGGCAGGAGATAGCCCAAGGCAAGATGTTCGGCGTGCTGATCGTGGCCGACGAAACGACCCAACAAGTAGGCTACTTGGCCGCTTACTCGGGACAAGTGGGCGGTAGGGCCAACTGGGAAGGCTTCGTTCCACCCGTATTCGACTACCTCCAACCCGATGGCTACTTCAAACTACACGAGGCAGAAATCAGCCGTATCAACCGCTCCATAGACCAATTGGAGCACCACCGGCCCATGACGGAGGCCAAGAAGATAATCCAACAACTTGACGAAACCCGCCGACAGACCCTCCACAACTATCAATCACAAATAAAAGAGGCCAAGGCCCGCCGTGACGCCCGAAGAAAAGCAGGTCCGCTCACGCCCGAAGAAGAGCAACAACTCATCAGGGAGAGCCAGTTCATGAAGGCCGAACTGCGCCGGCTGAAGCTATCGTTGAACGAGCCGACGCCCTTGGAAACGGAATACCGACAGTACGAGGACAACCTGAAACGCCTGCGCCAACTACGCCGACAGCTCTCTGACAGCCTGCAACAATGGCTCTTCAGCCAATTCCGCATGCGCAATAAGGACGGCAACGTGGCCGACCTGCTCACCATTTGGGCCACAGCCGACACGCCAACCGACATTCCGCCGGCCGGAAGCGGCGAATGTTGTGAGCCCAAACTGCTGCAATACGCTTTCACCCACAACCTTCGTCCCATGCAAATGGCCATGTTTTGGTGGGGCAAAAGCCCGAAAGACGAAATTCGTCATCACCTCCATTACTATCCGGCCTGCAACGGCAAGTGCAAACCCATCCTGCGGTTCATGCTTGGCAACCTGCTTCCCGACACCCTCGTACGGCCCCATGAGATACAGCAAGGCCCGCCGCCATCCGCTCCACAGCCCACATCTTCACTTCCCTTGCTCTACGATGACTCCTCGCTGGCCGCCATCAACAAGCCCGCGGGCCTGCTCTCCGTGCCCGGAAAGCAAGCTGCCGAATCGGTATATGCCATCGCCCGCCGCATGTTTCCCAAGGCCGAAGGCCCGCTTCTGCCCCATCGGCTCGACATGTCGACCAGCGGCATTCTGCTCATTGCCAAGAACGACCGCATGTTTCATGCCCTGCAAGAGTTGTTCCTGCACCACCAAATCCATAAAACCTACATAGCCGTGGTATCGCCGCAGCCCCATTCGCCGCTGCTCCGGGGCAACAGCCAAGGCACCATCAACCTTCCCTTATCGCCCGACTACCTCGACCGACCGCGCCAACGGGTCGACCGCGACCACGGAAAGGAAGCCATCAGCCGCTACGAGGTCATCAGCCGGGAGCAAGACGCCGAGGGGCGGCCACTCTACCGCTTGGCTTTGCAACCGCTGACGGGCCGCACTCACCAGCTGCGCATGCACTGTGCCCACACCGAAGGGCTGTCGGCGCCCATCCTCGGCGACCCTCTCTACGGCCATCAGCAGGCCAACCGCATGTATCTTCATGCCACCCGAATCAGCTTCGCCCATCCCCTGACGGGCGAAAGTATAACGATCGATTGCCCGCCCGATTTCTGATGGTTTACCATAAATTGACCCTTTTCGCTTGGCTATATCAACAAAAATACAGATATTTGTAACTCATTAAACCCAAAACCATGTTTTCCAAAGAAGAAATTGACAACTATCGGGCCGCCGTGCTCCAAGCTATGATTACCAAAACCGACGCCAATGGCAATCCGATTATAGAGGAATCAGAAGCCCAAACCTTGCTAAAGGGCTTCACCGACGACGAACTTAGCGACGGTATGCCGTTCAATACCGCCGATGAAATGGCCGACATGTTGTTAACCGATTGATTTTTTACATGACATCGTTCCGAAAAGCGACTCCCGAAGACTTTGATTCCTGCTGGCAACTCATCGATGAAGCCCGCTGGAAAATGATTCGTGACGGGCGTTGCCAATGGACATCCGACTATCCATCGCCCGACATCATCCGCCACGACATCGACCAAGGACACGCTTTCGTCATCGAAAACGAGGGGAAAATAACGACCTATGGCGTCATAGCCATCAACGCCGAACCGGCCTACAGTCAGCCCTCGGCCCATTGGCTGAGCCACGGCGACTACTTCGTTATCCATCGATTGGCCGTCAGCGTGGACGAAAGAGGACGGGGATGGGGCCACCGCTTCATCGAGGAAACCGAACGCCACAGCCGTCAAAGGGGCGTCAACAGCATCAAGATTGACACCAATTACGACAATACCCAAATGCTTTCCATGATGAAAAGCATGGGATATACCGCCTGCGGCGAGATAGATTACGGCGACAAAGGCATGCGTCTGGCCTTTGAGAAGCTTTTGACAGACGACCCAAAACCATAGAATCTTATTTTAATTTATAACCCAAAAACCTGAAGAAATATGACAAATCAGACAACAACACTGACCACCGCCATCGTGGCAGAAGCTTTTGAGAACCATTTTCATCAACCCGCAGGCGTATTCTATGCCTCGCCCGGTCGTATCAATCTTATCGGTGAGCACACCGACTACAACGGAGGTTTCGTGTTCCCCGGCGCCGTTGACAAAGGCATGATAGCCGCTATCAAGGTCAATGGCACCGCCACTGTCAACGCTTTCTCCATCGACTTGAACGAAACGGCTACCTTCGACCTCAACGACGAGCAAGGTCCCAAGGCCAGTTGGGCCCGCTACATCTATGGCGTTTGCCGTGAGATGATGCTCCGCGGCGTAACTGTTCAAGGCTTCGACACGGCCTTTGCCGGCGATGTTCCATTAGGTGCGGGCATGTCTTCATCGGCAGCGCTCGAGAGTTGCTTCGCTTTCGCCATCAATGAGCTGTTCGGTGAGAGCAAAGTTGAGAAGTTCGAGCTGGCTCGTGCCGGCCAAGCTACCGAGCATAAGTACATCGGTGTGAACTGCGGTATCATGGACCAGTTCGCTTCTGTCTTCGGAAAGAAAGGCCATCTTATGCGCCTCGACTGCCGTTCGGGCGAGTTCGAGTATTTCCCCTTCAATCCCCAAGGCTATCGTTTGGTGCTGCTCAACTCCTGCGTAAAGCACGAGTTGGCCTCATCGGCTTACAATGATCGACGCCGCAGTTGCGAGAATGCCGTGGCACACATCGCCGCCCGCCATGCCGGAGTGGAGACTTTGCGCGACGCTTCATGGGAATGGCTCGAGGAAATCAAAGCCGAAATACCCGAAGAGGACTACCGTTGCGCCAAATATGTGCTGGGTGAGAAGGACCGTGTGCTTGCCGTTTCCGACGCGTTGAACAGCGGTGACTACGAGACGGTGGGCAAAATGATGTATCTTACCCACGAAGGACTGAGCAAGGATTACAAAGTATCATGCGACGAGCTCGACTATCTCAACGATATTGCCCGTGAGTGTGGTGTTACTGGCTCACGTGTGATGGGTGGCGGCTTCGGCGGTTGCACCATCAACCTCGTGAAAGATGAGCTTTACGATAGCTTCATCGCCACGGCCAAGGAGAAATATAACGCACGCTTCGGCAAGGAACCATTGGTTTACGACGTAGTCATCGGCGATGGCTCACGCCGCTTGGAAGCATAAACCTAACCCCTCTGCTTATCGAGCAGCAATCCCTCCAGCGGATTGCTGCTTTTTTTATGCCTTATAAAAGCGCTGAAGAAAAATAGATAAAAAGGAATAATCACTTTCCCAAAGCAGCCCATCCACCTCGTGAAAGGCCTGCTTTGACCACGCAATAGCTATGCTTTGATGGGGTCAAAAGCCCGCTTTCACCCGACCAAAAGCCCACAATGATTTATCCGAAGAATAACTTTGGTAAAATCCAAGACAACCATGTAGATTACCAGTCCACAGAGCTGTAACCTCCACATTACCCGCTAAAAAACTATAGCAACGACCCATGGTCAAGAAACCATAGACAAATTGAGCCTCCACATTACCCGCTAAAAAACTACAGCAACAACCAATGCTCAAGAAACCATAGATAAATTAAGCCGCCACATTGCCCACTAAAAAATCTGAAACAACGTATCGGTCTGACCGGTCCGACTCGTCCGATTTTTAACAACTACTCATCTAATCAATAAAATGCCTAAAAATAAACGGCTGATGGCGTGTTTTTGAAGCATTGGAGCGATAAAATGACAATTTAAAGGGTAAAAAAAATCGCAGAAACTCACGTCCCTCCGATCATCAGGTGGGGCCGCCTTTCGGCTCCACCATTTACTCTAACCAATCTTATACCTAATAACTAAAAACCTAAAAACAAAAACATGAATAAATATGTTTCCTTTTATAACAATCTTTTATTACCTTAACTAATAACCTATATCCTGATACCTAAACAATCTTTTCTTTACCTTGAACTAATCCTATATAAACGTTTCCTTTACAATCTTTTCTTTACCTTAAACTAATCCTATGTCGTTATTCGTTACCTAAACAATCTTTTATTTACCTTAACTAAACCTATCGTCCTGATCTTTTATAACAATCTCTATTTGTCAACCTTAAGAGTAACTAACCCTTGTTTCTTTTTGACATTGCAAAGATAGGCACATTTCGGCCATAACGCAATGTATTTTTTTCGCTTTCGTGCGAAAACCTTATTATTCTTGACCTATATCAAGCGTTGTGTTCGCACACAATGTTAAATTCGCAACTAAGCTATGATTTTCTTATCATAATGTCTTGGCAGGTTTCTTTTTGCTCCATCCCAAGGAAAAATGATAAATGAGAACATTTAAAAAGCCCCTCCCGCAGGGTGCGGAAAGGGCTTTCTATTGTTTCGTTTTCATCAATGGGCACTTTCGTTGGCGCCCAATTGCGCTTTTTTAGCGTATAAAGAGCAGCTCCCGATACTTGGGAAGCGTCCACAGTTCGTCAGCCACGATAAGCTCGAGCTTGTCTATCTGATAGCGAATACTGTCCATCTTTGGGGCCACGGTGTCGTGGTAAGCCAAGGCCTTTTGGCGCTCGTTCTCTATCTTGTTGGCCACCTTGCGGGCGTTGACCAGCTCTTCTATGCCCGTTTCGATAATCTGTGTGCGCTCGGCTATCTCACGAATAATCTTCACGTTGCGTGCGGTGAGGGCTTTGCCTTCCTCCCTTCCGAAGATGTTTATCATGCCCTCGACGTTCTTGGCCAGCCTGCTTTGGTAGTGGGTGGCCACGGGTATGATGTGGTTCATGCTCAAATCACCCATCACGCGGGCCTCTATTTGAATCTTCTTGGTGTAAGTTTCCCACTTCACTTCGTTGCGGGCTTCAAGCTCACTGTGGCTCATGACGTTCATCTTTTCAAACATCGAAATGCTCTCTGCGTCGAGATAGCGATCGAAACAGATGGGACAAGCGGCTTCGCAGTCGAGTCCGCGGCGAGCAGCCTCGGCTTTCCACTCCTCACTATAGCCGTTCCCGTCGAAGCGTATGGGCTTACAACGCTTTATATCCTCACGAATGACGTCAATAATGGCGCTTGTCTGGTCCTCACCGCTGGCTATCAACGCGTCCACTCGCTGCTTAAAATCGGTCAAGGCCTCAGCTACGGCCGTGTTAAGCACGATAAGAGCGCTGGCACAGTTGGCCTCTGACCCCACGGCACGGAACTCAAAGCGGTTTCCGGTGAACGCAAACGGACTTGTACGGTTACGATCTGTGTTGTCAATCATCAACTCCGGTATTTCCGGAATGTCGAGTTTCATGCCCTTTTTGCCAGCCACATTGAACAGTTCGTCCTTGTCTGCCTTCTCAATATGGTCGAGCAAGTCGGTCAGTTGGCGTCCCAAGAAAGATGAGATGATGGCGGGTGGCGCCTCGTTGGCCCCTAAGCGGTGGGCGTTGGTGGCGCTCATGATACTTGCTTTCAGCAGTCCGTTGTGGCGATAAACACCCATGAGCGTCTCCACAATGAACACCACGAAGCGCAGGTTGTCCTCCGACGTCTTGCCGGCGGCATGGAGCAACACGCCCGTATCGGTCGTAAGGCTCCAGTTGTTGTGCTTTCCCGACCCATTGACGCCGTCGAACGGCTTTTCATGAAGCAACACCCTGAAGCTGTGTTTGTGGGCAACCTTCTTCATAAGGCTCATCAACAACATGTTATGATCTACCGCCAGATTGCACTCTTCATAGATAGGAGCCAGCTCAAACTGATTCGGGGCCACCTCATTGTGACGGGTTTTGCAGGGAATACCTAACTCCAAGGCCTGTGTCTCAAGGTCTTTCATGAAGGCTTGAACACGCTCCGGAATGGTACCGAAGTAGTGGTCGTCCATCTGTTGGTTCTTGGCGGAGTCGTGACCCATGAGCGTTCGGCCCGTGAGCATGAGGTCAGGGCGTGCCGAATAAAGACTCTCGTCCACAAGGAAATACTCTTGTTCCCAACCCAAGTTGGTCTGTACCTTCTTCACTTTCTTGTCGAAGTAGTGGCAAACATTGGTTGCTGCCACGTTGATGGCATGGAGCGACTTCAGCAAAGGCGCCTTATAGTCGAGCGCCTCGCCCGTATAGGATATGAAGATGGTGGGAATACAGAGCGTATCATCAATGATAAATACCGGCGAGGTAGGGTCCCATGCGCTGTAGCCGCGGGCCTCGAAGGTGTTGCGAATGCCGCCATTGGGGAAACTTGAGGCGTCGGGTTCCTGCTGAACGAGCAGCTTTCCTGAGAATTCTTCTATCATTCCGCCCTTTCCATCGTGCTCCACGAAGGCGTCATGCTTCTCTGCCGTGCCTTCCGTCAGTGGCTGAAACCAGTGCGTGTAGTGGGTAACACCGTTTTCCTCGGCCCACTGCTTCATGCCTTTCGCTACGGCGTCGGCTATGCTACGGTCAAGTCGTGTACCGTTGTCGATGACATCTATCAGCTTATTATACACGTCGGCCGACAGATACCTGTACATTTTCTGACGATTGAATACATACTTCGCAAAGTATTCCGATGGGCGTTGGGTAGGTTCGGGAACCTCTATGGGACGCTTTCTGAAGGCTTCTGCTACGACTTCAAATCTCAAGTTCGACATAAATTCTATTGTTTTAAATGTGTGTAATATCGTGTTACGAGGGCAAATATACGAAAAATGAAAGCACTATTGGCGCATGGGAAACAAAAAACTCTCACGGTCGGTGAGAGCTTTACACTATATATTTACCAAAACTTATTGTTTTCCTCGCTGTATTCAAAGCCAACCGCTGCCAGTTTCTGCTCTAAATCGTGGCGATTAACGTCCATATCGTCGCACAAATCGTCGAGCGAACGGTAGTCGTCACGCAGCAACATGTTAACAGCACTGAATAAAATCATAGGGTCGTTGGGTAACTTCTCCATTATCTCTTGCTTACAATTATAAAATGATTGGCAAAGTTACTGCAATTCAATGGGCCGAAAAAGAAAATTAATGATTTTTTAAATAAAAACCCGTTTCCCTTTGGTTTGTGTGTTAATTGAACTACCTTTGCAGCGCAAATTTGTATAGTCATAGCGTAGTTTTGGTATCGTTACGACACGGAATTTATAGAGTTGCGGCATGATAATTATAGAGAGACAAGGTTAATAGCGTATCATCACCGCGAGAAGTATATATAAATAATGTGTGATTTGGGTATAGATACAAAACAAAAGCAGTATAGATACGATACAATATCAGTAGAAATATGATACAATATCGGCATAGATACGGCGCAATTTTAGTTTAAACGACATGAGCAAGAAGCAGATTCTCCTGATCAATGACATGGCAGGCTATGGTAAAGTGGCCACGGCGGCCATGCTTCCGATACTTTCTTACTTTGGACATCCTACGTATAACCTTCCTACAGCGTTAGTTTCAAACACGTTGGATTACGGAAAGTTCAACATACTTGACACGACAGAGTACATCAAAGGCGTGTTCCCCGTTTGGGAACAGTTAGGTTTCTCTTTCGACGCGATAGCCACCGGCTTCATCGTTTCCGAGCTTCAAGCCGACATTATCTCCCGTTACTGCCTGCAAGAGGCCGCCAAGGGCACCACCATCTTCGTCGATCCCATCATGGGAGACGAGGGAAAGCTGTACAACGGCGTAACTCCGGCCGCCATCAACTCGATGAGGGCCATGCTCAGTGTGGCCCATCTGTGTTATCCTAACTACACGGAGGCCTGCTATCTCACGGAAACCACCTACCGAGAGGAGGGCGTCAGCCGCGACGAAGCCCTGCGATTGCTCAATCATTTACGCAAGATAGGCCCCAAGTCGGTGCTTATCACCAGCATAACGGTCGACGGTCAGCCGTCGGTGATGGGCTTCAACCACCTTACAGAGGAGTATTTCCAACTTCCCTACGACGAAATTCCGGTGCACTTTCCCGGCACCGGCGACATATTCTCAGCCGTTCTCATCGGTCATTTGCTCGATGACGAGCCCCTGAAGGACAGCACCCGCAAAGCCATGGACGCTGTCTACACTTTTATTAATCTCAATAAGGACAACGAAGACAAGAACCGCGGTATTCCATTAGAGCAATACCTCGACGTTCTCAATCAGTAAGATGGAGGCCGCCACGGCATGTCTGACAAGCCGCGCGGCCCTTTATCGGTCAATCATTTCTTATTTATGTGGCTTGACTCTTTATTCAGTATTCACTCTGCCGTGCAGGCCGTAGCGGTTCTGTCGGCCGTTTGCACCTTGGGGTTGGCGCTTGGCAAACTCCATTATAGGGGCATATCCTTGGGTATAGCCTTTGTTTTCTTCATCGGAATCGTGGCCGGTCATTACGGTTTTACGGTCGATCATGACATTCTTCTCTTCGCCGAGAGCTTCGGATTGTCGATGTTTGTCTACGCCTTAGGACTGTATGTAGGTCCCAACTTCTTTGGTTCGCTGCGCCACGAGGGCATTCAGTTCAACCTATGGGGCCTCGCCGTCATCCTCACCGGTACACTGCTGGCCATTGCTTTCTGCTACATTTTCCCGTTGAACGTGGCCGACATGGTGGGCATTCTGTGCGGCGCGACGACCAACACGCCGGCACTTGGCGCGGCCCAGCAGGCCTTGCAACAGATGGGGTTGCCCAGCGGGCGGGCTGCCTTGGGCTGTGCCGTGACCTATCCGTTGGGCGTCGTGGGCGTCATCATTGCCATGGTTATCATGCGAAAGCTCTTCGTAAAGCCCCACCACCTGCTCACCCACTCGCCAAGCGATGAGGATCATACCTACGTGGGGCAGTTTATCGTGGTCAATCCGGCCCTCTCGGGCAAGACCATAGCGGCCATTTCGCAGATGACTCATAGGCATTTCATCATCAGCCGTGTGTGGCGCGACGGTCAAGTCATCATGCCCCATGCCACGACAGTGCTGCAAGTGGAGGACAACTTGCTCGTGGTGACCCACAAGGAGGAAGTTCCGGCCATGGAAATCCTATTCGGCAAGAAGGTGGAAAAGGATTGGAACAAGGCCAAAATAGACTGGAACGCCATTGATTCCAAGGTAGAGAGCCGCGTGATTGTCATGACCAAGACGGCGCTCAACGGCAAACGACTCGCTCAATTGCAGCTCCGCAGCACCTTTGACGTCAACGTGAGCCGCATCACCCGTGGCGACATAAAGCTCTTGGCCACCGATGATTTGCGCTTACAGTACGGCGACCGCCTCACCATCGTGGGCCCACCGGAGGACATCGACCACGTGGAGGCCTTCTTGGGCAACGCCGTCCAGACGCTCAACGAGCCCAACTTGGGCGCCATTTTCTTGGGAATGCTGCTCGGCGTGGCCGTAGGCACCATTCCCATCTCCATTCCCGGCATGACAGCCCCCGTGCGCTTGGGTATCGCGGGTGGCCCCATCATCATGGGAATCATCATCGGCGCCCTCGGTCCGCGGGTGCATTTCATCACTTATATGACCCGTAGCGCCGGCCTCATGCTGCGCAAGCTGGGCCTCGCCCTCTACTTGGCATGCCTCGGTGTGGACGCCGGCGGCCAATTCTTCGACACCATCATGCGCCCCGAAGGCCTTATGTGGGTGGGCATAGGCTTCCTGCTGACCATCCTGCCGGTGCTCATCGTGGGCTACATAGCGCTGCGGTTGCGCAAGTTTGACTTCGGAACCATCTGCGGAATCCTTTGCGGCAGCATGGCCAACCCCATGGCCCTGACCTATGCCAACGACACGATTGACGGCGATTCGCCATCGGTCAGCTATGCCACGGTGTATCCCTTGGGCATGTTTATCCGAGTGATTATCGCCCAAATCATCGTCATGTTCTTGGTATAAGCACAAAAGCCTGACCATCAAGGCTTTACTTCTATAAAACAATTGTGGCCCTTTTGCCTCGTCAAACGCCTGCTTTCATCACGTGAAAGGGCTGCTTTGACCGGGCAAAAGGGCCACTCTTATGTTCTTACCTCCGGCCTATCAGCGGCTCATGCTGTAGGGTCGGTTCTCCTTGGCGGTAGCTCTCTGTTGATTGGGCGTGACAGTCATGTCGAAGACAAGGCTGGTGCCTTTCAGCAGTTCCTGATGGTCGATGAACGTATTGTCGTATTCCGCCCCGTTCATCGTCAATCGGTTGATGTAACGATTGGCCTCGCTGTTGCGTGGAGCGTCAATGGTTACCTTCTTACCGTTCTCTAAATGGAGGGTCATGTGCTTAAAATAAGGCGTTCCGATGACGTATTGGTTGCTTCCGGGACACACGGGATAGAAGCCCATGGCCGAGAACACGTACCACGCCGAGGTCTGTCCGTTGTCCTCATCGCCACAATATCCGTCGGGATTGGCCGAGTATAAGCGGTCCATAACCTCACGGAGCCAATATTGGGTCTTCCAAGGTTGGCCGCTGTAGTTGTAGAGATAAATCATGTGTTGTATGGGTTGGTTGCCATGCGCGTAGTTACCCATGTTCATGATCTGCATTTCTCGTATCTCATGAATCACACCGCCGTAGTAGCTGTCGTCGAAAATGGGAGGCACGATGAATACGGAGTCCATCATCTGATTGAAGGTTTCATCGCCCCCCATGAGGTTGATGAGCCCCTGCGGGTCGTGGAATACGCACCAAGTCCAATGCCATGCGTTGCCCTCAGTGAACGCGTCGCCCCACTTGAACGGGCTGTAAGGGCTCTGGAAGCGGCCGTCTTTATTTCTTCCTCGCATCAAATTGACGCTCCGATCGAACACGTTACGGTAGTTATTGGCCCGTTGGGCAAAGGGTTTCAGCTCTTTTTCAGACTTTCCGAGGGCTTTTCCCAATCGGTAAATACACCAATCGTCGTAGGCATACTCGAGCGTTCGGGCCACGCTTTCGTTGATTTTAACGTCATAAGGCACGTAACCCAGCTTGTTATAATACTCATATCCCAATCTGCCCGTGCTGCTAACGGTGGGGTGAACGGCGTTGGCGCCATGCTTCACGGCCTCCCACAGCGTCTCGGTATCCTGCGTGCGAACGCCTTTCAGGTAAGCGTCGGCCACGACGGAAGCCGAGTTGTTGCCCACCATACATCCCCGATGACCGGGGCTTGCCCACTCGGGAAGGAATCCACTCTCCCTATACGCGTTGGCCAAACCGGCCTGCATCTTGGCATTCATCGATGGATAGACCAAGTTAAGGAAAGGAAACAGACAGCGGAAGGTGTCCCAAAAGCCGGTATCGGTGAACATATAACCCGGCAAAGTCTTGCCGTTGTAAGGACTGTAGTGTACCGTTTGCCCATTCTTATCTATCTCATAGAAGCTCCGGGGGAACAGTACGGAGCGATAGAAGCAGCTGTAAAACGTGCGCAGATGGTCGATATTATCGTCTTCCACCTCAATGCGGCCCAGCACATCGTTCCACTTCTGACGGCCTTGGGCCTTGATTTCGTCGAACGACTTTTGGCCCAGCTCCTTCAGGTTTTGCTCGGCCTGCTCGTAACTTATGAACGAAGAAGCCACCCGGGCGTGCACCGTTTCGCCCCGACGGGTCTTGAATCCGATGATGGCTCCCGCGTGTTCGTCCTGCAATTCGGTCTTACTCTCCGTTATATGGCTGTCATTGGCCGTGGCCGTAAAGGTGAATGGCTTGTCAAAAACAATGACAAAATAGTTCTTGAAGTTATCGGGCACACCGCCATTGTTGTACGTATTGTAGCCGATAATCTTGTTTTCATTGGGTAAAATCTTCACATACGAGCCCTTCATGTAGGCATCTACCACCACCTTGGCGGCCTCGCTCTCCGGGAAAGTGAAGCGAAACATGGCCGCACGCTCGGTAGTTGTCAGCTCGGTAACGATGTCATAGTCGGCCAAATACGCCTTATAATAATAAGGTGTGGCCTTTTCGGCCTTGTGAGAGAACCAGCTTGCCCGCTTCTCCTCACTGAAAACGGCCCGTCCGGTGATAGGCATGAGCGAGAAAGCGCCGTAATCATTGATCCACGGACTGGGCTGATGGGTCTGCTTAAAGCCACAAATCTTGTCGGCACTATAGGTATATGTCCAGCCATCGCCGTTCTTTGACGTCTGCGGAACCCAGAAATTCATGCCCCAAGGCATGGCCACGGCGGGATAAGTGTTGCCCGTCGACAGCGAATATTTCGACTCCGTGCCGACCAAAGTGCTTACATAATCAACCGGTTGCAGCGCTGTCTTGCCCCAAGCGGCCAACGACAAACAGACCAACAAGGCTGATGTGAGGATTTTTTTCATAAGAATAATATGTTTAGATTGATTTTATTAAGTTTTTGTTATTTGCCGGTGAATGATGAAAACACATGCTTTCGTCCGATGGGCAAAATTAGTTAATTTATCGGTTGGGTGCAAATATTTGGGCCAAATCATCACAAAAGCAGCCCTTTCATCGACATGTCGTTTAACTAAAATAACATTTTGGAGACGCCAATATGCCATCAATTATGCTTAACTTTGCACACATGAACCCATACGTTAAGCAATATCCCGACCTCATGTCGGGCAAGAAAGTCATGTATGTGCATGGTTTCCTGTCGTCATCGCAAAGCGGTACCGTCACCATGCTTCGAGAATTAATGCCCCAAGCCACCATCGTGGCCGAGGATTTGCCCGTTCATCCCGAGGAAGCGATGGCATTGTTGCGCGCCACAGTGGAGCGTGAACAGCCTCAACTCATCATTGGCACGTCCATGGGGGGCATGATGACCGAAATGTTGACGGGCTATGACCGCATATTAGTGAACCCGGCATTCCAAATGGGCGACACTATGAGCAACATGACGGGCCGTCAAGAGTTTCAGAATCCGCGCAAAGACGGCGTTCAGGAGCTGATGGTAACAAAAGGACTCATCAAGGAATACAAGGACATAACGCAACAGTGCTTCGCCCACATCACCGAAGAGGAACAATCGAGGGTGTACGGTCTCTTCGGCGATAACGACCCCGTGGTGCATACTTTCGACCTTTTCAAGGCGCACTATCCCAACGCCATCCGCTTCCATGGCGAGCACCGGCTCATCGACAAGGTAGCCATTCACTACCTCATACCCGTGATTCGCTGGATAGACGACCGTCAGAACAAGACCGAGCGGCCCATCGTCTACATCGATTACGCCACCCTTCACGACGCCTACGGCCATCCCACGAGCAGCATGCACAAGGCTTACGAGCTGCTGTTGGAGCATTACAACGTATATATCGTGGCGCCGGCGCCCACCAACGAGCCTGAAGCCATGAGCCAAACGCAGGCTTGGTGCGAGGAATATCTGTCGGCCCCGGCCTACAATCACGTGATATTCGCCAATCAGAAGCAGTTGCTCTACGGCGATTATTTCATCGACTCAACTCCTTGTCCCGACTTTATGGGCACGTCAATCGCCTATGGCAGCGACGAATTTAAGACTTGGGAAGAAGTCATTATCTTCTTCGAGAGGTTAGGAGGACAGTGACTTGGGCTGCACACCGAACTCATCCTTGAAGCATTTTGAGAAGTAACTGGGCGACGTGAAGCCCACGGCGTAGGCCACTTCGGATATGTTCATGCCCGTGGTCTTGAGCAAGTTATCGGCCTGATTGAGGCGTGTCTTACGCAAAAGCTCCACCGGCGACAAGCCCGTAAGGGCCTTTACCTTACGATAAAGCTGCACTCTGCTCAGCCCAATCTCGCTCCCCAAGGCCTCCACACTGAACTCATTTTCCTCCAAATGACGGCGAATGATGTCGTGAAGATGGTTGATAAACTCCTGATCGCGCAGCGATAGCTGTGGCTGTTCGCCACTCTTACTATCTGACGGGTCGGGAGTGACCGGCTCGTTCGTGGCACTCACCATCTGCATGGCATAGAGACGGCGCATGCGTTCACGCCCTTGCATGATGTTATCGATACGTGCCATGAGCACTTGGGAGCTAAACGGCTTGGTAATATACGAATCGGCACCACTCTTATAGCCCTCGGCCACCTGCGAATCCTCGCTCTTTGCCGTCAGCAGAATCACGGGAATGTGGCTCGTGGCGGTATCACTCTTGAGGTGCTGGCACAACTCCAACCCATTCATGACGGGCATCATAATGTCCGAAATGATGAGGGCCGGTACATGCTCACGGGCTTGCCGCAGGCCCTCCTCGCCGTTGGCAGCCTCCAAAATATGGAATCTGTTGTGAAGAACAACGCGCAGATAATGGCGTATATCGTCGTTATCATCAACGATAAGCAGGCTGTCGAGCCCCTTGTTCTCGGTATTTTCCCGCGTTTCCACGGCCATCGACTCCAATTGGGGCACGTTATCGTCGGAAACATTCTCGTGCATATCGATTCGTTTTCCCGAGGTGTCGAACTCTACTTTCTTGAAATCGAGAATATTACTCACCAACTTCATCAGCTCATTAGCGTTGCGGGCAGTCGACCGAAGCGTATCAAAGTCGTGGTCTTTCAGGTGTCCCCGGTTGACGATATGGTTAATCGGGTCGGCGATAAGCGTCAGGGGCGTGCGTATCTCGTGGCTCACGTTGGTGAAGAAGTCGAGCTGTCGCTCCTGCATACGCTCACGTTCCTCGTTTATACGTATGCGTTCGTAGTAGTAACGGTAGGTCATGAAGATGGCCGCCACCAGCAGAACGACGATAATGCCACCCATTATCAGCAGCCAGCGCTGGGCATTGTAGCGGCTCAGATAGTCGTTGATGCGACCGTGAAGCGTATTGAGATCATCGCTCTGGCGGCTTATTTCCTCGGCCTGAAGCAAGAGTACGTTGGCATTCTCACGGGTTACGAGGGCCGACTTAAGCTTCGTCTCACGATGGAAAGGCCGTCTGTTCAGTATTTTCATGGCCAAATCCATCACCTCATCGCCATGCGTGGGATAGATATAAGAGGCCTCGAGCAACCCGTCGCGCACCTGCTCAAGTCCTCCTCCCTTCGTAGCCAGCGCGTCAACGCCGCAAAAGAGCGTGGTCGAAAGCAAGTCATGGGCCATGATAGCGTCACGAGCGCCCATGGCCATGCGGTCGTTTTGGCCGAAAACAAAGTCTATCTTGCCCGCTCCTTCCTGCTTCAGGAAGCGTCGCATGGCTTGTTCGGCCGACAATTGGGTCCAATCTCCTTGCAGCGTTCCGGCCACCTCAATGCCGGGATAACGCTTCAGTGCCTCCATAAAGCCCTCGTGGCGCTCAATGGCAGGCGACGAACCGCGGAGGCCCATCACCTCAACCACACGCCCGCGGCCCCGCAACCGGGTGGCGATATAGTGCCCCATCTGCCGTCCTATCTCCCTATTGTCGGCCCCGATGTAGGCCGTATGGTGGTTGCCGCCCGACTTTCGGTCGTACACTATCACGGGAATATGGTGGCGTTGGGCGTTCTCCAAGGCCTCATTGATGGTATTTGTTTGGTTGGGAGCCGCTATAATGAGGTCAACTCCCCTACTGACGAATTGGTTGATTTGCTGTATTTGGCGCTCATCGGAGTCATCTGCCGAGGCGAAATGCAGCGTTACGCCGTCATAAGCATAAGCTCCGGTACGCAGTTCCTCATTAAACTTGTCGCGCCAAATGTCTTCCGAGCATTGCGAAACGCCTATCTCAAACCGCTTCGCGTCATCAGCACACGACAGCAGCAACCCCGTGAGTATCCAAAGGAGCAGATAAGTAGATTTTGTTTTCATGTTATCGTCATTGAAGTGCTGAAAAATGGAAGCCCGAGGGCCATCCATGGTTCAGACAAAAGTAAGCATTTCGATTTATTTTTACAAATAAAAATGGCCTTTCTTTCTAAAAAAGGCCTGAAAACAGCCCTTTTCCCGCTTTATGAAAGCAGTGCTTTGACCGTGTGAAAGGGCTGCTTTGAGGCGATGAAAGCGGCCCTTTCGGAGGATCAAAGGCCATGTTTTGATTTTCCACCCATGGCGCCTTACCATTCCATCCATAAACTTTCGACCGATGGCGACAGCCGAAACACGGTCCGGCGGCAAGGCCATGGGGAGGTGAGAAAGAGCTGTTTGTTTTCATTTTTCGTTCATTTTATGCCATAAATGTTACATGTAACAATCGTTTCAGCTTATGAACGATTTATAATAAGGACTGCCACGGCTTTGCTTTATCTTTGCCTCGAAATCCTGAAAATCCAAGGAACATAAAGTATCAACCTAATAATAAAAACGAATGAACAATCTGAAAAGAATTCTGATGAGCACATTGCTCTTGTTCAGTTGCACATTAATTTATGCGCAAATGGAGATTGGCGGTACCGTAGTCGACGACTCTAACGAGCCCGTCATTGGCGCTACCGTAATGGAGAAAGGCACGGCCAACGGCGCGGTGACCGATCTCGATGGTAACTTCAAGCTGAAAGTACAAGAGGGAGCCACCCTTGTCATCAGCTACATTGGCTATGCCACCGTGGAACAGAAGGCTGCCAACAACATGAAAGTGCAGCTAAAGGAAAACGCAAAGGAACTGAACGAGGTGGTTGTAACGGGTTATCAGACCCAGCGCAAGGCCGACCTGACGGGCGCTATCTCGGTAGTTAACGTGAACGATTTGGCCAAGCACAACGAGAACAACCCTATCAAGGCCCTGCAAGGCCACGTTCCGGGCATGAACATATCAGCCGACGGCAGCCCATCGGGCACCGCCACGGTCCGCATTCGCGGTGTCGGCACGCTCAACAACAACGATCCGCTCTACATTATCGATGGAGTTCCGACCAAAAGTGGCATGCACGAGCTCAATGGTAACGACATTGAGAGCATTCAGGTGCTGAAAGACGCGGCCTCGGCCTCTATCTATGGTAGCCGGGCGGCCAACGGCGTGATCATCATCACGACCAAACAAGGCAAGGACGGCAAGGTAAAAATCAATTTCGACGCCAGCGTTGCCGTGCAGACTTACGCCAACAAGATGAAGGTTCTCAACGCCAAGGAATTCGGAAAGGCCATGTGGCAGGGCTACGTCAACGACGGATTGAACCCCAATACCAACGGTTTGGGCTATCATTACGACTGGAGCTACGACGACGCAGGTTATCCCGTACTTAACAATATCTCCATGACGAAATATCTGGACGCCGCCGGCACGACACCCGCCGCTGACACAGATTGGTTCAAGGAGACAACCCGCACGGGATTGGTACAGCAATACAACGTATCGCTGAGCAATGGAAACGACAAAGGTTCTTCGTTTTTCTCCTTGGGATACTATAATAATAAAGGTATCATAAAGAGCTCTGACTTCGAGCGTTTCTCGGCTCGTATGAACGCCGATTACAAGCTCTTGAACATCGGCGACCGCAATATCATCACCGTGGGAGAGAACTTTACCCTGAACCGCACCAGCGAAGTGCAGGCTCCCGGAGGCTTCTTGGAGAACGTGTTGCAGTTCAATCCCTCGCTTCCTCTCTACACCACGTCGGGCAGCTATGCAGGTCCCGTGGGCGGTTATCCCGACCGTGAGAATCCCGTGGCCCGTCTTCAGCGCAACGCCGACAACCGTTATACCTACTGGCGCATGTTCGGTGGCGCTTACGTTCAGGTCAATCCGTTCAAGAACTTCACCATAAAGACCACCTTCGGACTTGACTATGCCCAGAAACAACAGCGCATCTTTACCTATCCTATTACCGAAGGCACCGTGGCCAATGCCACCAATGGCGTGGAAGCCAAGCAGGAACATTGGACCAAATGGATGTGGAACGCCGTGGCAACCTACAACTTCCAATCGGGCAAACACCGTGGCGACGTACTGCTGGGCACGGAGTTGAACCGTGAGGACGACGTCAACTTCAGCGGCAAAAAGTATGGCTTTGCCGTTCTCAACCCCGATTACATGTGGCCAAGTGCCGGCG
Source organism: Prevotella sp. (assembly GCF_036570325.1). Classification (GTDB taxonomy): domain Bacteria; phylum Bacteroidota; class Bacteroidia; order Bacteroidales; family Bacteroidaceae; genus Prevotella. The sequence continues at coordinate 64,911 of NZ_DATCYK010000055.1, forward strand.
TGGGCGAGGCCGAAGCGTTTGGCGGAGGCGAAGGTTATTCGCTGGTATCGTTCTTCGGAAAGGCCAATTACAACTATGCCGATAAGTATCTCGCGAGCCTTACCCTGCGTTATGACGGCAGTAACCGCTTCGGAAAGAACAACCGTTACGGCACTTTCCCCTCCATAAGTCTGGGTTGGAGAGTCAACGAAGAGAGCTTCCTGAAAGACATTACATGGATGGATAACCTGAAACTGCGTGCCAGCTGGGGACAGACCGGTAACCAAGAAATCTCAAACATAGCCCGTTACACCATTTATGAAAGCAACTATGGCGAGGCCAACTTTGGCGGCCAGAGCTATGGTACCAGCTATGACATCGCCGGAACCAACGGCGGCAAGACGCTTCCCAGCGGTTTCAAGCGCAACCAATTGGGCAATGACGACCTCAAATGGGAAACAACCACACAAACAAACATCGGTATTGACTACGGCTTTTTCAAGGGTTCGCTCTATGGTTCCTTGGAATGGTATTACAAGAAGACCTCCGACATATTGGTCAACATGCCGGGTATCGCCGTCATGGGTGAAGGTTCGAGCCAATGGATCAACGCCGGTGAGGTGACTAACAAGGGTGTGGAATTCAACATTGGCTACCGTGGTAAAGTGGGAGAGCTTGAATATGACCTTTCGGGAAATATCGGAACATACCGCAACGAGGTAACCAAGCTGCCCGAGACCATAGCCGCCAAGGGCACCTTTGGTGGCAACGGAGTCTACAGTGTGGTAGGTCATCCGATGTACGCGCAGGTAGGTTACGTATATGATGGTATCTTCAAGAGCCAAGCGGAGATAGATAACCACGCCTCACAGAATGGCGCCGGCTTGGGCCGCATTCGATGGAAAGACTTGAACAACGACGATGTTATCAACGAGAAGGACCAAAAGTGGATTTACAATCCCGTGCCCGACTTCACTTGGGGCTTGAATATTTACCTGCAATACAAGAACGTAGACCTTACCATGTTTTGGCAAGGCGTGCAGGGAGTGGACGTTATCAGCGACCTGAAGAAAGAAACCGACCTTTGGAGTGGCCTCAACATATCAAACCTTAACAAGGGAACACGACTGCTGGACGCGTGGACTCCTACCAACAACGCTTCAAACATACCGGCCATAAGCACCATGGATAACAACAATGAGAAGCGTGTCAGCAGCTATTTCGTTGAGAATGGATCCTACGCGAAGCTACGTACCATCCAGTTGGGATTCAACTTCCCCAAGAGCATTTATGAGAAATTATACCTCACCCGCCTGCGTGCTTATCTCTCAGCACAGAACCTGCTGACCATCAAGAGCAAGGACTTTACGGGTGTAGACCCTGAGAATGCCAACTTCGGTTACCCCATTCCGCTCAACGTAACATTCGGTATTAACTTATCTTTCTAAAACGAAAACATTATGAAAACTAAAATATTCAGTATCATCTGCTCGGGTTTGATGGCATGTGGTTTGACCTCTTGTTCAGACTTTCTTAACGAACAAGTGCCCCAAGGTACGCTGAACGATGATCAGGTAAAGACGGCCGAGAACGCGGAAGCCATGGTCGTATCGGCCTATGCCATCTTTACGACCGCCGAAGACATCAACTCTTCCTTCTCCATGTGGAACTATGACGTGCGCAGCGACGACGCTTACAAGGGTGGAAGTGGCACGAGCGATGGCGACGTGTTCCATCAATTGGAAATCCAAAAAGGTGTACTTACCACCAACTGGAACATCAATGACATGTGGGTAAGGCTCTATAACTGCATCTCCCGTGTGAATGCCGCCATCTCATTGCTCGAGAAGAGCGACGACGGTTTTGCCCTGAAAACAGAGCGTTTGGCCGAAATGAAGTTTCTTCGTGCCTATGCCCACTTCCTCTTAAAGAGGCTCTATAAGCATATTCCCTTCGTAACGAATGAGAATCTCACCTACGATGAATACAAACAATTGTCGAATCGGGAATACGACAACGACAAAGGTTGGCAGGTAATCGTCAACGATTTGGAGGAGGCTTACAAGGTATTGCCCATGAATCAGGCCGACAAGGCTCGCCCCACAAAGGCCGCCGCGGCCGCTTTCTTGGCCAAGGTGTATCTTTACAAGGCCTATCATCAGGACGATACCAACACGAATCAGGTGACATCTATCAATCAGGACGATCTCAAAAAGGTCATTGAATACACCGACCCGGCGCTTTACAGAAACTATGGGCTCGAGAACGACCTGCACAATAACTTCCGTCCGGAGGATAACTATGAGAATGGAAAGGAAAGCATTTGGGCTATCCAATACTCAAGAAACGACGGTTCGGTATATGGGAACCTCAATTGGAGCTACGGTTTGATACCGCCCAACATTCCCGGCGCTACCGATGGAGGATGCGACTTTTACAAACCGAGCCAGAATTTGGTCAATGCCTATCGCACCGGCGCTGATGGTTTACCCTTGTTGGAGAAGTTCAATGACAGGGATTATGATAAGTCTTTAGACAATGCCGACCCACGTTTGTTCCTCACAGTCGGTATCCCCGGCCTTCCTTATATGTTCAATAAGAAGTATATCATGTCGGAAACCAGCGTATGGAGTCGTTCCAATGGCCTCTATGGTTATAATGTTTCTCTGAAGCAAAATGTAGATCCGGCCCTGCTGAACAGCTATCTTATCAAGGGATCTTACTGGGCCAGCTCGATGAATCGCATTGTTTTCCGCTATGCGGATGTGCTCTTGGAGCGCGCCGAAGCCTATGCCCAATTGGGTGATACGCAAAATGCCATCAGCCTGATTAACCAAATCCGTACCCGTGCGGCAGGCAGTACAAAGATGATTTCCGACTATTCCAACACCTATGGGGTGAAGATGTACATCACGAATTATAAGGGATCGTACACCAAGGAGCAAGCTGTAAAGATGGTAAAGATGGAGCGTCGATTGGAAATGGGTATGGAATGTGAGCGCTTCTTTGACTTGGTTCGCTGGGGCGACGCGGCCACTGTACTCAATAAGTACTACGCTATGGAAATACCCCACTGCGCCATTTACAAAGACGCGAAGTTTGAATCAAACAAGGATGAGTACCTTCCCATCCCATTTGAGCAAATCTCCGCCTCTAATGGCAACTACAAACAGAACATTGGTAATTGGTAAATAAAGAATTATGAAAGCTACATTATTATATATATTTAGCGCTATTTGTGTCATCTGTGGCCTCGTTTCTTGCTCCGATGACAATCAAAGTGACTTGCAGTTAGCGGGTAATTGCATGGTCGAGAATATCTCTCTCGACCATTACGAAGGCACCGCTGACATGGCACAACGCACGATTACGGTGCGAGTTCCCCAAAACTACCGCACCGAAGCCATGAAAGTAACCGGTCTGAAGGTTTCAGACGGGGCGTCATGTAACATCACCGAAGGTCAAATACTCAACATGGAAGCCGCCAAGACCATTCATGTGCAGAACCAAGACGTCTACCTTGACTGGCATCTTTTCGCGTTGGCAGACGAAGCACGCATTGATCAGTTTGTCCTAAACGACATCTATACGGGTACCATTGACCAGCAAAACAAGACCATAACCGTATATGTACCGGCCTCAGTTGACGTGACCAATCTCACACCCTCCATCCAATCAGCGGTTAACGACACCATTTTCCCGGCCTCGGGTTCGGCTCAAGACTTCACCAACCCCGTGAAGTACGAGGTTAACAATAGGACAGCCAAGTGCACATATACCGTAACTGTTTATTCCATTTCTAAGCCCAAAGCCCTCTTTGTAGGCTCCGCGGCCACGATGAACGACTTGGATGGGGAAGAGAAAGCCGCATGCCAATGGATGCTTGCCAATGTTCCCAATTCGCTCTATGCCTCTTTTGCCGACCTGCGTGCCGGCACAATAGACCTTTCTGATTGCAAAGTCATTTGGTGGCACTACCACGTCAACGGTGGCGTAGATGGCCATGACATCTTTGCTTCCAAAGCTACGGACGCATTAAACGCCAAGAACGAGCTACGCAAATTCTACGAAAAGGGCGGTTCTTTCTTCCTTACACGCTACGCAACCAATCTTCCTTCCTTCATAGGAGTGACCGGTGACGACGAATGGACTACGCCTAACAACTGTTGGGGAGGCGATGAAAGCTCGGCCGAATTGTGCAATGGGCCTTGGACTTTCCGTATCTTTGACGGTCAGGACAGCCATCCGCTGTGGCAGAACCTCATCAAGGGAGACAATGCCAATGAGGTTTATTGCACCGACAAGGGCTATCACATCACCAACTCTACGGCCCAATACCATATAGGAAGCGACTGGGGAGGCTATAATGACTATAATGTATGGACCAATCGCACCAAAGCCAAGGTGCTTGGCGTAGGCGGTGACGGCGCCATCGTCGCATGGGAATATCCTGCTCAGGCCGGTAAGGGCGGCATCATCTGCATCGGTTCGGGCTGTTATGATTGGTATTCATACACCTACGAAGCCGGTTATACGGAGAACTATCACCGTAATATAGCGACAATAACCCAAAACGCGTTTAACTATTTAATGAAATAAACCTATATGAAAACATTTATACATTCTTCAATCGCAGTCATGTTGTCAGCTATTTCGCTGACAGCATGCAGCGAAAACAACTTCGGTCCTGACGCTGAAAAGGATTGGTCAGGCACGAGTTCCTTCTTTAACGCGACCGATGAAAAGGGCTTCGACACCTATTATCAGCCTGAAGTAGGCCGTTGTGGTGACCCTATGCCCTTCTACGATCAGAAGAGTGGGGAGTTCAAAGTGCTCTACTTGCAGGAATATGACAACAATCCCACCTACAATTATCACCCTATCTGGGGTGTAGCCACCAAGGATGGAGCCCACTATCAGTCCATGGGCGAGGTCCTTCCGACGGCCACTTCCTCCATGGAACAGGACGC
>NZ_DATCYK010000056.1:0-799459 GCF_036570325.1 Prevotella sp.
TTCTTGGGTGGTCCTCCCGAAACTACCTATTCGGAGGTGACCGGTGCCATGTCTATCACCAAGGTAACAAGCCCTGCTGTCATCCGTGTGGCTGCCGCTACGGCCATCGTCTTTTCGGTGGTGGGCAAGTTCAGTGCCGTGTTGCAGTCTATTCCGCAGGCCGTTTTGGGCGGTATCATGCTGTTGCTTTTCGGCACGATAGCCAGTGTGGGCGTGCAGAATTTGATGCACCATAAGGTTGATATGGGCAATACGCGCAACGTTATCATCATGTCTGTCATGCTGACCATGGGCCTTGGAGGCGCTGTTCTCTCATCGGGTAGCTTCGCGATTTCGGGCATTGGCTTGGCTGCCGTGGTGGGAGTGATACTCAATTTATTGTTACCCAAGTCGAAAACGCTTGTCGAATCCGACGAAAAAGAATAATCATACAGCTCATGCAGGTCTCATTCCGAGGGCTGCATGATTTGTTTTTATAGGGTTATGAAAATCATTTTGGCATTTGATTCCTTCAAAGGAAGTCTATCCTCGGCCGAAGCCAATGCGGCTGCTGCCGAGGCGTTACAAGAGCGTTGGCCGCAAGCCCAAGTGCTCAAGCTCATGTTGAGTGATGGGGGCGAGGGCTGGGTGGCGGCTTTTCATGGTGCGTGGGGCGGCGAATTGGTCAGCGTTGCGGCCCACGATCCGTTGATGCGGCGCATTGAAGCCCATTACCTGCGGCATGGCGACACGGCGGTTATCGAGGTGGCGCAGGCTTCCGGACTGACATTGTTGGCCCCCGAGGAGCGCAATCCGCTACGGGCAACGAGCTATGGCACGGGCGAACTTGTGGCCCATGCGCTGCGTCAAGGATGCAAGAGGTTTATTGTGGGCTTGGGAGGGAGCGCTACGAGCGACGCCGGCATAGGCATGATAAGGGCGCTGATAGACCATTTGGCACCCGGTGGGCGGTTTGACGACATTGTGGAATTGCGTTCGTGTCGTTTTATTTTGGGCTCCGATGTTCGGAATCCGCTTTGTGGTGAGGATGGCGCTGCCGCTGTCTTTGGACCGCAGAAAGGTGCCGATAGTGTGATGGTGAGGGCGCTTGATGAGCGTGCTTGTCGTTTCGCGGATATTTCTGCTCGTCATTTCGGTTATGACAAGCGCAATGATCCCGGGGCCGGAGCGGCCGGTGGACTGGGTTATGCCTTCATGCAATATATGGGAGCGCGGGCCGTTTCGGGAGCCGAACTGCTGCTCGATACGATTGGTTTTGACAAATTGGTGGTCGATGCAGGGCTTGTCATTACGGGAGAAGCGCTGCCGATAGGCAAACATTGATGGGTAAACTGCCTGCCGTGGTGCTTTCACATGCTCGGAAGGCCGGTGTGCCCGTATGGCTGTTGGCCGGTAGGGTGTCCGATAAGGAAACTTTGTTGGCCGAAGGCTTTGCCCGGGTGAGCGGTATCAGTCCTTCGGGCTTGTCATTGTCGGAGGCCATGGAAAAAGAAACAGCCTTTCGGAATCTCCGAAAAGCCATAAGTGAAATGTTGGAGGGGTATAAATAAAACAACTCCCGGCTTTCGTGGGAAAGTCGGGAGTTATTATTGAGCCTATAAGGCTTTGATTACTTACGCAAGCCGAGGGCCTTAATGATGGCACGGTAGCGCTCAATGTCAATCTTGTAAAGGTAATCGAGAAGTCTACGACGCTTACCTACGAGCTGAGTCAGTGAACGAGTTGTTACATTGTCCTTGTGGTTCTTCTTCACGTGTTCAGTGAGGTGAGCGATACGGAATGTGAACAATGCGATCTGGCTTTCGGCAGAACCGGTATCGGTAGTACTCTTGCCGTACTGGCCGAAGATTTCTTCTTTCTTTGCTTTGTCTAAATACATAGCTGTTGTTTTTGATTAATTGTTGTTGCATCAATTACATCCTGCGGGCGCTTCATGCTTTAATCACGACATTAACGCTCATCGAATGCTTCGGACTATCCGAAATGCGGGTGCAAAGGTATGAAGAATTATCCGATTCCTTGTTGGTATGCTTTGACGTAACTTTCTATTTAGTCTTTTTTAACCACTTAGCCCTCTTTGGGCCATTGTTTTATGTCAATTATGGCGTTTTTGAGCTGTGGCGTTGTACTAAAAAACTACTCATTTCCAATTCACTATGGATTATTTTTTGTACTTTTGCACCGTAATATTAAGGTATAAAGGTTATTATTAAAATGCAAGACATTAGAAACATTGCGGTAATTGCGCACGTCGACCATGGCAAAACCACGTTGGTTGATAAAATGATGCTCGCCGGTAAACTGTTCCGTGATGGTCAGGATAATAGTGGTGAAGTTTTGGACTCCAATGACTTGGAGCGTGAACGAGGAATCACCATTCTCTCTAAGAACGTATCCATAAATTGGAAAGGCGTAAAAATCAATATTCTCGATACGCCGGGCCACTCCGACTTTGGTGGAGAGGTAGAACGAGTGCTCAACATGGCCGATGGTTGTCTGCTTCTGGTTGACGCTTTTGAAGGTCCCATGCCACAAACACGCTTTGTTTTGCAGAAGGCTTTGCAGATAGGATTGAAGCCTATCGTTGTCGTTAACAAGGTAGATAAGCCCAATTGTCGCCCCGAGGAGGTGTACGAAATGGTGTTCGACCTCATGTGTGACCTGAGTGCAACCGAGGATCAGCTTGATTTCCCCGTGGTATATGGCTCTGCAAAGAATGGTTGGATGGCCGAAGATTGGACCCAACCGACTGAAAACATCGATTATTTGCTTGACACTATATTGGAGAAAATACCGGCTCCGAAGCAATTGGAAGGTACTCCCCAGCTCTTGATTACTTCTTTGGATTATAGTAATTATACGGGACGTATCGCCGTAGGACGTGTTCATCGCGGTACGTTACGTGACGGTCAGAACGTTACGATTTGCCATCGTAATGGCTCAACAGAGCGCACCAAGATTAAAGAACTTCACACTTTTGAGGGTATGACCCACGTAAAGACCGACCATGTGGACTCCGGTGACATCTGCGCCGTTATCGGATTAGAGCGCTTTGAGATAGGTGATACCATCTGTGACTTCGAGAATCCCGAGCCATTACCACCGATCGCGATCGACGAACCCACCATGAGTATGCTCTTTACGATTAACGACAGTCCTTTCTTTGGTAAGGAAGGAAAGTTCTGTACCAGCCGTCATATTCAGGAACGGTTGGATAAAGAGCTTGAGAAAAACTTGGCTTTGCGTGTGAAACCTTTTGAAGATTTCACTGATAAATGGATTGTCAGCGGTCGAGGAGTGCTCCATTTGTCGGTTCTTATTGAGACTATGCGCCGTGAAGGCTATGAATTGCAGGTCGGACAGCCACAAGTTATCTATAAGCAGATTGATGGTCAGAAGTGCGAACCTATCGAAGAACTGACCATTAATGTACCTCAGGACTTCTCAAGTAAGATGATTGACATGGTTACTCGCCGTAAAGGAGACTTGCTTGGCATGGAAAGTCAGGGTGAACGTGTGAATATTGAGTTTGAAATTCCGTCACGTGGCATTATAGGTTTACGTACTAACGTGCTGACTGCTTCACAAGGAGAGGCTATTATGGCCCATAGATACAAGAACTATCAACCTTTCAAGGGCGAAATTGACCGTCGTACCAACGGTTCCATGATAGCTATGGAGACGGGAACAGCCTATGCTTACTCTTTGGATAAGCTGCAGGATCGCGGTAAGTTCTTCATTGATCCGGGTGAGGATGTGTATGCCGGACAGGTTGTAGGTGAGCATGTTCACGATAACGACCTTGTTATCAACGTGACGAAGGCCAAGCAGTTGACCAACGTTCGTGCCAGTGGCTCTGATGAAAAGGCAAGAGTTATCCCGAAGACTGTCATGAGTTTGGAGGAATGTCTTGAATATATAAAGGCTGATGAGCTTGTGGAAGTGACGCCGAAGAATATGCGTATGCGTAAGATTCTCTTGGATCACTTGGAGCGTAAGCGCTCTAATAAGGAATAAGCACCTTATAAAAAGGCAATAAAAATTACATTTGAATCCATAAAAAGTGGAGTTCCGATAGTTTTGAAAAGCTATTGGAACTCCACTTTTTATTTGCTCCTATTATATAAGAGGTATATTATAATCATGTAAACTTTACATGATTATAATAAATAGGTGTAGGCTGTTACATGCACGCAACGGTCAATCCGGCCATGACTATGCTGACCATAGACATGAGTTTGATGAGGATATTGAGGCTCGGACCGGACGTATCCTTGAATGGATCGCCCACGGTGTCGCCCACGATGGTAGCCTTATGGCTGTCAGAACCTTTACCTCCGAAATGTCCTTCTTCCACCATCTTTTTGGCATTGTCCCACGCTCCTCCGGCATTTGCCATGAAAACAGCCAGCGTGAAGCCCGCGGAGAGACCGCCAACCAGCAGTCCTAATACGCCGGCTACACCCAACAGAATGCCCACAACTATAGGAATGACTATCGCTAAGATAGAAGGAACAATCATTTCACGCTGTGCGCTGCGGGTCGAAATCTCAACACAACGTCCATAATCGGGCGTAGCTTGCCCCTCTAAGATACCCTTTATCTCGTGGAACTGCCGACGAACTTCCTCCACCATGCTCTGTGCGGCCCGTCCAACGGCACCCATTGTAAGTCCACAGAACAAGAATGCGGCCATCGCACCGATGAAAGCACCAACAAGAACCTTAGGATTCATGAGGTTAACTTGAAAGAAGTTCATGAAATCAGTCATGTTGGCAACGTCCGGATTGAATACATTTCCTGCTGCGTCGATAAACTGTTGACCTTCCAAAGCCGCCCGTGACATGGCAATCTTGATTTCTTCCACATAGGAAGCCAGCAGCGCCAAGGCCGTGAGAGCTGCCGAACCAATGGCAAAACCTTTACCCGTGGCGGCCGTGGTGTTGCCCAACGCGTCGAGCGCATCGGTACGTTGACGCACTTCCGCTCCCAACTCACTCATTTCAGCGTTACCTCCGGCGTTGTCGGCGATAGGCCCATAGGCGTCGGTAGCCAGCGTAATACCCAATGTTGACAGCATACCCACAGCGGCAATGCCTATTCCGTAAAGGCCGTGAGATATGCTGTCGGCGTTCATACTCAAATCAAATCCATTGGCAAAAAGGTAGCTCAACATGATGGCGACAGAGATAGTAACGACCGGAACGCAAGTAGAAATCATGCCGGTGCCTATACCTTTAATAATGACAGTGGCCGAACCCGTTTGTGAGGCCTCCGATATTTTCTGCGTAGGCTTGTAACTTTGTGAGGTATAATACTCCGTTGCCTGACCTATAATGACACCCGCGCAGAGACCACTGATAACCGAGAACGAAACGCCTAACCAATTCTCAAGTCCTAAAAGATATAAAATAAGGAAAGTGGCAAGGGCAATGAGCACCGCCGAAACATTGGTTCCCAAGCCTAAGGAACGCAGAAGATCTTTCATCGAGGCACCCTCTTTCGTCTTGACAAGGAAGATTCCGATAAGACTAAGGAATATACCGACCGAGGCAATGATCATCGGTGCTATCACGGCTTTGAGCTGCATGTCGCCGTTCATGGCGAAAGCCGTGGCGCCAAGGGCCGCCGTTGACAAAATACTTCCGCAATAACTTTCGTAAAGATCGGCACCCATACCGGCCACATCGCCTACGTTGTCGCCCACGTTATCGGCTATCGTGGCCGGGTTACGTGGGTCGTCTTCGGGTATGTTGGCCTCTACTTTACCGACCAAATCGGCCCCTACGTCGGCTGCTTTGGTATAAATGCCACCACCCACACGGGCAAACAAGGCCTGCGTAGATGCGCCCATACCAAAGGTAAGCATGGTAGTCGTGATGGTAATCAGGGCTGTTTCCTCTCCCGCATAGGCTGCGTTGAGGATTAGGAACCAAATGGCGATGTCTAAAAGTCCCAATCCTACCACGACAAGTCCCATCACCGCACCGCTTCGGAAAGCGATTCTCAGTCCCTTATCCAGTCCCGTACGAGCGGCGTTAGCCGTACGGCTGGAGGCGTAAGTGGCCGTTTTCATGCCGAAGAAGCCGGCCAATCCCGAGAACAAACCACCCGTGAGGAAGGCAAAAGGCACCCAAGGATTCTGCACTTTAAGCACGTATGCCATGAAAGCAAACACCAAAGCCAAGACTATAAAGACATAAAACACCACTTTATATTGTTGTTTCAGGTAGGCCATGGCGCCTTTCCTGACATGTTCAGCGATCTCAATCATTCTCTGCGTGCCTTCCTCGGCCTTCATCATTTGGCTGAAAAAATACCATGCCATGCCCAAAGCTACCACCGAAGCTATCGGTACCAGCCAGAATACTGTAGGGATTTCATTCATAACTCATTAGATTTTTAGTTGTATTAAAATAGTAGATAAATAGATTATCGTTAGGTGATAAATACAAATGTAAGTATTTTTCATGGTTGCATTTGTAATGAAAGTGGAAAACTTTTAAAAAGAATACCTTAATTGTACGTCAACATCGGTTTGCGAGGACCTGCTGATGCGTTGCGTTCCTGATGAAATATGGTTTCTATCAAAGTAATTGGTTGTTCCGATTTTGACCGTGAACAAGAGTTTATGGATGGGCAGTTGCCCCATGAGATAGTAGCGAATACCATGGCCGGAGAGTACCGGAAGGCTCATCATATAGAGCAGACTGCGCTCGTAGGAGTAGACACGGCTGTCATAATCCTGCGTGTGGAAGTAGTTGATACTGCCTTGCAATCTTAACGAAGAGGCATGGTAATCAATGAATTGTTCGATCGCGTAGCCCAAACTGTTCGATAAGTAGCGGCTGTAGCTAAGGTTTGCCTTTGTCCTGAATATAAAGTTATGCTTCTTATATTCAATGCTCATGCAGCCTCGGTGCTCTTGTTTGGCGATAAGCTCGGTCTTGTCGTCGTTGTCACGTTGTCTGTTGCGGTAGCGATAGCGGGCTTGCAAGGTAAGATTATGGTGCTGATAGAGCAGGTTTACATGGTAATCCCAAGCACGTGAGGACCCTAAGGCTTGGTATTTGGGCCAAGGAGAGTAAGCCAAATCAATGTAAGAAGCGAGTGTGAGCGCCTTTGTTATCCGCCAATCGGCCCCTACGTACAGCCCACTTTCATTCTGCGTGGCCCCGCCATCGCTGTAGCTAAGGCTTTGAAGGGCATAATAGCGATAAGAATAAAGCCGATAAAGCGCCGTGAAAGAAAGGTTGCCACCGGCCGAATAGGTAGCCGTGTTGATCGTGGCCCATGCTTGGCTGTTGCTGTAAGCGGTCTCGCCATTGACCGAAAGATTATCTCGGTTGTACCCATAGATCAGGCTCATGTTGAGGAAATCATTGCCTTGGGGCAACCACATCCTATAAAGTTGCGACTCGCTGTAGCGGCCCAAGCTATCCGTTTTCATGGGTTTGAGCCTGCGGTTCAGGTGATTATAGACCACTGTTGCCCCAAGGTGAAAGCCGTTTGATAAATATTTAAAGAGCAATCCGGCAGTAGTCAGTCCGGTATTGTGCTTGCGTCGCAACTCATTCGCCGTGCGATGATAGCCCGAACCGGCTATATTATATAAGGTGGAACTATCATTGTAGAAAGTACCATCCAACTTTCTATACGATACGAACGGCGTTATTTGGATAGAAGACAGTGGCCGTAGGGTTACGGCAGCCCCTTGTAGGTAGTTGAATTCGCTCTTTGAGGAGTGGGCGGTCAGCGTGGTTGCGCTGTTCAGAATGGCCAACATGGACGTTTTCCCCAATCCTAATCCGTTGTTGATGACCAATCCCGAGCCTGCCTTTAACTTGTAACGGCCAATGACCAGATTGTCGATAATTCCCCAATGGCGCAGTTGCAGGTAGAAGGAATAGTAGTCATAGCCCCCTGCGTTCTTGTCTTTGAGGAAAGGCTCACCGGCGTCTTGTGCGCCCACAAGCCCCCAACGAATCCGGTTCTTGGCGTTAAAATCATAACGAATCCAGTGGTGCAGGCCTCCTCCGAGATAGCGTCCGTCGGCTTGGCCGGCCCTTTCGTAGAGCGGAATACCGGCCGTCGCGATGACTTCTTGCTTACCTTTGCGCACCATTTGGCCTAACGACTCCTCGGCCTCGGGCATGCTTCCGATGTATATCATGTGGCTAAGCAACATCTTACGGTCGGTATCCAACTCGCGAAGCATGTTGAGTTCGGCCATCGTTCGCATGCCATGATACTTGCCGAGATAGGTCATTATTTCGTCCAATTGCCTATCGTTGAGAAACAAGAGCTGGCGCAGGTCGTCCTCGGTGGCCTCGTTGATATTGATGGGATGGCGCGCATATTCGCTCAACACTTGATGAACTTCCTCCCATGAGGTCGACTCCGTGTCGTCAAGTGTGATGATGTGCTCCAAATATTGTTCCCAATCTTCTGTTTCTTGTGCCGCTATGTTCAGCGGTACAAGAAGGAACAAAAGAAATAAAAACGTGTGTTTCAAGGCATTGCTTTCTGTGTTATTCCGGGTAAACCAAGTTCTCCGGTTGTATGCGGTTCAGTACTTCGTCCAAATACTTTCGGGCTTCGTAGCGGGCCATGGGCAGGTCTTGCAGCAGATAGTTGCCACAGTCTTTGGGCGCCGCGCCCGGAATGTCGCCCTCGTAGCTTGCGATGAAGTCAAAGGTTCGCTGCATCAGGGCCACGATGTCCTTGCTTTCCAAGTCGCCGTGGAGTATGAGGTAGTTGCCCGTAAGGCAGCCCATGGGGCCCCAATAGACGATTTTGTCTTTCCATTCGTCGTCGTTGCGCAGGAAGGTGGCAGCCAAGTGCTCTATGGTATGGATGGCGCCGTTGTGCAATACCGGCTCACGATTGGGCTCTTTCATGCGTATGTCGAACGTCGTGACCGTTTCGTTGCCTATCCGGTCCTTGCGACTTACGTAGATACCGCGCCTCAATAGCAGGTGGTTGATGGTAAACGAGGGTATGGGTTTCATGCTGCCGGCGTTTGTCGGCGTGGCGTTGGGGGTAGAATTGTCTGTATTCATGTGTGTTGAAATGTTGTTTTTGTAAATAAATAGGGGTGGGATCGTGGCGTAAGGCTTATGCGTTGTGCCCCAACTTGCGGAGGTATTCCTTGGTCACGTCAAAGCTGCCTTCGGCCATTTTGTCCCAAAAGTCGAAGTACATCTGTGCTTTATGGTCCTTGAGTGGCACGTCGCTGATGATTCGGAACGAAATAAAGGGCGTGTCATAAAGGTGACAAGTCTGCGCTATGCTGCAACTCTCCATGTCGACGGCCGTGGCTTCGGGGAAATGAGAAAGTATCTCCCGCATTTTCTCGCGGCTGTCAACGAACCATTCACCGCTCACGGTCAGTCCGCTGACGATGGTGGGCAGGGCGTCGCCGGCAGGGCTTCCGGCCTGCTCATGGTTGATACCAAGCGCTTTGTCGACCAACTCTTGCGAGGCCGTAAAGCGTTCAGGCATGCCCATTACTTGGCCGTAGGCACAGTTGTCGCCACAGTAGGCGTCGTGGTAAACACATGCCGAGCCCACCACTACGTCGCCCACGTTCAGCCGTGTGTCGGCACCGCCGGCGCAACCGCTCGAAATGATGAGGTCGGGATGGAAGTGATGAATCATCTCCACGCAACCTACGGCGCTGTTAACCTTGCCTATACCGCATTGCATCAGTATGATTTCGTTGCCAAAGGCCTTGCCGGCTACGAACGTCTTATGATTAAATTCCTCGGTTACGGGCGCTTCGAGCAATCCTTCCAATTGCTTGAACTCCTTATCCATCGCTACGATAATTCCAATTCTTTTCATTTTTTCTTATGCTTGTTTGGGGGCGGTGGTCTGTCGGGTTGTCAACGCTTGTGGTGAGAGGGCTTGCGAGTGGTTTTGTCGAAGCTGCCCTTTGACCGCGTGAAAGCAGTGCTTTGACAGCCTGAAAGGGCCGCTTTGATCACGCGAAAGCATAGCTTTCGGAAATCCATGGCTACCCTTGCGTAACATCGTGGCGCGACGCTCTCCCCGTAAGGGCATGGCGACCTGCCGACGACCTGCCTTGTATGATTGTTTAAAAACAGAAAGCCGACGCTTTCATTTCTTATGCAAAAGTACGCTTTTTGCCTGATATATAGGCCTTTTGGGCGCCTTTTTGTCAGGACGAAAATAAGATACTGCACGACAAATATATGGCTTTTTTGTTGTTTTTCCGCCGTTTTGGCTAAATAGATTGCCGTAAAGGGCTTTTTCCTTTCATTTTCTTGCAATTCTCGAATGAACGGTTTATATTTGCAATATTGTTCTATATACATTTTCATTTTATCCTTATTAGGATAAAAACCTTGTGTAATATGCGGTCAAGAATGATATTGTTGGTAGTCGGTATCGGCCTAATGTTGGTGGCGTGTGGCACCAATCGAGTAGGTAAACCTGTGGAAAAACTGCCAAACGATAGTCTGACTGAAGTATTGGAAGCGACGGAGACTTCCGTGTTGGGGCGCGACTCGGTGTGGCGTATGCGGCCGGAAACCATCGATACGGTTATCGGCGATTGGCACATACGGTTGCGTCGGCAAGCCAATAGCTATGTGATTGGCCGTGGAACGGATTATCAAGTGGCAGACAATTCGGTATTCCTGACGCTCGAACGCCGTGGGAAAACCATTTGGAAGCAGCGAGAAATAGGTACGAAAGATGTTATCGGTGAGCTGGGTGTCTATCAATTGATGTACGCCCACCCCTTTTACGCCACGCCAACAACGCTTTATCTGAACGTCGTGGCTTGCATGCCGGAGACCGATGACTTATGGAATATGCTCTATTGCGTCACCCCCGGTCGGGCGCCCGACCTTTATGCGATGGATCATGAAATGGGGGCAGAAGCGGAGGACTTTGTGAATCTGCTCTCCGAATTCTTCCATCTGTATTTCCATCAGAAGCAAGTGATGCGACCAACGACTGCCCAAATGCGTGAACTTTTCGATCGTTATTGTGCCAATCCGCTGCGAAGCCAACTTGAAGCTGACGACGCTCACGCTGATAATCAATGGCTCTTACAAGGGGAGAAGATTGATTTTGAACAAGCGTTGCGTACCATCGACATAACGTGTGACTCCCTTGGAGCAGGTGTTATGGTGCGTTTTATTCCCCGGCAGCAAAGCGCTGATACGCTTGTTTGGCGTGTTTTTGGCACTCCCGATGGGGAAAGAATCACCCGTGTGGTGGCTGTTAAAACATTTGAGAAGCCATAGGGAAACGGGTAGGCGGTGCAGAATGGCCATGGAAAATAGGCTGATGGCTTGGCTGTTGTCATTATTATAAAGAATCAATAAACGCATAGGATATGAAAAAACATATATTAAAATGCCTCATCCTGCTACTTCTTGCCTTGAACGCAAGGCCGTCCGGAGCGCAGAATGTTCATCAGATAATGGATAGTTTGAATCATCGTACTTGGTATTATGCCGATTGGAATGACGGATGGGGTGGACTGTTGGAAGGTTGGGTTTACCAAAATTTGCTCCATCACATGGCTTCCGAGCGTCAACTTGTGGCCATCGTGAAAGTGCGGCAAGGCTCCGCCCCCTTGCGGCTCACGGCCATGCGTGCCCTTATGGACCGACGGTTGCCGGTGTGTAAAGCCCTTGTGTTGAATAACATGACCGATTCGTCATACACAACGGTGCGGTCTTACGATGTCATCTATAGTGATTATACGCAAAACATGTATGTGGAGTGGTTGATGGAAAGACGTCGTGGGGGATGGGTGAGCGTCGCTGACTCGCTGGAAATAGACTCCGTGTTGTTAGCAACGCCTGCGGCCGGCCGCTTTGCTTATACCCGTCGCTTGCTTCTTCGGGGCGATTTACGGCCCGAAAACGAGTCGCGTATTCGTCAGATGTACGTCGATGAGCATGTAGCCGAGGCTTTGCCAATGCTTGCCCGCTATCAGCGGGTGGCCGATAAGCCGCTTATTATATCCGCCTTGTCGCAATACGCAATGGGATTAGATAAGGAAGGAGCCCGTAAAAGTGCCGAAGGTCATACCAACGAGGCCTTGTTGGCCGTGAGGAATTGGCCCAACGAGGATTTCAAGCGACCGCTGCTGACCATCAGGAATTATGAGGTAAAGCGGCATTATTATGATTATGCTCGCATCAAGTACCTCTTCGAGGCGCTGATGGCCTATGATAGTCCGTGGGCTTATCGGCAGATAGACCTCACGTTGCGGATGGCTAAGGGCAATAGATACTATCGGGAGTTTTTTCATTCGGCCATGAAGAAGCACTATAATGCTCGTTACCGGCCGTTGCTTGACAAGTGGCCGTACAAGCCATGGAATGATTTTGGCGATGGGTTTGAGTGAGAAAGTCATGCCGTTTTCTGATATGTGATGAGGCAGGGGACATGTGTGCCCTATAATATAATAAGGTGTGAAAAGGATAGAGATGAGCACGTAAACCGCAGGTTCTGCCTTATATGCGGATAGGCGAAGCGTGCAAAGTTGCTAAAAGATGATTGATATAAGTGGATATATGGCTGATTTTTTGTATTTTTGCCATGTAAATAATTTTTGAAAAGATGGAAGTGTTGAAGAAGTACCTGATAGACATTATCACAGTAGTAATCTTTGTAGTTATTTCTTTTGCCTATTTCTTTCCGGCAGACATCGACGGGCGCATTCTTTATCGCCACGACTCATCGGCCGGCAGGGGCGCGGGCATTGAGATGACGCAGTATAAGGAGAAGACGGGCGAGGCCACCCGATGGACCAACTCGTTGTTCAGCGGCATGCCAACTTACCAAATGGCGCCGTCGTATAAGAGCGGTAGTGTCCTCTCTCATGTGGAGAAAGCCTATCACTTGTGGCTGCCGGAGAATGTTTGGTACCTTTTCGCCTATCTGTTGGGCTTCTATATACTTCTGAGAGCTTTCGGTTTTAGGAAGTCCTTGGCTGTTTTGGGCTCGGTGATATGGGCTTTCTCCAGCTATTTCCTTATTATTATAGCGGCCGGACATATATGGAAAGTAATGGCGTTGGCCTATCTGCCACCGATGATAGCGGGCGTCGTGCTGGCTTTCCGAGGCAAGTTGATACCCGGATTTATCATCACCGCTATTTTCACGGCTTTTGAAGTACATGCCAACCATGTGCAGATGACCTATTATTACTTGTTTATCATCTTCTTCATGGTGCTGGCTTACCTCTATACAGCTATACGAGAGAAGGCGATGAAGCAGTTTTGGAAGGCCGTGGTCGTGTGTGCCGCCGCCGCCACTTTGGGCATTTGCATCAATCTTTCCAATCTTTATCACACGTGGCAGTACGGTCAGGAGAGCATGCGAGGCAAGAGTGAGCTGGTCAAGAAAAACGCCGCTGTTCAGACAAATAGTGGATTGGACCGTGACTATATCACCCAGTGGAGTTACGGAATAGACGAGACATGGACGCTCTTGGTGCCCAATACGAAGGGCGGAGCGTCGGTTCCATTGGCTCTCAATCAGAAGGCTATGGAAAAAGCCGACCCCAATTTCATGCAGGTTTATCAGCAGTTGGGTCAGTATTGGGGCGATCAGCCGGGTACGAGTGGTCCGGTGTATGTGGGCGCTTTTGTGCTTATGCTGTTTGTATTGGGCTTGTTCATCGTGAAAGGGCCCATGAAATGGGCGTTGTTGGCGGCTACCATTCTTTCCGTTCTGCTCTCTTGGGGTCGCAACTTCATGCCTTTTACCGATTTCTTCCTCGACTATATGCCGATGTATAGTAAGTTCCGAACGGTAGCTTCCATACTGGTTATTGCCGAGTTTACCATACCTTTGCTTGCCATAATGGCCTTGAAGCAGTTGATAGAAGAGCCGGAGACCTTGCGCAAGCAGATGAAATATGTCTATATCAGCTTCGGATTGACGGCCGGTATCGCCTTGCTTTTTGCCTTGTTTCCTGAAATGTTCTTCTCAAGTTTCATTTCTTTGCAGGAGCAAACGGCATTCAAGAGCATTCCGGCGGAGTATTATGGTCCGCTGGTTGCCAATCTGCGTGACATCAGAGTGAGCATTTTCACGGCGGACTGCTGGCGTTCTTTCTGGATAATCGTGATTGGAACGGGCTTGCTTTTGCTCTATAAATACAATAAATTGCGGGCTGATATAGCCATAGGACTGATGACCTTACTCTGTTTTATCGACATGTGGCAGGTGGATAAGCGCTACCTCAACGATGGCATGTTTGTGGAAAAGAGCGTTCGTGAGACGCCGTTGGAGATGACAGCCACCGACCGTCAGATTTTGCAGGATAAGAGTTTGGATTACAGAGTGCTGAATTTGGCCTCAAATACTTTCAACGAGAACGAGACAAGTTATTTCCATAAGAGCATCGGTGGTTATCATGCGGCGAAGTTGCGGCGCTATCAGGAGTTGATAGAAGCCTATATCCAGCCCGAGATGCAGAAGCTGATGACCTCGGTTCAGCAGGCTAATGGCGATATGACGAAGGTCAATGGAAATAGCCAGTTCCCGGTTCTGAATATGTTGAATGCCAAGTATTTCATCGTCCCTCTCCATGGTGGGCAAACCGTTCCCTTGCAAAATCCTTATGTATATGGTAACGCTTGGTTCGTGGATAAGCTGGATTATGTGGATAATGCCAACCAAGAGTTAGAGCGAATGGGCAAGTTAGACTTGCGCCATCATGCCGTTGCGGACAAGAAGTTTGCCAAACAATTGGGCAAAGCTGTGGCCACCAATCAGACGGCTGTGGCACAACTGACAGCTTATGAGCCTAATAAGTTGACCTATCAAGTTAATTCCGATAAGGGTGGAGTTGTGGTATTCTCCGAGATTTATTACCCCGGATGGGAGGCAACGGTCGATGGCAAGAAAGTAGAATTGGGCCGGGTTAACTATGTTCTTCGTGCCTTGAATGTGCAGGCGGGAAGTCATCAGGTTGTTTTGAGCTTCTTCCCAAAGAGCGTGGAACGCACGGAGACGGTTGCCAACGTAGCTTATGCCATCTTGTTGTTGATGATAGGCCTCTCTGTTTATTACGAGATACGCAAAAAGAAATCGAAATGAAAAAGCTTCTTTCCCTTCCGCCGAATTTGGTGGAGTGCTTTCATGACATTACAGGTTACAGTGATACAGAGTGGTTTTGTACCAATGACCCCATAGGACAGAAGCTCGGATCGGGCGGTGGCTCCGTTTGGTTGGTGGAAAACTATTTGAATGACCAACGGCGTAAGCAGGGGGTGAAGGACGAGGGAACTGGTCTTTCGTTGTCGGAAGATGAAAAATACCTGCTGCTTCATGCCGGAGGACAGAGCCGACGTTTGCCTTCTTATGCGCCATCGGGTAAGATTTTGACGCCGATTCCCGTTTTTCGGTGGGCCAGAGGGCAACGATTGTCGCAAACACTTCTGTCTTTGCAGGTGCCGCTTTATGAGAAAATCATGAATATAGCGCCACGTCATTTAAACGTGATGATAGTCAGTGGCGATGTCTATATCCGAGCGACGCAGCCTCTTCTTCCTATTCCGGAGGATGCGGATATTGTATGTTATGGGCTGTGGTTGGGTCCTGAGATTGCGAAAGACCATGGTGTGTTCGTTTCTTCTCGTGAAAATCCCGGCGATTTGAAGTGTATGCTTCAGAAACCTTCGGTCGAAACGTTGGGCAGTTTGCTGAAAGATCATTATTATTTGACGGATATTGGCGTATGGCTGTTGAGTGATAAGGCCATGAGGAAGCTGGCGCAGAAGTCTAAGACGCCATCGGGTGAGTTCAAGGAATATGATCTTTATGGCACTTTTGGCTGTGCTTTGGGTACTCATCCTTCTCTGCCGGATGATGATTTGGCTGATTTGAAGGTGGCGATCTTGCCTTTGCAGGGTGGCGAATTTTATCATTTTGGGACTAGCCATGAGCTTCTTTCTTCCACGTTGGCCATTCAGAATTTGGTCAATGACCAGCGTGAGATCATGCACCATTCGCTAAAGCCCCATCCATCGCTCTTCGTTCAGAACGCGATAACGGAGGTGGCAATTACCGCGGAGAACCAAAATCTGTGGATAGAAAATAGTTTTATAGGTTCTCATTGGACCCTTACCAGCGAGAACATTGTAACCGGTGTGCCTGAAAATGATTGGGTATTGGATTTAGAACCCTGCCAATGTGTTGACATAGTTCCCCTTGGTGACGACGCGTGGGTGGTGCGTCCGTATGGTTATTATGATAAGTTTGCCGGTCCTTTGCAGCAGGCTAAGCTGTTTCCCGTTGTTCATTCGGTAGACGACATGGGGCTTGTTCTGCGTTACATGTTGAAGCAAGAGCTTAGCGATAAGGCCCGTCAGCTGTATGAGGAGGCTGCGAAGATGAGTGCGGAAGATATTTCGGCGCAGGCCAATCTGCGGCGTTTGGAAGCGCAGAGGCAGCATTTCCGTGCGACGGCTTGGCCGCGTTTGGCCGCTAATTTCGAGCATAGCGTTTTCTATCAGTTGGACTTGGACGATGCGGCTGCGGAGTTCCAAAAGTTTCATTTGCCAATGCCGGAGCCTTTATCGGAGCAAGCTCCCCTCATGACACGAATCCATGATGCGATGTTCCGTGGTGAAGCTGATAATGCGTTTGGCTTGTTGCGTAGTGGACTTACACGCAATGCACTCGAGGAAACCATGTCGCCGAGGATGAATGTGTACGCCGATCAGATTGTATGGGGCCGAAGTCCGGTGCGTGTGGACCTTGCCGGCGGCTGGACGGATACACCCCCTTACTGTTTGATGGAGGGCGGAAATGTAGTTAATTTGGCGATAGAATTAAACGGACAGCCGCCTTTACAGACTTATGTCAAGCCTTGCAAAGAGTATAAGATCATCCTGCGAAGCATAGACTTAGGGTCTTCCGAGGTCATTACTACTTATGAACAATTGGCTGATTTCAAGAAAGTGGGAAGTCCTTTCTCCATTCCTAAGGCGGCGTTGGTGCTATCCGGATTCCAGCCGGGCTACTCTGTAGAGAGTTATCCCTCCCTTCAAGCGCAGTTGGAAGCCTTCGGTTGTGGTATCGAACTGACCATGTTGTCGGCCATTCCTGCCGGTAGCGGTTTGGGAACCAGCTCTATCCTTGCGTCAACAGTGCTTGGTGCGCTCAATGATTTCTGTGGATTGTCGTGGGATAAGAATGATATTGGCCACCGAACCCTTGTTTTGGAGCAGTTGTTAACGACCGGTGGAGGCTGGCAAGACCAGTTCGGAGGTCTTCTTTCGGGTGTAAAACTGTTGCAGACAGAGCGTGGTTTCGCTCAAAATCCTTTGGTAAGATATTTGCCGGTTGAGCTTTTTACGAATCAGGAGTACGCTCCTTGTCACCTTCTTTATTATACGGGAATCACCCGAACGGCCAAAGACATCTTGAGCCAGATAGTTCGTAGGATGTTCCTTAACCAGCATGAACAGTTAGAGTTGCTGACGGGTATGAAGCAACATGCCCTCGATATGTACGATGCTATCGTGCGACAGGACTTTGAACGTATGGGACGATTCGTTCGTAAGTCATGGCTTTTGAATCAAGCATTGGATAGTGGGACGAATCCTCCTGCCGTTGAGCGACTTACTTCTTTGATAGACGATTTGTGTTTGGGCTATAAGTTGCCCGGCGCAGGTGGCGGTGGATACCTTTATATGGTAGCGAAGGACCCCGATGCGGCCGCTCGTATCAAGCAAATCCTTATGAATGACAAGGGAAATCCTAATGCCCGATTCGTTGATATGCAGCTAAGTGTGACCGGTTTGCAGGTAAGTCGATCCTAACCTTTCTTATTTATGGAGTTCAGAACGATAGTAGACATTCCATCTTCTTCGTGGAAAATAAGACCTGCCGACAGACTTTTGTTTGTCGGTAGTTGCTTTGCGGACCGCATAGGGCACCGTTTTGTAGATGAACATTTTGAGACATTGGTCAATCCTTATGGTGTAATGTACAATCCGGCGAGTGTGTTACATACGGTGAAAAAGGTAGTCGAAGAGCCTAATACCTCCTTTAATGTGGCATTCTTTACGCTTGGAACCAACCATGTTTATATACTGAATGAGACGGGAGAAATAGTTGATAACTGCAACAAACGGCCACAACGACTTTTCACTGAACGTGAACTTACGATAGCAGAGTGTGCTACCTATTTATCAGAAGCCGTGGAATGTTTGCGTGAAACTAATCCTGATGTGAGGGTAGTCATGACTGTCAGTCCGATTCGTTATCGTAAATATGGGTATCATGAGAGCCAACTTAGTAAGTCAACGCTGCTTTTGGCCATTAACGAACTGCTCCATCAAGAACGTTTCCATGGCGTAGTGAGTTACTTTCCGGCCTATGAGATCATGATGGATGAGCTGCGCGACTATCGTTTTTATGAGCCCGATATGCTTCATCCTTCGGCTCAGGCCGTTGAATTTATTTGGCAACGGCTGGCCGAAAGCTATTTCGGAGAAGATACGCTTCGATTCATGGAGGAGTGGAAACCCATCCGTGAAGCCCTCGCTCATAAGCCGTTCCATCCCGAGTCGCCCGAATACCAAATATTCCGAGCCAAGGCTGAAGCTCAGTTAAAAGCCTTTGAAAGTAAGTATAAGCTATCTCCTTTGACTTAACTTTCGTTAAATCTATCCTTTGAATGATGGTTATTCGTAGCTCTTTTCATACATTTGCCACTCACATTTAAACCATATTAAACAATAAAGAAATGAAAACAAAATTAACTCTCTTGGCTTTGCCTTTGCTCTTTGCGGCTTGCGGCCAGAATGGTAAGACAACTGCAAACGTAGAAAACATGGATTCAGCCGTGGCTGATACTTTCTATTTTGAAGGTACGGTGCCCGCTGCTGATGGCCCGGGTATCAAGTATGAAATCGCTTTGGCTAACGACTCAACCAATGGTTTCAGCCTGAGCAGCACTTACTTGGCTGAAGAAGGCAAGGAAGAAACATTCCGTAGAACGGGCGTAGCTGAAGTTCTTAAGAAGACAGTTGACGGAAAAGAGGCTACATTCTATAGGTTCCCGGCTAATGACGGTGTAAGTGATGACATCTTCAAGTGTGTTGACGACAGTACACTTCGTATGGTGAATGCCGAGTTTAAAGAAGCAGGTAACCCCGCGGACTACGACTTGAAGAAGAAGTAAATTAACTTATTAAGCGAAAAAACATAAGGGAGAAGTCTTTTCATAAGGACTTCTCCCTTGTTTGTATATAGTTTTTCAACCTTTAAAAGCATACATTCAGCCTGATTGTATCATAGGCATTTTCGTCAGTTTTTTTTACTTTTATTTGGCTGTTTCTATGGGTTGCCGTATCTTTGCACGAGCTATAACCACATTGTTTATAGGTTATGGCTTTACAAAAACATTAACAGTATCAAACGATGACATATACTATTGAAAAGATAACCACACTCATTGGTGCGCGTCGTTTTGGACATAGAGACGCTAACATCGCCTTTTTGCTCACTGACAGTCGGTCTCTGTGTTTCCCTGAAGAAACCTTATTTTTCGCGTTAAAGTCTGAACGCAATGATGGACATCATTATATAGCCGACCTTTATCGCCGCGGTGTGAGGAACTTTGTTGTGGAACGGGTTCCTCAGAATTATGAAACCGATTTTCCGGAAGCCAATTTCTTGAAAGTGACAGGTACGCTCGAAGCGTTGCAACGCTTGGCAGAGCGCCACCGTGATGAGTATAATATCCCCATAGTAGGTATTACCGGCAGCAATGGAAAGACCGTTGTAAAGGAATGGCTCTATCAGTTGGTATCGCCGGACATGGTCGTTACTCGCAGCCCGCGCAGCTATAATTCGCAGATAGGTGTGCCGTTGAGCGTTTGGCTTCTGAAAGAAGATACACAAGTTGGTATTTTCGAGGCCGGAATCAGCCAGCCCGGGGAAATGGCCGCTTTGCAAGAATTGGTTCAACCCACGATAGGCGTGCTTACAAACATAGGTAGTTCCCATCAGGAAAATTTCTCTTCGCAGGAAGAGAAGTGCAAGGAAAAGCTGCGCTTGTTCCACGAGGCCGAAGTCATTGTTTATTGTATGGATGATGAGTTGGTACAACGTTGCGTGTCGGAGTTTGATTTCAAAGCCGCGTCGTTGGCTTGGTCCACGCGTAATGAGCAAGCTCCGATGTATGTGCAGGCCCACGTTGACGGCGCACAGACCACCATTGATTACATCTTTAAAGGCCAAGTTAAAGGCCGTTATACCATTCCTTTCATCGATTCAGCCTCCATTGAGAACAGTATCGTATCGGCTACATTGGCCCTTCAGTTAGGTATTACGCCGGAAGCATTGGCACTGCGTATGCCCAAACTCGAGCCCGTAGCCATGCGTTTGGAGGTAAAAGAAGGGCAACATGGCTGTACTTTAATCAACGATAGCTATAATTCAGACATTAAGTCGCTCGATATAGCGCTCGACTTCATGACTCGCAGGCCCGATCACAAGGGCCGTCGCCGCACACTTGTCTTGAGTGACATCTATCAGAGCGGTCAATCGGCCGAGCGCTTATACGCTGAAGTGAGCAAGTTAGCTGTGGAGCGAGGTGTTGAGAAGTTCATCGGCATAGGGCCGGAGCTGACGGAACACGCGGAATTAATCAAGGTTTCAGAAAAGTTTTTCTTCAAAACGGTGGCCGGATTCTTGCAGAGTGAGGTCTTCAACTCACTGCGTGACGAGGTTATTCTCATCAAAGGTGCCCGTAGTTTTGGCTTTGATCAGATAACAGAATACTTGGTTCGTAAAGTCCATGAGACGATACTTGAGGTTAATCTCAACGCAGTTGTCGATAATCTTAATTATTATCGCGACATGATGAGGCCCGGTACAAAGCTGGTCTGCATGATAAAGGCCGACGCTTATGGGGCTGGTAGCGTGGAGATAGCCAAGACCTTGCAAGATCATCAGGTAGATTATCTGGCCGTGGCCGTGGCTGACGAGGGCGTCACCCTGCGTAAGAACGGTATCACAAGCAACATCATGATTATGAATCCCGAGATGTCGGCCTTCAAAACCATGTTCGATTACGATTTGGAACCTGAGGTTTACAGTTTCCGTTTGCTTGATGCGCTTGTCAAAGCTGCCGAGAAAGAGGGAATCACCGACTATCCTGTTCATATCAAACTCGATACCGGTATGCACCGCTTAGGCTTTGATCCGGAGCATGACATGGAGCAACTCATCAATCGGCTCAAGCGTCAGAACGCCGTCATTCCCCGTTCGGTATTCAGTCATTTTGTGGGAAGCGATGACGATGGGTTCGATGATTTCTCGGCCAAACAGTTTGAATTGTTCGATAAGGGCAGCCAACAGCTCCAGCAAGCCTTTGACCATAAGATACTGCGTCATATCGACAACTCGGCAGGCATTGAGCATTTCCCCGGTCGTCAGTTGGATATGTGTCGCTTGGGGCTGGGCCTTTACGGTATCAACTCACGCAACAACCAAACCATCCACACCGTTTCGGCCTTGAAAACCACCATCTTGCAACTGCGGGAAGTGCCTGCCGGCGACAGCATAGGCTACAGTCGGCGCACCATCTTAGAGCGTGACAGCCTGATAGCGGCCATCCCCATAGGCTATGCCGACGGACTTAATCGGCGCTTGGGAAACCGTCGAGGCTATTGTCTTGTTAACGGGCAACGTGCTCCTTACGTAGGTAATATCTGCATGGATGTGTGCATGATAGACGTCACGGGTATCGATTGCCACGAAGGAGACACCGTAGAAATATTCGGACCGCAGCTTCCCGTAACGGTATTGAGCGACCTTCTTGAGACCATTCCTTACGAGGTGATGACGGGAATCAGCACCCGTGTGCGTCGGGTTTACTATCAAGATTAAGCCGATGGCAGGCAAAGGATAGCGTCGCGAAGTCCTTTTTAAAATAAAAAAGCACCGTGTTAGTCGGGCAAATGCGAATGTATAGAAATGAAAAAGGCGGCTCCACCTATATATAATAAGGTGGAGCCGCTTTTTTGTTTGTATGCGTTTTTACTTTACTCGCTTGAAAGTCAAGTGTATATTATATATTTTCTTTGAGTTGGAGTCCCATGGATATCCATCCGCATCAGTGATAGTAAGGACATTTTCCTGAATCTTTTCTATGTTAAGAGCACTGAATGTACCATCTGAAAGAGTGGTGTAAACCTGCTTTCGTTGTGAATAATAATTGTATGTTCCGGTTTTTTCAGCTCCCCATTTGCTATGCTTAATATCGTAGAGCGTTTCTTTAAGCATGTTAGAAGGTCCAAAAGTCCATTGACGGGGAACTACATAAATGTCTTCTGATTCAAGGATTTTCTGCACTTGAGCCTCCGGTTTCTTACCGTCTTCAAGCAAGAACTGCGGCTTATTTTTCCCGTCAAAGCTCCAAGTTACTTTATAAGTACTAACCCTACCGTCCTTTACCGTGGCGAAAGTAGCTTTACCTTCGCTGAAAATCCATGTACCTTCTATCCCATTTGTCTTAGGCGTCGGGTCCTTTGGCGTTTGTGGTTTCTCCTCCTTGGGCTTCTCCGGCTCAGTGTCCTTGGGCTGTTCGGGAGTAGAATCCTTTGGCTTTTCAGGAGTCAATTCCTTTGGTTTTTCAGGCTCGGCGTCCTTTGGTTTCTCGGGCGAACCCGCTTTAGGAGTTTCTTTTTGGGTAGGCGGCACGATGTCGTCGATATGGTCTTTGCCACATGAAGTGAGACTTGCTGAAATCGTTATCACAGCGGCCATGAGGGCCGTCGGTAGGAGTCTTGAGTTAATGTTCATCTTTTTAATGTGTTATGATTTGTAATTTTAAAAATATATCCTTGTGGGTTGTGGCGGCAGAATGGGGCAGTAGCGTTGTTTTTCCGCCGTCGGCGTCCCGCTGTGGGGCTTTACTTATTGAATAATTCGCGCATGGCGCTTTCTTCCTGACGTATTCTTACCACGAGCAAACATAGGTAAAGGGGGAAGCCTACGCACAGTGTGGTCCATGCGTTGCAGAGCAATGCCACGCCGATAAGCTCGGGCATGATGTTCAGGAAATAGTTAGGATGGCGCACGGTCCTGAACAAGAAGCTGCGCTCAATGCGCTGGTTAGGCACGATGTAGAGTTTTACGGTCCATATATCTCTTAGCTTATAGATAACGTAAAACAACATGGCATAGGCAAAAGTCATGACGCCAACGCCTATGATGGACGTGGAGTTAAAATCTACCGCTTTGACATGAGCCTCGTAAAGTGCCGAAAAATAATAAGCGATGTGGGCCAGTGTCAGCAAGAGCGAATTGAGTTTGCCATACTGTACGCCTCCTTTTTTCAGCAGGAGTTTCTCATTGCGGATGGAAAATGATAAAGATACGAGTCGCAGAGCGAAGAACACGATGAATGTAATGATAATGTATTGCATAATCGTTTTATAAAATTGAGTTAAAAATATTTGCTGTTTATAGCGTGGCAAACTACGCTTTTTGCCTCGATTTCCCGCGTTTTGCTTTTGTTACGGCCTCGTTCTCATGTGCATAGAATGGGCTGAACGCATGGTTGTTGTCGCAGGTTCCTGAAATGGGCTGTGTCTTTATTGAAGGAAATGTGTTGCCTTATTTTGATTAATTACTCGCTACTTTCTGACGTGTCATTGCCGATAAGGCGGTCAGCGGCTTTGTGGCTGATAATGGAGACTTGATTTCTTGCGGTTCCATTGCTCCTATCTTTTAATGAACTTCAAAAGCGGCTGCAAAATTAAATAAAAAATATCATATTGTTGCTTTTTGCTATATAAAAAATGTTTTTTGTGTTATAAAAAGCTTATTTTCTTCCTTTATGAATATCGTTTTTGACTGATAAAATGTCGGTAGCACGTTGGTAAGCAAGTAGTAAGGCTGTTGAGGAATGGTAAAAGTGTCAAGATTGTTGACAATTTTCATCGCTCTTGGGAGTGTGTCATGTAGCGAGGAAAAAGAGAAAAAACAGCGTTGGATTGGTCGAAATCATGCGCTTGTGCCTCGATTTTCGGTTTGCGGAAAGCTCATAGCGGCCCTTTGGGATTGCCAAAACGCAGGAATTGTCAAGCGAAAGCATGGTTTCGACCTGCTCAAAGCACTGCTTTGGGAGTGTCAAAGCATAGGTTTGAGGTGAAAGCAGCGGGCAAGAAAACGGATGACTTTTGGTAAAATATTGATTATTAGTTGGTTATGAACTTGCTTTGTTTTCGTGTTTTTCCAATTGAGGACAAAGTTTTTTTGAAAACAAGGCTTGTTTTTGGAGTCTTTGTAAAGAAGTTTCGCAATTGTAAGTTACAAAAAACGGGAACGATACGCTGTCGTCCCCGTGATGGCGTTTGTAGTCAATGACCGTTTAAGGAAGGAAGCCTTGACGGCGCAGTGCCTCAAGCAGCCCTTGGCTCATGGCCTCGTTGTCTTTGCGGGTGTAGCGCAAGTCGGTGAATACTTGGGCTAAAGTCTGCTTATGGTTGATGGCTACGAAGTGGCGGTTTTCGGGCAACGATTCCTTTTCGTGGTAGAAATCGTCAATGCTTTCGGCTGTATAATCTTGATAAGATTCCTGATGTACGATAGCCCTTAGGGGCAGCCGGTCGGACAAGGCGGGTTGTTCGGCGGGCCAGCCGAGGGTGATGGTGGCCACGGGAAATACCAACCGGGGCAGTCGCAGCGTGTCGATGATGGCCTGCGGATTGTAGAGTGTGGTGCCCAGAAAGCAGGTGCCGAGCCCCGCTTCTTCAGCCAAATTGCAGAAAGTTTGCGTGTAGAGCAGGGCGTCGGTGGCCGCGTTGAGAAAGCTGAGTGCGTTATCGTAGCCGGGCGAGGCCTGCCGTTGTGTGGCCCAAGCGGTGGTGCGACGGAAGTCGGCGCACACGGTGAGCACCACGGGGGCCTCCGTTACCATGGTCTGATTGAAGTGAGCGGGCGCCAAAGCGGCCTTGCTGTCGGCTTCGCGGTTGATAACTACGCTGTAAAGTTGCAGGTTTCCCATGGTCGGAGTGCGTTCGGCTTCCTCGATAAGCCGATAAAGAAGCTCGTCAGTCACGGGAGTGGCAGCGTATTTGCGGATGGTTGTGCGGGTTATTAGTGATTTCATAAAATGGAAAACTTTTGTTTTACAAAGGTAAAAAGAGTTTCCCGTTTTTGGAAAGTTTTAACTATGTGATTTCCGAAATAAAGTTCTAAAAGGGTCAATATTAGGAAAATATATTGTAGTTTTGCAAGCAAACAACCTACATTTATTTTGTTCATGGAAAATAATAAAACGTATTCGTACGATGAGGCTTTTGAGTCTACTTTGAAGTATTTTAACGGTGACGAATTGGCCGCTCGTGTTTGGGTGAATAAGTATGCGATGAAGGACAGCTTCGGCAATATTTTTGAGAAGAGTCCGGTCGACATGCACTGGCGCATTGCCAATGAAGTAGCTCGCATTGAGAATAAATACAAGAACCCCGTTTCGGCCCAACAAGTCTTTGATCTTTTGGATCATTTTCGCTATATCGTGCCCGCCGGCAGTCCGATGACGGGCATTGGCAACAATCATCAGGTGGCCAGCCTTAGCAATTGCTTCGTGATTGGCCTTGATGGCGACGCCGATTCCTATGGCGCCATTATGCGTATAGACGAGGAGCAGGTGCAGTTGATGAAGCGAAGGGGTGGCGTCGGCCACGATTTAAGCCATATACGCCCGGCCGGAAGCCCCGTGAACAACTCGGCACTAACGTCTACGGGCTTGGTGCCTTTCATGGAACGATACAGTAACTCCACACGTGAGGTGGCGCAGGACGGTCGTCGTGGCGCCTTGATGTTGAGCGTCAGCATTAAACATCCCGACAGTGAGGCGTTTATCGACGCCAAAATGACCGAGGGAAAGGTAACGGGTGCCAACGTATCAGTGAAGTTAGACGATGCCTTCATGCAGGCGGCGGTAGATGATAAGCCCTATGTGCAGCAATATCCCATCACCGGTGAGCAGCCCATGGTGAAGAAGGAAATCTCTGCCCGCAAGCTGTGGGAGAAGATAGTGCACAACGCTTGGAAGAGCGCCGAGCCGGGTGTACTCTTTTGGGACACCATTTTGAAGGAGAGCATTCCCGACTGTTACGCCGATTTAGGCTTCCGTACGGTGAGTACAAATCCGTGTGGCGAGATACCCTTGTGCCCTTATGACAGTTGTCGTTTGTTGAGTATAAACCTCTATAGCTACGTGGAGAATCCGTTTACCGACCACGCTTCTTTCAACTTTGCAAAGTTTGAGGAGCATGTTCGCTTAGCTCAGCGTATCATGGATGACATCGTTGACTTGGAAATGGAGAAGATAGAACTCATCATGAGCAAGATAGAGCGCGACCCACAAAGCGGTGAGGTGAAGGGCGCCGAGTATCACTTGTGGGAGAAAATCAAGGAAAAGAGCGGTAAGGGTCGCCGTACCGGCGTGGGAATCACGGCCGAGGGCGACATGCTTGCGGCTTTGGGACTGCGCTATGGCACGCAAGAGGCCACTGATTTCTCGGTTTCCGTGCATCGGGCTTTGGCGCTCAACGCCTATCGTTCGTCGGTTACGATGGCCCAAGAGCGTGGCGCCTTTGAGGTGTTCGACGCCAAGCGTGAGGCTGCCAATCCTTTTATCTTGCGTATGAAGGAAGTCGATGGAAAGCTTTACGAGGACATGTGTAAGTATGGCCGTCGCAATATAGCCTGCCTGACCATAGCTCCCACGGGCACCACATCGCTCATGACGCAAACCACCAGCGGCATAGAGCCGGTGTTCATGCCGGTTTATAAGCGTCGCCGCAAGGTGAATCCCAACGATACCGACGTGCATGTGGACTTTGTGGATGAGGTTGGCGACAGCTTTGAGGAGTATATCGTGTACCATCGTAAGTTCCTTACTTGGATGCAGGTAAACGGATATGACACGGAAAAGAAGTACTCGCAAGAGGAGATAGATGAGCTGGTGGCCAAGTCACCTTATTATAAAGCAACGGCGAATGACGTGGATTGGCTCATGAAAGTGAAGATGCAAGGCGCCATTCAGAAGTGGGTGGACCATAGTATCAGCGTTACGGTGAACCTGCCCAACGAGGTCGACGAGGCGCTTGTCAACAAATTGTATGTCGAGGCATGGCGAAGCGGCTGTAAAGGTTGCACTATTTATCGTGACGGCAGCCGTTCGGGTGTCATGATTTCCGTGTCGAAGAAAGACAAGAAGAAAGAGGAGAAGGAGAAGAAAGCCGAAAACATCGTGCTTCATCATCCCGAAGTTACCGAGGTTCGTCCGAAAGAATTGGAGTGCGACGTGGTTCGTTTCCAAAACAATAAGGAAAAATGGGTGGCCTTTGTGGGCTTATTGGATGGTTATCCCTATGAAATCTTCACCGGATTGCAAGATGACGAGGAAGGCATTATGCTGCCCAAGAGCGTCACGAAGGGTAGGATAATCAAGCGGGTGAACGAGGACGGCTCGAAGCGTTATGACTTCCAGTTTGAGAACAAGCGTGGATATAAGACGACGGTTGAGGGATTGAGCGAGAAGTTTAACCCCGAGTATTGGAATTATGCCAAACTTATATCGGGTGTGTTGCGCTATCGTATGCCGATAGAGCATGTCATCAAGCTCGTAGGTCAGTTGCAATTAAAGAATGAAAGCATTAACACGTGGAAGATAGGCGTGGAACGTGCGCTGAAGAAATACGTTACTGACGGGACCGCGGCTAAGGGACAGAAGTGTCCGGTGTGTGGTCAGGAGACGTTGGTGTACCAAGAAGGTTGCCTGATTTGTACCAATTGTGGTGCCAGTCGTTGCGGATAATCAGTGATATAGCACATATATGATAGTCGATAACGCTAAAATTACACTTACCAACCTGCGGTTTCACGCCTTTCATGGCGTGATGCCGCAGGAGCGTATAGTGGGCAATGACTATACCGTAAGCGTGGAGATAGGTTATGATTTCAGCCGGGCAATGGTTTCGGACAATGTTCGGGACACCTTGAATTACGCAGAGGTTTATGAGGTTATAGCCGCGGAAATGCGTTGTCCCGGTAAGTTGCTGGAGTATGTTGCCGGCAGGATGGGTCAGAAACTGATGGAAGTGTTTCCGGCAATACGTGAAATGACCCTGCAAATCGTCAAGCTCAACCCACCGATGGGGGCTGATACGGATGGTGCCGGTGTGGAAGTTCACTTAATAAATGATAAAACTGGAAGTCTGACATCGGTTTTGTGACATATATTCTGTAATTTTGTCCTAATTTAAATAGGTATTATGAGTGGAAAGAAAGTTTTCTTATCAACCCTAATTCTCTTGTTTGTAAGTTTGTCGGTCGCGGCCGATAAGAAATTTGTATTGGTGATAGATGCGGGCCATGGCGGAAAGGACACCGGAGCCATGGGCGCTTTTTCAAAGGAAAAGACCATCAATCTTAACATAGCACTTGAGTTTGGACGCTGCGTGGAGCAGAATTGTCCGGATGTAAAGGTGGTTTATACACGCAAGACTGACGTCTTTATTGATTTGCATCAGCGTGCCCATATCGCTAACAAGGCCAATGCTGATTTGTTTATTTCAGTGCATACGAATTCCCTTCCGCCGGGAAGAGTGGCCCGAGGTTTCCAAACTTATACCTTGGGTATGCACCGGGCTAAGGACAATTTGGATGTGGCTATGCGTGAGAACTCCGTTATTTCGATGGAAAAGAATTATCGGCAGACCTATGCCGGATTTGATCCAAAGTCTTCGGAGAGCTATATCATGTTTGAATTTATTCAGGGTAAGAACATGGAAAAAAGCGTGGAGCTGGCCCGGGATATTCAGAACAGCGTGTGTAGAGGTGTTGGTCGTATCGACAAAGGAGTACATCAAGCGGGCTTTTTGGTGTTGCGTGAAACGTCAATGCCCAGTTGTCTTATTGAGTTAGGATTCATTACATCGGCTGAGGAGGAAAATTTCCTCAATAGCTCGGACGGTATTCGGCAGATGGGACAAGCTATTTTTCAGGGATTTCTTCGCTATAAGAATAAATATTTTAATGGTATCGTGGTGCCTTATAAGACGGAGCGGACTGAGACAACGACTGTCCCGCAGTTGATAAAGCCCCATGAGACGACGCAGCCGGCCGCGGTGGACCAGCCTGCCAATGCCGATCAGAAGAGTGAGAGTGGCGTGGCGCAGTCTCGTCCGACACGTTCTGTGCCGCAGCAGCATGAAAACGCGCAGCAAACGGACGCTGCCAAGCCGGTGTTTAAGGTGCAGATATTGAGTAGTTCTCGTAAATTGCGACCGACGGATGAGCATTTTAAAAAGCTCGAGCCGGTAGAGTGTTATGAGGAGGGAGGCTTGAATAAGTACACTTATGGCGCTTCTACGAATTATAATGAGGTTTACCGTTTGCGTAAGGAGATACTCGATAGGTTTCCCGAGGCGTTTATCGTTGCGTTCAAAAATGGTGAACGGATGAATATAAACGCGGCGATAGTAGAGTTTAAGAAAAATCGTTAAGCAGAAGATTAAATAATAGATAAATGACGAAGGTGTTTACAAAGGAAGTAAAGATAGCCGTGGTGGCTGTTTTGGGAATTATAGTTCTTTTCTTCGGACTTAATTTCCTGAAAGGAATGTCTGTTTTTTCAAATGACAATACATTTTATGTAAAGTTCAAGGATATTAGCGGCTTGTCTTCCTCTAATCCCATTTATGCGGATGGGTATCAGATAGGAGTCGTGAAAGGTATCCATTATGATTTGGAACATAAGGAAGATATTGTTGTCGAAATCGGAGTTGAGAAAGGATTGCGTATAGCCAATGGCAGTACCGCGGAGATCGTTAGTGACTTGATGGGCAACGTTAAACTTAATATTTTGATGGCCAATGATCCTCGTAATCGGCTGGAGCCGGGCGACACCATAACAGGTGTGGTAAATGGAGGAGCACTGTCTCAGGTGGCGGCTATCGTGCCTGAAGTGCAGAAAATGGTGCCTAAGCTCGATAGTATTCTCACAAGTGTGAATCAATTATTGGCTGATCCGGCTATTGCGGCGTCATTGCATAATATTCAACACATAACGGGCGATTTGACAACCTCTACTCGTGAGCTGAATCAGTTGTTAGCTTCTGTCAATCGTCAGGTTCCGGGTTTGATGAATAAGGCAAATGGAGTTTTGGATAATACGAATCAATTGACGGCTAATTTGGCGAAAGTAGATGTGCAAGGTACCATGCAGCAAGTAAACCAAACGTTGGCAAATGTGCAGCAGTTCACGGATAAGTTGAATAATAATACCGGTAGCTTGGGATTGCTAATGAATGATCCGGCACTTTATAATCATTTGAGTGCGACAATGAAGAGTGCGGATTCCTTATTAATTAATGTCCGTGAACATCCTAAGAGATATGTACATTTCTCGCTCTTTGGTAAAAAGGACAAGTAATTAGATAAGAATTATAGACTCAGGAGTTTAGGAATATCGATTCAAAAGTTAAGAAATATAGATTTAAGACTTAAGAAATATAGATTTAAGAGTTAAGAAATCATTTGTTCATTCTAAATAAATTGAGTCTAAATTAATAGGCCGTAATGTTTCACGCATTGCGGCCTATTGCTAAACCTGCTGATATACGGGGAATTCAGAGTGTGAGTAGAATGTTTCACTATGATTACAATGGAACTGTCGGATGTATGTAAGTGTATGTAAATCAGTGATTTGTAATTTTGCAATAGCTTGTTTTGGCTATTTAGACTCATTATCTTTGTAAAGTCCATAACATGAGAGAGTTAAGGCTTGTTCTTTAAAAAAGTCTAAATCAGAAGATTTGTTTTTCTGGTAATTCTTTGCTAAATTTGCAAAGCAAGTAATAGCCCTTAGTGGGAGGAAACTAAGTTCTAAGGCTGTTAGTTCAAGACATTAATTTAGTTGTCATAATTGAATATTGTACATGATGAGTCCTAATGCTTGTTGGGACAACGCCCTTGCGCTCATCCGGAAGAGTGTTGGAACACAACAGTATGATAAGTTGTTTAAGCCACTTGTCTTCGAGTCATTTGATGAAAGTCAGAAGATATTGTTGGTTCAGGTGCCCAGCTCCGATATTGTTAAGGAGCTGGAAGCCGCTTATATGGACTTACTTAGTAAGGTTTCGCTTGAATCTTTCGGCATGTATATTCGTTTGGCATACCGTGTTATGGCTAATAGGGCAAATAACTTGCCCCAAAACGCACAGTCAAAGTCAACGGATACCGGCGTAAAAGCTGCGTCAAGAGCGCACGCTAATCAGGCTTCAGTCGTTTCAGAAGCCACAAAGCCGCAGGATATTGATTCACAATTAAACCCTCACCAGACTTTTAAGAACTACATAGAAGGTAAATGTAATAAGCTGCCGCGGTCTGTTGGGCAGAGCATTGCGGAGCATCCGAACAATAATCAGTTTAATCCTATGTTCATCTATGGCCCAAGTGGCTGTGGAAAAACACATTTGATCAATGCGATTGGTGTGCATGCAAAGCAATTGTATCCACAAATGAGGGTGTTGTATATCAGTGCTCGCCTTTTTCAAGTGCAGTACACAAACGCTGTTCTTCAAAATGAAGTCAACGATTTTATCAACTTCTATCAAACGATAGATATGTTGATAGTTGATGATA
Organism: Prevotella sp.; assembly: GCF_036570325.1. GTDB lineage: Bacteria > Bacteroidota > Bacteroidia > Bacteroidales > Bacteroidaceae > Prevotella. The sequence continues at coordinate 31,687 of NZ_DATCYK010000056.1, forward strand.
TTCAAGAGTGGGCAACCGCAACAAAGACACAAGACACTTTCTTTCATATCTTTAATCACCTTTTCCGTAATGGAAAACGTATTATATTGGCCAGTGACCGTCCTCCCGTAGATTTGAAAGGAATGAACGATCGTTTGTTAACACGTTTCTCATGTGGGCTTATCGCTGAGCTTGAAAAGCCGAATGTAGAGCTTTGTGTGGCCATTCTGAATAGCAAGATACGCCGTGATGGACTTCATATTCCTGAAGATGTAGTCCATTTTATAGCCTCAACAGCCAATGGAAGTGTGAGAGATTTGCAAGGCGTTATCAATAGTTTATTGGCTTATAGCGTTGTTTACAACTGCGAAGTAGACATGAAGTTGGCGACAAGAGTTATCAAACGAGCCGTTAAGATTGATGATAAGCCGCTGACGGTAGATGACATTATGGATACCGTATGTACGCATTTTAATGTTACAACGACAGCGGTGAATAGCAAAAGTCGTAAACGTGACTTGGTCATAGCCCGTCAAGTATCTATGTATTTGGCGCAAAAGTACACTAAAATGCCCGCTTCAAGAATAGGAAAGTTAGTTGGTAACAGGGATCATTCCACGGTTATTCACAGTTGTACACAAGTGGAGCAGAAGTTGAAGTACGACGCCGCTTTCCGATCGGAACTGGTTTCAATAGAAAATTCCTTTCATTTGAAGTAATTGTTTTTAGACAATTAAGAATTGATTGCTTGAAAAGTAGGTAAGAATAGTATTTAAATGGTTACATAAGAAAAGCGTCATGGTCGATTGGCCATGGCGCTTTTTCATTTTGGTATTTCGTGAAATACTGACTTTTAGTGCTTTCCCAAGAAGGTGAGATATACGAGATAGAAGCCATCTCCATGGAGACTGACACGCTCGGCATTGGCTTCATTGAGCGTGCCTTGCCACAATTCATGGTAAGGATAGGCGTTCCAAACGAGTCCGTCGCTTGAAAGTCGGTTGCAACCAAAGTTGAAAATACTGACTTGTTGGCCTTTGAACGTGGTAAAACTACTATCGCCTTGCGTTGGGATAAAGTAACCTTTATCGGTAATCATGATGGGTTGAAGGTTAAATTCACGATAGTAGCGTAGTAATAGCGATATATTGGCCAGCGTGTGGTCCTCCCTTTTGCCGGTAGCGGCAAGGAAAGCCACCCGGCTTCCGGGCTTCGTGCCGGCTAAAGAAGCATAATGGCGTGTGGCTTTCGTCAAATCATTATCTTCTTGTTCAGTTACATGTATGAAGTTTAACTGCGCCTTCAGATCCTTGCTCAAGCTGTCGCCATCGCCCACAACGGTAAAGCTGTCAGCCGAAAAACCATGGTTAAGCAGTGTCTCCGCGGCACCATCGCAGGCTATGATGTGCTTAGCATGGTGCAAAATGCTTAACGCTATGGGATCCTCGGGAAAGGAACCATTGGCTACAATGACCATGTCGAATTGCGTGTCGGCCGTTATTTTGGGGTAAATATTCATACGTTGCTTTACTTTTGAGCGCTTTGTTGCTTCATCATTCTATTCCATTTGAAATATCCGGCCACAGCTATCACCACATACATACCATAAAGGCCGGCCTTGAAAGGTATGCCCTTATTGATGTAGAGATAACAACTGATGACATCAACAACAATCCAAAAGAACCATTGCTCGATATATTTGCGAGCCAAAGCCCATAGTCCAACGAAGCTCAAAGCATTGGTAAAGGCGTCGAGTAATGGGACCGTGGAATTGGTGTATGCCCGTAAAATCCAATAAGTGAGCGCCCACGCCGTGAAGAAAAAGAGGATAGCTGGCAGGTAAAGACGCTTGGGCATGTGGCTGATCAGTAACTGCTGACCTGCTTGTTGGTTATGTTTCCGGCCAAATTTCCATACCGCATAGCCGTAGATAGCAGCTAAAGTGTAGTACACGGCCATGCCCGCATCGCCGTAAAGACCATGGCTATAGTAGAGCCAAACATCGAGTGCGGGCATGATAATGCCCACAACCCATAAAAGAATGCTGGCACGATATTCCAGCACAATGTAGGCTATGCCCAAGATTGTGGTCAGAATATCGAGCCAATGGAGTGTTATGAAATCAGTCATCGTTTAAAGCGTAATGCTCAGATGGGCAAGGAAGTTGATGGGAGCCTGCGGAGAATAAGCGGCCCACGTCCAACTTTCTTTCCCCTCATCGTTGTATCCGGCGCTGGCATAGCCGTTGGTAAAATACTTCTTTGAGAAGAGGTTGTAAACCGTCGCGCCCACAGTGATACTCTTAACCGATTTAAGTTTGAAGGTATAGCTAAGGTCGAGGTTGGTCACACAGTAGTCGTCGAGCGTCAGATTCTCGTTATCGTCGTTGGTCATGTACTGCTTTCCGATGTATTGGCTTTGCAGTCCGGCCTCAATGCCTTTGTAACTGAAGGTAAAAATATTGTTGAAGATAACGTCGGGAGAGAAACTCAAGTGGGTGGTTCCGAAGCTGAGCGCTTTTCCATTGTCGCTTTTCACCGTCCAATCCTTGGCTCTGTTCTTGCTGAAAGAGGCGTTCGCATCCCATTTAAACCAATCAAGCGGTTTCCAAGCAGCCTGAAGTTCAATGCCTTCACGGTAAGAAGAGCCCACATTTCGGTGAATCATTTCGCCGATGGCGTTGATTTCACCCGTCAACACGAACTGATCCTTATAATCCATGTGGTACAAATTAATCGCCGCGCTCAATCGTTCACTTTGGTATTTGTAGCCCAATTCCCAGTCGGTCATGCGCTCTGCCTTTGGCTTGGGCGTCGGATTGCCCTCGAAGTCGTTGCGGGTGGGCTCACGGTGGGATATGGCAAACGAGGCGTAAGCCATGTGATTGGGGTTGAATTGATAGAACAGACCGGCCTTGGGATTGAAGAAATCGTAATGCTCGTCGTAGAGCCATCCCTCCTTAGCTGCCGCGGAATAGTTGTCATTGGGGTCTTGAATGCGGTAATCGATGTGACGATATTGCAAATCCACGTAGGCACTCAAGCCTCGCCATAGGTCAACATTCACCTTACCGTAGAAACTTCTCTCGCTCTTTTCGGCCTTGTTGCGATAGTATTCGGTATCGGGATAGTTCTCAACGGGCGCTTTCACCACGCTGATGACGTTGCCGAAATGGCGCCCACTGTAGCGATTGATGGCTCCACCCACCGAAGCGTCCCAGCGACCTCTTTTGTAATTGACCGCATAAACGGCGCCATAGAAGTCGTTACTCAGGTTCTTCCGGCGGATGATGTCCGAAAAGAGCGTCGTGCCCGTGAAGCCATAGTCGGCCAACGCGGCTCCGGCCTTGTACTGCTCATAGTAACCGAAGCCGGCGGTATAGTGGAGTCCGATGTTGAAATTGAATCCTCCACCGAGCAATTGGTTCCAAATAAGCTGGTAGTTCTGCTGATGATAGTTGTCCGTTTGGTTGCTGTAATACTTAGTTTTACCATCGACGTCGGTGTATTCGCCGCAAGGATTGTAACGACGGCCAAACTTTTCCATTTGTTCTTTCGTGGCATAGTCCCATGCCATGTAAGTTTTCTCCGTTCCGTTGAAGGTGAGCAACTTCACCATTGTATTGGTACCGGTGTACGCTCCTTGCAGGAAATAAGAGTTGAGGTTGGTCGACGCCCTGTCGATATAGCCATTGCTGCCGATGTTTGACAAGCGTCCGTTGAAACTCCAGTGGTCGGCAAGGAGGCCGGAGCCGAAGAGCAAGCTCTCCTTATGGGTACCGTAGCTGCCCGCCGCCGTGCTTAGCGTGATAAAGGGGGTAAGCGATGGTGCGTCGGTCTGCATGTTGATGGTGGCGCCAAAGGCCGCGCTACCATTCGTCGACGTACCGACGCCACGCTGAATCTGCACGTCTTTCACGCTCGACATGAAGTCGCCCATGTTCACGAAGAACACTTGAGAGCTTTCAGCGTCGTTAATGGGAATGCCGTTGGCCGTGATGTTGATGCGGCTGGGGTCGGTTCCACGCACCTTGATGGACGTGTAGCCAATGCCGTTGCCGGCGTCGCTCGTGGTCGTTACGCCCGGTGTGAGCGATAGGAGGAACGGAATGTCGTGGCCATGGTTGAGCTTTTTGATTTGTTGTTTGTCCATCGTGGTGTAAGCCACGGGCGTCTTTCGCCCCGCACGGGTAGAAAGAACCTCCACGTTTTGCAGCTCATAGGTTCGGAGCGTGTCTATTTTTTCCTCTTTCGGGGCGGCATGCGTAGCCGACAAGCAGGCTGTAGCCGCGAGAATCAATGCTATTTTCTTCATTTCTTGTGTAAATATTAATGATTTATTATCCTTTTCACAGAAAATGAGTGCCTGCTATCAGCTTTGTCATTTGTCAGATGGAAAAACTCGTGGAATCGTTATCCTTGTCCCTGCGTCGGCATTATCCGTATCAGGTTCCATGGGTCTGATCTCAGCATCCGCAATTGCGGTAGCACCCCTCTGTGGTTTTCAGTGTGGTCAGAAAACGTTGCAAAATTACTTATTCGTTTTCAATTGGGCAAACATTGTGCTGAAAAATGTGGACCATGCGTGGCCTGCCGCCATTGTGATGATGTGGGGTTGGGGGAGTAGGGGGCGTGCGCCATCGTCTTCTTGTCGGCAGACTTGCATAGGAAACGCCTACGCTTTAGATTCGTAAGCGTAGCGAATATAGTGCTGAAAATATTTTACAAAATGCTTTTACAGGCTTCGTTATTTGAAAATAATCAAACTTTGGTCGGGAAAATCGCTGTTTTGAGACTTTTAAATAATAAGCTGATAATCAGTGTTTTATAATATTTAATGCCGTGTTGTCGCCATTTCGGGCTTCTGAAAGGACCCTTATGACCGACTGAAAGCAGGCTTTTGGCGTGGGCGAAAGGCTGCATCGGCAGGCTCGTAGTCGTGCATCGGGTGGGTGAAAGGGCCATAATGACCTGCTGCTTGCGGAATTTCAGGTTGCTGTTTGCCGGAAAAGAACGGAGTATTCTGCCAAATAAGGAAGTGTCTATCGTAGATGGTGAAAAAAGAAAGAGCGTTTTTTAGGGAATAAAAGTTTACAAAACGCAGTGGAGAAAAGAGCGTGTAATTTTGCTTTTAGCGCTTCTCGGCACTTGGGGGACATGAAGAGTTGGGACCCGATGATTGGAATTCATGGGAGCGGCACTAACGTTTTTCGCCTGAGAACGGCAGGGACGGGGAGAAAAAAGAAAGGAGAAATCTCCGTGAAGAGACTTCTCCTTTTTGTTTGAAACGGAGCGTTCGTTCGCTCTGTGTGCTTATTTCTTGCAGTTGCAAGCGGTCCATGGCTTCAGTTCCTTGAAGAAGTCATGTCCCTTGTCGTCCACGAGGATGAAGGCGGGGAAGTCTTCCACACGAATCTTCCATATCGCTTCCATGCCCAGTTCGGGATATTCCACGCACTCAATGCTCTTAATGCTGCTCTGTGAAAGTACGGCGGCAACACCTCCGATGGTGCCTAAATAGAAGCCACCATGCTTTTGGCAGGCGTCGGTAACGGCTTGTGTACGGTTACCCTTGGCTATCATCACGAGCGAAGCGCCGTGGTCTTGGAACTCGTCAACGTAGGGATCCATTCGGTTAGCGGTAGTTGGGCCCATCGAACCGCAGGCATATCCCTCGGGAGTTTTGGCCGGTCCGGCATACAGAATGGGGTAATCCTTGAAATATTTGGGCATGTCCTCACCTGCGTCAAGACGTGCTTTGAGCTTGGCATGGGCAATGTCACGAGCCACGATGATGGTGCCTTTGAGGTTCACACGGGTGCTTACGGGGTATTTGGTCAGCTCCGCGCGTACGGCGTCCATGCCCTTATCGAGGTCTATCTCTATGCCGCTGGCGCCTTCGCCGGGCTTACGGTATTCCTCGGGGATAAGTTCTGATGGATTGGTGTCCATCTTTTCCAGCCAAATACCATCGGCGTTGATCTTCGCTTTGATGTTACGGTCGGCCGAACAGCTTACACCCATGCCGATAGGACAGCTGGCGCCGTGGCGTGGCAGGCGGATGACACGGATGTCGTGGGCCAAAGCCTTACCACCAAACTGTGCGCCGAGGCCAATCTTGTGGGCTTCTTCGAGGAGCTTGTTTTCCAAGTCGATGTCGCGGAAAGCACGACCGGTCTCGTCGCCGGTGGTAGGAAGATTGTCGTAATACTTGATGGAGCCGAGTTTCACGGTGAGCAGGTTCTTCTCAGCTGAGGTGCCACCTACGACGAAGCAGATGTGATACGGGGGACAAGCGGCCGTTCCGAGGCTCTTCATTTTCTCAACGAGGAAGGGCAGCAGCGTGCCTTCGTTCTGAATGGTAGCCTTGGTCATGGGGTAGAAATAGGTCTTGTTGGCTGATCCGCCGCCCTTGGCAACCATCACGAAGCGATACTCCGCGCCTTCGGTAGCCTCAATGTCAATCTGTGCGGGCAGGTTACATTTGGTGTTAACCTCGTCATACATGTTGAGCGGAGCGTTCTGTGAATAGCGCAGGTTGTCCTCGGTAAAGGTGTTGTAGACACCGCGTGAGAGGGCTTCCTCGTCCTCAAAGCCGGTCCATATCTGCTGACCTTTCTCGCCATGGATAATGGCCGTGCCCGTGTCTTGGCAGAAGGGAAGCACGCCTTTCACGGCAGTCTCGGCGTTGCGGAGGAACTGCAGGGCCACGTATTTGTCGTTTTCAGACGCCTCGGGGTCGTTGAGGATGGCGGCAACCTGCTCGTTGTGTTCGCGGCGCAGCATGAATTCCACGTCGTGGAAAGCCTGTTGGGCAAGGAGAGTGAGGGCCTCTTTGGATACCTTCACAATCTGTTTGCCTTCAAATTCACTTGTTGTAACGCCCTCTTTGGTCAGGAGGCGGTATTCAGTATCGTCCTTTCCGGTCTGGAACATGGGCGCATACTTGAATTCAACTTTGTTTGCCATAATGTCTTTATATTTAAAATGATGAATAAATTAATAATGTCCGGTTGATAGCTTCTTCACGTTGGGGCTTTAAAAGCCAAAGATGTCTTCCGTGGTGAGGCGCTTGATGGGGCCTATCTTTTCCAAGGCCTTCATGTCGAGGTTGGTCTCATCGCCGAGAATGATGTAGCGATAAGGCTTGCGGGCGATATGGCTTTGCTCGAAGTTGACCATGTCTTTCAGCGTGAGCGATTGCACCTTATTATATACGTGCTGCATGTAATCGTTTTCAAGGCCTAATTGCTGCAAGAACAGATAGCGGCTGATGATGTTGAATTTTGTGGTTCGGTTGCTTTGTAACGTCTTTATCAGGCTCTGCTTGGCCAAGTTGAAGGCGGCCTCATTTTGCGGCATGTTGTCAAGAATGTCGTTGAAAATCTTGATACAGTCGGTCATCTTGTCGTTCTGTGATATGATGTGGGTGAAGAACGACTCGGGTTGTGACTTGCGTTCGGGGCGCTGGTAAAGGGCGTAAGCGTTGTAAGCCAAGCCTCGGGTCTCACGCAGTTCTTGGAAAACGATGGTGTTCATGCCGCCGCCGAAGTACTGGTTAAAGAGAGTTTCCACGGGTGCCTTGTCCTGATTCCAAAGGTTTCCCTCGTTATGATACTGACGCATGTAGATGTTTTTGGCCACATAAGGAGCGATGATTACCTCGTTCTGTGGCGTCAGTTGTGCCTTGTAGGGCTTGGCTTGTGGGTCTTTGGCCCAATTCTTGGCCACTTTATGCTCTTTAATCAGTAGGTCGCGGAGTTGTTTTTGCGTGTCGGGACCATAGTAGAGCACCGTATGGGCGTGGTTCTTCAGCCCGCCGAGCAGGTTGACGAGCTGCTGTGGGTTCATGGCTCTCAGCTGTTTCATCGATAAGTCGTTACGAGTAGGGTTGTAAGGACCGTAAACGCCGTAGTTCCAAAGGGCTTCAAAGTTTTGCTGTTGGTTGGTTTTGGCGTCTATACGGTTCTTTTCCATCAGGTCGCAGAATTGTTTCCACGTGTCGTTGTCGGCTTGTGCGTTGCTGATAACGTCCTCCAAGAGTCTCAAAGCCTGAGCCATGTTCTCTCCAAGGCCGCTTAAGGATATGCTGATGTTCTTCTTGTCGGTGGTGATTCGATAGTTGCAAGCCAGTTTGTAGAACGCTTGCTTGATGTCGGAGACCTTCATTGACTTGGTGCCAATGAAGTCGAGATAGGCCGCGGCGTATGAATAGCGCAGGTCGGACTCGTCTCCGAAGTTGTAACGGAATATCAGTTGGAAAAGATCATCTGATGTATTGCGTTTGTAGATGTAAGGTAATCCTTTCTTCACATTGCCGAACGAGAGTTCTTTTTTGAAGTCGACGAAGACCGGTTGGATGGGTTTAGTCTCCGAGGTGCGGATGTTCGCGAGGAATTTACTCTCATATTCACGGTTTGCGGGAATAGGAGTGATAATGGGCTTCTCTATCTTTTTGAGGGTGGAGTCTACGCCCATGCGCTTGTAAACGCAAATGAAGTTGTCGGTGCGCAGGTTCTGTCGGGCAAAGTTGATGATGTCTTGCTTGGTCAGTTTGGCCTGCCGGTCTAATTGGAGCGCTTGTTCTTCCCAGCTCTTGTCGTTGACAAAGGCGTCAACCATCATGTCTACCCGGTTTTCGTTGTCGTCAAGTGAGCTGTAATATTTCAGCTTCTTATTGGCGATGACTGCCGGAAGCAAGTCGTCGGAGAACTCTCCGCGGCCCATTTTTTCTATCTCTTTCAAGATGATGGCGCGCACATCTTCCAATTTTTGGCCTTGTAGGGGCGAGCCGTATACGATGAATGCGCTGTAATCGTGCAGCCCATCGATCATGGCACCTACGCCTTGGGTTTTCATCTGCTGGTTGATGTTTGTGTCGAAGAGGCCGGCCTTGCCGTTAGCAAGCATGTTCTTGATAATATCGAGCGTGTCGTTTTGCAGTTCGGCGCTGCCTTTGAAGAGCCATGCCATCATCAGGTTCTCGGCGTCTTGGCCCACAACGCTGGAGTCTTTGGGGGCTGTCAGTGGTTTTTGAGCGCTGAATTCAGGGCGTGAGAGATTAGGATTGGGCTTCCAATCGCCGAAATATTTGTCGATAATGGCAATTACTTCGTCGGGATTAAAGTCACCGGCCATCGTAATGGCTACGTTGTTTGGCACGTAATAACGGTTAAAATAGTTCTTGATATTGACGATGGAGGGATTTTTCAAGTGCTCTTGTTCGCCTATGGTCGTTTGGGTTCCATAGGGGTGAGTGGGTGTGAGGAGCTTCCATAGTGCGGCATACTGTTTGCTATTGTCGCTGCCCATGCTGATGTTTTTCTCCTCATAAACGGCCTCAAGCTCCGTATGGAAACCACGGATGACCATGTTTCGGAAGCGGTCGCTCTGTATCTTGGCCCAGTTTTCGACTTCGTTGGCCGGTATGTTCTCTATGTAGCAGGTTACGTCATTGCTGGTGTAGGCGTTGCTTCCCTCACTTCCGAGGCTGGCCATCAGCTTATCGTATTCGTTGGGGATGTTGTATTGGGCGGCCAATTGTGATATAGAGTCTATCTCATGGTAGGCTTTTTTGCGTTCGGCGGGCAATTTCAGGGTGCGATAGTGCTCATATCGGCGTTCTATTTCGTCAAGATAGGGCTTCTCTTTATTATAATCGGTGGTTCCGAATTGCTGTGTTCCTTTGAACATCAGGTGTTCTAAGTAGTGTGCCAAGCCTGTGGTTTCGGCGGGATCGTTGCGTGAGCCGGTCTTCACAACGATGTTGGCTTGCAGGCGGGGCTTCTCCTTATTGACGCTCAAGTACACTTTCAATCCGTTATCGAGTGTGTAAAGACGTGTTTGGGTGGCGTCTCCTTTCACGGTGGTGTAGGGATAGTCCTTTGCGACAACGGAGGTCGTGATGGCCAATGTCGCGAATAAGAATAGTAACTTTGTCTTCATTATATGATAAAATATTTGTTTTTTGCCTTATAATTCAATTCTCGAAATCAATCTCGTGGTCCAGATTTTCAAGGAAATCATCGAGCACCGCAGGCTCAACATCGCCCATGGCATACTCTTTCTCGGCGTCTTTCCTTATCTCGGCCACCCATGCCCGGCGGGCCTGAACGTAGTCTTGGTGTATGCGGTCGATGTCTTCCTCGGTGATTTCTTCCAACTGATAGTAATCAAGAATGAGCCGGTAGGTCCATGCCCATTGGTAATCGCGATAGTGGCGGTTGATGTCTTCAAATCGAAGAAGAATGTCTTCGATGGTGTCAAGCTCACCGTCTTTGATGTCTTGGGTGAGCTGTTGCTCCTCGCTGTCGGGCAGTAAAAGGCCCGAGAGGTCATTCCATGGTCCCAATCCTATGGTTGTTGAAGGTGGACTAAAAGGCCCTCGCTTCAGTACCCGCTTTAAAACGGCGCCCATGTAGATACGCAATGCGATGTCATAATACTTGATTCCTTTGCGTAAGGAAGAGGCGTTGATGACATATTCGTGGTAATTGTAAGTGGAAACATTGTCGCCGCTGGCCTCTCGAAGTTTCTCCAATATGCGTTTTCCTTCGAGAATCTCACCCACGGAGAACGGTGACAGCCAATCGAAATTGACAATACTCTTTTGGCAAACCTTTGGTCTGACATCGCGCTTGGGCCATTTCCGGATGTCACGGTAAAGCCCTACGGTTGTAATATTGCGCCCGGGAGACAGATACATGGTATCTCCATAGGCGATTAAATAAGAGAATGGCAGGTTGCGAGTGTCGGGATGATACATCAGTTTTCCAAAACAAACGCTGAAAGTTCCGATGTTAGCGGGCATGAGCAGGTAGGCTCCACTAGCAGTCTTGCAGCCTCGCTCGAGCATACCGTAGTGCATCGGCCCCATTTTGTAGGCATGGTTGCTGAAGTTAGTGGCGCTTCCCGCGTTGTAAAAAGAAAATTGTCCGCCGATGAGGAGGCTGCTCTTATGGTGGCTTGCGGTGAAAGGTCCACAGAAAGCGGCGCATGCTTCGCCGTTGCTCATGTAGGAATTAGCGAAGAATACGCTGGATGCGGCCGTGAATCCATTGGCTATCTTGCAGGCTTCACCTACAAAACAGTTCTGCATTTTGACGCTGTTGATGATGGAAGAGCCATAACTGATGATGGAGTTCTCGCAGATAACGCCGGTTCCGATGAAGACATTGGCGTTGTCGTTGCTGAGAATTGTACAGTCGCTGAGCCGTGAGGCACCGCTGATTTCGCAGTCGTCTTCGATAATTGTGTTAGTGATTTCCTTGGTGTTGACAATCTTTACATTGTTGCCCAACGTGCCTCGGTCGGGCTGACGGCTGTAGATGTTCTCGAGAATCAGCCGCCGTATGGCGTCTCTCAGCTCACGGTCGTGCATGTGTTTCACCATGTAAGCGGCGAACTGGCTGCTCAAATCGCGGAAAATCATTAGGTTTCCATCGCCTATCTCATTAAGAACGGAAATGAGGTTGCCCTCCCCGTAGGTAGCGCCCTCGGTCGTTTCGAGTGTACATACATTACTGATGTAGCAGTCATCGCCTATCGTGTAGTTGTTGATATAGTTGCCTACGTTCTCAATCAGGCAGTTGTCACCAATGCTGACGTTCCTAAGTGTGGCGTTATTGATACCGGAATGTTTCATGAAACCACGGCTAACTTCGACGTTCTTGTCGAAAAGTCCCAGCTCGATGTCGCCATAGAACATCACACGATGAAAGTAATTAGGGCGAAAATCCTCATCTACCCAAATGCGATTCCAGTCTTCTGCCCAGCAACTGTTGTCTTCCAGTATGCTTATTTCATTATCAGTAAGTTGTCTCATTTGTCTTCCGGTTATTTGATTCCGTAAATATGGCTTACGTTCAGTCTACCTGCGGATAGAGAAAATCATTGTAAGGATATTTCTGAACATGGAGTTCGCTCACCTTCTTGTATAGGATGTTGCGGAACTCATCAATGTTTTCTTTGTTCTTTGCCGATATAAACAGACAGTTGTCGTTCAACTGTGCCATCCATGTTCGCTTCAGTTGGTCCAAGTCAATATTCTCTTTAGTGGCGGGAGTGAGGTCATCCTCTTCCTTCTCTACCCACTTGTAATTGTCTATTTTGTTGAAAATGATCATGTTGGGCTTATCACTGCACCCTAAATCTTTGAGCGTTTGGTTCACCACGTTAATCTGTTCTTCAAAGTCGGGGTGTGAAATGTCGACCACATGGAGTAACAAATCAGCCTCTCGAACCTCATCCAAGGTTGATTTAAAGGAGTCGACAAGGTCGGTAGGGAGCTTGCGAATGAATCCTACAGTGTCGGCAAGAAGGAAGGGAAGGTTCTCTACCACCACTTTACGAACGGTGGTATCAAGGGTTGCAAAGAGCTTGTTTTCCGCGAAAACCTCGCTCTTTGACATGAGATTCATGATCGTTGACTTGCCCACATTAGTATATCCCACGAGCGCAACTCTTATCAATCGGCCACGATTTTTGCGTTGAGTGGTCTTTTGTTTGTCGATTTCGGCCAGTCGTTGCTTTAACAATGTGATGCGTTGAAGGATGATTCGGCGGTCCATTTCCAGCTGGGTTTCACCCGGACCACGCAGACCTACCGAGCCTTTTCCGCCGCCGGAACCCGATCCGCCGCCTTGTCTTTCCAAGTGAGTCCACAAGCGTTGCAGACGGGGAAGCATGTAGCGATACTGTGCCAGTTCCACTTGTGTCTTCGCGTTGGCCGTCTGTGCCCGCATGGCAAAGATGTCCAGAATGAGCGAAGTACGGTCAAGAATCTTTACTTGTAGCTCGTTTTCAATGTTCCTTATTTGCTTGGCAGAGAGCTCATCGTCGAAAATGACCATGCCGATGGGTTCATCTTCTTCCTCACATTCCAAGATATATTGTTTGATTTCCTCAAGTTTGCCTTTTCCAACGTAGGTCACTTGGCTCGGACCGTTTACTTTCTGCGTGAAACGTTTCACCGTTATGGCCCCTGCGGTGTCGGCGAGGAATTCCAATTCGTCGAGATATTCTTTGGTTTTAGCCTCATCCTGCTCTTGTGTAATCAGGCCAACGAGAATGGCCGTTTCGGCTTTGGCTTCAGAGATAACAAATTCTTTCATTCTGAATTTTCAATATTTTTCTATGTCACAAAATTACATTAAAAGGGTCACACCACAAAATAAATGTGTTGGTTTTATTCCCCTTCGATACTTTTTTGACACCTACAGTTGGCAATTGATTATGCGATGACAATTTAAATCTTAATCATTTAAAATTTATTTTGCTTTTTATGATAATCTCACTATCTTTGTGTCTTAATAGAAAAATACTAACTTCATTAAAAGAAACCATGAGAGTAATTATTGAGAAAGATTACGAGCAGTTGTCGAAATGGGCGGCTGAACATGTGATTAAACGAATTAATGAGTTCAATCCTACCCCCGATCGCAAGTTTGTTTTAGGGTTGCCAACCGGCTCTTCGCCCGAAGGTATGTACAAAGCGTTGGTCGCTGCTTACAAGGAAGGCCGAGTAAGTTTCAAGAATGTCTTGACATTTAACATGGACGAGTACGTTGGTTTGCCTGAATCTCACCCCGAAAGTTACCATTCTTTTATGGCTCGCAATCTTTTTGACCACATTGATTGTCCGAAAGAAAACGTACATATCCTGAATGGAAACGCGGAAGATCTTGAAGCAGAATGCGCTCATTACGAGCAAATGATTGTGGAAGCAGGCGGTATCGACCTCTTCCTTGGCGGTATAGGTCCTGACGGTCACATCGCCTTTAACGAGCCTTTCTCCGCTCTTACGTCACGTACCCGCGTGAAGACTTTGACCACTGACACCATTATAGCTAACAGCCGATTCTTCGATAACGACGTAAATAAAGTGCCTAAGCACGCCCTTACCGTCGGTGTTGGCACCGTTATGGCCGCCAAGGAGGTGATGATTTTGGTTAACGGTCACCATAAGGCCCGTGCATTGCAGGCCGCTGTGGAAGGTCCGGTTACCCAAGCATGGACTATCAGCGCCTTACAACAGCACCCACATGCCATTATCGTAGCTGACGAAGCTGCTACTGAAGAACTGAAAGTAGGAACTTACAGATACTTCAAAGACATAGAGAAAGATAATCTCTAAGTCTTTTTATTAAAACAAAAAACTCCCTTTAATACATTAAATCAATGAGACTTCATTTAAGTTCAGAAATAGTTTTGAACACAGTCTCTGAAAACTTCTACGCGCCTAAGACCGCAGTAGAGCGTTCAGAGATAACTCGTATGGAGAAAGTCTACACAGATATTTTCCCCAAAGTTGAGCAAGGCGCCAAAAATATCGCCGATGCTATTTGTAATGAGATTACGGCCAAGAGCCAATTGGGTAAGTTCTGCGTGCTCGGATTGGGCACGGGCCAGTCGGTAATCCCAATCTTTGACGAGTTGATTCAGCGTTATGAACGCAAGGAAATCAGCTTTAAGAATGTTGTGGTATTTAACGCTTACGAGTATTTTCCCCTTAGTCCGGATAGCCAACTCAGTGCTATCTCACAATTGAAGAGCCGTTTCCTCAATCATATTGATATTCCTGAACAGAATATTTATACCCTTGATGGAACCGTGGCACAAGAAAATGTACAAGAGCAGTGCCGTCTTTACGAAGAGCGCATTCAGACTTTTGGCGGTATTGACATCATGTTGCTCGGTATAGGACGTATCGGTAATATCGCCACCAATGAGCCGGGAAGTATTCTCTCGTCAACGGCGCGTCTTATATTGATTGACGCTACCAGCCGTGAAGAGATGACCATGAGCTTTGGTTTGCAGGAACCTGTTCCCCCATGCTCTATCACTTTGGGTATAGCTGACATCCTTGCGTCACGCAAGATTTACCTTACCGCTTGGGGCGAGGAGAAGGCCGACATCATCAAGGCTACCGTTGAGGGACACATGAGCGACGCTATTCCGGCCAGCTTCTTGCAGACCCACAAGGACGCCCACGTCGTTGTAGACCTCTCTGCGGCCAGTAAGCTCACCCGCATTATCCACCCTTGGTTGGTGACAAGCTGCAACTGGACCGATAAACTCACACGTGCGGCCCTCACATGGCTGTGTCAGGTAACGAAGAAACCTATCCTGAAGCTCACCAATAAGGACTATAATGAGAACGGATTGAGCGAATTGTTGGCGCTCTATGGTTCGGCTTACAACGCCAATATCAAGATTTTCAACGATTTGCAGCACACCATCACGGGATGGCCGGGTGGAAAGCCCAACGCCGACGATACCCATCGACCCGAGCGTGCCAAGCCATTCCCCAAGCGAGTAATCGTGTTCTCTCCCCATCCCGATGACGATGTAATCTCCATGGGTGGCACTTTGCGTCGCTTGGTACAGCAAGGGCACGACGTTCATGTGGCTTACGAAACGAGTGGAAACATCGCCGTGGGCGACGAGGAAGTAACACGTTTCATGCACTTCGTGAACGGTTATAACCAGCTTTTCATGAATTCCGAGAACGAAACCATCACTTCGATGTATAAAGACATCAAGGAATTCTTGGCCACAAAGAAGGAAGGCGACGTTGATACGCCTGCCGTGCGCACCATAAAGGGCCTCATTCGCCGTGGCGAAGCCCGTACTGCCTGCACCTACAACGACATTCCGTTAGACCATGTGCACTTCCTCGACCTGCCGTTCTATGAGAGTGGTAAGATAGAGAAGCTGCCTATGACCGAGAAGGACGTGGAAATCGTACGTGACCTCTTGAGAGAAGTGCAGCCCCATCAAATCTTCGTGGCCGGCGACTTGGCCGATCCTCATGGCACACACCGCAAGTGTACCGACGCCGTTTTCGCAGCCATAGATGTTGAAAAGGAAGCCGGAGCCGAGTGGTTGAACGACTGTCGCATCTGGATGTACCGTGGTGCATGGGCCGAATGGGAAATTGAGAACATCGAAATGTGCGTTCCCATGAGCCCCGAGGAGCTTCGTGCCAAGCGTAATTCTATCCTGAAGCACAGCTCTCAGATGGAAAGCGCTCCCTTCTTGGGCAACGACGAGCGTCTGTTCTGGCAGCGTTCCGAGGACCGCAACCGTGCCACGGCCAAGTTATACGACTCTTTGGGCTTGGCTTGTTATGAGGCCATGGAAGCCTTTGTTGAGTATAAGCCCCTTTAACGGGTCGATCATAAAACGATAACAATGGAAGAACCGTGGGAGGTAAAGTAATCTCCACGGTTCTTCTTTTTTTATAATTCCGCTTTCTTTTGAGGCTTTCCACGCAAATGAAGATTATCCATAACCGATTCCTTCCGCCACGCCGTTTCGACGCCATTAACCTCATGGGCTTTCTGTTTTGCAGGAAAGGAGTCATCATGACGCAGGATTTGATACAGCATGAGCGCATCCATACTTGTCAGATGCGTGAAATGCTCTTCGTGGGTTTCTACCTATGGTATGTTGTGGAGTGGCTTATCCGCCTGCCAATCGGGGGAGGCGCTTATCGGAAAATAGCCTTTGAGCGTGAGGCCTACGCCCACATGAATGACGACAACTACATCCTTCATCGCAAGCCTTATGCTTGGATGCGCTATCTTCGGAGCGCTTCTCAAGGTTAGCCGTTCGTCTTTCGCCGATTAAGAATTTATTTTACAAAAGGTCAGAAATGGCCGCGTTATTTTCAAAGAAAAATATTTTGGGTGGAAATAACGCGTTTTTTAGCGATTTTATAATGCGTTGAATTTCAATGCTTTGTAATCTATTGGGCCATAATACGGCCGTGTAGGGTCGTTGAAAGCCATGCTTTTACCTTGTTATTTGGCTGTTTTGAGCGCATGGCAATAGGCTTTTGATCGGCCCAAAGCGTAGCTATGACCTCATCAAGAGGGCGTTGGTCTTTCCTCAAAGCAGGCTTTTGACAGGTCTATGGGGTGAAAATGACTTATTGCGAATAGCTGTCCCATACTTTTAAAAGCTAAATGACGCATTTGGAAAGAGCATTTTTTAGGATAAAATTCTTTACAAAAAACGTTCTGTTTGCGAGAAAACCGTATCTTTGCAAATATCCTATTATTTCTTAAAAACCACATTGCCATGTTCCATCCCGACGCATCCCAACAGCAAGTTATCAATTCGCAATCAGGTTTCCACCTTGTTTTGGCCTCGCCGGGGTGCGGAAAGACGCAGATTCTTTCGGAGCGCATACGACTGGCCCATGCCGCCGGGGTGGCCTATGACGACATGCTCTGTCTTACGTTTACCAATCGGGCGGCCCGTGGCATGCGTGATCGTGTGGCCCGGGCGATAGGCCCCGAGAGCGTGGGCAGGCTCTTTATAGGCAATGTGCATCGGTTTTGTGCCAAATACTTGTTCGACAACGGCTTTGTGGCGGCCGACTCGTCGATAATTGACGATGAGGATATAATCAGCATTATCACCCGTTATACGGGGGAAGATGAGCTGACCGTGGCGCAGAACAGTCGGCGCCGGCGCGAGTATTCGCTCATTATGCAACTGTCGCACCTGATGTATCAGATAGCCGAAAATCATCCTCGGACCTTGCGGGCCCATCCCGAGAGCCTCGACGGGGCCGACATTGAGGCCATGAAAATCATCTGCAGGGTGCAGAAAATGGAGTTCACGGCCCATACCATGCTCGATATTTACCACCATACCGACTTCTATCGTGACGCCGTTCGGGGCGAGGGCTACGACATGGGGGAGCAACAAGCCGTGCTGACCATGCTCCGCAAGTTTGGCTTAGCCCGCTGTTATGCCGATTACAAGGCCCAAAACCAACTGCTCGACTTCGAGGATTTGCTGATGATAGCTTACACGGAGCTGAGTAGGGAAAGCCCTGCCAACCCTCATTATCCATGGATTCAGGTGGACGAGGTGCAAGACCTGAACCCCTTACAGTTGGCCATAATCGACCTCATAGGCCCGCGTCTTGACGGCAGTGAGCCCGAAGGTTGCGCCCTTTATTTGGGCGATTCGCAGCAGGCTATCTTCTCTTTCATGGGTGCCAAGCTGTCTATGCTCGACGTGTTGCGCCGCCGTTGTGAGGGCCATGTTCACACCTTGGAGGTCAACCATCGGTCGCCCAAGTATCTGCTCGACGTTTTCAATACCTATGCCGAGGAAATATTGCACATCGACCGCTCCCTTTTGCCCACGACAGACTACGAGCCCGTGGCGATAGGCAATGAGCTTCAGATAGCCCCGTCGACCGTCATAGAGACCGAATACCTCGACGCGGCGCAGATAGTGGCTCGACTGTCACATGATTTTCCCGACCAAACGACGGCCGTGGTCGTTAACGCCAACTACGACGCCGACCAGATAAGCAAGGCTCTTTTGGAGCAACGGTTGCCCCATTTTAAGGTGTCGGGCGACGACTTGTTTGCCTCTTTGGAAATGAAAACGCTCATCGCCCATCTTAACGTGTTGGCTTCGGAAACCAACTTCTTGGCTTGGACGCGGCTGTTAAGGGGCCTTCATGTGTTTGAGTCGAACACGGCGGCTCGCAATTTTGTGCGTTCTTTGCTCAACAGGGCCATGCTTCCATCCGATTTGTTGCTCACGCCCGGCATGTCCTATATCGGTCGTTTTGCCGAGACTTATCGTGAACAGACGCTCGTTATCTTTGACACGGAGACCACGGGGCTCGATATTTTCCACGACGACATCGTGCAAATAGCGGCCGTGAAGCTGGTTCGTGGCGAGCGGGTCGCCGGCTCCGAGTTCTCGGTTTATATCCGGACGGAGCGCGAGATACCCGCCATGTTGGGCGATTTGGTCAATCCTATGATTGAGGAACGCCGCCATCATGAGCTCCTGCCGCCCGATGAGGCGCTGCGCATGTTTATGAACTATGCGGCCGGTGGTGTGCTGTTGGGCCATAACGCCGACTATGATTACCATATTTTAGACCATAACCTGCGCCGTTATCTGCCCGATTGTGAGCTAACGGCGGCCCATCCGCTCTATTTCGACTCACTGAAGATAGCCCGATTGCTGCTCCCCGGACAGCCCGGTTATAAGTTGAAGCAGTTGTTGAGAGCCTTGAGTTTGGAAGGAGAGAACAGCCATTTGGCCGACGATGACGTCAATGCCACCTGCGGTTTGGTGGATTATTGCTACCGAAAGGCCGTGGAGATTGTTCCACAGCAGCAGGCTTTCATGGCCGAGAGCCGTGTTCAAAGCCGTGCGGAGGTGCTGGTGAGAAACTATCGGGACCGTTATGTCAAGTCGCTCGGCCAACTTTATACCACAGACCTCACCACGGCCCTGCGGTCGTTCTACGAGAGTTTGGTGGCCGATGGGCTGATGGGAGAGATTGATAAGCTGCCCATGACGCTGCGCTACATGGAGAATGACCTGATTGATGGCGAGGTCGAACCGGTCATGATAGCGCAGTTGGGCCGCCATTTGGTGGAAATCAATACACTGAAAGAGGCCGACCTCTGTGGCAGCAGCGCCGTCAGCGACCGTGTGTTTGTATCGACCGTGCATAAGGCAAAGGGCTTGGAATTTGACAATGTGATAATTTTTGACGCCATAGACGACCGTTATCCCAGTTATTTCAGTAAGGGAAATGCGCACCAAATGGCCGAGGACGCCCGCAAATTCTACGTTGCCATGACACGGGCCAAGCGCCGTCTCATCGTCATGCAGAGCACCTCGAGGATGGATTATCGCACGCGGCAACCCGTGGAGCGCCATCTTACGCCGTTCATGCGCCCACTCTTGAAATATTTTTCCTACCTGCAACTTTCACCAAAGGACTGACGTCTACCTAATATATCTTACTAATAATATAATAGGTGTAACGTATGAAGAAAATAATTTTTGCCTTATTGGGCATATCTTGTTCCTTAGTATGTGCGGCAGCGGGCTTCAACAACCTCGTGAATAAAGGCTCCAACGACAAGGACCGCAGGGTAACACGCATTGTGAAGATAGCTAATTTCGAGAAAATAGCTTTGACTGGAAGTTATGACATAGTCTATACGCAGGCCGATAAGTACTCGGTTGAGGTGACCGGGCCTGAACGCTTGGTGAAGGAGGTGAGGTTTTCGCTCAGCCAAGGCACGCTCAATGTGCGTAGCAATGATAAGCTGTTCTCGGGTGGAAAGTTTCGTTTTTTTTCCGGAGTTTTCAGCTCCGGGCGCGATAATAACGTGGTTATCAAGATTTCAAGTCCTGACCTGATAGCGGCGACGGTCACGGGTAGCGGTTCGTTTGTGGCCCCCCAATTGGTCGATACCGACCATTTGGAGTTGGCGGTCACGGGCAGTGGCGACATGGTTTTCAACAATGTTATTTGCGACAGTTATGTGGCTAAGGTCACGGGTAGCGGCGATTTGGAAATCAAAAAGATTGTGGCGCAGCGTGCGGAGTTGTCTTTGCTGGGCAGCGGCGACCTTAGTGTCAGCCAACATGGCGTGAAGCAGACCAAGGCAAGCCTGCGGGGAAGTGGCGACTTGGACCTTAATTGCTACCAATGTGGTGAGGTTGCTGCCGATCTTTTGGGCAGTGGAGACATCTCAATCGAAGGAACGGCCAAGCGGGTTACACGTAACGTGCGAGGCTCGGGTGACATATCAGACCATACGAAACGCCCTTAGACCATTTGGCTATCAAAGGGTTGTCGGAACGAATGTGAAGTGTTACAAAACAAAATGGTATTAAAAAGTTTTCAACTTCCGAAAATATTTGTAACTTTGCCATGTTTTCAATCGTAACATAGCACTTCATGAAATTTGCAATTATTGCGGCGGGAGAGGGCTCAAGACTGGCCAAGGAAGGCGTGGACTTGCCCAAACCCTTGGTAAAGGTTCAGGATGAACATCTTATTGATAGGCTTATTCGTATCTTCATGGATAATGACGCGGAGGAGATTGTCGTGATTTGCAACAATCTCACGCCTTTGGTGAGCGCTCATCTGATGGACTTGGAGAAGAATGGTTTGCGGGGACGACGGGTTCCGTTGCGCTTTATCGTTAAGAGCACGCCCAGCTCCATGCACAGCTTTTTCGAGTTGAGCCCTTACCTGAGCGATGGTCCTTTTGTGTTGACCACGGTCGATACGATTTTCAAGGAGGATGAGTTTCAGGCCTATGTGTCGGCTTTTGGCCGGGTGGTTGCCGATGGTTTCGATGGAATGATGGGCGTAACGGACTATATTGATGACGAAAAGCCCCTCTATGTCGGTACGGATGAGTTGATGAATGTTACCGGTTTTTATGATGATAATTCGGCGCATTGCCGGTTTATCTCGGGCGGTATCTATGGACTTTGCTCATCTTCAATTGACACTTTGCGTGCTTGTATGGAACGAAAGGAAAGTAGAATGCGGAACTTTCAGCGTGCGCTCATCGCCGATGGACGCAAGCTGAAAGCTTTTTCGTTTAGTAAGGTGATGGATGTTGACCATGCTTCGGACATCGTCAAGGCCGAGTTGTTTTTGGAAAAAGGTGTATGAAAGTCATTGCTGTGCAGCGGGATGAGGTCTTTTCGCCCAATTCGGTGGCGAAAGACAAAGCTATCTTGCAGGCTGTTTGTGACAGGTTGGCACTGCGCCATGGGCTGTCGATAAGCATGATTACAGAAAAGGAGCTGACAGCCGGCCATCATGCGGACGTCTTTTTGTCAATGGCTCGTGGGCGGATGGCACTCAATTTGCTTCAAGAAAAGGAGAAGCAGGGCGCTTTGGTGCTCAATTCCGCGTTCGGAGTGGACCGTTGCGATCGCGGCGGTTTGCAGGAACTGATGATCAACAATGGCATTCCGGTTCCGCCAACCGATGGCCCTGATGGCTTTTGGATTAAGCGGGCAGACCAGTCCGCGCAGTCTAAGGCTGACGTGGTTTACTGTAATGACCGGGCGGCCTTGGCCTCCATGCAGGCTTCTTTCGTGGAGCGTGGCGTGACAAAGTGGGTGGTTCAGGCCCATGTCGCAGGTGATTTGGTGAAGTTTTATGGCGTTAAGGGTGGATTTTTCCACATTTATTACCCCGGCGACGATGGCATTTCCAAGTTTGGTGATGAGGCTCTCAATGGCGTGCCCCGCCACTATGAGTTTGACAAAGCTCAACTGGAAGCGGCTGCCGACTTGCTTTCCACATTGACGGACGTGGCTGTTTATGGTGGCGACGCTATCATAGATGCGCATGGAAACTTCTATATCATCGATTTCAACGACTGGCCCAGCTTCTCACGATGCGTGTCTGAGGCGGCTGAAGCCATCTGTGAATTGGTAGAGAGGTCATAAGTGACGGGATAAAGCAGGACTGTATAGAGCGTAAGAGCATATAAATCAAGTGTTGAAACAGATTCTATTCATATAGAATAGGTGTATTTTAAGATAACAAACTTTATAATGTAAGGAGATATAATGAGTCATTTTGGAGAGTTATTGCAGGCTTCTTTTAAGTCGGAAGATACGGAAGAGTGGTTAGATGTCCATTTTACGCGCCCCATAGGGCTGGCCTTTGCCTTGATGTGGAATAAGTTTGGAGTTCATCCTAACGCGGTAACCATTCTGTCAATCTTTTTAGGTATGGGCGCTGGTTGGATGTTTCATTACGCTGACTTGTGGTCTAATGTATGGGGAATGGTACTGTTGATGTTCGCTAATTTCTGTGATTCGACGGACGGACAGATGGCTCGGCTGACGGGAAAGAAGACTTTGATAGGTCGCATGCTCGATGGTTTTTCGGGTGATGTGTGGTTTGTTTGCATTTATGCGGCCATCTGTGTGCGACTGATGAATGAGCCTATACCGTTTATCGGAGGGCAATGGGGGTGGTGGATTTGGGCCCTTGCCGCTGTGGCCGGTATCTTATGTCATTCTCGCCAAAGCTCATTGGCCGATTACTATCGACAAATTCACCTTTTCTTTTTGAAAGGTAAGGAAGGAAGTGAGCTGGATAGCTATGCCGGACAACGTGAGATATTGGACTCATTGCCTAAGAAAGGCGCTTTCTGGGCTCATGCTTTTTATTATAATTATGCCAATTATTGCAAGGGCCAAGAGGCTCGTACGCCTGCGTTTCAAAAGCTGAAGAGCGCCATAAAGGCCTATCCCGATGGGTCAGAGGCGGCTATCGGGCTGATAAAAGATGATTTCTTGGCAGGTAGCAGGCCCTTAATGCCTTACACGAACCTGCTTACTTTTAACCTGCGGGCTATCGTTTGCTACGTCTCATGCCTGATAAATCTGCCTTGGATCTACTTCTTGTTTGAGATAACGGTAATGCAGGGAATGGCTGTTTACATGCACCGGAAGCATGAGCGGTTATGTCTTGACATGCTGGAAAGAATAAAATAAGCGACTGAATCATGATGATAAAAGGATATATTTTTGACTATGGCGCCACACTTGATACTGCCGGATGTCATTGGGGCAAGATGTTATGGCACGCGTATCAGCGTCAGCACGTGGCGATAGAGGAGGACCAATTCCGTGAAGCCTATGTTTACGCGGAGCGTACATTGGGCAGTCATGCGATTATAAAGCCTGACTATACTTTCCGAAAGACCTTGGATGTTAAGCTCCGGTTAGAAATGGACTATCTCTGTGCTCATGGCTTTTGGGGCGCGGATGAAGCGATGGTCTCACAAAAGCGTGAAGCCGTGCTGGCAGATGTTTATCAGAAAGTGTCAGACATCACTGCCCACAGCCGTGAAGTGTTGGCTCGTTTGAAGGCAATGGGGCGTCCGATGGTCGTTGTCAGTAACTTCTATGGCAACGTGAACGCCGTTTTGAGAGAATTTCAGTTTGATAACTTGTTTGTCGATGTTATCGAGTCGGCCGCCGTGGGCATACGAAAACCCGATCCGAAGATATTTCAATTGGGTGTCGAAGCCTTGGGCTTACCCGCCAAGAATGTGCTTGTGACAGGCGATAGTATCCATAAAGACATTGAACCGGCCCGGGAGTTAGGTTGTAAAACAGCATGGTTCAAAGGCGAGGGATGGACGAACAAGCAATACGATGAGACGATTCCGGATTATGTAATAACGGATTTGAGCGAAATATTGGCATTCTAAAAAGGTGTCGAAGTACACCCGCGAACGGTTATCGTTCGCTTTTTGGTATTAGTAGATAATATCTGTTTGGATATTATAGTTATAAGAGTAGATGATGATAATCAAGCGATTACATATTATTTTTTTGATGGTAATGTTGTCAGTGGCTGCCCATGCGCAGTTGACCGGTACCATTACCGACGCGGCAACAGGTGATACTATCTTTTATCCGAGCGCTTCCTATAAGGGCCATCATATCGCTGTAAGCGGTAATGCCATGGGATTTTACAGCATAGAGCGCCATGAAGGTTGGGTACTTACGTTCAGTGCGGTGGGTTATCAGTCGAAAAACGTGACGATAACGGCCAAGACCCCTTCGGTCATCAATGTGAAATTGAAACCCGATACCAAGACTTTGGCGGAAGTGGTGGTCAAGCAGAAGCGTGGCAAATACAGCCGTAAGGACAACCCTGCCGTGGAATTGATGAAGCGGGTGATAGCCGCCAAGAAGAAAACCGACTTGGCAAACCACGATTATTATCAGTTTAATAAGTATCAGAAGATAACCTTGGCGGTGAATGATATTCAACCATCGGATATTGACAGTGGTTTTTTCGCCAAGCGGAAATGGCTTTTGGACCAAATAGAAACCAGCCCCTATAACCATAAACTGATACTTCCCGTGTCGGTCGATGAGACCGTTACACAGCATATTTATAGGAAAAATCCAAAGTCGGAGAAGGACATTGTGACCGGTCAACAGAGTACGGGCGTCAATCAATTTTTGGCTACCGGCGACATTCTCAATACGGCCTTAAAGGATATTTTCACGGATATTGACCTATACGATGACCAAATCAGGTTGCTGCAATATCCCTTTACAAGCCCCATAGGCAAGAGCGCGGTGGCCTTCTATCGCTACTATATAGAGGACACGGTGTATGTAGATCGCGACCTTTGCTACCATTTGCAGTTCTTACCCAACAACCAGCAGGACTTCGGATTTCGAGGAGACCTTTATATTTTAGCCGACTCAACGCTGCATGTGAAGCGTTGTGAGTTGACAATTCCCAAGCGAAGCGACGTTAACTTCGTGGAAAATTTGCGCGTAACGCAAGAATATACCAAGTTGGGTAATGGCGAATGGGTGCTCTCGGTTGATGATATGATCGTTGAAATGAAAGTGGCCAGCTTCCTCTCAAAGGCCCTTGTCACTCGCACAACCCGACTGAGCGACTACGCTTTCGACCCTTTGCCCAAGCAATTGTTCAAGGGAAAGGCCGTCACTCGCCGTGAAGCCAACGCCAATATGCGTGATGAGGCTTTCTGGAACCAGTATCGCACGGTGGAACTGACCAAGAGCGAGAGCGGCATGGACGCCTTCATTCATCGCATAGAGCAGCAAAAAGGCTTTAAATACATCATCTTTGGCCTGAAGGCTTTGGTGGAAAACTTTGTGGAAACGGGCGATTTGAACCATCCAAGCAAGTTTGATATAGGCCCGGTAAACACGATGATAACGTCTAACTTCATTGATGGTTTGCGCCTGCGTGTCAGTGGTCAGACCACCGCAAACCTCAATAAGCACTGGTTTTTCTCGGGCTATTATGCCCACGGTATTGAGAGTAAGAAGAATTACTATAAAGGAGAACTGACCTATTCGCTCAACAAGAAGGACTATTTACCACGAGAATTCCCAAAGCGAACCTTAACCCTGACGAGCACGTATGACGTGATGTCGCCTTCCGACAAGTTCCTTCACACCGATAAGGATAACGTTTTCACGGCCTTCAAGTGGGCCCGTGTAGACAAAATGATGTTCTATAATAGGCAGCAATTGCAGTTTGAATACGAGCAGGAATGGGGCATGAAGACCACGTTAGAGCTGAAAACGGAGGAAGACGAGGCCGCGGGCAGGCTTTTCTTCCAACCTCTGAACGCTTCGATCGATAGGGCTTCGGAAATCAATAGCCTATCGGAGAAACAAGCAGGGCACTATCTCCATAATGGGAAAATAAGGACTACGGAGCTTACTTTGCAGCTACAATTAGCCCCGGGGCGCACCTATATCAATACCAAACAGCGCCGTGTGCCGATGAATCTCGACGCGCCGGTCTTCACGTTGCGCCATACCATGGGTGTCAAAGGCCTGCTGGGTGGCGACTACAACTATAATTTCACGGAGGGAGGCGTCTACAAACGCTTTTGGATGAGCTCATGGGGAAAGATTGACACGAGGCTGAAAGCCGGCGCACAGTGGAACAAGGTGCCCTTCCCACTGCTGATTATGCCGCCTGCCAACTTGAGTTATATCGTCGGAGAAGAGACGTTCAATCTTATCAATAACATGGAATTCCTCAACGATCGCTACGCAAGTCTGGACGTCAGTTGGGATATGAACGGCAAAATATTCAACCGTATCCCACTGCTTAAGAAGCTCAAATGGCGTGAGTACATAGGAGTGAAATGCCTATGGGGCACCTTGACCGACAAGAACAACCCGGCCTTGGCCCGCAACGTGAACGATCCCACGCTGATGGTATTCCCCGAAGGCTGCTACGTCATGGACCCCAAGCGCCCTTATGTGGAGCTGGTGGCCGGTGTACACAACATCTTCAAGATTCTGCATGTGGAGTATGTGCACCGCTGCAATTACGTTTACCTGCCCACGGCCCATCGCAACGGCATACGCCTGATGATGAGAATGACCTTCTAAATACCCACCGTAATCAAATAAAAGAGAAAGATGAATTTTCTTTTGGCTGACAGACAAGACATTACAAGGGCGGGGGTGATGTACCTGCTCTTGGAAATTCCCGACGCCACTTCATGCTACGTGAAGGACAAGGAAGCCCTTATCAGTGCCTTGACGGACAATCCGGAGAGCGTCGTAGTGCTCGATTACACATTGTTCGACCTCCTCGACATGACCGAGCTGACCATTCTCAGCCAGCGGTTCATGGCGACGCACTGGATTATTTTCAGCGAAGACCTCAGCAGTGAGTTCGTGCGCACGCTGCTGATGATGGGCCAGCAGTTCAGCGTAGTGCTGAAAGAATCGTCTTTGGATGAGATAAGAAACGCGTTGACCGCCGCCTTAGCCCATAAAAGATACATCTGTCAGCGTACGACCGAATTGCTTTTCAGTCCTTCGGCGGGCAATGAGGACAAAGCCAAACTGACCAAGACGGAGACCGAGATACTGAAAGACATAGCCTTGGGGCTTACGACCAAGGAGATAGCGGACAAGCGTTTCTCGAGTTTTCACACGGTAAATACGCACCGAAAGAACATTTTTCGCAAGTTAGAGGTCAACAATGTGCACGAAGCTACGAAGTATGCGTTGCGTGCGGGCTTGATAGATTCGGCCGAATACTACATTTAGTAGCCTTCCACAGATAATTTACTGTCCTGTCATCGGTCCGTTGCCGGCAGGCGAAAGATAAGCGCTCGGCTGTTAAGAACCGTTTTTGTAAAGGGCAAAAGATACGTGCGATATTCGCGACCCGACTTGATAGGGTGGTGAGTATCGCTTTTTTTGTATATGTATGTGTAGGTTCTTGCGTGCGAAAGGGCAGCTTTGGGCGTGTAAAACGGGGCTTTTGACCAGCTCAAAGGGCTGCTTTCGCAGCGTGAAAAGGCAGCTTTGACAAAGTGGGAGCGATTGGGCCGTTTCGGAATAGGCTTGTTTTTATATGTTTGTCAGCGCATAGGCTTATTGTTTTTTCAGGTGTTTGTTTTCGTGATTTTCATGCTGTTATGACCTTGTTTATCAATGGTTTGTCGCTTATGGAAACATTTTATACACCTATCGGAAACATTTTAACAGCATAGGTTACGGCTTAATGTTCACTCGTAAACAAAATGTAATAACGCTTTCTTTGGGAATTACTAATTTTGCATCGTGACGAATAGATTTTCATAAATAACTATTTGTTTGCCGCCGGAGTCTAAAGAGCCATGCGAAATGTGCTTATTCCGACGTCTTGGTCGGATGACCGAGGAATCCGTCGCGGCATGACAAACTAATCTCGGCAGCCGATTACCGGCGCCGTTATGACAAATCAAAAGAAAAGCCGATAAAGTTTGGCATGAAGGTAATTAAGGATTGACATGTATGGCTGGCTGTAGCTGTGAGAGCTGCGTTATGCTGTTTAATAAGTTTTGGGCGGCTTGGGCCGCTTTGGAGTTAGTAGATATATAAGTTAGTGTGTAGCCTCGACATGCTTTTAGGCCCATTTTGGCTTAATAGCAGTCGAGGCACAATTGTTTTTAGGTTAAATTATGTCAATGTGCTTGTTTTGCTGTGGGGTGGTGGAAATAAAAGAAAGAAAAACTCGCTAACTTTGTATTTATATCAATGAAGCGCAAAATCTGATGATCAAACGTTTGCTAACCACTCTTTATATTTTATTCCAAACGCTGCTCTGTGTCGGTTTGTCAGCGCAGACTAAGGTCGATTTTCACCGGCTCAGCACCCATGACGGACTGTCGAACAGTCAGGTGAATTGCATTTTTAAGGACTCACGGGGCTTTCTTTGGTTTGGAACACAAAGCGGACTCAACCGTTTTGATGGTTTTCGTTTCAAGACTTATCTCTGCAAGAACAACGATCCCAAGTCGCTTCCCAACAATGTCGTGGAGGAAATTCAGGAAGATGTGGACGGCAATCTGTGGTTGCGCACGCCTTTGGGTTATGCTGTTTTCACGCCTAAAGCCGAGGTGTTTGCCCCCGTTTCAGCCTCATGGATGCGTTCAAGGGGCATGCGGGGCACGCCGAGCAGGGTGTTTATCGACGCCCGAAAGAACATGTGGCTTGCCGTAAATGGGCAAGGCCTCTACTTTTACGACGTGAAGTCGGGCCGTGCGGTGCTTTTTCCACAAAAGGGAAAGGGACCTTTGGCGTTAAATTTTAACACGATTACTTGGTTATCGGCCTATGATGGCGGTGTCTTGGTGTCGATGAGCGATGGCCGTTTGGCTTGTGTGGACGGCTTGCGGCAGCGTGTTGTTTGGCGCAGCGACTATGTTTCTCGTAAAACCAAGGGCGCCACGGCTGACTATAGGGCCATGACCGACGCCTATGGTAACATCTGGTATTCGTATCAGTGGCGCACGGAGTGCTGGAGCCGGCGCCACCATCGATGGTTTACCTCGGTGTATGAGTTTCTCCGTTCAGAGGGTTGTACGCTTGATTTGGGCGATTTTGAGGTGAAGAATGTCGTGACCGACCACACCCAAACCGTGTGGATAGCCACCGATCATCACGGTTTGGTGGCGGCCAATCTGAAGAACAAGACTTTCAGAAGTTATCAGTTTGACAGCGCCGACGCCCACAGTTTGCCCGATAATACGGTGCAGTGCTTGTACGTGGATAACCTGAATGCCTTGTGGCTGGGCTGTTATAAGAATGGTGTGGCTTATTATTCGCCGGCTTCTTCTCGTTTCTCAACCGTCACTTTGGGCGATGTTTGCACGATAGTGGAAGACCGTTCGGGCAACTATTGGTGTGGCACGAACGATCGGGGAATCGTGGTCTATAATCCCGTGACGGGCATTGTGCGTCGTTATGGCATGGCCCAGACCGGTCTGGGCAGCGATGTGGTCATCAGCAGTGCCGTCGATAAGGACGGATCATTGTGGTTTGGCAGTTTCAATGGTGGGCTTACGCATTACAAGGATGGCGTTTTCAAGGCATTCAAGGTAGGCGATGGCAGCGGATTGGCCAGCGATAACATTTGGCATTTGGCCGTTGAGGAGGCCACGGGCAACCTTGTGATAGCCACTTTGGGCGGCGGTTTGCAGATATTGGGTAAGGAGTCGGGGCGGTTTATGACCTTTAACACACGTAATTCCAAGCTCCCGACCGACTATCTTTCCTCCCTTTCTTTCGACACACGGGGCAATTTGCTGATTGGAAACGCCACCGACTTGTCGTTGATGAATATGGATAACCATCGCATAACCACCCGTTCGGCCACTCGCTCGGGGCAGGTGTTTGTTTCCTCGGCCATCAATCAGGTCTTTGTTGACAGCCGTGGACTTATTTGGAACGCCACGGCTTCGGGTGCGACGGTCTATGATCCCCACACCGACCAGCTCGAAACACTCGACCTCTCATCGGGTTTGTTGGGTGCGATGGCCTGCTCGGTGACCGAAGATTTCGGCCATGCGATGTGGATAGCCAGTGATCATGGCGTGTCGCACGTGACCGTTTCGCGCGAGGAAGGTAAGTGGAGCTTCTTCGTAACCAGCTATAATGACATCGACGGACTGCAAAGCAGGCAGTTCAACTTGCGTTCCATCTACCTTGCTTCCAATGGTAATGTCATCGTGGGTGGGCAAGATGGAATCAATATCATACCCCCTCAGAAAATCAAAACGATGAAGTCGCAGCCCAAGGCCTTGTTCTCGGGCTTAATGCTCTTCGACCATTTGATGACGGTGGGTGAGCCTTATCATGACAGAGTGGTGCTGGAAGAGGCGCTGCGAGACGGTGGCGTGCTCGAGTTGGCGGCCAATGAGAACGCTTTTACCATTCTTTTGGCCGGCGATAATGTCATGATACCCGAGAAAAGTCGCTTCCTTTATCGCCTGAAAGGCTTTAGCGACAAGTGGCTTATGACCTCCGAGGATCGTCCGAGCGTTACTTTTACCAACTTGAGTGCCACGACTTATGAGCTGGAGGTGAAGGTTGTCAATCGTGACGGGCGTGTAAGCGACAAGGTGAGCAGGCTGACTATCAAGGTGAGACCGCCTTTTTACTTGTCGACTTGGGCCATTTGGGGCTATGTTTTGTTATTGCTTATTGGTTTGTATTATATAAAATGGTTGGTGGAACGGCGTCAACGGGTTAAATATCGCATGGAACAAGTGGAGTTTGAAGCTGCTCAGAAGATTCAGTTAGATGAGCTGAAACTCAATTTCTTTACCAATGTGAGCCATGAGTTGCGCACGCCTTTGTCGCTCATTATCTCGCCGTTGGAGGCGCTGATAGGCAAGGAAACCGACAAGGCAAAGGCCGATAAGCTGCAATTGGTCCATCGCAATGCGCTCCGTTTATTGAATATGGTCAATGAAATTCTTGATTTCCGCAAGATGGATAAGGAGCAGTTGCGCCTCCATGTGTTGTCGGGCGACATCGTGGAGTTTATCCGTAACATTTGCGTAGCGTTCCAAGAGTTCGGTGGTCATCGTGTGGCGCTGACGTTCTATTCATCGGTTGAGTCGTTGATGATGAGTTTTGACGACGACAAGATACGCAAGGTAATGAATAATCTCTTGTCGAATGCGTTTAAGTTCACGGACGACGGCGGGCGTATTGACGTGGCGTTGCGGGTTTTGAAGTCGCAAGTGGCCGAGTCGGACATGCTCGAAATAAAAGTCAGCGATACGGGTGTGGGAATCAGCGACAAGGATAAGGCTCACATCTTCGACCGCTTTTATCAGGTTGACCAGCAGCGTGAGACGCCTTACGGTGGCAGTGGCATAGGGTTGAACCTTGTGAAGAGCTTTATAGAACTGCATGGTGGCGAGGTCGCTGTGGCCGATAATCCCGGCGGGGGAACGGTTTTCGTGGTAACGATTCCCGTTCGTCATGACGCCACAGAGGGCAAGTCGGGTATGGCTTCGCTGGAAACGGCACGGGCAAACCTGCTGTTGTCGCCGAGCGCGGATGTCGTTGCGCCGTCCGCTTCATCGGTGGTAATGCCGGCAAAAGCCGATCGTCAGCGCCATGATGTGCTGATTGTCGATGATTCCGATGACTTCCGGGCGTTCATGTGTGACGTGTTGGCCGATCAGTTCGACGTGAGAGCGGCTGCGAACGGCAAGGAAGCGTTACGGAAAATCGCGGAGAAGAAGCCCGATGTGATACTGAGTGACGTGATGATGCCCGAAATGGATGGTAACGAGTTGTGTCGTCAGGTGAAGTCAGATAGGGCCACATGCGATATTCCTTTCATTATGTTGACGGCTCGTGTGGCTCAGGAGCAGGAGATAGAAGGCATGGAGATGGGTGCCGATGATTATATAACGAAGCCTTTTAACTTGGATTTGCTTCAGTTGCGAATAGCCAATCTCATCAAATGGAAGGCCGGTGGAGGAGGCTCAAGTAAGCTTCAGCCGAAGATAAAGCAGGAGGAAATCACTTCCTTGGATGAGAAGTTGGTGAAAGACGCGACCGATTATGTGGAGAATAATCTTGATAACAGCGACATCTCCGTTGAGGCCTTGAGTGCCGAATTGGGTATGTCACGTGTGCAAATGTATAAGAAGTTAGTGGCCATAACCGGTACTACGCCATCGGAATTCATAAGGTTGATTCGCCTGAAACATGCGGAACAATTGCTACGTCAGAGCCAATTGAGCGTGAGTGAGATAGCCTATCGGGTTGGATTTAACAATCCACGCTACTTCTCTAAGTATTTTATTGATATGTATGGACTTACACCTTCACAGTACAAAAAGCGGTATGAGGGAAAGTAACATCTTATATACTTGTTGGAAACATTTGCACTATTGCTGAACCCAAAAGGGCGGTATTCATTAACATGGTGGGGATATTGGGCGGATATTTTGGCGTAATTTTGTAGCATAAACTAAAAAACTACTCATGAAACTCGCTAAAACAATTATCTCAACCCTGCTCTGTGCGATGGTTATTCCCGCAGGGGCACGTTGTTATCAGCACAGTGGCAACACCGTAAACATTAAGGTGAAGAACAAGATTGCTACCGGTGCTAACCTTATTCGCTTGCAGGTTATCAGTGAAGACATCATCCGTGTGGTGGCAACACCCGAGGATGCGTTTCCTCAAAAACAAAGCCTTATTGTTGTCCCACAGCCCCTCTTTCAGGATTTTTCCGTGGAAGAAAGCAAGGATTGTGTGGAGGTTAGGACACGGAATGTCTTGGCCAAGGTGCATACGCCTACCGGTAAGATAACTTTTTATGACGCTTCGGGCAAGCTGTTGCTGAACGAAGCCGACGCCGGAGGTAAGACCTTTAAGCGTTTCAGGGTGCCGGAGAGGGAAATAGGAGTGGATAGCAAACTGACCGAAAATCAGAAAGTGGGTTGGTCATGGCAGGCCTCTTTCGACAGTCCGGCGGACGAAGCGTTTTATGGTTTGGGCCAACATCAGTCGGAAGAGCTCAACATGAAGGGCAAGAACGAGGACCTTTTCCAATATAATACCAAGGTTAGTGTGCCTTTCGTGGTGAGCAATCGCAACTATGGAATACTGTGGGACAGCTACAGCTATTGCCGTTTTGGCAATCCGAATGATTATCTCCAGTTGAACAGAGCTTTCACCTTATATGATAAGAAGGGCAAGAAAGGCAGCCTTACGGGTACCTATATAGAGAAAGGTGGTAAGAAGTTGGTGCGTAAGGAGGACAGTATTTACTATGAGTTTGCGCTTCCCGAGCTGGCCATGGCTAAGGCCGGACGCGATGTTGGCGTAGCCAATCTGCCCAAGGGCTTCAAACTCAACGGGTCGCATGTGACCTATGAGGGTTTTATTCAGGCTCCGCAAGATAATTCTTATCAGTTTATTCTTTACTATGCGGGCTACATGCGTATTGTGATAGATGGCAAGGAAGTCGTTCCGACACGCTGGCGCACGGCTTGGAATCCTAACTCTTATAAATTTGAAGTGCCTTTGCAGAAGGGTAAGAAGTCAAGTATATTGATTGATTGGTACCCCGATGGCGATGTAAGTTATTGCGGATTGCGGGTGGCACAGCCCCAAGGCGCGTTGCGACAAAGCCAGTTGAGTATCTGGAGTGAGATGAGTCGGGATATGGACTATTACTTTATTGCCGGGCAAAATCTTGACGATGTGATTTCGGGTTACCGACGATTGACCGGTAAGGCGCAGGTTTATCCCAAGTGGACATTGGGCTTTTGGCAGAGCAGAGAGCGTTATAAGTCGAGTGGGGAGATAGAGTCCACGTTGGCAGAGTTCCGCAAACGCCATATTCCCGTGGACAATATTGTGCAAGATTGGAACTATTGGAAGTTGGATTCATGGGGCGATCACACTTTTGAAGCAGCCCGATACCCCAATCCGCAGGCCATGATGGATAGTGTGCATGCCATGAACGGCCGTTTCATGATTTCGGTTTGGCCTAAGTTTTATTGCACGGTCAAGAACTATAAAGAGCTCGACAGCAAAGGATGGATGTATCATCAGGCCGTTGCTGACAGCATTTACGACTGGTTAGGGTTCATGGGTTCGTTCTACGACGCTTATGATGCAGGTGCCCGTAAGATGTTTTGGAGACAGATGGATGAGAACCTTTACAGCAAATATAAGTACGGTATAGACGCTTGGTGGATGGATGCAAGTGAGCCGAATGTGCGCGATTGCACCCCCATGTGGTATCGGAAAGCGCTCAGTGGTGCGACTGCTTTGGGTTCATCGACCGAATATTTCAACGCATATTCTATCGTTAATGCCGACGCTATCTACCATGGGCAGCGCGGAGTGAACCCCAATCAGCGTGTCTTTTTGCTGACCCGAAGCGGCTTTGCCGGTGAACAGAGGTACTCAACGGCCACTTGGAGCGGCGACATCGGTACACGATGGGAGGACATGCGTGCGCAAATGACCGCCGGAATGAACTATAGTATCAGTGGACTTCCGTTCTGGGGGATGGACCAAGGTGGTTTTTGCGTGGAGAATCGATACGTTGCGGCCCAGCAATTGTTTAACCGTACGGGTGAGGAAAATGAGGACTTAAAGGAATGGCGTGAGCTTCAGACCCGGTGGAACCAGTTTGGTTGCTTCATTCCCTTGTACCGAGCACATGGTCAGTGGCCTTTGCGTGAGGTGTGGAACATAGCCCCCGAGAACCATCCCGCCTATCAAACCATCGTTGCTTACGACCGTTTGCGCTACCGACTTATGCCTTATCTCTACAGCATGGCAGGCGCCGTACACTTTAACGACTACACGATGATGCGCCCGTTGGTGATGGATTTCGGTGCCGATACGAAGGTAAACGACATCAAAGACCAATGGATGTTTGGCCCATCGTTGATGGCTTGCCCCGTGGGCTACTATAAGGCACGCAGCAGGGAGGTGTATCTGCCCGCTTCATGTGGCTGGTATGACCTTTATACCAACCAATATTATAAGGGCGGACAGACCATAACCGCCGCCGCGCCTTACGAAAAGATTCCCGTGTTTGTGCCCCAAGGAGCCATTCTTCCCTTTGGTCCGGCCATGGAATGGACCGATGAGCACCCGGCCGATACGATCAATCTGTTTGTTTATGCGGGCAAAGATGGGAAGTTCACCCTTTACGAAGACGAGGGAACCAATTATAATTATGAGAAAGGAAAGTATGCCATGATTACGTTTACTTATGACGATAACAGCCACACATTGACGATAGGAGCGCGCAAAGGCTCATTCGACGGCATGCTGACCCATAGGAAATTCAATATCGTTTATCGTACTCCACAGAGCCGCACCTCTGATTTGGAGATTGAAACAGTAGGAAAGATGATTGATTATGATGGCAAAGAACAGCGGATTCAGCTTTGAATCGCTACATAATCCATAGGAAATATGAAGAGAAAAATATTCACTTTATTGCTGTTATGCAGCGTGACGGTTGTGGCCTTGGGCCACAGCCGTCAACTTTTTGACGACAACTGGTGCTTTATTCTTGCTGATTCCGCCCGCATGGAGCAGCCCCGTTACGACGACACGGCATGGCGTCGGCTGTCTCTTCCGCATGATTGGGCCATCGAAGGCGACTTCAGTGTGGGCAATCCCTCGGGCGCTTCAGGTGGCGCCTTGCCCGGCGGTATCGGATGGTATCGCAAGAATTTCACGCAAAAGCACGTGGATAAAGCCACTAAATACTACATAGATTTTGACGGAGTTTACATGAACGCCACCGTTTATGTAAACGGACAAAGGGTTGGGCACAGGCCTTACGGCTTCTCATCGTTCAGGGTAGACATTACCAAAGCGTTGCGCCAAGGGCCGAATGTCGTAGCCGTGAAGGTTGACAACAGTCGTCAGCCCAACAGCCGATGGTACAGTGGGTGCGGCATTTATCGGCATGTGTACTTCGTGGAGAAGCCTTCGGTACATGTAAGTCAGTGGGGGCAGCACGTGAAAAGCCACGCGCGAGGCTTTGACATGGCCATAGCGATAGACAATGAGACGACTGCGGCACGGAAACTGCGGCTTCGTTCACGGGTGATTGACGCCTCGGGACGGCAAGCGGCCACCGCTGTGAAGGCGATAACCGTGGCTCCCGGCACCTCAACTTTCGCGCAGCGGCTCACCATCCGTCATCCGCGTCGCTGGGACATTACCTCTCCTTATCTTTACACCGTCACGACCGAGTTGCTCGAGGGTGATAAAATCGTGGACGAGGAGCGTACGAAGGCCGGTATAAGGACTTTCCGTTTCGACGCCAAGACCGGTTTTTGGCTCAATGGAAAGCCCGTGAAAATCAATGGTGTTTGCGACCATCACGACATGGGATGTCTGGGGGCGGCCGTCTATAAGGACGCTATTGTCAGGAAGATAACCCTATTACAGCAAATGGGATGTAACGCCATACGCACTTCACACAATCCTCCGGCCCCCGAATTGCTGGACGTTTGCGACTCATTGGGTATGCTGGTGATGGATGAGGCCTTTGATATGTGGCAGCGAAAGAAGACCACTTATGATTATTCCCTTTATTTTGACGAGTGGGCCGAGCGTGATTTGACCGACATGATAAGGCGTGATCGCAACCATCCGAGCATTGTTATGTGGAGCATTGGCAATGAAGTGTTGGAGCAATGGGACGAAGCCAGCGCCGATACGCTGACCGCCGAGCAGGCTAACTTGGTGCTGAACGCAGGCCATAAGGTAGCCTCGGGCCAATCGAAGAAGCTCTCTCAAGGCGAAAGGCTCACCCGCCTGCTGACCGAAATCGTGCGCCGGCACGACGATTCACGGCCTATTACCGCCGGATGTAACGAACCTTCGCCCGATAACAAGCTGTTCAGAAGCGGCGCTCTCGACCTGATAGGCTTTAATTATCACCATGAGGACGTAAAGAACGTACCCATTCATTTTCCCGGAAAGCCTTTCCTCATGACCGAATCTGTGTCGGCTTTGCAAACAAGAGGTTACTACATGCTGCCCAGCGACTCTGTTTTCGTGGCACCGAAGGAGTGGTGGCTTCCCTATACCGACCCCACTTTCATGTGCAGCGCCTATGATAACATGCACGCGTCGTGGAGCAGTACGCACGAGGCTACATGGGATGTGGTGAAACATACGCCCTATTGTGCCGGGCAGTTTATATGGACCGGCTGGGATTACATTGGCGAACCGACGCCTTACGGCTTCCCCGCACGCAGCAGTTATTTCGGCATTATCGACTTGGCAGGCTTCCCTAAAGACGTTTACTACATGTATCAGAGCGAATGGACGGACAAGAATGTGCTCCATCTTTTCCCACATTGGAACTGGCTGCCGGGGCAAACGGTCGACATGTGGTGCTATTACAATAAGGCCGACGAGGTGGAACTGTTTATCAATGGCGTAAGTCAGGGCAAACGAAGCAAGCAGCCCCATCAGTATCATGTCATGTGGCGAGTGAGTTACGAGGCCGGTAACGTAAAGGTGGTGGCCCGTAAAGACGGGAAAGTAGTTGGCGAGCAAACCATTCATACCGCCGGACAGCCCGACCATTTGCGGCTTTCGGCCTCGGTTGATACCTTGTCCTCTGAGGGCAAGCGGTTGTCGTTTGTCACGGTAGAGGTGGTGGATAAAGACGGACACTTGTGTCCTTGGGCCGAGAATCAAATATGTTTTGAGATAGCGGGTGAGGGAAAGATCATCGGCGTTGATAACGGGTGTCCTTTCAGCATGGAGCGGTTCAAGGACACCAAGCGCAAGGCCTTCTTCGGCAAGGCACTGTGCGTGGTGGAAGCCGGTCGGCAAACGGGCGAGATAAAGCTGCGTGCCCGCGCTGTCGACTTGAAGGATGGGGAGCTTCACATAGCCGTTCGCTAAGCTGATTGCGCAATCGTTTGCTCATCTATTTGTGCGGTTCTCTATGCTTTTAGGCCATGGGCCATGTAATTTTGTCCTATCTTTGCATCGGATAAAACGCGGTGGGCTGTTTGAAAGCACGCTTTCATGACGTCCGCTTGCATTATCTTTAGAGAAGTTAAGGATAGAGAGTTATTGGATCAAGTGTTGTTAAAGAAATAGAGAGCTATATTAGTTTCAGGTGAGAAGATTCGTTTTTAGAGATAGCATAGGAAAGAAATTAAGTATTTAAATGTTTTGGTAATTTGATTTAGTATTTTGATAGATTGAATCTCATAACCCCAAAATATATGGGATAATATTAAGTTTTGTTGATTTAGTGAATAGCCGTTGCAGTGATGCAGCGGCTTCTTTTTTGTGGCCATTGGCCCTATAACAAAAAAAATCGGAGGGGAAAATCCCGCCCGACCGCTAGGTTCGCACCTCACGGTGCTCCCCTTTGTTTCATCTAATTGTTAACCTGAAAAATCCTTTTTCTTACCTTATTAACTAATACTTTAACCTGAAAATCTTTAACCTAATAACTAAACCTAAAAAATCTATTACTACTAACCTAAACAATCTATTAACCTTTTGATGATGCAAAGTTAGTAATTGTGTGCGTACACACCAAATGATTTCACACTAATTTCGCATTTAAAACATATTTATTGATATGTATCAAACGGATTGATATGGGTCAATCGTGCTTTACTGTCTTATGCGTGGAAGTATGGTTGGCGCCTTACTATATAATAATAGGTGTGGTATGGGCGTAGCGTTTGTTTGGCGTGGTGGGGTCGTGAGAACTTTCTCGCTGTATAGGCATGGTTTCGTTATTTTGGCGGCAGGATTCGGTGCTGTTGCGAGCGTGGCCTTTCGATGCGGTCAAAGGGCCGCTTTCATCCTGCGAAAGGCCTGCTTTGAGGCGGTCAAAAGGCAGCTTTTACACGGTGAGAGCTGCCCTTCGGGAAAACTGCCGGGCGTCCATTGGTGAAACAATTGTTAACAACGGACGCTTTTTATTTATGTTCGGGCTGGTTATCAGTTAATTATCTTTATCTTTGCCGTCAATAAACAATGATAAAATTATGCGACAGATAATCACTCATTTTACAGATGATGATCTCTATAAGTTCTCCATGTGCTGTGCGGTAATCGACAATTATCCCCGTGCCCACGTGAAATATTCCTTTGTAGACCGTGACGATACCGTCTATCCCGATGGCTTCGCGGAGGCCGTGCGTGAGCAAATCATCATGCTGGAGAGCGTTGTGATAACCGACGAGGAGGTGGAATTCATGCGCAAACGCTGTTATTACATTCCTGATTGGTTCTATACTTACCTGAAAGGTTACCGCTATCGCCATGAATGGGTCGACGTTTGGCAGGATGATAACAACCATCTGCACATAGAGTTTGAGGGCAATTGGTCGGACACTATCTTGTTGGAGGTGAAGGTATTGGCCATCGTGTCGGAGTTGTATTACATGTTCACGGGCCAAACCGATAAGCTCGACTATGCGCATTATTATGAAAAGTCGTACGCCAAAGCCGAGAAACTGCTGGCCGCAGGGTGTGTGTTCAGCGACTTTGGTACCCGTCGCCGTGCCTCGAAGCAGGCCGAGGATATAGTCGTGAGAGCCATGCGCGACTGTGATAGGGCAGGAGCGTGGCCCGGAAAGTTTGTGGGTACGAGCAACGTATATCTGGCCATGAAGTACGATGTGTTGCCGGTGGGCACGATGGCCCATGAGTTCGTGTGTGCCATCGGTGGCATGTATGGCCCGCAGATGGCCAATCACATAGCCATGAACAATTGGAGGGCCACGTTCAGGGGGGCTTTAGGCACCTATCTTTATGACAGTTTCGGGTGGGACATCTTCTGTAAGAACTTCTCGGAAGACTTTGCCAATTTGTTCAAAGGCCTTCGGGTAGACAGTGGCGACAACCATGATCAGTTGCGGAAGATAGCCGCCAAGTATCGTTCGTTGGGCATAGACCCGAAGTCGAAGCAAGTAATTTTCAGCAATGCGCTCGATACTGACCGGGCCATTGAGATACAAGGATATGCCAAGGACTTATGTCAGCCCTCGTTCGGGATAGGCACTCACTTTACCAATGACTTTGAAGGAGTGAAACCTATGAACATAGTTATAAAGTTGGTGGCCGCTAAAATAACCGAGTCATGGGACTTCTATAACGATACTTGCAAACTTTCGGAAGACAAGGGAAAGCATACGGGCAAGCCCGAGGTTATCAAGCGATTTATGGATTGCCTGCATTTCCAAGAATAAAATGCGGACTTTATTATTTTATAGATTGCTTTTAGTTTTATAGAATCATCCCATCTACGCCCCAACCTTAGCGCTGTGGCGTAGATTTTTTTATCTTATTACAAAGTTATCCCTCATCTTTTCTCCCTTCATTTCATCTCTTCGCCATCTCATCACCTCATCCTTTGTCCTTAAATATCATTCCCTCATAGTTTCATTCCTCATCCTTTGTCCTCTTCCTTCGTGGTTTTGAATCGGATTTGAACGAACTCAAATCCCATGGAAGTCAATAGATGATGGAACTGTCGGCTGGCGTTTTCCTCCGCACTCTTGATGTTTGACGGCGTCATGCAGCGGCGTAACATGGTGTGATAGGCCTTGTCGTAGAGTTGTTCACGGGCTTTGGCGTCCCAATTGCCTTGCTCATAGAAGGAGCGAGTCTTGGCTTCGTCGATAAAGTCCTTATCGAGTAGGCGGATAGGGGGCAGCACTGCCTTGATGGTATCATGGTCGGCCTTGATCCATCCCGGCTCGGCGTCGCGCAGGTTGATACCCAAACGGAGCGTGCCATAGTAGATTCTGACGAGTTCGCTGTCGCCAAAGAAGCCCTTGCGGACGGTGTCTACCAGCTCCTCATCGGTGATGGCGAGAAACTCCCATTCGCCAATGGCCTCGATGGTTTCAAGCTGTGTGGGCGTGATTTCTATCTTGCGGTCGTGCGAGAGCGTTATGTGGTTGTTTCGATTGATGAAGTACAGGCCGGCGGCGATGGTGATGATCAGTAGCAGACCTGCGCCGATGATGAGCCATATCGTGCGTGAGACATGGCTGATGAAGTATTTAAAATTACCGGATGACTTGTTTTCCATTTTCAATAGTTGAGGGTTTGTCTATCAGTTTTTCGATGTCGGCGGCGCCGAATGGCTTTCTGAACGTGATGATAATATCCTCTTCCTTATATCCCATTTGGCGGATGAAGGGCACAAGGGTCTTCGCCGCGTTCTCTTTGGCCATGTCGATAATGCCCAATGAGGCTATGTCCTTGACTATGGCCGCCCGTCCTTGTCGCTCAAAGGATGTGAGTTCCTCGTCGGTAAAGTTGGAACGGGTGAAAGCTACGTATTGTTTGATGTCCTGATGGTTGACTTTCGTGCTGGTCAACGCCAAGTGGGGATCGGGCAGGATAATCTCTATCTTGCCGTCAGATGTCCTTACGTTGTCCTTTGAAAACTCACTGAAATCTATGTAAGCCTTCAAAGTGGCGTCTAAAGGAATGGCAATCTTGCGTTTGCCCAAGGGTAAATCTATGTGGAAAGTCTTATTGAATACCGTTCCCGAAAGGCTCTTGTTGTCGTTATGCGTGATGATTTTGTGCAGATGGTATTCGGTGGTGTAGAGCTTGGAAGTCTTCTGTATCTGGAGAATCATCATGGGGATGGTGTCTGGAAGAATGGTTTTGCTTTCAGTTTTCTTTTGTTCTGAACATGCCAAAAGCAATACCGTCATGAATAGGATATGGGCTATATTCTTCATTTGTGCTTATCTTATGATGCAAAGATAATGCAAACGAGCGCCATAAAAGTTTACTTTTCAATGGCCGAGTGCAGTTTATCTTATGCAAAGATATTACAAACGAGCGTCATAAAAGTTTACTTTTCAATGGCCGAGTGCAGTTTATCTTATGCAAAGATAGTGTAAACCCGTGATATTTTTATTAACTTTGCGCTATAAATTATTTAAAGGATATGAATAAGTACTTTCGCTTTTCTTTCATCGCTATGCTGGGTGGAGCTTTTGCTTTGCTGACCGGATGTGGTGAAAAGAAAAAGTCTGATGTTATTATTACGCACAAACCGGTGCAGAAGGCGCAGCGGACCATCTCCAAAGTAGGCGATTATACGCAAGAGCGTGAGGTGGAATGGCTGGGTTCTCGTTACAAAGTGATTGTGGGACGCAAGGCCAACGCCGATTTGCAGGTGGTGGATGACGGTAGCGGAGCAAGGTTTTATGACAATATCATCACCGTGGTTATCAAGCGGAAGGATGGGAGTGAGTTCTTTAATCGCTCTTTCAGGAAGGCCGATTTTGAGAAATATATCGATGGAATCTATAAGAAGAACAGCGTTTTGCTGGGCATAGTGCTCGATGTGGCCGAGGGAAATCGGCTCGTGTTTGCCGCCAGTGTGGGGTCGCCCGATAAGATGAGCGATGAGTATGTGCCTTTGGTATTGAAGATAGACAACCACGGTGGCGTCGTTATCTCAAAAGATACGCAGCTCGATACGGGCGCTGACAGATCAGTGGCAGATAGGAAGAAGTCGGAACTTGAGCTTTCGGAGGAGGAAGGTATTTGATAAACGATAAGGTGTTTATCGGTTTATCGTAAAGTATTCTCTACGATATGAAGAAATAAAAAAGGCAGGGAAACCTCGTGAAGGTTCTCTGCCTTTTATATGTTTTTGGCCTATAATTATTGCTTAAGCAGGGCCTGATGGGCTTTTTCAAACTCTTTTGGATAGCTTCCCAAGAAGCACAAGTTGACCAAGCAGTTAGCTAACACGTCCGCGTCGCTAAGGTCCACGCCTCTCTCTCGGGACACATCCTTGCCTAAACTAACCTCCCATGGTCCCCTGAAATCAACATCGTTGGCACCGATATAGTGCTCATTCTTGCTTCCGGGAGCGTCCATGATTTTATAGCGGATGGTCTTCTTCGAGGCCACCGGCTTCATGGTAGTCAGTATTTCGTAGGCTTGTTGAAGCGGTTCACGATACTTTGATGTACCCGGAAACATTTCATTGATGATCGGCATGATTTCATCAAACTCGTAAGCAAGGAATAATTGTTGGAGTTTCATAAGGAAAAGATCAGTTTAAAACTTAGCCATTTTAATGGCGTCTACCGCACATTCATCGCCTTTATTTCCCAAACGGCCGCCACTACGGTCCTTTGCTTGCTGCAAATCGTTGGTCGTGAGCAGTCCGTAAATCACGGGAATGTCTTGCGATGCGTTGAGTCGGGCTATGCCATAGGTTACCCCCTCGCAGATATAATCAAAGTGTGGAGTCTCTCCTCGGATGACACTGCCAAGGATAATGATGGCGTCATAGCCACCATTTAATACCATTTGGCGTGCTCCGTAGATAAGTTCAAAACTGCCGGGGACAGTCTTCACGTGAATATTTTCGGGGATAGCTCCGTGCTTTTCTAAAGTCTTGACTGCGCCGTCAAGCAGGGCTCCCGTGATTTCAGGATTCCATTCGGCTACAACAATGCCGAAACACATGTTGCTGGCGTCAGGAATCTTGGTGAAATCATAGTCGGAAAGATTGTGTAAAGCGGTAGCCATTATTTACTTGTTAGAAGTACGTTCGATATATTTGTCAATCTCTTGGCTTTGTACAATAACGCAATTGACATATTTATCTTTAATGTTCTGATAAATCTTGAGGGCCTCCTCGTTTCTGTTTTGGCTCTCAAGAATCTTGCCGGCTTGCAGTAAGAAGGAGGCAGAGATACTGTTGTTTGTGCCGTCTTTGGTAGCGTCGTCAGCCATGCTGGCCGCTTTCTTGAGGTTGCTGACAGCCTTGTCGAGCTGATTAATGTGAGCGTAGGCATTGCCCAAAGCAGCGGTTGCCGCCGGACTTATCATGGAATCATCGCTTGGAGAGTAAGCCTCTAAGTATTTGATAGCGTCGTTCCACTTTTTCAAATTGACAAAACTCAAGCCTGCATATAGGTTGGCGAGGTTGGCGGCGTCGGTGCCGCTGAAGTCAGAAGTTAACTTAATAAAACCTTGGTAACCTGCGCCATCGCCGTTGAGCGCCTTGTCGAACATGTCATTCATGAAGTATTCTTGACCTTTTCCTAAGGCTGTGCTGGCTTTTTCCTCACGTGGTCCGGCATAATATGCCTTGTAAAGGATGGTGCCTGCAATGATTACGATGAGTGCGCATATAACGCCAAGGATGACCTTCTTGTGCTTATTGAAGAAGGCTTCGGACTGGTTGAGAACTTCTACCTCAACACTTTGTTCATTTTTGATTGCCATTTGTTTTATTGTTTTTTTATTATGAATCGATTAAAGAAACTCCAATTTCATGTCATAGCTATGCTTTTGAAGCGTGATAGCTATGCTTTTGGAGTGTGGCAAAATTACTGAATTAATCTCATATAGTGAAATTAATCGATTACTT
Source organism: Prevotella sp. (assembly GCF_036570325.1). Lineage (GTDB taxonomy): Bacteria > Bacteroidota > Bacteroidia > Bacteroidales > Bacteroidaceae > Prevotella. The sequence goes on from NZ_DATCYK010000056.1 coordinate 76,222, forward strand.
TTTTCGTTTTCAGTCCTAAAACAAGTAACTTTGCAAGGAATTATGATACTCGATAAGATTTCTGTTATCAATTACCGCAATATCCGGGCTGCCTCTCTTTCGTTATCACCCAAAATCAATTGTTTTATAGGTAATAACGGTGAAGGGAAGACGAACATGCTGGATGCGATTTACTATTTGTCTTTTTGTCGGAGCGCTTTTAACCCTATAGACTCTCAAGTGATTTGTCATGACTCGCCCTTTATGACAATTGAAGGGAAATATCTTACCGATGACGACGAGCAAGTGGGCATTTATTGTGGTATGAAGCGAGGGCAGAAGAAGCATGTGCGCCGTGATCAGAAGGAGTATAAGCGATTGACGCAGCATATCGGGTTGATTCCATTGGTTTTTATCTCACCTTCAGACAGCTATCTGATAGATGGCAGCAGTGACGACAGGCGTAAGTTGATGGATGTTGTCATAGCTCAGTATGACAAGTCGTACATGGATTGTCTGAATACTTATAACAAAGCGCTGCAGCAAAGGAATGTACTGCTGAAGCAGGAGAATATTTCGGACATGTCCCTGATGGAACTATGGGAGGAGCAGATGGCTGAGGCCGGTGAGTTGATCTTTCAAAAGCGGACCGCCCTTATAGAGCAACTTGTACCCGTTTTTCAAGATATTTATCGATTGATTTCTGATGATAAGGAGGACGTTTCCTTGCGCTATGTTTCCCATGGGCAGCGTGGGCCGTTATTGGAAGTCATTCAGCGCGACCGTTTTAAGGACTTGGCGATAGGCTATTCGCTGCATGGCGTGCATCGGGATGATTTAGAAATGAGTATTGGAGGTTATTCCGTAAAGCGTGAGGGTAGTCAAGGACAGAACAAGACCTTTGTTTTGGCATTGAAACTGGCGCAGTTTGAGTTTCTTCGTCGTACTTCTCCGGACAATGTTCCTTTGTTGTTGTTGGATGATATTTTTGATAAGTTGGATGCGGGACGTGTGGAACAGATAGTCCGGCTCGTATCGAGTGATCGTTTTGGGCAAATCTTTATGACCGACACCAACCGTGACCATTTGGATTATATCTTACGACATACCTCAAAAGATTACACTTTGTTCAATGTGAGTAATGGCGTATTTACACAAGAACGTTAAGGAGTAGTATATGTTTAAGCGTGAAGTGAAGTCAATCAGTGAGCTGCTTCAGCAGATCTTACGGCAGGAAGGGTTTGAAACTCCTCTGTTACAGAAGCGTCTGATAGAGGCATGGGGAACGGTGGCAGGTAAGGTTGTGGAGCGTTATACCACGGAAAAGTTTATTCGGAATCAAACTCTTTATGTGAAGATTACCAATCCCGCTCTTCGTCAAGACTTATCAATGATGCGCTCACAATTGGTTATCAGGTTGAATCAACAGGTTGGAAGTCAAGTGATAACCGATGTAAAAGTATTTTAAAGGGCTGCGTGAAGAATTTTAGCAGGTCTTTTTAATAGAATTGTCTATTACTTCATTCATCTTAATATCCGTCGTTTCGACGGGAATATCATCCATTATTTGGAAATCAAAGCACAAGCCTATTTTGTAGGCGTTGGGCACTTGAGATAGGAAACGGTCGTAATATCCCTTTCCACGGCCAAGCCTATTGCCGTTTTTATCAAAGCTCACGCCGGGTACTATGATGGTTTCTATTTGATTTAAGTTCGTAAAGATATTCCCGATAGGCTCCAATATATGATAAGAAGGAGCCTCCTTTAAGTCGTCTTTACTTTTGTATAGCCTTGCTTCAATGGTGTGATTGTCAATCATTTTTGGAAGTAAGACAATCTTATCCATGGCAATCAGTTGTTCTATCAGGTCATGCGTATCTACCTCATCGGCCATTGAATAGTACAGCATGATAGTTTTTGCGCCCTTAATGGCTTGATGATTCATCAATTTCTTGATGGCAGGAAGCGACAACTCCCTCAACTGTTGTTGGGTGAATTGTCGCTTCCGTTCTTTTATAATAGTCCTTAGTTCTTGTTTAAGCATGTGCTGTTGTGTGGTGATAAAGACTAAAGTTCTTGTTCATAAGCATGGCCGTCTTCTCTTTATTGCCGGTTTTCTTTGGCTGGGGAGGCTTGGGGAACGCCGCGTTTTTGTGGAAAATCTCCAATGTCTTTTGGATAACGGGATCGCCTTGGTTGAGATATTCGTTCCAAGCTCCTTCATCAAGCATGTTGTAAATGATTCTACTGTTGATGTAGCGTTCGAGGAGCGGGTAGCTCTTCTTTATCATCAAGTTACGGCGTTGCAGGCCATGACCGTCCGCGTAAGTGGCAAATTTTTCTACCATATTTTGCTTTACGAGGTAGTCATTCAGCTCCATCATTTCCTTAAAGTTATTTAATTTGGGGCGGTTGTCATCCGTATAAGTGAACGCAAACTGTAGAATGAGTCCACTCATGCTGGCTTGTTTATAGTAAGAAGTGATGTTGGTCGTGTCTTCCGGGACGAAAATATCGGGTGTAATGCCACCTCCACCATAAACGGCGCGGCCATTATTGGTGTGATATGCCGGACCGTTATGCTTGATACTGTCTTGAGAGAAGAACTCTCCATGGCGGTATCTTGTCATCAAATCCTGCATGTAGTTTACATCTTCACCACTTGTGTACGGCTTCTGGATGCAACGTCCGGATGGCGTATAGTAGCGGGCGACGGTCAATCTGACCATGCTGCCGTCGGGGAAGCCTATCTGTTGTTGCACGAGACCTTTACCAAAAGAGCGTCGTCCAATGATAGTGGCACGGTCATTGTCCTGCATCGCACCGGCAAAAATTTCAGAAGCAGAGGCTGAACCTTCGTTTATTAGCACAACCAAAGGTATGTTCTGATAGCTGCCATGGCCATCTGACGTGAAATCATGCCGAGGAGATTTACGTCCTTGGGTATATACAATCAGCTTGTTCTTGGGTAAGAACTCATTAGCCATCTGCACTGCGCTCTGTAACAAACCACCAGTATTGTCCCGCAGGTCAATGACGAGGTTCTCGAAACCCTCTTGTGACAGCTTCGCTAAAGCTATCAGGAGTTCCGGATATGTGGTTTCACCGAAGCTCTTGATACGGATGTAGCCCGTGTTTTCGTCAATCATGTAAGTCGTGGAGATACTTTTTTGCGGTATTTCGCCACGTGTGACGGTAAAGAACTTTACCTTTTTCTCTCCATATCTGATGACTCCGATTTTCACTTTTGTATCTTTAGGCCCTTTAAGTCTGTGCATGGCCTCCTCATTCGTGACAACCTTGCCCACAAAAGGCTTGTTGTCAACGTTTACAATCTTATCGCCGGCCAATAATCCCGCCCGTTCGGCAGGGCCATTCTTGATTACGTTCTGCACGTGAATCGTATCTTGGCGGATTGTGAATTCAATACCAACGCCTGAGAATGAACCTTTAAGATCGTCATTGGCCGACTGAACATCTTTCGCACTGATGTAAACAGAGTGTGGGTCGAGCTCTGCCAAGATTTGAGGAATGGCTTTATCCACCAGCGAATCAATGTTTACCTTGTCTACATATTGATCATCGATGATATGCAATAGGTTGTTCAACCGATTACTTCCACTGTTGATAATATTCAGTCTGTTACCTGAGAAGTGATTGGCGAAGAAGTTTCCAATCAGAATACCAATGACAATACAAAGTGTCATTAGGATGGGCATGTATCTGTTCGTCCTTTTCTGGTCCATAATGTCTTATATCTTTTTATTTCGTAGGTTCATTTATAGGCGACTCTTCTTGTGGATTCATGTACTCCACTTCGACTTTTGCCCTGCGCAGAAGGTCAATACCATCTTCCAGCCGATACTTTTCGGCATATACAACCCGCTTAATACCGGCTTGTATGATGAGCTTGGCGCATTCAATGCAAGGCGATGCGGTCACGTAGAGTGTGCTGCCGTCACTGTTGTTTCCACTTCGGGCCAACTTCGTGATGGCATTCGCTTCGGCATGAAGCACGTATGGGAGCGTGGCGTTGTTATCGTCTTCACACACGTTGGGGAACCCACTGGGAGTTCCATTATAGCCATCGCTGATAATTCTCTTGTCCTTTACAACAAGCGCTCCCACCTTTCGGCGTATGCAATAGCTGTTCTCGGCCCATATTTGTGCCATCCGTAGATAGCGCAAATCGAGTTTATGAAGTTTATCTTTTGATTCCATTTCTTTCTAATAAAGCGTCGATACTCGGTTCCTTTCCACGGAATCGTTTATAGAGCGTCATGGGATGTTCGGTTCCTCCCTTTGAAAGTATGTTGTCCCTGAAGCGCCGTGCCGTCTCACGATTGAAGATTCCTTCTTCCTTAAATGCGCTGAAGGCATCGGCATCGAGCACTTCTGCCCACTTATAACTGTAATATCCGGCCGCATAACCGCCGGCCATGATGTGGGAGAATTGCACCGTCATACATGTATCAGGCAATTGTTTCGTCACGATGGCAGGCTTCCATGCCTCTTTCTCAAATGGGATAATATCGTCCGTGAAAGTATCTTTCTTAGTGTAGTATGCCATATCCAGCAGACCGAAACTTACTTGTCGCATACATGCGTAGGCAGCCATGAAGTTGCGACTCTTGACAATTCGCTCGATCAACCCGTCGGGTAGGGCCTCGCCCGTTTGATAATGGAAAGCAAATGTGCGCAGAAATTCTTTCTCTATCGCAAAGTTTTCCATGAACTGCGAGGGCAATTCCACAAAGTCCCACCATACATTCGTGCCGCTAAGGCTTCCAAACCGTGTGTTGGCAAACAAGCCGTGGAGTGAGTGACCGAACTCATGTAGGAAGGTTTCTACCTCCCCTAAAGTGAGCAAAGCCGGCTTTTCATCCGTAGGTTTGGTAAAGTTCATGACCACACTGACATGCGGACGCACGTTGTTTCTTTTGTGGTCAATCCATTGTCCTTGAAATTCGGTCATCCAAGCTCCGCCTTGTTTACCTTTCCGAGGATGGAAATCGGCATAGAACACGGCCAGATAGCTTCCGTCCTCATCGAACACCTCGTAGGCCTTTACGTCCGGATGATATACGGGAATGTCTTTGTTTTCCTTGAAAGTAATGCCATAGAGTTTGGTGGCCAAGCCGAATACGCCGTCAATAACCTTGTCAAGTTGGAAATAAGGGCGAAGCATTTCGGCGTCCAAATCATACTTCTGCATTTGGAGTTTATGCGAGTAGTAGCTGAAATCCCACGGTTCCAACTCGAAACTTTCGCCTTCCAAGTCCTTGGCCAGCCGTTCTATTTCCGCTACTTCCTCAATAGCTTTCGGCTTATAGGCGTCAATAAGGTCATTTAAGAGCTTATATACATTATTAATATTACCGGCCATGCGGTGTTTCAGCACATAGTCGGCATAGGTGTCAAAGCCCAACAGTTGTGCAATCTCACGGCGCAGATTAACCAAGCGCTTGCAAATATCGAGGTTATTTTCGCTGTTGTCATGAATACATTCGGTGTTCTTGGCCATGTAGAGCTGTCGGCGGAGCGCTCTGTTGTTGGCATACGTCATGAAAGGAGAGTAGCTGGGGAAGTCGAGCGTAAACAACCAACCATCCTGCTTTTTCTCTTTGGCAGCCATCCGGGCGGCTTCCACGGCGGTATCGGGCAGGCCGTCCAAGTCTTTCTCATCAGTAATATGAAGCTCATAAGCCTTGTTTTCCTTGAGCAAGTTCTGTGAGAACTGTAGCGTAAGCACGCCGGCTTCTTCTGTCAGTTGACGAAGTTTCTCTTTGCCGGCCTCGTCCAGTAGCGCGCCACTTCTGACAAAGCCGTCATAGCTGGTCTCTAAGAGCATGGCCTCCTCGGGAGTCAGCTCCCTATGATGGTCATAAACATATTTTACTCTTTGGAATAATTTCTCGTTGAGTTTGATGTCATTGGCGTGCTTGGTGAGGATAGGACTTAGCTTTTGGGCCAATGCGTCAAGTTCGTCATTGGTCTCCGCGCTCATCATACATGAGAAAACATTGGAAACACGGTCGAGCAGATCATAGTAATGTTCGCCTTTCGAGGTATCTACTCTTATGATTGTGTTTTCAAAGGTCGGAACTTCCGGATCGTTAATGATTTTCTCTATTTCCTCATTATCACGTCTAATGCCTTCCAAGAAAGCCTCTTCGTAGTCCTCTGTTTTGATTTTGTCAAAAGGTACGGTGTTATGAGGCGTGTTATAAGGGATAAAAAATGGATTGATTCGTTGCGTCGTCTCTACATTCTTTTCATTCATACTGATATTACTCCTTTATCCTTGCAAATTTATAGAAAAATAAGCAGTTTGTCTTAATTGTCAAACTGTTATTATCATATATTAAACAATTTCATCTTCTTTAGAATAGTTTTTCCAATTGTGGAATATCTATTTTACCGCGTGAAAGGGTGATGAGGCCTTTATCTTGCAGGTCGTTGAGCGCCTTCGACACATCCAGTCTGCTGTCGTTCAGCTCCTCTGCCAATTGATTCATTCTTATCTTTATGCTCACATGGCCTGCCGGTTTTATGCACCGGTCGGCTATGAATCTGACGATATGTTCGGAGAGTGACTCAGGCACATCCCTAAAAATGCGTTGTTGCAGCTTCTGTATTTGAGCCGATAAGAGGTTCAGCAAGTTTATCTTGAATATGGTATAAGTGTCGCCCAGCTTCAAAAGCTCGGCCTTATCTATGGTGATGAAGTTACATTGTTCCAGTGTTGTGAAGGTCCTCGTGTAGCATTGTTGCAGTCCGAATAGGTTTTCGGGTTGCAGAATGTCGGGCGCTGTCATCACCTCCGTTATCTCATAAGGGTGCGACTTGCATACGGTCGTTACCTCCAACCGTCCTGCTTGCAGCAGATAGATACTCCTGCAAGGGTCTCCCTCCCTGATAACGGTTTGTCCTTTGTGGTATTTCAGAAAACCGAGTTTCGTATGTTCTACGATTGATTCCAAGTCTTGGCCGTTCAGACCTAAGAACAAAGGCAGTTCCAATAATCTGTTGTATCGCCCGAATCTATCCATTTTCTGTTTCCTCTTTTCGTCACGAAATGTTTTAAAATGCTATTTAGCAGGCTCTATAAGACCATCGGTGTACCAAATGGCATTGCCCCCTTCCTTATCGGAATAGATGAAATACGCTTTCAGTTCGGGGTGGTTCTTCAAAACCTCCTTGGCTTTCTCTATGCCCATCACCATGAATGAGGTGGCATAGGCGTCAGCCACGGCACATCGGTTGGCAATCACCGTGGCCGACAATAGACTGTGTTGCACGGGATAACCCGTCTTGGGATCAATGGTGTGGGCGTACTTCTTGCCATTCCGATAGTAGAAGTTGCGGTAGTTTCCACTGGTAGCCATGGCCTTATCGGTGATGTTCAACACGGTTTGAAGCTCACCATTGGTGCTTATCGAGTCATCGGTAGGCTTCGTAACGCCTATTTTCCACGGCAAACGTTTGTCACTGACGCCACTCGCTACTACCTCGCCACCTATTTCTACCATGAAATTCTTAATGTCATGGCTCCGTAGTAACGTGGCCACTCGGTCGCTTCCGTAGCCTTTCGCTATGGCGCTGAAGTCGAGCATTGTAGCCTTATCCGTTTTTATCAGGGTGTTCCGGCCTCTGTGTCCGTTGACTTTCTTCACACTTAGCTTCTCCATACCCACATGCTTGAGTAGTTCTTTTACGGTGGAAGCAGACGGAAACTTCTGATTCTTGAAGCCAAATCCCCACTCATTCACCAGCGGAGCCACCGTAATATCAAAGGCGCCGTCCGTTTCTTTGTTGATTTCGCCGGCCGTCTGATACACATCCTCAAACATAGGGCTCATTTCCAAGCTGTTCTTTTGGTTGAAAGCTGTTACACTCGACTGCTTGTTGAACATGGAGAACTCCGCGTCCACCTTCTTCAGCTCACGCTCAATCTCCTCTTTCAGGTTCTCATTGCTCTGATAAGTTATGTGGTATATCGTGCCGAAGATGAAGCCCTCATCGTGTTGGTACGCTGTGTTCTTCTGTTGAAGAATAATCATGACGGTGCCCACGACAAGGAAAGTCAAGAACAATATCTGCCATGCGGCCTTTTTCTTTGTCATTTTGTTTGCGGTCATATCGCTTTTTATATTTCTATGCTGATATTGAATGTTCCTCCCAATCGGGTATTACCGGCTTTTCCATAGCCCGGTACATACCACGCGTCGCCTATATCCCCGTGCGTGTGGGTTATCCTTCGTTTGTATCTCACGCTCCATCCCATTCTTACGGGGCCCCATATTTTGGCGTCAATAGCAAACACTGCTTCTAACCAATGGTAGTTGCAGGCCACGTCGTTGGCCTCGAATTTAATCTTGTCTCCCCATATAGGGTCGGTCAGGTCGGGACTTGAAACATCGTAGTTGAACTTGGTATAGGCGTATCTGAAGCCGCCATACAAGCGGTAGACGTCGTGTTTGTTCTTCATAAGGTTGAAGTCCATGCCGATTCTTCCGTAGGGAGCGCTCGTCTTGTAGGTAAGTTGTGTCACCGCATCGTTGGCGTCGGCTTTGCCCAATCCTAATTCTATGACGGGAAAATACTTATCTTTGAGATTCACCTTTACGGCCCCTTCGTACTGCCCATAGCTGCCAACGGCAAGCTGAATCAAGCCTACTACGTCGCCGGAGACCTGCACGCCACGCCACATGGGGATGGTGTCGGGCACCACGGCAATCACTTTCTTGCGCTTTTGTGCCACTGCCGGCAGCAGTATCAGCAGCAAAAGATTAGTGAGTAAGGCTCTTGAGATAAATGAGGAAATTGCTTTTGGCGAATCCATTGGTAACATTTTTATTGTTGATGACAATCGAGTCGATAAAGTTTCGGGTATATTCTACCTTCGTAATCGTATGGAATATGATGGGGTTACAGTCCACTGATTCAAAGCGGGGATGGTCTTCCTTGCCGATGGAAACCTTGTCGTTGAGCGTGTCTGTGCCCACGATGAGCTTAAAGTGGAGCACGTCTTCCTTGCGGCTATAGCTCATAGGCAGGATGAAACTGTCTACTTTCGTGACTTCATTCAGGAGAATGGAGTCGTTGCCATCGCCCAAGTCGGCCGCCACCGTTAGCGGGTTGGTCAGTTGTTTCACGTCGCCGGCCAGCTTGTAGGTGGCCACCGCCCGGTTGTTGAGTGAGCAGTCAATCGTGGAACAAGCTGCCAACGTGAGCACCAAAGCCGCTATGATACCGATTCTTTTCATCATGTTAAATTTCCTTTTCTATCTGATAGTCGTTGCGATTGGGGTTTTGGCGGGCCAACAAGTCGCCCAAGAATCCGGCCAAAAAGAATTGGCTGCCGAGCAACATGGTCGTCAGGGCGATGAAGAAGTAAGGCGAGTCGGTGATCAGACGTTGAGGAATGCCGTTGGCCAGTGCGTAGAGCTTATCCACGCCGATACAGATAACGGCGATGAAACCTATCAGGAACATGATACTTCCCAAGAACCCGAAGACGTGCATCGGCTTTTTGCCGAAGTTGGTGAGGAACCATAGGGAAAGCAAATCAAGGTAACCATTGATAAAACGGTTCAAACCAAACTTGCTCTTGCCGTACTTTCGGGCCTGATGGTGTACGATTCGTTCGCCTATCTTGTCGAATCCCGCGTTCTTGGCAAGGTAGGGTATGTATCTGTGCATTTCGCCATAAACCTCTATGTTCTTCACAACATCCCTGCGATAGGCCTTCAATCCGCAGTTGAAATCGTGCAGGTTGTTAATTCCGCTAATCTTTCTTGCCGTGGCGTTGAAGAGCTTTGTCGGTATGGTTTTCGACAGCGGGTCGTAGCGTTTCTGCTTGTAACCCGACACGAGGTCGTAACCTTCGGCGGTAATCATGGTGTAAAGAGCGGGTATTTCGTCGGGTGAGTCCTGCAAATCGGCGTCCATCGTGATGATAACATCACCTTGGGCAGCCTTGAAACCGCAGTAAAGGGCGGGGCTCTTTCCGTAGTTTCGTCTGAACTTTATGCCCTTCACACAAGGGTCCTTTTGCTGTAAGTCCTCTATCACGGCCCACGAGTGGTCGGTGCTGCCGTCGTTTATGAAGATGATTTCGTAGGAGTATTGGTTGGCGTTCATGACGCGCTGAATCCAAGCATGCAGTTCCGGTAAAGATTCTTCCTCGTTAAACAGAGGAACGATAACTGATATATCCATGTTATGCTATGTATATTTTATTTTGTTTAAGTCGTGTGGTTATGGGGCGTCTTGGCCTGCTTGCGCTTGCAAAAGAAGGCAATGATGAAGGCCAAAGGCAGACTGGCTATCACGTAATAGGCCATGAAGATAGCGCCCATCTCTATGGGTGACAGGCTGTTTATGAGGTCAATGGCATCGTAAATTTGCTTTTGGTCTTGCCCCATTTGCTTAAATATGTCTATGCTTTCCCTGAAACTGTTGAGCATGGTGGTAAGGAAAAGGCCGTCGTCGAACAGCGTCAGATAGGCAAATATGCCGAAAGCAAAAAGAAAAGCGCCATTGAAGAGCGTATAAACACTGTAGGCCAATCCTCTCCTGAATGTTATTCGGCCCTCCAATGCCTCGTCTCTGAAGCGGCTGAGGAGCCATCCCGCGAAAAGGGGAGTGCACAAAGTCATGAACGGGCCCAGCGCCAACGCGGGGAAATGGAGCGTCAGCAGAAATGCGGCAAACCAATAAGCGCCCATGAAAGCGCCGTCTTGCCAAGCATAGGCCTTGAGTTGTCTTATCGTAAGTAAATCAATCACGTGTTGTCGTTTATTGTCTTATTAACTCGCAAATTTAACGAATTCCGCCCATATAATAGGTATTCAAGTTTAAAAATTGTATTTTTTTAGTTTAGTATGTCTTTCTAATGGGGCTTTGCGGGGTGGCGGGCGGTTGTCTTGTTCGTAGCGTGTAAAAACGCTGTTTTGTAAAAATAAGGTCATAAAAAACGACCTCTTAAAAATATGTCATTCAGCTTTTGTCGGACCGTAAAAGGTGGGTGATGGGACTGTATTGGTTTTCTCTTTTCCCGATTGATGGCTTTTCTGTGGGTCAAAGCAGGCCTTTGGACCGCTCAAAGCGCCGCTTCCATGTGCGTAAATAGCTGTAATCAAAGGGTAAAATTGGCCTCAAAAGGGGCTTGTGGATGGCTTGGAAAAATGCTGTTTTTGATAAACTGTTGATTGATAACGGGTTACGAAACGGCTTGTTTTTTCATAATTTCCGGCCGAAAGTTTTTTATTTTGAAATAACGCAGGCATTTTTGACATTTTGTAAAGATGTTTCTGAATTTTCTCTTTACGAAATAATGTTAAATCATTTTTGCACAATATAAACGCTTTTTTTGAGTTATCGTCAATGATTTGTAGCTTTAAGGTATTATTAGATTTTATTGGAGAAGATGAAAAAAAACTGGAATGACAAACTTTCCCGTGCCCTCAGCCTGCTTATTTGCTTATTAATGATAGCCGTGGTTTCTATCAGGCGCGACGGCAAACTGCTGGGCCACAGCTTAGAAAAACAAGCCGTTACGGGTGCAAAGACAGCCGCCAACGACACGCTTCGCAAGGGCGATGACGGCGCTATCATCATTAATACGGCCCCGTTGGCCAAGGATATTAACGGTTATGGCGGTCCCGTACCGTTGGAAATAACCGTGAAGGACGGCGTCGTAAGCTCGGTGAGAGCGCTCGATAATCAAGAAACGCCCGACTTCTTTCATGAGGCCGAGCAACTCCTCGCACGTTGGCGGGGGAAGTCTTTGGAGGAAGCCGCGGCCCTGAAGGTCGACGCCGTGTCGGGTGCAACCTTTTCCTCGAAGGGCATCATAGGCAACATGGAGCGTGGTTTGCAATATGCCCGTAAGTCGGCGGCCCAAAAGAGCTGGTGGGAACAGCTCGATTTGAGTGTTAAGTCGGTAGCGGGACTGCTGGTGGCGTTGATGGCTGCCATTGTTCCTTTGTACTATAAGAATCGGCGTTACCGCCTTTTCCAGCAGTTGTTGGATATTGGCGTGCTCGGTTTTTGGTGTGGTTCGTTCCTTTCCTATTCAGCCATTATCGGCTATATGTCAAATGGTATGAACGTCGTGGCCTTGCTTACGCCGGTGCTCATGCTTATCATGGCCTTCGTTTATCCGCTCTTTGGCAAGAAAAATCATTATTGCAACCATGTTTGTCCCTTCGGCGCGGCGCAGGAATTGGCCGCCAAGTGTGTCGGGTTTAAGTTCAAGATGAGTAGTCGGACGGCCAAACGACTTGATTTGTTCCGGCAGGTTCTATGGGCCGTTCTCATGCTTTGCCTCTGGACCGGCGTATGGGCGGAGTGGGTAGATTACGAGCCTTTCTCGGCGTTTATCTTCCAATCGGCCTCTTGGGTGGTCATAACCATAGCGGTGGTGTTTGTCTTACTGTCTACGGTTGTGATGAGGCCGTATTGCCGTTTTGTATGTCCTATGGGTAGTTTGTTTAAAATCAGCCAACATAAAACCTTTTAATTTATGAACACAAAAATCGTAATGGCCTTATTGGCCGTGGCCTTGCTCCTTGTCAGTATTCAGTTGGTGCAGGCCAAGAGCAGTCAGGGACGCCGGTCGGGTGCCGATGATGACGCCTATCAAACCATCGTGACGCGCACCAGTGTCAGGGCTTATACCGACGCGCCGGTGGAGAGTGAGAAAATCGAGAAACTGCTTCGGGCCGGCATGGCTGCCCCGTCGGCGGTCAACAAGCAGCCTTGGCATTTCATCGTTGTGACCGATAAGGCGGTGCTTAGCCGTATTCCGGAGGTCAATCCCAATGCGGGCATGGCTGCCAAGGCGCCTTTGGCCATCGTGGTTTGTGGCGACCTGACCAAGGCTTTGCAAGATCGGGGCCGCGATTATTGGGTTCAAGACGCGTCGGCAGCCTCGGAGAACATTCTGCTTGCGGCCCATGCGCTGGGCTTGGGGGCTGTTTGGACCGGCACTTATCCGTCGAAAGATCGTGTGGAAGGTATGACCCGCCTCTTAAACTTGCCCGAAACGATGGTGCCGCTCAATACCATCGTCATTGGCTACCCTAAGACTTCGCCTGCTCCGAAGGACAAATGGAAACCGGAAAATATATCCTATAATGTCTTTGGAGGCAAGGCCGCACCGCAGCCTACGGCCGCACCGACCGCCCCGGAGAAGAAGGAGTTAAAGCCCTTCGACGTATTGGAGGAGTTTAAGGAAAATCCTTTCAGTTGGTTTAAGCGTGAAGGTTTGTTGCTGGCCGTGGGCAGCAAGAAGGGTAGCAACGCCATGACCATAGGCTGGGGAGCGCTCGGCAACATTTGGAATCACGACAATGCCACGATCACAGTGTATGTGGCAGAAGGTCGTCATACCCATCAATTCATGGAGAAAGCCCAATATTTCACGGTGATGGCTTTCGATGAGGACCATAAGGATATACTGAATTACATGGGATCGCACAGTGGTCGTGACGGTGATAAGGCCAAGGCATTAGGGCTGCACACGAAATTCACCGCCAACGGAACGCCTTATTACGAGGAGGCTTCGGAGGTATATGAGTGTAAGATACTCTATCGTGCGCCGTTCGAGCCCAAGGGTTTCGGGGATGTTCCCAAGAAATTCTATGCCAATTTCTCCGCGGGTGTTCACTCGGAATATATCGGTGAGATAGTGGGAGCTTGGCGAAAGTAAGCTAAAACCAAAGGCGCCATTTGCTGATAAATATGCAAATGGCGCCTTTTCATTTAATAAGAGAGGGTTTTAATTGTCGTAATAGGGCAGCAGGAATTTGAATCCGGGGCCTCGAAGCACTACAAGATGTTTGTCGGGGCGTACTTCCAACACCCGTAGTTTCAGCGTCCCGTTGGATAGTTTGGGGTTAGGCCACTGTCCGAGCATGGCTATGGTCACGTCATAGGTTTGCCCTTGCCGCGGATTAACGATGGGAGAGAGGCGCAGCCCCTGCCCGTTCTTGGGGTCGACGGAGCCAAAGAGCGAGATACCGGCCTTACGGTTTCTCACTACCATGCGGGTATTGAGCTCGGTAGTCATCACTTTTGAGCGGGTACTATAGTAGCCTATGCGGTTGAGTTCGCCCTCACAGCTCACGCTGACGGTCAGTTGATCGCGGCTGCCATCTTGCCCTATGGCGGTGATAACGGCCTCGCCCTCATAATGGGGACGCAATTCCACGACCCGGTTGGCAGCATTCCATTTAACGCTTACGACCTTATCGGGGTCGTCTATCTCGAAGTTTACAATGCCACCGCCGGTCAGTGTGACGGAAGTGCTCTCGTTTTTGGGTGCCAAACGAATGTGTTTCTGACTGAATCCCAGCGTTGGCGGCACCACATTGATGTCGAGTCGCTTCTCAAAATCATGCGAGCGAATGGTGGCAAAGGTCGTTCCCTCGAATTGTCCGGTAAGTTTCAGCGTGTCGTTGACTATCTTTGCCGTCGCAATTTGTGGGTTGGCCACGTACACGGCGTACTTTCCGTTCCCGCCATCGAGCAGTATGTTGCGGGTGGTTTGGCGGCTGACGGATACTTCATGGAGCTGTGCCTCGCGACCAATCCTTATGTCGGAGAGCGTAGTATCGTTGTCCTCGCTGCATGCCGATAGGCCGGTGATGAGCGTGGTTACGGCAAGGAGCAGGTAAAATATCGTTTTATTCATAGTGCTTTTATCATTATTGTTTGACGTGTGAGCAGGAATGGCTCGGCGGTTAGTCTATTCTCGATAGGTTGTATTCCAATATCCACTCCTTGCCATCGGCTTCCTTGATGGTTACTTTCAGTACATGTTCGCCGTCACCCTCGCCCTTATCGAAGGTTATCCATCCGTCTTGAGGGGCGACGGGTTGGTCATCGAGCGTGTAATTGATGGTGGCGTCTTGCGGATAAAGGTCGGTAAAATAGAGCGGTACCTTGTTGTCCTTGCGCTTATAATACCCGTCTTTGGGCATGCTTCTAAGGAAAGGAATTCGTAGTTCCTCCTCTTTGCCCATGATGTTGTCAGTCTTTTTACGGATGACCACGGGCGTAGAGGTGTTCTTGTCCTTATCGATGGCGGTTACACTGACCTCATAATTGGTGGCAGGAGTTAGTCCGGTGATGGTGCACGATGGCGTTTGGGTGGTTAAGGTTTGGTTATTACATGTCACCTTCCACGTATATCCCTCTACCGCAACGTTGTCCCACTTACATTCAAGCTCGCGTTGGAAGGCGTTAATCCGCAGGTTGCCCGGGGCGATAACGTTGTTTTGGCTGCCTCCACCCTCATCGGTGAGTGAGAAATCATCGAGCAGAAGGTACGCCCCCGATGTGCTTTCACGCTCTAAGCGAATGGAAATGGTAACGGCGTCGACCCCCTCCGGCACTTCAATTTCGTGTTTCTTTTCGGTCCACTTCTCAAATTCGTTAATCTTATCAAGGGGCTTATCCAAGACAAGTTTTGAGACATACTGGCTACCTTTATACCAATAGAACGAGAAAATAAGGTGCCGATTCCACAGATTCATCCAATACCAAAATGATAGTTTGTACTTATGGCCCGACTTAACAGCTATCTTATCGCCGTTGTTGGGTTGGAAACTACCGCCATTAGCATACAGTTTCAGGGCGAAATCGCCTTGATGTTTATTGTTCTTTTCTTTGCGTGGGAATAGTGTTGTTTGTGGTATGTACCAATAGACGGGTACATCAGACTGCATTCCCGTACCGAAAGTCTCGAATCCTCCGTTGGGAATAAGGTTCTCCTTTTCTTGTGCCTGCATGGTGAAAGGCAGGGCAAGAAGGAGCATGAATATGAAGTTGATAGTTTTCATTTAGTACAATATGAGATGATATAATTAACGAATGAGTTGATCAAGGGTAATGCCAAACTTATTTCCTATGGCCATAACGATATACTGAAGAGAGC
The DNA here is from genome assembly GCF_036570325.1 of Prevotella sp. GTDB lineage: Bacteria > Bacteroidota > Bacteroidia > Bacteroidales > Bacteroidaceae > Prevotella. Next base: position 92,150 of record NZ_DATCYK010000056.1, read on the forward strand.
CTTTGGTGGTGCTGTCGGCCTTGAGGCGCTCTATATTCCATAGGCCTTTATCGTCCTTGAATAGTTGTAGGAGGCTCTTGATTTCCTCATAGCTATAAGCAGGTTGACCGTTCATGTCGCAGCAAAACTGCAGGGCGTAGACCAGTCCGTAGGCTTGTGAAATGAAGAAGAATGCGTTTTGGGGATTCTTGCTTTCAATATTGGCCATGGTGTTAGGGCCTATCAGGAGGTACATGGCACGCGCCGCAACGATTTGTGACAGGTCTTTGCGGATGAAATCCATCTTCTCTTTGAGCAGTTTATAGTCGTAATGGCCAAGTGCATAACGGCCCCAAGCAAAGGCTTCGTAGAGCTTTCGCTCCCGATTTTTCAGTAAAGCGATACCTTCCGATTGGGTTATAGCCTTCATATTGTTGAAGTAGCCGTAGGCCAAATCCCAATGGTGTTCAAGTTCGGTGTAGCTGTTGCCCGGCCCGATTTGCAGGTCACGGTGGGCATTTCGCAGGTTTTCGTTGTCAAAATTGGCCGTGGTAAGGTGCTTGTTCATTATCTTATTGAGATATATCGTGCCCGTTATCATGCCATTGAAAACCTCTGCCGGGATGATACCATCGGCATTGGCGAAGGACCGACTGTTGTCTCCGGCGCTGTAACCAATGTACCCCGGCGTGGCCTCGGCAGCCGGTTGGTAGGTATGTTGGCCCAAGGCTCGAGTGTCGTCGAAAAGCTGTTGGAAGTCCTGAAGGATGAGTTGCCTCGTCGCTTCGGGGACAGTCTCGGCCACTTGTTGCGATAAGTGGGCTGCGTTTTGTCCTTCCTCAAAGGCTTCTTTCAAGCGTTGCATGTCGTCATCGTCGTGAAGATAGGCTTTCTGAAGGAACGATTCGTAAATGTATGTGGCCGCTTTTTGATTCATGGCACATTCCCATTGGTCGACCGTACTGAGGCCGCTGCGGCTGTATTTGTAATCGGGTACTTGCTCAATGGGGAGCATGTAAGTGCTCTCTACGGTTTCTCCCTCGCCATCATGGCAAGCGGTCAACGATAGCAGTGAGCATATAGCGGTGAGAAAATAAGTCTTTGTCATGTTCTTAAGGGAGAATGTAATATTTACAAAAAGGTGTTTGAATATTGTTGGGGCCCTCTTCGTTCTGATATTGGCGGCTCAAGAAGGAGGGGAGAAGGCGAAGCCCGTTCTCATCTTGCACGTCGATAGCGCCCATGACACCGGTGCCTCGTTCGCCGATTCCATTGACTATGAGCATAACTTGGTTACCCGAGCGCAGGGTAAAGCTCACCGTTTGCTCCTTATTTCGCTTGAGAACAGAGCTTGTTCCTTCGATGGAATTGCTACTACTCCATGTAACGAGCTTGCCGTTTTCATCGACATACCTTATATAATAGAGCGAGGGAGCCGATGAGGGACCCATATTGTCGGGTTCATAGTAGGCAGCCCTGATAGTAACCTTGTAGGTTTGAGAAGGTGTTTGGTTATCTCTTCCCATGTATTTGAACTCATCGACCTTCATATAAGGGTTGCCTAACTTCACTACCGGGTTATCACTGGTTTGAGGTTTTTCTATCTCTGTGGGAGGAAAAAGCTCATCGTAATTCTCTTGTGGGAACTCCGCGAAGTCCTTGTTACAGGCTGAGAGCAGGAGCAAAGCCGCGATGGCAGTCAGGCTATTGATAAGTTTGTGAGTGTATTTATTCATATATGGGGAAATTATAGTCTTAACGTTTGGTTGGCATATCAAAGATTTCGGCGATGTAGCCGGTTTCTTTATATTGTCCTTTTGGGGCCAAGTGTTTGGCCATCAGATAAGGCCGAAGGGTATGAGGGTCGTAGACTTGCACCAATTCGCATATAAACTTGTCTTCAACACGCTCAAAATCATGAAATACGTGGTTGGCATTTAGTCTAATTCCGGCGTGAAAGGAGAGCCCGGCCTCTGTACCGGTATAGCCGGAGCCAAGGCCAACGACAGTCCGGGGATAGGCGTCGGGGTCGGCAGCTAACTCCTTGGCGAAGGTAAAGAGATAGTAACGATGGGAAGTGATTTCGGCCCGATGTTTCTCTTGTGCTTTCATATTCATGTCGCTTTGGAAGTGAACCATGGCGCCGGTGTGAATGCGTATCTGTGGATTTTTCATCGACTCAAAGAATGAACGATTGTCGTAGGCTTGCTTGATATTGTCATTCCACGCCTCATCGCTGTCAAGTCGCTGCATGACGATATACTCTTTGGCCGGTTCCATGTAGTTCATCGTGCGGAAGACAAGGCTTCCGTCGAAGTCCTTACGGGCGTAAAGGAAATGGGATGTGCCTTTAAACGCGGTGCCAATCAGTGTGTGCAGGGAGGTGAAAGTAGTAAGGCTCAACTGCGTGGAAGAAGATTGGTGAACGGCATAACGGCCTTGTTCCTCGGCGGGGGACGGGCTATGGTCGGCCTTAAGCGTTACGTTGCCTTGCTTGTCGAATTTTAGTAGGTAATAAAAACCGCCGTAACCATAGTGCCCATGTTGGTCATCCATGCCCAGACTTGTATTCAGGTTGCTGAATAAAAGCGAGTCGGTAGTAGGGAAGTAAAGCAGTTTCCACCCATGCGGAGCGTCAGAAAGTTCCGCACGTAACTGCTCTATATTGGCTTGAGAGCGCTCGGTGGGTGTGGGGCCTGACAAGGTGTCGTCATTGCAGGCGCCCATGATTAATCCTGCAGTCAGCAGTAGTATATATCCTATTTTATTCATCACGATTCTTTGTTTTTGTGAAATTAATCAGTTTGTTGATACTCAACAGCTGTAATTGGTTGAGATTGAGACCGGCTTCTTTTTTGAAAAAATCTCTGACAATCACCATCTTTTGTTCCATTTCTTGGGCACACTGCTCACCCTCTTGTGCCAATTGTCGGGTATAATCAGGGTCGGGATCGTTTTTAGGAATCTCATAATGGCGGGCCGCCTGCAGGCGTTCTTGTTCGACGGTAGGCTTGTGTGTGAGGAGCGTACTGATCATATCGGCCATGTCATCCTCGGCCGAGGAAAGGCCAAAGAGCGAGAAACAACCACGCTTTGCCGCCTCCCGGCTAACATCGAACGCCTCATGACGACTCTGTTTTGTAAGACCCACGTTGACGCCATAGGGCGAGTTGCGGTAGCGATGGCGACTGATTTGCAAGAATTTATCGCGATCATAGCCTTTCAATTCAAGAAGACGCTTGGCAAACTGGAAATGAACACTGCGCATAAGGCAGAAAACATCGTGTTCATCGTTGCGGTTGAACTCATTTACATTATATATATACATATTGATACCGGTGGCAGTGGGATTGGTGATAAGCTCCTTGCCGGAGGCGTCTAATTTGCGACCACCGATTAAATGAATCCGCATCGGCATTTTTTCTTTCAAGTAATTGGTGCCTCCTATGCCTTCGGTGGCATAGACATCTACCCACAGCGCCTTGATGGTTTCGAGCACGTCAAGCACCTTTTCGGTCTTTGGCGCATATTCATCGGGTGCCATGGCAATGCTTCCCGATTGGTAAATGACTTGTACATTGTAAGGTTCGGTGAGGTTTTTAAAGACCCATTTGTCAATATCGGAAGCCTGTTCGGTAGGCTCGGTAATGACACTGTCGCCATTGAGCGCTTCCTCAGAGCAGCCGGCGAGGGCCAGCGTGATGCAGCACAAGTATATGAATTTCTTAATCATAGATTCTATTTTAGCGTTTATCATCTTTTGTTATCTCAAAATAATGGCCTCATTGCGAGGGTTGGGTTGTAGTCCTCGACGGATGGCTTCATTGGGAATTTGCAGCACTTTACGTAGGTCTTCTTTTTCAAGAGCCTTGTAACGACCGGCTTTGGAATTGCGTTTTACGGAGAGATAGAAGCGCCGTATATCGAACCATCTTAGGCCTTCGTGCATAAATTCCTTTTGTCGGAAGTGCAAGATGGTAGAAATCAAGGCTAGTTGTTCCCTGCTTAATCCATAGTTAGGAGAGTAAATATCGTAATTGGTACGCGATGATTGCAGGTAGGCTTCATGCGGTAACGCAGGATAAATCTCGAACTTGGTGCTCATATAATCGAGCAAGTCAGCTATGGCTTCCTCGAATTTGCTTAGCATGGTATAGGCCTCCATGCGGTTGAGCAATACCTCGTCGGTAGAGAAGAGTACGTTAGTAACGAACACTTGTTTAGGCGAACTCCCGGTTTCCGTGTACTGTGCGTACTCATCAAACTTAGCCATGTAGCTGCCATTGGTGATGGGCGATTCGGACGCATTTAGCGGATAAACTCCTTGTAAATTGATAGTGGAGTAGTTTTGGGCACCTTCTATACCTCGTTTGGCGAAGATGGAAACCATTTTGTCGGCCGTAAGTCCGTATTTCTCTGTGGCAAGATTGCGCTGTAAGCGAGAGCGGGTAGTGGTCAGCAGCAGGTTGGCGGGTTCGTCCTCAGCCAAATAAAGTTGGTGCAATGACTTGAAATTGAAGTTGAGTTTACGTCTGTAGTCCCACCATCTGCGTAAAGATGTTTTGGCGTCTTCGCCTAATACGTAGTTGGAATAGTCTATTACTTTTTGCCAATCGCCTTTCATCAGATAGAACCGGGAGGCAAAAGCATAGGCCGCACGCTTGCTGAAATGAAAGCGAGGTGCCTTATAATATTGGTCAGTGATGCGATTAACACCACGCAAAAGGTCTTTTTCTATTTTGTCGTACACGTCTTTAACGGAGCCTCGGTCGTAGCTGACGATGGCATGCTTCTCGGGTTTTTCCAAATAGGGAATGCCCATTTGAGAGGCTGATTTTTTGCCATAAGGCTCCGACCAAATATTGACCAGCATAAAATGAAGGTAGGCCCTGAGCAGGAAAGCCTCGGCGTAGAGGGCTTCAGTACGCTTGTTTTTAGGGAATGTGGATAAGAGTTCCAAGGCCTTGTTGACCTGTGCTATTCCGGTATAGCAGCTGTTCCAATAGTTGAGAGGCGTGTCAAGATCTTCTTGATCGAAATCTTCCCAAAAGAACATTGCCTCGTTCATTCTGTTCTGAATGCCGTAGGCACGTTCCTCAACATTGTCGGTACGGGCTTCGAGGAAGGCGAAGTAGCTGGCGGAAGGATAGGCCGCGGTGATCAGTTCGGCCACTTTTTCCTCGGAATCAATATTGACATCGATGGCTGAACTTGGAGTCTTATCTAAGTAATCACTGCACGAGCAAAGAAGCAAGAGCAGCCCTAAACAGTTTATTTTTATTCGCATAGTGGTATGTCGTATTACAATCGGTCGTTAGAAACTTGCGTTTAATGTGAAAGTATATTGTTGAGGAGTGGGGAGTGATACACCTCCCGTCTTATAATACTCGGGATCTTGCCCATTGAGTTTCTTGTCAGAATAAATCAAGAACGGATTTGTTATGTTCATTCTCATTGATAATTGGCGCAGGCCAAGCCCCTTGATCCAGCCGGTAGGGAACTTATAGCCTAAAGAAATGTTCTTCATACGCACGAAACTGCCATCGGCTACCCTCATCTGTGAGTAGTTATACGTGTTGTAAGCACGTTCGATATTCTCTTGTCCCACGAGGGCTATCTGTTCTTTTGAAGGGATGACGGGGACATTTGTTTTAAGTTCATCACCCGGGTTGAGCCATCGGCGGAAGTATTCTTTACCAAAAACATTCAAATCGCCGAACGATGGGTCATAGGTAGGATTCAAACGAATCTTATTACCGGCTTGCATGGTCATGAACACGGATAAGTCCCAATTCTTATATCGGAACGTGTTAGAGAGTCCTCCGATAATTTGCGGCTCGATGGGGCCATGATATATCAGGTAGCTTTTGGAATATTTGGTATCTAAGAAATCAGCGTTGGAGGATTTGGCATAGGCACTTCCATTGGTGGGATAGAGCCCGTAGTCGAATGTGGGAAGTCCGGTGTTGTCAAGACCCTGATAGTTGAAAGAGAAGAGTGAGCCCTTGGGGAATCCTACGATGTTACCATTGCCATGGCCGGCAACCATGTCAAAGGTGTTAGGAGTGTTGAGCAGACGGGTTATTGTTTGGTCCATGGCGCTGAACGTTAAAGAGGTGGACCAGCCGAAATCTGCTGTTTGGATGTTTTTTGTGTGCAGAGACAGCTCTACACCACGTGTGCGCATGTCACCGAAGTTGGCATACTTATAGTATTGTCCGCCGATACCCGATGTACGAATAAGGTCGATGAGGTCGAAGGCATTGCGTTGGTAGAGGTCTACGGATAAACTGATGCGATTGTTGTATAGGCCTAAATCAAGTCCGAAATTCAATTCGTACATTTTTTCCCATGTGAGGTCACGATTTTCAAGATGCAGGATATTGAGCGCGTTTTCGCGTTCCTTGAAGTTTATTCGGTTGATGATGGTGTTTTGATATACAGCGTTGGCATTGATAGCTTTCTCATTCATTTTAGCCGTAAGTCCATAACTGAGGCGTAAGGCTAACTTTGAGATGTTGGCGTAAGGCTTCATGAAGGCCTCGTTGTTGATGTTCCATTTGGCACCCACGTTCCATGTTGGCAGCCAGTGCGAGCCGTTGCTTTGGCCGGCCGTGTTGCTTCCCTCATAGTTGATGACGGCATTGAAGACATATTTTCCTGCGTAGCCGTAAGTGGCGCTGCCTGAAAAAGTGATACCTCGGTTATATTGTTTGGTTAATCCGAAGTAGTCGGTGCTTTCGCCTTGCAGCTTTTGGAAGATAAGCGGGTTGACAAAGACTTGGTTTCCCTTGTCGTACTGTATGCCATAGCCTTGGAATGGAGTTGTTATGCGGTCGGTATGACGTATTTCGGCGAATCCAAATGCTTTTATATCGTGCTGCCCGAGCGTGCGATCATAGTCCAATGCAAGTCGTCCCATGTAGTTTTTCATTTGATTCTCGGTCTTGTTAAAGATTCCGCCATGGGGCAATGCTACTTGTGGTTGAAGTAGTGGGTCAGTATTGTTGTGGAGTAAGTAAATGTTCTGTGCGGCAACATAGGGATTTTCATTGGCACGGAATGCCTGAACAACATTGGAGCCTTCCTTGATTTCATGTGTGATATGCGTGGTCGCACGTCGCATGGCCATCAAGCCTTTTACCTGCAAATAGTCATTCCAATGGTAGTTAGCCTCGGCTTGTAGTTTCAAGTCGAGGACGCCAATATCCATATAATTATTATCGTATTCATTGAGAATGTTAAATGGAGCCCAGTTATTGCGGTAATATTCCAATTGTCCGCGGCTGTCACGAGGGCGCAGAGTGCGGCTGGTTCCTAAGGCATAAGCAAACGGATTGATGTCGAAGTCGCGCTCAAATGAGCCGATGGTCGTGTTGCGTTGCTGTGGCATGGTGCCCGGAGCCCGCTGTTCGCGTATATTTCCTTGGGCAATGACACGGGTAGAAAACTTGTCGGAAAGGAAAAAAGTAGTATTTACGTTGGCGGTAATACGGCGCACGTTGTCCGTAATAGTCCAACCGTAATCTTTGAAAAGGCCCAAAGAAGCATAGGTACTTATCTTTTTACCACCGCCGGTTAGCGTGATGGTATTGCTGATTGTTGGGTTTTGAGAGAAGAGCTCTTTGAACCAATTGGTGTTGGCATACTCATGTTCGCGTAAGAAAGCGGCCTTGGCTGTTTCGGTATTGGGTAAAAGATAGTTCCCCGTATTGTTATCATACGTGGTGAGATCACGATACATTTGATAGTACACGCCACCTCTGCGGCCATAAAGTGTGCTTTGGAGGTCGAAATATCCTTTGTTGTGCATTTCTTGGTAGACGGACATTGTCTCCTGCGAGTTGAGTAAGTCGAAGTCATTGTATGATGGGCGGCGGCGGAAACTCATTTCCATGGCGTATGACAAGCGTATGGGTTGCTCTCGCTTTCCTTGTTTTGTCGTTACGACAATGACGCCGTTCAACGCTCGGGCACCATAGATAGAGGTGGCGGCTGCATCCTTTAACACTTGTATATCTTCAATATCGGTTGCGTTGATACCTGATACGGCTGAGCTAATGAGGGTTTCCGCATCGCCTGAAGCCAATTGGTCAAGGCTGAGAGATACAATATCTTCGTAAACAGCGCCATCAATAACCCATAAAGGTTGGGCATTTCCGATAATAGAAACACCACCACGGATGTTGATTCGGGGTGCTGAACCGAAAGAGCCAGATATGTTTTGAATGGATAAACCGGCGACACGGCCTTCGAGCATGCGTGTTACATCGGTGATACCTTCAAGTTTGATGTCGTCTAATTTCACTAATTGGGCGGCACCAGTGTAGACACGGCTCTTAACTTTCTGATAACCGGTGATGACAGCTTCGTCCAACATCTTGGTATCATCTTGAAGCATGACTTGTATTTCATGGCTGATGACTTTTGCAGTGCGTGTCACCATGCCAATATAAGATACTTTTAGTAAGTCGCCTTTTGTGGCTTTGAGCGTGCATAAGCCGGCGTCGTCAGTGGTAGCACCGCCTTTAGCGTCAATATTCCATACGTTTGCACCTATAATAGGAGTGCCTTTGCTGTCGATCACTTTTACAATTACCTTTTCTGTTTGTGCATGGCTTGCAAGAGCAAACATGCCAGTTAAGAAGAAAAAGGTAAGTTTAAAGATGAATAGAAATTTATGATTGTCCATTATATTTATAGAGTCTGTATATCTTGTTATAATGTGTTTACCAAATAAATTTTACACCGCCGTAAATACCGAATGGATGTCCGGGGCGCAGACCGGAGGGGTGTCGTGAAGCGATGTAATGTTTGTTGGTCAGGTTTACTGCATTAACGGTGAAGGTTATTTGCTTGTTAAACCGGTAGTTAGCTGCCGCATCGAAAATTAATCTTGCAGGTACTTTGTTGAATTTCGCGATGTTTCCTTGTCCGGGAGTGGTGCGCATATCGCTTGTATAATGTATTCCTACGTTGAATGTTAGCTGCTTGTATTCTGCGCCAACTTGCCCATTGAGTGTGTGTTTGTTGATGTAGGGAATCTCGTCACCCTCAAAAACTTCTCCCCAAGCACTGCTACTGAATCGGCTTTTCATTTCAGTATCTGTGTAAGTATAGGAAAGTTGTAAGGGCAAGCGCACTTTCCAAGCTGCGGGAAGTGGCTGCCAGCGCACAAGAAACTCAAGACCTCTAACATCGGCCTTGCCAACATTGAACTGAATAAGGGAGCCGGTACCACCCGAAGCGGCAAGATCACTTCCTAACATGTTATCATAACGGTTATAGAATCCTATAAGTTCGATGGCCAAATTGCGCGTGTTATAGCGTGTACCGATTTCCGTGTTGATACTGCTTTCTGCTTTTTGTCCTAATGTGGCAGATGGTGGAGCGAAGCCTTTATGAACTCCGATAAAGAGAGAAAGCGGGTCTAATACTTGCCAATGGATACCTAAACCGGGTATAAAAGCCTTAGCGCTATTCTTGATTTCTTGACGTAAGTGCCCTGTTCTTAGTAAATCTGCGGTAGTATAGTCCTTATTGAGCAGATTGACTTGTTCATAACGCATACCTGCTGTGACGGTCCACTTGTGGTATGCCCATTTAACTAAGCCGTAAGCTGCCGTTGCCTCTGCTTCAGTAATGCGGTTGGCGTCGGTTCCATGAATGCCCGGGAGATAGAGTTCCATTGCCCCCTGCTTCATGGCATAAGCGTCATTCCACTGAAAGCGGTCCTCATCGTCTTTATGTAATCTTAGTCCTGCTTCTGTATTTATATAATGTTCACCTATATTAAATCGATATTTGGCTTTTACTTGAAAGCCTCGTGAGTGGTAGGTTCGGTTGTTGGCTTTCACTATTAAAGCCTGACTGTAGCGATCGGTTTTACCGATAAGAATATCCATAAAGCGGCGATTAGTTTCCGGGGCTTCCAATATTTGTGCAATACCGGCCTTGTCCTGCTTTTCCTCACTGGCTCTGACATCGTTCAGTTTGTACCAATTACGATGAAAACGATTATAGTATAAGTTAGCTGTCAGTTGCCATTTCGTCCCCAAATTCATCAGATATGTCGCCACATATTGTTGATGATTAGTGCGCATGTTGTCCTTGTCGGCGCCGGGATAGCGCATAAAGGGGGTATTTTGGAAGTCGGTTTCAGAAAGTCCGACATAGGATTCGTCCGACTTCTCATTGGCATATCCAAACTTTAATTCCAAGGAATGATTCATGCCTTCTTCCTTTGCGGTATTGAGAATAACCTTTGCTATAAGGTCATTACGCCAAAAGCCGAATGGCTTTCCGGCTGTACTCTTCTTGAAACCATCGGATTGGTAGCGTAAATATTCCACCATATAGCCAAAATGTTTCCAACGATCACCCACGTGGGCATGGGCTTTTAACGTGTTGAAACTTCCGTATGATAATTGCGCTTTGCCGCTGAAATGATTGGGAATGGGTGTAGAGACAAGGTTAATGGCACCTCCCGTAGTGAATGGACCATATTGAACTTGGCTGCTTCCCTTTAACACTTCGACCGCATACATACGTGCCGCATTCGGAAAATAATAAGCAGCCGGTGCGGAGTAGGGGGCCGGTGAAGCCAATATTCCATCTTCCATGATGACGATACGTTCACTTCTTTCAGCTTGTGTACCACGCAAGCTGATGTTGGGACGTAGGCCATAGCCGTCTTCTTCATATAGGTTTACCCCCGGAACAGCTTTGAGCATACGGTTAATATCGGTGTAGCCGAATTTTACAATTTCCTGTGGAGACAGATAATAAGCCGACCCTGTTCGGTTTTGGGCTTGAAACTTGCTACCTAAAATCTGATTTGTCGTGACAACGACTTCTTGTAGCTTGTGAGTAACTGAGTCCATTTTAGGACGTTGCGTGCCGACGTTCGTTTGAGCACAAACGATAGCAAGACTTTGACAAAGCAATATTGTCAAAGTCCATTTTGCATAGCGGCACGATAAAAGATTGTCGCTGATGTTCAATGCCATTCAGATTTCCTTTTATGTTTTTTTGTTAATTACTTATAAATCGCCGACAAAATTAGATGTTTTCTTTCTTTCCTACAATCACTATAAGTAGGTATTTATGCGGCTTAAATTAAAAGAAAGTCCGGAGTAGTGCTGGGATTTGGAGCAATAAAAAAAGCAGTCATATTCTGACTGCTTTGCAGTGGTGCCACCAGGAATCGAACCGGGGACACAAGGATTTTCAGTCCTTTGCTCTACCAACTGAGCTATGGCACCATTGTTTATTGCGAGTGCAAAGGTAATAATATTTATGAATAGTATGGGTAAATGGCAGAGGAAAGTCTATTAAATTAAATCTTATTAACAAAAAGGCGTTTACACTACTGTTTGGAGAGGGTGTTGAGTTTGTCTGTAGATAAAATAATTAGCCGTTTCAATCGATTGATTCTATCAGTAAATCAGTTGATTGAAACGGCTAATGTGGTAAAATAAGATATTCAGAACTTATTTCAGCGGATTCCAGCCTTGTGCTCTTAGCTCAAATTCTTGGTCGTCTCTGGTGATAAGCATGCAACCCAATGATGGTTTTGTGATATATCCTATTTGGCGAATGCCATCCATATTCTCCAATTTTTCATGATCCCCTATCGGAACAGTGAAGAGTAATTCGTAATCTTCACCTCCATTGAGGGCGCATGTCGAAAGGTTCATGTTGAACTCTTCGGCCATAACAGCGGTTTGGTAGTCAATGGGCAGTTTGTTTTCGTATATCCTGCAACCGCAATTACTTTGTTTGCAGATATGCAGTAATTCGCTGCTCAACCCATCAGATATATCCATCATGGCGGTAGGACGGATGTTCATTTCCCGTAATTTCTCTATCATGTCTCCTCTTGCCTCGGGTTGGAGTTGCCTTTGAAGGAGATATTCTTTGCCAGCAAAGTCAGGTTGGAAATTCTGTAACTCCTTTAATGCGGCTTTATCACCTTTTTTCTGTGCTTCTTCCACTTGCTGATAGTACACCGATTTCTCCCGCTCTAAGAGTTGGAGGCCCATATAGGCGGCGCCTAAATCACCCGTTACGCATATTAGGTCTGTCTCTTGTGCCCCATTACGGTAGACAATTTTCTCTTTTCTTGCCTCACCAACACAGGTGATACTGATGGCAAGTCCCGTATAGGAAGAGGTCGTGTCGCCTCCTACAATATCCACTCCCCAGCGGTCGCAAGCGGCTTTCAGCCCCGTATAAAAGGCTTCCATGTCCTCCACATTAAATCGTTTGCTCAGTGCGATGCTGACTATGAGTTGGCGGGGAGTGCCATTCATTGCGAAAATATCGCTGATATTGACTGTCGCGGCTTTATATCCTAAGTGCTCCAAGTCAATATAAGTCAAGTCAAAATGCACACCCTCCATTAGCATGTCAGATGTAACGAGCACTTCCGAGTCAGGATAATGAAGCACGGCACAGTCATCGCCAACCCCATATCGTGTAGAGCTGTTCTTATTTTTGATGTCTTGTGTCAGATGATCGATAAGCCCAAACTCACCCAATTTAGATATTTCCATTCTTTTTCCTTTACCTATTTATATATAGAGAGGTTGTTTTTAAGAGCGACGAATCATTTCCCGCATAATCTCGGTCATGAGAGGTTGAGCGCTATTGGCAGCCTTCTGAACTTCCTCGTGGCTCACTTCTACGGGCACGTCAAAGCCACCAAGGTCGGTGATAATGCTGATACCAAATGTCTTGATACCACAATGGTGTGCCACGATTACCTCGGGTACGGTGCTCATGCCGACGGCGTCGCCACCAAGCGCACGGTACATACGATACTCCGCAGGTGTTTCAAACGTCGGTCCTTGTACTCCTACATAAACTCCATGTGAAACCTTAATGCCCTTTTCTTCAGCAATGGCGTCAGCCAAGTCACGCAAGTTCTTGTCGTAGGCTTCGTGCATGTCGGGGAAACGGGGGCCTGTGGGGAAATTCTTGCCACGCAATGGATGTTCGGGGAAGAAATTGATGTGGTCATCAATAATCATAAGTTCTCCGATTTTGAACTTAGGATTCATGCCTCCCGATGCGTTGCTGACAAAGAGAGTGGTGATTCCCAACTCGTACATAACACGTTCGGGGAACGTCACTTCCTTCATGGAGTAGCCTTCATAGTAATGGAATCGGCCTTCCATTGCCATGATGTCCTTGCCACCCAACTTACCGAAGATGAGTTTTCCGGCATGTCCCTCTACCGTTGATACGGGAAAGTTGGGTATTTCAGAGTAGGGAAACTCGTAGCTGTCAGTTATTTCTGAAGCTAATTGTCCGAGGCCTGTTCCTAGAATTATCGCTGTCTTTGGGCTTGTGGTCATCCTTTCTTTTAACCAGAATGCTGTTTCTTGAATTTTTTCGTACATAGCTTATGATTTGATTGTTAAAGTTTTCTTCTTGGTCAAGCATGAATCTCACCTTTATCGGCAGGGCGAACATGGCGTCACAAACCTGCTGATTAAGATTTTCCGCAGATAGGAGACGGGCTGCGTCTTTCTCTGTCGTTATAATCATCTTAGGTTCTGCCAATGCTTCAAAGGCTTTGTTGATATTTTCCTGATCCTTGCTTGTAAAGTGGTGGTGGTCGGCATAAGTCAGTTGGGTGATGTCGGCATGATAGCCTTTAAGGTCAATCACCAATTGATCGGGCGACGCTATGCCGGTCAGCAACAGAATGTTTTTGCCCTGAACCGCTTGAAGGGGTAGAGACGGAATGTCCTTATTAAATACGGGAATCAAGTCGCAATAATCGATTGTCGAGAAATAGAGCGACTGATAGGGATAGAGGTCCATGGCTTTGGTCAGTACCCGGAACTCCATCGGTTTCAAGTCTTTGGGACATTTGGTGATGATAACGATGTCCGCTCTGTTCTTCCCCGACTGCGGTTCACGTAAGCGGCCGGCCGGTAACATCTTGTCGTAGATAATCAGGCGGTGGTAATCCACCAGCAAGATATTGATACCGGGCTTTACATAACGATGTTGGAAAGCGTCGTCCAATAGTATGACGTCCGTATCTTTGGTGAGTTCATCATGAATGATGTGGTCAATACCCCGTCTTCTGTTACCGTCTACCGCAATGGTCAGATTAGGAAACTTGGTCTTCATTTGGAATGGCTCGTCCCCAATCTCTTTCATGGTGGATTCACTGTCGGCTAACACATAGCCCCGTGTCTTGCGTTTGTAGCCCCTTGATAAAACGGCCACTCGCATGTCATCGCTCAACAATCTGACCAAATACTCTGTATGAGGAGTTTTTCCGGCGCCTCCAACGGTGATGTTACCCACGGAAATGACAGGTACGTCGTAGGCTTTGCTCTTGAGCAGCCCCATATTGAAGAGACTGTTGCGGAAGCGCACAACGATTTCAAACAGCCAACTTAGCGGCAGCAGCCATTCGTTGATTTTGATAAAATCACCTTCGGTTCTCATGGGCGTATCAGTCTTATTTTACAATAGAGAGATAGAAAGGCAGACGTGCTTGAATGCGATCCATCGTTTCCAAGTCGTGCTTCATCTTGAGCGGCTCATACATGTCGCCCAATAACAGCTTGAGTTTGCCGTTCAGATAGCTATCCATGCTGTCGTCTATATTGAGCAATTGCTCCATTAAGCCCTGCTCTTCAGGATAACGTGTCACACTGTAGTCGTCGAGTTTGGCCAATTGGGCCGCCTTCTTGACAGCCGTGTCGAGATTGCCCAATGCGTCAACCAAGCGAATACGAAGAGCGTCCGAACCCAAATAAACATGTCCTTGGGCAATGGCTTCTACCTGCTCCATCGTCATGTGGCGACCTTCGGCCACACGTTTTTTGAACAAATGATAGCCCCGCTCAACGCTGCGTTGCAATAAGGTGAACTGTTCGTCAGTAAGGAAACGTCCATCAGCGCTCATCACCGAGTTACGGTTGGTTTTTACCTCGTCGAATTTCATACCCAAGATTTGAGTATATAGTTTGCTTCGGTCTTCAACAATGCCGAAGATACCGATACTTCCCGTGATGGTGTTGGCGTCAGAAACGATGTAGTTAGCCGCACTACTGATATAATAACCGCCCGAAGCTGCGGCGCCACTCATTGATACCACGACGGGCTTTTTCTTTTTCAGTTCCATAATCTGGTGCCACATTTGCTCCGAGGCATAGGCAGAGCCACCACCGGAGTTGATACGTAACACCACAGCCTTTACGTTTTCATCGTCAGCCAAGTCGCGCATGTTTTTGCAGAAGTCGTCTCCCACGATTTGGCTGCCGCCATTGAAGAGGCTTTGTGGGGTGGCATTATCCACAATTTCGCCCGAAGCCGTATAGACAGCAATCTTGTCTGATAGGCCATCAACGGGCTCTTCCTGCAAATCGCTGACTGCTACCTGATTGATTTCGTCGTCCTTATCTTGTCCCAGCATTTTGGCCACAACGGCTTTGGTTTGGTCATTGTAAAGGAGACCGTCAATCATGCGTGTCTTCACAAGCTGCTGCTGGTCCTCTAAAGTGATGAGGCGATCGGCGTAGGCGTTGAGCGAGTCTTTGCTGATTTTGCGACTTGCGGCTACGTCTGTTACGATTTTGTTCCACCAGCCGTTGAGGTATCGCTCCGTTTGTTCACGGTTGGCGTCGCTCATCTTGTCTTCCGTATAGATTTCAACGGCACTCTTGTATTTGCCCACCTTTACGGGTACTTCGCGTATGCCTATCTTGTCGAGCGTGTGCTTCACGTATCGCATCTCACCGCCAAGGCCGACCCAAGTCAGCTCACCCGATGGGTTTAAGTAAATCTTATCGGCCAATGACGACAGATAATAGCTGGCCTGCGACATGCTTTCGCCATAAGCTATAATCCATTTGCCTGATTTCTTGAAGTCTGCCAGTGCTTGATGCAGCTCCTCTAAGTGCGCCATTTCCGCGCCCAAGCCGTTAGCTTGAATAAAAATACCTTTGATTTTATCGTTATCGGTGGCATTGCGAATGGCTCTTTGGTACGCCTCAAAGCTCATTCCACTGATACCGTTTAGCTCATTCATGAAGTTTTGCTCGGTTCGTTCCGTCATTTCGCCCTCTAAATTAAGTACGAGCACGGAGTTATCTGTAATGTTCGTCGTTGTTTTTGAGGTAGATAGGATACCGACAAGGACAAATATGGCCAAAATGGTCATCAGGAAGCCGAAGAGAAAGAGTCCTACCATCGTGGCAAAGACGTGCTTGAAAAAATCTTTCATATAAATAGCATATTGGTTGTTGAATGAAGCGACGAATCAGTGCCCTCATGTTGCAGTAGGACAATATTCGCAATGACTTAGTTGCAAAGATAAAAGAATTTTGACATTTTCCAAAACGAAATGATTCTTTTTATATTTATAAAGGTGTAGAAAGGTAAGCGTTGACCAAATGTCCTGAACGCATGTGGGGCTAATCGACTGACATTTGTGTCACTATTTGTGCCAAGTTTGTCAGAAAAAGGTCCATTGGCATGCTTTTAGCTTCCCAAAGGGCAGCAATGAACAGAACGCATTTATAAAATTATACGATTATGAATATTAAACCATTAGCAGACAGAGTGCTGGTACTTCCTGCACCGGCAGAAGAAAAAGTAGGTGGAATCATTATTCCCGACACGGCAAAAGAAAAGCCACAGCGTGGCAAAGTCGTGGCTGTAGGTCAAGGTACGAAAGATGAACAGATGATACTGAAGGAGGGCGACGTAGTGCTCTACGGTAAGTATGCGGGTACCGAATTGGAGTGTGAGGGCGAAAAATACCTGATGATGCGCCAGAGTGATGTACTTGCTATTGTGACAGAATAATTCTTAAATCAATTACTTTTAAAATTAAACGATTATGGCTAAAGATATTAAATATGATGTAGATGCACGCGACCTGATGAAGAAAGGCGTGGATCAGTTGGCTAACGCGGTGAAAGTAACATTGGGTCCTAAAGGTCGTAATGTTGTTATCGAGAAGAAGTTTGGTGCTCCTCAGATTACCAAGGACGGCGTGACCGTGGCTAAGGAAATAGAACTTGAGGACAAGTTCGAGAATACGGGTGCCCAGCTCGTGAAGAGTGTTGCCAGCAAGACCGGTGATGACGCCGGTGACGGTACTACAACGGCTACCATCCTGACACAAGCTATCGTGACCGAAGGCTTGAAGAATGTTACTGCCGGTGCCAATCCCATGGATTTGAAGCGTGGTATCGATAAGGCTGTTGCCTGCGTAGTAGAACACATCAAGAGCCATGCCGAGAAGGTAGATGACAATTATGACAAGATAGAACAAGTGGCTACGGTTTCCGCTAACAACGATCCTGAAATCGGTAAGTTGCTGGCCGACGCCATGCGTAAGGTTTCCAAGGATGGTGTTATCACCATCGAGGAGAGCAAGACCCGTGATACCAATATCGGTGTGGTTGAGGGTATGCAGTTCGATCGCGGCTATCTCTCAGGTTACTTTGTAACTGATGCAGAGAAGATGGAGTGTGTTATGGAAAGTCCTTACATCCTTATTTACGACAAGAAGATTTCTAATCTGAAAGATTTTCTGCCTATTTTGCAGCCCGCCGCTGAGAGTGGACGTCCTCTACTCGTCATTGCGGAAGACGTTGATTCGGAAGCATTGACCACATTGGTTGTCAATCGTCTTCGTGGTGGCCTGAAAATATGCGCCGTAAAGGCACCGGGCTTCGGCGATCGTCGCAAGGCCATGTTGGAAGACATCGCAGTTCTTACGGGTGGTGTGGTCATCAGCGAGGACAAGGGCTTGAAGCTGGAGCAGGCAACGCTTGAAATGCTCGGTTCTGCTAAGAAGGTGACAGTGTCTAAGGACAACACTACCATCGTTGACGGAGCCGGCCAGAAGGAGAGCATTGCTGACCGTGTGGCACAGATAAAGAATGAAATCGCCAACACCAAGAGCTCTTATGACAAGGAGAAATTGCAGGAGCGTCTGGCCAAATTGGCAGGTGGTGTGGCCGTACTCTACGTAGGTGCTAACTCTGAAGTGGAAATGAAGGAGAAGAAAGACCGTGTTGACGACGCTCTGTGCGCTACTCGTGCAGCCATCGAAGAGGGTGTTGTAGCCGGTGGTGGTACTACTTACATCCGTGCCTTGGCAGCTTTGAAGGGCTTGAAGGGCGAGAATCAGGATGAACAGACCGGTATCAACATTATCGAACGTGCCATTGAGGAGCCGCTTCGTCAGATTGTGGCCAACGCAGGAGGTGAAGGTTCTGTTGTGGTAAATAAGGTTCGTGAGGGCGAAGGTGACTTTGGTTACAACGCACGCAAGGACGAATACGAAGATTTACGCAAGGCCGGAATCGTTGACCCTGCCAAAGTGGCTCGTGTAGCGCTTGAGAATGCTGCTTCCATCGCGGGCATGCTGCTCACTACAGAATGTGTCATGGTAGACAAACCGGAGGACAAACCGGTTATGCCGGCAGCCGCCCCGGGTATGGGAGGCATGATGTAAGCCGATAAAGAAGTAGAAAATTTATTTTAAAATAATAGGGGGGGCAGGCCATTGGCACTGTCCCCTTATTTGTTTGTAAGGCTGTAATCGGCAGCCTTTTGTTTATTATTCTTAAGCTCTTGGATGGGGTGAAGCGTGCCATATTCGTTACATTCAGCGGTCTTTTGATCATTATCCTTACGGTAATCATGGACTCTTTTTTATTTGTGAGGCGCAATGGGGATGTTTAGTTTAATATGGTTGGCGGCGTGAGTTTTATCCCTTAATTTTATAAACACGGTTGAGCGGGTTTGTCAAAGGGGGCCTTTTGTGCTGTCAAAGCAGGCTTTTGACAAGCTCAAAGCAGCCTTTTGACCGTGTAAAAGGGCAGCTTCGGCAAAGTGGTGTTTGGTGCTTGAATAGGTGGCGATGGGCAAATAGGGCACTATTTAATAAAAAATAATTGTAAAACTTTTGAGCGTATAATAAAAAATATTATATTTGCAACGAGAACTAAGATTATATGCGGATTGTTTGAAATAATCCGATTACGATATTTTTTTTGATTTGTTTTAGTAGATTAGTTTTTAAGTAGTTTGTTTATGAAAATCGGTTGTCGGGATGACATCCGATTTTTTTATGGATTCATTTTGCGTTCTCGCTTGATTATATTACTTTTGCAGAATGAAACAGCATGTAGATTGGTGGTTGTAAATAGCGTTTCCAATCTGATGAAATCATAGTTATATGCAGAAATTATTGGAATTGTATAAGAGTTGGACCGGTGCGGAACCGGCTCAAGTAGACAAACTGCCGGGAGCAGGCAGCAATCGCGAATACTTTCGATTGACAGCCGCTGATGGTTCCACTCTTATCGGTGTGAAAGGCACGAGTCGTGATGAGGACCATGCTTTTATCTATTTAGACCGTCATTTTGTGGCACGGAAGTTACCGGTGCCCGAGGTGTTGGCTGTTTCAGATGACGAGTTGTGCTACCTGCAGACCGATTTAGGTCGTCGTTCGCTCTTCGACGCTATCAAGGGTGGCCGTGAGGCAGGTGGCCGTTATAATCAATATGAGAAGGAATTGTTGAGGCGTACCATCGTGGCACTGCCCGAAATTCAGATTCGAGGAGCACGCGATTTGGATTGGTCCAACTGTTATCCGCAGCCGGAGTTCGATACCGACAGCGTGCTGTTCGACTTAAATTACTTCAAATATTGTTTTTTGAAGGCTACCGGGCTTGATTTTCATGAGTTGAAGTTGGAGGCCAACTTCAGAATGTTTGCCAAAGACCTGACTTCAGAGAACAATGAGAGCTTCTTGTATCGTGATTTTCAGGCACGAAACATCATGCTCGATGAGAACGATAACCCTTTCTTCATTGATTTCCAAGGGGGAAGAAAAGGCCCGTATTACTATGATTTGGCTTCATTTCTTTGGCAGGCGTCGGCCAAATACCCCTTTAAGCTGCGCCGAGAGCTCATTTTTGACTACTATCAGTCGTTGAAAAACTATGTGGAAGTGCCATCCGAGCGCCATTTTGTGGCCCGTTTGAGCTTGTTTGTCTTGTTCCGTACCTTGCAGGTGTTGGGCGCTTATGGGTTCAGAGGCTATTTTGAGCGCAAGAAACACTTCCTTGATTCCATTCCACCGGCCATGCAGAACCTGCGTGAACTGTTGCGGCTCAATCCCGACATCTTCCCTTATCCTTATATGATGGATATGTTGAAGCGGTTATGTGAGTTGCCCCAATTTGCCGTTCAGGCGCCGCACGTGAGCCAAAGGGCCGATGGTTATAAGACCACAGATACTAACGTATATCCTGCCCATCCGCAAGATGGCCCCGCGACTTTCTCCAAGTACGATGGTAAAGGGCCATTGGTGGTGAAAGTCTTTAGCTTTTCCTATCGCAAGGGCCTGCCTTCCGATGAGTCGGGAAATGGCGGTGGCTACGTATTCGACTGCCGAAGCACCCATAACCCCGGCCGTTACGAGCCTTACAAGCAGCTTACCGGACTGGATGAGCCGGTGATTCGCTTCTTGGAAGATGATGGGGAAATACTTAAATTCCTTGATCATGTATATCAGTTGGCCGACCATCACGTGGCCCGCTATATGCAACGAGGTTTCACAAGCCTGATGTTTTCCTTCGGATGTACCGGCGGTCAGCACCGCAGTGTGTACAGCGCGCAACATTTGGCAGAGCATATTCATGAGAAATTCGGCGTGGAAGTGCGTATTTGTCATCGGGAACAGCAAATCGAGAAGGTGCTTAAGGCCAAATAGCCCCTCCTTTTTTATTTCATAAAATACAACAGAAGAAAATATCCTTACGCAGTTATGATGCAAGCAATGATATTCGCGGCCGGTAAAGGTACACGGCTCAAACCGCTCACTGACACTATGCCGAAAGCCTTGGTAGAGGTAGGTGGGCAGCCGCTCATTGAGCAAGTCATCTTGAAGATGAAAGCCGCGGGCTTCACCCACTTGGTCATCAATGTGCATCATTTTGCCAATCAGATCATAGATTTCCTGCGTGCGCATGATAATTTCGGCCTTGACATTCAGATAAGTGACGAGACGGATGGACTGCTTGAGACCGGAGGAGGTATTAAGAAAGCCGGTCCGCTGTTCAGGAAAGATTGTCCCATCCTTATCCATAATGTCGATATATTAAGTAATGTGGACCTGCGTAAGTTCTATTCCTTGGCTCCATCGATGATGACCGGCGACGATGTGTCGTCCCATCGTGAGGTGGGCGCCACGCTGCTGGTGAGTTGGCGGGTCACCCAGCGTTATATGATATTTGATCAGGACATGCTGTTGGTAGGCTGGATTCATTTGGGAACGGGCGAGGTTAAGAGCCCCTATGATTGGGTGAAAGCCATGCCCATGCCACGGACTGCCGAAGAGTGCGTGCTGATGAACAGCTGCCCGGCCGACGCTACGGCGGGAATGAGGCAGTTACGTTTCTATGCTTTTGCGGGCATGCACAACTTCTCACCCTCATTGCTGCCCCTGATGGCCGGTTATCCGGATAAGTTTTCCATTATAGATTTCTACCTGCAAACTTGCCATGTGCAACCGATAAGGGGCTATCTGAAAGAGGATTTGCGCCTGATGGATGTGGGTAAGTTGGAGACATTGAAAGAAGCTGAAAGTTTCCTCGCGACATTGTGAGTGGGACTTTCAGCTTGTTTTTTAGCCATGGGCAGTGCTTTTATTTGATTAAAATATATAATTTTGCAGTAATATAAACCCTTAACAACATGCAACAGAAGATAATTATACTTGATTTCGGTTCACAAACTACCCAGCTGATTGGCCGTCGTGTTCGTGAACTCGACACCTTCTGCGAGATTCTACCTTACAACAAATTTCCTCAGAACGACCCCGATGTCATCGGAGTGATTCTCAGTGGCTCGCCCTATTCGGTGCATGACCCCGAGGCTTTTAAGGTTGACTTGTCGCAGTTTGTAGGCAAGTACCCCGTGCTGGGTATCTGCTATGGTGCCCAATTCATATCCTACGCCAATGGCGGTAAGGTAGAGCAGACCGGAACACGTGAGTATGGCCGTGCCCACTTGCAGCAGTTCGACGACGAGAATCCCTTGTTTAAAGGCTTCGAGCCCAATTCTCAGGTATGGATGAGCCATGGTGACACCATCACGGCTATCCCTAATGATTGTCATGTGATAGCCAGCACGGCCGATGTGCGCTTTGCTGCCTATGCAAGTACGAAGAATCCGCTTTGGGCAGTGCAGTTCCATCCCGAGGTTTTCCACTCTACGCAAGGCAAACTGTTGCTAAAGAACTTTGTTGTTGACATCTGTAAGAGCCGTCAGGAGTGGAGTGCCGCCTCGTTCGTGGAGAGCACCGTGGCTCAACTCAAAGAGCAGTTGGGTAATGACAGGGTTATCCTTGGTCTTTCGGGCGGTGTGGATTCTTCCGTGTGTGCTACGCTGTTGAACCGTGCCATCGGTAAAAATCTCACTTGTATCTTCGTGGATCATGGCATGTTGCGCAAGAATGAGTTTACCAAAGTCATGGAGGCTTATCAAGGATTGGGCCTGAACGTGATAGGAGTGGACGCCAGCGAGAAGTTCTTTAAGGACCTCGAAGGTGTTACCGACCCTGAGAAGAAGCGTAAGATTATAGGTCGTGACTTCGTGGAAGTGTTCAATGCCGAGGCCAAGAAGATAACCGACGCCAAATGGCTGGCCCAAGGTACGATTTATCCCGACCGTATCGAGAGCCTCAGTATTACGGGTATGACCATCAAGAGCCATCACAACGTGGGCGGATTACCCAAGGAGATGAAGCTCCAATTGTGTGAACCTTTGCAGTGGTTGTTCAAGGATGAGGTGCGTAGAGTGGGCTATGAGCTTGAAATGCCCGAGCGTTTGATCAAGCGTCATCCCTTCCCCGGCCCCGGATTGGCTGTCAGGATACTTGGCGACATCACCCGTGAGAAGGTGCGCATATTGCAGGAAGCCGATGATATTTACATAGAGCACATGCACAACTACACCATGCCCGACGGGACAAGTCTTTACGACCACGTGTGGCAGGCCGGCACCGTGCTGCTCTCGACGATTCGCAGCGTAGGTGTCATGGGCGATGAACGTACCTATGAACATCCCGTGGCATTGCGTGCGGTGACCAGTCAGGACGCCATGACGGCCGACTGGGCACATCTGCCATACGATTTCATGGCCAAGGTGAGCAATGAAATCATCAACAAGGTGAAGGGGGTGAACCGCGTTTGCTACGACATCTCCTCCAAACCGCCTTCGACCATAGAGTGGGAATAGCCTATGAACTTTGGACGGCAGACCGACGACTATCGTCGGGAAGAGCTTATTCGAAAGTTGGAACACAGCATAGAACAGCTTTCGCTTGCTGAATTGGAGGCACTTTATTATGATATGATAACGAAAGATTACGTGAAATAGAAACGGGGTTGTGGCATGGAAGTTTACTTCTGTCGCCGCAACCTCTTTTTTTTTTGAAATGATCGTGTGAATTTAAAGGATAGTTTGATGGATAATTACCAATACTATACGGCTCGTTATGAAACGCTGGCGGGCATTGTGGCCCGACTGAAGCGGCGCAATCGGGCTTTCATTCTGGCCGAAATACTTTTTTTCGGACTGTTCATAGCCGGATTGGCCCTCTATGCCGGCACATTGTTGGGCTGGAGTGGCTTGCTGTTGGTTGGCCTGTCGTTGGCAAGTTATGTGCTGACGCGGTTGCTCGACAGCCGCAATGCTGCCCGGATAGCCGACTGCGAAAATTTGCAGCAGGTCTATCAGCATGAATTGGAGGCACTGCGAGGCGATTATAGCTCCTTTGACGACGGGCAGGAGTTTGTCGACTATCACCATCCGTTCAGCTTTGACCTCGACATATTCGGCCCCCGGTCGCTGTATGCTCGCATGAACCGCTGTGTGACCACGGGAGGAAAGCGCTTGTTGGCCTGCTATCTGGACTTTAAAGCTATCTGTTATCAGCCTGAAAAGATAGCTTTTTGCAGCCAGCAGCTGCCCTTTTTGGACGCGTTTCAGGCCCTTGGACAAGACCGGAAGACCGATACGTTGGGCCTGTTGGCTCTGCGTGGCTCGATGCAAAGGCTGGAATTGCCCGGATGGCTGGGCAGGAGGTGGGCCAAGGTGCTGGCTTGTTGCATGATCGCCGTTTTGCCTTTGCTCGTCTTGTTGGCAAGTCTGGGCGTGGTGGATAGTACGCTGCCCCTGTTCTATGCCACCTTGCAGTTCTTCGTGGTCTTCCTTGTCTGCAATGCGCCCGCACGTTCCATCGGTCGGCAGACGGATTTGTTGCATCGCGAAAGTGAAAGTTTGATAAAGTTGTTACGTCTCTGCGAGCAACAGCGGGAGTGGCCTGAGTCGATGAAAGATGAACTGGCATGTTTACAGGCAGCGATGAATTCAGCCCGACTGCTGGAAGATCTCATCCGGCGGCTCGACCGGCGAGGGAATATTCTGGGCCTGTTCCTGCTGGATACCTTCCTGTTGAACGACTTTTTTTTGATTCGGGACTATCTGCGGTGGCGTGATGACTATGTCGAACATGCGGAGTCGTGGATGAATGCTTTGAGCCATGTCGACGCCTTGGTATCGTTAGGTCGCTTTGTCTATAACCATCCTGAAGCAAGGCAGGCCGAGGTCGTGGATAGCGAGACGATGGTTTATGAAGGAGAAGGATTGTACCATCCCTTCCTGGGGGCTGAGGCTGTCAGGAACGACTTTGCTATTCCCGATGGGAGTTACACGATAGTGACGGGTGCCAACATGGCGGGGAAGAGCACGTTCCTGCGTACGCTGGGAATCAACTATGTGCTGGCACGCAACGGCATTCCTGTCTTTGCCAACCGGATGAAGGTTTCGCGCTTCAATTTGTTCAGCAGCATGCGTACGACGGATGATCTGGCTGAAGGCATTTCCTACTTTAATGCCGAACTGTTGCGGCTGGAACAGCTCGTCCATTTCTGCAAGCTGCCGTCTTATCAAGCCGGAACGGCTTCCGGTCAGGGTCACACTTTGATTATTCTGGACGAGATATTGAAGGGCACGAACTCACTCGATAAGCTCAATGGCTCCCGTTTGTTTCTGGAACAGATATGCAAGTTGCCCGTGTCGGGTGTCATCGCTACGCATGATTTGGAACTTTCAAAGCTGTCAGACGAGCTTCCACATCGCTTCCGAAACTATTGTTTCGAAATAGAATTGGGTGAAAACGTCACCTATTCTTATCGTATCACGCCGGGGGTAGCCCGCAATCAGAATGCAACATATTTGCTGAAGCGTGTGCTGAAAGAAATAGACTCCCCGTGATTACTATGGATGTGCACTGCCTTTAAATCATGCTGATAGGCTCTTGCTATTCTAATAAGAAGAATAAAATATGTTAATTATATCAGGTTTGTTTGACTTTCTGTAAAGTTTGCTTTACTTTTGCATGGTGTCTTATGACCTAATTTAATTAATTCTCTAACATTTTCTTATTATGAAAGCAAATTATTTGTTCCCAAACAGATGTAAACAGATTGGCTGGTGGCTGTTTGTTCCTTTTGCAGTGTTGAGTTTTCTCGTTTGCACGGGTGTTCTCGATGATGAGTTGGTCAAGATAAAATGGTTGGGTTATGCGATAGTGCCTTTTGCAGAACCCTATTTTGGTCTGGCGACGCACGGAATCCTGAATGAGATTGCCTTTCTTGGAATCTTGATTTCTCTGTCGCTTATCTGTTTTGCACGTGAGAAAGACGAGGATGAATATATATTAAGTCTGCGACTTTATTCGCTTGTCTGGGCCATCAAGATTGATGTCGTCTTGCTTATTATTGCAAATTTTTTCTTGTTTGACTTGGCTTTCTTTTATTTCATGATATTTTATCTGGCACTGATCTTCCTGCTTTTTATCGCCAAGTTTTATTTCGAATTGCATAAATTAAGAAGCTTCAATGAAAAATAACGTGAGAGTGGAACGTGCTGTTGTGAGAATGACGCAGACGGAACTGGCTGAAAGGGTGGGAGTGAGCCGTCAGACAATCAATGCTATTGAGTCGGGGAAATACGTGCCTTCAACCGTTTTGTCCCTCAAAATATGTCGAATCTTCGGTCGTTCGTTTGATGATGTGTTTCAACTCGAAGATAGTGACTGGATCAAATAGCAGGAATAGTAAAAAGCCCGAATCTGAATCACCAGGTTCGGGCTTGTTTGTTGGTTGATGTTTTAAAAGCTGTGTTTATTTGTTTTTCAGTAAATCTCTGATTTCTGTCAGCAGTTTTTCTTCCTTTGTAGGTTCCGGTTCGGGAGCAGGAGCTGCAGGCTCTTCTACCTTCTTCTTCGCCATCTTATTGATTCCCTTTACCAGCAGGAATACGCAGAAAGCAATGATAATGAAATCGAAAGCAGTCTGGAGGAAGTTTCCGTAGTTAATGGTTGCGGCTTCCATCTTCTCTACTCCGGGAATATCTACGGTGGGGAGAGTAAGTTTCAAGTCGGTAAACTTAACACCGCCGATGAGCCAACCGATAGGAGGCATGATAATATCGTCAACTATGGAGCTAACAATCTTGCCGAAAGCGCCGCCAATGATTACACCGACTGCCATGTCGACAGCATTTCCTTTTACTGCGAATTCTTTGAATTCATTGATGAATTTTCCCATAAAAATATTGTTAAAAGTGAGTTCTTGTGGTCGCAAAGTTAACGAATATCAATGTAATATTCGCAAAAAAGATTGAAGTTTTATGTAAATCTGCCTAATTATTCTATTATTGGACGTATTTTTATGTAAAATGCTTTCCTATGGTCTGTCTTTCAATGGTAATGAAAGGTTTGTATGAATTTTATTGATTTGTCAAATTACCAATAAAGTTCCGAATTGCAATATAGAGTTGGCAATGGAAAAACTATTTTGCCTATAAGTTTGAATATATGGTAAGGAGCCTCGTTTTTTAATATATTTAATACATGTGGCATTTATGATTTAGAAATATATTTTGTATCTTTGCGCATGAAAACGGAACTCTTTCCGTTATGTAAAGATAACGTTTTATACATTTTTATATAAATAAATAAATTAAAATGACAAATGTAGCTATTAACGGCTTTGGCCGTATTGGTCGTCTCGCATTCCGTCAGATGTTCGAGGCTGAAGGTTATGAGGTTGTTGCTATCAACGACTTGACAAGTCCTAAGATGCTTGCTCACCTTTTGAAGTATGATACTGCTCAGGGTGGTTTCGCCGGCAAGTTTGGTGAAGGTAAGCACACTGTAGAGGCAACAGACAACTCTATTATCGTTGACGGTAAGGAAATTACCATCTACGCTAAGCCTAACGCAGCTGAACTTCCTTGGGGTGAGCTCAATGTAGACGTAGTTCTTGAGTGCACAGGTTTCTATACTTCTAAGGAAAAGGCTTCTGCTCACATCGCAGCAGGCGCTAAGAAGGTTGTTATCTCTGCTCCCGCAGGCAACGATCTTCCTACCATCGTATTCAATACTAACCATGAAACTCTGACTCCGGCCGATACAGTTATCTCTGCAGCTTCTTGCACAACAAACTGCTTGGCTCCTATGGCTGCTGCCTTGAACGGCTATGCTCCTATCCAGTCAGGTATCATGTCAACTATCCACGCTTATACTGGTGACCAGATGATTCTTGACGGTCCTCAGCGTAAGGGCGACCTCCGTCGTTCACGTGCCGGTGCTTGCAACATCGTTCCTAACTCTACCGGTGCTGCTAAGGCTATAGGTCTCGTTATTCCTGAGTTGAACGGTAAGTTGATCGGTTCTGCACAGCGTATCCCTACTCCTACAGGTTCTACTACTATTCTTATCGCTGTTGTTAAGGGTAAGGATGTAACTGTAGAGGGTATCAATGCCGCTATGAAGGCTGCTACAACTGAGAGCTTCGGTTATACAGAGGATCAGATCGTTTCTTCTGATATTATCGGTATGCGCTTCGGTTCACTCTTCGACGCTACTCAGACAATGGTTAGCAAGATCGACGAGGATACCTATCAGGTACAAGTAGTTTCTTGGTATGACAATGAGAACTCTTATACTTCTCAGATGGTTCGTACTATCAAGTACCTCGCAGAGTTGAAGTAATACACGAGTTTACTTACTCAAAATATTCCCTGACGGCATTTGTCGTCAGGGATTTTTTATTATCTTTGTTACATGAAGAAGCTTCTGACAATCTTAGGACCTACCGCAAGTGGAAAGACACAGTTGGCCGCGCAGTTGGCTTATCGCCTGAACGCGGAAATAATTTCGGCAGACTCGCGGCAGGTTTATCGTGGCATGACAATCGGGACGGGTAAGGACTTAGCCGATTACGAGGTGAATGGAGTGGCCATACCTTACCATTTAATAGATATATGTGAGCCGGGAACTAAATATAATTTATTCTTGTATCAGCAGGATTTCTACGATGCTTATATCGAAATACAGAAAAGAGGAGTTCAGCCCATCCTATGCGGGGGAACGGGACTTTATATAGAGTCGGTTCTCAAAGGTTATAAATTGTCCCCGGTGCCGCAAAACGAGGAGTTGCGTACGGCTTTGGCTGATAAGACTTTAGAAGAATTGACGAAGCTGTTGATAGATTTAAAGGCTAAAAGTGGCAGTACGATGCACAATCAGACGGATGTTGACACGGCGCAACGTGCCATTCGTGCTATTGAAATAGAAACTTATAATTTAGAACATCCCGTGTCTGAGCGGGAGTTGCCGGCAGTAGATTCTTTAATCATAGGTGTTGATATAGAACGAAATTTACGTCGTGAGAAGATCAGTAGGCGCCTTCGTCAGCGTTTGGACGATGGCATGATAGATGAGATAAAAGGCTTGTTGAATCGTGGTATTCCCGCTGACGATTTAATCTATTACGGCTTGGAGTATAAATATATAACGGAGTACGTGGTAGGGAAGTTGTCTTATGATGAAATGTTTTGTGGTTTGGAAATTGCCATTCATCAGTTTGCGAAACGGCAGATGACTTGGTTTAGAGGCATGGAACGCAGAGGTTTCACGATTCATTGGATAGATGCGCAACTACCAATGGAAGAAAAGTTGCAAAAGATAGTAGCGTTATTAGGCTGAACATGCCGCTTAACCTAATTTGGAAATCAACTCTAATTCTTCTATATTTATCAGCTTTATCTTTCTTCCATCTATGGCGATAATCTTTTCTGCGGCCAATGCGGAGAGTGTACGGATGGCGTTGCTGGTCGTCATATTGGAGAGATTGGCCAAATCTTCTCGGCTCATATAAATGCTCAAGGTATAGCCATCTTCCTCTAATCCATAATTATCTTTTAAAAACAACAGCGCTTCAGCCAATCGTCCCCTGATATGTTTTTGTGTAAGACTGATGGTGCGGTCGTCACTATAGCCCAATTGGCGGGCTAAGTGGTGCATGAAAAATAAGCTGATATTGAAGTTTTCTTGCATAAGTTGCAAGATTATATCCATTGGGAAAGAAGCGATGAGCGAAGGCTCAAGTGCGGTAGCGATTGCCTTGTAGTGCTCTTCGGCGAAATAAGCCCTGAAACCAAAGAACTCAATAGGTTTGATAACACGTAGGATTTGGTTTCTTCCACCTATTCCATCCTTATGAATTTTGACTTTGCCATGGATGAGACATATCATGTATTCAGGCTTGTCAAAATCATTGTATATGATTTCGTTTTTCTTGAATTGCCGCAATGTGACATTGTCAAGCAACGATTGACGCTGTGATAGTGTCAAAGGAGACCAGAGGTTACTTATGGCTTGAATCACCTCTTCTTTTCGTAGGTCCGGTTTAGAAATCATATCGTGTTATAAATGTACTACCATGTGCAAAATTACGATTTTAGTTTGATATAATGATATGTCTTGATAAAAAATGTATTTTATAACATGTTTTCTGAAGTTAATGTTCATTTATCGTCTTTTAAATTTTGTGGTGAACAAATAAAATGTTACTTTTGGAGATAGAAGATATATTCTTCAAAAAGTTAAGAAATTACCTTTAAAAAACATTTAAAGCCTTAATATAAGAGAACTATGAGTTATTTACGATTTGAAAAAGCACTGATGACTAACCTTGAAGAGTCTCTTCCAAGGGAGTTATTGCGTACAAACCGTTCCGGAGCTTATTCATGTTCTTCTATCGTTGATTGCAATACAAGAAAATATCATGGACTATTGGTCGTCCCGGTTCCCGAGTTGGACGATGAGAATCATGTGTTGCTTTCTTCAATGGATGTTACTGTAGTACAGCATGGAGCAGAGTTTAACTTAGGACTGCACAAATACCAAGGCAACAACTACAGTCCCAAGGGGCATAAGTACATCAGAGAATTTGATTGCGATAAGGTGCCAACAACGCTTTATCGCGTGGGTGGAGTCGTTTTGAAACGAGAAGTTGTTTTCCAACATTACGAAGACCGCATTCTTATTCGGTACACACTTGTTGATGCACATTCAGCCACAACCCTTCGTTTCAGGCCTTTCTTGGCCTTTAGAAGTGTGCGTCAGTTTACACATGAGAACTGTGTGGCTAGCCGGGATTACCAGCAAGTGGACAACGGAATCAAGACATGTATGTATGCGGGCTACCCCGATCTTTACATGCAGTTCAGCAAGAAAAATGAGTTTGTGTTTGCTCCCGACTGGTATAGGGGCGTGGAGTATCCCAAGGAGCAGGAACGTGGTTATGCCTCGAATGAGGACCTATATGTTCCCGGCTACTTTGAAATGCCAATAAGGAAAGGCGAGAGCATTGTTTTCTCTGCTTCAACTTCAGACATAAAGATTTCTAAATTGAAGAAATTATTTGAAGATGAGGTCGAGGAACGCAGTCCCCGTGATAATTTCTTCCATTGTCTTGTGAACGCAGCTCATCAGTTCCATCTTCGTATGAAGAACGATGACAGATACATTTTGGCCGGTTATCCATGGTTTAAGTGTAGGGCACGCGACACTTTTATCGCTCTTCCGGGATTGACATTGTCTATTCAGGAGCGCGATTATTTTGAATTGGTCATGCAAACTGCCGAACGTGCGTTGCGTGAGTTTATGGAAAATAAGCCTCTGACGGGTAAGATGTATGAAATAGATCAGCCCGATGTCTTTTTATGGGCGTTCTGGTGTGTGCAGCAATATGCCAAAGAGGCAGGGATGGATGTGTGTCTGAAAAAGTATGGAATGCTCTTGAAAGACATGTTGATGTTTATCGAGTCGGGCAAGCATCCTAACTTAGAGTTGGCCGAGAATGGCCTTCTCCGTACTTATGGAAAAGACAAACCTGTCACTTGGATGAATTCTACTGCGAATGGAAAGCCTGTTGTTCCGCGTACCGGATACATTGTTGAATTTAATGCGCTTTGGTTTAATGCCCTGAAATTTTCGGCTTCGTTGGCAACACTTGATAATAATTCAGAAGTAGCAGAGCATTTGAATGAATTGGCAGAGCAGTGCAAGCAGTCTTTTGTAGATACCTTCATGAATGAGTATGGCTATCTGTTTGATTATGTAGATGGCAATATGATGGATTGGAGTGTGCGGCCCAATATGATTTTTGCCGTCGCTTTGGATTATTCTCCTTTAAGTCAAGAGCAAAAGAAGAGTGTTCTTGATATTTGTACCCGTGAACTTCTTACTCCTAAGGGACTTCGTTCGCTCTCGCCAAAGAGTGGAGGATATAATCCGCTTTATACCGGTCCACAGAATCAACGTGACTATGCTTATCATCAAGGCACGGCATGGCCGTGGCTGGGAGGTTTCTATATGGAAGCCTGTCTGAAGCTCTATAAGGGATCTCGGTTGAGTTTTATTCATAGGCAATTGGTTGGTTACGAGGATGAAATGATGAACCGTTGTCTGGGAACCATTCCGGAATTGTTTGATGGTAATCCTCCCTTCCATGGACGAGGAGCCATTTCGTTTGCGATGAATGTGGCCGAGATACTTCGGACATTGGAGTTAATGGAGAAATTTAATTATTAGAAGGAGGAACGAATATGAAAGTATTAATGTTTGGATGGGAGTATCCTCCTCATGTTTTTGGTGGCTTGGCAACTGCTAATTTTGGTATTACGGAAGGCCTGAATGCGCAAGGTGATGTAGATATAACCCTTTGTTTGCCCAAGCCTTGGGGCGATGAGGATCGGAGTGCCGCAAATATCATAGCCATGAATTGTGTGCCTGTGGCTTGGCGAGACGTTGATTATGACACGGTCAAAAACAGGATAAGCCATGTAATGGATCCTGACTTTTATTATCAGCTACGTGACCATATCTATGCCGATTTCAATTATATGAACGTGAACGATATGGGATGTATAGAGTTTGCCGGTGGCTATCCGTCAAATCTGCATGATGAGATTAATAATTATTCGGTCATTTCCGGCGTTGTAGCCCGCACCGTTGATTTTGATATTATCCATGCCCATGACTGGTTAACTTATCCTGCCGGAATTCATGCCAAGCAAGTTAGCGGTAAGCCATTGTGCATTCATGTGCACGCAACTGATTTCGACCGTAGCCGAGGTCATGTGAATCCAACGGTTTATTCTATAGAAAAAGATGGTATGGATAATGCGGATTGCATTATGTGTGTGTCAGAGTTGACACGACAAACCGTGATTCATCAATACCATCAAGACCCGCGTAAGGTGTTTACTGTTCATAATGCCGTTTATCCATTGGTAAAGGAATTGCAGGACATACCACGCCAAGACCATCACGGGAAAGAAAAAGTTGTAACTTTCCTTGGACGTCTTACGATGCAAAAAGGTCCCGAGTATTTTGTCGAAGCGGCCAATATGGTGCTCCATCGCTCTTGCAATGTCAGATTCTGTATGGCCGGTTCGGGCGATATGATGGACCAAATGATTTACCTTGCGGCCGAACGTGGTATTGCCGATCGATTCCATTTCCCCGGCTTTATGCGTGGTAAGCAGGTCTATGAATGCCTGAAAGACTCTGATGTTTATGTCATGCCATCGGTGAGTGAGCCTTTTGGTATTTCTCCGTTGGAGGCTATGCAGTGTGGAACTCCTACCATTATCTCAAAACAAAGTGGTTGTGCTGAAATCCTGACCAACTGTATCAAAGTAGATTATTGGGACATTCAGGCGATGGCTGATGCGATTTACAGTATTTGCCATAACGAAAGTTTGTTCAACTATTTGCAGGAAGAAGGCAAAAAAGAGGTTGACCAAATCACTTGGGAGAAAGTAGGTTTATGGATACGTGAGCTTTACGAGCGAACATTAGGTTGGAAATAGTCTCACTGTTTTTAATCATGAATTAAATTATCTATCAATTACTGATAACTAATAATATAATAACAATGAAAACAATTTGTTTATATTTCGAGATACATCAGAGCATTCATCTGAAGCGCTATCGTTTTTTTGATATAGGAACGGACCATTATTACTACGATAATTATGAGAATGAACGCTCGATAGGCGACATTGCGGAGCGCAGTTACATGCCGGCTTTGAACGCATTGCAGTCAATGATTCAAGAGCATGGTAAGTTCTTTAAAGTGGCCTTTTCCTTGAGTGGCGTGGGCATAGAGCAACTTGAGATTTATGCCCCTCAAGTTTTGGAGAAACTTCAGGAGCTGAACGAGACCGGATGCGTGGAGTTCCTTGCCGAGCCTTATTCGCATGGTCTGTCCTCATTGGTCAATGAAGACTGCTTTGCCAGCGACGTGAAGAAACAATGCCAAAAGATTAAAGAATACTTCGGACAGGAGCCTAAAGTGCTTCGTAATTCATCACTCATCTACAGTGATGACATTGGTCAGCAGGTTGCTCACATGGGATTTAAGGGTATGTTGACCGAAGGTGCACGTCACGTGCTGGGCTGGAAGTCGCCCCATTATCTCTATCATTGCTCACTGAATCCAAAACTGAAACTCTTGTTGCGTGATGTCAAGTTGAGCGATGACATATCGTTGCGTTTCAATAACAGCGAGTGGGACGGCTATCCCTTGTTTGCTGATACCTATATGGACGAGATAGCCCGCTTGCCGGAGGAAGAGCAAGTCATCAATGTCTTTATGGAACTGTCTTCATTGGGCATAGCCCAACCCTTGTCAAGCAATATTTTAGAGTTCATTAAGGCACTTCCTATTTGTGCGAAGCAGCGGGGTATCACTTTCTCAACGCCTACAGAAATATGCATGAAGATGAAGAGTGTCGGCGAACTCAACGTTCCTGACACGCTTAGCTGGGTAGATGAGGAAAGAGACATCAGCAGTTGGCTGGGTAATCCTATGCAGCGTGAGGCCTTTAACAAGCTCTACAGCGTGGCCGATCGTGTACGTATTGCCAATGATCCACGTATTAATCAGGATTGGGACTACCTGCAGGCCAGCAACAACTTCAGATTCATGACAACAAAGCCCAGCAATGTGGGACTTGACCGAGGCATATACATTAGTCCGTTCGACGCTTTTACCAATTACATGAATATTTTGGGCGATTTCATTAACCGTGTAAACCGTCTTTATCCCGAGGAACTTGATAACGATCAGTTGGAAGCCATGCTTACGACCATCAATAACCAAGGTGACGAGATAGAGGTGAAAGACAAGGAAATCACCCGTTTGCAGGCTAAAATCGCTAAGTTGGAATTGGCCGAACTGAAGCTGCGTGAGAAATATGAAGGCGGCAAGAAGGCAGAGAGCAAGCCGGCGAAAAAGGCTCCGGCCAAGGCTGTTAAAGCTCCATCTGCCAAGGCTAAGCCCAAGAAGGCTGCTGAACCAAAAACTGCTAAATCGGAAGAAAAGAAGGCATAAAGTTGTATGAAGTGTTAAATTCAAGTATTTTCTTGCTTTTATCAATAATATAACTTATATTTGCCACATGTTTAAGATTTCGTATTTATTTTTATTTTAACGAAATCATCCCTCGAGGTTGGTAGCTTCCTGCGCCAACCTCTTTTTTTATATACTTGATAATTAGTTTATAGCATTTGTATAATAAGAAGCTCAAAAGGGCGTTATCAATCAAAGGACGCTCACCGGGCATGGGGCCGTGGAGCCGCTTTGTGCGGACCGTTCCATGGTTTTGCCCCGGTCTGTCACTTATGTTGAAATGTCAATCCGTCATGTTTAAAATGTCAGTATCTTAATAAAAAAATGTGCTTATGAAGTTTCTTACACCTGAAGAATTACTAATTTTGCGCCCCGAAGCAGAAGCTCCGTCCCTGACGACGCTGCAACTGATTCGGCAAATAGCCCATAGCTATCGGCCTGCGGATGCGAGGGGTGGACATCCCAGCCTCTGTCTGAATTAATTATCAATTTGTTTTAACTCATTTTTCGTACTTATAAATATCTTTGAAATGACTACACTAATTTCCCCATCTTTGCTTTCAGCAAACTTTATCGACTTGAAATCAGATATAGAAATGATTAACAAGAGTGAGGCCGATTGGCTCCATTTGGATATAATGGATGGGGTTTTCGTTCCCAATATCTCTTTTGGCTTCCCCGTAATCGAGGCTGTCAGCAAATATTGTCAAAAGCCTTTGGATGTACATTTGATGATAGTCCATCCTGAACACTATGTCAGCCAAGTGGCCAAGACCGGCGCCATGATGATGAATGTGCACTATGAGGCTTGCACCCATCTGCATCGTACCGTGCAAGAAATCCATAATGCCGGTATGAAGGCCGGCGTGACGCTCAATCCCGCCACTCCCGTGGCGTTGCTCGAGGATATTATCACCGATGTGGATATGGTGTTGCTAATGAGTGTCAATCCGGGATTTGGCGGTCAGAAGTTCATTGAGAACACGGTGAAAAAGGTACACCAACTTCGCGAACTGATAGCCCGTACGGGTAGCCACGCACTTATTGAGGTCGATGGTGGCGTTCAGGCCGATACGGCGCCTTGCCTTGTGGAAGCCGGTGCCGATGTGTTGGTCAGCGGCAGCTATATCTTTAAAAGCGCCAATCCTTTGTCTACTATTTCCGAATTGAAGCAGTTGACACGTTAAATCGAGCCCAACCATTTCATAAAAACAATGAAGCCGACAGATTTCCATAAAGGAATTTCTGTCGGCTTCGTTATTTCTTGAGATATAGATTCGGTCGTTGACGTTTACTCCATTTGCAGATGAATGCGATTGTCCCTTATCATGCGTCGCATGTTGAGCAGGGCATAGCGCATACGTCCCAGCGAAGTGTTAATGCTGACATTGGTCATTTCGGCTATTTCCTTGAACGAAAGCTGTTGATAGTAGCGCATGTAGACCACCTCGCGTTGGCTGGCCGGCAGTTGCTCCATTATGTTTTTAACGTCGTTCATCACCTGAGTATTCACGAATTCACGCTCGATGCAATCGGTCAGCGCTTCATCATTTTTCAGTTTGGCCAGCTCCTGATTGTCGGTTTCAATTACCTTTTCTGATTTGGTCTGCCTGAAGTTATCCATGATGATGTTGTGTGCTATTCGCATCATCCACGCCGCGAACTTGCCATTATCCACGTATTTTCCTTGTTGCAGCTTCGTGATTACTTTGACAAAGGTCTCTTGAAAGATGTCGTCAGCCATGTCATGATCGCGCACGACGAACATGATGTATGCGAAGAGTTTTGATTGATTGCGTTCCAACAACAAATCAAAAGCCTTATTGTTGCCGTCGATATAGCGCAACGCCAACTCTTCATCGGTCATTTCCTCAAGATTCTTCATTTTTCAAAGTGTCGTTTCTTTGCGTGCAGATGTCGTAACAAGCGTTTTAAAATGATTCCTAAGCCCATTCCCAAAGCAGTGCTTTCGCCTTGCGAAAGGTATCTTTTGGCTTTGCGAAAGCGGCCCTTTCATCGGGTCAAAAGGCCATAATCAGAAATCGATGGCTGTCGTGCTGTCCCGTGAACCGCATATTTATATAGCAAAGATATGGATAATTTTCTTTATGCCCAAATATTGTCCGATATTTTCATCGGCGGCTTTTACGAGGTTGTGGCTGTGGGTAGCCCATGCCTAAGTAGGACTTTTGCCGGTGGGTTGCTGTCGGATGACGGCTGTTTTTCCTATTTGTTTTCTTGGGAATGGCGCATGGCCTTTAGCTCCTTGTGGCAAAGTGGCGTAGTTTGTTATGAGGCATAAGAGGCCGATGTCTGTATGTAGAAATAGCCGATGATGGCTGCTGTTTTTAAGGGAATGATGCAGGTGAGTTGTGATAGTAGATAGATAGGCTGATTTAAAAAATGTAAGAAAAAGTGAAGAAAAGTTTGTGGATTTATATAAAATGCGTATATTTGCAGCAATCAAACAAATAATTCGATGAAAATGAATGTAACTATAGCATGGTGGTGGCACATCTCAAGATTGAAAAGTCGTGAGTAGCGAAGCCGTGTGTATATAGTTTCATTGAGAAAAATAGCCGAGGCCTATCGTACTTACGATAGGCCTCGGTTCGTTTTATACCTCTTCATCAAGTTTTAAAATCGATTCAATATTTCAAAATTATGGGTACGAAAGATGTTTTTACCGAAATGGTGGTTCGTGAGGCGGAGTCTTGGTGGCGTAGTTGGTAGGGGAACGCTCCTGAAAACACGTTATGCAGACAGATAACCGGCCCTTGGCCT
The DNA here is from genome assembly GCF_036570325.1 of Prevotella sp. Classification (GTDB taxonomy): domain Bacteria; phylum Bacteroidota; class Bacteroidia; order Bacteroidales; family Bacteroidaceae; genus Prevotella. The sequence goes on from NZ_DATCYK010000056.1 coordinate 129,751, forward strand.
TACACCAATTAATAGAAAAATGACGATGATAATAAAAGTTTGTGGGATGCGCGACGCTGACAATATTCGTGCCGTATCCGATTTGGGAATTGATATGATAGGATTTAATTTCAGTCCTTCGAGCGAACGTTATGTGTCGATGGTACCAAGTGGAGCGGGTATTATGCCCGACGAGCCGGCCGATGATTTAAGGACCGATGACGTCAGTGCACGAGCCTTGAGGCGGGTAGGCGTCTTTGCGGATGAAACGGTGCAGGACATTGTTACTCGCGTTTTTTATTTTGAACTCGACTATGTGCAGCTTAATGGCAATGAAAGCGCCACGATGATTCAAAACCTCAAGGCCACCTTGAATCCTGATGTTCAGGCTAATGTGAAGATAATCAAGACTATCCCCGCTTCTGTCGCCGCCGATTTGGAGTGTTGCAAGGACTATGAGGGCGTGGCAGACTTGTTTCTTTTTGATGTGAAAACACCGATTGAAGGCAACGCCGGTGCCGATTTTTATGACTTGTTGCTTCGCCATTATGATGGGAAAACACCTTTTTTGCTGGGTGGCGATATAGGTCCGAAAGACGCGGATAGGCTCAACGCTTTCCATCATCCTATGTTGGCAGGCATTGATTTGGATTCAGCGTTTGAATTGTCAGCCGGGGTGAAAGACGTCAATTTGTTGCGAGATTTTATTCAAAAGCTGGATGTGGGGAGAGCCAACAGCCATGACGCGCCATAATTGGATGGAAAATAATTAGCTTAATCGCTTTCCTATAGCATAACGAATCAATTGTATAACACGTAAAAATATAAAGAAAATGAGCAATCAACCTAATAAAGAAGGATTTTATGGCGACTTTGGTGGCGCCTATGTTCCGGAGAGTTTACGGCAGTGTATTACCGAATTGCAGCGGTCTTATCTGCCAATTATAGAGAGTGAGGCCTTTCAGAAGGAGTATCATCAGTTGTTGAAAGATTATGTGGGCAGGCCTTCGCCGCTTTACTATGCACGCAGGATGAGCGAGAAATATGGGTGCCGGCTCTATCTGAAGCGCGAGGATCTGAACCACACGGGGGCTCATAAAATCAATAATACGATAGGGCAGATACTCATGGCCCGCCAAATGGGCAAGAAACGAATCATCGCCGAGACCGGAGCGGGCCAGCATGGTGTGGCCACAGCCACCGTTTGCGCGCTGATGGGGATGGAGTGTGAGATATTCATGGGTGCCACCGACGTGGAGCGCCAGCACCTGAATGTGGAGCGTATGCGTATGCTCGGTGCCACGGTGACGGCCGTACGGAGTGGTAACATGACCTTGAGCGATGCTTGCACGGAGGCTATTCGCAACTGGTGTGAGCGTCCTCAAGATACCTTTTACATCGTAGGCTCAACGGTAGGTCCCCATCCTTATCCCGATCTTGTGACCCGTATGCAGAGTGTTATTTCAAAAGAAATAAAATGGCAGTTGCAAGAGAAGGAGGGAAGAGATTATCCCGACTATCTCGTAGCCTGCATTGGAGGCGGAAGCAATGCCGCGGGTACGATGTATCATTACATAGATGACAGCCGGGTAAAAATATGTTTGGCTGAGGCCGGAGGCCGTGGTGTGGATACCGATTTCACGGCAGCCACCATCAATTGTGGCACCGAGGGCATTCTTCATGGCTCACGCACGTTGGTGATACAGACCGATGACGGGCAGGTGAAAGAGGCTTATAGTATCAGCGCGGGGTTGGATTATCCGGGAATAGGCCCATTGCAGGCCCAGTTGGCGCGGAGCGGTCGCACCCATGTTTTTGCCATCAATGACGACGAGGCCATCGGTGCCGGTTACGAACTGACCCGCATGGAGGGTATCATTCCGGCCATAGAGAGCGCTCATGCCGTAGCCGCCTTGCGGAAAATGAAGTTTAAGCAGGATGATGTCGTGGTTCTTACGGTAAGCGGACGAGGCGATAAGGATGTTGAAACCTATCTGAATAACAAGGCCATGGCGGAAGGATTTGGCTTTTAGTCAGGTTGTTTTGGCCCCGTTAAACGTAAGTTCCCCCTTTATCTTCTGGGCTTTTAAAGTTGAAGATAAAGGGGGAACTTTGTATTGTAATATGTTTGCGTGTCTGCTTCGGTCGTTAAAATTCGCTGGTAAAGTGGAATTTTATGTCCTTGAAGTCTTGTTGTGCCATGCTGAGAACGTAGCCCGAGTCGGCAAGGAATACGTCGCGGCCCTCAATGTCCTTGGCCATGTATTGGTATTTGCGCTTCTTGAAGTTTTCCAAAGCCTCGGCGTTCTCCGCTTCTATCCAGCATGCCTTGTGAAGGTGGACGGGTTCCCAGCGGCATTTGGCGTTGTACTCATTTTCAAGTCGGTACTGAATGACCTCAAACTGGAGCTGGCCTACCGTTCCTACAATGCGACGGCCATTGAACTGGTTGACGAAGAGCTGGGCCACACCCTCATTCATGAGCTGCTCAATTCCCTTTTGGAATTGCTTGCTTTTCATGGGGTCGTCATTCTCTATGTACTTAAACATTTCGGGAGAGAACGAGGGCAGTCCGCGGAAATGGAGCTGTTCGCCTTCGGTCAGGGTATCGCCAATCTTGAAAATGCCATTGTCCGGCAGTCCGACTATATCGCCCGGATAGGCTTCGTCGATAGTGCTTTTGCGCTGGGCCATGAACTGTGTGGGCGACGAAAAGCGCACCGTCTTGCCCAATCGCATGTGGAGGTAGGGCTGATTGCGCACGAATTTACCAGAACATATCTTGCAGAAAGCGATACAACTGCGGTGGTTAGGGTCGATGTTGGCCGTTATCTTAAAGATAAAGCCGGTGAATTTCGGCTCCTCGGGTTGCACCATGCGCTCTTCGGCCTTGGTAGGTTTGGGGCTGGGAGCTATCTCCACGAAACAGTCGAGCAGTTCTTGCACACCGAAATTATTGAGGGCCGACCCGAAAAACACGGGGGCTACCTCCGCGTTGCGGTAGGTTTCGACGTCGAATGTGGGATAAACACCGTCTACAAGTTCCAAGTCGTCACGTAATTGTTGGGCTTCCCGTTCGCCTACTTGGGCGTCTAATTCCGTGCTTTGAATATCTACGGCAACCTTTTCGGTCACACGTTGCTTGTTGGGAGTGAAGAGGTTGAGCTGTTGTTCGTAGATGTTGTAAACGCCCTTGAAGCGTTGTCCTTGGCCGATGGGCCAGCTTAGGGGGCGTATCTTTATCTGTAGTTCTTCCTCAAGTTCGTCCAACACGTCGAAAGGATCGCGGCCTTCACGGTCCATTTTGTTGATGAAGATGATAACGGGGGTATTGCGCATGCGGCAAACTTCCATCAGTTTGCGTGTTTGTGCCTCAACACCTTTGGCGCTGTCGACCACGATAATGGCCGAATCAACGGCAGTCAACGTTCTGTAAGTGTCCTCGGCGAAGTCTTGGTGGCCGGGAGTGTCGAGAATGTTGACCTTATAGGGCTGTCCCGTTTCTGCGTCCGGAAGGTAGTCAAACTCCATAACGGAGGTTGAAACAGATATGCCGCGTTGCTTTTCAATGTCCATCCAGTCGGATGTGGCGGTCTTGCGAATCTTGTTATTCTTTACGGCTCCGGCCACTTGAATTTGACCTCCGAAGAGTAGAAATTTCTCTGTCAGCGTGGTCTTACCGGCGTCGGGGTGCGAGATAATCGCGAAAGTACGTCTTCTTTGTATTTCGTTCATTTTATTTTTCGATTAAAAGTTTGCCCATACAAACTCTAAGGGAATCTACCCAATAGGGGATAGTGATATTGAATGTTTGCTTTATTTTTGTCTTGTCTAATACGGAGTAGGCCGGTCGTTTTACCGGACTTGGGAACTCACTGCTGTGGCATGGCTGAATATCGCATGAAGTAAGATTGGCTAACGACGCTATTATTTTGGCAAAATCGAACCATGAGCATGCGCCTTCATTGGAGAAATGGTAGATACCGGAGTTGCCTTTGAACTTCCGTGTTTCGATAATATGGAGTATGGCTGCGGCCAAATCGCCTGCGTAGGTGGGAGTTCCTACTTGGTCAAAGACAACCTTCAGTTGAGGCTTGCTGCTGATAAGATGGAGCATTGTCTTGACAAAATTCTTGCCAAATTCGGAGTACAGCCATGCGGTACGGATGATGATGTGCTCTACTCCGGTGGCTTGAATCTTTTGTTCGCCTAACAGCTTCGTGCGTCCATAGGCTCCCGTGGGCGTGCCTGTTTGGCTTTCGGTGCATGGTTCGTTATAAGCGTCGCCGCCAAAAACGTAGTCTGTGCTGATATGAATGAGCAAGCCTTCGACTTCTTTCATGGCGATGGCCAAGTTCTCCGGGGCGGTGGCATTGAGCGTTTCTACAATCTCACCCGCCGTTTCCGCGGCGTCAACATTGGTCCAAGCCGCGCAATTGATGATACATTCTATCTGATGGGCTTTTACGCATTGGCGTATGTCGTCGAGTTTCGTAATATCCAGCTTCTGATAATCGCCGATAACGTCTGTGAATAGGTAGGTATCTTTACTCTTGGCTGCGGCTATTTGTATTTCATTACCAAGTTGCCCATTGGCTCCGGTTACTAATATATTCATAGGCGTGGTGGCTATTCGTCGCCGAAATCGAGGCCTTCATCACGGTCTTTGATATAATAATCGCTCAAAAGCCCGATGAAAGTCGTTATTTCTTTGATGGCGTGCGATGTGTCGGGAGTGATTTCTTTCTTTTGTAATTTCAGCAGCATGACCCCGTAGAGAGCGTCGAAGCATGTCTCAACTTCCGACTCGTTTTCGGCTTGCGCGTTCTCTTCTTCGGTTCTGCTCCTTCTGTTTTTCCCTCTTAATTCTACTACAAAGGGTAGAACTTTATAATAAGCGGCGCTGTAGAATGGGAATTTTGAGGAACGGAGAAGCCGGGCGTGTAAGTCAAGAAGATCTTTCATCAGAATCTCATTGATATTGAGGTGCCCGTATTCTCTTTTGCCCTCTTCATTCATCATTCGGACTAAATTGCCGTACCAGTCAATCATTTCATCCTTTTGTTCAGGCGTATAGTCGAAGCGATCGATATATTGCTTCCTGATAGCCGGCATGTAGCAGTCGTAAGCTCTAATGAGATCTTCTATTTGCCACATATAAAGCAAGTATTCCGCAATAGATTTCTTTCTGAGTTCTTGCGCTATATACATGATAATAAAATGCTATTTAGAGAATTTAGAATTCCGGTAAATGGTAAAGGTTGAAAGCTGTTCCAAATAAAACAACTAACGAGAAGATGATAACAAGGCTACCAATTACTTTATTGATAATTAAAATTCCGTTATCATCGAATTTGCCTCGAATCTTGTCAACGAGCCATGTCAGGCCAAACCACCACAGAAGCGCGCCCGTCACAATGCTGAGAAAGCCTATAAGCATTTCCAAAGGATGGGCCGGAATGACAAAAGCAAACAAGCCATAGAGGAAAATGAATAGGAACATGATCATGGGATTGGAGAATGTCACCAAGAAAGCGGTCAGCCCATTGTGGAACAATGTGCCCTTGGTATTTCCGCTACGGTGCATTTTCTTAGTGGGATTGCTTCTGAAGCAATAGACTCCGAAGAGTAAAAGAATGATACTACTGGAAAGCTGAATAAGGAATTTGTAACTTGGATTTGAGATAAATTCGAGCATGAAACTCATTCCAAGTCCGGTCAGGAGGGCGTAAATAAAATCGCTGAAAGCGGCGCCGACCCCTGTAACAAAACCATACCAACGCCCTTTATTGAGTGTGCGTTGAACACAGAGTACGCCAACTGGTCCCATCGGTGCTGAAGCGATGATACCGATTAGTATTCCCTTCAGGATCAAATCAATAATGTCTATATGAAGTTGAAATGGCATAACTCGTGCAAAATTACGGAGTTTAGTTGGAATATCAAAATAAATCCCTAAAAAAGAAGATGGCACTCCGTAAAGTACCATCTTCATTTTTAGGGATTTAGATAAATCTTAAATTAAATGTCCCAGCCTACTGCGCTGGCACCCAATACGGCTGCGGAGCTACCCTCTAAGCCGCTGATGAGGAATTTGGGCTTGCCTTTGAAAATCTTGAGGACATGCTCATTGTAGCTGCGTTTGATGGGTTCCATCAGTAAATCGCCGGCTTTTGTGAGGCCACCGAAGAAAATAAAGGCTTCGGGAGAGGAGAAAGCAGCGAAGTCCGCGCATGCTTCACCAAGCATTTCGCCGGTAAACTCATAAATATCTTTGGCCAACTTGTCGCCTTTGCCAGCAGCTATGCTGACATCTAAACTTGTAATTTCTTCGGGTTTAAGGTCACGCAGGAGGGAAGGTTCTTGAGTGGTGTTCAATTTCTCACGGGCTGTACGGGCAACACCTGTAGCGGAGCAATAAGCCTCTAAGCAGCCGGAGCGTCCACAACCACAGCTTCTACCGTTTTCTCTTCTCATGATAACGTGACCAAGTTCGCCGGCAAAGCCGTCGCAGCCATAAAGTAGTTGGCCATTGACAACGATACCTGAACCAACGCCGGTGCCAAGAGTAATAACGATGAAGTTCTTCATACCGCGGGCTACACCGTAAATCATTTCGCCGATGGCAGCGGCATTGGCATCATTGGTAAGTGCTACTGGTATGCCAAGTTTTTTGCTGAACAAATCTGCCAAAGGTACAATTCCGTTGTGACCCCAGCTCAAGTTGGGCGCGAATTCGATGGTGCCTTTATAGAAGTTGCCATTGGGGGCACCAATACCCATGGCCTTTATTTTTTCGATACCACCAACTTGGTCGATAATAATCTGCAGTGCGTCAACGGCAGCTGTGACATAATCATCTACATTATCATATCCTTGTGTCTTGATAGCGGTAGTAGCTTTGATTTCGCCTCTGCTGTCTACAATGCCAAACACGGAGTTGGTACCACCAAGGTCCAAACCGATTACATACGGTTTCATAGTGTCTTCTGAATTCATGCTTTTATGTTTTATAGTTATTTTTAAAGATTTTCTTCACGCAAAGATAAATTAAAAGCATGGAATTGCAAAACAAATTATATTATATTTGCTATTCGGCACTGAAGTCTGCCACCATTTTGCGGTACATACTGTACATTCTGGTGCGTGAAACATAACCTTGGAGCTGTTGATTGACGTCTACAACGGGGAGAAAATTGCTGTTGGTGCTTTCAAATTTTCTCATGACATCTATCATCTTATCATTGATTCCAAGGGTTGCTTTTACCGGGGTCATGATCTGACTCACGGTGAATCGGTTGTATAATTCCGACCTGAACATGATGTGTCGTATCTTTGTGATGTCGATTTCTCCTAACAATGTGCCTGCGTGATCTTGAACCGGGAGAAAACTTGTGTGGCTTTTGCTGATGACATTAATGAGTTTTCCTAATGGTAAATCGGGGTCTAATGACTCGTATTGTCTGTCGATAATACTCTCAAGGCTCATCAGTGTAAGGATGGCACTGTCGGTATGATGGGTGATTAATTTTCCAGCTCGGGCCAAACGCATACCATATATGCTGTGTGGTTCAAAAATATTGATGGTCAGATATGCGCAGATGCAGACTATCATAAGCGGCATAAACAGTTGGTATCCTCCCGTAAGTTCAGCGATAAGGAACATACCTGTTAATGGCGCGTGCATCACTCCGGCCATCACTCCGGCCATGCCCATCAGGGTAAAGTTCTTCTCCGGTATATACAATCCTATCTGATTCATGTTCCATATACGGGCAAAGAAGAATCCCGCAAAGCCGCCGATAAAGAGGCTCGGCGCAAATGTTCCGCCGCATCCTCCGGCACCATTGGTGGCCGATGTCGCGAAAACTTTGGTCAACAGAACCAATCCGATGTAGAGAACAAGCAAATTCTGATTGCCGGCAAAGAGAGAGTTGTTCATTACTTTCCCCCAATCATTGATGGTGTTTCCATTAAGAAGGATGTTCACTGCGCTGTATCCTTCGCCATAGAGTGAAGGGAAAAGGAATATAAGTGTGCTAAGTACTAATCCGCCGACGATGAGTTTACCGTATGGATGATTGTTCATGCGAGCAAAAAGGTTCTCGCAAACGGTCATGGAACGCATGAAATACAAACTTACAAAACCACAAAATACACCTAATAAGATACAAGCCGGTGTACGCTCCAGCACCCAACTATTATCTAAATGGAAAGTAAATAAACTATTATTTCCTGCAAAGATATAAGTAAAACCCGTGGCCGTGACGCATGAAATAAGGATAGGAAGCAGCGAGGCCATCGTAAGGTCTACCATCAAAACCTCTAATGTGAAGACCAATCCGGCAATAGGGGCCTTGAATATGCCTGCAATGGCTGCGGCGGCTCCGCATCCTACAAGCCAAATAAGTTGTCGGTTATCCATGCCAAACAGCTTTCCTAAATTAGAACCGATGGCGCTACCCGTTAAGACGATTGGCGCTTCGGCTCCTACAGAGCCACCACAGCCGATGGTTATTCCTGACGCTATGACGCTCGACCAGCAGTTATGTCCTTTGAGTTTGGCTTGCTTGGCTGATATGGCATATAGTACCCGTGTGATACCATGGGAGATATTATCTTTTACAATGTGGCGAACAAAAAGTGAAGTTAGCCAAATGCCCAATACCGGGAATAGTAAATAAAGCCAGTTAAAGGTAGTGGAATCAAATCCGGAAGTAAGGATATACTGGATTTCTTTAATAATAATATGAAGAATATAGCCTGCCACTGAGGCAAAGAACCCTATGACAAAAGCAAGGATGAGGATGGCCTGCCGGTCCGACAAGTGGTCCTCTCTCCATTGAATGATCTTTTCTTTAGTCAATGTTTATTTCCTAATAATGGTTACTTCTCCGTTCTCTGTTAGTTTGATGATACTGCTGGGGGTGTGAGGCTTGTGCTCCTGACGTCGACTCCAGCAGATATAGTCAACCGCTTGCAGTATTTCCTCACTGATGTCACCGTAATTGGAAGCCGCCGGTTGCCCACTGATGTTGGCGCTGGTACTGACAATCGCTTTCTGGAAGCGGCGGCATAACTCGTTTGAAAATGGTTCCTTGGTTATGCGAAGCGCTATGCTTCCATCTTCCGCGATAAGGTTGGGGGCCAAATTTACGGCGTTATCCAAGATGACGGTAGTGGGTTTGACGGCAGCGTCAAGCAGATCCCATGCGACGTTAGGCACATTCCTTACATATCGCTGGAGGCGTGCGTCGCTGTCAACCAAGCAGATTAGCGCTTTTGAATCGTCGCGTTGCTTGATTTTATAAACCTTGGCAACTGCATCAGGATTAGTTGCGTCACAGCCAATACCCCAAACGGTATCGGTAGGGTAAAGGATAACTCCACCGTTTTTCATGCACTCAACGGCATTCTTTATATCGTCTTCTTGTTTCATTTCGTAAATAATATAATCGCAAATATACGTCTATTTTATGAGAAAGCAAAATCTAAGGATGAATCCTTTATTTATTCTTACTTTTCTTTCCATTGATAAAGTCGATGGCATTCAAGCGCTTCTTTCCGGTAGGTTGGATGATATTAATTTCCAACCATTGGTCTGAGCAAGCAGCAAACAGCCTCTTTCCTTCAATTATTAAAGTGCCCGGTTTTTCCGAGCAAGGTTTTTCGGTCAGGGCTGTTTCATATATTTTGGTGATGTTTAATGCTTCCGCAGAATTTTCTGTGCCATCAATTAAGTTTAAGGAGTCAGACCATGCGCCCGGAATCGGACTTAATCCTCGTACGAAATCGTGCACTTTTTTAGCGGGCTGGTCCCAATTTAATTGGCAAGTTTCCTTGAAGATCTTAGGTGCAGATTTCAGTTGTGAAGCGTCTAAGGCTCGTTCCTGAATGACTGCGGTTTGGTCTATAGCATTCAATTGCCCATCAGTCTCGATAATTTGGTCAATCGTTTCCACCGCGGCTTCTGCGCCGAGCTCCATCAGTCCGTCATATACGTATTCTACGTTAGCGTCAGTTGGAATCGCAAATTCTTTTTGTAGAATAATCCGACCTGTATCTATTTGGTGGTCTAAGAAGAAAGTTGTCACACCGGTTTTCTGCTCTCCATTGATAATGGCCCAATTAATGGGGGCTGCGCCACGGTATTGTGGCAGGAGCGCTGCGTGTACATTGAAAGTTCCATATTTAGGCATTGACCAAACAATTTCAGGAAGCATGCGGAATGCTACGACCACCTGAAGATCTGCTTTATAGCTTTTGAGCTCTTCAATAAATACCGGATCTTTCATCTTTTCAGGCTGAAGGACGGGCAGTTGATGTGCCAGCGCATACTGTTTTACTTGCGATGGCTGCACATGGTCCTGATGTCTGCCTACCGGTTTGTCAGGTTGTGTTACAACAGCCACTACATTATATCCTTCAGTTACTAATTTGTCGAGTGTGCCAACGGCAAACTCGGGCGTGCCCATAAATACGATTCTTAGATCCGTTTTTCTCATTCAGTTTTGAATTAATTAAGAGAAAAACGGAAATTCTTTTTAGAATTTCCGCTTACTATATGATTGGTGATCCCGTTGGGATTCAAACCCAAGACCTTCAGAACCGGAATCTGACGCTCTATTCAGCTAAGCTACGGGACCAATAACGCATGCAAATTTACAATAAAATTATAGATTGACCAAACAGAAAGTTATCAATTTTATTGAAAAGGAACTGTGCTGCTATTATTTTTATCGGTGCCTTATATTATAATAAGGTGTAATTAAAATAGCTTAATACCATTTTACAGTGTTAGTGGTCTCACTCCTCTTATCATATTTGAGAGCGTCGGTCAATGTGCTGGCATTGCAGCGGAATGTGAAGTTGTAGCTGGTATAAGGCGCTAATGCAATTTCACAACTCATGTTAAAGCAATGTAAATCACGTTGTAAGCTGGCTGTTGTCAAACTCATGGCATGGCGTTCGAAATCATAACCTGAGCGCATAGTAATATTCCAGCCGTCACTGATACGTATGTTACCATTGATATTCAATGTATGGATTAACTTATAAGGATAGCGCATGGTTTTTTTATTGAACTTTTCTTTAGTTAAGTCCTCGGTCAACGTTATACCATAGCCAAATGTCAGTGACCAAGGCATGGAGAACTTCATGAAGCCATCTTGGTCGGTTTCGGCTTTTCCACCACTCGCTTTTTTCTTTGCAGTATGAGGATTGGCCAAATCCTCATCGATATTGCTCTCTATATCCGTATCAATACCATCTTCATCCTTTATTCTCTTTCGAGAATCTTTGTCGTTATCTTCACCACCGTTGAAAAGTTTGCGAATCTTCTCAGGTGTGAGGGTGTAGTCTATTCGTTGTGACATTCCCAAAAAACGTCCGAATTTTCCCATTCCCCAATAGGTTCGATTGCCAACATAAGGGTTTCCTTCCTTGTCAAGATCATAAGCGTAGCTGGCAAATTGGGCGTCCATGTTGAATTCGTAATTTTTCCACCATTTCAAGCGGAGCTTAACAAATAAATCGCTCAAGGGTTTTACTTTTGCAGCCATATTGTATGACATGCTTAAGTTTAGCTCGTCTATGATAGACTTTTTCTTATAACCGGTAGAGTCATCATCTGACTTTACCTTCATTTCTATTTTGTTACCCAGTGAAAAATTAAGGTTACCGCTCTTTCCTCTGCCCGGAATTCCATATAGTCCGTTTTGGAAAGGAGAATATTCTACCAACTCTGTCGAGCCATCTCTTTTTGTTCTTAGGTAAGAATCATAATATCCATATTTGTGAGAGCCAAAGTCGGGAGCGTAAGTGAATCCTATTGATGGTGTGATGACGTGGCGAATAGCTTGGATCTTATCTCCAAATATCTTTTTGCTTGGCGTGTAAAATACGTAAACCGTCGTGTTTGCGGTTAGGCTAAGATTCCAGTCATACACGTTATGAAAACCGTAGGTTGTGTCGGCAACTTCGGTCTGTGTCATTTTATTCCATGACCGCTTAACTTTATTGGTGTACATGCGGTCGGTGAAGTTGAACGAAGGTGTCAAATTGATATAGTTCAACACGGAGAAATTTGCACTGATGGGAATATTGTGTCGCATTCCATTTTTCCAATCTTTAATCAGGTTGGAATGGAGTATTTTGTCTTCTTTGGTTGAGATTGAGTTGCTCAGTTGTCCCGTATAACTCATGGAAATCTTCTCATACCACCTCTCTTTGCCTGTCGCATATCTGCGTTTGAAGGGATAGAACTTTGATAAAGATATATTGAGGTCGGGGAGCGACATGGATATGGTTGAGTCTGCCGTATTTTGCGAAACGTTAGCCGTGGAACTGAGGGACAGTCCGATGCTTGAGAACATTGTGCTCCAGCTGACAGATGAAGTGCGGGTTGATTGTGAACGCAACTGCGGGTTGTAAAAACTCGTGAGGTTGTTGCGCTCATAGTTGGATGAGGTATAGTTCACGCTGGCAGCGAAGTTACTGAAAGGATTGGCTTTTTGGTCCTGTCTATGGCTCCACTGAATCTTAAAACTCTTTTGTTTAGAGTAGTCGGGCAGTCCTTTGTCGCCGGTACGTGTGTCTTGAAAACTTGCAGAGATTTTTCCACTATAGCGGTAACGTTTGCGATAGTTGCTGGCTACGCTTACGCCCCATGAGCCCTTGGTATAGATTTCGCCTATTAATTTTAGGTCCCATTTGTCATTTATCGCAAAATAGTAGCCTCCATCACGAAGATAGAAGCCACGAGAACTCTCGTCGCCATAGGTAGGCATGATAAGACCACTTGAGTAACTTTTAGTGAAAGGGAAGAAGCCATAAGGAATGGCCAACGGCAGTGGAACATCGGCCACAACCAAATAGGCAGGGCCGAAAACAACATCTTTGCCCGGTCTTACCTTAGCTCTTGAAAGTGCGATGTAAAAGTCCGGATGTTCGGCGTCGCACGTTGTATAGCGTCCATGCTGCAGGTAAACCTCTCCTTTGTCGTTGCGTTTCGAAATTTCGCTGCGCAAAAAGCCGTCTTCCTGCTGTGTATAAACATTTCGTATCAGGCCTTTCTTGGTCTTAAAGTTGAAGGCCATCGTGTCGCTCTCGTAGGAATCGGCACCCATTTGGAATACGGGAGTACCCGAAAGCGTTGTTTTTGTAGAGTCGGCATAGATACCTGTCGCATGAACAATATTGCTGTCAAGGCTCATGTATATCTTTTCGCTCTTCAGGTCCATGTCCGTATATTTTACATTTGACGAACCATAGAGGTGGGCCGTCTTGCTCAATGCGTTGTAAATCATGGAGTCAGTGGCCGCAAAGACCACGGGCGCTTCAATGCCGGTGGATTTTTTGCGGTTGAGCGAGTCCAAACGGATAGAATCATCTATCTGTTTGTTATGATGGTAGATGGCCAATTGCAACGAATCCATTTTCGTTGTGTCAACGGCAACCGTGCCTGCGGAGTCTTTCTTAAGGGAATCATTCGTTGTCAACGAATCAGTGATAGGCTTCTTTTTCGATGATTTGAAAAGAGGCATATTGACACTGGCCATGACATAGGCAACGACCATGAACAGCAGGACTGTAAATGTTTTCCTTCTCATGTGAGATACAAAATTAATAAAAAGATGATATACCCTTGTTCTTTTCGATAAGATTTAGATTAAATCATTACTTTTTTAACTTTTCTATTCAAACATTTTTATCCATTTGTCAAAGCGTTTCAGCCCCTCCTCGCTGAATTTCAAAAGGCTGTTCCGGGCTTGGTCAATGGTCTTCGTGCGCTCCAAGTGGCTCTTGCTGAAGAATTTATCGGCATAGCAGATAATCTGTTCCTCAATGGTCTCGGGCAAGTAGTCGGCCGAAGGCAAAGGCAACTGTCGGTCTTCGATGTCGGTACGGGTTATGCCTGTACCCGTATGGCGTTCGCATACACGGGCATAGCGTTCCTCAATGCCCAACTCCCGTAAGGTACGGGCGCCCATGATGCCGTGTTGTATGTAGGGTTTGTCGCCATGACAGCAGATACCCGGCGCGTCGCAGAACTTGATTCCGATGTCGTGGAGCATGGCTGCGTTGATGATAAAATCCCGATTGGCTTTCAATTCGGGGTGTAAAGAAACAATCTGTAGCGATTTGATCGCTACAGATTGACTATGTTGCAGGAGGATACGGCGTAAGTCGGTATCCTCCGGATAGCAGTGTCTGAAAACTTCCCTCCATATCATGTGGGGAGTATCAGTGTTATTCTTCATTTCTCTGGATGTAGGCTATCACGTCACCCTTGTTGACTTTGGTGCCTTGCTTGGCGTTGATTTCAACGAGTTGGCCACCCAATGCGGCGGGAATCATTTCAAATTCACCCCAAGGAGTGCAGATGTAGCAGAACGCGTCACCCTCTTTGTATTCCTTGCCGATGAAAGGTTCTACCGCAGCCACGGCTTCGGCGTCGCCTTGGAACTCCCAGAATATCTGACCTTTCACGGGCGCTACGATGGCGTCGGCTTTGGCATGCTTGAAGGCTGTGGCCTCTTCTAAGCTGATTTTGGCACCGAACTTGGCGTCTTTAGCTTTCTGTAAGTCGGCTAAGAAATTCTTTTTGGCTTGTCCGCTCTTGTAGTTACGATACTGCTCGGGGTGCATGGCAAGCTCGAAGAGTTCTTCGTTGTCCTGACCATAATCCCAGCCGTTCTCGTCCATTTCTTTCTTGAAATCATCCAAGGCGTTGGGGAGAAGCGTGTGAGGATCGGCGTCGGTGAACTCACGGCCCTGCTTTTCAGCCAGTTCGATGAGCTCGGGAGCGATGGTTCCGGGTATTTTTCCACTCTTACCGAGAATCATACCCCACATTGACTCGTCCATCATGACGAAGCGACCCTTGCCCTGCTCCATGGTGAGGAGGTTCATCAAGGCAATGTTCTTGGTGTATTGGCTGAACGGAGTTACCAATGGAGGATAGCCTACACGTGGCCATACATACTCTACTTCGTTGAAAAGGTTAACGAGCATGTCGTCCATTGACAGTTCTTCCTCACCCTTCTTCTTGCGTAGGTTGTTGATGGTTTGGTGAATACCGCCTAAGTCTGCCATCATACTTCCCATCATACCGCCGGGCAGACCTGAGCCAAGCAGCAGTGAAGACATGATCTTGTTGGAAGGATTGATGAAGTAGCCAAGCCATTCATCGATGAATTCTTGTGTCAGCGCACGGGCTTTCATGTAGGCGTTCATATTGATTTCGGGCACATCGAAGCCTTCGTTCTTCAGCATGCTCAGCACGGAAATGATGTCCGGATGAACCTTACCCCATGACAAGGGTTCGATGGCTGTGTCGATAATATCGGCGCCATTGTTGCACACCTCCAAGATAGAGGCCATGGAGAGACCCGGACCTGAATGGCCATGATACTCAATGAGAATCTCAGGGTGTTTGTCCTTGATGGCTTTGGTGAGCTGTCCCAAGAGGGCGGGCTGTCCAATACCGGCCATGTCTTTCAGACAGATTTCCTCGGCGCCGGCCTCAATCAGTTGGTCGGCTATCTTTGTGTAATATTCCAAAGTGTGGATAGGCGAAGTGGTGATGCACAGTGTTCCTTGTGCGGTCATGCCGGCTTCCTTGGCCCACTTGATGGAAGGAATAATATTGCGGACGTCGTTCAAACCGTCGAAAATACGGGTGATATTGGTACCTTGCGCGTGCTTAACCTTGTACATCAGCTGACGGACATCATCAGGCACCGGATACATGCGGAGCGCGTTCAAACCGCGGTCGAGCATGTGTGTCTTTATGCCGGCCTCGTTGAGCGGTTTGCAGAAAGCACGTACGGCTTCGTTGGGATTCTCACCGGCCAGAAGGTTTACTTGCTCAAAGGCTCCACCGTTGGTCTCAACGCGTGCAAAGCAACCCATTTCGATGAAGATGGGCGCGATACGTTCGAGCTGATCCTTGCGGGGCTGGAACTTACCGGAGCTCTGCCACATATCTCGATAGACGAGACTGAACTGAATTTTTTTCTTCATATCTATATAAGAAATTAGTGATCTGTAAAAAATATATTACTCATTCTTCAGTAATAACTGAATTGCAAAATTATATAAAAAAATCGAATAACGCCTTCCTGCCTTTATTTTTTAGTGTTTTTTGATTAATATAATACAATGTCGGATTTGGCAGGGCGGTGATTAATTCGTACATTTGCAGCTGTTAATTTACACGTTCATGCAAATATGAAGCCAAAATTGATATGTATTTTTTCTTTGGTTGCCCTGCTTTTGTTTTCCTGCAACCGTGAACAGAATAAGCTTGATCGTATGAAGGCTGATGGTAAAAGCTTCGAGGAAATGCGTCTGAAGGGCGATAGTACCGTCTATGGATTGGCTTGTGAGGGTTCCAATGACTCTGTTGTGATTCTTCTACCAACCGATGGAAGCGATCCGATACGCTATAATTGCTACGAAGCGTCCCAAAATCATAAGGTCATGGGCAAGCTCTCGGTAGGCGATTGGATAGGTGTGGTTCTTAACAAGGAAGATCCTCGTAAGGCAGATTTGGTGGTTGACATCGACGAACTCAAGGGAATATGGTGTTATGTGGTCATGCCGAAGATGCGGGATTGGGAAAACATGGGCAAAACTTTGCAGCGTCGGCTCGAGAATAGCCTTTCAGACTCGGTAAAGGCCACCTACATGATACCACGGGAATATGGCTTTTGGATGAAGCGCAATTGGGAATGTCAGAGCGTGGGCTACGTGAGCGAGGCCAGCTCGTTGGAGGATGAGAGCCCGGTAGTTTATCCGCAGCTTGGCTATTTCACGGAGTGGCGTATTTGGAACGGTAAACTTATCGTGATAAGTGGTAACCCCGTCATTTCCAAAACGGATAATAAGATTGTCGTTACCGACTTGTTTCGTGACACATGTGACATAGATTATCTTGGTCCCGATTCGTTGGTATTGACGGATCGATGGGGAACGCGAAGCTATTATCGAAAGAACGATATCAATGATGTTAATGTAAAAGCCAAGAAAATAGCCGCGGAATTGAAGGAAAAGGCCTTCCGAGCCACTACTTCCGATAAGTAACGACCGTTTTATCGTCGTATAAAAAGAGTGCCCTATATCAGCAAGTAACTCGCTGATATAGGGTATTTTGTTTGCTTTTGTGGAGGAGTGGGGGAGCCGGAGTGGAGACCTTGTTTTCCGAGAGTGCCCTTTTGAGGCGGTAAGAGCTGTGCTTTGGCCTTGTAAAAGCTGCCTTTTGATAATCTCAAAAGGCAGCTTTTATAATGCTGTATTCTCATGGGGATGGGGTGTTTTTTAGAGTGTGATGTTTTTATAGAGTTGTGATGATAAATACATCGCAAGCGATATACTTTTAAAAATGCTTAAAATGAGAATACTATCGCTTGCGATATAAATTCTTTGTGCTATATTTGCACCGTCAAATAAAGATAAAAGTAAAAAACAGAAAAATATTAATTTGGCGCTTGGGTGACCATCGCCATAAAACAAATAAGCATTATGAGTACAGTTTACGATTTCAAGGTGTTAGATAAAAAAGGTGTAGAAGTAAGTCTGTCTGATTACAAAGGCAAGGTGCTTTTGGTAGTTAATACGGCTACCGGTTGCGGATTTACTCCCCAATATGAAGAACTTGAGGGCATGTATGGCCGTTTGAAAGAAAAGGGCTTTGAGGTATTGGATATTCCTTGCAACCAGTTTGGTAATCAGGCTCCCGGCAGTGATGAGGAAATCTCAGAGTTCTGCACCGTAAAATTTGGTGTTGACTTCCCGCAGTTCAAGAAGAGCGACGTGAATGGTGCCAACGAATTGCCCCTTTATACTTGGCTGAAGAGCGAAAAAGGTTTTAACGGTTTCGACAAAGATAACAAGCTGACTCCCATTTTGGAGGAGATGTTTGACAAGTCGGGTGCCGATTGGCGTAACAGCAGTGATATTAAGTGGAACTTCACCAAATTCCTGATTGACCGTGAAGGCAAGGTTGTAGCCCGCTTTGAGCCGACCCACGACATGGCCGATGTTGAGGCACAAGCTGCTACCCTGCTCTAAGCAGATAAGTATTTCCCGTTTCGTAATATATAATAAGGTGAACATTGTGAGCACAATCCTTTGTTCACCTTTGTTTTTGGATAACAGATACATGAATTATGGCTACCGAACAACTGAAACTTCGTAACCAACTTTGTTTTCGGCTTTACACGGCCAGTCGGCTGATAACCCAGAGTTATGAGCCTTATCTCAAGCCGTTGGGCATTACCTATACGCAGTATTTGGTGTTGCTTGTGCTGTGGGAGCACGACGAGCAGCCGGTGAATGACATCGGTAAAAAGCTCTTGTTGGGTATCAATACTATTTCGCCGCTCATAAAACGGATGGAGAAAATGGGCTTGGTGGCCCGTCATGGCAGTGAGAGCGATAAGCGTCAGCAGTATGTTTACCTGACTGTCAAAGGAAGGAACTTGAGGAAAAAGGCCGCCGCTATTCCGGGCTGCCTGCTTGATAACTTCGGGGAGTGTGGCATAGATACGGAGAATTTGCTTGCTATCATTCCGACGCTGGATGCGATGATTGGCGGTTTGTCACAAAAAGACAAGGATATTTAAAAGCCGCCGTATTGGTTATGGCATGGCTATATATTTATTTTAAAAGAAGAAAAACGGCTTGTCGGTCGGGCTATATGCTGGCCTGAAAAGAGTCAAAAAGTATTTGCCGGCAAGATATTGTTCATTTAAAATAAGAAGCGGGTAGACTTGTTGAAGTCTACCCGCTTTCTTTTTATATCGCAATACATATAGAATTGCTGACTGTTGGTTTGGGTATTAGCGCCCCATGTTGTGATTCATGAACCGGTGTTCGGCCAGCTTTTCATACTTGGTGCCGGGCTGCCCGTAGTTGGCATAGGGGTAAATACTGATTCCTCCGCGTGGAGTGAAGATACCGATTACCTCTATATACTTGGGTGCCATGAGCCGAATTAAATCTTTCATGATGATATTCACACAGTCTTCGTGGAAGTCGCCGTGGTTACGGAAGCTGAAAAGGTAGAGCTTGAGGCTCTTGCTTTCAACCATTTTCTCGGCCGGGATGTAGCTTATTTTGATTTCTGCGAAGTCGGGTTGCCCTGTGATGGGGCATAGGGAGGTGAATTCAGGGCAGTTGAACTGAACCCAGTAATCATTCCCCATGTGCTTGTTATTGAAGGTTTCCAAAACCTCGGGGGCGTAATCCATGCGGTATTGCGTTTTTGCGCCAAGGGCTTGAAGACCTTCTTCTGTTCTGTTGTCAGACATAGCTGTTTATAATTGGAATATTTTTAAGACGTTATAGCTGATTCCTTCGTCATATACATCTTCGCCCTCATGTGCTTTCAGTGCCCTGACAACACGGATGGTTACGGGTAGGGCGATGATTTCGTAAAGCGTTTTGAGGATGACTTGTCCTATCATCATGCCGGGTAATGCTTCCCAAGGCACGACGCCTCCCAAGGCCAAGGGGAAGAAGATAATGCTGTCGGCGCTCTCTCCGAAGATTGTACTGAGGATGGCGCGGGCGGAGAAACGACGCTGTCCATCGCGTAATTTCATCTTACTCATGACGTAGGCGTTGATGAAACTGCCGATTAGGAAGGCGATGAAGGAGGCTGCGGCTATGCGGGGAGCCAGTCCGAAGATGGCATGAAAACCTTCCTGATTGGTCCAATAGGGGGCTCCGGGGATAGCATCGCAAATGGCTCCGACGGTTACGAGGAAGAAATTCATCGCAAAACCGGTCCATATAAGCAGCCGGGCTTTGCGATAGCCCCATACTTCGCACACGCAGTCATTGATGATGTAAGATACCGGAAATACGATCAAGCCTCCGGTTAAACTGATAGGTCCTGCCGCAATTTGCTTTGTTTCTAAGAGGTTTGCCGCAATAAGGCAGACGCAGAAGAGTATACTGAAAAGCATGAACAGTACACTCACGGTTTGTTTTTGTTGTTTCATTTTCTTGTTTTTAACGAGGTTTACCAAGCACTCTTTCCCTTGTTTTTTAAGAGGTTTCAAGAACTCTGACTTGTTTTTAAAGAGGTATCAAGCACTCTATATGTTAATTTGCGGGTACAAAATTACAAAAACTATTTTGTACCCGCAACCTAATTGTGGCTTTTTAGGCCTATACCATGGAGATAAGGTATCCTACGTAGCCGGAGAATCCAATAACGAGAAGGGCGCCTTCCCAGCGTTGGATGGTGTATTTTGTGAAAGAAAATAACCACAGCAGAATCATTGAGACGATGAGCATGGTCATGTCTAATGTGGTGATATTTTCCAAGTGCATAGGCGAAACAAGGCCTGTTGCGCCCAAAATAAAGAGGATGTTAAAGACGTTAGAGCCTAATACGTTGCCTATAGCTATGCCACTGTTGCCTTTACGTGCGGCAACAATGCTGGTAGCCAGCTCCGGCATGGAGGTGCCTCCTGCCACAATGGTAAGTCCTATGACCGCGTCGCTCACGCCAAGGGTCTTGGCTACGTCCGTGGCTGATTCAACAAAGTAGTTGGAACCTAAGATAAGAGCGGTCAATCCAAACAGAATGAAGCCGATAGCTTTCCACATGTTCATTGGTTTAACGCTGTCGTCGCTGGAAGCTACCACCTTAATAGCGTTTACTTTTGCACCTTTGAGGGTGAAAAACATAAAGAGGATGAACATGGCAAACATGATAGTGGCGTCAATTCGTGAGATTTCGCCATCAGTGCTCATAAGAAATAATATGACGGAAGCTACAAGGGCAAAGGGTATATCCTTTCTGACGGTTGTCTCGAGAATGGTCATCGGAGCAACAAGCGCGGCACAACCTACGATGAGCATGGCGTTAAAAATGTTGGAACCAACCACATTGCCCACGGCTAAATCACTTGTTCCTTTCAGTGCGGAGATAAGAGAAACACTGAACTCGGGCATGGATGTACCCATGGCAACAATCGTCAGGCCTATCACTATTTGAGGCATTCCTATGCGTTCGGCAATACCTACCGAACCTTCAGTCAATTTATCGGCACCATAGATTACGATGGCGATACTGGCTATAATAATAAGTATATTTATAATCATGGCTGCAAAGGTAAAGTGTAGCCACAGAATGGGAAGAATATTATTTGTAAAAAGATATTAAATTCGTAGGAAAAGAGAAAAATAAATTGGGATAATTCAAACTTTTCTTTACCTTTGCACCCGCTTTCTGAAAGGAAAGTCAAAATGGGCAAGTCTCATACGGCCAGCTCCCTCGGAATCCCCCAGGATGGGAACATAGCAAGGGTACTTGGTTGTAGCGGCGCGATATGAATCGCTTGCCCACCCGCCTCTTTAGCTCAGTTGGCCAGAGCACGTGATTTGTAATCTCGGGGTCGTTGGTTCGAATCCGACAAGAGGCTCAAAGACAATCAGCAGTTTGTTGGTTGTCTTTTTTGTTTTTCGTACTTAATGTATAGTGTATCGTTGCGGATGCGTTATATAATAGTTGGGAAAAAGGCTTTTACTTACAAAATGATTACGATTTCTTTTCGGAATGAAATATAAATTGTATTTTTGCAGCATTGATAAAATAACCCATTAAAATTGTATGAGATGAAAACACGAAGCTTTCTTGTGGTTTTAGGATTGGCCATGGTATCGGCGTTATCTGCGCAGACGAAGTGGTTTAATCCAATGAATGGTGACGTGCCGGCGGTGTTTGGTCGGGCGTGGAATGTAGAAAACGGTAAAAACTATAGCAGGCTGCCGAATAGGATGAAGGGTGATGTTCCCAAAAAAGTATGGGGACTTTCTCGGAACAGCAGTGGCTTGTCGGTCAAGTTTGTGACCGGTTCCAAGAATATATATGTAAGGTATGGATTGGCCGGAGCTGCCAATTTGCACAATATGTCAGACCTTAATTCGTCCGGAGTTGACTTGTATGCTGTATTCAATAATGGCCGTCATCATTGGGTTTCCAATCATCTTAATTATCATTTTGGTAAATCTGCCAAGGATACCTTGCAGGTTGTATTTAAGAATTTGAGCGTTAAAGCCGATATGGAGTATGAGCTTTACTTGCCTAATTATAATACGGTGGAATGGCTTGAGGTGGGAATCGATGGTGACGCGGAGCTGAAGTTTAAGTCTCCGAATCAGACTATAGAGAAGCCGATAGTTGTTTATGGTAGCAGCATTATCCAAGGAGCGTCGCCTTCACGTCCGGGATTGTCTATCACGAATATTGCGTCTCGAGCATTGCGTAAGCCTTTTGTGAATCTTGGATTCTCGGGTAATTGCTACATGGAACCTGAAATGTTTAAGGTGTTGGGCGAGATAGATGCGCAGGCCTATGTAATAGATCCGATTCCTAATTCTTGGAAATTTGAGGGAGAGGTGGTTCATGATCGTGTTAAGGCTGGTGTGAAATATCTGCGTGAAAGATGCAAGACGCCGATATTGCTGGTTGAAAACCACAAATTGAGCGATAGCGTTATGCACGGCAAACTTTACAAACCTTATAAGCGTGGTAACGACGCTTTGAGAGCTGCTTATAAAGAATTGAAGAGTGAAGGAGTCGAAAATCTCTATCTGTTGACACAAGATAATCTTGACTTAACGGAAGATGGAATGATAGAAGGAGTGCATCCTAACGACATAGGTTCCCTGATATATGCACGTGCTTACACCAAAGCGTTGAGAACGATTGTAGGAACGAAGATAATAGCACACAGAGGTTATTGGGATACTGTGGGCAGTGCGCAGAATTCTATAGCCGCTTTGATGAAAGCGGACAGCATTCATACGTATGGTTCTGAGTTTGATATTCATATCTCAGCTGACGGAAAATTGGTGGTTAATCATGACGATGCGGTGGGTGATATTGTAATTGAGGAGGCAAAATGGAAAGATCTTGTTGACCAAAAATTGATAAACGGTGAGCGTCTTCCATTGCTCCATGAGTATTTGGCGGCAGGAAAGAATTGTACGACTCGACTGATACTTGAAATCAAAAAGCACAAGTCGGCTAAGCGTGAAGACCGTTGCGTAGATGAAGCTTTGAAAGCAGTAAAGGCTGCGGGACTTGTAGATCGTGTTGATTATATCTCTTTCAGTAAACGTGTTTGCCAACGATTGGCCCAAAAGATGAAAGGTGCTAATATCGCGTATTTGGAGGGTGACGCTACACCGGACGAAGTAAAGTCGTGGGGCTGTAATGGTATTGATTATCCACATAAGGTCTTGAGACAGCACCCCGAGTGGATTCGCCGTTGCCATGAATTAGGTATGACGGTGAATGTATGGACCGTGAATAAGCCAAAGGACATTAAGCATTTCATTGAAGCAGGTGTTGATTTCATTACAACCAATAATCCGGTAGAGGGCCTTCGCCAAATTGGGAAGATTGCGGAGCCGGAATAAGGTAAAAAATATGATTTTTGAATAAGATAAAAAAGCAATGGAAATGATTCCATTGCTTTTTTTGTAAACATAGTTTTTGTTCGGATTGTTTTTTTATGTACATTTGCAAGTATAACCATTTTATGTATTAAATATATGGATCTTATAGAAAGATTTATCAATTACACAAAATTCGATACACAATCGAGCGAAGACTCAGAGAGTGTACCCAGTACGGCAAAGCAATTGGAGTTTGCCAAATATCTTGCAAAAGAACTTGAAAATGAGGGATTAAGCGATGTAGAAATGGACGAAATGGGCTATATTTACGCTACATTGAAGTCGAATACAAAAAAGAAAACTCCTACAATAGGTTTTATTTCACATTATGATACCAGCCCCGATGCGAGTGGCAAGGATGTAAAGGCTCGTGTTATTCACAATTATGACGGTCAGGACATCGTGTTAAGTCCCGGTGTTATCTCAAGCACGGCGAAGTTTCCGGAGTTGAAGGAGCACATTGGAGAAGACTTGATTGTGACCGATGGTACAACCTTATTGGGCGCTGATGACAAGGCCGGCATAGCGGAGATAGTGCAGGCAATGTGTTATTTGCGCGATCATGATGAGATAAAGCATGGCGATATTCGTGTAGGCTTTAATCCGGATGAAGAGATTGGTATGGGCGCACATCATTTTAATGTAGAAAAGTTTGGATGTGATTGGGCCTATACGATGGACGGTGGTGATGAAGGTGATTTGGAATATGAGAATTTCAATGCCGCAGGCGCTAAGGTATATATAAAAGGTGTCAGTGTTCATACGGGCTATGCCAAGGGTAAAATGGTAAATGCGAATCGGTTGGCTTGCGAGTTTAATGCGATGATTCCTGAAAACGAGATACCAGAAGCTACGGAAGGCTACGAAGGTTTTTACCATTTGCTCAACATAGACAGCCGCACTGAAGAGGCTAAGCTAAGCTATATCATCCGTGATCATGACCGGGAGAAGTTCGAGGCACGCAAAGATTTCATGCAAGACTGCGTAAAGCAGATGAATGAAAAGTACGGTGAAGGAACCGTGCGCATAGATATGAAGGACCAATACTATAATATGAAAGAAAAGATTGATCCTAACATGCACGTGATAGACATTGTGTTGCGGGCTATGCAAGAGAGTGGCGTCGCTCCGAAGGTAGAGCCTATCCGCGGAGGTACGGACGGTGCACAGCTTAGTTTCAAGGGACTTCCTTGCCCCAACATATTTGCCGGAGGTGTGAATTTCCACGGTCCACATGAGTTTGTAAGTGTCCAAGTGATGGAGAAAGCCGTAAAGGTGATTACGAAAATATGTGAGATTACCGGAAATTTTGAAGATTAATGATTAGAGACCTTGCTTTAATATTGATTGTAGCGGGCATTACTACAATCATTTTTAAAAAAATGCGTCAACCCTTAGTTTTAGGTTATATTGTGGCGGGATTTCTTGTCTCGCCACACATGCCTTATACGATGTCCGTGGTTGACGAAGCCAATATCCATTCTTGGGCTGATATAGGTGTTATGTTTACACTGTTCAGCTTAGGATTGGATTTTTCTTTTAAGAAGATTTTGAAGATGGGAGCTTCCCCCATCATATCAACCGTTATCATAGTCTTTTGCATGATGATAGCCGGCGTGAGCGTCGGACATCTTTTTGGATGGTCAAAGATGGACTGCATCTTCTTAGGTGGTATGCTGGCCATGAGCTCCACGACGATTATCTACAAGGCTTTTGATGATTTGGGGCTTAGACAACAACAGTTTGCCGGTAGGGTCATGAGCGTTCTTATCCTTGAGGATATATTGGCAATTGTGATGATGGTTATGCTAAGTGCTATCGCCACGGGCAATGCCAATGGTGGAGCCATGCTGGAATCGATTGTTAAAATAGTCTTCTTCTTGGTGTTATGGCTGGTTGTAGGCATTTATGCCATCCCGATGTTCCTTAGGTCTGTCCGTGGTGTTATTAACAATGAAACCATGCTGATCGTAGCTTTGGGCTTGTGTTGTGCCATGGCCGTGTTCTCCACGGAGGTTGGTTTCAGCGAGGCTTTTGGTGCTTTCATCATGGGAAGCATATTGGCTGAAACCGTGGAAGCGGAGCGAATCGTGAAGTTAGTGGAGCCGGTGAAGAATCTGTTTGGTGCCATTTTCTTCGTGTCTGTCGGTATGTTGGTCGATCCGAAAATCATAGTGGAGTACGCATTTCCTATCTTTATTTTGATTTTGACGATAGTCTTAGGGCAGGCTATCTTTGGAACGATGGCCTTCATGCTGGCGGGTGAGTCATTGAAATCTGCTATGAAGTGTGGATTCTCCATGGCCCAAATCGGTGAATTCAGCTTTATTATCGCCTCGGTAGGCTTGGCCTTAGGCGTTATCGGTGACTTTCTTTACCCGGTGGTTGTGGCGGTGAGTGTTATCACAACCTTTCTTACGCCCTATATGATAAAGCTGGCAAGTCCCGCCTATAACCGATTGGAGCGACATTTGCCCTACAAGTTGATTCATTGGCTCAACAGTATGCAAATGATTCATCCTAACACTACCCAGCTACATAAGTGGAAACAATTGTTGACCCAAATGCTGTTGAATACGGTGGTATATGGAATCCTTTCAGCCGCAGTCATCACAATCATGTTTACTTTCGTACTTCCGATAGCTCGTAAACTTATGCCCGGGTGGACGCTTCATTGGTATGCCAATGCCATTACGGGGATATTGACTATTGTGCTTATCGCTCCTTTCCTGCGGGCAATGGTCATGAAAAAGAACCATAGCGAGGAGTTTAAACGCCTTTGGATAGAGAGCAATTACAACAGACCGC
Source organism: Prevotella sp. (assembly GCF_036570325.1). GTDB lineage: Bacteria > Bacteroidota > Bacteroidia > Bacteroidales > Bacteroidaceae > Prevotella. The sequence continues at coordinate 156,022 of NZ_DATCYK010000056.1, forward strand.
CCCTGCTGTTTACCATTTTGGTAAGGTTTATGATAGCCTTGGCCTTTATTTTTTATATCATCAACTATCTTACTCGTTTCACAAATGCCCTGATTATCTGTATCGGAGCTGTTATCGTGGGGCTTATCATCCTTTCTCGTATCACTAAGAAAAGGAGTATTCAAATGGAACGCCAGTTCATGCTTAATTTGAGATCGAGAGATATTCAGGCCCAAGTGAAAGGTATAAAGAAACCACTTTACGAGGGGCATTTATTGGATCGTGACATTCATATCGGCAATTTTGAGCTGCCCGAAAATTCCTCGTGGGCCGGTAGAAAACTCGCCGATTTACAAATGCGCAATCGTTTCGGTGTTCATTTGAGCAGCATTCTGCGCGGTGCCCAGCGAATCAATATCCCTAATGGTGAAACTATTTTGTTTCCCGGCGACCAATTACAAGTTATCGGTAACGATGAACAGTTGAAACATTTTGGTGATAGCATAGAGGCCGAACTCATACCGGAGGACATCGAGATAGAGAAAAGGGAAATGAAACTGCGCCAAATCGTCATTACCGGCCGAAGCCGTTTCATGGGTAAAACGCTGGAAGAGAGCGGTATTCGTGATGAGTATGATTGCATGGTCGTCGGAGTAGAGGAAGGGCAAGAGAACCTAACGATGATAGACCCGATGAGAAAGTTTGAGAAGGGGGATATAATTTGGGTGGTAGGTGAGGCCGATTCCTTGAAACGATTGTCATTGGCGGCCTCGGTCATGCAACCCGAATCTTAAAGTTGAGTAAGTATTAAGGTGAATTTTCTATCTAATTGTGCAAATAATTGCCTTTATAGTTGTCTGTTTGATAGAAACAATATAATTTTGTTGTGTATTTGTAAACATACATTAGAAATCTCACATGAGTAAATTGATTAAACCAAAGGGGTATAGGCCCCTGCTTGATATGCGGCAGACGGAGCAAGGAATAAAACTTATAAAGGAGTTTTTCCAGCAGAATCTGTCAACCGAACTTAGGCTGCGCCGAGTTACAGCCCCCTTGTTTGTACTGAAAGGCTTAGGTATCAATGATGATTTAAATGGGGTGGAGCGGGCTGTAACGTTTCCCATTAAAGATTTGAACGACGCTAAAGCCGAGGTGGTACATTCTTTGGCAAAGTGGAAAAGGCTTACTTTGGCCGAGTATCAGATAGAACCGGGATATGGCGTATATACCGACATGAATGCCATCCGGGCCGATGAAGAGCTTGATAATTTGCATTCCTTGTACGTAGACCAATGGGATTGGGAGGCCGTTATCACCAAAGAGCAGCGCAGGCTTGCATTTTTAGAGGATGTCGTAAGGCGCATTTACGCGGCAATTCGGCGCACGGAATACCTTACTTGTGAGACTTATCCGCAATTAACGCCCTTTTTACCCGAGGAAATCCATTTTATACACAGTGAGGATTTGCTGCAAATGTATCCTGACTTAACACCCAAGGAGCGTGAAGACGCTATTTGCAAAAAGTACGGCGCAGTGTTTGTGGAAGGCATTGGCGGCGTGCTCAGCAATGGTGAGAAGCACGATGGCCGTGCGCCTGACTATGATGATTGGAGCACGGTGACGGAAAACGGTAAGATGGGATTGAATGGTGACATATTAATATGGTATCCGGTGTTGGAACGTTCCTTTGAATTGAGTTCCATGGGTATTCGTGTTGACGAGAAGAGTCTTGTGCGTCAGCTTGAGATAGAACATGAAGAAGAACGCGAAAAATTATTCTTCCATCAACAACTTCTTCAAGGACGCTTGCCACTTTGTATCGGTGGCGGTATCGGTCAAAGCCGTTTGTGTATGGTCTTGCTCCAAAAAGCGCATATCGGAGAGATACAAGCAAGTATCTGGCCCGAGGATATGAGAAAGGAATGTGAGGCCGTCGGCATGCACCTGATATAAGTTTGAGTTCGTAATCCATCATATTGCCCCGTTAGGTTTGGGAGAATAGGGTGTTTCTGATCTTGTAAATAATAATGGGTAAGGGGAATGTTTTACTTGATGAAACATTCCCCTTGTTTTGTTTCTATTCAAAGATGATTCCTTTTGTTCTATCGCCCTGCAATGTCCTATTTGTTAGTCAAATAGTTTAAAGCACGCATGTTTGGATGAAATAAGCCTATTGCAGAGAGCGTATATAACGAATTACGCACTGCTGTTTATGGGAGGTTATCGCTAAAATAAACAAGGGGAACGTGTTTATCGTTGTGTTTTATTTTCCTGAAAAATATTCTTTGAAAAAACGACCGCTGTCTGTTGAAAACATGAAAGTTGCCCTTTGATGTCATGAAAGCATAGCTCTTGGCGTCCCAAAGCAGTGCTTTGACCAACCCAAAGAGTAGCTTTGGCAATCCAACGGATGGGAATTGCCAAGAGTAAAAGGATAAAATGCAGGGTAAATACTTGGTATGCAATATTTTATAAAGCCAAATCCGTCGTTTCATAAAAGCTCATAAAGGCGTGGCGGATAATGGCTCGCAGGGGAGTATAAGGGCAGAATGCTGTTTGCGAAAGTGAGCAAATAGCACGCTAATGGGCATGTGAAGTGGGTAAAAAGATAGAGATTGGCGGATTGACGTGGCGGTAGACGGCTTTAAGCCAAGTCCAAATTCAGCAACGAGCGGAGTTTTTCGATGGCAGGATTTTCCTTTCTAATCTCATCGAAAACTTCACGTTTGCTAAGTAATTTGGTAAATTCCTCGCCCTTAGCAAGGCGGAAATCCAATGTCAATGCCGCGTTGTTGAGGTTGTTTGCCAGCGTAACTTTAATGCGTCCCTTTATCTGTTCTACTTGGTTGAGCAGTATTTTGTTGTCGAACACCACCTCTACGGCGGGGTATTCTGTTATTTTCGGAACGACATGTTTCAGTCTTGAAGCCAGCCCGACCATCTGTTGGGGCATGCGATTGCACATGGACATCCATTGCAGTTCAAGTTCTTCTTGTGAAAAATGGCTATCGGCTTTGTGGTCTTTTATTTCGGGTTCGCTCTGATAAGCGGGCTTTTCGGGCCCCTTACGAATGGCGTCAAAGGTAAAACCGATGCGGCCTAATTTGAATTTTGAGCTTGAGTTATCGGTATTTGCGGCCGTTGTCGGTTTGGCTTTGGGTTGTGATATTTCGGCAACCTCTTTCTTTGGAAGCGGTTGCTCGGTTGACGTGTTGTTGTCAGATGTGTTGTTACTCTCAACATTGGCCACCTGCGCTGCCTTTTTAGGTTGAGAGTTAAGAGATTGGCTGAACAGGGATTTTAATCTTTTAGGGCTGCGCCCCGCGACAGGGATGTCGTCTTCAGATTGTGTGATTTGGGCAACCTGAATTAATGTAAGCTCCACTAATAGTCGCTTGTTGCTGCTTTGTTTGTAGTTAATGTCGCATTGATTCATGATTTTCAGTGCCTGATAGAGGAACTGAACCGGGCACTTTTGGGCTTGTTCCTGATATTTTTGAGCCTGCTGTTGGCTACACTCCAATAGCGAAATCGTAATGGGATCCTTGGCCATCAGCAAGTTGCGTACATGTTGCGACAGCCCGTTAATGAGGTTGCCTCCGTCGAATCCTCTCGATAATATTCCATTCAGTAAGATCATAATGTCGCTTACTTGATTGGATAGTGAGTAATCTACTATCTTAAAGTAGTTCTCTATGTCGAGCACATTTAAGTCTTCGATTACCTTTTGGTAAGTAATATTTCCCTGACAGAAACTCGCTGCCTGATCGAAAATGGAAAGAGCGTCACGCATACCGCCATCAGCTTTCTCGGCAATCAGTTCCAATGCTTGCTCGTCATAGGTGATACCTTCCTTTTCGGCGACGCGTTTGAGGTGGTCAATCGTATTGGCTACCGTCATTCGATCGAAGTCATAAATCTGGCAACGCGATAATATGGTCGGCAAAATCTTATGCTTCTCGGTCGTGGCTAAGATGAAAATAACGTGTGCGGGGGGCTCTTCCAACGTCTTGAGAAAAGCGTTGAAAGCCGCCGTGGATAGCATGTGAACCTCGTCGATGATGAAAACCTTGTACTTGCCTACCTGCGGCGGTATTCGGGTTTGCTCCATCAGGGTCTTTATGTTCTCTACGGAGTTGTTGCTTGCGGCGTCAAGTTCAAAGATGTTAAAGGAACGTTGCTCGTTAAAAGATTTACAACTTTCGCAGTTGTTACAAGCCTCGCCGTCCTCAGTAGGCGTTTGGCAGTTGATGGCTTTGGCAAAAATACGTGCGCATGTGGTCTTACCTACGCCGCGAGGGCCGCAAAATAGGTAGGCATGAGCTAATTTTCCGCTTTTTACTGCGTTCTTAAGAGTGGTGGTAAGTGATGATTGTCCTACAACGGAATCAAAAGTCATAGGACGATATTTGCGTGCTGATACGATATATTCCATTTGTTATATTGTAATTGATGCAAAGATAGTGCAAACGAGAACAATAAGAACTTGCTCTTTAATTGTCGAGTGCCGCCTAGCTTATGCAAAGTTAGTGCAATTGAATGAATAAAGAATAACTCCTCTTATTAATTATTCTAAATTTTAGATAGGCCCAATCAAGGGTTGGTGATTTTTTGTTTACTTTTGCATAAATAAATCATCTGTATGGCAAGCAAGCTCAATATACTATGGAATTTTATATCACATTATAAGTATTTTCTTGTGATTGTGATTTGTTCATTACTGATAGGAGTAGTGGGTGAGGATAGTGTATTAAAGCGAATCAGGCTTGAGTTGCAAATCGACGAATTGAAATCGGAGATTGAGAAGAATGAGGCCCGGCACGCGGCTGATTCCAAACAATTGCGGGAAATACGTCAGAATCCGAAGGCAATAGAGCGGATTGCCAGAGAAAGATACTTCATGAAAGCCGATGATGAGGATATTTTCGTCTTGAGTACGGACGAACAGCCGGTGGATGAAAGCCAAGAAAAGTAGTTTAGAAAAATATATATAATGAAAGAATTGACAAAGATACAGCGTTGGCTTTTCATAATAGGAGGCGCTTTGATGGTCTTAGGAGCAGGCTTGTATGTCTTTATGTGGAACCAGCCGATAGTTTGTTGGGTGTTCTTATTGGGCGCAGTTTTGTTTGCGTCGATGCAGATTGCCCAAGCTTACATGGGTAACTCGCTCGTCATTAAGCGCTTAAAGAATATCATGACATTGGCCGATCTGTTCTTTATTATCGCAGGCCTACTGATGGTCGATAATGCTTATGGATTGTTACGCCCTATGTTTCATGATATAACGAGTTATCTTACCTATGTATATAATAAGTGGGTTGTGTTATTATTGATAGCAGCTATCCTTGAAATTTATACGATGCATCGCATATCTTCCGAGCTGGAAAAGGAGTAAAAAACAGAATCCAAAAAAAACATAAAAGATAAGTCATATCAATTAAATACCATAAAAAAAGTTCCAAACATCGATAATACGTGTTACCTTTGCTTGAGAATGAATAAAACCCGTTTATGAATAAAGTTCTATACCTGTTCTTATCTCTAATTGCGTTCACTTCTTGTGTGAATTCATATAATATACAAGGCACATCAAATGTTTCAAATCTGGATGGAAGAAAGCTATATTTGAAGATATTGAAGAACAATGAGTTCAAAAGTCTTGACTCTTGTGATGTCGTTCATGGGCAGTTTCATTTCAGTGGAACGTACGATTCTGTACGAATGGCCAATATCTTTATGGATGACGAGAGCGTCATGCCTATCGTGATAGAAGACGGAGATATTGTCGTAAAATTAGATGATACACAACAAACTGTTAGTGGAACACCGTTAAATGATAAGCTTTTTAAGTTTGTAAGCAGGTATAATCAGCTCAAAAGTCAGGAAGCGGAATTAGTTCATAAGCATGATCAAGCTATCATGAATGGTAAGAATATGGACGTTGTCAATGTTCAGTTGAACAACGAGGCCAATAAACTTTCGGAGCAGGAAGACCAGTTGGTGACCAGTTTTGTTTGTGAAAACTTTGACAACGTGTTAGGTCCGGGTGTGTTCTTCATGGTAACCATCGGTTATCAATATCCGGAGCTGACCGCTTGGATAGAAGATATAATGAGTAAGGCTACCGAAACCTTTAAAAACGACCCTTACGTAAAGGATTATTATAAAAAGGCTCAGGAGAATGAGCAGATTATGAATGGTTTGAAGGAAGTACCGATGGCTTCTGCCCCAACAGCCCCAACAGCCCCTGCTCCCGCGGCAGCGCCCACCCCTAACGAGATGGCTCAGCCCGCGGCACCTGCTTCGGAACCGAAATAAACGTTTTAATTACATGAGATTATTAATAAAAGGTGGTACTATCGTTAATGAAAACCGCTCTTTTCATGCTGATCTCTTGATAGAGAACGGTCGTATCTTATCGATATTTGAGAATGTTCTTTGCCCCCGTGATGCCTATCATGAAGTGATAGATGTCACGGGATGTTTCGTTTTACCCGGTGTCATAGACGAGCATGTGCATTTTCGTGAGCCGGGAATGTCGGCCAAGGCCGACATCTATACGGAGAGCAGAGCGGCTGCGGCAGGCGGTGTAACCTCGTTTTTGGATATGCCCAATACGAATCCGCAGACCACGACACGTGAGGCTTTGGAGGCAAAATATCAGTTGGCGGCCGAGAAAAGTGTAGTTAACTATGGCTTCTTTTTAGGCGCTACCAACCTGAATGCAGACCGTTTTACGGATATACCCCGCCATTTGGTTCCCGGCATAAAGCTATTTATGGGCTCCAGTACGGGCAATATGTTGGTTGATAGGCGGGAATCGTTGGAGCAAGTCTTTAAGATTTGCCATGATTTAAGGCTGCCCCTCATGACCCATTGTGAGGATACGGCCATTATAAATAGGAATATGCGGGCGGCACAAGAGCAGTATGGGCCTGATCCTGCCATCTCTTTGCATCCTCGGATTCGTTCTACGGAGGCTTGTTATGCCTCGACAGCCTTGGCCGCGGAGTTGGCGAGGAAGTTTGACACGAGGCTCCATGTGGCCCATGTGACCACGGCTCAAGAGTTAGAATTTGCGGGAGAAAACGTTTCTTTAGAGGCATGTGTGCCTCATTTGGTGTTCTCCGAAGCTGATTATGAGACCAAAGGAGCGTTGATAAAATGTAATCCGGCGGTAAAGTCGGCCACTGATAGAGAAAGTCTCAGGCAGGCGTTGGCAGACGGACGGATATTCACAATAGCCACGGACCATGCTCCTCATCAATGGAGCGAGAAGCAGGGAGGGGCAAGTAAAGCCCTTTCGGGCATGCCAATGGTGCAGTTCTCCTTAGTATCCATGCTTCAATTGGTCAATGAAGGCGTATTAACGATTGAGCAGCTTGTTGCGTTGATGTGCCATCATCCGGCCTCTTTATTTCATATACAGCAGCGTGGATATATCCGAGAAGGCTATTGGGCAGATTTGGCTATCGTGGAACCAAGTCGCCCATGGGCGCTGACGAAGGATGTCATTTTGAGCAAATGTGGTTGGAGTCCGCTTGAGGGAAATTCCTTTGAGTGGAAAGTCAAGGCTACTCTTTGCAATGGGTCATTGGTCTATCGTGAGGGAGAAGTCGAGTCAAGTAATATTGGCAAGCAATTATATTTTGCTTAAAAAGGACAGTAAGTAAAGGCGCTTGGCGCTAAAGTGTAGTATTAGTGAGACTTTGTTCTTGATAGATGATTGCACGAATTATCATACCTTTGTTATTGGCAGTACTGTTGCCGCAAGTGTACGTGGACCTTCACTTCTTTAGGAGAAGGTTTCATCTACGTTGGTGGAAGCGAATTTTGGGTTGGCTTCCCACTGTAGCGGTGACCGGTTATTGTATATGGATGGCAACATTCCGCGACTTTGTTCCGGATAATATGATTTGGTTGGAAATCTTCTACATATTACTGACACTCGTTATTCTGCCTAAATTCCTTTTTGTAGTTTGCTCTTGTGCAGGTTGGTTATGGTGTATCATGAGCCGGACACATCGTAATTGGGGAAACATTATCGGTCCGTTTTTCTCGGTTTTGGGCATTGCTTTCTTTTGGTATGGTTTTACCCATGGTGAGTCGAAGCTCGTAGTGCGTCATGTTAATCTTACGGTGGATGGATTGCCAAAGTCTTTTGACGGATTCCGAATTACCCAGTTCTCCGATTTACATATAGGAACTTATAAGGGATGGCGCCGTAAGATTTTAACGAGAGATATTGACAGTATCAATGCCCAGCGGTCGGACATCATCGTGTTTACGGGTGATTTGCAAAATGTAAAGCCGCAAGAGTTAATCCATTTTCAAAAGGAATTATCATCCTTGCGTGCTCCTGATGGCGTCTTTTCTGTTTTGGGAAATCATGATTACAGCCTTTATCAAAAGGGAGAGGCTGAAAACGCGAAGCGAAATAATGAACGTTTGACATGCCGTTTGCAAGAGCAAGTGGGTTGGAAGTTGCTGACCGATGCGCATGCTACGGTTCGTCGGGGTGGTGACAGTATTGTAATCGTGGGAACACATAATGACGGTAAGCCTCCCTTACCCTCTAAAATCAATATAAAGAAAGCCATGTCTAGCATAGCCAAGGAAGCCTTTGTCATCATGCTTCAGCACGACCCATCGTCATGGGAACGTACTATTTTGCCCCATACCAATGCCTGTCTAACCTTGAGCGGTCACACCCATGCGGGGCAAGTAGAGCTGTTTGGGCTGCGACCCACCATGTTGACTTACAAGCAAGATTATGGTTTGTTTGAAAAGGAAGGACGTTTCCTCTATGTATCGGCAGGATTGGGTGGGGTAGTACCGATACGAATAGGTGCTGTTCCCGAAATAGTAGTGTTCACTCTTCATAGTAAATAGTTTATCATGAGAATTATCTATCGCGTCTATCAATTGTTGGTTTGCCTGCCAATTATCTTGTTGGCTTCTATTATAACTTCTTTGGTGACGGTCATCGGCTGCCTGCTTGGCAACGGACACTTTTGGGGTTATTACCCCGGAAAGTGCTGGGCGTGGCTTATTATCAAAGTGCTGTTGCTGCCGGTAAAGGTCGAGGGTCAGGAGAATCTGCAAAAAGGCCAGTCCTATGTCTTTGTGGCCAATCACCAAGGAGCCTTTGACATATTCCTGATTTACGGCTATCTGAATAGAAACTTTAAATGGATGATGAAGCACCAGTTGGGAAATATTCCATTGATAGGCATGGCTTGCCGTGCGGCCCATCATATATTTGTGGACAAGAGAGGCCCGAGCAAGATTCGACAGACTTATGTTAATGCGAGTCGTATCTTGAAAGAGGGCATGTCGTTAGTGGTTTTCCCCGAGGGGTCGCGTACGTTTACGGGGCACATGGGATTCTTTCGCCGGGGCGCTTTCATGCTGGCCGATGAGTTGCAGTTGCCCGTTGTCCCGCTGACAATCAACGGCTCGTTTGATGTAATGCCCCGCATGCGTGATTTGCGTTGGGCAATATGGCACCCCTTAAAGCTCACAATTCATCAGCCGATAATGCCTAAGGGAAAGGGACTTGAGTTTGAAAAGCAGACAATGGATGAGGCTTACCGGGCCGTGATGGATGGTTTGGTGCCGGAATATCAAGGTTATGTGGAAAATCCTGACCAATAATGTGAATTTTAAGGATAAGTTTCATCGCATGCACTAAAAAAGGATTACCTTTGTAAATATAAACAATAAAGCAATATGAGTCAGAGCGATAGTATCGTAATCATTCCTACTTATAACGAGAAGGAGAACATAGAGAAAATAGTACGGGCCGTATTTGGCTTGCAAAAGGCTTTTCATATATTGGTCATTGACGACGGTAGTCCTGATGGTACGGCAAAGATAGTGCATCATTTGATGGAGACTGAGTTCCAAGATAGGCTGTTCATTATAGAGCGTTCGGGTAAATTGGGCTTGGGTACGGCCTACATTACCGGTTTCAAGTGGGCGTTAAAACATGCTTATGAGTACGTTTTCGAGATGGACGCCGACTTCAGTCATGATCCTAATGACTTGCCCCGGCTTTATGAGGCGGTACATACGGAGGGCAATGATGTGGCTATCGGTTCTCGTTATGTGAGTGGTGTCAATGTCGTTAACTGGCCTATCGGACGCGTATTGATGAGTTATTTCGCCTCAAAGTATGTTCAGTGTGTTACCGGATTTAAGGTTCACGACACTACCGCGGGCTTTGTTTGCTATCGTCGGCGTGTCTTGGAGACGATACCACTTGACGAAGTACGATTCAAGGGCTATGGTTTTCAAATAGAAATGAAGTTTACCGCCTTTAAGATAGGCTTTAAAATAAAGGAAGTTCCCGTGATTTTCGTGAATCGACGTGAGGGTACCAGCAAGATGAGCGGTGGTATTTTTGGCGAGGCTTTCTTTGGAGTGATGCGTCTAAGGCTCGATGGTTGGATTCGTAAGTACCCTGCAATGCCCCAGTAACTCATGAAAATCAATAACATTTTAGCTAACTTTGAAAAGGCTCCACAGGGTGGGGCCCTTTTGCATTTGTTGAAAGATAAGTCCCAACGCAACATTTTTTTGCAAGGACTTGTTGGCTCGGCCACTTCTGTTTTCTTTGCGTCATTGTCAAAGAAGGCTTCTCGTACATTCTTGTTTGTGCTTAATGACGCTGACGAAGCAGGCTACTTGTATCATGACTTGGTGCAAATGATCGGCCAAGAGCAGGCCTTTTTCTTTCCCTCTTCTTATCGACGGGCCGTGAAGTACGGTCAAAAGGACGCCGCGAATGAGATTTTGCGTACGGAAGTATTGAGCGCGTTGACTGCCGATAAGGGCGAAAAGGGGCGTTCAACCTTTATCGTGACCCACCCGGAAGCCCTTTCCGAGCTGGTCGTATCTAAAAAAGTGATCGACGAGCGTCGCCTTTCCTTGGCTTGTGGGGCCCAAGTAAATGTAACGGAAATAGTCCATTCATTGCGTGATTATGGCTTCGCAGAGGTTGATTACGTGTACGAACCGGGGCAATTCGCATTGCGTGGAAGCATTCTCGACGTATATTCTTATTCCTGCGAATACCCTTATCGAATAGATTTTTTCGGCGATGAGATTGATACCATTCGCACGTTTGAGGTGCAGGACCAATTATCGAAGGATATTAAAAAGTCGATAGAGATAGTGCCGGAGTTAGCCTCTTTGGGCACTGAAAAGATAAGTTTTTTAAGTTTCTTGCCCGAAATGGCTGTGCTTGTCATGAAAGATTTTTCTTTTGTTCATGACGTTATTCAGCGAATTTATCAGGAAGGCTTTTCGTCACAAGCCCTTACCGACCAATTGGCAAACGCCACGGAAATGGAGCAGCAGGAAATAATCAGCTCCATGCAGAAGGAAAAGTCGCTTTGTACGGCAGCCCAATTCGTGCACGATATGGCCGGTTTTCAACGTATAACATTGGGCTCTTCCAATTCCGAAGAAGCGTCTTCCACTATTTCTTTTGATATTTCGCAGCAGCCATTGTTCCATAAGAATTTCGATTTATTGGCACAAACGCTGGAGAACTATCAGTTGCGGGGCTATCAACTGTTTGTTTTGGCTGATAGCGAGAAGCAGCAACAGCGATTGAAAGACATATTTGAGAGCGATGCGCTGAAGAAATATGCCATACGTTTTGAACCCATAGATAAAACGCTTCATGAGGGTTTTGTCGACAATGTGGCTAAGATTTGCTATTTCACTGACCATCAGATATTTGACCGATTCCATAAATACAGTTTGAAATCGGATGGGGCTCGGGCCGGAAAGATGGCCATCACGATGAAAGAGTTGCAGGAAATGGAGCCCGGGGATTATCTTGTGCACGTTGATTTTGGTATCGGTAAGTTCGGCGGTTTGGTCCGTGTGCCGTTACCTACGCCGTCGGGTGCCGTCGGCGAGCAAGGCTATCAGGAAATGATACGCATTATTTACCAGAACAATGATAAGGTTGACGTTTCTATTCACTCGCTTTATAAGATAAGTAAATACCGCAGGCAGGACACGGGAGAGCCGCCACGGCTGTCTACTTTGGGTACCGGCGCGTGGGATCGCTTGAAAGAAAAGACCAAGAAGCGTATCAAGGACATCGCACGCGACCTCATCAAACTTTACGCGCTGCGGCGTCATGAGAAGGGATTTGCCTTCAGTGCCGATTCCTATATGCAGCATGAATTGGAGGCAAGTTTTCTTTATGAGGACACGCCCGACCAAAACAAGGCCACGCAAGATGTCAAGGCTGACATGGAAAGTAAGCGGCCCATGGACCGACTTGTCTGTGGTGACGTGGGATTTGGTAAGACAGAGGTGGCTGTACGTGCGGCCTTTAAGGCAGCCGCCGATAGCAAGCAGGTGGCTGTGTTGGTGCCGACAACGGTATTGGCTTTCCAACATTATCAGACTTTCCGTGACCGTTTGAAGCATCTTCCCGTGCGGGTTGATTATCTCTCAAGGGCCCGTTCGGCCAAAGATACCAAGGTGGTGTTGAGTGATTTGGAGGCTGGTCGTATCGATATTATTATCGGTACGCACAAGCTGATCAGCAAGTCGGTAAAGTGGCATGACTTGGGTTTGTTGATTATTGATGAGGAACAGAAGTTTGGCGTGAGCACTAAGGAGAAGCTCCGGAAGCTAAAGACAAATGTAGATACGCTTACGATGTCGGCCACACCTATTCCTCGAACCCTTCAATTCTCGTTGATGGGCGCCCGGGACATGAGCATAATACGGACGCCGCCTCCCAATCGCCATCCTATCCATACGGAATTGGCGACTTATGGGCACGAGGTGATAGCCGACGCCATTAACTTTGAAATGAGTCGAAACGGGCAGGTTTATTTTATAAATGACCGCATCAGCAATCTCCCGGAGATAGCTGGACTTATCAAGAAGCACGTGCCCGATTGCCGTATAGCCATCGGTCATGGGCAGATGAAGCCGGAGGAACTCGAGAAGATAGTAGTAGGTTTCATGAATTACGATTACGATGTACTGCTATCTACTTCGATTGTAGAGAATGGTATTGATATAAGTAACGCCAATACCATTATTATCAACGACGCGCATCGTTTCGGCTTGTCCGATCTTCATCAAATGCGTGGTCGGGTAGGACGTAGCAATCGTAAGGCATTCTGTTATCTGTTGTCTCCCCCTAAAAGTGTGCTTACGCCCGAGGCCCGCCGCCGTTTGGAGGCGCTTGAGACTTTCTCCGAGCTTGGCAGTGGCTTTAATTTGGCCATGCAGGACTTGGATATACGTGGCGCAGGAAATCTGCTGGGGGCTGAACAGAGTGGCTTCATGGAGGACTTAGGCTATGAAACGTATCAAAAAATATTGAATCAGGCCGTTACAGAGCTGAAGAATGAGGAGTTCCATGATGTTTATGCCGAGGAAATAGCTGCCGGCAATGATATTTCAGGCGGGGAGTTTGTGGAGGATTGTGCCATTGAAAGTGATTTGGAAATGTATTTTCCCGATACTTATGTGCCCGGAAGCAGTGAGCGCATGTTGTTGTATCGTGAGCTTGATAATATCAATGACGATGGTGAGCTCGAAGCCTATAGGCAGAGACTGATAGACCGTTTTGGTCCTATTCCTCATGCGGGAGAGGAACTTATGCAGGTAGTCCTCCTTCGCCGATTGGGAAAAGGCTTGGGATGTGAGAAGATTATGCTTCGTGGCAGTCAGCTTAATCTACAGTTTGTAAGCAATCCTTTAAGTGCTTATTACAAGAGTAAGAGCTTTGATCGCATTCTTAATTTTATAGCAAGTCACCCTCGTCGTTGCGATCTTAAAGAGATAAAAGGGCGTAGGCTCATGCACATAAAGGATATATTTTCGGTGGAGGAGGCTGTCCGGTTGTTGAAAGAAATCCAAAGTTCATGAGGTTTGAGGATGCGGGAATTACAGTTCAACGACTGTAATTCCTGCTCCACCGAACTGAACGTGCTCATCCCGATAGTGGGTTACATTGGGAACGCTGCCAAGATATTGACGAATCAGTTGGCGTAAGATACCATTACCTTTGCCGTGAAGTATTCTTACTTGCTGCATGCCCACAAGAATGGCGTCGTCAATAAAGTATTGTACGGCATTCAAGGCTTCGTCGCCTCGCATTCCTCTTACGTCCAAGTCTTGTCGGAAGTTATTCTTATGTGCGTCAATCGTGTCGCGTGTGGTGCGGCTCACTTGGTAAGTTTGCAGGCCGACATGAGTATTGGAGCTATTTTCTTCCACGGAAACGGAGTCTACTATTTCCAAACGTTCGGTCTTCATTTTGGTCCGCATGTCGCCAAAAATAACATTAGCCATGCGTCCGTCCGTACTTTCGACCTTGCCTATGCTTTTCAGTCCTTTTATTCTTACGGTGTCGCCGGCCTGAATTGTTCTGTTGTTCGCTTGATTTTCAGCCCGTTGTCCTAAGCTCGTACGGATGGCTTCCGCGGCCTTAGCCTCTTGTTGGGTCTTCTCCTTTTTCCTCTTTTCGCTTCGCTCACGCCGCTGTTTGATTTGTTCTATTTTCTTTGCTATCTTTTCGTCAGTGGCATTTTGCAGTGCGTTGTCCTTAAAATCATTCAGCTCTTGGCGAATTTTACGAGTTTCTTCTTTGGCTGCTTGGTGCTCACGAATCTCTCGGATAGCGTTTTCTATCTTCTTATTGCTTTCCTTAAAGAGTTCTTCCGTTTGTTCCTTCGCTTTGCGGATAACCTCTTTGCGGCTTTTTTCCAACGTTTCTATTTCGGCTTCATAGTTGGCGATAGTCCTTTCCAAGTCTTTTTCTCGTTGGTGAATGCTCTGCCGTTTGTTCTCCCAATAGCGCTTATCACGCACAATGTCTTGCAGATACTTGTCACTTTGAATGTAGTCACTGCCCACGATTTCAGCTGCCTCATTGATGACTTCTTCGGGCAATCCTATCTTTCGGGCAATCTCAATGGCAAAGCTGCTGCCCGGGCGACCTATCGCCAATTGGAATAGGGGACGCATTTCGTGGCGGTCATAGAGCATGGCTCCATTGGCTACTCCCTCATGGCTATCGGCAAAATGTTTGAGATTCTGATAGTGAGTGGTAATCACGCCGAACGCATGTTTCTTACAAAACTGACCCAATACGCTCTCAGCGATGGCGCCACCAATCTGTGGTTCAGTGCCGGTACCGAACTCGTCGATGAGAATAAGGGTCTGATCATTGGCACTTTTCATCATGTTTTTCATGTTGAGCAAATGGCTGGAGTAAGTACTCAAGTCGTTTTCCAAACTCTGCTCATCGCCTATGTCAATCATGATATTGTGGAAAATACCGGTTTGCGACCTGTCACCAACGGGAATGCTTATACCCATTTGGAGCATATATTGCAGCAAGCCGACAGTCTTCAGGCACACGGATTTGCCGCCGGCGTTAGGTCCTGATATGATAAGGATATGTTTTTCTCGGCTAAGAGTGATGTCGAGAGGTACGACCTCCTTGGTCTTTGCCAAGATAGGATGGCACGCCCTTATCCAATCTATATGAGGATTCGCCGTTACATTTGGCTCAAAGGCTTGCATGTTAATGGCCACATTGGCTTTGGCTTGGATGAAATCGATTTGCGATAACAAGGCATACGACTGTAGCATGTCTTGCGCTTCGGGCCGTATTTTGTTGGTGATGTCTGTCAGAATCTTGATGATTTCGTGGCGTTCATCACTCTCTAACTCCCTAATCTTGTTGTTAGCTTCCACTACTTCCGTAGGCTCTATGAAGACTGTACGCCCCGAAGCGCTCTCATCATGAACGATACCTTGTATCTTACGCTTTAGCCCCGGAGCAACGGGAATGACAAGTCGACCATCACGTAGCGTGGGGGTAACGTCTTTATCGACCAGCCCTTCGCTTTGGGCCGTTCGTAGAATGCTGTATAAGGTGCGGGAGATACTGCCTTCCATACGGGCCAACTCTCTTCGGATGTCTCGCAAAGTAGGGGTTGCGGTATCTCTTATGTGACCAAACTTATCGAGTATTTGGTCAATGCGTTGTACGATATTGGGGTAAGTATTGACCTCTTCCGCCAATTTAGCCAATGTGGGGTATTCGGTCTGTTCGTCTTCTGTGGCAGGCACCAAGAAACGTTTGATGCGATGTATCGTATCAAGTGAACGGCGCAAGTCGAAGAGTTCGGTTTCTTCTAAATGGGTATTGATAATCCTGACCCTTTTCAACGCTTCCCTTACATCATGAAAATTATCTAAAGGGAAGTCTTCTTGTTGGGCTATGATTCGGCGAAATTCTCTGATTTCAGCCAAGCGGATGTTGATAACATCTGCTTCGGTAAGAAAGGTAAGGTTGTCTACCAGCTCTTTTCCAAGTGCTGACAGACAACGTTCTTTTATCATTTTGCGGATCTCGTAGAATCCGATTTTAGTCTCAAAATTTTGTGGGTATATCATTTTGTTTCAGTCACTTCATTCACCAAATAGGCGATGTTTAAATAGGGTATGCCCGAGTTGCTCTCTAAACCAATCTCACATGTGCGGCTGTTAGAGTAGCCCACTTCTATATGTTCTTTCTCAATTTGAGGGCGTAACTTGCGCAATGCGTATTTATTGCTTTCGGGATGGGTAAATCCTTTGTCGCCCGCGAAAGCGCAACAGCCTATGCCATCGGGGATAAGAACTTGATCTGAGCAGAGCCGGCCCAACTCAATCATTTGCTCGGTAAGTCCCATTTCACGAGTGGAGCAGGTGATATGGAGGGCTATTTTCTTATGGGTGGGGTGGAAAATAAGCCTATCTTTCAAATAAGTCATGATGAACTCAACCGGCTCGTACAGCTTTAGTCGTGTGAAAACTTTGCGCATACGGTGCAAGCATGGGCTTTGGTCGCATAATATGGGGTAGCGTCCTTCTTCACTGGCTTCCCATAGTGCCGCTTCCAATTCTGCGCTTTTGCGGTCAGCAATATCCATCATGCCTTTGCTTTCCCATATTTGTCCACAACACATGTGCTGCATCCCGTGTGGGAAAATTACCTCATAACCGGCTTTGTTCATCAGGCTGACCATTTCATCGACCACCGTATGTTTAACCGGAGCTCCCTTGGCTAAGCCCATGGTCTGATTGATACAACTCGGGAAGTAGACCACTTTAAGCTCACTACCTAAGCGCTCGGTTTGGTTCTTGGGATGTATAGGCTGGCGGGTGGGGCAGGGCATGGCAACGGTCCATAGCGGCATACCGGCCTTATGGAGTTGTTCGGTGAGTGCGGTCATGGCCGTATTGCCCAAAATGTTATGTCCCAAATGAGCCAAACCGAGCACTCCGCGTAATCCGCTCTTGATTCCGGCCATGTGGTTGGCCCCCAATTCACCTGCTTGATAGCCCAAGCGGTTATTGAGCATGTTGATTTGGCGGATAAGATGAGTAAGGTCGCCGGTGTTGATTTTCATCGGGCAGCTTGTCGCACACAGTCCATCCGAGGCACAAGTCTGATCACCTTGGTATTTGTATTGCTCCCGTAATTTGTTCAGACGCTCAGGATTCTCTCCCGAAAGTTCAAGTCTGGCTATTTCCCTTTGTACGGCTATGCGCATGCGGGATGACAAAGTATGGCCACAAGAGACACAGTTGACTTCGCAAAATCCGCACTCTATACATTTGTTGGCCTTTTTCACACCTTCTATCATGGCTTGCGTGGATGATACATTCCGCTCTAACTTCAGGTGATGTCCGCCATCAGGAATGCTATCATAGGGGAAGTTCAGTTCAGGAAGTGGTTTGAGATTCTTGGTAAAACATGCCGGATCATCGTTGAAAATAACACCTTGGTTGAGTAATCCCTCAGGGTCGAAAATGTTTTTCAACTCTTTCATGATGGCAAAAGCTTCTTCGCCCCATTCGTATTCCACGAAAGGAGCCATGTTCCTACCCGTACCGTGTTCGGCTTTGAGTGAACCGTTAAATTCCTCAACAACCAATTTGGTCACGGCTTGCATCATGTTTTCATAGCGTTTTATCTCTTCTTCATTTTCAAAACTTTGATTAATGATGAAATGATAGTTGCCCTCAAAGGCGTGACCATAAATGCAAGCGTCCTCGTAACCATACTCTGCTATGAGTTTTTGGAGCTTCACCGTGGCTTGGGGTAGGTCTTCGATATGGAACGCGATGTCTTCTATGAGGCAGGAAGTGCCTATAGGTCGGGTGCCACCAACCGAGGGGAAGATTCCCGAGCGGATAGCCCAGTATTGGCCATAGATATTAGGATCTTCTGTGAACACTGCGGGGTGATAGAGTTCAAAGCCATTCAAAACATTGTATATGGCTTGAATGTTGGCCCCCAATGCCTCATGAGTCGTGGCCTTGGTTTCGGTCAGTACGGCTGTCAGACCGCGGTAGTTACCCGGCTGTATGCCGGCGATACGGCCTTCGTCCACGTCTTTTTTATATTGAAGAAATACTGGATCATCTACTGCGCTCAATGATTTGTAGTCAAGCATTTCGGCACTTTTCACCATGAGATTCTCCGCGCTGACTTCCAAATCATGGCTGTCCGAAATGAGTTTCTTTAGTTTTACGACGGCCTCACAGCTTTCGTGCATCGATTTAAAGTAAACCATGGCAGAGGCTTTGTAAGGATAATCGGTGAGCGTTTGCATCGTTACTTCCGAAAGAAAAGCCAATGTGCCTTCAGAACCAACGATGGAGTGGGCTATGATGTCAAACGGATCATCGTAAGCAACCAAAGGACGGAGGTTCAAGCCCGTTACGTTTTTAATACTATATTTGTAGCGGATGCGGTCAGACAAGGCTTGGTTGCCCCTGACCTTGTCACGCAGTTGTTCTATTTTTTTGATAAAATCGGGATG
Source organism: Prevotella sp. (assembly GCF_036570325.1). Taxonomy (GTDB): domain Bacteria; phylum Bacteroidota; class Bacteroidia; order Bacteroidales; family Bacteroidaceae; genus Prevotella. The sequence goes on from NZ_DATCYK010000056.1 coordinate 174,882, forward strand.
CGAAAGTCTGAAAGCTGCTTTGCTTTCCTCGCTCCCCGTATCTAAAATAGTGCCGTCGGTAAGGATGAGGCGTGCGCTTATAAGCATTCGGTCGCTATTGGCGTGCACGCCACAGTTCATGCCCGATGCGTTATTATTGACGATTCCACCCACCATGGCGCTCCCAACAGAAGCCGGATCGGGCGGAAAAACTTTACCAAGAGGTTTAAGAATGTTGTTGACTTTGCCACCGACAATGCCCGATTGCAGCCTTATTTTCTTTCCATTTTCCAATATCTCGTACTCTTCCCAATTCTTTCCGGCGACAATAAGCACGGAATCGCTCAAACTTTGACCCGATAGGGAAGTGCCGGCAGCCCGGAAAGTATAAGGTAATTTGTGTTTGGCACAAGTCTGTATAATCTTTGCGACTTGGTTCTCACCATTCGGTCGTATGACAATCTTGGGGATGAGTCGATAAAAACTGGCGTCGGTTCCCCAGCCAAAGGTTCGTAGTTCGTCGGTGTAGATTTGTTTTTTGTCCACGAAAAGTTGGACATCTTTTAAGAATAGATCATAGCGTAACGCTTCCATAGGATTCCCTTCAAATAGTTCATAAACTATTGCAAAAGTACAGATTATTTTCCATACACTTATCATTTCACGTGAGCTAAATACGTATTTTCCATAGTCTTTGTTGCATGTGTTTGGGATATATGTTATCTTTGTCGTGCAAATCGTTAAAAAGATGAAAATAATTAAGACCGATATAGAGGGAGTTGTCATCATTGAACCGCGTTTGTTCACCGATGATAGGGGGTATTTTTTTGAGTCCTATTCCCAACGTGATTTCGATAAAGAGGTGCGGACCATCCATTTTTGTCAGGACAATGAGAGCCGATCCTCGTATGGTGTGCTGCGTGGGCTTCATTTTCAGCGGCCACCTTATGCCCAAAGTAAGTTGGTGCGGGTCATCCGTGGCGCCGTGCTCGACGTGGCGGTAGACATTCGTAGGGGTTCACCAACCTATGGAAAGTGGGTGAGTTGTGAGATGACCGAGGACAATCATCGTCAGTTTTTCATCCCTCGTGGCTTTGCCCATGGCTTTTCTGTCTTGAGCGAAACGGCTGTTTTCCAGTATAAATGTGACAATTTTTATCATCCTGAAGCCGAAGGTGCCATTGCCTTTGACGACCCTGATTTGGCCATAAATTGGCAAATCCCTTCTGATAAGATTATTTTATCGGAGAAAGATCGTCACCACGTTTGCCTCAAAGACTTCGATAGCCCCTTTGATTTTGGCAAATGTTATGAGTGAAAGTTGGTGAGCTATTAGTAAAAACGATTCATCCGGTATTCAGAGTAGCGTGACTCTTGAATACCGGATGAATCGTTTGAAGCCGCAAAAGCATAGCTATTGGCTTCTGAAAGCATAGCTTTAGGCAGCTCAAAGAGCAGCTTTTGCGTGGTTAAAGGATAGCCTCTTTAATCGTATCTACAATATAATGTATGTCATCATCACTGACATACGGACCTGCGGGCAGGCACATGCCTACTTTGAAGATAGCTTCCGAAACGCCATTTACATAAGCAGGAGCGTTTTGGTAAACCGGTTGTTTGTGCATAGGTTTCCATACCGGGCGGGCTTCTATCTTTCTATCGAGCATATATACTCGGAGAGCCTCTACGTTACTTTATAAACCCCTCCCGAGAGAGGAAAACAAAATAGAGCAAAAGGAAAACAAACGAGGGATTTAGGCTAATATTGAGGGTGCATAAACATTGTGAAAAGGGTGTCGTTTATCATCTAGTTTCCGTTGGTTTCCCCATAACCGTTCCTATTTTGTTTCTTTTGCCATTTTTCGAGCTATTTCAGGTACCTCTGATAATCATCTCAAAAAAGATGCATCCTGGAGCATCACCAGAAGCGGTCAAAATATTACCTTTCAAAAACTGGCTCATGATTTTTACAATGGTGGCAATTTCAAAAGTAATTTTTCAAAAGGGCTGAATTTTAAGCATTTGTATTCATAAAAAGTGTAGTCAACGAATGTGTATTATATTCATATTCAGACTGTTATAAACGCATTAAGTACTGTTTGTTCCGTGACAGCAAAAAGAACAAAATATTACGGAGACTGGTTTGGGGTAATAAATATTTCGATAAAACCAATATCATTTATGACGGCTTACAAGAGCGAACGAAAACAGTCTGCGTAATAAAATACAACGGCATTTTCTGATAAAAACAAGAGTCAATTTGCGCCTATACGGATTATGGCGAAAGTAACGTTAGGAATAGCTACAGATCGGCTATGGACGGAGTTGATTTCAGGATGGATTTCCATGCTAATTCAGATAGAAGATAGAGCTGGTCAATGGGTAAAGATTGTACAGAAATTCGTGTGTACATTGTGTAATGCTATTGGTTGTTACTTGGCATCGATAAATACCCGAAATTGCCACTTTTTCGCAAAACCGTGTATCGTTTGTTACCCGGGGCATTAAAAATCGTACTTTTGATAGCCTAAATTTTGCTTGAAAATGGTCTATGAACACTTCCTTCACCGAGGGTAAAATGGCACACGCGCGCGTGCGCACGAGATTATAATATGTGTACCAGGCATTTTGTTCGGTTTGTATAGCACATCAGCTAGATTTTAATCAAAAGGTATAAATAACATGGGTATATTATACCATATTCCAAATTTTATTATTACCTTTGCACAGTCAAAATTCAATTCTTATGAGCACAATTGTAGAATTCATAAACGACGAACAGCTAAAGGTTGTTACCAAGAGAGGCGAAGAACTTATTGGTTACCTTCGAGTGGTTCCTGCTAAAACCGACGAAGATAAGTCAAAAGTCATTGATGTCGTACGCAATGCCTTTGAGTCAACAGACACCTGTACAGAAGCAATGAACTTTGTTTCTGTATGTGCCGTTGATCGATTGTTAATGGGTATGATATTTGATTTCGTCGTCACTCCAATAGAAGCCCAACGCAGACGAATCGGCAAAAGACTTCGTGAACTTAGGGAAGCTAAAGGAATGTCTGCACGTGAACTTGCATTCATGACACGCATAGATCCGTCCAACTTCTCGAAGATAGAACAAGGCAAACATGCAGTAGGCGTTGATACTCTCAATAAGATAGCCTATTATCTTGATGCAGACGTTCAGATCAATTTCAAGGAGCCTAGAAACGAAAAGCCATCATCGATGCGAATATATGATGCAATGTGATGCCAAACCAACAACCAATGAAAGAACGACAGACCATGGACAGAAGTTATAAAGAGCAACTCGGTGAACACGTTGAAAGCATATTCAAGTCCTACACTACGCCAGGACTACACATCTGTGACATTGCAACAGGTGGCGGCAAATCATATACCATAGGTAAACTCACATGTCAATATTACCCGAAATATTTTGACAGGATAATCATACTGTGTGTCCAGACCAAACTGGTCCAAGGAATGAACAGTGAAATAGAAAAGTTCCTGTATAAAGAAGATTCCTTAATTAGACCAGATGAGAAGATGGTCATTGAGAAATAATTCGGATGTCATAGCAAATGCTGTACGCAATAACCATTTTACCGAGTTTCTTGATAAAGTCTATTATGTTATAGGCGAACAGAAAAGTCAAGGCTATAATGTCAAGGAGCTTCAGTACGGCTATGGTCGGACAAAGAAGATATATGATGGTCTGGCAGGACTAATCAAGACGCAAGACAGCGCAAATACCAAAAGCGACTATCTCAATAGTGAAATTGAGAAAGGCGAAGCTGCATTGCGTAATAGTGTCCGATCATTCTTTGATACTTATAAAAGGCATCTAGAACGAACCAAGCAAAAGAAACAGATTAAGGTAAAAGATATACTCCACCAGTTCCTGCATTATCGAAAGTATATCCTCAGGTCGAATATAATGACAAGAAGGTGCTCCTTATGACCGTACACAAAGCCATGTACGGGATTGCCCCTATTCTCTCCGAGAAGATACGTCTTGCAGATTTTTCTGATAAAAAGAAGAGGACTCTCATACTATTTGACGAGTCAGATCAAGCCGCTACAGCAATTCGTAGTACAATCATAGACCAAGCAATTGAAAGTTCTGGCGGAGCCAGACGATTCGCCAAAGGATATAATGGGTATTTGCAGTATCGTTCTCTGATAGAAAATCCCGAGCACGTATCAACAAACTATTATGGCAACGAATTGGAAGATAGTCTCCGCTCTGCAAAGAACAAGACACAAACCAGATGGGAAAATGAGATTGGAAAGATAGAGCCATATAAAAACATATTCCTTGAAAACATAGAAGACTTGGAAACCTATCGTAGAGGAGTGTTCTTTTCCGGTCCGACCTTCAAACTGAATATTTCATCCCAATCAAAAGACAAGAGCGAGTCTTTTATCTGTCACAAGAAAGGCGACCGACATCTACGCCTTGTCCACAGCGATAACGAAGACGTTTTGTAGAATCAATACGACGTCGTTGTTTCGATGAGTAAGTTCCTTTCTTTGGTAGTAACCAATACCACAACCATAAAGTCGCACCTTCGCAAGGTTATCACTGATGCCTTGCAGAAGAGCCGTGACCGATTTGAGCAGGCTGAGAACGATATTAGAGAAAACAAGGAAGTCAAGAACATCTATCTTGGCTGGCCTACCCTAGAACGAGAGATCCACACTTTGTTTTCTCGTTTTGAGACCACGTCTGAATATCAGTTTGAGCAGCAGATTAATGAATTTATTACAAATCGAAAGAATATTTCTGTCAGGCATAACGGTGAAGACATCAAACTTCCCGACTTCTCTGTCTATTCACAGGGTGTGCAGCTGTTTCAAGAAGAAATAGATGAACGAGACAATCAGCATCGTGTTCGTCTTTCATGCCGTGAGATACAGAATACCCCAGAAAAAATCTTCATTGACCTTGTCAATTCAGGTTCTTCTTCTGTGGTGCTATGTTCAGCAACAGCTTCTAGCGGCTCTATTGTCAGCAATCGCGATATAAGATATATCAAACAGGTACTTGGCAATAAGGTTTATACACTCTCGGAGGAGCAGATGAACATATTTGATAATTTGTCGGATGCAACCTATCCGGAAAATCATAAAGTAGAAATCCTTCCAATCAAATATCAGCAGCTTGAAGCTTCAAGTGTCACACAGCTTACCCTACCTGATGTCTATAAAGAAATGTTTTCAGAAAAGGCAATGCAGGATGGTCTGGTGGAAAGATGGTTCAAGTTCACCAGAAAATCTCTGGAGAATTCTGTCAAGGACATGAAGGATTTGTCGTTCCAAATGTACCGCCTATTACAGTTCATTGAGACATACCATAACTTTATTAAGCACGAGGATATTCACAGCATGTTGTTCTTCCAGAATAGGACGGGTGACAAAGATAGTCAGCAATATAATATTCTCGCATGTCTTATCGATGGATCATACGAAGAACCATTTGAAGATGAGCTACCCACAGATTGGCGAAATGAACATTTACACTTCTCCAAAGATATGGAAGAAGTAGAGGAAGGCATACTAAAGAAATTGCAGGAGGACAAGAATGCCAAGATCATGCTCGTATCCGCATATGGAAGTTTTAAGGCTGGTGCGAATCTACAATATGTAATTCCCAAAGACTTGGAAAACTGCATATCTGGTGACTATTGGGATAACGGAAAGGAACAGAAAAGGACTGGGATGCCATTTTCCTACAGTCGCCAACCAACTATCTTACAATGAACGAGGATGGTATGGAAACAACCTTTGAAAAGGGTCTCTATAATGCCATGCTAACCTTGATGATGCTTAATGAGCGAGGTTGGCTTTCTCCTGCAGAGGTAAACAGTTGCCTTTGTCGCGCTCTTTCTGGCAATCTTTTCTTTGGAGAGAAGAACAATCCTGGAATAGCAAAGGACAAGGCTGCTTGGGCCCAAACCATTATAGAGCAAGCTGTCGGTCGTCTATGCCGAACAAGAAACAAACCTCAGACTACGTATATCATGTACGATGAGTCCATGAGTAAGTTCTTCTATAAAGAAAATCTGCAGAAGTCATTGACAAAGGAGTTCAAGACATTGGCAAAATATATTCTGGATCATAGTGAACGAAATACAGAAGACGTTTCAGCCGAAGAGCAGAAACTGTGCAACGATGCCAACAAAGCGCAACGCCTTCTCAACCGTCTTCGTCGTATAGCTTTAAAGTACACTCCGCATCCTGACGATGCATATAACAGTCACATAGATGAATATGAAGAAAGCGATGAAGTCTCACATCAGGTGCGAAGCCATCAGATCATGAATCAGAGCTACAAGCAGACCATCATCAAAAAGCCAGTCATCAATAGCCTGGATGATCTGGATGATGATGACAAATGCCTTACCTTTATTGGCACATGTTATGGAGCATGGCAACGTGATGAAAACAATTCACTTGCATTCAAATATGACAAAGATAAAAGGCAATACACTACTCTGGGAGAAAAGACTTGGACAATAAAGCCATCAGATGTTCGTCTTGACATTCTCATGAAAAACAATGTCATCCGAAGCCACTTTGAGAGAAACGGATATGCAACAGAATGGAAGCATGGCGCTCTTATCCTGCATCCGCAGATTCTTGCCTGTGACTATGCTGGAGAGATTGGAGAGGAAGCTTTCAAAGCTATTGTCCTTGACTGCAACCCGTCTTTGACAGACGACAACTTCAAGCATCTTGAAGGCAAAGATTACGAGTTGGCAGATTTCGTTATCTGTGACAAAGAAGGAAAAAACAGAATTGCCTTTGATGTAAAGAACATGAGAGCAGACTCCATTCATGAGGACCAACTGGGAGATCTTTCTACCGCAAAAAAACGTAAAGTTAAAGTGGAACGTTTAGGTTGCTCTTTGATTACCGTAAACATACTCCGTCGTAAGAAGGATATAAATGACGAGCAACTTGAGAAGAATGATGCTTTGCATGAGATTGCCGGAGTTATCGATGAAGAAGGTAACTATATTTATGAAGCCATAGAGCAGATTAAGAAATACGTAACGATTGAATAATGATGACTACAGACAATAGAAATGAATATATTGTGACCACAAATAAGCTGGTTGTCAATTGTGAATTCTCAGCATTTTTCTCAAAATTTGCCATCGTATCATATTATGGTACAGGAAAAGCCTGCAAGAACCTTGCATATGAACAACTGGCGGATGTTCCTTGTCTGTCGGTTACAGAAATACGTGCAAGATGGGACGAACGTGCAAGTGTCCTCTTCTTTGTTATGTCATATAAGGGCAAGGAACAAGAGGTTCTGAACTCATTAAGTGTAATAGTCAAGACTTGTTCTGACAGTTTGTTTATTATCTTACAAAAAACTGTCAGAACAAGTCTTGACTATTACAGTTATATCCTCCCAAAACGCCTGCTGTATACTTTCTATTATCCTTATATATTTGTAGAAGTCCCTCTACACAAATTGGTTGAAACCGTTTAAGGACAGCATGGGTTTCTATGTCGGTTGCTGTAACAACTAAAAAGTCTGCTATGTTTTTATTCGGGAGTTGGGAATATTGAATTTCCATAAATAATTATATAATTTATTATTCTCACTTGATTTTTTCAATAACAAAAATATCTAACAAACGTTCTGTTGTATTGGCTTGTCCTCATCATGACAAGCTAGTAATATTCTTTTCTATTCGTGGAGTTTTTATGTTCGGATAAAAATTATGCCTCATAGTGGTAACCGGTTTCAAAATCAACCAGTAGTAATTCATCATCTATTGATAAAACCTTTGTTAGTTCTTTATCACAAACAATATTAAGTTGCAACTTGAAAGTGGCAGAGTCGCTTGCTGCAGCATAATGCTCGTTCCAATCATAGTCGAAAATATATGGCTGAGAATTATCATCTATCAACGCCATATCTCCATGATATATATACACATCTATCTCTGCCTCAATATCGACAGTACATCTAATGACAATTTCATCATCAGAAATTTCATGTATGGACTCAAAGTTGATGGATGTTGTTTCTATATTTGTAACCTCTGGATTTTCATAGAATCCAGGGATATACGAAATACATTCGTCATATGGGTCATCAGTTATATAGTTGGAAATAGTGGTATCATCAATATAGTCCTTGACCTCTTGCATAACATCTATATCGCCAATACCATTTGACTTTTGCAGTTCGGACAGTAATTCCTGTAATGTCTTTGACTTTCCAATGATTTCCTTGTTTATATACTCATGAACATCTGTAACCAATGTTAGTCGATCTTTGTCAAGACCTTCTTTATCACAATCCACAAGAAGATCTTGATGAAATGTCTTTTTTGATTTCTCAGCGAAGTCATCCGAATTTTCAGAAAGGAATACTATCTCAATTGTCTTCGGTGTTGTTTTGCAATGCTCTTTAATACTTTCCCAAATTAGTGAATCACGATATCCCTTAGTACTATCTAGGAATGGTTTCCTATGACAGAGTTCCCTTGCTACCATTTCCTTATGATCTGTTTTGGGGTATGGAATTATACGAATACCTAATGTTGCCATTCTTGCACGGATAGTTGCTTCGTAGTTTGCAGTTAGTAAATCTGCGTCTATCGGTGCCGAAGTTATAGGGACTGCCCGTCTCTGCATTTTATGCAATGCTTGATTATACTGCTCCACACATGCGACAACGTCTTCTTTATATTGTCTTACAAGTTCATCAACAACAACATCGGGAATGTATATAGTATGATCTAGTGCGGCACATGTTGAACACAGTGCTGTTATACGAGATTTATTAAACTGGTAATCTAAATGGATTACATTTGTATCTATAATAATATGTTTCATATTGCATATTATTTGCGTCTGTTTTGTTTATAGTTCTAACAGAGGTTTAGATCTTCGTAAAGGCAGAAGCATCAGATTTTACCATCTTCCTTCCCCCCGTATGCTCCTCCATCCATCTGCTTGCCGCCAGCTCTTCAAACAACTGCTTTTGTTCCTCAGGCAGCGTCCCAGCCTTGATCTTCTTCCGCACATAGCGAATCCAGTTGTTCAAGGTTGTATGGCGTACAGGAAAATGATGATGCACCTCCACGTATCATCATAATAACTCTATCAACCTACCTCCTTCAACTCATTAATTTCTCTATAAAGAATTTGTCAATCTCTGCATTCTCCATATTATATGGTTCTTCAAAAGACATGAGTTTTCGTAAATAATCATCAACTTTCATAATACGATCTTCAAAATTTGAATCATCTTTCAGCAAATCACCATGCGCTATAGTTGAACGATTGTCGTATGATCTCTTGATTGTAGCATATATTTCAATTCTTTCTTCCGTTGTTGCCCCTAACATAATTGCAGAACGCCCTGCAAGACGGTGACTCAATTCTGTGGTGGATGTTCCCAAAAGGCTTTCTAACGCCATTGTGTACAGCATCATTTTCAGAGGTGGTTGAGACTGACTTCTTGCCAATAAGATGTAACCCCATGCGCGCAATTTTCTTTCAACCTTGTTCTTCTTCCAGAAATGATCCTGAGTTGCATCTTTATAATTTTCTATTTCTGGTGATATGTCCTCAGAATTAATTACAAACATATCTGACGATAGGGATGTCAATGACTCCAAAGAAAACACTGATGGTTCTATTCGTCCGTTAGCCTTCGAAAAGACTGCAGACAAAGATGCCTTAAATGTGTAACCATCACGTAAGCACTCTTCATAAGTATAAAGAAAGCCATCTCTAATATATATGGAATTATCCTCAAGGAACCACAGTCTTTCTACATAGTCCTGAATCACACGCAGAAATGCAAATGTTAATTTTGTTCCGAACTCATCTACTACACTTTGAGTACAGCCATCCGCAAAATCTCCGTCAATTTAAAAGTATGTCTGACCAACAAATTCGTCAACACTATGACTGCCTAATGTATATGTCGATAGTTCGTTGTCAAAAGTCTCCTGTAAAATAGAACTACAGTTTGACAAGAAACCTTGAGTAAGGTTAACGATCATCTCCTTTTGGGGAAGAACCAAATTGTGAACGATAGTAATAAATCTATATTTCATTATCAGAAAGAATTTATGATATAAAGATGAAAGCGTTTTTTACTTGATTGATGTTTATAAATTAAAAAGGGCGGTTCAAGATACTCTATTAAGCATATATTATGTCAAATTTTCTTCCTTCTTCCCCCCAGTATGCTCAGTTGAACGAGAGGCGAGCAATGATTCAAACAGTTCTCGCTTCTCTTTGTCCAGCGTACCTTCCTTGATTTTCTTCCTTTGATATTTTGCCCACGAAAGCAAAGCGCGGTTCTCTACCACATGTTTATCAGGTAGGTGACCGCGCTCATGGATGTAGGCTTTGAGGGCATCATAGTTCTGATGCCACTTGGTGTCATTCTTGGTTGCCATAATGTACAAATGGCTGTCACTTATCGATGGAGCTATAATTCAATCTCATACACCCACTCATCCACCTTTGCACGGAGTTTCTCTATCGGGCAATCCAGCTTCTTTGCTTGCTTCTTGAGCGTGGCCATGAAGTCCTCGTACTGATACGTACCGAATGCCGCACAAGCCATCTCCTCGGCAAGGGTGCTCAGCGTGACTCTGCTGAAGGTTGACCAACGAAGATACTCATAGTTGATGTGCTCCATGAAGTGCATCAGATAGGGATTGGCAGCATAGATAGCACCATGGAGGTAAGGCTCAATCTTCGGGTATTGCGTCTTGCTCCTCTGCTGCAACAGTTGCTCGATGTTCACCGTGAACTCACGGATGATGCCCAACACACGCATAGGGCAATCCTGATGTCTCAGGCATTCCCACCACGAAGCCATGATGAAGAGCATGTGAGGCCATGTCAGTTCAATGCCCACCTCAAAACGCTCCATCTCCTTCTCGAAGAGCTGGAACATCTCATCCGACCAATCCTTCACCGGCTTATCGTCCAACGTCAAGAGTCGATCGCCCATGAATGCATGACGCACCTCATAGCTGAAGTAAGAGATCACACCGATATACGAACACCCCTCTGCACGCGACATATCAGCATTCTCGCAATCCCAGCACTCACCGAGCAACTCATGCAGTTCATGGAAAGACCTTCTGTCTCCCCATATCCTGACACCCAACTTATGCTTAGTGTTCTCGAATCGGAAACACAACGGCTGTTGTTTCTTGCTGATTGAAAGTTCCATTTTTCAAATAATGCTTCTATGATTTTTAATGTCACCATATTTCTATACCATCCTCCTCCATACTTACCTTCTTTGGTCTCGAGTATCACTGAAGGTTCTAGTACCTCGATAGTATGCCATGTACCTTTGGGCACTACACAACCGAAGTTACCAACGGATGGGTCAAGCATGTATCTGTCTGATTCCTTCATCCGTTTCCCAGAAGGAATATCCTGTGCATCCATACCCATAGGGAAACCGACAACGGGAGAATCCTCCTCATAAATCACAGATACCACCTTACCACATAGGCAGACGAAAGTCTCGTTGCTATGTGGGTGGCGATGAATATCGATCTTCGTTCCAGGCATCAAGGCATAGAGCAACCTCTGGCTGCCATCTTCCTCGTTATTCCTCAAGTCATAAATTTGTCTGAGTCGAGGATTGACGACTGCCTGATCAAACAGCTGCTGTATGAGTTGTCTATCTATTTGAATCATATCTTGTTTTATCTGTCTTTTTAGGCCAGAAAAGGTAACATACCAACAGCCATAAACCTTTAGCAAATTCTTTCATACTTATACATATTATGCCACTTCACCTCATCTACTTTTGTACAGGCTTGACCAACTTATTGTTAACCTTCTTAAGAGTAGTAGATATCTCACCAAGTTGATCAGGAACGATATAAAGAGTTGTATCAGTTTCAGTCTCAACAACCTTCTGGTTAATCTCCTCTAGCTTATTATAAATTTCAGTCTGTAAACTATCAATCTTATTATATTGTTCTTTATCAATTGTTGTTGTAACATATTTAGCGACTAAAGGAGAAGCGATAATAGATATTACAGCTAAAATCAAAGCCAATATGCTTTTGCAATTCGCTGATTCGAACTGGCGTTTTGATTCACCTTGAGCTTCATTGAATTGTATTCTGGCGTTTGTTTGTTCTATATTGAATTGATCTCTTGCATTATTCTGAGCTGTTTCAAACTGCTCTTTAGCTGATGCCTGCGCTAAAGAAAACTGTTCTGTAGAACTATTCTGGGCAATTTCAAATTGTTTTTTTTGCGTTTTGTTGCGATTCCTCAAATTGTTCTTTTGCCATTGTTTGGGCAGTCTCAAATTGAACCCTAGACTAGCTTATACTTTCTATTGCTTTTTCAGTTTGCACTTTAGCCTCTTCAAGGATATATTTGGCTGTAGCCAACTGTATAGAAGCATTCTCAAGCATAAGTTCCTCTGTAGCCTTAAACCCATTTTCAACCAAATTAAACAACTCTTGTTCAAGTGCTATATTAGAACTAACCAGATCAAAAGCGTCAAAACGAGAAAAGATTTCCATGTTATGATATGGAAGTGCAGAACTATTATCTTGTCTTCTAAGGGTTAATCCTGATGCAATCAACTCTACATCAAGAGGATCGTTTTGGGGTATTAAAACACGGCAGGAGTATCCCCATGGTTCTTCTGCTGTTTTATGTAACCCAATAATAGAAAGATCTTTAAATAAAGCGAATGCATATTCTTTCTCCACAGAATAACGACCTTCTGATATTGTTACTAGTCCTAAACGCTCAAGTTTTCTCAAAAAATGAAGATGGAATAGTATATGATTACAAATATTCTCATATTCAGACACATTGTGTTGATTAATGTGAATACATAGAATTATTGGTGGTCGTTCATCTACCTCTTTTGAAAACAAGAACACACCTGTTCCTCTTATCAGGACATTTTCTCTAAAGAAGTTTCGTATGGGGGAAAAATCGTTAGCTTTCTTCCCCCATTCACACAAATCTTTTATAACTTTCTGTTCTAAAGAACTAAATTTCATATCACAATTTTTATCTACTATCTGGGGAAGCTTCTTTACCTCTCTTTCACAATCACCCAAAACGTTTCAAATATCAGCTTGATATCATACCAGAACGAAGCATTCTCCACATACTCCAGATACAGCTTGATTTTCTCCTGCATGATCACGTTGATGTAGTAGTCCTCCGGATCCTCAGCCTTCTCCATCAACTCATTCTCGTTGCGGAACTTTATTGACGCAGGATCTGTAATGCCAGGGCGAACGTCAAGGACGTGCATCTGTTCGGGCGTCCAGTAGTTCACGTAGTGGCGCACCTCAGGACGAGGACCGACAAGGCTCATGTCGCCAAGAAAGACGTTGATCAGCTGTGGAAGCTCATCAAACTTAAACTTACGGATGAAGTAACCAGAGCGTGTTACACGTGGGTCGCGGCCACCGATGGTAACAAGACAGCCCTTATCCGAGCCAATACGCATCGAGCGGAACTTAAAGATGCAGAAATCCTTATTCTTATAACCCACACGCACCTGACGATAGAAAACCGGGCCCTCAGAGTCCAACTTCACCCAGACGGCAAGTATCACAAACAAGGGGCTGAGGACGATGAGTCCACAGCCCGATGCGATAATATCAAAAAGTCTTTTCATAATTTCAAAATAACCCTAAACGGGTAGCTTAGCGCATCTCTTTCAGTACCTCCTTCATGCAATCAATCACATACTCCAGATCCTCCATCGTCATCTTAGTGTTCAATGGCAAGGTGATCTCATTGTCGAAGGCAGCAAAGGCATTTGGGAAGTTCTTGATGTCGAAGCCCATCTTCTTGTAGGCCGTCATCATAGGCAATGGCTTGTAGTGTACGTTCGTAGCCACACCACGCTCAGCCATCTTCTCAATCACCTCATTCACCTGCTCACGGTGCATACCCTCCAGACGACAGATGTAGAGGTGACCGCTCGAAGCATACTCATCGGTATAGTGACGTAAGCCCCACACTCCCAGAGGAGCCAAAGCCTTGTCATAGCGTGCAATCATCTCCTTGCGCTTTGCCAGCATCTCAGGGTAGCGCTCAAACTGCACCAAGCCCAGAGCTGCCATGATGTCCGTCATGTTACACTTATACCAAGGGCCAACGATGTCATACTCCCAAGCTCCCAATTTCGTCTTAGCCAAAGCATCCTTATTCTGACCATGGAGGGAGAGCAACTGAGTAATGCGATAAAGTCGCTGGTTCCAGGTGTTACCCTCAATCACCTGCACCGAACTGAACGTGTTCTCTGGATTTCGGTCCAGATCAATCACAGCAGGTTCGTCACCGAAAGGCAGATTCCAAGTCAATGCACCACCTTCAGCGGTAGTGAAGTTCTTAACAGCATGGAATGAGAAAGACGAGAAGTCAGCCATTGCGCCACACATTACCTTCTTTCCGTCCTTGATGCGATAACCACCGAATGAGTGTGCACAGTCCGAACAGATCGCCACACGACCCAACTTATGCTGCAAGTCAGTCTTTGGCCAGAATAGGTTCTTCTTTCTGTTCACAATCTCAAACAGGCGGTCATAATCGCACGGCACACCACCCAGATCGACAGGGATAATAGCCTTGGTGTTTTGCGTGATGGCAGCCTCCACCTGGTCATAATCCATCTCCAGGCAATCCTTCTGCACATCCACGAACACCACCTTAGAGCCCACATGCTCCACGATCGAAGCACTGGCCGTATAAGTATAGGCCGGCACAATCACCTCATCTCCCTTACCTATACCTAACAGGCGAAGAGCCATCTCCGCACAAGCAGTCTGAGAGTTCAGGCATACACAATTTGGAGTCTGCACGTCAGTCGAAGCATTTACGCCCACAAATTGAGCGATTAACTTCTCTAACTTCTTTGTGCGAGGACCGGTAGTGATCCAACCACTAAGAATTGCGTCACGAACTTCGTTTGCCTCTGCCTCTGTCATATCAGGAGGTGAAAACGGAATGTTTCTTCTTTTTAAATCGGTACTCATAAAGTTTAATGATTTTAATTGTTATTTGTTATACTTTTATTCTTATTCTTAAAAATTCTCTAATCATTGATATTGGGGCCCATAGAGCTTCTGCAGGATAGTCAACCGACAACGAAATATCTTGCACCACTTGGTTTATGAATCTCCCAATATGGCTATTCTTACTCGCCACTGCCTCCGTGTTATGATGTCCAAAATTACCTCCCTGCATCACATGCACCAGCAACTTCTGTCCAAGCCTCTCATTGGGTTCACAAATCATGTACTGTTCAGCCATTCCGAACACTTCCTTCATTACCCACATCACAGCCGATGCAAACCTGAGCATATTCAGCGACTTCAATGTACGAAGCATGTTGTAGTTATCAGAGCAAAGCGTATTATTATTTCGGTTTATTAAAACGAAATAATAATCCATCAACTGCCTCAATCCCACACCTTCACTCAAATAGTGCCTAAATACGTGTGATAAGAGGAACACCACATTATATTCAACGTTAGGAGACATAAAACCTAAAGAGCCGCACCAAACCATGTCCTTTCGATGTATATCGCACCATCTTCGGAATCTTCTATTTGCCCAAGGATTGCAGAAATACGAAGGCTCATAGTGAAGTTCTACATCCGTATCTTTAAAAAAGTGTGCATGCACATGGTGCTCCGATCCCATTGCATGCTTATCAATACTAGAAGCCAGTAGCATCACGGCCTTACGATTATCTTTATGGCATAGCCCCTCTCTCCAAAGCAGAGCATCGATGTCTCCCGACTGCCTCAAGTTATGGAGTTGCTCACCATAAAGGGGCGCAACACCCTGACCTTTCAAGATACAACTCTTGAACCCATAAGCAGAGAGTTTCTCCTGCAACTCAGCACACTGATGATTAACAACTTCATTCCGTTGTGTTATTTTCGCGGCCATACCCATCCAATTGAGGTACAGTATCTCGCTCATGCCAATTCGGCCGAAGCCATCATCTGCATCTGCTCCAAGCCCTTGCAAAGCAGCAAAACATACTCCGACAAGGCTTTGTTTCTTTGCCATGTCGTATAGCGCATTCCATTCCTTATTGGATGGAATATGCGAGAGACGATCAGTATTGCCGATAGCCACTCTTATTAGTTCAAAAAAAAGGTTATCTACACTCACAAAGAATAGGAATTGTTTCTTTAATGTTATCGTTCATAAATTATCTTATTCTATACAAAAATTTCTTCAGCCATGTCGGAGAGATAGTCATACCAAACATAGCAAAAGCAAACATATTTGCACTCAGGTCATAGCCTAGTGCTTTATTCATCTTAATGCGGTCTGACAGCATCTGCTTCGCGCGTTTCCATCCGTTTCTACGGCTATAGAAGTCCGGAGCTACACGGAAGTTCAGTACCGTATCAGGCAGATTAGCGAAAACGCAACCATTCAAGAATCCATCATACCAGAGCATCGTGTCCTGATTCTTTCTATACTCTGGGCGATATCCCTTTGCTTTGTCAAAATAGCGCATTCGGAAGAATGTAGCAGGGTGTGCCAATGGATCACGATAACGGAAGAATTTACGGCAGTCCTCATGTGTCAATGGGTACTGCACGCCTTTGCCATTCTTCTCTCCGTTCTGATCAATTTCTTCTATTTTACCACCCACGACATCCACCTCAGGATGCTCCAGAAGGTATGCCATCTGACGCTCAAAGCGATCACTCACGCACTTGTCGTCAGCATCCATACGTGCCAGATATTCCACATCCAATTCACGCGAACGAGCCACAAGATCGTTCAGAACACATGCTAGGCCTCTATTCTCTTTGAAGTATATCACTTCTACACGTTCGTTCTTCTCAACCCCTTTCAGGGTCTCTGCCAACTTGCCTTCCACAGGGCCGTCCACACCCACCAGTACCTTTATGTCCTGATAGGTCTGACCCAATACACTTGCAAGTGACTCTTCGAAAAATGCCGGATTATCTTTCTTGTACACCGGCAACATTACTGTTACTGTCTTGTTCATTATTTCTTGACATTAACTACATATAAACCTTTCCTGCCTTCAAACGTACTGTCGAAGGCAACCTTCTTTCCGTCACGGCTCCATCGAGGATGACAGTCGCAACGCGTATCATTATCATATTTGAATGGCGCAAACACCTTGGCAATGGTCGTCACTTCATCGCTGTCATCGCGTGCTATCTTCACCTCCTGCACACGCGCCCTGTCCGGATAGGTGTCAAACAGCACCAGATTCTCGTCCGTTGGACAATAGCTCGGATGACCATCGTTACTCAATTGTTTCCATAGGTGTTTCCATTCCTGCGTCTTATCTTTCATCAGGTAGTAGCCTGTGCCTTCCTCCTTCTTGCGCTCAAAGGCTATGATCTCCTCGTCATTCTTCCAATAGCAATGGCTCACCATATCGTCATCACTCAGCACATACATGTCCGTACCATCCACATTGCAGGTCACCAGTCGCGTGTACTTTCTCTGACCGCAGAACCAGCGATACAGCACCATAAAGCGCTTACCGTTAGGCGACAGCATCAGGTGGTTCACCTTGTGTACACTACCAGGCTCTTGTATTTCCGGTCTTGGTTGGAAATTGGCAAAGTCTGTATATTTCAGCAATTCCGTCACCTCACCAGTCTCAATGTCCATCATCCATACGGCAGTAGTATCAGGTAAAGCCATTCCCTTGGTCACCTCAGGCAACTCTGCATAACCGTACCCCAATCGCAAACTATGCAGACGGCTAAAATCTAGACTCAATGCTGTCTTTCCGTCAGCCGAAACAGTATAGCAAGGCATAGGCAGTACGCGTTCCTCGAATGTATTCACATCCAGAATCACACTCACGTACTTTCCATCACGCAGGTCATTATACAGAATCTTGCTCATGAAATCCGGTCCTAACCACTGAGCCATACAACCCTGCTGAACATTCCAGCAATGGGTGGTAGCAATCACTTTGCAACCTTTCGACCCATTCAAACCTTTCGAATACTCTTCTATTTCTAACAGAAGAATCTCCGCTGTCCCGAGAGGATCAGGCTCGCTCCAAGTATCCTTGGCTTTCATACAGAGCATATATCGACCGGTTGCATCCCAAGGGCACTTGTCATAGTAGCCAAAGAAGTAATCATTCTCCTTGTCATCAGGCGACATCTTCATCACATCGCCCTCACATTTCACCTTCTTGCTGATGCTATACCATACAAGCTGGTACACTCTTTTCACCCCTTTCTTGATGAATGGATATTTGTTGAGTTGATAGTTGATTTTTTGTTCTAAATTCATATGTATATTATAATTGTTTTGTCAGCAATATCTTTCAAACCTCATTCTGAATTAATAATTGATACATCTCTTGTAAAATTCTATCATTCTTTCTCCCTCCTTCCTGATATCGTATTTCTTTTTAGAAACAATAGCAGACACATCAATTCTTTTAAAAGAGACAAGATTAGATATGCTATTAGACCATAAGTCTAAATTACCATTAATCGGCAAGAATGTAACATTACAAACGTCAACCTCTTTCGTGATGGTATCGCTAAATAGGCATGGAACACCCGAAGCCTGCGCTTCGATACCAATGACAGGCAGACCTTCATATAACGAAGGCAGCAGAAAAATATCCATGGCTTGCAACAATCTGTGAACATCTTTCCTCGCACCAGTCCAGATGACATGACGATCTATGCCGAGTTGTATACATTTAGATTTTAATTCTTCATTTAGAGGTCCATCGCCGACAATTAACAATTTATATATATGTTTTCTGTCCTTATTTATTAAATGATGAAATATATCAAGCAGGAATATATGGTTCTTTTGAATTTTTAAGCTGCCAACATTACCCAACAAAATCTCATCTTTTACCCCGAGTTCTGCCCTTAGTTGTTCGCGAACATCTTTGTTATATGCGAATTTATCACAATCTATTGCATTATTAATGACAAGTGATTTTGGCGATCTGGAAAAATTTTTGCCATAAAGGAACTCGCCGGCCAAAACAGAACAGGCAGCCCAAGTATCTGCCAATCGCTTCAAAGGCAAACACATAGCCCAGTTGCGTATTGCACGTAGCTTGTAATCGGAAAACTTCGTGTTATGACTATGAGAAATGCAATGTTTTACACCATACTTTTTTGCAATAGGAAATACAATCGCATCAATCTGATTAAAGTGTGAATGTACAACGTCATATTTATTCTCTGTAAACAATTTTACATAGAAATCCTTAAAGTCAAAAATGCTCCTCATTCCTAATTTAGGCATAAAAAACACTTTACTGCCTTTTGCTATTATTTCATTTACAATAGTCTCTTCGCTATCCGAAAAACATACTACATCAATTTGAACCTTTGTAGGATCTATATTCCTGAAATAATTCATTGCAACGGCAGTAACTCCAAATCGTTGTTTCAACGAATCTAATAAATATAAAACATGTATCATATTATAACAATTAATTTGTTTTTTTGACATCTTTAGCCGCAATAAGGCTTATAGCTAAAATAATAACTATACAAATAACAGAAAAAAAATAGCCATATTTGTTATTAGAAGTCATTCCCAATGACTCTACAAACAATAAACAAATAGAAGTGTAAATTTTCCACTTGCTGAATTTAATTGGCATAAACTTCTGTGTATCTATAAATCTGGCGCCTGTTATAATCACAAAACTGAGCACATTTGCTGCTAACGCGCCATAAATTCCAAAGAATGGAATTAATGCGAAACATAATACAACATTGGATATCGCACCATAGATTGTTGTACGCATTATTGCTTTGGAGTTTTTTTTAACCGTATAAAAGTTTCCAAAATATACAGAAAAGCATCCCAAAATAGCAGAGAACAACAATAGTGGTGTATACACCCAAGCTTCATAAAATTCTCCTTGAAGAACAAATTTTGAAATGAAGGGTACCAATACTATTATAGTAGCACCAGTAATAAATACCATAGAACTATATAATGTAAATACTCTACTATAAAAGGTAATATAATCATCCGCTTCAGATTGCTTCACAGAAGAAATCTGCCATGATTGTTGGAATACAGATGTAACAATATTAATGAGCGCCGGTAATTTACTTGTTGCTGCAAACAAACCAGCTAGTGCAATTCCACAATTGTAAGCTAATATATAACGAGAGGAAACATTAGTTGCCCACCAAGAAAGTGTATTAGGAATTAAAGGTAATGAATATATCAATATCTTTTTTACCTTACTGGCAGAATATAGCCATACAAATTTCCTTATTGTTTTTACAGTTACAATCAAGTAGCAAATAGAGCATAGATTGGCGATGATAAAGGCTAACAAGTAGCCAACAACACCAAGGCTCATGGTCTTGACGAGAATATATGTAGCTCCGAACAACACCCCTGCCGCAATGATGCCACTAATGGAAAAGTTGCGGACATTACCTACTCCACGAGCAAATTGAGCGAACAAGGCTCTAAATGCCTCGGTTATGAAATAGAAATAAAAATAGACCCAGTTTTGTTCTTTGGTCACAAGGAATACGACTGCAATAATAGCAAGCGAAACCAGTGAACAGCTGCCAATTACGCCTATACCAGCTGTCAGTAATTCATTTGGATTCTCTTTCTTGTCAAGTACGAAACGGAATACTCCTTCTGCGATACTCAATGTAAACACTGGTAGCAATAAGGCAGCGAGGTTGTTCAACAAGTCTGCCTCGCCAAACTCACTTGCTGTCATTGCCATCGTGTATATAGGCATTAGGAAGAAATAAATCAACTTTGTAGTGAAGTTGCCTAGGCCAATTACCAGTGTATCTGATAGTAACTCTTTATATCTATTTTTCATCTTTATGTTTCAATGAACTCGGTTTTGTTATAATCACGACAACGACAATTAAAGGGTTCTAATAACTTTTGCAGGATTTCCTGCTACCACTGAATTTGGTGGTACATTTTTAATCACAACACTACCTGCCCCTATAATAGAATTGTTTCCTATAATAATATTTCCAATAATAACCACATTTGCTCCTACTGTTACATTGTTACCTATAATTGGTTTTTCAGAGATAGCATCCTCAGATTTGTTTCCTATTGTTGTACATTGTCTACAAGTGAAATTTGCTCCTATACTCTTGGCATTCAATATTGTTGAAAATGGGTGTGCAAGATATATACCACCCTCAATGTTTTTACAAATAGGGAAAAAAGTATTATTAGCGTGCCATAGCCAACAAAAAATGTATGAGGTGTTTCCAATACGAGAATAGACCATAGTGCGAAAGAATTGGTCTACAACAAATAAATACAATACAGCGTTATAATTCTTAAAAGAAGCACTTCTGTAAGATATATTGCGATTTGCGTCTTGCAATATTCTTCTCCGATTGTCGGACATCAATACTACTAGATAAAGTGGCCAAAGAAGACACCACGCTAATAATAAAATTGAAAATAACACTAATTTCTTCATATCAAACTTTTTAATGTCTTGATTCAATTTCGTCTACTCGGACCGATTCCTGCCAATAGAATTTATATGGGTATATAGTATTCCAATTCGGTCTGTACATCAATGCTGTCAGAGTGAAAACTACATAGTAGCAGATAAAAGCATTGATAATCTTTTTCTTAAGATTTAATTGTTTAACATTCAACGCATTTGGCACAAATACAACCATAAATACAGAATAATATATAGCGAACCTATCTATAAGATTAACCCTTAAGCATAATATGTACAAATAGACTGCAACTAAATGTATAACTACCATAACTCTATTGGCTCTGTACTTTTCTTCATTTGTATGGTTGATTGAATCTTTTACATAGTCGTACCCCAACTTAAAGAACAAGATTGACAATAAGAGCTGCATTACACTAGCAAATCGAACCCCACCTTGAAAATAGTCACTATCTGTATATCTTTCATATGCTGCGTAGTAAAAGAAAAATGTATTTAACAGGTCTGTAAAAAGAAAAAGTGAAATTATCGATACTGCAATAAATATTATGATGGTTTTCTTATTAAGTTTTATAAAAGATAAGGGTAAGCATATAAAAAACAATAAAGCTGAATTATGGAACGTACTCGCCAAAAGAACCAACGCAGAGAAGACAATGTACTTTTTCTTTAGCAAGAATTCAAATGCAAAAAAAAGTATAGCCATTGCAAAACTTTGTCTTAATGCAGACATTACAAAGGCAAATTGTCCACAAAGGAAAAACAATACAATGGATAACCAAGGCATATTGCTATACTTCCAAATAAACCTACCGAAACTATAAAACACAATAACACTTGTTGCCAAAAAAAGTAACTGAGGGCTATCAGAAAATCTGTTCAGCAGTTGATTGAAGAATATATACCCAGGTTCGTATCTAGAGAAATACAAGTCCATACCTGGACATATTTCATATATTCGAACATATTCAGGTGTATCGTTCCCAATTGTAGAAGCTTTTAATGCTGAAAGCAACCCCAGAATTGTGAAAGCAAAAAGGAAACGCTTTTTATCTGTGTTTTTTTCTATTTTCATGCAAGCAGGGTTTAGCCAATATAGAATAGAAAGAACACAAAAGGTTAGTAAAATAAAATGAACCATTATTCAATCATTAAAACTTGAATTGATTTTTCCAATCGTTAATTTGATTCCAGTCTAGACCTGTGATAAGAGTTTCGCTTGTATCCTCAATTTTATCCTTAAGTAATTGACCTATTTTTTCTCTTTTAATCACAGGAAGAGAGTATGATTTTGCCATATTTTCAGCTCTATAGTCAATAGATATAATAATTGACTTCTTATGATGCTGTAAAGCACGTATACCACCATGGAGTCTGTTACCAACATAATCAATATCTTTATCGAGTATCTTGTCATAAGATGCTAAATTCGGTGAGACTAACATATATTTATAATCTCCTAAAGACAAAAGATAGTCTAGGTCAGATATTGTTTGAGGCCAAAAATACACGTGGTCATAGCTTTCCTCCAAAATCTTGATCATCAATTTATCGTTTTCGAGATCTGGCTGTTTACTAGTAAGGGTAAAAACAACGCTATTAGATTTCTTTCTTGGTATTAAGTTACAGTGCTCAGGTGTAAGTCCCCAAAGAGTAGGACATCCTGTATTAACCGCATTAAATCCCAATCTAATAAGCATATCTCTTGTGTAATCATCTCTAGTACTATGAACAAAATCGTGGCTCAAAACATTATTGTAAAGTTTACGTGTATAATAATTAACGCTTTTACTATTTATTCCAGCGCCAACACCTAGGAGTATTGTTCCTTTACAGAAGGAAGCATTCCAAAGGTATAGGTTCCACACGGGAAGAGGTCTTACCATATTTGTGTATAGTGCGTTAGTTCCGCACAGAAATTTATAATCCACACTAGATAGGTTTCTAAATTTATTAGAAACTAGTAACTGCTGCCACCATGCATAAGGAGGAGTATGAACTGGATATTTACAGATATAATTATCTCTAAACAATTCAGGCCAATTGTTCTGAATAGAGTTGTTAATAATCTCATCGCCTATATTAAACGTTGCGATAGAAGTGTCTAATAAAAGTACTTTCTTCATATTATTCTTGAATTTTTATATTTTTCTTTGTCAAATGATTTACTGTTTTTGGAGCTGTGTCTGTAATAACATTACGGTCGCTATTAGTGGTTTCGTAAATATCGTTTACTGTGTGACGCAAACTGTATCCATTTAGGAAATTCTCACTTGCCCAATTAAGGTAGAGACCGTATTTGCTTTGCATTTTAGTTCCCTTACCTCCGTTAAGATAGAATTGGATTATGTTATTATTCGAGCAGTCATTAGCCTTTCCTCCACTAGAAATCAAAATCTCACAGCTTTCTTCATTTGTTTTTCCTAAATAGCCATTTTGCTCGCCATAGATATTAACAGAGCAAGCATGGCACCCGAGTAGCAGCAAGCCTTGGAGGCCGTTCTCTTGAATCGTGCCTGATATTCTGGCATTTGACGATGATACTATCTTTAGTCCGATCCCGCTATTCTGAAAAGCGACTACTTTCTGGAGATTTGAGCTGTTAAATTGTTCCGCATACAAACCATTTTTATTTGTTGTCAAGTTGACGTTCTCTATTGCATAGTCCCATGATTTCAAAAGGCACATACCATAGTAACCGAAATTGGAGATGTGTAGATTCTGAATTATCATCTTGGGCATAGGTGCTGTTATGTAAATGCCAGAATGACTTGGAGATTGGTCGCCTTCAATTTTCATATCGCGAATGAGTACACCATTGCACGTATTCTGGGATTCAATTGCATTACATTTTACCGCCTTAATTGTAGTGCTCCATCCATTACCTTGCAAAGTGCAACCGGATTTCAGAGTTAGTGGTTGTGTTATTTTATATGTTTTTGAACTTAGGCTTACCGATATACCCATATCTATACATTTCTGTATGGCTTTCGTATCATCTTTGTGTCCATCACCGATTGCGCCAAACCATTCAGGATATATTGTGGGAACATTAGGTTTCCCAATACAAGTCATTTTATTGTGAAATATTGCATACAAGGGTGCTTCAATGATGCAATTGTTGAATTCTACAATACCATTCGAAAAAGAGCCTCCTCTAAAGATGAGCATGCAATCAGATGGTATTGTAATTTTTGCACCTCTTAAGTCGAACTTATCACGAATTTCGTAAACTGCATTTTTATGTAATAACTGACTCGCAAAAGGTTTATTTTTAGTCAATACAATGTATTCATCAAATCCAACAGAGGATGTTGCAATAGCTGATATAGGGAATAAGAATAAAATAATTAGCAAAGTAGACTGGAGTATTCCATTCTTAAAACAATTCTTAGGGTTCATATTATTAACTATCTAACTCAGCATATTTACTATTCTGACTCTTGAATTCTGGCACAATCTCCTTCATCTTTTTGACGATAGCCATATCATCGAAGCCCTTGGAGAGTTCGTAGAGCTGTATCTCGTTTTGGAGAGCGAGGTCGTATGGATATTCGCGCACCTGGGCGACCATGATCTTTGGGTTATGGGTTGGCTTGGTGTTCTCCTTTGCGGCAAGGAGTTCCTCGAAGAGTTTCTCGCCATCGCGGAGGCCAGAGAATTCTATCTTTACATCCTTGGCTTCAGAAAGGGCTATCATGCGCTTGGCAAGGTCGACAATCTTGACGGGTTCGCCCATGTCGAAGACGAAGATCTCTCCACCCTTGCCCATAGTGCCAGCTTCGAGCACAAGGCGGCAAGCCTCGGGGATGAGCATGAAGTAGCGAATGATGTCGGGATGAGTGACCTTGACAGGACCACCTTTCTTGATTTGCTCCTTGAAAATAGGAATCACAGAGCCGTTTGAGCCAAGAACGTTGCCGAAACGAGTAGTGACGAACTGGGTT
Source organism: Prevotella sp. (assembly GCF_036570325.1). Taxonomy (GTDB): domain Bacteria; phylum Bacteroidota; class Bacteroidia; order Bacteroidales; family Bacteroidaceae; genus Prevotella. Next base: position 200,304 of record NZ_DATCYK010000056.1, read on the forward strand.
GTCTGTTGATGATAGTTCAGAGCTTGACAGTATATTTCACAGATACGCTTTGAGCAGCCCATGACGTTGGTCGGGTTGACAGCCTTATCTGTGGAAATCATGACGAACTTTTGGGTGTCATACTTCACGGCAAGGTCAGCTATCACGCGCGTACCATAGATATTGTTGCGAACTGCCTGACCTGGATTATCCTCCATCATAGGTACGTGCTTGTAGGCGGCAGCATGGAAGACATACTCGGGCTTGTACTCACTAAAGATCTTCTCCATGTGCTCTTGGTCGGTGATGGAGCTGACAATGGTGAGACACTTGAGTCCCTTATGGTTGTTGGCCATATAGAGGCGCACATCATGCATTGGGGTTTCTGCCTGATCCACCAGCACCAATTCCGCAGGCTGGAACTTTGCAACCTGACGAGCCATCTCGGAACCGATAGAGCCGGCTGCACCCGTGATGAGGATGCGCCTGCCACGGAGCATCTGACCGATGGCAACGAGATCGACCTCAATCTTTTCGCGAGGAAGTAAATCTTCTATCTCCACTTCTTTAAGTTGGCTGTGCGAGAGGTTCGAGTAGCCATCCCACTCTTCTGCTGCAGGCATCATCATAATCTTTATGCCTTCTTTGATAAGGGCATCTATCAATGATGTGCGTGCGCGGAAATGCTCAGTCTGTATTGGTGATACTAACAAAACGTCCGCTCCTTTTGCCTTCATCTGCTTAGGCAGTTCCTCACTATCAAGGGAAACTTTGATACCAAGCATCCAAGATTTGGCTACATGAGCATCAGTACTGACAATACCAGCAAGGGTATAAGGAGAGTCAGGGGTGTTGAGCACACTCTTTGCTAATGCTATGCCTCCAGACATCGCTCCATAAATGAAAACTCGATGTGTGTTATCGGATGTACGATAGAAATCGTAACAGTTCTTCACAAGGATACGAACCAACCACATGAGCATTGTTGCTACCACTAAGGTAAAACAAACCGCCCGAAAGTCTGGCGCCATAAAGAAGTTTGATAAAGCGAAACGAATCTCTAACAGGTGCAAACCGAAAACAAAAACGCTAGCAACGATCATAGCGATGATTGTGCGTTGGAGATCAGCAAATGATGAAAAGCGCAAGACCTCACGATATGTGTGAAAGAATCGGAAGGAAGCAATATAGATAACTAAAGCTATTAACATGCCTAAAGTTATCTGCCAAAAGTTGCTGGATGTCAAATCGCCGCCATTTTCAAGGTAATAACACAAGACTCCCGCCAGATAGACGCAAATGCTATCGAGCAATAGGATGCACCCATAAGGGAGTGCGTTCCTTGTGAAATACCATTGACTTAATTTCTTTAGTACTTTCATTGTTGTTGACTTTTGTTTGTGCAACCGAGGGAGTCGACCCCATCTACATACTAGTGTGTGCGGAGCACTAGACACTGCACCTCCAAGGGTTGCAGACGCAACCAGATGCGTTGATTGTGAGTTGCGTGTAATTTGTGAGAGTAATCATTTATCACAATCACTTGCTGAAGTCACCAGCTCTGCAAGTGCATCTGACTGCATTTCTTTTAGTCTCTTCTAAACAAATCTCTTGTATATACTTTATTCCCTACATCATCCAGACAGCTGTCATAACGGTTAGCGATGATGGCTTGACTCTGAACCTTGAATGCGGCAAGGTCGTTTACCACCTTACTGCCAAAGAAGGTGTCGCCATCAGGGAGGGTTGGCTCATAGATAATCACCTGTGCCCCCTTAGCCTTAATTCGCTTCATGATACCTTGGATTGCAGACTGACGGAAGTTGTCTGAATTTGCCTTCATTGTGAGGCGATAAACGCCCACAACAACTTCCTTTTCCTTGCCGGATTCGTACTGACCGTTCTCTGAATAGTAGCCTGCCATCTTCAGCACTTGGTCAGCAATGAAGTCCTTGCGAGTCTTGTTGCTTTCAACAATAGCCGTCATCATATTCTGTGGTACGTCCTGATAGTTGGCGAGCAACTGCTTTGTGTCCTTAGGCAAACAGTAGCCGCCATAGCCAAAGGATGGGTTGTTGTAGTGGGTACCGATACGAGGATCCAAACCAATACCATTGATAATGGCTTGTGGATCGAGACCCTTGACTTCTGCATAGGTGTCGAGTTCGTTGAAGTATGAGACGCGAAGGGCAAGATATGTGTTGGCAAAGAGCTTCACAGCCTCTGCCTCCTTCATGCCCATGAAAAGGGTATCAATATTCTCTTTGATAGCACCTTCCTGAAGAAGACCTGCAAAAGTCTTTGCAAATTCTTCTGCCTGAGGATTGCCGATGGCATTGACAGCTGCATTCTCCTCTTCCCATTTCTTTTCTTCTCCTGTAGGCAGAATCTTTGGGTAGCCCACGATGATACGCGAAGGCCAGAGGTTGTCTTCCAATGCCTTTGACTCGCGAAGGAACTCTGGTGAGAAAAGGAGGTTGAAATGCTTTCTCTTCAAAGCTGGATCAGTCAAGAATTTCAATGCATACTTCACATAGAGAGAACGGGTGTAACCTACAGGAATGGTGGACTTGATGACCATTACGGCATCTGGGTTCACACTCAGCACAAGGTCAATCACATCCTCAATATGATGAGTATCAAAGAAATTCTTTACAGGGTCATAGTTTGTAGGAGCTGCGATGACAACAAAGTCTGCATCTTTGTAAGCGCTTGCGCCATCAAGAGTTGCCTTAAGAGACCCTCTCTTATCTCCCTTAAAGGGCGATGATTCATTGCCAACGCATGGGATAATATTGGGATCAGCTAGATACTTTTCGATATAATCATCCTGGATAGGTGAAATACGATTGTTTATATTCTCCACCTTTTCTGAAATCACATCAACAGCAACTACTTCATGCTTCTGAGCAAGAAGTGTAGCGATACTTAAACCGACGTAACCCGTTCCGGCTACAGCGACTTTTAAATTATCAAATTTTCTCATATTTCTTTTTGCAATTTATTTTCAATCAACAAATCTTGCACCATCATCAGGCTTTACCCAGAAGACCTTGAAGGTTTGCTCGTATTCTGGATACTGAGCCAAGTATTCGCGTGTCAAGGTGTCCTCAATCTCTTGCTTGTATGCTGGATCAACAAGTGCAATTACTGCACCTTTGAAACCTGCACCCGAAAAGCGGCCTCCGTAAACGCCTTGCAGAGGACGCATGATGTTGTAGATACTAATGAGTTCGGGCGAACCGCACTCATAGTTGTGTATGCTGGATTCGCAAGAGTCGAACGAGAGTTTTCCGAAGAGCTGTAGGTTACCAGTTTCCCATGCAGTCACACCTTGACGCACACGTCTGTACTCACTATAGAAGTGTTCTGCTCGTTTGGCAAAGCGAAGTGGCATCATGTCGCGTGTGCTATCGAAGGTTTCCTTGGGGATGTCGCGAAGGAAGGTCTTATCAAAGGTCTTGAGGGGTGCATTCTGATAGGCGAGCATACACCATGCAGCCGTCTTGCACTCATACACACGGAGGTTATAATCAGAGTTGACAAGCGAGCGGGTCAAGCCACTGAAGAAGATACCGATCTCAAACTCTGGCATCGATGGATTGCGCTTGATGATACGCCACTCGTTGCTATCACAATCGAGGAAAAGCAGACCGTCCTTCTTGCCAAGCGCAATACAAGCCTGATCAAGAAGACCATTGTTGAGACCAATGTATTCACGCTCAGCTTCAGATGCAATCTGAACAACCTCGAAGGGCTGAAGCATGATACCATTGGCTTTGGCAAATGCCATAACGTAAGCAATGAGAACGGCAGCAGATGAAGACAAGCCGCCTACTGGGAATGAACCCTGGAGTACGCCATCGATACCATGACTTAGTTCAAAGCGTTTCTTGAGGGCGTACTTGGCTCCACGAGCATAGTCACCCCAGTGCTTCTCTTTTACCTCTGAGCGTTTTGCAAGATCGAAGTGGACTTCACCCTCAAAGCTGAGACTGCTGAGATTGACTGCTGAATCTTCACGAACGTTGAACCACAGGTCAACGCCTTTGTTGATGGCAAAGCCGGTAACGAGACCGTGTTGATGATCTACGTGAGCACCTAATGGACAAACTCGATAGGGCGAAAAGATATGATACTGATAATTATTTTCCATAACGTTCACATGCTTCTTTGTAAGTGTCAAGACTGCCGATGTCGAATCAGATTGGCTCGTTCGGATCACCATCGGTGCGCTTCATCTCCCAGGCATACATGGTGGTGTTATCGACCATATAGTGAGCGAGGTTGCCTGGGGCATCCTTACCACACCCGTTCTTTACCGAATGACGAACAAGGTCAAGGTCTTTCTTGAGATAAATGTAGAATGGTGGTACTGCCCAGTTGCTCTTTGGCTCCTGTGGCTTCTCTTCCATATTGAGAACCTTATCACTCTCATCGAGCACAACTACACCTGTACGCTGGAGCTTCTCAACGGATGGTTGATAGTGGCGCATGATACATGAACTGTTCTTTGCCTTTGCAAATTTCACGAACTCCGAGAATGAGAAGAACAGGAGGTTATCTGCTGCGACCACCAACATATCATCAGACCATTTACCATTTGACGATTTACCATTTACAATTTCCCTCTTCTCCAAACAATCTATGGCAAAGAGAAGATCACAGACAGCACCAAGATGGGTGTCATTAGTCTCTGTCATATCATTAATGATGGTAATAGGCTTCTGATAGTGCATCTCTTTTGACCACTCTTGAAAATGGTGAGCGAATGCTGATAATAACATGTTCCGTAATCTCTGGAATCTGATCTATGTCGTTAAGCATTCGCTTAAGGATAGACTTATTGCCTATCTTGAGGAGAGGTTTAGGAAAGTTGGAGGTCAGCTCACCTAGACGGGTAGCATAGCCTGCTGCTATTACGATATTCTTCATCGGGATTGTTTAGAGTTCTTTATTCGTTACAAGTTCCGTAATACTTAGCATACCACAGGGCGAAAGCACGCAAGCCATCTCTCAATGGAGTCGATGGTCGGAAGCCGAAGTCTTCCTCAAGTGGAGTAGTGTCAGCAAAGGTTACTGGCACGTCTCCGGCCTGCATTGGTACAAGCTCTTTGTGTGATTCAAAGTCGTAATCTTGTGGAAGTACCTTGGCGGCGATGAGTTCTTCCTGAAGGATGGTCACGAAGTCGAGCAGGTTCTCTGGTGCAGAGTTGCCGATGTTATATACCTTGTACGGTGGTACAGGAAGTCCATCTTCACCCGTCTGCTTCTCTGGTGCGTGCTGCATTACACGAACTACACCCTCTACAATGTCATCGACAAAGGTGAAGTCTCGCTTACAGTTTCCATAGTTGAAGATCTGGATGGTCTTACCTTCACGGAGCTTGTTCGTGAATCCGAAGTATGCCATATCTGGACGACCGGCAGGACCATAGACTGTGAAGAATCTCAAACCAGTAGAAGGGATATTATAGAGCTTTGAGTAGGCGTGTGCCATCAACTCGTTGCTTTTCTTGGTTGCCGCATAAAGAGAGATAGGATTATCAACCTTGTCATCTGTGCTGTATGGCACTTTCATGTTGGAGCCATATACTGAACTTGACGAGGCATAGACGAGATGCTCAACCTCGTGATTGCGGCACGCCTCAAGGATGTTATAGAAACCAATTAGATTGCTCTCGATATATGAGCCTGGATTGGTAATCGAATAACGAACACCTGCCTGAGCAGCAAGATTGACTACAACAGCTGGCTTATACTCTTCAAACAGCTTATCGATTGCCTCTTTGTTGGCTAGATTTTCCTTGACAAATACCCAGTCTCTATTGAGAGCCTCAATCTCCTGAAGACGCTCGTATTTGATGTTGACATCATAATAGTCGGTGATTGAGTCGAGTCCTATGACCTTTATATTTTTCACATCATGAAACAAACGCTTCACGAGGTTTGAACCAATGAATCCAGCAGCACCCGTAATAAGCACTGTCTTTCCTTCCAAATTTACATTGAAGTTTACCATATCAAAATTACTTTAGGGTCAGTTTTATTTAGATTTAGTCGCTTAGCAAGGATTCGACTGCTTTAGCTTGATGAGTGCCCTTGCGGTCGAATAACCTTACCAACTAATGTTGACTACCATAGAAAAGCGTAATTGAAAACCCAAACTGGCATATCAATTGATTTATCTTTAATTTTACACATCGTAATAAAATACTACTATTCCATTATTGTATAGATCGTAATAATTTACTACCATTTGCGTCAAATGGATTATTTATAATGCTCCGTAACAAAATATGTCGGCACGTAAGCGCAAATACATCAGAAGTACACCTGTAGAGAATTTAGAAAAGCAGAAAATGTACTTTTTCATCGAAATCCACTGTTTTCTGCTCCTCAAAATCTCTTTTTCATGGCTCAGGGAAGTGAAAAAAACACGTTCATGAGTTCTTCGCACCCTTCATGTCAGCCTACATATAGGTCATAAAGCATAACATTCTGCAAATTCTGTATCTATTTTATGACTTCGTTACTCGCACTGTTTCCCTTCACTTACTCCGAACATCCTCATTTTCAAGTCACTAAGCAGCGTTCACGCGGCTCGTAAAAGTAACAATTCTCATTCTAATGGATAATAAAATACTAGCCTTAATACATTACTAATACCGTAATATTTTACTATCTTAAATGCAAATCGTTAATTTATAATGCTCTGTAACAAAATACGTCGGCACATAAGCACAAAATCAAAGAAAGGCATACTTATTAAACGCGAGGTAGCAAAAAAACACACGTTTCATTCGAGATACGTTGTTTTTTGCTACCTCAAAATATCATTTTCATGGCTCATGGATGTTAAAAATCACGTTTCTGAACTCTGCACACTCTTCATGCCTGTCGCCAGATAGTTCATAGAGCGTAACATCCTACAAATTCTGTATCTATTTTGTGACTTCGTTACTCACATCATTTCCCTTCATTCGCTTTGAACATCCTCAATTTCTGCACATTAAGCAGCGGTCACGCTGCTCGAAAAAATAACAATTCGCATTCCACCACATACTGTTGAATAATGAGCTCCATTACAAAAAAACTCTGAAGCTATTATTCTTGAGTCCCTATAACTCAATTCGACGATATAAGAGAAGTGCTATCATGAGCTGTAACAACAAAACAGAATTCAGACACTTTAATAGTGCCATTCTTGATAAGTATATTGTATGGCTTTATACTCTGATGTAAAATATTCGAATCGTGAAGGACTTTGACACCTTTGCATACGTCATGGATGGTTGCACCTATCCCTTAAATGAAAGATTAGGCAGTATTTTATCGATAGAGCTGTCACAGAATTCCATGGGAAAATATGGAGTTGTATGATTTATGTCACATTCAAACACCTTGACTATATTTGGATGATTAAGGGTGTTTGCAAATCTAAACTTGTGAACAAAGCGCCTGCGTGATTCTTCGTTATATCGTGTACAAGATTTAGGGGGATATAATACGCCGTTTTATCAGCTTTATACACTATACCGGAAGCACCATTATCGATTTGTTCTACTGTAGAATACTCTCCAAAATTCATGATCAATTTGAATCAAAGACCTAAAGAAGATAAGAAGTCTTGTTGCTCCTTGGTGAGTGGTTTATAATGAGAGCTAACATAATCTTCATCGTAATCACTAAAGATAGTATCATAAATATTTAAGCCATCTTGACATCCCATTCCATCTAAAATGTTGGCTATATTAAAGCAATATGCCTTAATGCTGTTGTTCTGTTCTTGATCCTTTGCTACAATAGCTTTGTGGTAGATAGCAGAAACTGCGTATATCTTATTATAAAAAGATTCTGTACTACCGACTTTTGAGACTTTCTGAGATTTTATTTCTCTGGCAATGAATTTATCAATTCTTTTCCTTCTATAATTATATTTTTAATCGCGTCTAAAAATATCGCGTGTATAAACCTTTTCTTCTATATCAGCAAGACATTCATCGAAACGATTTGCGATAATAGCATTCGAAAGAGCCTTAAAATTCGTAAGATTGTTGATTACGAGCGAACCGAAGAAAGTTTCTCCATCCTGAAGTGTTGGCTCGTAGATGATAACATTAGCGCCTTTTGCCTTAACACGCTTAATAATGCCCTGAATTGCAGATTGACGGAAGTTATCTGAGTTGGATTTCATAGTTAGACGGAAGACACCTATAGTAACTTGTTTCTTGTTACCAACATACTGGTTGTTAGTTGAATAGTCGTACCACCCTGCCTTGCGGAGAACAGCATCAGCGATATAATCCTTACGAGTTCGATTTGACTCGACGATAGCTGACATCATATTTTGTGGTACTGACTCGTAATTTGCAAGTAGTTGCTTAGTGTCCTTAGGCAGACAGTAGCCTCCGTAGCCGAAAGAAGGGTTGTTGTAGTGTGTACCGATACGTGGATCAAGGCCTATACCATTGATGATAGAAGCTGTATCAAGACCTTTCATTTCACTGTAAGTATCCAGCTCATTAAAGTATGAAACGCGGAGAGCAAGGTATGTGTTAGCAAAGAGCTTTACTGCCTCTGCTTCCTTTAAGCCCATAAAAAGAACAGGAATGTTCTTGGTAGAAGCATACTGTTCCATGATAGGGTTATCTGCTGATGGTCCCTCTGCACCTTCAACAAGAAGTTTCGAGAAGATTTCTGCAGATTCCTTCATGTGATTACCTTGGATCAGGCGGATTGCCTCATTTTCTTCTTTCCATTCTGCATTCATTATCTTAGGATAACCTACGATGATACGAGAAGGGTGCAAATTATCATAGAGAGCCTTTGATTCACGAAGGAACTCTGGGGAGAAAAGAAGACGGAACTCGCGACGCTTACCATCAGCAAGTGCTGGCATTGATTTAAACTTCTCTGCGTACTTTACATAAAGAGAACGGCAGTAGCCTACAGGGATGGTTGACTTTATAATCATTGTTGCCTCAGGATTTACCTCGAGAACAAGAGTAATGACATCTTCAATATGGTGTGTGTCGAAGAAGTTCTTTACAGGATCATAGTTGGTAGGAGCAGCAATGACTACGTAATCTGCATCCTTGTATGCAGAAGCTCCATCAAGAGTAGCTGTAAGATTCAACTCTTTTTCTGCAAAGAACTTTTCAATATACTCGTCCTGAATGGGGCTGATACGATTATTAATCTTTTCAACCTTTTCAGGAATAACATCTACTGCTGTAACCTTGTGGTGTTGCGCCAACAAAGTTGCAATAGACAAGCCAACATAGCCTGTGCCAGCAACGGCAATCTGTAAATCTTCAAACTTTCTCATAGTATTTTCTTTTTTATCAAGAAAAGAAGAAGGACGTACTTTACGAAGAATGTAACTTTTATAAGGCTGAAGCCTGACACTCTGTCGATTTAATCGAACACTTGCCTATGCGAGGATTTTTATTAGAACAAGTTCTGCACACCTTCTGTTTACTTTATATAGATTAGTGCTTCAATGGAATATATTCCCAATAATTTCTACATACATTACTTAGGAATTAGAGTCGTTTGCCTTCACTCTATGTGCCTTCTTGATAGCTTTAACTTTTACTTTACGAGCCCTTTCTCAAGGTATTCTGCAAGGTTGGTTCGCATTACACCAGCTACATGGTCGGCTGCAACCTTCTGCATGTCGTGACGTACCATGATTTCTACGAGTTGTTCGAATGAAGTAGTTTGTGGGTTCCAACCGAGTTCGTTCTTCGCCTTCGTTGGGTCACCCCAAAGGTTGACTACATCAGTTGGACGATAGAAGTCCTCGCTGACGGCAACTACACACTTACCAGTTGTTTTATCATAACCCTTTTCATCAACACCTTCTCCTTTCCACTCAAGTTCAATGCCTGCATGATGGAATGCGAGAGTTGCGAACTCGCGTACTGTGTGCTGCACACCTGTTGCAATGACGAAGTCTTCTGGTCGGTCGTGCTGTAGGATGAGCCACATACATTCAACATAGTCCTTGGCATAACCCCAATCACGAAGAGAATCGAGGTTGCCAAGGTAAAGGCAATCCTGCTTGGCCTGAGCAATGCGGGCTGCAGCAAGGGTGATTTTGCGAGTTACGAAAGTTTCGCCACGGCGTTCTGACTCGTGGTTGAAGAGGATTCCTGAGCAGCAGAACATGTTGTATGCCTCCCGATACTCCTTGATGATCCAATAGCCATAGAGCTTTGCTACTGCGTATGGTGAATATGGGTGGAAAGGTGTCTTCTCATTCTGAGGAACTTCCTCAACCTTGCCATACAGCTCTGATGTAGAGGCCTGATAGATCTTGCAAGTGGCTTCCAAGTGGTTTGTACGCACTGCTTCTAATACACGGAGTACGCCTACAGCATCCACGTCTGCAGTGAATTCAGGAGCATCAAATGAAACCTGTACATGGGATTGAGCAGCAAGGTTGTAGATTTCTGTAGGTTGAACCTTTCCCACGAGTTTCACTAATGACATTGAGTCTGTAAGGTCTGCATAATGCAAGTGAAAATTAGGTTGCCCCTCTAAGTGGGCGATACGTTCCCGATAATCTACTGATGAGCGGCGGATAATGCCATGAACTTCATAGTTTTTAGCAAGCAGAAATTCGGAGAGGTAGCTACCATCTTGTCCGGTAACGCCTGTGATAAGTGCAATATTTTTTTTCATAAGATCTCTAATAGGTTATATTTTGTTTATATATAATTATGCTAACGACTGCTTGTACCATTCAAATAATTTCTGGACCCCGTCTTCTATCTCTACCTTATGACTCCAGCCGAGAGAGTGAAGTTTGCTGACATCAATGAGTTTGCGCATTGTGCCGTCTGGCTTGGTGGTGTCGAATTCTACAATTCCTTCGAAACCAACAGCCTTAACAACTAACTCTGAGAGCTCACGGATAGTGACTTCCTTACCTGTACCAACATTGATATGGCAGTTTCGTATTTCACCAAGGCTGGGGATAGCTCCACCTCGACTTGTATTGTGGTTACGATCAACAACTCCGTCGGCTGCAACACCATAGTGGACAGATGAATACTTTTTGATACCAATGATGTCGGAGAAATTTACGTTCAAAAGGGCATGAACCGAAGCATCTGCCATATCTTCGCTCCAAAGAAATTCGCGGAGTGGCTTGCCTGTCCCCCAAAGAGTAACTTTGTTATTTTCGATGCCGTAGAATGCAAGGATTTTTTCAATGAGAGTCTGTTCGCTACTACCGTCTATGGTGTAATGTACTATTTTTTTGTTCTCGGTCAGATTAGCTCCAACGGGACGAATGGAGAGGTCCTTGCGAATCATATCCCAGTCTCTGTCGTGAAGGAGCTTTGCTAAGAAAATCTTGCGCATCATGGCAGGCATAACGTGAGAGTTCTCCAAGTGGAAGTTGTCGTTTGGACCATATAGGTTCGTTGGCATAACTGCAATATAGTTAGTACCATATTGGAGATTGTAGCTTTCGCACATTTTCAATCCTGCAATCTTGGCAATGGCATACTCTTCGTTGGTATATTCTAATTCTGAGGTAAGGAGGTAGTCCTCTTTCATCGGTTGTGGCGCATTCTTGGGGTAGATACAAGTAGAGCCTAAAAAGAGTAACTTCTCAACTCCATGAGAGAATGCCTCGCTGATTACATTGCACTGAATCTTCATGTTCATCATCATGAAGTCGGCTCGATAGAGACTATTAGCCATAATACCGCCTACGAAAGCTGCAGCAAGTACTACCGCATCGGGACGTTCTTCCTCGAAGAATTGCTTGACAGCATACTGATCGGTGAGGTCCAGTTCCTTATGAGAACGACCTACAAGGTTATTGTAACCACGGGCCTTGAGATTGTTCCAAATGGCTGACCCAACTAATCCATTGTGTCCGGCAATATAAATTTTTGAATCCTTATCCATAATCTCTATATCTTTTCTTGTTTGGCTTTTTAAAGTCGCTCGTTAAGGATTTAAACCCTATAAGTAGAGTGTTGAACATCACAAAAGAGCAAAAAGGGTATGATCCTTGTGAGAACGTTTTATTACATTATTGTAGTTACGGGCTTAGAGCTTATTCCAAATTGTTGAGCCTACAAATCCGTTGTGTTATACTGTATGGGACTTAGTCTCTTTATTCATTTAAAATATCGCTGAATAAGCAGTATGATGACTGTGTGGTTAAACAGTATTATTTGTCTAACTCCTCATACTTGCTATGTTCACTCTTATACTCCGGCACGATCTCCTTCATTTTTTTAACGATTTCCATCTCGTTGAAGGAGAAGGAGAGTTCGTAGAGTTCTTTCTCGTTTTGGCAGGCGAGGTCGTAAGGATATTCGCGGACGGCGGCAATCTTTATCTTGGGATTGGTGGTAGGTTTCGAGAGTTCCTCGTCATTGAGGACTTCTTCGTAGAGCTTCTCGCCGTCGCGGAGGCCGGAGAACTTAATCTCTATGTTCTTTGCTCCCGAGAGGTTGATCATGCGTTGCGCCAAATCTACGATCTTGACAGGCTCGCCCATATCGAATATAAAGATTTCACCACCCTTGCCCATGGTGCCGGCTTCTAATACCAAACGGCAGGCCTCGGGAATCAACATGAAGAAACGGATAATGTCGGGGTGGGTCACCATTACGGGGCCTCCCTTTTTAATCTGCTCTTTGAAGATAGGAATAACCGAACCGTTAGAACCTAATACGTTGCCAAAACGGGTTGTAATGAATTGGGTAGAGGGCTTTCCGGTATTTTGAGTTTCTTCCCATAAGTGGTTATTGAGCGCTTGGCAATATATCTCGCAGATACGTTTTGAGCAGCCCATGACGTTAGTTGGGTTGACAGCTTTGTCGGTAGAGATCATCACGAACTTCTTTGTTCCATATTTAACGGCCAAATCCGCAATGACACGGGTACCATAAATATTGTTTTGTACGGCTATCGCAGGGTTGTCCTCCATCATAGGCACATGCTTGTAGGCCGCCGCATGGAATACATACTCGGGCTTGTGCTCTTGGAATATCTCCTCCATGTGCTGCTGATTGGTGATAGACCCAACGATGGTCCATTCTTTCAGATTGGCATGATTGCGGTCCATGTAGCGGCGGATGTCGTGCATCGGCGTCTCTGCTTGGTCAATCAAAATCAGTTCTTTCGGACTGAACTTCGCTACTTGACGTGCCATTTCAGAGCCGATACTACCCGCCGCACCGGTAATAAGAATACGTTTGCCCCTTAGCATGGCACCAATGGCAACCATGTCGACCTCAATTTTCTCGCGAGGAAGGAGGTCTTCAATTTCGACCTCGCGCAATTGATGATGGGATAAATCCGATTTACCATCCCATTCCTCGGCGCTTGGCATCATGAGGATTTTAATTTTGGCCTTGATGAGGGCGTCAATGAGCGTTGTGCGTTTGGTAAAATGGTCGGCCATAAGCGGTGATATGAGCATGGCCTTTACTCGTTTTTCCAGCATGAGGTCCACAAGGTTATCATCGTCATAGTAAACCTGCACGCCTAACAGCCACGAACCGTTCAACGACTTGTCGTCAGAAACGAAACCACCCAACCTATAATTGGACGAATCATCACGGATACTCTTCGCGAGGGCTATACCTCCCTGCATACAGCCATAGACAAATATCTTATGAATATTGTCGGCTCCACGGTATATGTCATGAAGAGAGCGGGCAAGAACCCGGACCCACCACATAATCATGGTTGAGGTGATAAATATCAGGATGGCGTTTTCAACACCGGGGATGAACAGATATTTCGACAATCCCAAGTGCACCTCTGCTTGGTGGAGCGCACACACGCCTACGCCTGCTGCGGCATTGGAATAGACTACGTTATGCAAATCAACGAACGAGGCGTATCTCATGACACCACGGAACGTATGGAACGCGAAGAAGAAAAGGATGTATATGGTGAGGCTGACGATAAGTCCAAGGGCTACTTGCGCGAAATGTTGTACCAAATCCATGCCCCCATGGCGGAAGTAATAGACCGCAAGTCCCGAAATAAATACGGCTGCGCAATCAAGAAAAAGAATACACCAATAGGGGAGTGCGCCCTTAGAGAAGTACCAATTACAGATTTTTCGGATCATGTTCATTTAACTCTTTAAATTTCTTTATAACTCTTAAAAAAAATGCTGTGGGCGGTTTGTCATCGTTTAAAAGTAATGGCGTTACCGCTTTCGAGCGAAAATATTAAAATGTCTTTGTGTTCATGTGAAGTCAGTCATAGGCCCGTTAGGCAGTCGTGTCCTCATCTCCATGCCTCTTCAGCACTCTGAGTGCCTTTTGTGGGATGTAAGTCGTGCAGACGGCGGCAATGTTTTCGATTAAGACCACGACACATTTGTCCTTAAAAGGACGGGCGTAGTAGCCTTGTATGCCTGCGAAAGGACCGGATAAAATTTCTACGAGATCGCCCTTCTTGATGTCTGCTTGTTTGTCGCAATCCACAAATTTACTAAATTGGTTCTGACAAACGGCAATGAAGTTTTCCATCAGTTGGGCGTCAATAACAAGGGGCTGCCGGCGCTGCATGGTATCCATTCTGAATTTGAAGGGCATGCCCAGCAGTTCAAGGGCTTGTTTTTCTGATTTCAGGTTGTCGTAAGTAGATTTTACAAATAAGTAGTTGGCGATGACGGGAACTTCTACCAATCGTTTCTCTCCCGCGATGATGCGGTATGTGCGGTGCATGGGGATGAAACATTCAAGCCCCTTTTGTTCAAAATATTGTTTGATTTTGAGTTCCCGGCGATAATTGGGAGAGATTAGAAACCAATGTGTTTCTGTAGAAGAAAATGTCACTACCTTTTACTTTTTGGATAATTTCGGGGTAAATCGATAATGCCCCTTTTGGTTCATTCCCGACAAATTGTAGTGCCTTGTGGCGATGATTACATCTTTCGCGGCCGCAGTATGCGTTGAATGATGTCTCACTTTAATGACTTGATTTTTTTATATTGATTGTAGAACAACCAAAAGTGACAACGCGGAATCACGGAGAGAAACTCGTTCTCGATAGTCCCTATACGAGTCACCTTAATTGCAAAGTTAAGTAATATTCTTGAAACAGACAACCTATTCTGTAATAATTTTGGCTATCTTTGCAAAAGATTGATATGCTCGAAGACGAAAAAGGAACGATGACCACCGGCAACATAGAGGCCTTCAGATTCCGGTTCTGACGTTCTTGGGCCCATGCTTGGCAAACGGAGCGGTTGTGTTGACAGCTATATATAAATAGGTGGCAGTTTGTATGCTTCAAGTCACGGCGCAGGTAATCATGATTTTAAATTCCTAAATTATATTTTGACAAGATGAAAAGCAGATTTTTGATTTCTATCTTATTGGCCGCAGGGTTCTCCACTCTGTGTTCACGCTCGGCGTTTGCCCAGTCTCGCCCGGCCGAAAATGAGGTTGTTGTTTTCAATAATGGTACGAGCGACATACCTTATCGCATTCCCGCCATCACCCAAACACGGCGAGGCAAACTGCTGGCTGCCTGCGATTTCAGGATCAATAGGGCCGATGTGGGTTGGAACCATCGCAATGGTCTTTATCAGGTGAACGTGGTAATGAAGTCGAGCGAGGACCATGGACGCAGTTGGTCTGACTCTGTTTGCGTGGCACGGGGCGATGAGCATGCCACCGAAGTACGGCGAATAGCCTATGGCGACCCCAGTTTGGTAGCCGATCGCACGTCGAACGAGGTGCTTCTCCACTGCGTTGCCGGCAATATGGGCTACCAACGAGCTACCCGTGACAATCCGCAGCACGCCGTGTTCTTCCACAGTAAGAATGGCGGAAAGACTTGGGATGACGGTACCGACCTGACGGAGATGATCCATGGGCTTTACGATGGCAAGCTCCCCGGTAGCGGTCATGCCGATGGAATCTTCCTTACCTCGGGACGCATCATGCAGAGCCGCTACGTGCGTGTGGGCAAATACTATCGCCTTTACATAGCCCATCCCGTGCGCCAACGAGGCCTTGAGCGTTGCGGTACTTACGTTATCTACTCCGATGATTTCGGAAGAAGCTGGCAAGTGTTGGGCGGTGCGGGGCCGGAAGCTCCATCCACGGCGCAAGACGAGTCGAAAGTGGAGGAGTTGCCCAATGGCGATGTGCTCTTGAGTTGCCGTGAAATGTATGGCGGACGCAAGTTTAATGTCTTCACTTATACCGACGCCGCCAAGGGCGAAGGCCAATGGGGACGCGAGGTTATGCCCGATAACATGACGGCACGTGAGGTGAATGCCTGCAACGGAGAGATTCTCATTGTGCCTGCCCGTGGTGTTTCTTCTAAATCAAAAGTGCATTTGGCCTTGCAGTCTGTGCCCTTGAGCAGCAAGCGCGACAGCGTAGGTTTCTTCTATCGGGTCATCCCCGAGGGCGCCAATATGTCGGATACGCAGTTTTGGAAACAAGGTTGGGAGAAAGGATTGCGCCTTACCGACGGTTCGTCTTGCTACTCCACGATGGTTCTGATGGATAATCGTAAGATAGGATTCCTTTACGAGCGCAATGGTTATAAGGACGGTTACGACATTGTTTATCAATCGTTGACCGTGGAAGAAATAACCAAAGGCGCGTTCAAACTGCGTTAACTCTTTGATGTTATGGGGCGGAACGTTGCCCGTGAAACGAGAGCTTTCTGTCTAAAAAGCGAGAAACAGTTTCTGAAAGCTCGATGAGAAGGCATGATGAGGTGGAGACTTTGCTGTCTTATCGGGTGATTAGATCAATGTGTCATGTGATGAAATAACATGGCATGTCAGCTACTTTTCGCCCAAATTGTTAAGCCTTTGCCAAGTGCGAAATACTTTTACAAAAGGTCATTCATGGTCGCGTTATTTTCAAACAGAATATTCTTGGTTGAAAATAACGCGACTTTTCGTGTTTTTATATTCCGTTGTAAATCAATGACTTGTGATTTTTTAGGGAAATGAAAGCAGCTTTGTGGCGAGGTAATAGCTATGCTTTGGCCGCATGATTTTGGGCAAATGGGGTGGGCGAAGCAGGCTTTTTAGGCAGTAAGAAGCCTGCTTTGGCGGGGTGAAAGGGTAGGTATGAGGTGGCAGCGGGGCGCAGTTGTTGTCTTGGTGAGGGTGAAATGAGCCTGCGGTTTGTCTATTTACACAGCTTTGGAAGTGTTAAAAAACGGGTAAAATACTTTACAAATAAGTGATAAGAATAGGAAAATGGCGTTATTTTTTGAGCCATGTGGCTGTTAAGGTTATTATTTTTTGTATTTTTGCAAGATATGAAGAAAGGATTAGTCTTGGAGGGTGGAGCCCTGCGGGGGCTGTTCTCCGCCGGCGTGATGGATGTGATGATGGAACATCATATCGAGGTTGACGGACTTGTAGGCGTGTCGGCCGGCGCGGCGTTTGGCTGCAATTACAAGTCGGGACAGCCCGGCCGGGCCATTCGTTATAATAAAAGATTCGCACACGATTGGCGCTATTGCAGTCTGCGCTCGCTGCTCTTGACGGGCGATTTGTTTGGTGGCGAGTTCTGCTACCACGTCATGCCGGAGCGCTTAGATGTGTTCGACGGTGACACTTTCGACCATAGCGCAATGGAGTTTTACGCCGTTTGCACCGATGTTGTGAGCGGTAAGGCCGAGTATAAATTGCTCATGGAGCATGGGCATGAGTGCTATGAGTGGATAAGAGCTTCGGCCTCAATGCCCTTGGCCTCGAAAGTGGTGCGTATAGCAGGCCGTGAATTGCTCGACGGAGGTATCTCCGATTCCATTCCCTTGGCATTTTTTCAGGCCAAAGGCTACGACCGTAATGTCGTGGTCCTGACCCAACCCGAGGGCTATGTGAAGCAGCCTAACAAGTTGTTGCCCCTGATGAAGTTGCTGCTTAGGCGCTATCCACGCTTTATAGAGACCGCCGCTCGGCGCCACTTGGTGTATAATGAGCAGTTGGCTTACGTGAAGCGCGAGGAGCAAAAGGGCCATACGGTCGTCATACGGCCGGCCGCCACGTTGCCCATCAGTCATATTTCACACGATCCAAACGAAATGGAGGCTGTGTATCAGCAGGGCAGGGAGGCCGCATTGGCCAAGCTGCCGGCGATAAAGGCGCTCTATCAGCTATAAAAACAGATAACCCATGAAAAAAGCGTTATTAACTCTTTGCAAGAACTTTGGCTTTTGGTTGATGGTAATGATGGCCCAAAAGCCCCTTTTCATGTTGTGGAATCATCGGCTGTTCGGTCATAATTCGTTGACCGATTGGCTGGCCGTTATTTACCACGGGCTGACGCTCGACGTGTCGCTGGCGGCCTATCTTACGGCCGGGCCCATGCTCACGGCCCTTGTGGGGCAGTGGGTGCGAGGTGGCTGGCGCCGTCGGGTAGAGCTGGGCTACTATGCTGTGGCGGCCGTGTTGGTGGCCATGACCTTTGTCATTAATATCGGGTTGTATGACTTTTGGAAGTTTCCTTTAGACACTACGCCGCTGTTCTATTTCCTCAGTTCGCCCAAAGACGCCTTCGCCAGCGTGAGTGTAGGATTTATACTTGTGGGCTTACTGGCGATTGTTCTTGTGGCCGCGCTCATCTTTTGGGGTGCCAAGCGCTTGTTGGCATCGCCCAAGGAGAACCGACTCCCCATGTTGGTCGAGTCGGTAAAGGCCAGTTTGGTGCTGTTGGTGCTCGCGGGATTGCTGATTATCCCTATTCGGGGAGGCGTCACGGTTTCAACCACCAACACGGGAAAAGTGTATTTCAGTGAGCGTCAGGAGTTGAATCATGCGGCTGTC
Source organism: Prevotella sp. (assembly GCF_036570325.1). Taxonomy (GTDB): domain Bacteria; phylum Bacteroidota; class Bacteroidia; order Bacteroidales; family Bacteroidaceae; genus Prevotella. The sequence continues at coordinate 219,088 of NZ_DATCYK010000056.1, forward strand.
AACCCGCTGTTCAGCTTGATGGAGAGCTTCGGTAATGACGAGGATTTTGGCAATCAATATCGTTTTATGACAGCCGAGGAGGCCTCCGAGGTGATGAAGGAAATGGTCCAAACCAAGTCGTCGCCGGCCCGCCGTTCGCTTTTGAGGGCCGATTGTCAGCGTCCTGATGTTTATATCATCGTTTTGGAAAGTTTCTCCAATAAGCTGATGAAGACGTTGGGCGGTGAGCCTGATGTGGCCGTTAATTTGGATAGATTGGGTGGCGAGGGTGTATTGTTCACCCGTTTTTACGCCAACAGTTTCCGAACCGACCGCGGATTGGTGTCCGTTCTTAGCGGCTTCCCGGCGCAACCCACCATGAGCCTCATGAAATTTCCACGCAAGACAACCCATCTGCCGTCCATTGCCGGGGCCATGAAAGCGGCCGGCTATGGTGCCGATTACTACTACGGAGGCGACGCCGACTTCACGAATATGCGTTCTTACTTGGTTAATTCAGGCTTTGAGCATATCGTTTCCGACGTGGATTTCCCGGTAAAGGAGCGCCTGAGCAAGTGGGGTGTGCCCGATCATCTTGTCTTTGAGCGGTTGCTGAGAGACTTGCGAAGCGACAAACGGCAGGAACCCATGTTGAGGGTGTTGCAGACTTCGAGCTCGCATGAGCCGTTTGACGTGCCCTATCACCGGTTGGCGAATAATAGGTTGAATGCTTTTGCCTACACGGATGACTGCGTGGGTAAGTTCATAGGCCGATTGAAGCAGACCGACCGTTGGAAAAACTCCTTGGTCATCTTGGTGCCCGACCATCAGGGTTGCTATCCGGAAGATATGGAGAATACGGATTTTGCCCGTTACGAGATACCGTTGATATGGGTGGGTGGCGCTTTGGCAGGACCTTGCCGAGTAGACAAGATTGGCAGTCAGAACGACATCGCCGCCACGCTGTTGGGCCAATTAGGCATTGACCACGGTGCGTTCAAGTTCAGCAAGGACCTGCTCGCCCCGGCTACTCCGTCCTTCGCATGGTTTGCCGTGCCCGATTTGTTGGGAATGGTGACGGAGAATGGTGCCGTTATTTATGACAATAAGCTACGCAAAGAGGTGAACAAGAAGGGCGACAGTGTGCGTCCGTTGCGTATGGGACAGGCTTGGCTGCAATCCATGTATGATTATATTAACGACTTGTAAATAACGAAATGATAGACCAACTGATTCAAGAAATGATGAGGTTAGACTGCCAATTGCTGTTGGCGGTCAACGGACTGCATGCTCCTTATTGGGACAGTGTCATGTATTTGGTGAGCGATAAGTATATTTGGGTGCCGATGTATGCCATGTTCTTGGCTGTTTTGCTGAAAAATTTCAGCTATAAGGTGGTCTTGACGGTTTTGGTTACGATAGGGCTTATCATCCTTTTTACCGATGCGTTTACGTCACAAATCGTCCGACCTATGGTGGCTCGGCTGCGTCCAAGCAATCTTGAGAACCCCATCTGTGGCATGGTCCATATTGTCGATGGGGTGAGAGGAGGGCGTTATGGCTTTCCTTCGGCCCATGCGGGCAACAGCTTTGGCTTCGCTTTCTTTATCTGTTACTTGTTTCGTCGCAATTGGCTTTCCGTGTTCATGGTGGCTTGGGCCTTGATAGTTTGCTATTCGCGCATGTATCTTGGGGTGCATTATTTCGGCGATCTCTTTGCCGGTATGCTGTTCGCGCTTTGTGGTTCGACCATAGCTTATCATGTATTGCTGCGTGTCAATGGGCCTTGTCATGCTGAGGACTTGAAGTATCCTTATCTGCCGGTGTGGGTGGGGCTGGCTATTTTCGCCGGTATTTTCATTACGTCTATATTTTTTCGGGTATGAATATTGAGCCAATCGCCTATTTTCAATCGCCTTTCAAGTCGAAGTTCGGTGTGCCTAAGCAGAGCGGACTGGTTGAGGATTTGGAAGGAAAGATAGTCTTTGAACCTGCGTATCGTAATGCCGATGCGCTTCGGGGCATAGAGGATTTTGATTATCTGTGGCTTATTTGGGCTTTCTCGGCCAATAAGCATAAGGCCAACAGTCCGGTGGTGAGGCCGCCGCTGTTGGGTGGGAACGAGAAAATGGGGGTGTTCGCGACCCGCAGCCCGTTTCGTCCTAATGGGATAGGACTGTCGTGTGTTAAGCTGGATAGGGTGGATTGGGATAGTCCGAAAGGCCCCGTCGTCGTGGTGAAGGGAGCCGACTTGATGGACGGGACGCCGATATTCGACATTAAACCTTATGTGGTTTACGCCGATTGTAAGCCCGGTGCCCGAAGCGGTTTCGTCGATTCTACGGCCATCAAGCGCCTGCGGGTGGATATTCCGGCCGAGTTTCGGCGACAGTTGGGCGAGAAACAGTGCGAGATATTGGTGAAAATATTGGAACTTGACCCACGTCCGCATTATCAAAATGACCCTCAAAAAGTTTACGGAATGCCTTTTGAGGGGATGGATGTTAAGTTCTGTGTGGACGAAGGTGTCCTGACGGTTACGGGATTGGAGCGGCTGTAAATGTCGGCAGCTCCGGTCTGTCGATTTAACGGGCGTGGTAGGTGAGCTTGACAATGAGAATACTCAATTCGTAGAGCAGCCAAATGGGCAGGGCTACGATAAAGAGTGTGAATGCGTCGGAGGTGGGGGTGATGATGGCAGAAATAGCTATGATGGCGACAAAGGCGTGGCGTCGGTAGCTTACCATCCACTCATGCTTGAGCAAACCGAAACGGGCGAGTAGCCAACTGATGACCGGTATCTCGAAGATAATGCCGAATACGAGCGACATCATCAGTAAAGTATCGATATAGGATTGGATGGTGAGCATGTTCTGAACGTCAGGGCTCACGGAGTAAGTGGCTAAAAAGCGGACGGTCAGCGGGAATATGAGGAAGTAATTTGTAAGTGTGCCAACGATAAACATGGCGTAAGCACTGCCTACTATCTTGACAGAATTAGTGCGTTCATGCTCGTATAAGGCCGGGGCGATGAACTTATAAAGCTGGTATATTATATAAGGTGAAGCTCCAAAAAGACCGAAACATAGGGCTGTTTTCATGTGGACCATGAATTGCTCGGTAAGTCCGGTGTTGACAAGGTGGATATGGAAAGGTTTTGTTTGGAGCAGTTGATAGGTAATAAAGCTATCATCCTTGGGGGCAAGGATGATTTTAAACAAGATGTCTTTAAGGCAAAACGCCGCTAAAGCGCACAATCCTCCCACGATAAGAATCCTGAAGATGATTCCTCGAAGTACATCAAGATGATCCCAAAAAGAGATTTCCTCGGTTTCGGACATTTATTTTTCGTTCTCCTGATTGGGGGATTGTTCTTTGTTGTCAGCACTTGTTTTGTCGGATGAAAGGTTATTTTCTATGCCGTTCATCCCGTCCTTAAAACTCTTTACTCCTTTGCCTAAGCCCTTCATCAGTTCGGGAATTTTCTTGCCACCAAAGAGCAGGAGGATAATGAGAGCGATGATGATAATTTCTTGTGTACCTAACATGTTCTTTAAGTTTTGCGTTTAACAATGTTGCAAATATAGTGGAAACGAGCGATATATCAAAGTAGTTAGTGGTAAAAACGTAGGATTTGGAAGCGTATTTTGTCAAAATAATTCGTGAAAAAAGATTGTAGCGGTATTTGAAGTATAAGAAAAACATAAAAAAAATAATACTTGTTAAGCTCTTCTTTTGGATAAATTCAAAAGGCGTAACTTTACAAAATATCTGCGGCGGAGCGGCTGTGGGTAAGTGAGAAAAGGGTGAGAAGGATGGAAAAGATGGGCTTTCTCGCTATTTGTGCATTTAAAATGATTCGGAATAAATGAAGTATAAGATGATTGTGCTCGACTTGGATGGCACACTTACCAATGATAAGAAAGAGATAACTCCCAAAACTCGTGAGGCGCTTATGGCCGCGCAGGATAGGGGAGTGAGGGTGGTTTTGGCTTCAGGGCGCCCAACTTACGGAATAACCGCGCTGGCCGAAGAGTTGAACTTAGCGGCTTATGGCGGTTATATTTTGGCGTTTAATGGTGGTCGTATCATCGATTGTCGGGATGGGCATGTCGTGTTTGAGCAGACATTGGCTCCCGAGTATGTTCCGATACTTTATCGTGCGGCCCGTGACGCGGGGATGGAGATATTGACATACCAAGGAGAAGGCATTGCCGCTACGAAGAAAAATAACAAGTATGTGCTGCATGAGGCCTTTATCAATAAGATGTCTGTCGTGGAATATGACCATTTTACGGAGCAGGTGCAGCACCCTATCAATAAATGTTTGATAGTGGGTGACCCCGCTCCGTTGCACGAGTTGGAGGTAAGTCTTGGGAAGAAACTTGCCGGGCAGTTGAGCCTCTATCGGTCAGCGGGCTTCTTCTTGGAGTGTGTTCCGCTGGGTATTGACAAGGCATTGTCGCTGGATAGGTTGCTCGGTTTGTTGGGAATAGATAGGAAAGAGATTATCGCTTGTGGTGACGGTTATAACGATCAGAGCATGATAGAGTATGCCGGATTGGGTGTGGCAATGGCAAATGCCCCTCGGGAGATACAAGACAAAGCGGACTACATCACCTATTCAAATGAAGAGGATGGTGTAGCCCACGTTGTTGAAAAGTTTATCTTGCAATCTGAAGAATAACTACTTCTTTCCTCCGTAACGGTCGATGAGTACCGATTTGCCATTAAGGAAAGCCTCGAAGTAGGGTGGTTCGGCCCGCAGTTGTATGTCGTCGTAGATAAAGTCTGCGATAATGGTGTCTTTACCGTCGGGAAGTATGAGCCCCATCTTGCCGTTCTTTTCGGCCATGATGGGCATTGTGCATAGGTCGTCGACATAGACATAGGGTGTCCGGAGGAAGTCATAGAGGGCATGAACGAGGATATTGCCTTCGTAATCTTTGATTCCGAATTTTCCGTTTTCTTCAAAAACAGTGTGAAAACGAATGTATTTGCTCTTCATGCGGTGAAGGTATTTGATAATCTTGCGAGGATTATTGATGAGCTTGAGCCAGTATGCGTATGTGTCGCAATAGCTGGCTGAAGCCCTCGTCATGATAAGTTTCCAATCCATTCCGCTAAGGGCCTTGCGGTTAAGGTCGATGTATCGGGCCAATGCGTTTTCCTTTTCGGGAAGCGAGAGCTTGGATAATTGCTCTTCAAATTTGAGCATGATAGCCTTGGAGCCCGACATTCCTTTGATGTATCGATGGATTTGGCGGCTTATTTCGTTACAAACAAACTTGTCTATTTCTTGAATTTCGATGGAATCTTCGTATAAGTCATCGAAATTTTCATCTGTTATTTTGTGACAGTCTTTCTTCATGGGAATTTTCATTTAATGTTGTTGAAAACCTTAGATATAAATAATGATACCGTTGTGAAGCTGTGTAATAACTTCGTCTTTTTACAAAGATAAGACTATTTTTGATGTTTCAAAAAAAATACTTATATTTTTTGCTTCCACCGATATTTATTCATTGAAAATTCGTACTTTTGCAGACGTGCGAACATATCTGTTTGTCACAGATTAAATAAGTATTTAATAAAATATTAATAGAAATATGAGTACAGCATTAATTGGTTTTATCCTTTTTATAGTAGTGGCCCTTGTGGGGTGGGGAATAGCGGAGTTGAAGAACAAAGCTATACACTTTGAACATTCTGAAGCTGAAGCGGAGGGAGAAAAGGAAATGGAAGAACATTTTATGCAGCATGGCGGTCATGAGCAGGATCTCAAGGATTTGCTGAAGCATAACAGTACTAACGGTTACAATGCTGTAGGTTAGTAGATAACAAATATTCTGCAATCAGCTTTTATTTAATAAGTATATATACGTATTTTATATACTTATGTTTAGGCTGGCGGTAGAGAGAATAACTTTTAAAAGTCAACTCCCTCTTGTTCTTATTTAGCCTTAGAAGCTATGGAAAGAATAGGAGGGAGTTATTTTATATAAGCTGCTGGGTTGGGATTATGATATTACTAGTTAAGTGAACTTAGCTGGATACAAGACAAACAAAAAGCGCATTATCAATCAAAAAGATATTATTGTTTAGCTTATTTTAGTAGAATAAAAGCAGATAACGCTGTGGTAATTATTTGTGCAGCATGTTGTTGGTTAGTTTGTTTGTGCGTATAAGATAGTTGGAGTGTCTCTTTAATAATCTCTTTCCGCATGGTTCATTCCTTAATAGCGTATTCGTGAGTGTAAAATATTTTGTAAAAAACTCTACAAAAACTTTGCAATTAGAAAAATATTATTTACCTTTGCACTCACTTTAAAGATAAAGCAAGTGGCCTAAAAACCATGGAGAGATGGTAGAGTGGTCGATTACAACGGTCTTGAAAACCGTCGCACTGAGAGGTGCCGGGGGTTCGAATCCCTCTCTCTCCGCAATATCAAGTGTTGCAAAAGCACGTTAAAAAGCACCTAATCAACAAGTTAGGTGCTTTTTCTTTTCTCTTCCTTTTCGATATGACCACGGATTTGACCACGAAAACACCCGATTTTAACACTTTGAAGCCCCATAAAAACAATAATTGCCCGGCTTTTGACCGGGCAACCCATTGTTCCACCCCAAAAGGTGGCTTTCGCAACAATGTAGATACAAAGATACTGCAATTTTTATAGAATCCGCCTTATTCCGGCAAGAATCTTTTTTATCCAATTCAATATCGGTGTATGTTTTAAGTATAACAACACCGCAACGAAAAGCAATGAAATGTAAAAGGCATATCGCCATCGGTACGGGTCGAGCGTGGGGGCTTCCTTTTTCTGAATGTTGGATTCTTCACGAAGTACATTTGCATTGCTTTTGCATTGCTCTTGCTTTTCGGTTTCCCGGCTTTCGCCCTTTTGTTCAACTTGGGATTCAATCACGGTTTGTTTGATTGATTTTACCCCGGTGAGCCTACCGATATTTGACAACACCACCTTTGCCGTCGTGTCGTTCGGAACTGGGTTGAAAAACTCGATTTCGGTAATCGTGATTTTACCTTGTTCCGTCCGGGTCGTATCAACAACACTTTCCCTTTCCGCTTTTCCAACCTCGTGCATCGCCATGCTGTCAATGCGTGATTTTTGGGTTGATTGTTGCAGCTTGCGAGTTGTACCACAAGACACAAACAAGCCAAATGCGACAACCAATGTGATAAACTTTTTCATTTTCATAAACTCTTTAAGTCCGCAAGGCGTTTCAACCACCCGTTAATAAATCTTTTCTTCGTGTGCTTCATTAACTCTGCGTTTGTCGCCTTTCGTCCGATTTTCTTTTCATACGCGGCGACACTTTGCGCCGTAATGTCGTTTAAGAACTTCACACGGGCTTTGTAAATCGCTTCAAAAAGTTGGTCGGGGTCGGCAAAGTTTACCGCCATCAAGGTTCGCTTGCCAACAATGCCGTCCGGCTGAACGCCCAACAACCTTTGAGGAATGACAATGCCGTGCTTGCCCGAACCCCAAACCCAATCGACAAGAATGTTTGCGACTTTTTGGGACTGTATCAAGTCGGCTTGCCAACGATTCCAAAAATGCGGCTTCAACACACGGTCGCGGACATCCACGTTGCTTAACAACTTCAAGTCCTGAACGTCAATATCGCCGTCGCCGTCCTTGTCATAACCGCATCGTTTCCACGTTGCGATTGTTACACCCTTATTTGTCGCGCCACCCGAATCTGCTGGGTCGTTCACAAATCCGCCCTCCCATTTAAGGATGAACGGTAATAAGATTTTAACATTCGCCATTGTCATCCCCTTTCTCCGAACCGCCATTGTCGCCCGGTGTCAAAATATCTTTCAATGGTACGTTAAGGTGTCGTTCCGCCTTGTTCACCATAATACGTTGCAACGCCCTTGCAATCGGCGCGTCATTTTCGGACGACCAATTTTCAAGGCAAGACCATAATTCGTAAAATAAGAATACCGCCATTACAAACCGAACGGCAATATCTCCATTCTTAACAATCAGCATATCAACATACGCACCAAGTATTATTGCGATAAACACAATTATCAGCGTGAAGATAATTCGATATTTGTATTCACTTTTGAATAAGCCATCCGCCTTTTCCGGACATTTCTTGTGCATCCGGCGACCAAGTAAATAAGCCGTTATCACATCAAGGATAATGGCACAAAGGCACGGAACAAAGAAGTTGATTGCCGTTTCAATGCAAACCAAAAGCCCCGTGATAATGCTTATAAGTAATTGAGCGAATTTCGCCGCAATAGTCATTTTCAAATCATTCATTTTTAATCTGTTTTAAGTGAATTGAAAGCATTTGCCGACTTTGACAATCGTTGTGTCGATTGGGTAAATGCTTAACAAGGGTTGGTTGCTGTCCCGGCGTTCCTTGTTCATTTCGGGCAATCTGCTTTCGGCTTTCTGAATCGCCGAAATAAGAATGTCCGACCCTGTGAAACAAGAACGTCTTTCACCCACGGCGTTGCCGCTCGCGTCCTTTTGGAAATAGTCTCCCGCCGCATCCGGCGTTGGGTTAAAGGTTGCAAGAACTACTTGCATTTGCATTCGTAAGCCGGACGAATTTTTACCCGGATATTTTGTTGGCTGAATGATTGTCTTTTCAATCAATATGCGGCGATTGAACAATTCTTCCATGTCAATGCCTTTGCCAATTACAACGTCGGCTTCAACTCCAAGTTCACAAAATCTTGCCATTGCCGTGCGTGTTTAGTTAGACAAATCGTTTTTTAACATTGTGTCCAAATCCTCGGTAAACTGCAAATAGTCCTTGTATTCAGACACCGCCGCATCATTCTTGACAATGCCAAGAATGTGTTTATTGTAACTATTCACAAGGTCAAATTCTGTTGTTTCGTCAAGGATTGAACGGATAATTGCTTTCTTCAAGTTGGCTTTTGTCAGCTTGTCGAATGTGCGAACCTCGCGACACTTCCAACCTGTTTGAACGGTCGGTTCTTCATCGTTGCCAAATTCGGCTTCAATGTTGAATCGGTAAAGGCTTGACCCATCGTTGTCGTGTTCCAAAACGGTGGGTTTGCCGTGCACCATGTCATAATGCGCGTTTGCTTCGATTGAATTTAATTTCATACGGAAATGTTTTTGAAAGTTTATTAACCAAGTTGATTGAATTACAATACTTGCACCATCCCCACCAAGAACAAATTTGTTGCTTGTATTGCTCCTTTGTCGGCACATTCTTGCGTTTGTTCAATTTGGCGACCCGGCGGCAAAGTTTCTGCTTGATTGACTTTCGCAAAAGCGTGTGAGTATGATAGAACACATAACCCAAGAAGTCTATTCCGCGCGCATCAACTGGGAAAACTTGATAATTGCGCTTGACAACCAAATTCAGATTGTCGTGCAAATACGCCCGAATGTCGTGCAAAAGGGCGTGTAAGGTTTCCTTGTCGGGCGCAAGAATCACAATATCGTCGGCATAACGACAATAATACTTGACCCGCTTTTGTTCTTTCAACCAATGGTCGAAATATGCCAAGAAAAGGTTTGCAAAGTATTGTGAAAGATAATTGCCGATTGGCACACCATTCAAGGCGACATGCTCGATTTGTCCGGTCAAGGGGTTTGAAGCACATTTGCTAATCGGCATATCGTTTCGGCAAGGCGATTCAATGATTTCGTCAAGCAATGCCAAAAGGCGTTTATCTTTGATTTTCCGCCGGACAACCCTTTTCAAAATTTCGTGGTTGATTGACGGATAAAATTTGCGAATGTCTATTTTAAGACAATACCGTGTTCCGTCCTTGTCATTCTTCAAGGCGTGTTTGACCGACTTTGCACAAGCATGGATTCCCCGGTTCTTTATGCAAGAATATGTGTCCTTTGTGAACACCGAAACCCAAATCGGTTCAATGATATTCATTATTGCGTGGTGCAATATTCGGTCGGGATAATACGGTAATCTGTAAATTTGACGTTCTTTTGGCTCAAATATGGTGAAAATGTGATATTTTGAAGTTTTGAACGTGCCGTTCTTCAAACTTTCGTGTAATGCAATCAAGTTGGCTTCACGCTTCTTGTCGTGAATCTGCACCCCATAAGAATGCGTCTTGCCCTTTCGTGCCTTATCATCAGCCAAGCGCAAGTTATCAAGGGAAATCACCTTGTCGAATATGTTGCCAACTCTTTTCATTGTTTCAAGTTTGCTTGTATATTAGGATTCTTCGGGGCTGCCCCCTACCAAAACCGTTTTACTTAATCTATTTTTTGCCGTTGGTTTTCCAACTCATTCAACCCCGGATTGGGTTGTTTTTGTGGCAAGGTTTCCGATATGCAACTATATTTTTACAAGCATAGCTGAGAACCGATATTCGCATTCGCATTCGACGACGTATTATTCGTATTCGCATACACGAAGCCCGCATTCGCACCATTATTCGCAGAACCGCTGAACAAAACGCCACGACATCGGACAACCTTTTAATTTCTTTCAAAACATCACATGCGCGTTGCGCTCGATTTATTCGATTTGCGGGAAAAAGCAAAGCCGAGAACCGAAATACGCATACGCAAACGACGACGTAGAATTCGTATACGCATACACGAAGCCCGCAGACGCACCACCAACCGCAGAACCGCCGAACAAAACGCCACGTTCTGCAACTCCACTTGATGGAATGTTGGTGTAAAAGTAATCGCAGAAATATGTGGTGCTTCCGCCTCCTACTTCCAACGGCATTATTTCGCCGTATTCACCAAGAACCATTGCTTTCACATATCCATCTTTTCGGGGCAAATTACCGCGCAATTCATAGCCCGCAACGCCCGAACTTTGGAATGCCGCCGGGTCGTCGCAAACGTAAAATTCAGACAATCCACCGTTGGCTTCCGATTGAATCAAGCATTTGCAACCGTCCGTCCATTTCCAAAGGTGTCCGAAAGGATTTTCAACACCTCGATAAGACGGAACGGAAACAATAAACTTGGCTTCGTCATATTCGGTCGGCATTGTGTAATCGACAACGCCCGTCTTGTTGCCAAGACTGTTTGTGATACCACAAGGAATTACGGGATTATAGCCGTTGAAGTTCGACCATTTTGTTCCGTTCAAGGTCGTAACGCCCGCACCAAGTCCGCCTTGTCTACATCCATTTTCGTCCAACGCCGCATTGAAAGTGTCTTGCGAATTGAAGTTTGCATATTCAACTGCGAAAAGCCACCACAACTTCTTGTGTGTTTGATACAAGTTGCAATTCCATTCGGTCGTTCCGCGTTTTCTTGCATACGCGCGGAAATTCGTTAGTGAAATTGAGGTTGCGGGCTTTCCAAGCTGTGATTTGCTCAATTCGTCCCAACTGGCTTGGTTGCCGCCGCCGCGATATTCGGGCGTTGTGTTTACAACCGCGCTTAACTTTTGCGTTGCACGTTCAACGGTCGCTTCTACCGCCGAAACATAGTCTTTGCGCCACTTAACGAAACCGGGCAACGGTTGTGTGGATTGCAAGTGCCGACATTTGTTGCCGTCCGTTTCAAAACGAACATACATATCCGGCACTTCGACCATATATTGCCCGTGCCCGCCCGTCAAATCCGCCACCGCGCCATTGTCGCGCTTTGTCGAATCGTTCGCATTCAAGTAATAGTTCACTTCGCCGCTGTCTTTAAGAATGCAACGGCGCATCATTGATTGAAGCGGCAAGGATTTGTGAAGTTCTGCTTTGCCGATTCTCGACGGCTTGGGATTTGAAACGGTCTTGTCCCACTCAATGCCGTAATAATAATCATAAGGGAATGTTGGTTTTGTGTTACCAACGCCGATAATCATACCCATATCAATAGCCCCATTTTAAGTTAGTACCCGACAATGAAGTTTGCTTCACTGCCTTTCCCATCTTTCCAATTTGAGGTGAAACAAATTCACCCGACCTTGTTTTGTCCATTGTTATAATGAATTTAATCGTTTACAAAGTTACCGAATTGTATTACTATAAAACATAAAGTTGCATAAGTCAAGCATAACTTTGTCAAATTTCGGCTTCAAGACGGTTGATTTCGTCCCGAATCGCTTGCTTTTCCCGGTGCAACGCTTCAATGTCATACGGTAACGCATCGCCGACCAACTGACATTCATAGCATTTTATAACCATGTAATCGGTTGATGAAAGTCTTTCTTTCAAATCGGCGATTTGAGTTTTGACGGTTTCCGGGTCGGTCTTGATTTCCCAATACTGAACCAATTTGCCGTCTTTCACAACATAGGAATCAACCGCAACAAACCCGGTGTCGCATTGCGGTTGTTCGCTTGCCACGAAGTCAAGAAACCCGGATTCCCTTAACTCCGTAACATACGAACCTTGTATTTCGCTGACAAACCGCACGTCAAGCGGTTTTCCATCTATGTGTTTTGCTAAAATCATATACTAATCTCTCTCTCTGAATTTACAAACATATATCCACCATTATAATATCGCAACGTGCAAGAATCGCCACGCTCCATGTCCCATTTGTCCATTGCATTGCCATTACTATTGTATAATTGTGCGCCCGTTTGTGATTTCAAACACAAGCGATTGGGCATATTCCTATCACACACAATTTCAATGTCAAAGATAACGGGGACATTGTCCGTCGCTTTGTCGATATTCGTTTTTGTGGGCAAGTTCACACTTCGATACCTACTGTCGCACGTTGTAAAATGATACTTGTGTGTTAGCGTGAACATACTTTCGATTATGTCCGTATATGCTTCACCGACATAACCATTTTCAAAGTGTGCAACCTTGCCGACCGACCATTGGTTTCCGCTTACAAAAAAGGCGTGTGGCTTGTACCATTTTTCCCAAGAACCGTCCGCATCGGTACGCCCCAATTTTCGGTAAATTTCAAGCGTTGTGCCGAAATCGCCCGTCAATTCCAACAAGCCGTTGAACGGATAACCCAAAGAACTTAAACAACCCAAAAGAATACGTTGGTTTGCATTTCGGAAACGGATAAAACCATTCGTCAAACACAAGCCATTTGCCGTGTCTTGCTCGTTTTGCGTGCCACTGCCGATTTGTCCTTGATTTATCTTGAAACCGCCGATATAACCCGAAATCGCGTTTATAATGCCCTCGACGGTCGCTTTTGTCATAACAACCGAACCGTCTTGCATTACACGATAAGGGGCGGTTGCACGATTCTCAAATGAAGCACCAGCCCAAAAGCGAATCGAATTTGCCGCCGTACCTTGCCCGGTGATACCTGCAAGGATTGAAGCATTGCTTCCGGCAACCTGAATTGTGCCGGACGTTACAATTCCGCCGTCAATGGTTGTCTTGGTGTTGTCGTAATAAACGGCAACAACCCAATCATTTACATTGTATGCTTGCCCGGACGCTTTCGCAGTGATACAACGGCGCAAGTCCTTTCCATCCACCCAAAGGTCGCCAATATCATAAGGCGTTTTTGGTATCGCAACGAACACCCGACGTTTGCCGTCGGCGGTGTCTTGGGCGTGGCTTGCCGCTTCATAAGCAGCAATCGCCTTTTCATCTTCAACCAATTTCCATGCGTAAAAGTAAGTTACAACACCTGTATTGATATTGATATAACCGTTATCCTTTGTGTAATACTTCAATACCTTGTTTGTCGTGTGATACCACATATCGCCAACGTGTGCCTCTTTAAGGTCGTTTGTTGTCCATGCTGTTGCCGGGTCGCTTGTCTGAAACCACGTTTCAATCTTGCCGTCAATCTGCTTTGTAAGTGTGTTCACCGTGTTTGTGAAATTTCCATTGATGAAATTGTTTAACGCGGTGTTGTCTGTGTACTTTGAAGCCTTTTCCCAATCACTTGTAGAGTAAGCCCCGGACGCGCGAGCGGTCTTGCATCGCATAATGTCGCCGGACGAGCCTTGAACCCACAAATCGCCGACATCATAGGGCGTGTAAGGCGTTGAAGTGAAAATGCGCCTTTTGTTCTTCGCAAGGGCAAGCGCATCATTGGCAATCGCAAGGGCTTGGGCAACCTCTGAATCTTGTAATTGTTGCCAAGAATATGTATTGCCGTTCTTCACCCATCGGAACACTTTGCCGTTGTCCGTGTTATAAAACAAGTCGCCCAAGTGTTGTTCTTTTAGGGCATTTGTTGTCCAATCTTTTGCGGGCGCGTTGCTCGTTGTCGGGTCGTATGTATAAAAGAATTGTTCAATTTGTCCGTCAAGCTGCTGTTGAATTTCACTTAACAAGCCCGGCAAGGTGTTGTTGATGAAATCTTTGCTTTCAAGGGCTTCTTTGCCCAATTCTTCAAGGGTCTTTTCTTGTCCGTTTGAGGTGAACACAATGCGACCGCCGATTTCGGAATTGTCAAGGTCAAAATATGTCGTTCCGTCGGCGGATTCAATGCGACCGGTCTTGATGAAACGACCGTTCACCATCGTAAAACCATACGTCAAGGCGATTGAACGTGCTTTCAACTCCTTATCAACCGAATTAAGAACGCCAATCCAAAAATAATAGTAGTTCGCATCGGAATCGACCTTGTGTTGTATCTTTTCCAAAACGATTGTGCCGGAATCGTCCGCCTTTGAGCATTTCGCGTAAATGTAGAACGCATCAGAATCAGCCGAAAGGGTTGCTTGACCGTCGGCAAGAATCCAAGAAACGGCGTGTTCCTCGTTGATTGTGTAATGTGTCAAGACACCGCCTTGCCACTTCAATACGTTCTTGTCGCCGTTGAAGTTCGGTTGGAATACGGTATTTGTCAAGCCGAATTGCATTGACTTTGCGCCGACCGATAATGCAAGCGTATCAATCGAATTGGGTTTGATTTTGTCGGTATAATAGTCGCCCTCCGGGTCAAACACCATGTCCAAAACTTCACGGCTTGACCGCCAATTTGCCCTTGCCCGTGCCGGGTCTTTAAGGTTGTTAATGGTCAATGCCTTGTCAATGTTGATAAGTTCGGAAATCACGCGCGTTGTTATGTTGGTGTCGCTCGTCATGTCCGAAATCGTCAAGGTGTAATCGTAAGGGTCAAGCACATTGCGGACGAATGATTTAATGCGGATTGCCTTGTTCACATCAATTTCATTGTCCACAACACGCAAGTAATCACCGGGGGCGAATACATTAACTATCTTGCTTGCATCGGCATTGACGAGTTTTTGCAACCACTCTTTTGTTACGGTCAATCCATATTGCACTTTGGGTTGGCAATTTTGGTCGTAATACACATTACCTTTTTCTGCCAATTCCATTTCGGCGGCTTCCTCAATATCCCTTGAATAAGCAATGTCCAAAATCTTGTATTCATTGCCGACCGCGAATTGAAATGCTGGGGACGTTTCAGACGGGAACACATCGCCCCGGTCGTCGGTCAATTTGTTAAGGGTAAATGTATGTGTTGCGTGGTCGTATTTGCACACGGTGAAGTCATATCCGGCAAGGTTGCCCGTGTTGAAGTGAATTTTCGCTTCAACCCCGTTAATAAGATACTTCGTTGTTACGCCGTCAGGCTCTTTTGCGTTCAAGTCGAAAGGAAAGGTGTTATCTTGGAACTGCAACACGTTTCCTTGCACGATAGCCCCGACCTTTCCCGTAAATGTCGGCTTGACATCATTGAAGTTCTTGCGACCCTCAAAAACACCGTATTTGGCGACCGCTTCCGGCTTTTCAATGTAAGATTGCGCCTTGCTCTTGCCCGGCATACAAAGGCGGTCGGCACGGTACTTTTGTGTTATGTTTTCCGTACTGCCATACACTTTCAATCGGGTAATGATATTTGCACTTGACACGTTTTCACGGTTCAAGGCATACAAGCCACGCCCCTTGCCATATTGGAACGTATAAGGCAAGGTTTGTCCAACACTCGCTTTAAGGTTGATTGTGTGAACGTCGCCGACGCTTACAATCTCAAATTCGACATTGAAGTTGCTTTCGCTGCAAAGGTTTTGCAGCACCGCCAAGCAATTATCGGATTCACCGAAAGTCAAGGTCTTGTCGCCGATTGTTTCGGGGCAAGTCCCCATCTTCCATTTGCCCGGAAAGACACGGTTTGCATTGGCAATCAACACAGACATAAAGTGGTGCAAATCACCCGTCAGGGAATCGCCTTGAACGTCTTGCAATTTGTTGTTGGTCGTGTCAATGGTCAAGTCATAGGTAACACGCAACAAGTCGTATTGTACGCCCTCAAATTCCAAGTCATAGGAAAATTCGTGCATTCCTGTTCGCTTCACTTTCGGCAAGCGGTTTAACGTATATAAACGCCCGAACACGGTTATTCGGTCGCCGATTTCATACGTTTGCGGAAACGGTGATTCAACGGTAAAGTCCAACTTGTCGTCGGCATTCAACGCCCAAGTCTGCTTGCCGGACGTTATACGGGTTGCCGTGCGCCGATTCTCCAATGGCACACGATTTCCGTTCTTCTTCTGAATTATCAAATTTTCTCCCATACAACAATCGCGTTTGTTTGAAAGTCGGTTATTTCATCAATACACCCCGTTATTACGGGGAAAAAGTCGCCGTTGTCTGTGTAAACGTGCGTAATGGTCTTTTTGTCGCCGTACACATCATAATCAACCTGTCCATCGCCCCAATAGATATTCACAAGTTTTGAGGTGGTCAAAGTGATTGTGCAAGTCTTGGTCGCTTCCGAAATGCAAATATGTTTCAACACACGCTTCACGGGTTCGGGTTCAATCAATTTCAACTTGAACGTGCCAACCATTAAATCATCGTCCCACGTCTTTTGGATTTCGATTGCATCTTTGCAATAGACCTCGTAAATCAAAGGTTTTATCGGGTGAACGTCAATGACAAGGCGGTTTGTTCCCTGCGTGTCGAATAAGGCTTCAAAATCGGAAACGCGCTTGATAAAGTCCATCTTAGATTCTGCCTTGACAAAGCAAGACAAGGTGATTTCGCGTGATTCAAAGAACTTGTGCATCAAATCAACGCTTTCACCGTGGTAATTGTCCCAAGAAAGACTTGCCGGGGCTTTGAGTTTAGGGCGGTTCAAGATACCGTCCGACCCGGATACATAAACGCCGTAATCCTTGAAGTCCACACCATCCAACAAGTATGCTTGTTGTTTCACGTTTGACAACTCATTGATAAGGTCGGCTTGAAGCAAGGCAACCTTGTAAATCTTCACATCGTCAAGCAAACCAAAACCGTATTCACCGCCGTAATAATCTTGGTTAAGCGAAATGCCTTGCAATGCACCGGAATTGTTCACGGTCTTAATCAACTGTGAATTGACATAGAAATTGAACGTGCTTCCGCGCCTTGTAACGGCAAGCGAAAACCACGAACCGGGCTTTGCTTGAATCGGAACTTCTACAAAGTTGTTAAGCCCCGAAAAACTCAACACCCAAATCATCTTTTGGGGTGAACCGCATTCGGTTTCCCGACCTTGAACCCAAGCAAGAATTGAAAATTCGGTGTTCATATTCGGCAAAATGCTTTTCGACACCTCGCAATAATCATCACCACTAAATGAAATTGCGTTGCCGTTCTTTCCGGTGACGAAATGCGCACCGACAACCGAACCATCGGCGCGGTTTTGGCCGTAATCGTATGCAATCAACGCACCATCACTTTCATCGAAAGGCATTTGAATAATTATATTGTTTGCATCCATATCAATATCAATATGTTTTTTTGTTTTTCTCCCGGATTTTTATTGTCGCATCATCAATAGCGCAATCGTGGATTGTTCCACCGTATCGGTTCACGCACACTTTCGCCCGGTCGTATGCCTGAACAATGATTGTCGAATTGTCGAACACATCTACCATCACAAAGGCGTTACCCCTTGCGGAAATGGTTAATGCCGAATCGTGTTTCACGAACACTTCACACACATTGAAGCCGTCAATGGTGATTTGTCCGGAACACGCCCCCAAACACACGCATTTGGGGGTATTTTCAACGGAAACTTTGTCGTCAAGGAAAACACCGTGTTTCTCCATTACGCCCTTGAAATGACTTCGTATGAAGTCGTTGTCCGGGTAATCATTCGACAAACAAAAGTCAATTCCGCGCAAGTACATTTCGCACAACGCATCTTTATCGGTCAAGGTCAATAATTCCTTGTGCCATGCTTTGCAAATGCCGTTTTTCTTGGCTTGTCTTGCAAGATACTTTGTAATATCCATGTTAATTTGTATTATAGTGATACATATTAGGACAAACCTTGTGAACGCAAGGAATTGTCGGACTTTTCCAACAACGCCACAATGCGGTCTAATTTGACCAAGTAGCGGTTGAACGCGGTGTTCGCCGCAATCGTGTTCAAGGCTTGAAGCTGTTGCCGTAATATCGCTGTGGCTTCAAGTTGGTTAATGCGAACCGCGTTGATTTGCCCGGCGACAATGCTTGCCGTTTCTTCTGTTACGCCCTTGACCGCACCCGTCAATGATTCATCGGTGTTGTCCTCGGTTATATCCTTGAACAAGTCCTTATAAATCGACAAGGCTTGATTGAAATTGTTTGACGCGGCTTGAACCTTTGCTTTGAATTGTTCAATCTCCGTGTCGGTCAAGCCGTCAAAAATGAAGTCGTCGCCGTTCCAATAACCCATTGACCCCATCAGATTGTCCAACGCGCCTTGAAGCTGTTGTTCAAGGAATCGTTTTTTCAGTTGGTTTACAATGGCATTTTGTAGAACTTCATTCACTGTTTGTTCAAAAGCCTTTGACGCATCTTCACCCTTTTTGAATGCTTCAACAAGCGCATCGCCCAACGTCCCGGCAAAGTCTTTCGCATCGGTCTGCAATATGTCTTTGGCGATTGACTCGTACATATCTTGTATTTGCCGCCCAAGTTCCGCATATTGTTCTTGCCAATCACGCACCTTGTCTTTGTCGGTTTTTTTCTTGCTTTGCTCCGCTTCCCAAATTCCTTTGAGGTGTTCGCGTTGCTGCTCCATGTTGTGAATCGCTTGCATTTGTCCATCATAAACTTTTGCGCCCAACGCCTTGTCGATTGCCCAAGATAGTTGGTTGTAAGCGTTTTCAAGGTCTTTCAATGCGCTTTGGTGCTTCTTGATTTGCTTTTCCGCCTTGCGGTCGCGCGAATTGAACAAATCGAATGCCGATGAAAGAAAACCGATTGAACCTTGAATGACCGACAAGGGGTTGCCCGTCGCGATACCTTGTGCAATCTGACTTGCACCGTCAAGGATTCCGCCAATATCACCAAGAATCGCTTGCGTGTTATCGTCCATCGCAACACCCATCTTGTCCATACCGGAAACGACCGCATCAAGCGAACCTTTCGCAAGGTCGATTGAACCGCTTGCGCTTTCAAACATATTTTTCAAGGCTTTCTTCTTGCTTTCGCTGTCGGCTGCCTTTGAATAATCCTTGATTCCTGAAATTAAAGCCTTGAATGGGTTGCGTTCTTGGATTTCATCTTTCATTTCTTGAATTTTCTTCTTCAAGGTTTCAAGGTCTTTCGGGTCGAACTCAACACCAAGAAACGCGCCGTCAAGATTGTTGATTTTGGCAATCAGTTCTTCAAGTTTCGCAGTCGTGATTTCGTCAAGGTCGCCAAACATCAACGCCCAATCCGGGTGTGCCTGTAATTCATCAAGGGCGAATTTTGAAAGGGCTTGCGCTTGTGCCTTGTCGATTTGCTCGACCATTTCAGTGTTGCCCATCTCTTGCGCGGTTCTGCGCTTCTTTTCGTATTCGTCAATGATTGCTTGTTTGCGCTGCTCAAACGTGCCGTAATCTGCCAACATCGCATCATAATCGGCATTGCCGGACGTTTGCGAATCGGTTTCATACTGCCTTTGTCGGTTTCTTATCGTCGCATCAATTTCGGCACGTTCCGAATCGCTTGTTGCTTGCGCGCGTTTGCGCTGCAACAAGGCAATATCGGCATTGAATTGTTCTTCAATCCGGCGTTTCCTTTCTGCATAAGAAGCGTAATTTTCAAGCAAAGTTTCGGTTTCGCTCTTGGCTTGTTCTTCCGCTTGCCTTTGTGCATCGTCAAGGGCTTGCGACTTTGCATTGTCAAGTTCCGTTCCGTCGTTGCTTAACTCCTTGCGTTTCTTTTCAATGATACTAAGCATTTCAAGCACCGTTTGGGCATTTGTGAGTTGCTCGGACAATTCGGCGTTGAATGCTTCAAGAACGGTTTTCTTTGTTTCTTCCGCGATTGCATCATTGAGTTGGCGCAACTGTTTGTTTTGCGCTTTCGTGCGGTTGGCGACACCAACTTGCAAAATGATTTCGCGTTGGTTTTTCAGGTAATCAATGTATGTCGCACCCTCTTTAAGAAGCCCAGCGAACTCTTTATTTGCGGATTTTACCAATATCGCATCACCCGAATTTATCCATTTCATAAATCGGGCATATTCGGTTTTGCGTTTGCTCAATTTCTCCAAGAACTGGTCTTTTTTCGCGCCACTTTTGGCACTACCACCGCCACTTTTTTTTCTCGTTGTCCCGGTTATTTTGTTGGCTTGCTTTTGCAAAGCCTCAATTTCTTTCAAGCCCTTTTTGTAATCATCATTATTCGTCAAATTCTTTAATGCTTCTTGTTTAAGGCGAATCGCTTGTTCGATTGCGCCCAAAGTGCCTTCCGCGTATGTCTGCGTTGCTTGAACACCCGTTTTTTGAAGCAAAGTCCACCCTTGAACTTGTGTGTTGTAAGCCTGTGTAAAAAGATTCTGCATTTGTGCATCATAACTTCTTATATCGTCTTGCAAATCGTACAATTCATTATGTAAGCCGCGTTTCCAAGAATATGCGAAAGTGTCCCAATAATCGCCCGTGTCAATGCGGTTTTGCGTTTCCATTTTCTTTTTCATCAAGTCCATTGCTTGGTTGATAAGAACGGTTGCTTTCGCTTTCGCAATCTGCGCTTCAATAAACGCATCTTTGTTGGCAACAAGTAGGTTTTCCGCATCAGTAACACCCGACACGGACACGCCCAATTCATCAAATGCTTTTTTGTTATTGTCAATAAATTTCTTTTTGGCTTCCAAATTGTCACCAAGTGATTTCCATTGCGCCGACAACATTTCAACTGTGCCAATCGGCTTGTAACACGCTTCAATGACATTATTTCCGAACTCTTTTGCTGCTTCCTTTGATTCATTCGCCTTGCCGATAAAGTGTGAAAGAATCCCGACCAAAGCCGAAATTCCAGCAAGAACCCAACCGATAACCGGGATTGACTTTATCGCCGCCCCGACCATTCGGAAAGCTCCGGCAAGTCCGATATTTGCCACCGTTCCGGCTTTTGCCGCCGCTGCTTGACCGCCTGTTGCAATGGTATTGCCGATTTGACTTGCGGTGTTGGCTTTTGTTGAAGCCGTGCTTGCGACTTGTGCTTTTGCCCCGGCACTCGTTACGGCTTCTTGCGTCGCCTTTACCCCGGCGTTTGCTTCCACCGCAACCGCATTTTCGATTTCTGCCGCCGTGTTTGCTTTAATGGCGATAATTTCGGCTTCCTGCTTGCCACGTCCGACATCCAAAAGGTTGTTCCACCATTCACGCAAGCCGTTCAATGTAACAAGCGAAAACGCCGAATCTTTGTTCAAGGTTTGTGCGACTTGTTGCAATCCCATTGTAATTGACATCAAGGCTTGAACTTTCAACATAATACGTTGTAAGTTCTCATTTTCCGCACCGAACAAGGCAACTGCACCTTGTGCCGCCGTGAATCCGCCGACAACGCCTTGCAAGCCGGACAACATACCCGCGAATTGGTTTTCATCATTAGACATTATCTTGCCTTGTGCGGCAATATCGCCTTGAATGTCTTGCAGTCGTCCCAACTCATTCACCAACCGTTTGTAAGCTGCCGAATTTTCATCAATGCCGTTTGCTTGCAAATTCGCCATTTCTTCCTTGACTGCCTTTATTTGTTGGCGCAAGGTTGCGTGGGCGGACGCGGCTTTTTGTGTTTCTTTGTTCGCTTGCTCTATTTTGCTTGCTTCTTCTTCAAGGGCATTGGATTGTTCGCGCAACTCTTTAAGCACGTTTTTGCGAACACGGATTTCACCCATCAAGGCTTGTTGCTGTTGCTTTAAGGCGATATATTCTTTATCGCGCCCCTCTGAATAAGCCTTGCCCATTTCCTTGCCCAATCGGTCGTATTTGGCTTCAAGGCTCGCAATGGCTTGTTCGTGTGTTTCACAAGCCGCGCCGAGTTGGCCCAGCGTTGCCCGGATTTGTTCAAAAGAACTTGCGGCGGCTGCATTTGATTGTTGCATTGCGTCTAATTGTCCGACCAATTCAACCAAGCCTTGCTTTTCGGCTTCAAGTTCTTGTCGTGCCGCGTTTGCTTGCTCAATCAATACATTTTGCGCATCGCCCGGTTCGATTGAATCAATACGGGCGTTCAAGTCGGAAACGGTCGCTTCCAACTCTTGAATGACTTTCTTTTGCATCTCGATACATTCGACCATTTCTTTTGTTGTCGAATCCATCGTGTCGCCCGAACCCACGACCGCATCGGAAAAGCCTTGCACACGTCGCAAGGTTTCTTCAATCGCCGTGTCTAATTGTGCATTGTCCATAACGGACTTGAAAGACAATGCACCACCGTCAATTTCTGCCATTTACATCATACTATTTACATAGTTCATAATTTGTTCGTTGTTGTCCTCGGTCAAAACGATTTCTTCAACCTCGTTGCCGTCTGAAATGTCGTAACTTGGTGCATCAATCATCATTCGTTGAACAATCGACCATGCAATGCCGTGTAACAAGTAGTCATAAGTCCACCCGAAATGCTCGCAAATTGCGCCACGCCGTCCGTATGGACTGTTTAACCCTCGTTGTTTTCCTCTATCCGAATCGGCATTGTGGTTCTTTCGGTTTGCATCAATCGAATAGAGTTCAAAAAATCCCCCAAGTTGCACATTGCGTTGATAAGGACATAAAGTTGATATAACTTTGACGGTCGGATTCTCCTTGCGAATAACGCCGTCAAATCTTCAATGGATTTCGTGTCCTCAACCCAACGTGTTCCACCCTTGTATGGGCAAGGAATCAAACGTTTTTCACCTAATACGGCAATCGCGACAACCTTTGCACATCGCAAGGCGTGTTCGTGCGATAACGTTCGGGCGCGTTGCATTCCGTCCGCCGACTTCATCACCGATTCATCAATGACAAATTCAATCCATTCAGCCGAAAGGCGGTCAAGGGTTGCAAGTGTCATTTCCTCAATGGTGAACTTGCGTGTTACCTCTTTGGGGGTATGCTTACGGAACAAGCCGAAAAAGCGTTTGTGGGTTTCAAACTCAACGTCTTTCACCTCAAACGACACGCCCTTGTTGATAAGGGTGTTCAATTCTGCGCGTTCCTTTTCAAGTTTGCTTTTCTCAATTTCCATTGTCCGAATATTAAAGAAGCCCCCGAAATTCATTCTTCCGGGGGCTTCGGGTTAAACCAAGTACCCCGATTTTATCCTTTCTTGGGTACACCACGCAAGGCTTTTCCCGCATCCACCGCCATTGGGGTAACAGTGAAATCGACAAGGAAAATTCCCTTTGCCGACATATCCGCATTAATAACCGCTTCAATGTCGGCGTTTGGAATCTCAAAATCCAAGCCTTGTTCGGACTTGACGAAAATTGCACGGTTCGCGACAACCTCGTTGCCGTCATATCCCCACTTGGGTTCGCTTGACGAGCCGACGTTAGCACCACCGACATAATCCACAAGGTCTTGAACATTCGCATCCATAATTGAGAATGTCAGATGGGGAATTTTACGCGATTTCTTGCGCACTTCCGGAGCTGCCATACCCTCTTCGTAATGCTCGGTAACGTCCGCCGCATCTTGTGCAATTTTGCAAGTGTCCTTGTAAGTCTTGCCGATTTTGGACAAGGAATTTGGCATTGTTCCGGCTTTTGAAGCCGTGCCAACTTGGATTTCGGCAAGTCCGATTGTAATTAAAGAAGTTCTTGTTGCCATGATTTAATCAATTTATTTGTATGTTCCAATCAATGCGAATGTTTACAAAGTGTTGTTTCGTCATCGGCTCGTACATTATCGACATATTGCCGGGAATCATTTTCAACCCCTTGATATTCGCGTTTCGTATAATTGTCAAGGCTTCATCTGCCAAGACTTTCAAGCGTGAACGATTAGCCGAAACTTGCATCTTTCCTTTGATTTTCTTTGTTGTGTCCGCCGTGTAAATGTTTATGTTGGACGTTCCGTTTTGCGGCAAGCAATCTTGGGGCAAATCAATCGTGTTCACAACCACATCTTCATCGGTGGAATCTTCGGGGCGGTCGTCGCCGACATATACCCCGCCTTTGTTTGACATTTTACCGTCAAGCAAAGCAAACAAAATCGAATCAGTGTCAAACGCTGTTTTCATTCGGCGGCTCGTTTTACATTGTTAATCAGTTTTTCCAACATCTTGGGCAATTCTCTTTCTGCAAGGTGTTCCGCGCTTGATAGCACGTTTCGTCCTCTCGCTTCAACGTATGTGGCATAATTCATCCCGGCAACGACAACAAGGCAAACGCCCTTTGTTTCCTTGCCAATTTTGTCGGCAATGGTTTGTCCCGCCTTGATTCCAATTTCGGCGGCGTTGCTTTCCGCTCCGCTTGCCGCATCGAATTGGGTGTGAATCGCGACACCATCAACAAAGACTTGATAACCCGTTGATGAAAGCAATGCGCCCGTCTGCATCATATACCCCTTATTGGTTCGTGCTTCAATCAAGCACATTTCGCCAAGTCGTTGTAACCGGGCAATCTGCTTTCGTTCGATTTCATCAAGGAACGCATCGAAACGCGCCCTTAAATCGTCTTTGCTGAAATTCGCCTTTATACCCATAGCCTTGAATGAAGTTGTGCTTGGTCAAAATTCAAGCATATTCCCGAAATCCGCACATCGCCACATTCACGGTCGTTTGCAACAAAAATCTTTGTGCCTTTGTCCACTTTGGGGCAACCTTTCGGACATTGTATAACGGACGTTGCCTTGTGGTATTCACCACCGGCAACTTGAAATTCCGTTCCGCGTCCGTCCGATTCTTCACGGCATATCGAAATGAATTTGCGCGTCGGTTCGTACTCCGTCCAACTACCATCGGCGTTTTGCACCGAATCGGTGGCAACCTCAATGAAAAGGTAATGCGGGTATTGAATCACGATTGCCATAATCACCAAAGGTTTGAACGGTTGCGAATTTTAGGACGATTGACAAGGACGTTTTCAACGCCCAATTCATTGCACAACGCCGCATAAAACAACTTGACGGCTTCCATATTCCACGAAATAGAATAACCGCCTTCCGATACGTTTTGCATCACGCTTTTAACGACTGCTGACATTCGGTGATAAACCGCCATGTCGCAAGCGCGTGAATCTGCGGGCGCGTCTGCATTGACCGAACCTTTCAACAAGATAATATCAATGTCATCTTCCGAAATATTCAAGCCGTTTAACGACTTGGTTATGTATTCTTTGTTTGTCATTGTCAATTCTTGCAAAAACGACCGCTGGGGCGATATTTCACGCCCCATTGGTCAAATGTTAGTTCTTGTTCCAAGTTGTCGCATTGGTCTGCATCAGTACGGAACGTCCGGCAAGATTCCAAGCTGGGAAAAGGTTTGCGATTCCCTCGGTTATTTCCTGAACGGGCGATTCATTGGAATACTTCTTGACAAGGGTGTGTCCGTGCATTACCTTTTCAGCAACGCTTCCGGGCATTTTCTTTGCGTCAATAGGTGCTTTCCAATAGGTGTTTCCAAGTACCTTACTTTCAGAGAAAAGAATCACATCATCTTCAAACGGATTTGAAGTAACGCGCGAACCGTCGGCAAGTTCAATCGTAATGTCTTGGTCAATTACGATAATCTGCAAGCCACGGAACAATTCTTTCTTTTTGGCAAGATACCCATTGACCGTTGCAAGGTCGGGCGCGTCCTGTGTACCGGAAACATTCTGAATGTAAGACGAACACTTTTTCAATATTTCTTCCTGTGCGGCGAACTTCTCGAAAGTGTCCACATTCATAAATGCGAACTTGTACGTTGCACCAAACAACTTCTTGCCCAGTTTAAGGGCGGCGGGAATGTCCTTTGTGAGTGGCTTTGCCGTTGTTCCGGAGGTGTAAGAAGTCGTAACGCCGATTTTCTGTTCTTTCGGAATCAGATAATCAACATCGTATTCGGTAACTACCGCCGCGTTGTTTGAATTGGTGAACTTGACCTTACCAAGCGAGATTTGACGTAACGCAATCCATTCGGCACGCGCTGCAACACCATCCCAACAGAACTTGGTATCTTCTGCCCAAAATTCGACAAGGGCTTTCAAGTCGGGGTTGTTGCTCGACATTGCAACCATTATGTCGTATTCGGTCAATTCGTCCTCGTTCTTTTCGCGCGAAATGGTGATTTTGGGAATATCGCCTTGAATCCTTGAAATCGCTTCACGGGTCTTTCTTGGAATTGTCGCGCCCCTTGAAACAAGGTCGGCGGCAATCTTCAAGCCGGATTGCGCTTCAAGCATTTTCCACGTCAAGAATTTAGTTTCTTTCAGCGGGAAAAGGGTTGGATAATAGTAATCTTTGAGGTCGTAAGTGTGAATTACGGCTTCCATATCCTTTTCATTCAACCCTACCATTAGTGATTTCTGCATTTCGGTTTCTTTTTAAGGGGGTTAAACATAAACGATACCTTTTAATGCCTTTTCGGCGGTGTCGTTGAGAATCGGCGCATTCGACTTGCGAACCACACCGATAACCCATGCGTCTGTAAACAAGTTGTCGCCGTTCTCGACATCGTGATTTGACCCGGCAATGGCAACCGGGGTGTTCTTTAATGTCTTGTTCGCTCCACTCGATTCAAACGCACAAGTTCCGGGCTTCACTACTGCGCCAAGGGTTGTTTCAACGGTTATGACATCTTTTGCCGGGTCGGTCTTGTCGATTGCCGTAATGGTCTGACCATCGCAAGCATCAGTTGCGAATCTATCACCAACCTTGAAATGGTGTCCTTTCGCCACTTCATAGGTTACTGCATTTGCATCCGCTTTTGTAACAACTTGCGCGGTTTTGCACACGACAAACAAACCATCAGTGCCAACGCCAAGGGGTGTTCCCTCGAACAAAGCCGACCCACCCAAGTTTGCGACCGAAACGGTAACGCCACCGGGAATGTCGGCGACGCGGTGAAGAATACACTTCACAACGCGATTGTCTTTCTTTCGTTTAATCGTTAATGACATTGTTTGTGAGTTTAGAAATTACACATCTTTGCCCGTAAATTGATTTTTTTCAGGCTTTTGGCTTTCCACGAAATCGGCAACACCTTTGGAAATACCGCTTTCCTCTTTCTGCGAGAAAAGGGGGCTTCCCGCGCCGTTGCTCAATGCCGCATCCGCCATGTTTTGATTTGCACTTTCAATGTCCACCGCTTTTTCGGTCAAGTATTCGTTAAACGCATCGTCAGTGTCGAACGTCATACGGGCAAAGTCTTTCAAGGTTTGCTTCTTGAAAGTTTCGTCCTTACATCTGTTCAATTTCTCGTTCAATGCTTGAAGCCTTGACTTTGCCACGTTGTCGGATTCAAAACCCGCCAACTTGTCTTGAAACGGCTTGACGGCTTCCGCCACGGCTGCTTTAATTGTCGCCGCAAGGTCGTTTGGGTCGGGCTTGGGGTCGCCGCCGGGTTCGGTGTCCCTTTTTGCCACGAAGTCAAACTTCTTTTTCAAGTTTGTTTCAAAGGTTTTGTTGCTTTCGGACACTTCCTTGTCCACATCGGCGCGAACTTCCTTGACGTACTCATTCACTTGCGCATCGGTGATTTTCTCGACAAGGTTTTTCGCTTCTTCATCCGTCGCCACCTGTAACGCGAAAGCGCGTGCCATGTGGTTTAAGACATCTTTTCGCACGCCTGAAAACTTTGCAATCAGTAATGCCAAAATTTTTTCTTTCATTTTTCGATATTTTTTGTTGTGTTACAAATCACAAGCAAAGTTATTGTGTATCACTATAAAACATGTCGTGTTCCGGCAATAGTTATGCTTCACTTATCAACATTTTATGCTTTCAGATAAAAATTTTCTTCAAAAATGCTTGTTATATTAAATAAAACAATTATCTTTGCTGTGTGTTACTATAAAACATTCTGATAATAACAATTAAATTTCGCAACAATGACAACAACAACATTCAACCTTTTAGACGCAATCAATCGCGAGGGTATCGAAAACCACATTTGGGGTTTGTGCAAAGACATCGAAAACACCGCCATTCATCAATGAATGCGCAAAATCGACAAGGAAAAATGAAGCAATCACTTCTTAACAAGGAAAAAGAAGCCGTCGAATTTATCAGAAACGCGGAATCTTTGGCAATGCGAATGTCTGACAAGGGCTTTCACGTTGCCTTTTCCGGCGGCAAAGATTCCCAAGTGCTGCTTGCCTTAATGGAATTGTCTGGGTGCAAGTTCCATGCGGAAATGCAAGTTACATCGGTTGATTCTCCCAACCTTATGCGCTTTGTCCGGGCAAATTATCCGCAAGTCAAGTTGAATTTGCCCCAAAAGAATATGCGGCAACTCATTCTTCAAAAGAAATTGTTGCCGACACGTCAAGCGCGTTATTGTTGCGCCATTTTGAAAGAACAAGCCGGGGCGGGTTGTTGTACTTGTATCGGTGTCCGCGCTGCTGAAAGTGCAAGACGTGCCAAGCGCAACCCGATTGAGGTTATCGGACAACGCGGCGTCGGCTTTGAAATCATCAATGACAAATTAGCCCTTGAACGCTCTTGGGGTGGGCAATTATTCGACCTTGAAAAAGAAACGCAAATTTATTGTGTCAAGGGCAAAGACAAGGTTGTTATTTCTCCGATATTCCATTGGTCGGACATGGACGTTTGGGACTTCATCAAGGGAAACAATATGCCTTATTGCGACTTGTACGACATCGGCTTTCATCGCATCGGCTGTTTGTTTTGCCCAATGGCTTCACCGAAAGAAAAACGCCGTGAACTTGAATTGTTCCCCCTTTTGGCTGAACGCATCTACATTCGGGCAATCCGCGAACTTATGGAACAAGGATATTACAACAACTTTAATTCCCCAGAACAATGCTTTCAATGGTGGATAAGCAACGACAATGCGCAAGCGTGGCTTGACAAGCAACGTCAAAGAACATTGTTTTAATGTGTGTGTTATATTAAATAAAATAACTAATTTTGCAAATGAAAAATCAGATTCAAGAACTTGCAAGCAAATTCGGCTTGTCGGTTGAGTTCTTAACCGAACTTGAAGCAAAGGTTGTGGACAAAGAAAACTTTGCCCGCGCGGTCAAAATGTTTGCCGACGGTTTATTGCCGTATGATATGGCAACCGGGCAAGAAGCAATCAACATCGCAGAATTGCGCGGAAAGGTCGCAAAAAATATGTGGGACTTCCGTTGCAATCAGCAAGAAAAAATCAAGGTGGCAATGGAACAACAACGCTGTATTGTAGAATATTATTCAGGGTGTCGCCGATTCACGCTTTGCAACAAGGCAAATAAAGCCGTTTCGGACGTTGTTTTTGTCAAAGACGGACACTTGGTTGCCTTTGCGCATTACGAGCCGAAACAAGGCGGCATATATATGGCGAACAACGAAGTTATGCCGAACTTCCATTGGAATCCAAAACAAGCATTGGCAAGGCTTCGCAAGCTGAAAAAGGCGTTTTATCGTCAAGTGAAAAAGGCGGCGTTCAATTCGCCCCGCGAATGGTTTAATTTTGAAATAAAGAATGAATAACGGTGCAACAATATATCACGTTTGTTTTGGCGACGACTTGAATTATTATTTCGGGTCGATAACCGCAATCTTTGACAGTTTCACCCCGAAAGAACTTGGAGTGTCGAAATCACGGCTTTGGTCGTATGGTATCACCGAAAGTAAGCCTTACAAGAACAAAAAATGTATCATCTACAAAGGCACGATTCATCGAAAGAAAACGAATCGGTCTTTACCTAAAAATGTATGATTATGGATTTGAAGAAAAAGACAATCTTTGATTTATGCAAGGACGAAAAGTTGATTTCCGACATCATCATTGTTTCAAAAGAAGCGTATTTGAGTGAATTGGAATCTTACCCATTGTTGAACGCACACACATTGATTGAGTACGCCGAAAGAATCAATGACAAAGCCTTGTTGAATGCTGTTAAGCAACAATACAAAAAGGAACTTGAAGCCGAAAACAACGAATAAGGAAAGGGGGCAACAAAGCCCCCTTTTTTTTAAATAATGCCTTGGTCTTTCAAGTAGTTTTCAATGGTTACCGTGGAATATCCCTTTCGACACATCGCGACAATCTTGTTAAGTTGCGCTTTGCCGATTTTCTTGCCATTCGCACCTTTGAACGTGTCAAGTCCGCCATCTATAAGGGCTTGTGTTGCTGTTGTATCTTGTTCTGAATACTTCAATGTAAAAAGATTCTTCTTTGCAGAATCCAGCACTTTTTTAGCATCAAGCCCAAGTTTTTGAATAACAAAATCATATCCCAAAACACGCCGATTGTACCCGGTTGAAGCACGGTTGGTTATAAACTCCGGGTGTGGAACATCCTTGCAACCTAATTTTGCGTAAAATTCAGGCAAGGTCTTTCGGGCAACAAATTCGTTCATCATTTCCATTACATCGGTTTGGGTTGAAGTTGTGCGCATATTGCCCGGAATATTTCGATTGTGCGTGATTTCGTGCCAAAAAGTTGCCATCGCGTCCGCTTCTTCAAACGTAATGTCTTTCGGTTTTCCACTTCCGATTTTTGAAAGGGCGGATTTAACACGTTCCAATCTGTCGGGTGTCAAGGAAATACGCCCGTCCATATAAGTGAAACCGTTTACACCGCTTTTTCTTGTTGGTGTCAATGCCAAATCACCGTGTTCAAACCATTTTTCGGTCGTAAATTCCGAATTTATTTTTTTGAAAGTCGTATCAACTTGCGCATCGGTATCGTATTTTGATAAAATTGCCGGGTGCGCCGGACTTAACAAAGCCTTTATCTTTGCTTTCAAATCTTCCAACCGTTGCTTCATCGTGGCTTTGCCCATTAACCAATCGCTCTTGTCTGCATTGACTGCTTGCAAGTCTGCAAAGACATCGTTTGAATCGACCTTGTTTGTCCTTGCTTCCTTGATTGTTTTGGCTGCATCTGTAACAAATAACTTTAATTCATTCATTGCATCGTTCACGCGGTCTTTAAGTGTCGAAATGGCAAAGACAACTTCTTTCGGACTTCGTGCCGCCAATGCCGTGTCAAGGGGGTATGTGTTAAGTCCCCATTCGGAACACATTTGCCGAATGCTTGCGATTTGAGGTTGCAGCGCATTAAGTTGTTGTTGCACTGGGTCAATCTTGGGTGTTGCCGGGATTGTCGGCAATGCAATCTTCAAGCCGTCCGCAAGATTGCCATTCTTGAAGTTGTCTTTAATGAAATAAGGGGTTGTCGCCCATCGTTCTTGCGCCTTGATATGGTCTTGCACCCATTCTTTGAAGCCGTCCGGCACATCAACGACGGTGTTTGCCACCTTGTGCTTGTATGTCGTGCCGCGCAATGCCGCTTTGAGGTCGCCCAATTCATTATCGTCGAAAGTTTCTTCATTCATCAAAATCGGGATTGCGTAACACATACATTGTGGGTGCCAGCCTTTGAACTTGAACGTCTTAGGATAACGCCCTTTCAATTTCTCGCACACTTCACATTTGCACAAAGGTTCGTGATTTGAACGGACAATTTCAAAGCCAACAACGAAGTCAAGCGATTGCCACCGCTGCCAATCACTTTCACGATAAGCCATGTTGATTTCGGAACGTGTCAATCGTTGTGCGTTCTTGACACTTGACCGATAAACACCGCGTCCGGGGTGAAAGGCTTTCGCGGCTTTCGACAATACAAGGTTTCCGCGTTTATCACGAACACGGCGGAACAATCGGTTCGGGTCTTTCAAATTCTGCTTCACGTCCCTTGCCAACTGTTGTGCGTCCCGTCCCTCTCCCAAGCCGACATCAAGGGCGGATTCCATTTGTTCGCGATATTGCCTGACATAACGCCACACACGTTGCGAAAGATTCATTCCATCGACCTTGCGCCCTTGAAAAGCACTTAACGCATCCAAGTTACGGTCTTGCATCTTCTTCAACCGCGCCCGGCTTAACATTGACGTGTCTATTATCGAATCAATGAAGCCGTCGTTCTTTTCGCAAGCGAACAACCATTGCTTCCTTGACCCTGTTTCGATAACGGTTGTAAGACGGCTTGCAAGCTGCTTTGACACATCTTGCATAACCGCCTTGACACTTGGGTAATCATCGAAAGAAAAGGGCTTGTCGGGGTCAAATTTACCCTTTGCGGCGGCTTTGGATATTGCCTTTGTCGCCGCATCAAACAACGCATCAACCGCAAGCGCGTATTGTTCCGTTGTCCGATAATGCTTGTTGTCGAGCGACTGAATCGAAAACCTTGTTGCCTTTTGTCGCTTTGCCATATCACTTTAATTTGAAACGCTCACACGCCTTATCATTCATAAAAATACAGAACTTTCCATTCTCCATTTTGAAAGGGCAACGGCACAAAATCAAATGTCCGTCCATTGCCTTTGAATGTTCATCGTAATGGTGCGCACATTCTTTGCAGAAATGCCCATTGCCTGAATGTTTGTTTTCTAATTTCTTTGCCATCACGCATCAATTACGGGTTCGCCAATCATAAACGAATTGTCGGCTTGCGACTGCTCGCTTAACTTCTGCATCGTGCGTTCAACGTTCTTTGAAATCCCGGCACGTTCAACCGATTCTTCTTGCGATATAACGGGCTTGTTGCCGTTGGCTGTAAGCCAATAATTCAAGTCGTCAATATCGCTTGTTATCATATACGGCACAATTTCGGGTTCAATCTCGATTTGCTCACACTCGCTTTCCAATGAAGCATTCATTTTGCCGATATAGGCAAGAATGACATTGATACGGCGTTGCAAGTAATCGTCGAAAATTTCGCGCTTGTCTTGGACTTTCAAATGTGCGTCCATAAAAAGCAGCTTCAAGGCAACGCCCGAAATCGCCCCAAGTCCTTTGACCGAATCAAAGGAAATGTCCGGTGTTTGCGTGATTGTATAAATCATCTTCAAAAGCGTTTCAATCTCCAATTTGACCGCTTCCGGGGCTGACTGCCAAGACACATATTGCATCGTTGCGCCGTCCTCGCCCTCGATAACCGACCCGGATTCACCTTTTTTCGACCATCCATTGATTTGCCCGGTAACAAAGATTTTCGGGCTTGCGTGATAATCGTTTGTATCGGCAAAGTTAGACAACAAGGTTTCTAAACGGTCAATCAGCGTATCCACGTCCTCGGTTTCAAACTTTTCTTGGTGTCCAAATACGATTGGAATTTTGCCGATTGCAACGGGTTTAGGATAATCGGGGACGCACTCATACCCCTTTGCACCGCTCACCCAAAGCCAATGTTCGGTATCGGTGAATGTTTCAAAGTAATCAACCGCATTGCCCTTGTTGTCATTGCGGCTGAAAGAACGTGAAAACGCCACCATGTCGCCCGTTTCGTCAAAATAGGGATAAAGCGTGTCGCCGTTCTCTGGTGAAAAGATTGCGCAACGCAATTTGTGTTTCGACTTGAAGCCGTATTTCGTATTTGGCTTGTCCACCGTGTACCAATATTCGGCACATTCCTTGAAGCCGAATATTGAACGTCCGATTTTGCGGTTCAAAGAATTGCTTTTGACGTCGTATAAAATGCGTTGCAAGGCTTTCACGATAACCGCTTGTTGGTCGTTGGTCGGTGTTGCATTATACAACGGGGGGTTGCCGAAACAAAACGACACGGCACGGTTAATGATAAGGCGTTGAATGGCAAGGGCGATTCTTGCAACTTTTTCCGTGCGGTAATTGGTTTGTTCACCATCCGCGCTTATAACCTTTTGTGCCGATTCTCCTTGCGTGTCGTCGGTTACTTTCACACGTTTGTTGGGGCGCAAGACCTCGTTGTTAATGTCATGGTTCTTGGGGTTCAATGCCTTGTTGGCTGCTTCCGTGTCGGGTTGCTTAATGTATCGGTGCGACTTCAATTCGGAAACCGCATCACTCGCATTGTTTTTCGCCAACGTGATAACTTCGTTAATCTTCATATTGTTCTAATTTTATTGTGATACACTTAAAATCCAAAAAGGTCGGCAACATTTGATTTGCGCCGTTTCTGTCGCCGTTCAATCGTCCCGGTCAATGCGTCCGGTGCATCATCGTGGGCGTTCTTTCCGGCTTTCAGATAACCGCAAATTGCATTGGCAAATTCGGGAAATAAGCGTTTCCAACCTTGCGGCATTATAGTTAGATTTTGCACAGTTGCCGAATTGCTAAAAATTCGGACATCCTTGTTGTCAGTTTGGGCAAACCAAGTGAACTTTGTTTTGTTGTTGCCAATCAATCGACATTGCTTTTCGACATTCCGGGCGAAGCCTCGACCGCCATTGTTTGATTCAACGACACATTCGACAACATTGTGTTTCGACAACATCTTTGCAAGGGTCGGTTCGGTGTATTCCATTGACCTTGCCGTGTAAAGCACATCGACAACGTAGTTTGCAACTTCCGTTTCGTCGTATATGATTGCACACAAATAGTCCGTACCTGTGTCGGCGGTGTCCACATACGCTTTGCGCTTGCATTGCATCGTTGCCGGGCGTGTGATATATTCCGAAAAGCCGGATTCATACATTAAGCCCTCGGACGGTTGCGGGTCTTGTTGATAGAGTGATTCAAAGACTTGCGGATTGCGATTGCGGATTGATTGCAGCTTGTCAAGGTTATGGCGTTCCGCCCAAAGGGGTTCACCCTCTTGGCGTGGGTCATACTCTGTCGGTGCGCCCTCTTTGATTGCCTTGTAAATCACGACAACCCACCCGTCGGGGTTGGTTTCTGCGTTGTAAACGCCTTGTTGTCGCAATAATGTTCCTGCCAAATCGTCTTCGTGCCAACGTGTAAAGACAATCAGTTGTTGAGAATCATTGTGCAAACGTGTTTCGGCAACTGTATCGTACCAATCGGACACGGCTTCACGGACAATCGGCGACCATGCCGTTTTCGCGTCTTTATAAATATCGTCCATAATCAGCACGTCCACGGGTTCACCCGTCAAAGCACCACCGACACCAACGGTCTTGAAGCCGCCACGGTGTCCGACAATCTCGCATTCATCAGCGTTGCGCAACCAAGACCCAGCAACGGTCGTAACATTGCTTGCATTCAAAGATGTTTCCGGAAAAATATCGTGGTATTCTTCTGAATCAATGATTCTTTGTATCTCTCGGTTGAACTTTCGCGCTTTCGGTGCGTTGTAGGACACAATCGCCACTTTTTTGTCGGGGTCGCCACCAAGAATGAATGCGGGCAATCGCCTTGTCGAACCCTCGCTTTTGCCGTGCTGGGGCGGCATAAACACCATAAGTTTGCGAATCTTGCCATGCGCAAAGTCTGTCAATACGTTGTAATATCGACGGTGAAAGTCTGCCGGTTCAAATGTCGGCATTGTTGAAAGGGTAAAACGCAACAAGTCCGTTCGGCTCTCTCGAACCAAACGTTCCCTTAATGCGTGCATATATCTAACCCTTTCGTTTCTATTCATTACTGCTTGATGTATCGAATAAAGGCGTATCGTTTACGCTCCTTGTTGTAGTCCCAATTACACTGGTTTGCATAGGCTTCACGCTCAAAGCTAATGTTTCTATAAGCCTTGTGCCTATCTCTATACATCACGAGCCGAACGAGCCATTCAAGAAGATACCACACATAAAAAGTCACGAACAATAGTTCTTGCATCTGCTTTGTGTGTATTAGTTCGTGATTAAGCACCTTGTCCCATTCTCGCAGACTGAAATTGTAAGGTGGTTGTACTTCCTTTCTGACAAATACAACCCCAAACAGATTGATTGCCACAAAGCCCTTGAAAGGGATTAGGCTGTTTCTTATAATTTTCATTTCTTACTTCCTTTTATTACTTTCATTTTTACCGCTCTTGGTTTGTCGCAAAGTTCATAGTTTACCCAAATTGCATTGTCCTCGTAATAGTCCGTATCAAAAGGGGCGAGCTTAAACACTTCATTTTCAAAATCTACCCCTAACAACATCATTTCAACGTCCATCTTTGGGTGCTTTTGATGAAATATGATAACTTCACTATGTCGATACTTGTATTTTGCAAAGTGTTCGTGCGTCATTTGTTATTACTTCAATTTCTTTTCAAGGTCGGCAATCTGTTTATCCAACTCTTCATCTGAAAGCGTCTTGAACAAGTCTTTGCCGTCCTTGCCTGTTACTTCCGTAGATTGTCGGTTTCTCCAATGGTCGGGGTCGCCATTGGTCAATGTGAATATGATTGCCGCCGTATCTGCCTGAATGTGTTTCTTCTGTGTCATTTGCTCCTTGATAGTAGGCTTTGACGGGTCGCCCTTTGTAGGGACGGTTACAACCTTTGTTTCGGTTACTTCATAGCCTTGTATCTTCTTCAAAAGACTTTTCTTCGCTTCCTGAACAAAGAATTGCATCCGTTCTTGCCTTGCCATTTCGATTGCATCGGCAAAATCCGGGTAATCATTCACCCATTGATGGTATGTTTTTGGGGTGATTCCCACTTGGCGGCAAATTTCGGCAATGGTGTATGTGTCGGACTTCACAAGCCCAACAATCTTGTCCACCGTTTTTTTACTGAACTTTGCCATCTTATAACATCCTTTTTTACGTTGATTTTGTTACATTTATCACTTATTCTTTCAATTCACACTTAAACCCTCGGTCTTGTAACTCACTGAATAACAATGATAATTTCGTTACATCGCCACATTCGACAATTAACCGGGTGTCGATTTCCTTTTTGCCGTCCTTTTGTTCTTCCTCTTTTTCCGAATCGGAATCAAGGGAAATTCCCCAATCTTCCGGGTTGAAGTCGAACTTTTCGGCTTGTTCAAAAATCAAATCGTTATCCCATGCAAGGTTCGCTTCACTCGTTGCGTTGTCTGCAAATGCCATTTCGCGACCTTTGGGGGAATCAAGGTCAATATCCTTTCGCTTTACGGCGACAAGTGTGTTTCCGTCCGTTTCCACGACCACAAGGTTTTCAAAGCCGATTTCACCCGCCTTTTCAAACGTCTTGTTGCCGGCAATAATTCGGTCGTTCTTGTCAATCAGGATTGAACGTCCCAAACCAAATTCACGCAATGATTTGTCCATAAGATGGTCGCCAAATTGCGTTCCTTTGTTGAAGTTCTTGTTGTCTGGCACAAGGTTTTCAATCGTTGTTTCAATTATCCTTGCCATATCAGAATCCGGGCAAATGGTGAATAATTAGGGCGACAAGGAAAGCCGACAAAGCCCCAAAACAAGTAAACACGAAATCCAAAAGTTCAACCATGCCGTGTCCTTTTGAATCCCACCATTCCTTGATTGCGCCCGCCGCAATTCCGACCGACAAACCACCCCACGGGACAAGGATTATTCCGAGCAACAAAGAAATCAAGAAGCCAGCAACGAAATGAAAGCGTTTGTCAGACATCGTGGCGGCTTCTGCAATGCGTTTCGCCCCCTCGGTGAACCATTCTACCATTTGAACAAAAAATGCCTTGATTTCGGCTTTTATGGGCGTTTTCTGAAAAACACATTCCCCCGAAACAAAAACGGGCGGTTGCGACTTGCCCGAAAGCACACCCAACCAAACCTTTCCGCCGAATAAGATATTCAAGCGCTCTTTGAATGTTGGTTTCCAACAAGACACACATTGCGCCCCATCGCACCAAACGGGCAACGACGCGCATTCATCGTCCGACATCATGGACGGCTTTTGCAGCACCTTTGTGGACTGCTTAAATTGAATTGGTTTCATCTTCTTAACTTTTTTAGTATGCAATGAAGTTGCAATGCAAAGTTAAATAGTGTATCACTATAATACACCCTTTGGCCGAAAAAGTTAAGCCTTAGTTATAAACACTTCGCACGAATTGGCAAGTTTGCGACACACCATGCAAGTAAAGCCGCGTCCCTCGATTCTTGGTTTGTTCTGCCAATCAACCCGGTTATTTGTTGCAGCTCATCGGCGGTAATTTTGCCGTCTTTGCCTTTCCAACATTTGCGCAATGGTGCGTGTTCCAAGACAACAAGCCCTTTTGAACGTGCCATTTCACAAATCAACTTGCCCGTTTGGTGGTTTTGCCCGACCTTGTAACCCGTTGCGGCGGCATATTCCTTGCGTGAACCGAACTTCAAATGCCAATTACATTTTATCATCCAAGACGCTTCAACAACCACAATCACGCTTTGCCCGGTCTTTTGTTGTCGTTCAACAACATGGTCGAAATAATCGACCAACTGTGCGAATGTCAATGTTGAAACTTCCAATGCCCGATTCTTTACATTGAGGAATGCTACACCCGATTTTTCAACGTCCGGGTCAATTCCAATGATACAATCCGCTTTCATAATCAAAAGGGTAAATCATCTTCGTTTGGGCTTGCTTGCGGTGCGGTCAGTGCGGTTGCTTGGCTCGGTGCGCCCTGTTGCGTTTCGCCCTTGATTCCGCAAAGGTTCACTTCGTTGGCATTGACGTTCACGGCAACTTGTGTATAACCGTTCTTATCTTGGTACGTCTTAACTGACAAGCGACCCCGGACGAACACTTTACACCCTTTTTTGAGGTATTGAGTTAATCCGCCACCGTCGCCGTACCACAACACGGACACCCACGTTGTCGATTCAATGGTTGTCCCGTTTGCGTCTTTGCGACGTTCAGAATGGGCGACGTTGAAAGAAACGTATTTTTTGCCTCCGAACTCTTTAATTTCGGCATCACTTCCAATGTTGCCGATAACTTCACATTGTAACATAATCTTTAATTTTGTTTGTCGTTAATATATCCCACTTCAACGCCGACGTAACCACCGCGTCGAATATGGGTTTCAATCTCACTTTCGCTTTCAATCAAGGCTTCCGAATCGTCGTCATACAACTTGTAAACCTCGACATATTGCATTGCGCGTTTGGCTTCCGATTCCGTAAGGACGTGCCAAACAAATCCGTCCTCGCATATCTTAACACGTTTCATTGCATTACAATTTTAGTGCATTTGCATTGCATTTGAATCAATACAACTTGCCGTGTTTCGGCGGTCGGTTCTCGTTGTACTTCATTTTGGCATTGATATGCCAAGGCAAATTGACGTGTAACGACTTTGCCCATTCAAAAACATACGCAATGCCGAATTGAACACGCTTTTCAATCGCGATTTGAGTGCG
The DNA here is from genome assembly GCF_036570325.1 of Prevotella sp. GTDB lineage: Bacteria > Bacteroidota > Bacteroidia > Bacteroidales > Bacteroidaceae > Prevotella. The sequence goes on from NZ_DATCYK010000056.1 coordinate 258,333, forward strand.
TGAAAGTCCCTTGACAAGCCCAAAGGCGTTTTCGGTGAAGCTGAACTTGTCAAAAGCCCGGAAATATCGGCAAGGCTGCATCTTGTCAAAATCGATTCCCCAAGCCCCGGCAAGGTCGAAAAGACGAATCGCAACGTCCGCCATTTCATCGGCAACCGAATCTTTGATGAATCTTTCAAAGCATTCTTCATCAGAAATGCCGCCGTTGTACTTGTCGAATGCTTCAAAGTCGTGGATTTTTCCATTTCGGTGTGCCTCGACCGCTTCCGATATTTCGGTTACTATCAACATCAAACAATGTTCGGTGCTGTTCTTTTCTTCCCAAAAGCCGTGATTGACGGCGTTTTGGTGGGCTTTTACTGCCAATTTATTGTAATTCAATTTTTCCATTTTGTTGAATTTAGAATAATTTTAATTGCGCTTGCTCATACAACAATCGTTGCTTTGCGGCATTGTAATAATCGGGGTCAAGCTCAATCCCCATCATTTCAAAACCCAAATCATGCGCGGCAATACATATTGACCCCGAACCCAAGTGTGTGTCAAGGATTCTTTGACCCGGTTTCGCATAATTCATCAACAACCACTTATAAAGTTTAATCGGCTTTTCGGTCGGGTGAATCGTGTTTTGCTTTGCCAATTCGCAACGGTTTATTGTAATAACCCGCGTCGGGCAATCAAAGGTGGAGTATGCAAGTTCGCAATCTGACATTGTAAGCCCGGTTTGTCCTTTGAACCATACAATCCAACCTTTCGTCCCTTTATTCAAGCACGGAACGAAGTAATTCGCACCCCAAATGATTTGATTTCGCGATACCCGTTCCAATTCTCTGAAATACGCTTCTGGGGGGGGTAATTTATCCCAATCCTTTTGCGCGTGTTGCTTTCGGTTGTGTTTCGGATTCTTGCAAATACATTGCTTTTGTCCGTCAATGCCAATGCCATAAGGCGGGTCGCAAATCGCAAGGTCAAAGGCATTGTCGGGCAATTCTCGCATCACATCCATGCAATCACCGTTCACAAGCTGAATGCCCCCCAATGTTTCAACGTCCATCATTTCACAATTTCATAAATCGCCTTTGTCAATTCAATGTCGTAAAAGGCATTATGCAAGGAATCATCAGACACGGCAACGCCCAAGAACTTTGCGACTGTGGACAACTTGAAATTCTCCATTTCCGGGCGGCGTTCCGCAAGATATGCGGTTGCAAGAACCATCACGTCGATTGTGTTTGCCCAAAACCAACTTCCAAAGTAATTGTCGCCGTTCTGTAAGAAGAATCCGCGCAAAAATTGATTGTCGAAAGCCGCGTTGTTGTAACCGACCAAAAAGAACTTGTCTTTTTTGTTGAACTTATCAACGTGTTTTCCAAGCATTGCGACAAACTGGGCGTAAACTTCACCCATTGCCGGATATGAAAGCACTTGTTCGCGTGTTACCCCGGCAACTTGCAAGGCTGCTTCTTCGATTTGTGCTTTCGGGTTCGGCTGAACGTGAAAGTCGAAATCTTCAACTTTCTTTCCGTCAATCACGATTTGACCGCTTATTTGGTGAATCCCGTTTCTTGCGGGGTTCGTCCCGGTCGTTTCAAGGTCGAAAAATAATAACTTCATTGATATTTGTTTTATAGTGAAACATTTATTGATTAAATAAATCCTTTTGTGGATACTGAATGTCTTGCACTCTCTTAATCTCGTTGTCGATTTCTCTTTCAACTCGTTTGGACTGTTCAAGAACTCGCGCACTTCTGCTTTTGAAGTATTCCTTTTGCAATAGGCGCATTTCCACAACCTTGTCAAAAAATTGTCTTGCGTTCATATTATTTTTTTATCTTCGATAACCATTGTTCCCAAATCCTTGCGGCGACATTCGCCATCATCACGGGTGGCACTGACATTCCGCAAACGTAGTGTGGTGGTTGCCCAGCAAAGTCATAGTCTTGCGGAAAACTTGAAATGTTGCAAACCTCGCTTGCGCTCAAAAAGCGCGGTTGTTCAAAGTGAATCAAACAGCTTTCTTTGCTCGCAAGTGTCGGGCAAATTCGGTCGGCGTAAACATACGTTTGATTAAAGTTGCTTCCTTTGCCGTACAACCTTTCATTCGCATTGCCTTGGTTTATGTCGCCCGGTTGGCGATTCTCCCACAACAAGCGGATAACCTTTGATTTCGCTTCACGCCCCTTGAAGTCGGCAACTTCACCAAATAAAATCGGGGGTTCGTTAAACTCCATGTTGATTCTTGGCACTTCTTCAAAAAGACTTTTTGCGACAAGGAACGGTTGTGCAAGGTCTTTCCGCAAGCACACAAAGAACACACGTTCACGGCGTTGGGGAACGCCCATTTTTTGCGCATCAAGAAGCCAAAATTGGCAATAATACCCGGCTTCCTCGAATGCTTCAACAATCCGTCGCACATAGTCTTTCGCTTCACCAAGCAACAAGCCTTTCACGTTTTCGGCAACAACGACTTTCGGTTGCAATCTCTTTGCAAGGTCGATAAAGTCGAAAAACAACGTGTCAAGGACTTGTTCGGCTTGTCCCTCGCGAAAGTGTTTCATCTTTCCCCACGCATTCTCGCGGCTTCCTGCCATTGAGAATGTCGAACAAGGGGGCGACCCGTCCAAAATGTCAAGATTGAACAATTCAGGCGGCAAGTCCTGTTTTTCCTTAAATGTTTGTATCGGTTCAAGGAAAGGAAAGCGCGGATTGTGATTTTGGCAATAAGCATACATCATACGGTGGTCTATCTCGTTGCAGCCGATAACATCAAACCCGGCAAGTTTGTAACCCATTGAACTGCCCCCCCACAAGCAAAACACGAAAACACCGTGCCTTTATCCTTTGTGAAGTTCGCATCTTTCAATGTCCAATGATAATCGAACTTGTGTTTCATATTTATTTGGTTGTTTTATTTAATATATTATCAACCCTTGCCGCCATATTACGGAATTGGGGGTTGTACCTTACTTCATCATTGTATTTGTTCAACAAGTGAAGCATTGAAGAATGGTCGCGATGAACGTATTTTGCAATTTGTGTCAATTTCATTTTCTTTCGGCGACATTGGTACACAAAAATCATTCGTGCAAACACGAAGTCCCGATTGCGTGATTTGGTGTTGTACTCACAAAGGCGAATCCCCATAACTTCGTGAATCGCGCTTTGAATCTTAAAAACTTCCTTATTGCGATAAATATAGTCGGATTCAAAAATAAATTCCAACTTCATACGGTTGGCAATGTCATATTCGATTTGCGCGCCGCGTGAATCCGCCCAATTATCCATCAGGTAGATTGCATCACAACGAAGCAACAATTCAATATCCTTGACCATGTGTTGCTCCCACGTTGCATTTTCGGGCATTTCTTTTGACATCGGATTAACCGGGTCAAGCCCACACGATTCAAGCAACGCTTGTGCATTGTCGAACCGTTCCTTTGCTTCTTGAATCGGCAAGCCCGAAATCTTGCCGGAAATATAGACTTTCATTCGTTGATATAGATTTGTTGGTTGTTCTGTGATTTATACAAGAATTTGTTGATAAAATAGATTTGCCCTTTGCCCGTTACTTTCGTGGTCGTTGAAGTCATCACTTCGCCACTCGGTTTCGTCCACGTCTGCTTCTTGACCTCAAACAAGCCCATTTCGATTGCCTTTTGTGTCGGTTGATTGTACCTTTCACCGAATTGGCACAAATAACCGTTGTCGCGCATCCATTGAAAAAGCCGTTTTTCCCCGGTCGGAATACCATTTTGGCACATCATCTTTGCAAGTTCGCCGATAAGGCAAGAACAATTTGAAGTTTCAACGGCGGTCGCGAAATTTACTTTTGGTCGTTCCGCTTCAATTTGCTTTTGTTGCCGCTCGATTTGTTCCGCTTGTGAAGCTGCAAGGCGCAAGGCTTCCGCGAAAGTTTGGGGTATCGCCGGGGTGGTCGAAGCGACCATTGCCCGAAACTTCTTTTCAACCTCGATAAAGTATTTCCGGGCGATTCTTCCGCGCTCGTTACCCTCGACCATGCAAAGTTCCTTTGCCACGTCAAGCGTCAAAATATAGTCGATAGCCGGGCGACCTACCTTTTCCCCTTTTTGGGGGATAACTGTTAGCACATCGAAATCAATGCCCTTTTCAAAGCCGTAACGATTAACCTTGTCGGCAAACCACGTTGAAAAATCACGTCCGACATTCAAGAATGCGTAAAGTGTCCGTGCATTTATAAATTGCCCGTTGGGTTGCTTGATAACCGCCAAAGCCTTTTCCGGCTTGGGTGTATCAGAAATGGCAACTTTTGTTTCTTTCTCGTTGTGTGCCGGAACAAAGGTGTTATTGTCGAATGCTCGCAAAGCTGCATCGCGCAATTCTTCAATGCCCGGCAACGTCTTTGTTACCAATTCAAAGCCCTTTCGATTCATCACGAACAACAAGCGTGTGCCATCCTTGATTTCATAGAAACAAGATTTGAAGCCTTGCTTGATAAGGCGCATTACCGATTTACGAATGTTCTTGTGTTGCCGCCCTGTGTACAAAGCAACGCGCATCGAATCGGTCGCGGTGTTGCCTTGTTCCGTTGTGAATATTAAATTTTTTAATTCCATTGTTATGTATGATTTATTATAATTTTCGGCGGTCTTTGCCCTTAATCTCAAAATAATTGCACATTTCGATAAGACGGCTTTTCACGCGGTCGCCGTATCGGGACAACAAGATTTCATTATTCCCCTTGATTTTAAGATTTGAGGTGATAAGGGTTAATTCTTCCATTTGGTCGCCCCTGTATTCGACAAGCTGCCGGATAACATCAACGCGGTTGCCCATGTAAAGCGATTCTTCCGGCTCGTTGCCGAAATCTTGAATCCCCAACATCGGTTGTTGCTTGTATGCTTGAATTGACCCGGTTTCGGTAAAGCAATCACAAATCGCATCGGCGCGGGTGATTCTCCAAAACAAGGGGCGGTGTGTCGTATCGTCTCGGAACTTAATGCGGAACCCCCATGCGGTGCAATAAGCAAGCATAATTTCAAGACACCATGATTTGCCTGACCCGGTGTTTCCGGCAATGTAAATCCCGCGTTTCAACCGACCATCAACGACTGCCCCCGTTTCCGGGTTAATAGCTTTCATCGTCGGGTCGCAATGACACCACTTGATGAAATTTTCATAAGTGAAGCGGTTTTCATCATCAATCACAAACTTTGGATTTCTGCTTTTGCCGATTGCTTCAACGATTTTCAAGGCTTCCGCAACATCATAATGCAAGTATTGATAACGAGTGATTCCGGCAAACATTCCGCGCTGGTCAATAGCATTCAAGATTTGTTGAATACTTGGCATTTGAACTTTCACGGTCTTTTCCTTGCCGTCTTGCCCCGTAATTGTCTTTTTTATGTCCATTCGTCATTGCAATTTTTAGTTACACTTTTTCTTGCCGGGCGGCGTTCATTATCTCGTTTCGACCAAGTAACGATTGCCATGCGCCAATCTTTCATCTTGTTTTTGCCGACCATCCAACCCTTGCTTTCATAAAAGGCAATGAATGCTTCCGCGTCAATCGAATATCCTTTTTCGGAAATATAATTTTGAACTTCTTGCAGAGTAGGGGAGCGAAAACGCTTTGCGCTTTTTGCTTTTTCCATCTCTATATCGTTAGATATAGTATTATTTACTTTACTTTCTTTTCCTTTCCTTTCCTTTTCTTTGGATATATCTTGTATTGCATTTGCATCACCTTTGCTTTGCATTTGCATTTTGCGTATTGATTCCCAACGCTTTAACGCGGCATTTTTTCGGGCTTCTTTGACTTCCTTTCTTTTGTCAAGGCGTGATTTTACCGAATTTGACCAAAAGTTTGTGCCGTCGTTTTGGAACAATCCGAAGTCAAGAACCACACTTTCCACCAAATTGCAATCAATATGCAATGCAAATGCAATGCTTTTGCACGACTTCAAGGGCAAGAAGCCATCTTGTTCGTACATCTGTTCAATTATGCACCAAAAGACACCAATTCCGCCAACGCCGTGTTCAATTAGTACGTCCTGTAATTTGGGGTCGTTACGGGCGTTATAATCGTGTTGAAAATAGAAAACCTCTTTCATTTCATTTGTACTTTTGGGATTCACCAAGCCCGAACAATGCAAAGTCGTACTTGCAAGGGTCGTTAATATCGAAATCACGCAATTTGTCGGTCAATTCCTCAACCGTAATGCGGTCGTTGCTTTTGCGTTCAATCAAGCCCATTTCGCGCCCCATACGGGCAACGTGCGTATCAAGTGGTATCATTAGTTGTCTGGGCTTTAAATCGTGCCACACGCCTAAATCAACAATGTCGTCTTGCCGGCACAACCAACGCAACATAAGATTCAAGCGTTTGCAAGCTGAACCGCCTTTATGCCTATTGCCGTTGGGGTTTGAAAAGTGCCGTGAATAAATGCCGTCGTTTGCATCGGCGAAAAGGTCGCGAATAACATTGAAGCCTTGCCACACGTCGCCGGATTCAACAAAAAATCCCTCTAATGAATCCCAACTGCCACTTATAATGTACGCGAATTTCAACCCCTTGCACATATACGCCAAATCACGTCCAAAGAACGTGCGGTGAATATTTTGTGCTGGGTCAATGCTTTTCCAATCATCGTTCATTACGAAGTCAAAGGGACGGTTTTTCATTATGTCGTGCAACATACGCTTGCACCCGGTTAAAATCTGCTTCCGATTGCCCCAAGCGATTGTTGAAGCAAGGAACGCGGCAACCTCAATGTCTTGCAATTTGATGTATTGCCGTGGAAATTGCACCGGGTCGTTGTTGATGAAACCCGGCGTGTTGTATTGCTCCACAAGGGAATCCAACTTGTTTTTTACTTCATTCATTGTTGCGATTATTAAGCCCCGACCCGGCACAAGGTCAAGCCGGGGCGGTTGTTACTAAATTTCAATGATTGCGATTTCAGGTGCAATCTCTTTGATTTTTGCAATTTCATCATCAATCACCTTGTCGCGTAAATCTTCAAGCGTTGCTTGTGCGCCCGGTGAAAGAAGCACGAATGCAACTTCACGTCCGTTCACCTGTGCAAAGGTTTCGACCTCGATTGTTTCGGCGGGCATTCCCTTGAAAATCGGCATTTGAATGGTGAACGAATCCGGCAAGTTGGAATTGACCACTTGGGCAAAATTGTCGGTACGATTGCCATTTTCGGCAACTGCACGTTCAATCTTGTTGTTCACGGTGGCGGTAAAGTTCATCAGTGTTGAAACCAACGCCATATTGGTTTGGCGGTCTGCAAAGAATGCACGGTTCATCTTGATAAACAAACCAAGTTCGGTCGGTGTCCACACCTTGTTGCGGTTGATTCCAAACTCAATGAACTTCGGGTTGTAACTCAATTTGCCGACAATCTTTCCGCGTATGTATTCGTCCGCTTCGTTGGTTATCAAGGTGATTTCCACGTTGTCGCGGTCTATAAGAATGTGGCAATCCTTTTGGGCGAACTGACCAACATTGATTCGCTTTGTTAGGTACTCAACCACGCAACCGATAACGCCTTGCAGGTCGGTTTTTACGGGTGCTTTTGGTTCAAGCTGTTTCACGGCTGCACCCTCACGCAAGATTACTTCGGCGGTTGTCATTCCGGGTGCAAGATTGACTTGCAATTTTTCTGCTTCCATACTTAATTTGTTTTTTTGTTAATCATTTGTTCCTGTCTTATTGTTGTCGCGAACCACCGCAAAGATGGTGGGTTGCAGCTCATCGGCGGTTGCCGGGCGGCATTCTACCAAGTCGCCGTCCTCGTTGTAGAATCCGGTTTCCTTGCATTCTTGGTCGGTGAATCTGTAACATACTTCCGTTACATATTCTGCCTTTGACTTGATATTGCCGACCATGATTGTTCTTTCTTCTTTAAGCGGTTTCAAACGTCCTTTATATTCGGCTTGAATACGCTTCATTTCGGCTTCGATTTCGGCGATTTCGATTGACACATTCGCAAGTTTTTCTTTGTGTCCTTGCAATTCTTCCGGGCTGTATGCTTTCATATAGCCCTTGTTCTCGCAACCGTCGCAATTATCTTTCAGAAACGCGACCCGCTGAACCTTGTTTTTGTACTCTTTGCCAAGTTCTTTTTCCATAACATTTTGTTTTATAGTGAAACATTTGATTACCTGAACAACAAAACATCATTCCACAAGTCAATGAATTGCTTGCCGAATTGGCGGGCGCGATTTGCGGTTTTGAAGCAAAGCCGAGAACCGACAAGCGCATTCGCAGTAGACGACGACGTATAATACGTATACGCAAACACGAAGCCCGCAGCGTCTTTGTCATATACAAACCACGGAAAATACTTGTATTGATTGCTGTTTGAGTAATCAGGCACAAAGCCATCTTTCTTGTTCCACGCTTCCGCGATTGTAAACAACTCATTCAAGGAAATAAGGGCTTTAACGTGCTGGGGGTTAGTATCATTCACCAAGCGGGTAACGTCTTGCAAATTCACGGTATTGCCGGAAAGAATCTTTTTGGACACGGTGAAGTCTGCATTGGGCTTACCCCCCAAGATTTTTCGGGCTTCTTCAAAGTTGGTGATAAGTTCGTTCACTTCTTTTGTTTCCACGATTTCCAACGTGAAGTCAAACGGGGTCAAGAAATCATCATCGCTTGAATCCAAATCATTTTCGTTGTTGAACTCGTCGATATAATCATTCATCACGTCCACCGCTTCCGCCTTATCGGCAAACTTGCCAATAACTGTTTTTTCGTCTTTTGTTCTTGTTACAATGTATTCTTTCATTACTTTTATTGTTAAAATGGTGATTTATTGAAATTTTCGATTGTCATTCCCTTTCGTGCGATGTGAACGGTCTTGCCTGTTGCTGTCTGAATGTCTTGTTGAAACTCGCTTGCATTGGCGTTGCCGTCCGAAAGGTGAATCAAGACAATGTGATTCACCGCCGACAAGTCATTGACAAGCAAGGTTTGTTTGCACGTTTCAAACTCCATGTGGCTTTTCATCGTGCGCCGTGCAAGCACTTTCGGCAACAACCCGGCTTCAATGTTTTCTTGCAAAATGTCTTGACGGTAATTGCATTCGATAAGAATGTTATTCAGCCCGGCAAAGGTGTAATGCAAGTAATAAGTATCAGTCGCAAATAATACCATTCCGCATTCGGGGTGAAAAATCAGAAATCCGAAAGGTTCGACCGAATCGTGTTGGGTGTCGAAAGGCTGAATCTTGAAATTGCCGATTTTAACAATGTTTCCAACTTCCATCAATAGCGGCGACAAAAAGCGGCTTTTGAACTTCTTTGTAACCTCGTGAAATGTCCCGGTGGACATATATACGGGAACACGTGATTCAATGAATTTTTCAACGTATTGTGCGTGGTCGCCGTGTTCGTGTGATACAATCGCGCCTTTTATGCGTGAAATGTCGAAATTGACCGCCTTTTGCACGTCCTTGAAAGCAACGCCACATTCGATTGCCAACGCTTCCTTTCCGTTGTCAAGTAGGTAGCAATTCCCCTTTGAACTTGAACCCAATATTTTCAGTTGCATAGCCTTTCGGATTTTGTTTTTTTAGAAGCCGGGCGACGCTGCTTGTTCATTCGCCGCATGGGCTTCCGTTTCGTTTACTATTTTGCCCGTTTCGGTAGAAACAACCACTTTCCCTGTCTTGTCTTCACCGCTCGCCAAGTCCATGCCGATTTGCACTTTATTGGCATTGTTTGCCTTTTCTTGTTCGACTTCCTCGACTTCTTCAAATTGGGTGTCGATAATGTCTTGGTTTTCCTCGACGGTACGCATACCCATTGAAAGTTCCGGGGCGTAAACGCTTGTCCAAAAAGACGCGGCGCGATACATAAGCATTTGTTTTGTCATTGTCTGCCATTTCGACCCGTTTTTTGTGAACCAACCCTCTTGGATTGCAAGGCGGATTGATATTGGCGAACTTTCCAACACCTTGTCCGACCCTTTCGCGGTCGTGAACGCAACGCATTCAACGTCCATCATCTTTTTGCCGTCAAACTGCTTTGCTACGGCTCTTTTTGAACGTGAAGCATTGTCCCATACATAGTCGGTGTAATCGACCATTCCAAGCATTCCTTTTTCGGTGAATCGAAATTGCAAGGGGGTGAAGCGACCGCAAGTGTTTACGGTTGCGACAAGGAATTTCGACGACCACGACGGCTTGCCGTAAATCGGAACCATGTTTTGCATCACCATCAATGGGCTTGCACCGATACGTTGCGAAATCTCGATTGCAATCATACAATTTGCCATCGCCTTTTCAATCGGGTTCTTTTCACTGACTTTGTACATATCCGGCACAAGTTCGGAATTTGCAAACAACTTGCACACACGTTGCATTGTGTCGAACTGCACCGGGTCAAAGAAGTTGAACGATGACGCGGGTTGAAGCTGCATTTGCTGACTTGCAACCACTTGAAGTTTATTTTCGTTACTCATTTTCTGAATCTTTAATGTTAGTTTTTACAAGGACATTCAAAAATCCCCCCCCCCTGAACTTTTCGGAAATTTCCTTGATTGTGGCAAGTTTCAACCCCTTTTTCACAAGGTTTCGGGTTTCGGGTCGGGTTGCAAATTCGGCGATTGCCTTTACAGCTTCAAAGCCATTGCCCGCCACCGAAATGGCTTGCGCTGTTTCGTCTGAACCCTCGATTTTCTCACTTGCAAGAATCACGATTGCACGATTGATTCCGCTTTGTTCGGTTGTCATTTCTGACACTTTCTTTGCGAATGCTTCCACTTGTGAAAGAAATTCGCTCTTTTCAACTTTTTGTTCCATTGTTGCTTTTATTTGATTGTTAATTTATTGTCGTTGGTAACGACAAGGTTTATTATCTGACTTTCAGTTTCGATTATCTCATTGACGCTTTCGCGGTTGTCAATAAATATCGGGGCACAAATGCCGTAAAAGCGGCAAAGTGCGTTGATAATGTCAAGCCCTGCATTGACTTTCCCGGCGGTGTTTGTGCTACCATAAGGAACTCCACCAACCAACGGCACGCATACTTCATTCGGGTTGCCGTCAAGCGTATATTCAAATAAGCGGAATGAAACCACCTTGAACAATGAATTGATACGCTTTTCGCATTCGCCAATCTTGGTCTTGTTAAACTCTTGAATAGTATATTCTTCACGCTCAATGTCGGCGATTTGCTGGGCAAGGTTTTTGCCGTCGGATTCAAGACGTGCGATTTCCCTTTTGCCGCGCTCGATTGTATCACGCTTGCCAAGACGTGCGACGATTTCGGAACGTATTTCATTCAAGCCCTTTTTCTTGGTCTGCATTTCGGATGTATCAATACCCGAATTGTCGGTTGAAATGGTGCTTTGGATTTCCGAAATCTGCTTTTGCTTTTCAACCCACGCCGGGATTGTTTCGGGTGTAACTGTTGCGACTTCTGCAACGGTCGTTGAATCCAAGTCGGTTTTCAGTCCGTCAAGCTCCGATTGCAAGGCATTTAAGCGCGTTTCGGCTTCATTGTAGCCGTTTTCAACTTGATTGATACATCCGTGCTGCGTGGCAATCTTTTCGCCGACTTCCTTGCCTTTTGCGGTGATTCCGTTGCATTTCTCGGCTTGTGCTTTGGTGAATATGCTTTGTGCTTCGTCAATCATTGATTGGGGCAATTCTTGACCACAATGTGGGCAAATGGTTTCACCTTGATACCGTTTGGCATTTTCGTTATACCATTCATCGCGCAAGCGTTTTTGTTCTGCAACCAACTTTTCGATTTCGGCATTGTGTCGGTCGATTTCGGATTTGCCAAGCTGCATTTCACGTTTGACCGCTTCGATTTCGGATTTCTTGACCTTAATTTGGCTTTCCAATTCACGGCGGTTTGCATTGGCTTCAAATGCCTTGTCTTTGGCGGCGGTTTGCGCGTCAAAAATGATTTGTTGGCATTCGGCTTTAAGGGCGTTCATCTTGCCTTGTTTTTCTTGTTCGGCTTCGTATGACTTACGGATTGCGGCGTTTGCATCGGCAATCATTTCGTCAATGCTTGCAATCTCCTTGTCAATGTCGGCAAGTTTGGATTCAAGGGCGGCGAAATCTTCCGTTTCCGGTATCATCTTGTAGGTTTGGTCGATACGCGGTTGCACTTGGTTAAGTTCGTTTTTCAAACGCTTCTTCCGTGCCGCGATTTCGGCTTTGAAGTCGGCAAGTGATTTGCCACTTATCTTGTCAAGCAAAAGGGCAAAATCGGGGTTGCTTGAAGCAATCTCAACATCGGTGATTGTTCCGGCAAGTTGGAAAAGTTGTTCACGTTGAAGTTTCCAATTCATTCCGACAAAGAATGCCGGGTTGGTTATCATCTTGAACACGTTTGAATCGACAATTTCGTGAACTCGCTTGTCGAACTCTGACACATTCACCGGGGTTTCATTCCACCAACATTCGGTGTGGTTGCCTTTGTAACGCTGTTCAACCTGTCCGCGTGGCTTCACCCAATCTTCGACAAAGGCACGTTTCAAGGTCAATTCTTGTCCGTCCACATCAAGAATCCCGGTAACGCTACATTCTACCTTGTGTAATTCTTCACCATTGACACGGGTTTTCACCTCATAATCTTTACGGTCTTGAGAATCCTTGCCGAACAACAACCAAATGAAAGCGTCAAAATGTCTTGACTTGCCAAGTCCGTTTCCGCCCGAAATGGTCGTAACATCGGCATTGAACACCGTTGTTCTTTCCTTTTCTCCTTTGAAGTTTACAAGGGTTAAGGATTTTAATGTTACTTTTTTCATTGTTGCGAATTTATTTGTTATTAAATAGTTCCAAAGCCTTGTTTGCATCGACCACAATTAACCGACCACGTTGTGAAATCGCCTTGTTGATTTTTCCGCTTTTCTTGATTCGGTTTGCCGTTGCGATACTGCAATTAAATATTTGCGCGATTCCGGCAATACCGTAAACCAAGCGGCGTTCCTGTTCGGGGGCGTGTTCGGTCGTGCCTTGTACGCTTTCCAACAACTCCATAAGTTGTCCCACCGTTAGGTCGATTATTCTTGTATTTGGGTCAATCTTTATCATTCTTTATCTGAACTTTATTCACATTCCTTGAAGTATTCGGGTACATCGTGTTTTTTCAGATAGCGAGCGGCGAAAAAGAAGTTCAAGGCTTCAAGCCCCAAGAACCACAACGGCGCATCTTCCGTGCAACACAACAAGCACAATGATAAAGAAAACCACCATACCGCAATGCGTTGTTTCCATGTTCCACCCTTGACGATAAAGGCATTCCAAAACTCTTTCATAATCCCATTTGAATTTTTCATTGTTGCGAAATTTTTATTTTAACAATCGAACAACTCGTTGTCCGTTTTCCAGCGTGAACGTGTGCGGCAAGTTCTTGTTGTTCTTGCTGTCCGGGTTCGTGCCACAATCACGTTGCTTGTGTCGAATATTTGCGGAACAATCAGAATCAAAAGACATATTGCAATCACCTTGCGTTTCAACGGCGACAAGTCGAAAGGAATATGGAAATTAACGCAAAACCACCACGCGGACAATTCATTAACCTTTGTGCAATCCGTCTTTTCATAGATATTCCGGGCGTGATTCTCAACGGTTCTTTCCGAAATGAAAAGGCGGTTGGCAATATCCTTTTTGCTTGCGCCCCACGCGAACAATTCCGCAATTTCGGATTCACGTTTGGTAAGTTTTACCGTTTCATTCATCAGTTAATCCCCCAAACTTCTTTAATTCCATACTTTGCAAAAACATCTTCGATTGCCTTTGCTTCCGAAATCTTGGGTTCGACCTCGCCTTTCATACGGTTAAGAAAAGCCGCCCTTGTCTTTACGTTTAACGCCGCCATCAGTTCCTCGCGACATCGTGGAATGTCGCCGTTCTTCACTTGCGACCATCCCTTGTTGAATGAAAAATGTTCTTTACTCATATCATTTATGAATTAAAAAAAAGTACTTTTTTCGGATTTCCGTGCGGATTCTCGCGAAAATGACTTAAATTTGCTATTTGTATTCATATTGCAATGCTTTAACTTTGTATTGTGTTGGAATACGCTTGCAAAGATATGAAATAAATTCATATCACGCAAATAAAATAAGAACTATTTTCAAATAAAAATATGAAGTTTTAGGTATATGGCTGTAAATCAACAACTTAAAAGGATTATCGAAAGCATAAAATATTCGCACCGATTGAAGCAAGCCGACATTGCGGAACAATTAGGCGTGAAAACCACCTATCTTTCGGATATGATAAACGGGCGTGTGCCTTTTTCCGACAAGTTCAAGGAAAGGTTGTTTGAGGTTTACCCCGATTGTGTGCCGACACTTGCGCCCCAACAATATGCTGGGGGCGAACAAAGCAACATTAACGGCGACAATATCAATGGCAACAATGTAACCGTGAATAAGTCCGACACGGACAAACTTTTGGACTTGCTGCAAAGCAAGGAACAAAGCCTTGTCCGGGCGCAAGAACAAATCGACAAGTTATTGACCATTATTGACCGCTTAACAACACAATGATACGAATATTAAGATGCGCAACGGTGTTTTCCCGACCCGATTTGCCCGATTCAATATATAATAAGGTTGAATCATTCGATTTGAAGCGGTCGTTGAAGCGTGTTCCGCCTTACATCGAATTGACAACATCAGAATATGAAATGATAAAAGATAAATTGGTTATGCCTACGATTCAAATTGAAGTCAAAAAGTATTATGGCAATCCGTCTTATTATTCGGTTATGCCACGCGTGATATTCGACGCTTTGGAAATTGCCGCGTTGAATGGTGAAGAATTTACCGCCGTTGATAAGCCGGCGTTTGATAAAATGATTACGGATTATAAAGACAAGATGAAATGAAACATTGTAAATGTTTGTTATTGGCGTTGCTTTGCGTCCTGTTCGCTTCTTGCTCCACACAATCATCAGACGACGAGCCGCAAGACTGTTACACATTCGCCCCAGTGCTTGGACGTTGGGAATCGACATCGTATTTGACAAGCGGCGGTTATTTCGTGCCGTCTGACATCAAAGAATCCTTTGAATTTTCATCGGACAACACCTTTGTTCACGACAATAACGGAACAACGACAAAGGGCGAATATTCCTTTGCCCCGGAATCTTCTGTGTTGTTGTGCAAGGAAAACGGCAATTACCTTGAAATTGACGTTGAATTTGCAGACACCGAACACGCAACATTTGGAATCCAAACAAAGGGGGCAACCGTAACACTGAAACGAACAATCAAGGTTGAACGTACAAGGAAACCACAATGAAGAAAAGTATAAATCCCCGTGCAATCAATATTCAACGCCGATTCTTTGAAGCGTTGGAATTGCTTATTGCCGAAAAGAAATTGTCCGGCTTGAAAGTCTTTTGCGACGATAATAACTTGAATCGAACAAAATATTCAAGGATTAAGAACACCTTGAACAAGCCCCTTGATGAATCAACTTATAAAATGATTGATTTGGACGCTTTGGCGGCTCTCTCTTCCGATTTCGGGGTGTCGACTGAATGGTTGTTGCTTGGGCGTGGGGAAATGCTTAAAACGAAAGGGAAATGAAAATAAATTGGTCGGTCAAGTTCTTTCCGTACAAAAGACGCAACCACTTTGAAAAAGGCGTGTCAATCCGAATGCGGTTCACGTTGCGAGGTGAAGCCCCGGTGGACATCGCAACGGGGTTCATCATCGACATTGCCGAATGGGACACCGAAAAGCAACAAGCCTTTGAGGATTCACCGCAAGCGGACGAAATCAACCGAACAATCAATTTGTGGCGCGCGACAATTAGTGAAGTAATGTCCCGATATGAATTGATAGAAAAGCGGATTCCATCAAGGGGTGAAGTGAAAGACTTGTTCAATGACTTAATCGGACGTGAAACACCAACAAAAAACGACATCGGCGACCACGACGGAATCGAATTTTTCCCTTGCTTCGATTTGTTCACCGAAACAATGGGCAAGAAGAATCAATGGACGAAATCGACCTTTGAGAAATTCGCCGCCCTCAAACGACATTTGCAGACATTCGACCCGTTGTTGTCCTTTTATACGTTGAACGAACCGAAAATGCAAGAATATGTCGATTATCTGACACGCCAAGAAATGCGCAACACGACCATTGCGAAACACCTTTCATTCTTGCGGTGGTTCTTGCGCTGGGCTTCAACGTCTGAATATTACTCCGGACACTTACACGAAACATTCAAGCCGAAATTAAAAGGCGTGTCGGGCGACAAAGAAATTATCTATTTGACCCAAGAAGAAATCGGACGGTTGCAAGAACAAACATTCACGCGGTCGCAAGCCGCCCTTGAACGTGTCCGGGACGTGTTCTTGTTCTGCTGCTTTACTGGGCTTCGATATTCGGACGTTGCAAAACTGAAACGAACCGACATCAAAAACGACCATATCGAAGTCGTAACGAAAAAGACGGTGGACGGCTTGAAAATCGAATTGAACCGACATTCAAAAGCGATTCTTGACAAATACGCTTATTCACGTTTTCCGCGTGATTTGGCGTTGCCGATAATCAGCAATGAAAAGATGAATGCGCACTTGAAAGACTTGGGTAAATTGTGTGAAATAGACGACCCGACCCGGATTGTTTACTTTCAAGGCAACCAACGGTTTGAAGAAGTCTTACCGAAATGGCAACTTCTGACAACACACGTTGCCCGGCGCACGTTTGTTGTTACCGCCTTGCAATTAGGCATTCCCGCAGAAGTGATAATGCGTTGGACGGGACATTCAAGATTTGAAGCAATGAAGCCTTACATTGCGATTGTAGATGAATTAAAACGTATATCAATGACAAAATTTGATTCAATCGGGCAATGACCACGAATGATTCGTGATTGACCACGACCACGAATTTGACCACGTTTTTAAGAAAGAATTATGATATTATATAATATATTATGGTATCGCCGAAAAGTCGGGTATTGCTGGAAAGGCTTGAACTGCAACTTCAAGAACCTTTTGAGTGTCAAGGGTCGCACACCCTCTCTCTCCGCAAATAAGGGTGTAAATCAATAAGTTACGTGATTTACACCCTTTATTACACCCAAAAATGTCGCTGTTTAAGAATCCTTTGAGACAAATTCATCGGAAAAGGTGTGTAAAGCGCGCATTTTGCATAAGTTAATCGAGCGATTCACAAAGAATACTTGTTTTCACTCAAGTTCTAAGCATTAATCTGTAAAATCTAATTCGCCTTGTAGGTTGATATAACGTATATCTATCTCCACCCCAGTCATGGTTCTCCTAATAGTTTCATCTGAGATAGACTTCGGTACTGCCAATGCTAGAAATTGCGTAGCTCTGGAACAAGCTACATATATCATGCGCTGGCTTTCAGTCATATTTCTTACAGTTCTTCGTGGGAAATCATTTAGCGAAATACCTTGTCCTTGACTATTTGAAGATAAGAACAATAGTACTGCATCTAATGTAGCACCCTTAACAGCATGTATTGTGTCAATGTTCTTATGATAGTCGCTGCTTTTATCCCTTGACTGATGAAACCGCTCGACTGGCATATTTCTCATTTCTTTCATCTTGTAGCCCACCTGTCTCTGATATGGCACAAACATAGGTTGCTCATCAAGTTCCCAGAAATCATGCAATAACACACATGTTTGTTCAGACCACTCCTTAAAGCTTAAGGAGAAAGAAGGAATTTGTTTCAGAAATCCAAATATCCTTGCATTCCAGTCTATATTATGTTCTATTTTATGGATAAACTGCCGTTTTGTATCAGGGCTATCTTCTGCCATTAATCCAGACAAGACCAAACGTATTTTTCGGAAGGCATAATCCATATCACCAGCCTCCGATGCAAATACGGCATCAATCAGAAAATATGGCAAATCGGATTTCCAATATTTGAAATTTACATCCTTAACACCAGACAGTTTTTTACATTTATCCACACCACGTGCCAATATGATTCTACTCAGCAAATTATTATCCTCACAAACTTGGTAGAAAGCTCGAATAATATCCTTAATATTACCATCATCATACTTATACACTACAATCGGAATTCCTTTATCCTCCACTCCATGTGAAGTAATAGCAGGCACATTATTTGATTTCAGTTTGCTATACAAGTCTATTATACGTTGGTTAGAACGTCTACATTCAGATAGTGGCAAAACATTCCAGCCCCTTTCTTCCATCATACTTTGCAGCAACTCAGGCTTGGCATTATTGAACCCATAAATGGACTGGCAAATATCTCCCACAAACTCAAGGTTTTGTAAGCCAGATCTCTTTAACAGTTTGAAGAAATCAAAATGCAATTCAGAATTATCCTGCGCCTCATCAACAATAATGTATGGGAAACGAGCGACAAGAGCTCTTGCTATTTCCTGATGATTTTTTAATATATCACAGGCCATCCATAAAGCATCGCCACTTGTAATAAAGCCTTTACTTAATCGATAAGTAAATACGGTCTCGCAGTATTCAACTTCTTTTACTTTGTTTATTGTATTATGATTCCATCTATACCCGTTCTTTTCTCGAGAAACCAAGGCGGGGCTTTTCTTATAAAGTACCTTGTCATATTGCCTTTTACCAAATTTACTCAAAGGTTGTATTGGATAAGAAGTCCATTTCCCATTCCTAAACACATTGTTGAAATAAATTGGATTAAGTATCTCTTCCTCATTCACGACTATTGGTTTCTTCTTACAAGCATCGCAAAGATACCAAAATGGAAGTACTACATATTGCATGATAAAACTATCAATAGTCAGCACTTCATTGGGAAAAGTCAACCTTTCATCATGCATTTCCCTATATTTCTGCTTTAACTCAGCACAGGCTTTATTAGTAAACGAAAGGCAAGCAAAACCAGTATGTTTTCCATAACGCTCTGCACAATATTGCGACACCGCACGTAGTTTCTTTACAATACTTGTAGTCTTTCCGCTTCCAGGGCAAGCCGTTAATATTGTATGCCCTCTTGCGTCAAGATATGCCTGTCGTTGTGGTGTTAAATCGTATTCCATGATTTACAGAACCAGATGAGATATTGCTTCTTGAATATATGTAGGCACTGTAAACTTCACATCACCACTTGCCTCAATCTTATCTATCAAGAATGAATTCAATGTTTGGGCAAACCTTGCCTTTCCCGGTAAACATTTCCACATGAGTAACGCAACATTCTGCTGTTCCACATCATTCAAATCACGCTCACCTATACTATCAATATAGGCTTCAACCCTATCAATACCATCTGTATTCTCTCGTTTAATAAGTTCGTAAAGCCAATTACCTTTGATGGCATCTTTATTTCCTGTTACGTTAGCTTTACATATTTGATATTCCAGAGTTTTCTTTCCTGAACATATCTTTATTCCTGCTTGCCCGTTAGCCATTGCTGTCATATTGTTGACCCTGCCAGTTTTATGCCCGTTGTTAATACCATCTCTTAAGACATTCAGTTGTGCATAATTGTCTGCTATGAGAGCGTCAAGATTAAACTCTTTATCCTTAGATTCTGTAAATTGGTCTTCGTCTGTCACAAAAGCCGCATGAATTGGCAACCTTTTCTTATCATCAGATGAATTGAACAGCATCAGGAATTGGTAGAATGCCGTTCCATCTGTATCAACAATTTCTATCTGATGGTCAATGAGTGATTTGCCTATCAATTTAGAAAATGTTTCAACCAATTGGCATTCTGATATGCCTTCAATAAACAGGCATCCATTAGAAAAAAGCAATTGTGAGCGAGTCACATCAAAATACCGTGCTATCATATTACGGTAGCTTTTTACCTCATTATTCTTCAACAGTCTGTTATTAGCTGTAACGTCGCGAACAATATTCTCTGAATGTCTATCTTCAAAGCACTTCCCAACATGATATGCAGCATTATTTTTCAGCAGAATGAGATTCTCCAATGGTATCTTTGATGTTAAAGTCGGCGAATGGGTAGTGATAAATGTTTGGCTATTCTCACTGGTATCTGCATTCTTAAGAAAGTTATATAGATTTACCTGCAATTGTGGGTGAAGGTGAGCTTCTGGTTCTTCAATCAGTAATGCATAGACACTCACATTATCATCCGTATGACAATCTTTAATGTCACTCAATACCGAAGCTATATATATCAAGTTGTTGTATCCAAGGCTATTTTGAGTCAGCACAAATCCATTCTTGTCATCTTTAGAAAATGGCAAGAAAGGTTTTATGATATTAACGATATACTCTATTCGATTCTGCTCTATATGCAACTCAACATCCTGAAGGTTTGACCTGTTTATTTGGCTCAGGTTATCGTTTATACCAGTTTGAGTTGCTTTAACCTCTTGTCTTTGCAACAGCTGGTCATTTGCTGTATTTACTATTCCTTTTACGTCTTCTTCCGAACCTGCCCTGTCTATCTTTCTTTTAATCACTCTTCCCAGCAAGTTATTTCGAGTGCTCATCAAGTCACGAGTGCTGTCACGTAATGCCCCCAAATAATAAGGATGAAAATAATGGAAAGTATCCCAATCAGCACGGAAGTCATTCTCTTCTTTTCCTGTGATATAGGATGAATAAATTCTACCTTGTTCTTTTATTTCAAAACTCAAATGGACTCTGGCAACCATAGTACCATCATCTTTTCTATCCAAATATTGATAAAATGCACCTTCTTGTTGTGATGATAATCCTTCAAATAAATAACATATGTCAATCCTCGTCGAAGGATTTACCGTTTTAGTACCATTTGTGTTTTGTGTAATCTCAACATAGAAATCCTCTTTTGTTATTTCTATATCCCGATTAGGCTCACCCCATGAATAGAAAAGGCGAATCGCGTCCATCAAAGATGTTTTCAACTGCCCATTAGCTCCGATAATTACGTTCAAATTCTTATCGAGTTCCACCAATAGTTCCTTGATTCCCCGAAAGTTCTTTATATAGATCTTACTTAGATACATAACTTTTCTATTTTATTAATTCTTTTGGTGACACACCAAACAAGTCCGCTACTTTGAAGATGGTAGCAAGATTAGGTTGCTTGCGATTGCAAACGTAGGCGTTGGTAATGCTGAAACTCATGCCCAACTCTTTGGCGAGCCATGTTTGAGTGATGCCTCGCTTCTTCAAATGCTCCTTGATGAGATTGCTATGCTCTTTCTTCTGTCCCATTAGATGACTGTTTATCTTGATATTGATTACAAAGTTATGAACTTATAATGAATAAAACGAAGAAAAACGGAACTTTCACGCTACTGGAAATAATTTTTCCAGTGAGAGGACACCAAAAGTAATCTCTTAACCAATCAATGATGATTGAGAAACAATGTGCGTTAGCCCGAAATAGTCCACTTTTTGAATGTATATTGAGCTTTTTTTGATAGTCTTTGATTTCCTTGCATTTCCCTATTCTTCCTGCTATATCCCTACCTCTTGGAATAACATCAAAAGCCCTTTACTTTTGCATCGTCAGAACTGACAAATACCCTATGCGCAAGGGTGAGTTATTAACTTCAAGACACAAGGAATTATGACGATAAACGAATTATTGGGCAAACCTGTGTGGCAGATGACGGGCGAAGAATTGCTCTTCCTCGCACAGCATAGCAATATGTCTATGAGTGGAGAAACGGCAAAGGCATCAGCCTCCAAAGAAGAAAAGTGATATGTGTATGGATTGGCTGGCATTGCACGCCTCTTTGGGTGCAGTCTGCCTACGGCTAATCGTATCAAACAGAGTGGTAAAATCAACCGTGCCATTACGCAAGTAGGTCGCAAGATTATTGTTGATGCTGAACTTGCGCTGGAATTGGCAGGACGAAAGACGGGAGGGCGAGGATGAATACAACTGACTATGAAAATATTTGGCAAGCATCGCTTATCCATGTTACGGACGAGTTCTCGCTTCCACCCGTTGTGCTACAAGCAGGCGAAGCCATCATTGGCACGCTGGGCAATTTCAGTGTATCAACAGGCAAGGCGAAAGCAAAGAAGACCTTCAACGTGAGTGCCATTGTTGCTGCAGCCCTTATCAATGGGCAGGTGTTGGAGTATAAGGCTTCCTTTCACGAATGTAAACGCAATATCCTTTACTTTGATACAGAACAAAGTCCTTACCATTGCCAACTCGTGATGCAGCGCATGCGATTGGCAGGACTACCGATTGATAGAGAGCCGGAGCATTTGAAGTTTAGCCATCTCAGAGCTATTGTCAATCCCAATGAGCGTAGAGAAATCATTCGTTACGCCATTTACAATACTCCTAACGTGGGCTTGGTGGTCATTGACGGCATTCGTGATTTGATGCTTGACATCAATAACTCAACGGAGGCGACTAAATTGGTGGGTGAACTGATGCAGTGGTCGAGCGAACAGAATATCCACATTCAAACCGTCTTACACCTCAATAAAGGTGACGACAATGCACGAGGGCATATAGGAACGGAACTCAACAACAAGGCAGAGACAGTCTTACAAATCACGAAAGACAACACGCTGCCCGAGCGAAGCATTGTAGCCCCTGCCATCATTCGCTCCAACCCCTTTGACAAATTCGCTTTTCGGCTCAAGGAAATGGAAGATGAGGTGTGCGTTCCCGAAATCGATTCGACCTACACGAACAACGAATGCAAGTTCCATCGCTACTCCTACCACGAACTAAGCGACATGGAACATCGAAAAGCATTGGTACAAGCCTTTTCTTTGCGCAAAGTCTTGCCCTATGGCGAACTCATCATGGAACTCAAAAAGGCTTATGCAGAAATAGTGGGACAATCCTATGGGCAAACCAAACTCAAAGAACTCTTGCAATTTCTGCTCAACAAAGGCATAGTGGTCAAGGAGGAACGAGGAAAATATCGGCTCAACAAAGATTATCAGCCCTAAAACCATTGGTCGGTCGGACACAGGCTATATATACCTGAACCAACCCGACCAAAGAGAAATAAGTTTGGTCGGTCGCAAAGTAGTGCCTATAGTGTACGACCTTCCGACCAAACAAACAACAACCAGCCTCCAAAAGAAAAAGGCTGACTGTTATTCATTTCAAACATCAAAACAAAATCACAATGGATATACAACATATCAAGCAAATTGCAATTACAGATTATTTGCAACAACAGGGCTATGCGCCTGCACGAGTACATGGAATTCACTATTGGTATTGCTCTCCACTCCGCAACGAGCGCACCCCATCCTTCAAAGTCAATACCGAGCGCAACCAGTGGTACGACTTTGGCAATGGCGAGCATAGCGACATCATTGACCTTGTATGCGCTTTGCATCGCTGTTCTATCAGCGAAGCCATCGACCGACTTAGTGGTGCAAAACAAGTAACGCATCAAGGATTTTCTTTTGGCGGTGAAAGAAAAAACTTCGAACGCAAATTGGAAATCCTCTCAGCGCAACCACTCTCCAGTCCCAGTCTGCTTCGTTACCTCGCAGTGCGTGCCATTCCTCTTTCCGTAGCCAAAGCCTATTGCTCGGAAGTTCTATTCCGCAATATGAAGCGGACATACTATGCCATCGGATTTGCAAACGATGCTGGCGGATGGGAAATCCGCAACTCGTATTTCAAAGGATGTATTGCACCAAAGGCTATTACAACGATTAGAAAATGCTTCGACCGCCTACAAATCTTTGAGGGTTTCATGGACTTTCTCTCGTGGCAAACGCTTAATCCATCTTCAAAGAGCGATGCTATTGTTCTCAACTCTTTGGTACTTTTGCCACGCATCAAAGAAGAGATTGCGGGCTATCAAGAAGTAGAAAGTTTTCTGGATAATGACGATGCTGGGCGCAAATCTTTTGCCTTTTTGAAGCAAATATTTCCGCAAATCGTTGATGGTTCTGCTCGTTATCGAAATTACAAAGACCTCAACGAATGGCTCGTTTCTAAGTCCCAACTCAAAGAAAACCAGCCGTTATTATCGACCACGAAGCGTGGCATTAGAAGATAGTGTGTATTTGGGAAGCAAGTTTGTGTTTTGAGTATCTCAAAACCTACTTGCTCCCATCGTTGGGAGGACAAATCCCGCTGGTCTCATCAACAGAAAGAACGATTATGGAACAGAAGAATAAAGGAGGGCGACCCACCAAGACTTTATCAGAGAAACGGAAATACCAAGTGCTTCTTCGGCTTAATACGATGGAGTACTATACTCTGCTGGGAAAAGCACGAGAAGCTTCTATCACTCGTACTGAATTTTTACGTCGGCTCATTGCAAAAGCAGAAGTAAAGAGCCGAATCAAACCCGAAGAAATGCAACTCATCCGTACGGTTTCGGGCATGGCAAACAATCTCAATCAGATAGCTCATCGGCTCAATGCCTTTGGCATCTCTGTACTCAATGAAGACTTGAATGCACTGAAAGTACTCATTTATGAACTCATCAAACGCTTGAAACCATGATAGCCAAGATTATTAAAGGAGCAGACTTCGGAGGTGTCATCAACTATATGCTCAGCAAACAGGAAGGAAAAGCTATGGTTTTGGCGAGTAATAACATAGGTTTTACCGACCAAAACCTATGCGCTCACGAGTTCGCTCTGCAAGCCTCCATGCATCCGAACGTCCACAAGCCCGTATGCCACACAATACTTTCATTCTCAGCTAACGATGCCGAGCAACTGACAGACGATGTGATGGTGGAGATTGCCAATGAATACTTACGAAAGATGGGCTATGGCAATACGCAGAGCCTTATCGTAAGGCACAGCGACCGCCAGCATCCGCACCTTCACATTTGTATCAATCGTATCGGCAACGATGGCAAGACCATCAGCGACCGCAACGAGAAATACCGCTCTACGAAAGTTTGCCGAGAACTAACCGAGCGTTATGGTTTGAACATTGGAGAGGGGAAGAAGGCGGTAAACCGCTACCGACTGCGAGGAGAAGATAAATTACGCTATGAGATATTCGATGCCATCAAAGCTATATTACCTCAATCGCAGAACTGGAAAGATTTTGTTTCAGGTTTAGAACAACAGGATGTTGCCACTCGTTTCAAGACGAAAGGCAATACAGATGTAGTGCAAGGAATCATCTTTGAAAAGGATGGTTGCAGTTTCTGTGGTTCAAAGATAGACCGTTCCTGCTCTTTCTCGCGCCTCAATGCAGAGATAGAGCGAAACATCCAGCAAGCGCAACAGCATCTATCAAAAGAGCCAATGGCACATTCGACAGATGAAAGCGTATATACTTCCGATTTATCCGAGGCACTTGACGAAATATTTACGATGCCGATACCAAGTGGAGGTATAGATGTTGATGAACTTCGCTTTCAAAAGAAGCTCCGCAGCAGAGCTAATCGTAAACGTAGAATTTAATCACTTCAAAATTACAATCGTATGAACAACGAAATAGCCCCCGTTCTCGATATTCTCGAAGAACTCAAACAAGAATGCAATGCCATCAGCAAGGCTCAAACAGAACTGCGCACCACGCTTGCAAAACAGCCTACCTGCACAAACGCAGAGCGCACCACAACGCAAGAGACCGTACAAATCCATCTTTCCAAAGAGACGCAAGCCAAAATCAAAGAGCACCAACTTTTTGTTTTGGAAGCGCTCACGCAGTCGAACAAGAAACTTGACCCAAAGTTTGAAGCCTTACAGCAACTCATCAGCGAGCAACAAAAGCCCGTAGAGTATAAGAACTTCTCTCTCTCTTTGCCAGCGTACAATTAGCCGAGCGCATGTTGCTTTTATTAGTCTGCGGACTGGTCATGGTTAGTTGCTGGTTCTTCGGTATGGGAGCCAACCAACTGCAAACCGCCTCCGATTACGACCTCCGCTACCGCTATCTACGTATGCAAGGCAAAGCAACCACCACTGACTTCGTGCATCTTGACAGCGTCTTTATCACAAATCGCAATCCCAACGCGATTCTGCAGATGCAACAAAAGGTTATTGATTACGAGCAAGCCCTGCAACGGCAAGCAGAACTAATAGAACAGCAAGAGCGTATCAAAGGTGAGCAAGTGCAACTTAAAAAACGACTTCATCAATAGTCATAAAAGATAAAATCCTGCAAAGTAAATAAGTTTGTTGCAGGATTTTTATTTTGTATAATCATTAGTCATAGACTGTTACCTAAAATTCTATTGTTTAATCTCTAGTATTTGTCTGGGTATAACCAAATGTCATCCGGAGTGTCAAACATAGATAGTGCGATTAAATGATTAGCAAATAAAGTTTTTTCTTTACCATATAGAGGATACTTTCCAATTAAATCAATACAAGCCTTACTGTCATAGATATTTATATTTGAAGGTTTTGTCGCATACTGTTCTCTGAATTTAGAAGAGAAATTTATCAAGGATTCCTTGCCTTTTTTAATTCCTTTATACAAAACATGAAAATTCTCAACTATATGATTGTGATCTATTTTTAATATCTCGTATTGGTCAGAGGATAACTTATTTTCAATTTTTCTTTGATTTTCATAAATCAATGTTGGTACAAGATTATATGACTTGTCCTTTCGCTCCATTTTATAGAATTTTACATCTCTATTTTCTAAATTTTCTATAATTTGTGCTTGATATTGTTTATCCATGTCCAAACCGAAATAGATAGCTTTTAGAGCAAATGGATTATACTTCTTCATTCCGTAGTTTGTGTATAGAAGTCTTATCTCTTTCTCGTATTGCCATACTGGCGACTTGGTGCCAAACAATTTAATAATGAAGTTTGGGCTTTTTATATCGGTTATCTCTATTTGTGGAGGTTTTTCAGAGTAGTTTATTGTCATACGATTAACATCTAATGAAAATTTCTCACTATCCTCTAATTTCTCAACATCATAAGCGATACAAAAGCCCTTATGAGAATTAGCATAGTGAGCCCACATTAATTCATTATCAGGGAAATCTTTGTCAGATGTTGATAGAGAATATATTCCCAACTTATCTTTAAATGCCATCAGTTCTTTCCAATTCTTTTGTATATCACCAATGTTAACATTGAAAACTTGGTTGAATATAGGCAAAACTTTACTGATCTCATCTGTATAAGTTGCTTCAAATGGATCATTCAAATTACGAAATGATGAAGCCCATATTTCATCGTTTAAGAGCGATTCAATGTCGCGAGTACTATCTTTGCCTTCAATAGCATTAGCTCTATATTTATATCCAATCATATTAATCCGTTATTTATCTTGCTCTACAATCTTAGTTAGTTCTTCCTCGACTTCTTCAATTGTAGGTAAGGCAGACTTCAAATTGTCTGGAATAGCCTTTGTTAGTTGATAATCGCTGACACCGATTGGCTGGTCGTAGCCCGAAAGGGCATATTGCGCTACCACTTTGTCACCACCATTGCAGAGGAGCAAGCCGATGGTCTTGTTGTCGTGTTCGCCACGGAGGGTATCATCCACTACATTGATGTAGAAGTTAAGTTGGCCCATATATTCGGGCTTAAATGGTGTGGCTTTAAGTTCGATAACTACGTATGCGTGTAGTTGGATATTATAGAGGATAAGGTCGGCATAAAAATTAGAATCACCCACTTCAAAATGCTTCTGCTGTGCCACAAAGGCAAAGCCACTGCCCATTTCGAGTAGGTACTTCGTGATGTGCGAAACCAGCTGCCGTTCGATGTCCTTTTCTGCCATCTTATCTGTCTGCCCCATCATATCGAAAATGTAGGGATCTTTCATCAAATAGTTGGCGAGGTCGCTTTGCGGCTTGGGCAATCGTGCCGAGAAGTTACTCACTTTTTTTGCTGCAATCTGCCGAGCGAAAAGATTAGTCTCAATCTGCATTTGCAGAACATTGCTGCTCCAACCATTGGCAACCGCTTGCGTAATATACCAAAAGCGTTCACCCAAAGGCAACTTGCTATTAAGCAAAATTACATGGCTTGCCCAGTTGGTCCGAACTATGGCTGAGTGCTTGAAGATTTCCTCTATCTGACTGATATCGCTGTGATAGATAGCAGACAGCGTTTCAGAAACATCTCCTAATTGTGCAAGAGGTTCTTGCGTAATTATATCTCCCCGAATACCTGCTGCTTGTATTTGCGCAAGAGGCTCTTGCGTAAATTGATTGAGCTCGTTTGTGAGTTGTAATACATTATCAACCGAAGGACTAATAAGCAACTTTTCAACCTTACCCATTTCTGTTAGAACCTCCATAGGATAAGTCTTTGCGAATTGGCACATATAGATAAGATTGCGAGTGGAATACCCTTTCTTATTCGGATATTTAGAACGTATCGCCTTAGAAAGATTGTCAATGACTTTGCTTCCCCAACCATCTTTCTTTTGGAGGTAGAGGATAAAATGTCCCACTTTCCAATAGTGGAAAAGCATATCTGCATTAGCCGAAGCAATCACGCGCACTTGTGTATGCTCGAGGTCAGTACCAATAGCTCGTACAACGAGAGATAAATCTTGGTGCTCTGTTTTATTTATTTCTTGACTCATATGGTTTCGGTGTTATAATTGATTGAATTTACTCATGGCATTCGCTTTGATGTCGTCCGCAATGTCTATGTATGGTTTCATAGCCTTGTAATCACTATGCCCTGTCCATTTCATCACAACTTGAGGCGGAATGCCCAATGCGAGCGCATTACAGATGAATGTTCTACGACCAGCATGTGTGCCAAGTAGGGCAT
Organism: Prevotella sp.; assembly: GCF_036570325.1. Taxonomy (GTDB): domain Bacteria; phylum Bacteroidota; class Bacteroidia; order Bacteroidales; family Bacteroidaceae; genus Prevotella. The sequence goes on from NZ_DATCYK010000056.1 coordinate 286,944, forward strand.
ACTTTGGTGTAACCTCATCAATGCGCTCATTACCCCTATAATAAGTTTGGCGCACAGGTTCGTCAATACCTGCTAGTTCTGCCAATTCTTTAAGATAATCGTTCATCTTCTGGTTGGTAATCACAGGTAGCACCTTATTATGTTCAAACGCTACATCCTTGTATTTATCAAGAATCGCCTTGCTGTGGTTGTTCAATTCGATAATCAAACTATCGGAAGTCTTGACCGTTGTCACTTCTATATGGTCGCCCTTTATATCGCTTCTACGGAGATTAAACACGTCTGAATAACGCAAGCCCGTGAAACATTGAAAAAGAAAAACATCACGTACTCGGTCTAAGGCTTGTTTGGAAGTAGGTATTTCGAACTCTCGGAGTTTGTTTAGCTCTTCCCATGTAAGAAAGATAACTTTCTTCTGGGTACTTTTGAGTTTGGGCTTATAACTATCGTAAGCATTGTTCTGATGCACACCTTTCTTGAAAGCCCAACGTAAGAACCATTTCAAGAAACTAAGTTGCTTGCCAATGGTCGAATTGCGCATTTCCTTTACGTCCCGGAGATAAGTAACATAATCGTTCAGCCCCTTCTCGTCAAAGATATCAAACGTAAGTCCGTCACGGAAGTTCATCAGGTGGTTTTTCACTGCCGCAAATTTTTCGTAAGTAGAATCTGTCCAGTCATTCTGCCGTCCGCAATCACGCACGAACTCATCGAACACCTTATAGAACGCATTAGGCGTTGATTTCTTTGGTTTGACTTCTTCCTCAATGGGTTTATGCAGAGCGTTGAATGCCTCTTTTATTTGTTCCTGTGTCGGCATTATCTCTTCCACTTCAAACTTCTTAAAGATTTCCTGTACCTCAGTGTAATAGCTCAAGAGTGAAGCATTGATTTCAGAAGCCGGTTGTTTCAGCTTGTTACTACAACCATTCTTTACGCGCTGCTTATCCGAATCCCACTTGACTGCATCGATGCGATAGCCTGTCGTGAACTCAATCCGTTTGGAAGCGAAATTGACACGCATACGGATAGGTACGTTCTCAACAATGAGAACACCATCCTTTTTTCTACTCTCCAGCGTGAAGATAATGTTTCGTTTGATATTCATGCTTTTGGGTGTATAGATTTCTGCACCCAAAATTACACCCAAATTTCGATATTACCAAAGATTTTCTATGAAATCTTATTTTATTAAAATTCTGTGTAAATTACTATTATACAATAGTTTGAGTGAGTATGATGCAGTATGAAGGTTCAAGAGAAAGAGCCTCTCTCTCTCTCTCCGCAAACAAGGTTGTAAATCAACGAGTTACGTGATTTGCACCTTTTATTATATCCGATTTTTTCATTACCTTTTCCTTGCTGTTGTCTGCTATATCAATTAGAGTTTTATCGCCTTGTGATCGTTGTGTCCTATCTGTTTTACTATATCGACAGTAATAATTCGTTATGTTTTCATGTGTAGAGTATCTCTTTTGCATGTAAATGTTGCAAAAGGGAGTAGTGATTAATGTGAAAAGTATGTTGATGTTTTTCAACGCTCATTGTACGTTTTTGTCTAAATGTTATATCTTTGCAGTATCAATAGAAATGGTGGGAACAGTTTGTTCCCATTGTCATAAAGTAGGTAATAATAAAAAAGGATGAAGAAGATTGTTATTTTCGATGGTGGTCCACGCAAGAACATGAACACCGGGTGTATGATTGAAGCTTTCAAAGCAGGTGCTGAGTCTATGGGACAGGAGGTGGAGGTAAAGCGCATCCGCCTTTATGAGATAGATTTTAAGGACTGCTATGCTTGTATGGCGTGTAAGATGAAGGACAGTAAGTTCCGTGATGTGTGTGGGCGCAAGGATGGGTTGACAGATTCTCTGCGTGAGGCTGCATACGCAGATGGTATTGTGTTTGCATCGCCAATCTATTTCAGTGATGTTACAGCTCAACTGCATGCTGTAATCACACGTTTATTTTATCCTTGGCTTAGTTATAAGGATTTTTCTGCTAATCCTCCTAAGCATGTGCCTACAGCTACTATTTATACAATGAATACCAATGACATGCAGCAGGAACTGATGTTGCCCATGTATAGTCATTTAGAAGGAGTCATTGAGCAGTTCTTATCGAAGCCGGAACGAATCCTCGCTCTTAATACTACGCAGGTGAAGAATTATGACCGTTATGAGATGGATGGTCTTCGTCCTGACCTTAAAAAGCCTTGGCGTGATGAGCATTGGGAGAAGGATTTGCAGAATTCTTTTGATGCGGGTAGACGCATGGTTGAGAAAATAATGTCTGTATAGAAATATAATTGAGACAACTAAGAAGCCTATTGACATCATTAACAATGCCTGCGTCATCTTGTGTACATTGTAAAAGGAAGTTTTAATAACAACTAAGTGTGGGGATCAAGTGAGCAGTATAGTTATGAGAGGAGTATACATTGTTAGCTGAGTATATACAGAAATATTTTTATCTATCTTCATCCGAAATCATGGTGCAGATAAGGATGAGTATATAATCTACTTTGGAGAAATGGTAGATTTTTTTGTTGTAGAGTTACCTGTTTGATAAGAATATGAGCGGCTATTTGTTACAAATTAGCCTTCTTTTTTATCATTTTACCACCGAGTAAGGATTGAGAACTCCTTATTCGGTGGTATTTTATTAGACTTTTACAGTTCTTATAAACCGATTTCCTAAAATTGGTAGGCAGACCGTTGATATTATATAGGTCTAAAGTAAAAATATGTACACATAGACTTTTACCGCAAAATATACCTTTTGCAATAGTTAAACGTGGATATTTAGTGTGGTAACAGATTGGCATTTATCTTATATCTTTGCATCATTTATTTATGCGTAAGAAGTTTGAAAGTGGGAAGTATTTGTATGTGGAAGACATTTTTTGGAGTAAAAAAGTTTAGCTGAGTCACTTTTTGGCACACCCCTCTCTTTATTTTGCACAAAAAATAAGATTAATTTTTAAATCATTCCTAATGCAGGAGTTTGCAAAGAAGAGGTTAATCCTATGGAGATAGGCCAAAGCTCTACATGTTACCGATATTACCACTATGATATTTAACATCGTTTTGATAAAATCCGTAATGAGCGTTGGTAAATATGGAGGGGACATATTCCATGTGGTGAAAAGATATATAAGAGCAATATGATTTTATCCTAAGAAAGAATTAAAGTAGATATGACAAAAGAAGAATTGTACAGAAAATTTGACGTGAAGATATTCACAGATGATATTGAGGATGTGGCTATAGAACAGATAGCTACTTTGCTCTCCATCGATGTTTTTAAGCATAGCAAAATACGTATCATGCCCGACGTGCATGCCGGGGCAGGTTGTGTTATCGGTTTTACTGCAGACTTGGGTAAACGTGTGGTACCTAACATTGTTGGTATGGATATAGGCTGTGGCATTCATGTTACTCCATTCACTACTTGCCGTGAGATTGACTTCCATCAGTTTAATGAGTTTATCTTGAAGAACGTTCCTTCGGGAAGGGATGTTCGTTCTGAGAAGTATGTGCCCTTGCGACAGCAGTATATTGACCGATATATCTTGTCGAAGGAAATTGTGAAGGACGTACGCTGTTATCGATACTTGAAAGATGTCAAACGAATCTATAAAGCCATCGGTTCGCTTGGTGGTGGCAATCACTTTATAGAAATAGACCGTGATAATAGTGGCAAATATTATCTTGTACTTCATACGGGAAGTCGTAATCTGGGTAAGCAAGTGGCGGAATTATACCAAAAGATTGCCATTAAGAATCAGTCGGGGTGGGATGAACTGATGGAGCAGCAAACAAAAATGATAGCCGACTACAAGGCGCAAGGTCTACGTTCCGAGTTGAAGGAGGCTATTCGTGAACTGCATAATTCGTTTGTGATGCGTAAGCCGTCTATTCCGGAAGACCTTTGCTACCTGCAGGGTACTTTGCGTGAGGACTATCTCCACGATATGCGTCTCTGCCAAGTGTGGGCCACAATGAATCGTAAGCTGATAGCCCATATCCTAATGGACTTTCTAAAAGAGCAATTCGGCGCAGTGGTGGATGAAACCGAAATATTTGAGAGCGTACATAATTATATAGACGATGACAATATCATACGTAAGGGGGCTATCTCTGCCTATAAGGATGAGCTTTGTATTATCCCACTCAATATGCGTGATGGCTCGTTAATCTGTCGAGGCAAAGGCAATGATGATTGGAATTCATCCGCTCCCCACGGCGCCGGTCGAGTAATGAGCCGCACGGCTGCTCGTGAGAAGATAACACTCGATGCTTTCCGTCAGTCTATGCAGGGAGTTTATAGTGAGACTATAGCGGAAGAAACCAAGGATGAAGCTCCTATGGTTTATAAGCCTGCAAAGGAAATCATCGAGAACGTTCGTGATACGGTAGATATAGTAAATATCATCAAACCGGTTTTCAATTTCAAGGCATACAGATGATATTTACCCTTGAAAGTGAATGGGTAGAAAAAAGATTATTAAAAGGTGTGTCGCAATATGAGGTAGGTACATTCTATCTTTGCATACAATTAGAATATGTAATATTAATAAAAGGATTATGGTAACGAAACAGTTGAGTAGTGATTTCATGCAGCAAATCGCAGATGAGCAGGCATGGAAAGAGTTATCAAGAGACTTCTGCTGGACAGAAACTCTTTTGGATAAGTATCAAGATCGGTTGGATTGGTCGGAAGTAGTAGAAAACAGAAATATCCAATGGACCATTCCTATGGTACAGAAGTTCAAAAATCGCATTGACTGGAAGACTTTCTCATGTTATGCTGACGAGAAGTTCTTGACAGAAGAAACTCTTGAAGTATTCAAGGATAAATGGGATTGGAATGAGCTTTCTGATAACAGCTCCCTGCCATTGACAGAGGAATTACTGGAGAAATTCATCGATAGATGGAATTGGAAAGAAATTATCAGTTATAGTCATGATGAATTATTTGAGAACAGTCCCATTGAGTTTTATGAGAAGTACAAAGAACACATTGCCGCATTAGTCCTGCACGATAGTGAACTGTGGCGCCGAATTGTAGAGAAATGCAAGAACGATCTCCGTGCGCAAATCATTGCGTAGTACCCCTAATAATAACAGTTTATCCTCTTCGGTATTTAATAACCGAAGAGGATGTCGCGTGAAGACTGTAAGATATAATCTGCGTAATGGCACAATAATGAGCGTATTTCATGGTTATCTATCAGAAGAATCATATTAATAGCGCAATAACATAATTACAATGGCAAAACAACTAACCGAATTGCTGTTAAAACTTGATGGCCTTGTTGCAGGGGAACAGAAGAGACAGGAAGAAAAGTTTAATCGAGGTGAGACTTTCAATATGTTCTCCATACTGAAAATGGAAAGCAATGAAACTGCAACTCATTCTGCTTTTCTTGCCGAACTGTTGAATCCTCATGGCAGTCATGGATGCGGAAGTGCGTTCCTTTCTGCGTTTTTGCGGCAAGTAGCTCAAAAGGCTGATATATCTCTAATGAATTTGGATGAAGCCGAGAAAAGTAATAGGCAACAAGAATGAAGATGCGACAGAAGGTGGACGTATTGATATAACTATCAATATCGGCAATAGGCTCTTTATCATTGAGAATAAAATTTATGCCCATGATCAAATACATCAGTTGCTTCGCTATGACAATTATGCTAAAAGTTCTCAAAAAGAATATGAACTGTTTTATTTAACCTTGGACGGTAAGAACGCAAGTGATAATTCCATAACCGACGCTTTGGGAAATAAAACAAGTTATGCACCATTGTCATATAAAGAGCACATTTTAGCATGGCTTTACCAATGTGTAAGAATGGCATACGGCAAGCCGTTGGTAAGAGAAACGCTCACACAGTACATAGAAATTATCAAGAAACTAACTCATCAAGATATGGATACTAATTTTTCAAAAGCAGTCGTTGGTGCAGCGCTTGACAACATCGATGCAGCTTGGGCCATCATGGCCAATCAAGAAAAGATAAAGGAAACATTTTGGAGGAAAAATATCTTCAATCCTTTGGAGAAACTTGCAAGAGAGAAGCACTTGAGTTATGATGAGTGGAGAAATATACCCGGGGAAGATAATTCGATATTCCTACAAAAAGAAGGGTGGAAAGGCTGGATTCAGATAAAGTCGGCAGATGGATTTTTTTGGAAGGGTATGGTCATTGGAATATCTTTCAAAAAACAAATGGGCAATCAGGAGAAACTCCAGTGTATGAGCAATGTTGACCCAAGTGACGGATGGTGGCCCTATGGTCAAACGCCACTTCCTATAGAAATACGTCATTGGACAGACTTTGAAACTTTTGGTAATGCCGAGAAATGTAATAAAATAATAAAGTGGTTTGACGAGAAAATTGATGAGATTGTGTCTGAGGTAGAGGCAAAAGGAATCATGATAAAAGAAGTATGAAACTATCCATCGTAACACTTGGCAAGAATGCCCAAGCTGTTCTTGGCCATCATCCTTACAATGTGAATGAGGCTAACAAGGAAACATTCATTTTGATAGTGACGGATGACGCAACCACGTACCAAAATGTCATTGGTAATATTCTATTCAACGAGAATATTCATGGAAGGCCTACATATCTCGTGATAGATATGAACACATTCTCTGACTATGCACAGTTCAAGGGGGCATGGACATATTATAATAAGATAGAGAAGGCTCAAACTATCAATGGTATCGTGGCTCTGATTCAATACCATCTCATACAGCCTTCCCTGATTGCCTTCGATAGTCGTGATTTGTTGGGTATTTGTAGCTTTGGAGAATATCTTGGAAGTATTCGTACGGACAAAGGAATAGAAGAATTGAAGGAGGTAAATATGCCGGCAAATGTTATGGCGTTAGCTTGTGGTATTGGCCTTGCCAATCCATCCGATTCCACAGTGGAACTGATGAACGATTTGGACGATTTTTTCAAAAAGTTCAGAGAGGACACTGAAATCAAGTGGTCTATTTCTTCCGCTCCGAATAATGACCTCATTATTGTTTATAGTTACAATAAGTTAAAATCATGACTTTATGATTGTAAAGAACATGATAAATTTTCAAGAATACTATCGATAAATTGTTGAACTAAGAAATATCGAAGTTGATGAGAATAAAATGGCGATAAACAATGTCTATTCAATATTATTAGATATAATATTTCCACAAACCACGCTTTTAAAACAGAAAAAATGACAACGTTGAAGAAATATATATGGGTAGCCAACGAATTGTTGCGAGCCGGTGAAAGAGGCATTTCCCTGCGCGAACTAAATGAGCGTTGGGTGAGGAATACCGATCTCAGTTGTGGTGTGGAGATACCTCGCAAGACCTTTGACCGTTGGAAATGGGCAATAGAAGATTTGTTTGGCATAAGCATTGAGAATCAGGGGCGAGGAGAATATCGCTATTATTTCCGCAATCCTGAAAAGATGCAACAAGGGTCATTGGCACGTTGGTTACTCGAAACCTATTCCACCGCCAATGTACTTTCAGGAAAACTCAGTTTGAGTGACCGTATTTTAGTAGACGAAGTGCCTTCAAGTCAGGATTTTCTCGCCACCATCATGGAGGCCATGCGAGGTAATCATGTGGTCATGCTAACGCATAAGAAATTTGAAAGTGATGGTCCCTATACTTTCCCCGTTGCTCCTTATTGTATAAAGATGTTCCATCGGAGGTGGTATCTCCTTGCCAAAAGCATTGGGGAAGACAAGATACGCCTCTATGGTCTTGATAGAATAGGGGATGTAGAACTGACTGGCGAGCGTTTTGAACTTCCCAAGGATTTTGATGCAAGTGGTTATTTTGATTCCTTCTTTGGTATCGTACTTGATGAAAATGTGCCTGTGGAGCGTATCATTGTTCGTGCTAATCGCCAACATCAACATTATCTCCGTACATTACCGCTTCACAAGACGCAGCACGAAATTTATACTTGCGATGAGTATGCAGACTTTGAACTATATCTTCGTCCGACATACGACTTCGTAATGGAGCTTCTCCACGCCGGTGCGATGGTTGAAGTGCTTGAGCCTCTATCACTTCGAGAGACGATGAAGGGTTGGGTGAGTGATATGTGGGAGATGTATGGCTAATTTTGTTAAGCCCCATGCCGATAGAGAAAATTATATTTCTGGATTTTGATGGAGTGTTGAACACGGAATATTACCAAGCTCAGCTTCTGCGTCAAGGAAGGTCATGTAAGGATGAGAATGGTATGTTCTTCGATCCTGAGGCCGTTGCACAATTAAAGCGGGTTGTTGATGAGACTAACGCCGATATTGTGATAGAATCATCATGGAAATATATTGGGTTGGAGGCAATGCGTCGTTTATGGATGTCTCGCGCAATGCCGGGGCAGTTAATAGGCATGACTTCCTCTTCCGTCAGTGACGAATGGTTGCTCAATTCTGATTTGGAAGATTTTGATTCACACGTAAGACAATGTAAAGGGATTAAAATTGCTTCATGGCTTACAGAGAATGTTACGCCTAATACGCAATATGTTATTATTGATGATGAGGATATTTGCTTGGCAAATCAGTTGTCACACTTTATACCAACCAATCCGTACGATGGCCTTACTGAAGAGATGGCCAGTAGAGCTATCTGCATTCTTAATAAGAAATCCTGAATATCTTGAATGACGTGTGTGTCGAGAGAGGGACTTATTGAGGTGGTAACTTTGAGACCACGATTAGCCTTATAATCTTATATGGTTGATTTTGAATCTTTCCACTCTCATCTTGTTAAAAGTTTTGCTTTTCACTATTGATGTTTTTCAATCTTTTTGAGCCCATTTTAAAGTAGGCCTTTTGCATTGTTAAAGGGCTGCTTTTATCGTGTGAAAAGGTAGCTATTATTGCATTGAAAAGCTGTTATTACAAGCGAGCATGAGTTTAAATTTGATGAGGGGAAGTGGATATGATACGATGGAAATATAAACTTTTATAACGTAAAAGAAATGCTTAAAGCCTCGTTTGAGAGTTTAAGAAAATGGTATGGGTGTTTAAATGATATTATTTCTGCCTATTAATCCCACTCGAGATCATCTTCCCATATAGTATATGGCTTTGATTGGGCTGAAATATTGTCAGGTAATCCGTCTTCTTTTATAGGAATCGCATGGTTAGTGTCACCACTTCCGGCTAAGAGATGAGATTCCATATTAATGGAAATAATATTTACCTTAGGTTTTGTGTAGGTTCTTAATTGCTTTTTCATGGGTAAAAAATATAATGGTAATCAGGGTTTTTCTAAGTGAAATCCTGATTACCAAATTAATGTATAATACGATTTAAAATTGCCACCAATGCTTTTTCTTGGGTGCATTGGCATGTGCAAGCGTCTGTTGGTTTATTTTTTCTTGGATAATATCTTTCAGACTATAGTGGTCGTGAATCATGTGATAGACTTGTCCCCATTCTAATAGTCCACCGATATTACGGTCGTCAATGAACATGTCAACTTTCAGTTTGCGTGAAAAGTGGTTGTTATTGGCAAATTCTTCTTCGGGATAATCCCTATTGACAGCCCAAAATTCCAATCCTCTTTCCTTGCACCAATCAACAGCTTCCTGAAGGAGTTTGCCCTCGCGCACGCTCCATAATATCAGTTGATGGCCGTCTTTGGCTAACATCTTTAGCGTCTCTGTGGCGAAAGGAATCTCTTCGCCTATAGCCGGATAACAATGAGTAACGATTGTTCCGTCAAAATCTACTGCGATCTTCATTATTTCTTAATAGAGTCATCGTTCTTGTCACCATAGTGACTGTTAGAATAATTTCCGTAGCTGCCATAGCTTCCATAATTGCCGTAAGCACCGTAATTGCCATAGTTACCATAGCGTCCGTAGTTACCATAGTTACTGCCAAAGCGTGCGTAGCGTCCATACTTGGCATATTTGCCATAGCCGTAATAGTAGCCATGCTTCTTCTTAGACATGTCAATACCATTGATGACTATGCTGACGTTAGGCATTTTGTCGCTGTCAGCCAAGGCATTGATAAGTCCAATGCTTTCTTTGGCCGTATAATCTGCACGGGTCATAACGACTGTCGCGTCAGAGATACGAGCTATTTGCATTGTGTCGGTAACAAGGCCAACAGGCGCTGTGTCTACAATAATGTAATCGTACATGGTCCGTAGTTGCTCAAAGATAACATCCATACTCTTGCGTGCCAATAATTCCGCAGGGTTAGGAGGAGTGGGACCGGCCATGAGCAGTTCCAAATTTTTATTGATACCGGAAGCTAATATTTGGCTTTTTATATCGTCTTGGTTGGGTGCAGGTTTCACCAAAAGATTGGTAATACCATGCTGGTGGTCGTCAATTTCAAATAATTCGGCAAGGCGGGGCTTGCGAATATCCAAGCCCACAAGGATAACTTTGCGGCCAAGCAACGCAAAGCTGACAGCAAGGTTGGCTGCCGTGAAAGTCTTGCCTTCTCCCGAGGTTGAAGAAGTAAAGGCGATAACTTTCTCATTTTCCTTCAGCATGAATTGTAAATTGGTACGCAGGCTGCGGAATATTTCTTCCATCAAGTTGTTCTTGTTCTCATGCACAACGATGTCAGCCTTGGTCTTAGCCGTTTCACTCGCTACCGGAATATCGGCAATGATGGGAAGAGTTGTGAGTCGAGCGACATCCATGTGGCCTTCTATACGGTAGTGGAAGAATTGGAGCACAAAGATGATAAGGGCCGGAATACCAAAAGCAAGAACCAAGGCTATTAATAGAATGATACTTGACTTAGGACTTACCTTACCTATCAATTCGGGTTCATCGATGAGTTTTCCCTTGTCGGCTGTAGCGGCGAGTGAGATGGAATTCTCTTCTCTCTTTTGGAGCAGCATAAGGTACAAGCCTGATTTTACTTCTTGCTGGCGACCTATTTGGGTCAACATGCGCTCTTGTTCGGGAGAAGCACCTACTTCACCATTGTATTTACTGAATTGGGTAGCGACGGAATTACGCTGGATTTCCATGTTTCGGCGTGAGAGGTCCATTGCACGTCGGATACTATTATCCAAGTCGTCAAGTTGCGCAGTCAAAGGAGTAACAGTGGGACTTGTTTCTGAAGCACTTCTCAGAAGGCGTTTGCGCTCCATCGCTATCTCGTTGTATTTGTTAATGAGTGTAGTTGCATTTTGGTCGTTCAACCCTACACTTGAAGGCAGAGCCTCGTATTTGTTGCCGGGCTGGTTCATATATTGGCTCATTTCATTGAGCAAAGCAACCTGCATGTTGGCTTCGGCCAATTTCTGTGCATAGGCATCTTGATTAGCTACGGATTGGCCGGCATTCATTCTTAATTCAACCATGTTGTTGCGGCGTTTGTAACTTTCGAGCGCTCCTTCGGTGTTACCTAATTCCGCATTGATTTTCTCCAATCGTGAATTTATAAAGGTTTCTGTCTTTTGAGCTACCTCATTCTTGTCTTCGTTGGCCTGACGGTTATAAGCAATTGCAAGCTGTTTCAGATAATCGCTTGCGCGCATTGGAATCTCGTCTTGGAGCGTAAGTCGAGCAATGGTGGTTGTTTTAGAAGTTTGGCTGACAGAAAGATTTTTGAGATACTTGTACGCTGCCATCTTTGGCGATACAATTACTACTTTCATAATTTGCCCTTTCTTTAGATCGGGGAAAGTAGCCAGCATGTTTCTTGTAATGCTGATGAGGCCGGCCTTTGTATTGATGGTAGTTGGTATTTGGTCGGTTGTCTTGTCGATCGTGTAGGGATCATCAACCTGACTTTCTGTTCGAGGAGTAAAGTATGTACCTGTAATGGTGTAGTTATCGTTTTTCTTTTCGATAACAAGATTGATAGGGGCATTGAGACGTTCCAAATGGACTGCGTCAACGTCCACGTTGAAAGGTTGGGTACGATAAAGTTCATTATCCTTTATTTTTCCCTCCATAAAATAAGTGGCATAAATCTTTAAATCACGGACTGCTGCTTGTGCAATAGAATGTGATGTTAAGATTTCCATTTCATTGTCTATACCATTTGAATTGGTGATGAGTCCCAAGTTGGCGGCGTTTTGTATGCTGTTGCCTCGTGGTGACTTCTCGTCATCCTTGATCAATAATTTGGCATAGGTCTGGTACATTGGCGTTGTGTATCGCAAGTAAATATATGCAGTGCCAAGGCAGATTACCAGTGAAAGCACAAACCATTTCCAGTTTAGAATAAGTGTGGTGTAGATAGCCTGAAGGTCAAATGAAGACCGCTCTTCTTTTTGAAGAAGTTCCTCTATGGCTACATTCTTAGTTTCTTCCATTGAATATATTTCTTTTATTATTTCGAGTTAAATTTTCTTAGCGTGAAGACTTACTTTCAATAAGGCTAAGTAGATATTTTCCGTATTCGTTCTTTTGCATGGGAGCAGCGGCTGTCTGCAATTGTTCCGCGGTAATCCAGCCTTTTCTGAATGCGATTTCTTCTAAGCATGCAACCTTTAATCCTTGGCGCTTTTCGATCACTTCAATAAAGGTGCTGGCTTCTGATAGGCTGTCGTGGGTGCCGGTATCAAGCCATGCGAATCCTCTTTGTAAGGTTCTTACTTTAAGAGATTGGGCTTTGAGATATTGTTGATTTACGGTTGTTATCTCAAGTTCGCCTCTGGCTGAAGGCTTAATGCTCTTGGCAATATCCACTACACTGTTTGGATAAAAGTAAAGTCCGACAACCGCATAATTGCTTTTAGGGTTTATGGGCTTTTCTTCTATGGATAAACAATTGCCCGTAGCGTCAAATTCAGCCACGCCATATCTTTCCGGATCATTGACATAATAACCGAAAACACTGGCTTGCCCTTCCTCTGCGGCCTTAACACTTTTTTGCAAAAGTCCGGAAAAGCCGGCGCCATAGAAAATGTTATCGCCTAAGACAAGGCAAACGTTATCATCGCCAATGAATGATTCTCCAATGATAAAAGCTTGGGCTAATCCGTCTGGTGATGGTTGTTCAGCGTATTCAAAGTGTATTCCTATATCGCTTCCGTCACCTAATAATCGACGAAAACCGGGTAAATCATGAGGGGTACTTATAATAAGGATCTCGCGTATGCCTGCTAACATTAGGACCGATATTGGATAGTAAATCATCGGCTTATCAAAGATGGGGATTAGCTGCTTGCTGATTCCTTTCGTAATAGGGTAGAGACGAGTGCCACTACCTCCTGCTAATACAATTCCTTTCATACGATTAGTGTGGGTTGGAAGTGGAAAACATTTGTCATGAATATAAATTTGGAATTCTTTTTTGTCAACTGCGAGTTGTCAGTAGTCAACAAAGAACCTTTTATTGTGTTATGAAGAAGTACTATGCTTTTCGTTGCATGGCTGCAAAGTAAAAAGCATAGATTAAATAGTATAAAATCTATGATGGGAACCAAAAGTAGAATGGCTTCGTTGCCGTTGCTATAATAATCCATATTATACTTGAATCTCGGTTTGCCGAACTAAAACTAATAGGAACTGAACTTGATTTAGCGGCAAAGATAATGTTTTTTGTTGAAAACCTAAGACTTGTGCTTTAAAAACTTTGTTTTATGAGTGTTTTTTGCAGGAAATAAGATGAAAGTTGCTATCTTTGCAACAAAATTTCATTATATAGAGTTTTATTTTAATTATGGGAATTTTCGAAACGATATTCAAAAGAAAAGGAAATGAAAATAAATCCGGTGGAATGGAAGATTATATGACTCTTGTCAGGGTATATTTTCAAGCCTCCATTGCTGCCAACTTGGGAATAAATAATTTGGCTATGCTTCCCGATTTGCGTACCTTCAAGGCTACACTACATGTTCCGACTGTTAATAACAAGTTGGGCATAGGCGAGAAAAATCATTGTCGAAAAATGATGAAAGATATTTATAAAGTAGACGATGATTTCTTTAAGGAAATAGATCAAAGTATCCGCAAGAACTGTCATAAAATAACAGATGTGCAGACTTATATGATTCAGTTCCAAGGTTTTAGTCAGGATTTGATGATGTTGACCGGTAACTTGATGAAGTTCAAATTGCGTTTGCCTTCTTTTTTCAAGAGTGCCATATACACAATGACACAAAAAACGATTGCTGATATTTTTTCAAAGAACGACTATTCTGATGCAGGTGTTATAAAAGCAGTGTTAGCGATTAGGAAGTATAACAACCGTTTGGGGTTCAGCCAAAAGTGGATTACTGATTTTGTTTATCAGGTTGTTATGCTTGCTAAAAAGGAACCAAAGGCTGCGGAAGCATAGGAATAAAAGGCGAAAACTTCTAAAAAGTTTGGATTTGTCAATAATTACCTCTATTTTTGTAAACAAATTGTAATTCAATGGAGTCAGCAGAGCAAAGATTGAATATGTTTTCTACTCGTGTGCGGCAGATGATCATTCAATTTCAGAAACTGAAAGAGGAGAATGCTGATCTGTATAACATGGTAGATGAGCGAGATCTCAAGATACAACAGCTTGAGGCTCAGCTTGAGTTGGCCCATAAAAATTATGATAGTCTGAAAATAGCAAGGATGATAGAAGTTTCTGACACGGATATGGAAAGTGCAAAGAAACGGCTGTCTAAACTTATCAGAGACGTTAATAAATGTATCACTTTGTTGAGTGAAAAGTCATAGTGGTATGTCGGAAGAAACTAAAGAGAAATTACATATAAACTTGCATCTATATGATACAGATCTCACCGTGATTATCAATCGCGAGGAGGAAAAGCTGTATAGGGATGCCGGTAAGACGATAAATGAAGCCGTTAATACGTACGCAAGTATTTTTAAAGGCCAAAAAACAGACAAGGAAATTCTGTATATGGCTTTAGTGGATATTGCCTTGCGCTATCAACGGGAGCATGATCGTAACGATGCACAGCCTTATAATGATATTCTCGATAAATTGACTTCCGAAATAGAAGCGGCTTTGGCTTAGTAAATGAGAATATGATTTTATACCTATTTAATTAATACAAAATGTTAGAATTATTAGTTACAGTTGCTATAGCCTTAATTATTGGAGGAGTAGCAGGATATAGTATTTTCCGTTATGTGATAACCGGGAAATACAATGCAATGATTGATTCAGCCAACAAAGAAGCTGATGTCATTAAAGAGAAAAAGCTTCTCGAAGTAAAGGAAAAGTTCTTGAATAAGAAGAGCGAGTTGGAGAAAGAGGTTCAACAGAGGAATCAGAAAATCCAACAGAGCGAGAATCGCCTGAAGCAACGTGAGATTTCTTTGAATCAGCGTCAGGAAGAATTAGGACGTCGTAAGCTTGAAGTGGAGCAAAATCAGCAGCGCATTGATAACGAAAAGAAGTTGTTGAGCATTAAGCAGGAAGAGCTTGATAAGATGCAAGACAAAGAGCGGGCGAAACTTGAGGAGCTTTCAGGCTTGAGTGCAGAAGAAGCTAAGGAGCGCTTGATTGAGAGTTTGAAAGACCAAGCTAAGTTAGATGCAGCCAGCTATATCAATGAAATCATGGATGAAGCTAAGCTCAATGCTAATCAGCAGGCAAAGAAAATCGTTATACAGACCATACAGCGTACGGCTACAGAAACCGCTATAGAGAACTCTGTCAGTGTTTTCCATATTGATAACGATGAGGTCAAAGGTAGAATTATCGGTCGTGAGGGTCGCAATATCCGTGCTTTGGAAGCTGCGACTGGGGTTGAAATTGTTGTTGATGATACGCCCGAGGCTATTGTGATTTCAGCTTTTGACCCTGTACGTCGTGAGATTTGTCGTTTAGCTTTGCATCAGTTGGTTGCTGATGGTCGTATTCATCCGGCTCGTATCGAAGAAGTTGTGGCTAAGGTTAAGAAGCAACTTGAGAATGAGATTATCGAAACCGGTAAGCGTACCGCTATTGATTTGGGTATTCATGGGCTTCATCCTGAGTTGATTCGTATTGTAGGAAAGATGAAATATCGTTCTTCTTATGGTCAGAACTTGTTGCAGCATGCTCGTGAAACAGCTAATCTTTGTGCGGTGATGGCTTCAGAGTTAGGATTGAATCCTAAGAAAGCGAAACGTGCCGGCTTGTTACATGATATAGGTAAGGTGCCTGATGAGGAGAGCGAGTTGCCCCATGCGCTTTACGGAGCTAAGATTGCGGAAAAGTATAAAGAGAAACCTGATATTTGTAATGCTATCGGTGCACACCACGATGAGATAGAAATGAATACACTGTTGGCCCCAATTGTTCAGGTCTGTGACGCTATTTCAGGTGCACGTCCCGGTGCCCGTCGTGAAATCGTTGAGGCTTATATCAAGCGTTTGAACGACTTAGAGGCCATTGCAATGAGCTATCCCGGTGTTACTAAGACTTATGCTATTCAGGCTGGTCGTGAGCTGCGCGTTATTGTAGGAGCTGACAAGATGGATGATACAGAGTCTGAAAAGCTGTCGTCGGAAATAGCAACAAAGATTCAGAATGAAATGACTTATCCCGGACAAGTTAAGATTACGGTTATTCGTGAGACACGTTCTGTAGCCTATGCTAAGTAATAATAGATGAAAGATGATACATTAAAGGCTTCCAACTCTTGTGTTGGAAGCCTTTAATTTTATATAGCTTATTTGTTTTGGTTTATATATTCTATTTGTTGAGTATATATATTCTTTGATTTTATGGTGAATATCCGTGAATCAAACGGTTTCTTAGATTTTATTGATGTCTACATATCCATGCGTCACGGCATAGATTGTAAGTGCGGAAACGGTTTTGAGGCCAAGTTTTTCAATGATATTTTTCCGATGTGTGATGACCGTTGTCATGCTGATATTCAAGTGATCAGCGATTTCTTTGTTTATAAGGCCTTGGGCGATTAAGGCCAAAACCTCGATTTCACGGTCACTGAGAATCTTCGCTTTTAATGCCTTGGGCATATCAGGGAAGTGCTCTCCATGTGGGTGACCATGTTGTTCTAACATCAATAAGTTCCTGATGAGTTGTTCTTCCGGAACGTTTAAGCACAAGCAATGGAAATCTTTTAATTGTGAGTTGGGGTCGTTTGATAGGGTCAATACTATCGTCTTGCGTCTTCTATCAAGGAAAAAAGACCGATTTTGAAGCACAACGTTAGTTGCGACAAAGTAATGTACGTACGTATCTACATCGTTTGTCGGTATATCTTCCAATGTTCTGAAATTGTGCACATCCATAATTGGCATGACATTTTGTAGGATTTGCTTCAATCCCATCATCGCAAGCGTGTTGCTATCAATGATAGCTATCTTGGGTCTCCTATCCATATTCTTCTTTTGTTCTTTCTAAAGGTTGTAGTCTTCTGTTATAAAAATGGCGCTAAAAGATGGGCAAACCATCCTTTAAACTTCTGCCATCCGGTTCTCCATTGGTCCCAACTTTCGTTGGTTAACTTGAAACAATCTGCTTTTTCTCGATCGAAGAGATTGTCAAGCTGTTGGGTTGTGCATTTATCCATAATGACAGCATTCTCTTCGTAGTCCCAATTGAGGCTCCTTGCATTGAGGTTGGCACTGCCAACTGTGCATACCCGACCGTCAATAGTGATGATTTTTGTATGATGAAATCCGGGCTTATACATCCATACGTCGCAGCCGGCTTTCATCAGTTTATGCGCATTATAAAATCCGCAGTCAGGGGTCAGCGGTATATCACTCTTAATACTCAACATGATTTCAACCTTTATTCCTCTGCTTACCGCTTTCTTCAGCGCTTTTTTAATCTTGCGATTAAGGGTGAAGTAAGGGTTAATCAATTTTATACTGTCCTTTGCATTGTTTATCGCCGATAGGTAAAACGTTCTGATGATTTGGTTGCTGATGCGGGGCTCACGGTTAATGATACCTATCATTTTCTGACCGCAACTTTCGCATTCATCCGCTTTCAGATTTTTAAAGTACGAAATATCCTTGCCACCATTTAAGTATGGCTCCGCAGGAATATTCTGTCGTGAAACTTTATTCCACATTTTTAAGAATATGCGTTGAAGCGTATTAACCTCTTCACCTGCTATTCGACAGTGCATATCATGCCATTCGCCGACGACTTTCGTCCCTTTTATATAGTAATCGGCTACATTCATGCCCCCGGTATAGGCTATTCTTCCATCGACAACTACGATTTTGCGGTGATCACGCGAAAAGACATGATTTATCCAAGGAAAAGTAATCGGGTCGAATTTATAAATCTCTATCCCGGCTGTTCTTAGGCTATCCAAGTGATAATTCTTGAGAGGGCGATTGTTGGATGAGTTGCCAAACGCATCAAACAGTGCCCTTACTTCTACTCCCTGCCGGGCTTTTTCAACCAGTAGTTCAAATAGCATGCGGGCAATAGAGTCATTTCTGAAGTTAAAGTATTCTAAATGAACACTCTCTCGTGCCTGCCTGATAGACTTGAACATGTCATCAAACTTCTGCTGCCCATCTGTTAAGAGCGCTACGGAGTTGTTATGGCTAAAGCTGACGCCTTCTTTTCTAAGGTCGTTGGCTATCAGAGAGTCTGCTGTTTGCGCTTGGACGTTCCCGTCCCACATTGCGCATAGCAGTATTAAAAGGAGGAAAAAATGTAGAGTATATCTATATGAAAGCTTCATTTATCGGTTTATTGTTACAGTAGGGTAGCAGCGTAGCTATCCACGACGCCCATCAGATGATTATTCTTATCAACGACCAGTACACTGTGAATCTTGTTGTCGTGCATGATTTTCTGTATTTCCGAAATCTTGGTTTGTGGAGAAACTTGTTTCGGAGCCCGGGTCATGATGTCCTTTACAGTCTTGTTGAAGAACTCAGCCTGCCACTTCTCCATTGCTCTACGTATGTCTCCATCGGTAATAAGGCCTATTACCTGATTATCTTCCAAAGACACACCAAGTCCTAATTTGCCTTTGCTCACATGGATGATGGCCTCTCCCAAATTCATGTCTTGTGGAATGATAGGAAGCTCTTCAGTGCGCATGACGTCTTCAGCCGTGGTCAATAGTTTGCGACCTAATTCTCCTCCCGGATGGAACTGTGCGAAATCCTTGGGCTTGAAATCCCTTACCGTCATGAGTGCTACGGCCAAGGCGTCACCCATGGCCAATGCTGCCGTGGTGCTGCTGGTCGGCGCCAAATTGAGCGGGCATGCCTCATGATCCACCCAAACCTTGATGTGGGCATTGCTATATTTTGCTAAAAGCGAATCAGGGTTGCTCGTCATAGAAATGATAGGCACGTGCATGTGGAGTACCATAGGGATAAATCGGAGTAATTCATCGGTCTGTCCGCTGTTGCTGAGCGCAAGGACCACATCGTCAGCGGTCATGACGCCCAAATCACCATGGTAAACGTCAAGCGGATTGATAAAGAAAGCCGGTGTTCCTGTCGAAGCAAGTGTCGCTGCTATCTTGGCTCCGATATTCCCACTTTTGCCAACTCCCGTCACGATAACTTTACCGTGGCAGGCATGAATCATTTTTACAGCCTTCTCAAAGTTGTCATCCAGCTGCTCTGTCAGATTCAGGATCGCCTCCGCTTCATCTTTCAGGCACTGTATTCCATACCGCTTGGCGCTTTTTATTCTGTCCTCTATACTTGTCTTCATTTGAGTGTGTTTAAAGGTATAGTCTTATTTAATAATATTCTGAACTACTTCTTCCAATTTGCTTAGTTCCAACATGTTGGCCGCGTCAGACAAGCCTTGGTCGGGAGTGGGGTGCACTTCAAAGAAATAACCGGTGGCTCCAAAGGCTTTGGCTGCCATAGCCATCATGGGAACAAACTTCCTATCGCCGACCGTCTTGCCATCGCCGGCGCTGGGGCGTTGCACACTGTGCGTGCAGTCCATGATGACATGAGGCACAATCTCTTTCATGTCGGGGATATTCCTAAAATCAACTACAAGATTATTGTAGCCAAAGCTGTTGCCGCGTTCCGTGAGCCACACCTCCTTGGCGCCGCTTTGTAAGGCTTTCTCCACGGGATAGCGCATGTCTTTTCCACTCAAGAATTGGGCTTTCTTTATATTGACAATGCGTCCGGTCTTGGCCGCAGCCACGAGCAAATCGGTCTGTCGACAGAGAAAGGCCGGTATTTGTATTACGTCGCAGACGGCAGCCGTAGGCTCTGCTTGATAGCTTTCGTGAATATCGGTCAGGATTTTGAGACCGTATTTCTCTTTAATGTCAGCCAGCATAGTCAGCCCTTTGTCTAATCCGGGCCCTCTGAATGATTGGATGGAAGTGCGATTGGCCTTGTCAAACGAGGCTTTGAAAATAATGTCAGTTCCAAGCTTGTTATTCAGCCTTACCAATTCTTGGGCTACCGTATCCAGCAATTCTGCTGATTCTATAACGCAAGGACCTGCTATGAGTATAGGGTTTAAATGGTGATTGCTCATAATGTTTATTTTGAAGTCAATTTCAGTTCCTGTTCGTCGTCGGCCCGGATAATATGTATATCCCGCTGCGGGAATGGAATTTCTATATGATTTTCGTTGAGAGTATTGTAAATTGTTTCCATGATTTCGCCTTCGGCATAGGTTTGTACCAATACGGGAACCCATACGATGACCTTAAAATCTATGCTATCGGCTCCAAAACCGGCAAATACAACCTTCACGTCGCGTGCCTTGTCACGGCAGTCCAGCTTTTGAATAGCTGTTGTCAGCATGTTCTTAACCTCCGCTGCGTTTGAGCCGTAGGCCACACCAATGGGAATAACCGACAGGCCATAGCCATGGTTTTTCGTAAGGTTCTTGTAGTTCTTTGTGAAGAGTTGGCTGTTTTGAAACGCGATGATACTGCCGTCGATGGCGTCAAGTTGCGTGCTGGTATAGGATATGGAACTTACTTTTCCGCGAATACCATCGCATTCAATCCAGTCTCCTATCTTGATACGACCGGCCATCAGCGAAATGCCATAATAGATATTCTCGAGGATGTCTTTCATGGCAAAGCCCACACCGGTAGACAAACCTCCTGATACAACCACCAGCCATGAGTTGTTAACATGGAATATGGAAAGGCTTATCAACAGCCAAATACCCCATATTATCACTTGCATGACATTCTTCGACATGGCCGTGCGGCTGATATACGTTGTGGGGTCCATTCTTTGGAAATGGTATTCCAGCCACTCTATAGCCGTATGGTTGAGGTATTTGAATAAGAAATATAGTGTCAATACTTGGGATATGCCAAATATACTGAGCGAGAAGTTGGCTGTATTGATAATCTTCTCGGTAAATATTCTCCAAGTAGTGTCGCTGAGGTTGAACACGTCGGTGGCCCAATAGATGGAGATAATGACCGAGGCAATGCCCAAAATAGGCAGTATGACCTGATAAATGAGCTTAAAGGCCCATGTCTTTACGATGGTGGTGTCGGGGGAGAAGTACTGTTTATCTTCTCCGTGGCGTTTCAAGATTCCCTGAATACATGTAATGGTGAGGATACATGTAAGTTGCATAATCCACCAAATAAGTAATTGCACGGACAATAGCACGTAGCCACTCCATGAGCAAATGAGCGAGAACAAGAACACCACGAGCGACATATAGGTATAAAATATATCGAATTTAGGCAGGTGGCGGCTGTTATGACGAATGGCTGTCCATTGCCAAATGGTGCATACCAATAGGATGGGAGGGAATATCAGTTCTACTAAGTCGTTAGGAATAAGGACTATGCGGAATGCTATTACAAGGAAACCTACTACCAACAACGGAATGTAACTGCGATAACCGGCCTTGATTTGGTCGCCGTCGAGACGTATTAGTAGCGAAATGGAGATAACACCCATCAGCCATGCGTATTCCACCAGCAATTGACTGGCCATGATGATGAAGTTTTGGTCTATCCAAATTACACGGATGATACCAAGCGCAATGGCAAACGTGATAACCGTAGTGGCCAAAAATATGCAGGTGCGCTTGGCAAAGAACGACTCGGTCAACGTTCGTTCTTTTGTCTTGTTCATCAGTTTTGAGAAGAAGGCATTGGCTTTTGCACTGCTCAAGACCTTGGATAGCAACAATCTGATGAAGATAAAATTGAGGAATATAGAGAAAATACCCCAACCGACGATGAGCATGAGCAGTCCCAAAAGCACACGGGCGTCCCAATCGGATTTTACTTTGCGATCCGTTCGGTATTTATCTATTACGGTCTGACTGGTTTCCCGCAGGTTATGATGCAGGTTTTTAAGGATTGTCAGATAGTTGGAACTGCTGTTGTTGAATATGTTACTCTGTATCTCCTTATAACGCTTGTTGGCGTAGTCGTCAAGATTGCGGAGGTGTTCTTCCGTCTGTTTATAGTAACGTATGAACTCCTTAAACTGTGTGGCGTTCTCGTTTAGGGTACGCCTGATGTTGACCGCCAAGGCCAAACATACGCTTCGGTCTATCTGTTCTCTGGGCGAGAGCGATACCAAGGGCATGTTGCTCAGGTTGATGATGAGGCTGTCGAAGCGCGCAATCTCATTGTTGGTCTGTGTGATGAAGGCATTAAAAGGCTTTACCGTCTCCTTGAACTCGTGGTATTGTGCGGTTGCTTCATGGCACGCATAACTCAAATCAAACACATAACCTTGCTTTTGCGAGTAAAGCATGAGCGAGTTTTGGTTGCTTTGATTCATGATGCGGTACATGTTCTGCTGCACCTGCTGTTGCTGTTCTTTCAGATAGTCGGACTGACGTTCCAAATCAATATGCTGTTCGTTCAGTTCCTGACGTAGTATGGAGAGAGTTTTTGAGAGGTCACGCTCTTTCAGCACGGCCTTTGAGGGTAAAACTATAAGACTGACCAATAGCAGCCAAACAAATGTTCTTTTGTTCATAAATGCCCCATTTCGTATAGCTGACTTCCAAAATGTGGGAAGCCTATCTAATGATATTTGTGCAAAGGTAGTTAAAAGAATGGATAAAAAGGCTGCCACTGTTTATTTTTTTCAGTGTGGAAATGATATTTTTGTCGCTTTTCATGGTGCTGTCGGGCTTGTTTTTCGTGCTTTCTTACAAGAAAGTATCAGACAATGTTAAAATAGTATCAGTGTTTTCAGGAGTGTTTGCCTAATTTTGCAACAAATAGTTAATACATAAACAAACACTTACATATAAGTATCAATTCATGAAATACTTCCGTTTTTTTAGCCTTTTGGGCAGCTTGGGCTTTTCTCTTGCCATGATGGGACAGTCATCTTTTGTAAAAGTAAAGGATGGTCACTTTGAAAGAGATGGTAAACCTTATTATTATGTAGGCACCAATTTTTGGTATGGGGCCATCTTGGGATCAGAAGGGCAGGGAGGCGATCGTAAGCGTCTCTGCAAGGAACTCGACTTTATGAAGAAGAAAGGTATTGACAATCTTCGCATTCTTGTCGGCTCTGATGGTGAGCATGGGGTAGCCGCGAAGGTGGAACCTACGCTCCAAAAAGCGCCCGGCGTCTATAATGACACGATATTGGCTGGGCTTGACTACTTGCTTTATCAAATGAAGAAGCGCGATATGGTGGCTGTTCTCTATCTCAACAACTCATGGGAATGGAGTGGAGGCTACTCTTTTTATTTGCAGCATGCCGGAGCCGGCAAGGCTCCTCAGCCTAGTATTGATGGCTACCCGGCCTTTATGAATTTCGTAAGCCGCTTTGCAGATAATCAGAAAGCCCACCAATTATTTTATGATTACGTAAAATTTATTCTTGGCAGGACCAATCGTTACACGGGCATACGCTATGTGGAGGATCCGGCCATTATGAGTTGGCAGATAGGTAATGAGCCAAGGGCTTTCTCGAAAGAGGCCATACCCGGTTTTGTAAAGTGGCTGGGAGAGACGTCTTCGCTCATTCGGACGCTCGATAAGAACCATCTTATCTCTATTGGCAGCGAGGGCTCTTGGGGCTGCGAGAACGATATGGAGGTCTATCGGCAGATTTGTGCGGATAAGAATATTGACTACTGCAATGTTCATTTGTGGCCTTATAACTGGGGATGGGCACGGAAAGACCACCTCTTGGATGACTTGCAGGCCAGTTGTAAGCACACGCAGGATTATATCAACGACCATTTGCAGGTATGTAAAGAACTTGGTAAGCCCCTCGTAATGGAGGAGTTTGGTTATCCCCGTGATGGTTTTGCCTTTACAAAGTCGTCCACTACCCGGGCCCGTGATGGCTACTATAAGTTTGTGTTCAAATTGGTAGCCGATAATGCCGAGCAAGGCGGCCTCTTTGCAGGCTGTAATTTCTGGGGCTGGGGTGGCTTTGCCAATCCTCGTCATGAGCAGTGGACGGTGGGCGATGACTATACCGGCGATCCCTCACAGGAGCAGCAAGGCCTTAACTCCGTGTTTGCTTCTGATAAGTCGACCCTTTCTGTTGTTAAAGAACAAGTAAAAAGAATGAAGAAACTGCGCTTGTAGGACATTATATGGGCTTCATTTGTATAAAAGATGAAGCCCATTAATATTTTTTTAGGATAACTAAAAACTCCTTAGACATTGTGTCTATTTTGTTGCCGGGTTTGTTAGTAGGAGACGTTTTAGCTGGCATTCTTTTATTGGGAATCTGGCGAACAATAGTTGTTAAATGCTTAAATCCACATTTCTCAAACATTTCTGCCGTGAAATAGTCTAAGGGTATTTGAATGCCTTTTACAGTCCTATTCCCTACTACATAGCATACTATTCCTTCAGGTCTAATTGTTTCTGCGACATGATGAATGGACTCCCAATAGTCATTTAGGAAAGTGGAAACTTCCATATAACGCTTTTCATCAAGTGCTTTTATCTTGTCTAATACTTCCCTAATAGATATTGTTTCAAATCTCTCACCTTTTTCCTTAGTTCCCCCCATCAAAAGTTTATCTAAATTTTTGGCATTAGGATAGTTGAACCATTCGTTTGCCCAACGAGAAAATTGTCCGTAAGCAACAGTTGTTTGTGAGTCACCGTAAGGAGGTGAGGTTATGACCATATCAATAGATTGTGGTGCAATAATATTAGAAGGAATCTTAATTGATGAATTAAAATCACATACCTTAGTTGTTGGAGTTGTTTTAGAAATGGAATTAAATTCTTTAAGTCCATTCATATTGCGTATAACTTTACGTTCAAATAGGTCGAATGTATTTGGATTAAAGTACTCAATAGATTGTTGTTTAATCCTGAAACGTTTAAATTCACCATTACGAGTGAAAGAAACGTCACGTACTGTTTCGGCTAAACAGATGTTGAAAAAATCTGCTGTTGTTATATTTGCAAATTGATCGATTAATTGTTGTAGATAAGATAATTTAAGTAAATCTTCGTCTCTGTACCAAAAACTATAATTGGTTATCCTATCAAAATTTTTATTAATTACTTTATCTTCTGTGTAGAAAGTTAGTTCTCCTTGTATGGAGTGAAATTGGTAAGAAATATCACTATAGTTATAATGTGTAGTTTTGGCTCTTGCTATCAGTCGAGCCAAAGGATTTAAGTCTGTACCTATTGAATTTATCCCCATAAGAGAAGCTTCCACAAGAGTCGTTCCCGAGCCGCAGTAGGGATCAAAAATCATATCTAATTTCCCCTCGGGCTTGTATTTCTCAATAAGGGTTCTGCACACTTGTGGTATCATCATGGCAGGATAGATATGGTATTTGTGTGTAAATTCTTTGGTATCTGCTCCCCAAAAACTCCACGTATCATCAAATACTCTTTCGTATATTTTCATTTTGTATGGTTGTGTTACCTTCATTTTGGAGTGCAAAAGATGTAAATACTTTCAAAATGAGAGTAGGCTTGTTGTGGTTTAACTCTATTTTTGTGCAAAAGTAACAAAAGAATATCAGAAAGGAACGATGAAAACGGAATTTCAACAAAAAATAATTTCTCGGATTAAAAAAATCAGAGAAGAGAATAATTGTAGTCAATACGCGTTGGCAAAGATCCTAAGTATATCCCCGGGGCAGGTAGGAAATATAGAAAGTCTTGCGCAACCTCATAAATATACTCTTGCTCAAATTAGAGATATTTGTAAGGAATTTCATATTCAAATAGAGCAGTTGTTTTTTGAGGATTCTGATTATAGGGAATGCGTTAGTATTATAAATTTGTTAATTGATAAAATAATAGATTATGAACAATAAAGAACTAGTAGTCAATAGATTTAAAGCTGTAAGAGAAATGGGGTTTGTTAAGTCAAATCGTATAGATAACACGGGAATAGGAAAGACTTTTGAGGATTTAATGGGAGTGGCAGAGAATAATTTGGATGCGCCAGATTTAGCAGGATATGAGATTAAATCTCACCGTGATGATTCTGCTTCATACGTCACTTTATTCACCAAAGCTCCTTCTTTCCCCAAGGGTGCAAACAATTATCTTAAAGATAAATTTGGTGTGCCTTATGATGATAATCCAGCCCTCAACCGGTTGCACGTCTCAATGTTTGCAAATCAGTTTAATTCTTGCTATAAGAAGTATGCTGTTAAATTAATTAATGACCGTCAAGCTCAAGTAGTAAAAATAGGTTTCTTTGATATAGAAACTCATAAACTTATAGATGATATTGTTAGATATAATTATAACATTATAGATCAGATTCTGCATAGAAAGCTAAAGGAATTATTTTATGTTACGGCAGAACGTCAATACATAGGGGCTGATGAATATTTTCATTTTACATCTGCCGATATTTATAGTGAACTATCTTTGGATAAGTTTTTAGAGCTATTAGATGAAGGTCTTATTATGTATGATATACGAATAGGTTCGTATAAAACAGGGAAAAACATGGGTAAGGCTCATGATCATGGGTCAGGATTTCGTATGCTTGAGCATAATGTTAAACTGCTCTATGAAAACCATGAAATTATTGAATGATAAATAAGAATGCCGATATTTTACAATAGTAGAGTGTCGGCGTTCTTATTTATCACATTAAAAGACCATGTTGTTTTATATATTCTCTTCCTTATTAACTATTTGTGGAAGACTCTGCAAGATGTAAGATAATCTATATGGAGTTAAAGTATTATACCTGATTAGTTTTAGTGTTATAAGATAGAGTTTGGTTTAAATATTTGTAGTGTGGTATAAAGATAAATTAAGAATTTATTTTACAAAAGGCAGTTGCAGGCTTCGATATTTCAAAAAATAAAATAGTTGGGTGGAAATATCGTAATTTTGAGTGGTTTTATAATAGTTTGATAATCAATGGTTTGTCGGGTGTAGTGAGTCAAAGGCATGGAAATGGACTGCCATAACGTATAAAAGGGTAGGGTGATTGTGGCCCTTTGAGGCTATGAAAGGGCTGATCCTACTTTATGAAAAGCCTTTTTTGAAGAAGCGAAAGGGCTGTTTTGGCATATATAAAGGCATGCGATAGACCGGGAAAGGTTGTGGTATGGGATTGAAAAAGGGGGATTCAGGGTGGGGGAATGTGCTCATTGTATAGAAAAATGGGACGGTTTTTTCGGATAATTTTCTTTACAAAAATGAGTGATTTAAATAGGGCTGATGGGGCAAAACAATCATTGGTAAATGGGAAAAATGAGTTATTGGTAAAAATAAAAAGCCCCTCCTATGCGACGGATGTTTCGTATCGGTCGATAGGAGGGACTTTATAAGGGGGATAGGTGAGGAGAGATTTCTGTGTGGTCGTACGGCTATTGTTGAAGCACAAAAGCTACATCGAATTGTCCTTCATCGCATCATCTTATTATGTTGTGTATCTATTTCCAATGCCGGGAGGCCACATCATGTCATCTTTCATCACATCATCTTCTATCGTCATAACTGCTTAGCGCTTGAGGTAAAGGCCGTTAAGCTGGCTCAGGAAGATGGATTTCTCGTTATTGAATAAGGTCATGAAGCCTGATATGGCTGTGTTGTCATGGCCGGGAAAGGGCGTGTAGAAGTTGTTTCCCGAGCGATTGCCGTGATTACGGCCCATCATGAGATAGAGCAAACGATGGCTTTCGATGCAAGGAATGAGCACCTGCTCAAAGTAAGCGGCGTCGGTAATGCCTTCCATGCCTGTCATCAAACCGAGAGAAAGTTGGTGTTCTTGCGCGAAAGGTATGCCCTTGACCAGCATGTCTTCCAAGGTCTGTCGGTAAAGTTGGGTGTTGGCTTGGGCTTTGGGTTGACAGTAGTTGAGTTGCAGACAACTGATGTCGTCGGGGCAGTGGCTTAGGAAGTCGCTTCCCGAGGTGTAGTTTTCCGCGTAGCCGTAGACAACATTGTTGACATCGTGGTCATTTAATTGGTTTTGAATGTCGGAATAGAGCGACTGATAGTCCTCTGCTGACAGTTGGCAGTACCATGCTTTATGGTCGTAGGGCAGCAGGTTGAGCACGACGGGGGCCTTTATGCCGTATTCGTTTTGCAGATTGTTGATGAATTCTGCCAGCTTTTGAACGTAGGAAGCCAGCTGCTTATCGTTGTTTTGATAATCGGGCATCGTCCAATTCATGACGATAAGGCCGCCTTGTTTGAAGTACGTAAGGGCGTTTTTCCTGATTTGAGCAAATGAAAAACCGTCCACGTTGCTCTTTTTACCGCTTTCCACGCCTGCCAACTCATAGCCGTTGACGGCCGGCCAGTCGTTGCAAATGCTGTGAATGTCGCTACGGGCGGAGTCGTTTTGCCATTCCACGCCTTCCAAGGTGCCGTAAAATTGGCCGATGAGCACTCCTTTCTCGGGTAGTTGGGTGATGTTTTCTTTCAGGTTTTCAGTGCGTGTCGTCAAGCCTGAAAGCCCGGTTTCGTCATAGCTTTTGTTCTTTTTTCCGCAGGAGGAGAGTGCCAGCAGGAGTGCCAGCAAGGCAAAAATACTGTGAGTTTTCATTATGATAGTCGTATAAAAGGCATGGGGCCTTCTCTACGGAGAAAGCCCCATGCGTGGTTGTTGGTTATTCGCTGTAGACAGCACGCAGGGCTTCTACCACGTTGGGCAGGGTCCATTGTGGCACGGTGCGGTCCTTTGCGTCGAAAATAGTCATCCAATTGAAGGTTGCCGCATGGCAAGCCTTGGCCTGACGGGCCATGTCCGCGGCCTGATCGGCGGCCGCTTTCTTGAGCTTTTCGCTCGATTTGGCGGTGACGGTGGTCTCTTGTCCGCTGGCGTCAGCTTCGCCTGCGGTGCCATATTCGCCGATGATGAAGGGAATATTCGTGAATTTCTGCTTCAAATCATTGAAGATGTTGGTTAGTGTGGTATGGCAGGTTTCGTTCCATTCGCCGTACGTATTGATCCAGTTCCACGGGTCGTAAGAGTGAACTTGTGCGATAAGGTGGTTCTGGGCAGGGTCGTTGGGAATGTTGAAGTTCTGCAATACTTCCTTGCCTTTGGCTCCGGCGTAGGTGTTGACGATAAGATTGCGCTTGGCGTTGTTGCCTCCCGTGGCTCTCACGGCGTCAACGAAGTCTTGTGCGTAATTGTTAAGAGCGGTATAGCTACTGGTGTTCTTCGGGGCGTTCCATGTGTTGGCAGCGTCGAGCATTTCGTTATAGCCTTCAAAAAGCAGGCGATGGTCATAGTTGGCAAAGGTGTTGGCTATTTGAGTCCATAGCTTCTTGAAGCGTTCCTTGGTTTGTTCGTAAACACCCATGTCGGCTTTTACCCATGCGCCTTTGCCTGCGGCAGTGTCGTGATGTACGTTGACGATGACGTAAAGGCCCGCGTTGATGGCGTAATCTACTATTTCTTTGACACGTCCCATCCATGCTGCGTCCACATTGCCGGCCTCGTCCATGTGCTCATACCATGTCACCGGAATGCGGATGGCACCCATTCCGTTGTTCTTGAGGAATGTCATCATGGCCTGCGTGGTGACGGGTTGGCCCCAATAAGTTTCGTATTCTTTCAGCGTCTTGCCTTTGCCACCACCGTAGGCGTCAAGCGTGTTGCCCAAGTTGCAGCCTATTCCGAAGTTGTTGACGGCGCTTTGTGCGCTCTCTTCTATGAAGGACGTGTTGATATTTATTTCATCACGAGTAAGTGTTGCCTCTGATTTGAATGCGTCTTTCCACCATTGGTCGGAGGGCATAGGTGAGCCATACCATGGCATAAAGTTTAGCCATTTGGCTCCGGCTTGCCATGCTTCGTTCACGTCGGCGGTAGCTGTGTTGCTGTTGCTTTCGATTCCACATTCGGCAAGGGTGATCATCTTGTGCGGGTAGAGGGCTTTCAGCTGGTTGTACTCGGTGGCCTGCTTTGCGGCGTTGTAGCCGTAGAGGTCGCGTCCTACGATGTCTACATAGGCGTCACCGGGGTACCATGACTGGTCATTATTGAACTGATTAGCGTCTCCGTTATAGTTTTGCGACGTCCATTCCCATATCAAGTTGTGGATGCCTTTCGACTGGAAGTAGTTGAACATGGTCTGCCAAAGCTGTTTATAGGTCTCGGCGCCGTCGGCTCCCCACCAAAACCATGCCTTTCCCCATGCTGCTCCGGATTTCAATGTGGCGTTTCCGGCAGCCTCGTGGAACGGGCGCCATAGGGCAGTTACGCCTGCATCTTGAAGTTTGAGAATGACATTGGCAACGGATTCCATCTGCTCCATGAACCATTTATGCTCCCAAGTGCCGGCTACAAGGGCATTTGAGGCCTTGAAAGTCGTCTCCTCGGGACGGGTGGTAACGCCACTTCCATTTTTTTCAATGACAGTGGTGGCAGTTTTGGGAACATTGAAGTGCCACATCAGGTTTACGATACCACCGGCCTCATACCACTCTGTGACGGGGGTAATGTCGTTATAATTAATCCAACCATTGCCCTCGGGCACTTGTATATGGATGAAATCATAACAGTTGAGTGCCGGGTATTTGCCCGTTTTCTGAAAGATTTGGTCGGCTATTTTGTGATTCCATGACACGTCGGCCATGACACCCGAGATAGTGTGAACGCCGTAGACAAGGTTCAGATAGCGATAAAGGCGTTTGGTTTGTTCGTTTGCCTGCTTGTCGGCAAGCTCTATTCCGGAGGTGTTAATGGGACTTTCATGTTGTATGTTGAAAGTAATATTTTGGATGTCGGCGACTTTCCATGAGTTGCTTGCGCCAAATTCCTCAAAGCCTGTCATGTAACTTTCAAGCGTGTTGGCGTCTGTGAATCGAAGATGATTGTTCTCTTCAATGTTTACAGGGGTAGCATTGCCGTCCTTGGTATGCACCGTGTAAGAGTCTTGCGCTGACTGGGCAAGCACGGGGAGTGTGCAAATCAGGCACAAAAGGGTAGTAAATAGATTTTTCATCGCTTGGTGATTTTGGTAGATTTACCGTTGGCTTTAATAATGTAAAAGCCCTTGGGAAGTGATTCTAAATTCAGAATGGTGGCTTGCGGCAGTCGGGTCGGCATGATATTCACATGGTTGCCATTCATGGAATATACCGAAACGTCAGCGTTTTTGCCCGGGATAATCAATTGATTACCTTCAATCGTGAGCCCGTTTTGCTGCACAATGTCCTTTATGTCGGTTGCTGTCCCGCTGAAAGTAAAAGACTTTATCTTATAAAGTTCGTACTCTGCGACAGCGCTTCCGGCCGTTATGGTCATCTTGTTGTTTTCCATCTTGATGTCGGGTAGGGCCGAGAGAGCGAACAATTGGGTTGTTCCATCATTGAAACTGACAATGAGTGATTTAGGGCTTTGTGCGCTCAGATGGGTGATTGAACAAACAAGGACAATGAGGGTGATAATGATTTTTTTCATACATGATGAATGATATGATTGTGGCGCGGTAAGTTTTTTACCACGCCACAAAGATAATAATAAGTAGAAAATTACTTCAATGTAACCTTCTTGATGGTCACTCCATCGCCTGTTATCACTAATCCGTTCTTATTGATCAGCAGATCTAAGGCTTCAGGAGTGAGTGTATAGGTCGCAACAGTGCTGCTTCCTGTCAGGTTGATTTGGTCATTGGGCATGTTACCCCATCCGTCTCCGTAGCGAAGGCTGATGCAAGCCCAACCTGCTGCCGGGTCGTTGCCTTCCACATAGAATGTAAGAACTTGACCTGCTTTGGCGGTAGACCAATCGAAGGCGCCCCATGCCAAGTCCTGATTACCGGCCCATCCGGCGTTGTTGAAGCTGCCGGTCCAAATCGTCTTCTCTGCGGATAACGGAGTAAACTGGCCTACATTGTATCTTGTTCCATCGGGACCAATCATTGTGAATGGCTGTGCAACGCCAGTGGTGAGGGTTGTTGGAACTTGGAATGTCAGCGAGTTGTCGGAACGTGACTTAACCTTGGTAATCTTAGTGTCGCCAATGTAAATGGATTCTACGTTGTTGAAGTTCTTACCTTGTACGGTAACGTATTCGCCAACGACTGCTTCTACCTTCTCCTCATTGAGGGCCGGATCGGTTGCGGCGTTGATAGTGAGGCCGTCAACCTTCACGCTTGTACCGTTCTTGAGGTTGAGAGTGCAGCCTTTACCATAAGCGGCTGTCGGGATGAGGGTGCCGATGGCTGTGGCTGTAATGCGTGTTTCTTCCTTGGCGGCCATGATGTCTGCGTCGCCGGGGAAGGTAACCGACTCAACCAAGTCAAGGTTAGTACCTCTCATCATGACCTTGTTGCCGGCAACAATGGTGTTAGGTGTGAAGCTGGTAACGCTGGGCTTAACAAGTGTGTAGGCCACTGTTACAGTCTTACCGTTGGCCAATCCAAGGGTGATGTCACCTTCTTGAGCTGTTGCGGGAACAACGGAGGTAACCTTGTTGGCAGCTACCGTCTTAACCGTTCCTTCAGCATTGGGATAGCTGATGGTGGTAACAAGGTCGAGGTCTTTACCGTTGATGGTGATGGTAGCCTCATTCTTTACGGGTGCGGGAGTAGCTGTCAGTTCGGTAGGAACAACTGTTGTAATGCTTCCGGCGGGTATTGAAACCTCAGAATAAGTGAGAAGCTGTACTTCACCGTCGTTAGCTGTGTTGGGAACAACGAATGTTACCTTGGTGCCATCTGCCGATTTCTTCAGGTCTTTCTCCTCAATGGTCGCGCCTTTCAGGGTTACTCCCTTAATTTGGTTGAGGCTCTTGCCGTTGACGGTAATGCTTTGACCGGCTTTGGGCTTATCATTTGAGAGTGAAGTTACCGTAGGAAGATTAACCGTAAGTGCTTTTTCGGTCTCGATTTCATTAGGAGTCTCGGCGAGATCGCTAAGTTTGAATACGCCGGTTTTGGCTCCCTTTGTAATCGCTACCTTAATAGTATAGCGGTCGTGTGCGACAAACTGCTCTGCCTTTACGGTATCTTTATCCGCGAAGATTACGGCCTTGAAGAGGTTGAGGTAGTCACCCGTGATGGTAACAACATCACCTACATTACCGGCTTTGTTGCTTGTGTTGGCACCAACGTAGAAGTCCTTAACGACAATATCTTCACGATATGTGATAGGAGAAACAGATTCTATCGTGCCACCCTTGGCAGTCTTGAGGATGATTTTGCCGGATTCACACTTCTCTGCGGGCACCTGAATGGTTATCTCGCTGTGTTCGCCGCTTGATAAAACTTCAAACTGAGTAATAGGATCGGCTCCGGGGAGGTCTATTTCAGTCACTTGGTCGAGATGGCTACCCAATAAGTGGAGCGTTCCACCACGTAGGATAGGGCATGGACCAAACGAAAGGAGCGATATTTCTTTACCGTATTGATCGGTATTGAGGTCATCGTTGCTGCAGCTTACCAGTGATAGTCCCATGAGGGCTATCACAAGTAAGGTTACGATATTATAATGTTTTTTCATATCTAATTATGGTTTATAGTTACTTATTAGGAACTACGCGGATGTTATCAATCTTGATAATGGGGTGACAATCTTGACCGGTAGGCGTTACGGACTTATCTCCGTAGGCACCCTTGGTCACAAACAAGATTAAGCTGGCAAAGTCTTCTTCACTTGCGAATGAGCCTGTGGCCTTGTTACCGTCCCAATCCATGTTGAAATCGGTGAATGGTATCGTTACCGTTATCCACTTGTCACCGGTGTCGAATGAGCCTGTGGCAACCCAAGGCTGGTAAAGTGCACGTGGCCAACCATCTTCTTTATGGAAGTAAGTGTTGTTGGCGGTTGGCAAAGTTACCTTGTCCGGGCCGGCAAATATAATCTGCAAGGGACCTGCTTTCCAAGGATTAGAAGATGGAATATACAATTCAAACTTCAAGCTCTTGTTCTTCCAGTTAGAGAAGTCGGCTACCTTATTCAGTTTCGGGCCATCTGCGTCAAAGGTTTGGTTCCATGTTCCGGCCCAATATTCAAAGGCGAAGCTGCCATCATTCCATGCAGCGTCGGCGTCCAAGTCGGCGTCACCAATGAGCATATATTTGCCTTCGAGTGATGTGTCGTCAGCTTGAATAGGTCTGTTGTGCCATCCGTGGTTACCCAAAACGTTGGTTCCATCCCATGGCGTGTCAAAGTCGAACAGCAATCCTCGCTTATCCATGTACTTGAAAGCGGCTTTTGTCTTACCGAATTTCGTATTCACATAGATAAAGTCCTTAGGCATATCCTTCGGAATGGTGAGTGTGATGGCTGTTTTGGCGATAGATTTGATATTCTCACGGGGCAAAGTATAGTTTTCACCAACCTTGATTTCCAATGGGAAGTTGTCATAGTCGAGGAAGTAGTCACCGATAATCTGAACTTCTTCATTGGCTTTTGCCCATTCATTGGTCATCTGAGAAACGATAGGAGCGGGGATGGTAACCTTGAAATCGTAAGGAATGGTGTCATTCCCGCTTGTTATCAAGTACATCTTATCACTGATTTGGCTCGGAATTGTCTTGGGAACCGTTACGATGATGGTGTGGTCCGTCATGTAACTTGTGTTCAAAACGGCCTTCTGGTCGTTGAAGTTTATCCCTGTAATGCTACGCAAATTATTTCCGACAATGCAGATTGTGCTGTTCATTGTTGCGTCGGTGAGCAATGAGTCTTTGCTGTTCACGTCAACGGGTCGTATGTAACTGATGGTAGGAGTTCCGTCTGCAACTTCATACTTGTCAGGTTCATCCTCGCAAGAAGTAAGTCCGGCGCCCACTGCTGCCAGCATAACCATCAGCGTCCATCTATATTTTTTCATATTCATAATCAATTGTTCTTAATGGTAAAGTGATTAATAACTGTAAGTGCTACGAACATCCACGTGGATAGGTGTGGCTCCGCTGCCTAAGTTAGGATTCAAAATAACGTCTTCTGTTGGGAAGGGGAGAGTGAAACTTGCCGCTGTGATATTAGGCGCAGCTGTGTCTTCATCATATTGAATCTCAGCGGGATTCCATACGCCGCTTTCAAAGTAGGTCTTATAAGCAGTGTCGCAATTCCATACGGCGTTACGTTTTTGAGCCTTGATTTCCTTAATACAGCTTTCTACATCGTAGTATGAACGGCGTACGAAGTCGTACCAGCGGTCACCTTCGCCCGCAAATTCCAAGCGACGCTCCAACCATATATCGTCAAAAGTAAGCGATTTCTTCTCTACGTCGTTGGGAACGGCACGCTGATGAACGGCGTTGAACGCAGCCAAAGCGTCGGCGTCAGAAGGCTGACCCATGAGAACTTTAGCCTCGGCAAGTACAAGATAAACGTCGGAAAGACGAAGAATATGTGTCGCTACGGCGTATGCCATACGGGCAGGAGTGATACCTGTCTCAGCGATATGGTCAGCATTGTTACCATATAGGTGCTTAACGTTGTTACCACCGCAAGGACCTTGGCACAATCCTGTGGCTGCTTTGTTGTAGTTCTTGTCATACCAGAACTGCAGATAGTCGAAACCCTTGTTTCCATTCTTCATCGTGTGGTCGCGCCAGAAGTAGCTATAACTATCTCCTGCCATCATGATGGTAGCCTTACGACGGATGTCTTTGTTGATACGTTTCGACGGATCGTCCTTCGGATCCACACCAAAGGCCAGCATTAAGTCGTATGATGGGCCACCCCAGCCGCCCCATACGTCGCCGTTCTCATCAAAACCTTCGGGCGCGAGGTCGCTTTGCAGCGTGTTTTGGCTGGTCCAATGTGCACCAACAGTCCAACGCCATGCAATCAAACTCTCGTCGCTGATGTTCTTGCTGCCACGGAAGATGTCCTCATAGTTAGCCAACAGCGTTCTACCGGAGTTGTCTACCACGTCCTTCGCATACTCGGCAGCCTTCTGCAAGTCATCTTTGTTGAGCTGACCGCTGACACCTGCCTTGGTCAGATAGACCTTTGCCAGCAAACCTTCGGCGCTGTAATAGTCGATATGACCCGTAGTTGATTTCTCCTTTGGCAGGAGTTCCATCGCCTTTTCCAAAGTCATGCAGATGTATTCATACACATCGGCTTTCTCAACCTTCTTTGCCGTGCGATATTCGCCGCTGGCCAAAATGTCACTATTGTTGTGAATGATGGGCACTTCGCCAAAGGTACGTACCAAATAGAAGTAGGCCATGGCCTTCCATGTAAGGCATTCGCCCATACATTGTCTCTTAACTTTCTCGGAAGCAGTGGCATTTTTCAGTGACTCATACACCGTGCTACAGTGTCCGATCTCAGACCACAACGAGTAAGCCATGTTGATCAGGTCGGCGTCCGTACCGTTCACACTGAAGTTAAGATAAGGACTGCTACCCATATACATGTTTCCGGAGAACACTTCACCTACTTTAATGAAGCCACGTTGGAAGTCATACCAAGGTGAATTGTACAGATAGTTAACACCCGAAATGCAGGCTTCATCCGATGTGTAGTAGTTTTCTGTGTTGTAGTTATCGGCTACAGGCTTATCCAGAAAACTCTCACAAGAAGTCATGCTTGCTCCGAGAAGCATGGCTGCCGCAATATATTTAATAGATTTGGTTTTCATATAATGTTCTATGTTATAACGAGTTTAGAAAGAAGCGTTCAGACTGAATGTGAATGTTGTCGGCAATGGATAGCGTCCGTTGTCAAGTCCCATTACATACTGACTCTGTGTTGAGGCACCCACTTCGGGGTCGTAACCGTCATATCCACTGATTGTGAACAAGTTGGTTGCGTTGAGCGACACGCGCAGGTTAGAGAGGTTGAGCTTCTGAATGATAGACTTATCAAAGGTGTAGCCCAATGTGATACTCTTCAGACGCAGGTAAGAACCGTCCTGAATGTAGCGTGAGCTCCATACGTCGTTGTCATTGGGATCGTTGATAGAGGCTCTCGGAATAGAAGTGTTGGGGTTGACAACAGTAAGGTTGGCAATGTTGTCATACCAGAAATCACCCTTTACGCCATCGATGGGAGCCAAAATGGCACGATCTTTTACTGAACTCAACTGGTTCTGCCATGCTGAATTCATGTGTGAAACGAGCATTTTGGTATAGTTACCAATCTTGTTTCCAACAGTTCCGTTGATGAAAATATTGAGGTCAAAGTTCTTGTAGCGGAATGTATTGTTCCAACCATAAGTGAACTTAGGCAGTGGTGAGCCGATGTTGGTCTTGTCGTTTTCGTCGATGATACCGTCACCGTTAACATCCTTGAACTTCAAGTCACCTACCCATGTGGTATTTGTGCGTGCATAAGCCGTAGGATCTTTGCTCCACGATTTGGTGCCGTCAGGATTTGTGATGATAGGATTGTTCTTCTGAAGCGTATTGACCGGAGAGTTTACAAGGTCCTCAAAGTTTTTGTAAACGCCGTCTACCTCATAGCCATAGAAAGCAAACAAGCTCTCGCCGGGTACCGAACGAGCTACGGCGTCATTCCATTGACCATATCCGGGCAGCGCTGTACTGCCTGAAAGGCTAACTAGTTTGTTGCGGTTGATAGAGATATTGACATCCGAACTCCAATCGAAGTCCTTGCTTACGATAGGTCTGGTCTTCAAATCCACTTCAAAACCGGTGTTCCTAATGTTACCATAGTTACCCCAAGGAGCGGCAAGCGCGGAAGAACCATTACCACTTGTACCCATGATAGAGGGCAAGTTGAGTGGCATAAGCATATCCTTTGATTCCTTAAGATACCAGTCCATGGTCAGATTGATACGGCTGTCGAGGAAGCCAAGGTCAAGACCAACGTTCCACTGCTCTTGTGTTTCCCACTTGATACTTGTATTCTTCAAGTTAGCAGGGCGGAAAGAAACGCCTAAACCGGTCTCCATTACAGACATGGCCGAGCCCCATTTGTAACCACCGATATTGGAGTTACCGGTCTGTCCCCAGCCTATGCGTAGCTTACCGTTACTCAACCAGCTGCCGGTAAGTTTCTTTATAAACTCTTCATTGGTGAAACGCCATGCCAAAGCCAAAGAGTGGAAGCCGGCCCAGCGCTTTTTTGGACCGAAGTTAGAGCTACCATCATAGCGATAGGTGTAAGTAGCGAGATAGCGGTCGTCGTAATTATAGGTTTCGCGCGTGAAGAAAGAAGCCATTGATGAACTGCCCCAACCTTCACCTGCTTTGGGTTCCGCGGTTCCAAGAGCGGGGTTGTGAACGGCGTCATTGGGCAAGCCTGTATTGCTGACCGATAGATAATCGTAGTTTGATTCCCAGCATTCCTGACCCAACATGGCCGTGAGACCGTGCTTGCCAAACTGCATGGCATAAGTCAGGTAGTTGCTGAGCGACCAGTAATTGCCGCTGTTCTTCTGTGTACGAGCTTCGTTTTGAAGACGATACCAAGAGCCCAACTGTACGATGGGGTTGTAGGTGTCACCCTTTGATGCGTTGACATCGAAGCCGAACTGTGTATGCCATGTGAGGTTCTTGATGGGCGTCACGTCGAAGTAGATACTACCGTTGAGCGTCTGACGCTTGAGGAGTATCTCGTCCATCATGGCCATTGCGATGGGGTTAGGATTGGTAAAACCTTCCTTAGAGACGCTGGAGTAGCCGCCATCAATATTGTAAATCTGAATATCGGGAGGCGTTACGAGCGAATAGAATATCAAACCTTGGTTAGAGTCGGCCAACTTCAAGTCATCCTTCGACTGGCTGTAAGTGGCATTAAGGCCGAGTTTTAACCAACTCTTGAGCTGTGCGTCGAGGTTGGCACGTACGGAGAAACGGTTGAAGTTACTGCCGATGATGGTACCATCTTGATCCATGTAGCTACCCGAAACAAAGTATTTTACCTTGTCGTTGCCACCTTCAGCGTTGATAACATGCTGGTGCATGAGCGCTGTTTGGAAGATGGCGTCCTGCCAATTGGTACCTCTGCCTAAGATGGAAGGGTCGCTGTAGATGGGGTCGGGCTTGGAAAGCTCACCTTGGTCGACCAAATCATTATAGTACTGAGCAAACTCACGCAGGTTGAGCATGTCGAGACGCTTGGTCTGGCGCTGTACGGTCAACAAGCCGGAGTAAGAGAAACGGGCCTCACCGGCCTTTCCTTTCTTGGTCGTGATGAGCACAACACCGTTGGCACCTTGGGCACCATAGATGGCTGTAGCCGAAGCGTCTTTCAATACTTCCACGCTAACGATGTCAGAGGGGTTGAGGGTTGACAGTGGAGAAATAGTGGAGTGGGCACCGTTACCCAGCTTATCGCCCAAGCCGTAAGAGGCTCCGCTATTGCTACCTCCGCCTTGGAAGATAACACCGTCGACCACGTAGAGCGGTTCAGAACCAGCATTGATGGTAGCGATACCACGCACATTCACCGAAATGGCAGAGCCCGGGGCACCCGAAGTCTGCACGGCGTTGACACCGGCAATGCGGCCTTGGAAGCTCTGGTCGATGTTGGTCATGGGAGCCGACTTCAATGTTTTCTCGTCCATTGACGCGGAAGCACCTGCCAAGTCGCTCTTTTTCATGGTACCATAGCCCACAACCACAACTTCGTCAAGATTGTTATTATCTTCTTGAAGAACGACATTGTAATTGGTCTGATTACCTATTTTAATAGAGCGTGTGACAAAACCCACATAAGAAATCTCGATGGTTTGTCCCGGGGCGGCGTTGATAGTGAAGTTTCCGTCTAAGTCGCTGATGACGCCGGTAGACGAACCTTTAATCTTAACAGTAGCACCGATAATCGGACCTTGTGCGTCGGAAACGGTACCTGTAATCTTCTTTGCTTGTTGCACGATGGCCGGAGTATTCATCGCACCGGCCGCGAACGTATGCGGAGCGTAGCCCAACATGGTGAGTGAGCACAATCCCGCAAGCAACGTAACTTTACTGTTTGGATTCATACATTTTAAATTTAGGTCTTCGGCACATGTCTTAATGTGCCTTGTTTTTTTAGGTTTACAATTTTAGTTTTCTTTTTTTTGATCTGTCAGCTAATGCGATGATAGCTGTTTTAGGATGATTCTGATTCCATAGTTTGTTCCTTTCAGTTTTTTGATATATGATTTAATTTATTTTATTAGGTCATGTAGGAGCGGAGAATGGTTGGTTCCCCAATGTTTGCCAAGATAGTAGGTGGGGGTAGGCAGAGCGTAAAGGCTCTGTTTGGTACACCTAATCTATTTTGTGCAAAGATAGAGATAAAATACAAATAGCAATGATACAATATTGATAAATACTGATACTTTTTTGCTAAATGCTAAGAATCTTCTGTTTGCTTTTTGCTTTGATTTGTTTTAATCTCTATTCGACAGTTTGTTTATCGTATGATATTCACATATCAACACCGCAAATTTATGCTTTTTTTGTTCATCTTCCAAATTTTTATCAGATTATTTTTCATATTGCCGTCGGTAGGCTTTATATCGGTGTTTTGTAAAATTCTATGGTCTATTTTCTTGTCGGCTTTTCTTTCTCATTTAGCTTGCGAGGGTGGCTTGGTGGGCTTGTGAAGGTCTTGTTTTTGGCGTTTTGTGTAGCCAAAGTAGTGTTGTTGTTCTGTGGTTGTGGCCCTTTGGTGATGTTATAGTTGGCTTCTTTTGGGCTCATAGTGGCGTCTTGATGGGGCTAAAGTATATATAATAAGGTGTAATTAAAGGAAGGCTATGGATAAATAGTTGTGTAAGTTGCTGGTAATTAGAGAATTGTAAAAGCGTGAATTTTTGTCGTTTTTAGGGTTGAAGGAAAAGTATTTTAAAATAAGTCCACTTTTTTGAGGTCGTTTGTAAAGATATTTCCCAATTAAGATGTGGGTTTTGCATCAAAGTGTTAGATTTGGTCAAGATAGTATCAGTGGGTCTTAAACTTTCTGATTAATTTTGCGTAGAATTTATATTACTAATCAATCAACTCTTGTATCTTGTATCATTCATGATGAAAAGAAATCTGTTTTTATCATTTTTGCTCTGCTTGGCGCTGGCCGTCAGTGCGCAAATCAGAGGTAATAATATTGTAGTGTTGGTGCAACCCGACCATGCCGATTGGAATTATAAGGTGGGGGAGAAGGCTCGTTTTAAGGTGAGCGTACTCAAGTCGAGCACTTTGTTGTCGCAAGTGAGCGTGGATTACGAGGCCGGACCGGAGATGTATCCGCGTGAGAAGCGGTCGACCGTCTTGTCGAAAGGCGAAATGCAACATACGGGTTCCCTTGACCGTCCGGGCTTCTATAGGCTGAAAGTGACGGCCCATGTGAACGGTAAGGCCTATGAAGGGCTGTGCACGGTGGCGTTCTCGCCCGAGAAAATTCGTCCTTATGCGAAAAGCCCGCGTGATTTTGAGGCTTTTTGGCAGGGTGCATTGGGCGAAGCACGGAAGAATGGCTTGAACCCCACCATGCGATTGCTGCCCGAGCGTTGCACCGAATCTAATAATGTGTATGAGGTGAGCTATGTAAATAACCAGTGGAACTCGCGCATGTATGGCATTCTCTCCGTTCCCGTGAAGGCCGGTAAGTATCCGGCACTGCTTCGTGTGCCCGGTGCGGGCGTGCGTCCTTATAGCGGTGACACCTATACGGCGCCCGGTAAGGCCATCGTTTTGGAGATAGGAATTCACGGAATACCCGTTACGATGGAGCAGAAAGTGTACGATGACCTCTTGGCCGGCGCACTGAATAATTATTGGAACGTGAACTTGGAAGACCCTCATCGCAACTACTATAAGCGGGTTGTGACGGGAGCCGTGCGTGCCGTGGACTATATCGCATCGTTGCCCCAATGGGATGGCAAGACGATAGGTGTGACGGGAGCCAGTCAGGGAGGTTTTCTCTCGTTGGCAGTGGCGGCGTTGGATAAGCGCATTACGTTCTTGGCAGCGGTTCATGACGCCATGTGCGACTATGAGGCAGAGCTGAACCATGTGGCCGGAGGTTGGCCCCATTATTTCTATTCCGAATCGAAGGAGAATAAAGAGGCTTCTTTGGCGGAGCGATTGGCCGGTGCCGGCTATTATGATGGTGTGAACTTTGCCCATCGCATTACCGTTCCGGGATGGTATTC
Source organism: Prevotella sp. (assembly GCF_036570325.1). Taxonomy (GTDB): domain Bacteria; phylum Bacteroidota; class Bacteroidia; order Bacteroidales; family Bacteroidaceae; genus Prevotella. The sequence continues at coordinate 329,270 of NZ_DATCYK010000056.1, forward strand.
CTTTGGCTACAACGATGAGGTGGTGCCTCCTACGTCGGCATACGGGCTTTATAACACAGTGAAAGCGCCCAAGCAATTGAGCATTTATCAGCAAACGGGCCACTTTTGGTACCAAGAGCAGTGGGACGAGTGGCAGGATTATCTGCGCAAGCAATTGGGCGTGGAGTAATATATAATAATGTGTGGAACCATATATAATAAGGTATAAATAAACAAACTACAAACATGAAAAAGATAACAATGGTATTGAGTGGCTTGTTTTTGGCCACCAGTTTGTGGGCACAGACACCCGCGGAGAAACTGATTAAGCGTTTGAAGAAGATTCAGAAGCGAGGAGTGATGATCGGCCATCAGGACGATCCCGTGTACGGAACAACGTGGAAATGGGACAAGCAGCGCAGCGATGTCAAAGAGCTTGTAGGCAGCTATCCCGCTGTTATGGGCTTTGACTTGGGTGAGATTGAGTTGGAAAATGGCAAAAATCTCGATGGTGTGACGTTTGATCGCATGCGGTCGGAGATAGTCGACCAATATCTGCGCGGTGGAGTCGTTACGCTTAGTTGGCACCCTCACAATCCTGTTAACGGAAAGACAGCTTGGAACACGGAAGGAAACGCCGTTCGTCAGGTGTTGCGTGGTGGCAGCGAGCATCGTAAGTTTGAGGGATGGCTGCGCTTGGTGGCCAATTTTATCAACTCCCTGCAGACACCCGATGGCGTGAAAGTGCCCGTTATTTTCCGTCCTTGGCATGAAATGAGCGGCGGATGGTTTTGGTGGGGCAACACACATTGTACCGCCGAGGAGTATAAAAGCCTGTTCACATTTACCTACCATAAGCTTTCGGGCGAATACAAGTGCGATAATATCGTGTGGGCTTACTCACCCAATGCCGGATATGATGACTTTATGAAGTATTATCCGGGTGATGAGTACGTGGACGTGTTGGGTGTTGACGTTTATGAGTTTGACCAAGATAACGCTAAGTATGCCGCCGCGCTGAAGACATCGTTGGACGAAATCGCGGTGATTGCCGCACAACACAATAAGATAGCGGCGTTGACGGAGACCGGTTATCAGGAAGTGAAAGACCCGAATTGGTTTACTCAGACGTTTTGGCCCGTGCTTCGCGACTACAAGCTGAGCTATGTACTGTTTTGGCGCAATGCTTGGGATTCGGTGAAGGAACATTACCTGCCTGCCAAGGGTGAGGCTGCCGCTCCTGATTTCGTGAAGTTCGCCAAGGAAAAGAAAACACTTTTCGTGAACGACATTGCGAAAATAAAGAAGTAAGAGCAGAGAAAGTATTGGTAAACACGCGTATTATTAAACGATACAAACGTATATAAAGACAAATCTATGAAGACTGATTTTAAAGAAAGACTGGCCGAGCTGCGCCAGCGTCATGAGCAGTTGCTGACGAAAGAAAATATCGCCGAGCCATTTGGTAATGGCATTTACACTCGCTATCAGAACCCTATCTTGACTGCGGAACATACTCCGTTGGAGTGGAGATATGATTTCAGTGAGAGCGATAATCCTTATCTGATGCAGCGCATTATGATGAATGCCACGCTCAACAGTGGAGCCATCAAGTGGAATGGCAAGTATTTGCTGGTCGTAAGAGTGGAGGGAGCCGATCGTAAGAGCTTCTTCGCCGTGGCGGAAAGTCCCAACGGAATTGATAATTTCAAGTTTTGGGATGAGCCTATCACCATGCCCGAGGACGTGATTCCGGCTACCAACGTGTACGACATGCGACTGACGGCCCATGAGGATGGATATATTTACGGCGTGTTCTGCGCTGAGCGTCATGACGACGCGCAGCCCGGGGACTTGAGCGCGGCCACCGCCACGGCTGCCATTGCCCGTACAAAGGACTTGGTTAATTGGGAGCGATTGCCCGATTTGAAATCGAAGTCGCAGCAACGCAATGTAGTGTTGCATCCGGAATTCATTGATGGTAAGTATGCTTTCTACACCCGGCCGCAAGATGGCTTTATCGACGCGGGTTCAGGTGGCGGCATTGGTTGGGCGCTGGTAGATGATATTACGCATGCTGAGGTAAAAGAGGAGCGCATTATCAACCTTCGTCATTATCACACCATCATGGAAGTGAAGAACGGAGAAGGCCCTCATCCTATCAAGACGCCCCAAGGTTGGTTGCATTTGGCCCATGGTGTCAGAGGCTGTGCGTCTGGATTGCGCTATGTTCTCTACATGTATATGACGGCGCTTGACGACCCTACTCGGGTCATCGCTCAACCCGGAGGTTATTTCATCGTGCCGCAGGGTGAGGAATATATCGGTGACGTGATGAATGTTGTGTTCTCCAATGGCTGGATTGCCGATGAAGATGGACGGGTGTTTATTTACTATGCTTCTTCTGATACACGCATGCACGTGGCTACTTCGACAATAGACCGGTTGATAGATTACTGTAAGAACACTCCTGAAGATGGCTTCAGGTCGTCGGCTTCGGTGGAGACTATCAAGCAGTTGATAGCTAAGAATAAAAAATATTAATAATTATGGAATAGATAAGGTCGGACCGTAGGAAAGTAGTATTTTTACGGTCCGATTAATCTATTAAAGCAAATTGCCTTATGTCTAAAACAAAATTCATTGAGAAAATAGGCTATGCCATGGGTGATGCGGCCGCGGGCGGTATCACATGGAAGGTCATGTCGATAGCCTTTCCCCTTTTCTTTACCAACGTTTTCGGCCTTACGTTTGCCGATGCGGCCTTGTTAATGCTCGTAGCAAGAATGTTTGACGTGGTGACCGACCCGTTGATGGGAAGTTTGGCCGACCGTACCCGCTCACGCTGGGGTACCTACCGGCCTTGGATTATTTTTGGTTCCGTTCCCTTGGGCTTGGTTTTTGCCCTGCTGCTTTATACTCCTGATTTGGAGCCGGGCCTGAAACGAGTGTATGCTTATACGCTTTATCTGCTGATGATGGCTGTCTACACGATGGTGAACGTGCCTTATGGTTCGCTTTTGGGTGTGATGACAGATGATGACAATGAGAAAAACGAGTTCTCCTCCTATCGCATGGTAGGTGCTTATGCCATGGGATTTGTCACCTTGCTGTCGTTCCCTTATTTGCAGAAATTCGTGGGAGGATGCGACGCTCATCAGTATGCGGTGTTGGGAGCGTTCTTCGGTGTGCTGGCCGCTGTGATGACTTTAGGTTGCGGGCTCTTGACCAAGGAGCGCCTCAAGCCTATTCGTGCGGAGAAATTCTCGCTGCGTCAGTTCTCCGATTTGTTTAAGAACAAGCCGTGGATATACATGACACTCATTGCCATTAGTACCAATTTCTTCAACGGTTTCCGTTATGCGGTAGCGGGTTATTTATTCCAATACTGCTTGGGAGGAGACATCACAATGAGTGGATTGATTATTAATTACACGGTGTTTATGGCCTTTGGTGAGGTTACTTGTATGATATTCGGTGGTTTGTCGCCTAAAGTGACAGCTATGGTTGGCTCCAAGAAAAAGACATTCATGCTGGCCGCATGGATTTGTCTCATCACTTCGGTTCTCTTCTTCTTTGTGCCCATGAAGGCTTCAAGCATTTGGATATTAATAGCTATTGTCGTTATTACTTCTGCCGGTGTGGGTATTTACTCGCCGTTGTTGTGGTCCATGTATGCGGATGTGGCCGATTACGCCACTGAGCAAAACGGAACATCATCTACGGGACTTATCTTCTCCTCGGGCACAATGGCGCAGAAGTTTGGTACAGCCATATCAGGTTCGCTGATAGCGTTGCTTCTCGGTTTGGCCGGTGCACGTATGATTCCCGATCAGTTTGGCGCCCCGATGATTGACCCTGCGTCGATTACGGACTCGGTATTGACAATGGTGTGGTCATTATTCTCGCTGTTCCCGGCTTTCATCACGGTTATTATGCTCTTTTTGATTCGTAAATATCCTATTAATAAATAGGTGGGAAATTTTGTAACGGTATAGAGGATCGTTTGACAATGGAACAGTTAAAACAGAAGATGGAGGATATTTTAACCCAAAATATCCTGCCATATTGGATGAATCGTGTGGTAGACCATGTGCACGGTGGCTTTGTGGGGCGGGTAGACGGCCATGATATGCCCCATCCGGAAGCAGAAAAAGGAGCCGTTCTCAATGCCCGTATCTTGTGGGCTTTCTCCGCGGCTTATCGGGTATTGGGCAAACAAGAGTATTTGGATATGGCTACGCGGGCCAAGGACTACCTGCTCAATTATTTTATAGACAAAGAATGGGGTGGTGTGTATTGGAGCCTGACGGCAGAGGGACTTCCTTTGGATACGAAGAAGCAGACCTATGCGGTGGGATTTGCCATCTATGGTTTGAGTGAATATGCACGGGCTACCGGTGACAAGGGGGCTTTGGAGGCAGCCATAGCCTTGTTTGAGGATATAGAACGCCACGCTTTTGATAATCAGAACAATGGCTATTTTGAGGCTTTGGCACGCGACTGGTCGCCGATAGCGGACATGCGGTTGAGTGACAAGGACGAGAATGGCAGTAAAACGATGAATACACATCTTCATATTATAGAGCCTTACACCAATTTGTATCGTGTTTGGAAGAACGAGCGATTGGCCGAACGGATTCGTAATCTGATAGATTTGTTTATAGAGAAATTCCTGAATCCGTCGACAAATCATTTGGACTTGTTCTTTAATGACGCATGGCAGGGAAAAAGGAATGTCGAGAGTTTCGGTCATGATATTGAGGCTAGTTGGCTTCTGCATGAGTCAGCCATGGTGTTAGGTGACGCTGGCCTGCTGAAACGGGTGGAGCCGGTGATAAAGAATATCGCGGCGGCGGCCGATGAAGGGTTGATGGCTGATGGCAGTATGATTTATGAGCGGTGGAAAGACACGGGCCACATGGATATGCAACGTCAATGGTGGGTTGAGTGTGAATTTATCATTGGGCATGTCAATCTCTATCAGTATTTTGATGATCAAGAGGCCTATGATAAGGCATGTCGCTGCTGGAATTACGTGGAATCCCATTTGGTGGACCATGAAAATGGGGAGTGGCATTGGGCTGTGTTACCCGATGGCAGCTTGAATCGGGAAGATGATAAAGCCGGATTTTGGAAATGCCCGTATCATAACAGCCGTATGTGTTTGGAACTGATGGAAAGAGATTTTTAAATACCTTTTTATAAAGAAAATGATTAATCCTCGTCGTGTTTGTGAACGGCGAGGATTAATCATTTGGTATATATACATTTTATTATTATTTTTTATGAATATTGGGCTATTATCACAAAATATTCTTACCTTTGCAACGCTAATGGGCAGATAGGCCTCTGCTTTTTATGTTAGCCAATTATTAATAACGTTATATTTTTTATGTACTTTACTTTATTTATTACCGTTTTGTTGACGGCTGTAGTCTTGGTTGTTGGCGCTTATGTCATCGCTAAGCTGATCGGTCCTCGTTCGTACAATCCGGTTAAGGGAGAGCCATTTGAGTGTGGTATTCCTACGCGTGGAAGCAGTTGGCTGCCAATGCATGTGGGATATTATCTCTTTGCCATCCTTTTTCTGGTGTTCGATATAGAGACCGTCTTGCTTTATCCTTGGGCAGTCGTTGTTAAACAGTTTGGTCCTCTTGCCCTTGTGAGCATAGGTTTCTTCCTGTTGGTATTGGTATTTGGCTTAGCTTATGCTTGGCGGAAAGGAGCTTTGGAATGGAAGTAAGAAAACCCAAAATAAAAAGTATTCCTTACGAAGAGTTTAAGGACAATGACACGCTGGAAGAGATAACCAGACAGTTGAATGAGGGCGGTACGAATGTAGTGGTAGGCTCTTTGGACCAAGCCATCAACTGGGGACGTAGTAATTCCTTGTGGTCATTGACTTTTGGAACCTCTTGCTGTGGTATAGAGTTCATGTCAGTGGGCTGTGCTCGTTATGACTTCTCACGTTTTGGCTTTGAGGTTACCCGTAACTCTCCTCGTCAGGCTGACTTGATTATGTGCGCAGGTACTATTACCAATAAAATGGCACCTGTGTTCAAGCGTCTCTATGACGAGATTGCGGAGCCTAAATACGTAGTGGCCGTTGGTGGTTGCACGATTAGTGGCGGACCGTTCAAGAAGAGCTACAACGTAGTACGTGGTATAGATGAGTTGGTTCCGGTAGATGTTTACATCCCGGGTTGCCCTCCGCGTCCGGAAGCTATCCTTTACGGTATGATGCAATTGCAGCGTAAGGTGAAAGTGGAGAAATTCTTTGGTGGCGCTAATCATAAGATGACGGCTGAAGAACGTGAGCTTTCAATGAGCAAGGGTGGTCTTCATGGATTGTCGAATGAGAATCTTACAGACAAGGAGAAGCTCGGACATCGTGAACCGATTATCGTGACCAATGTGCCGGCTGATTTTGACCCACAGAAAGGATTAGCCGAATAATATAATAAGGTATAGAAAATATGAAACTGAATAACATAGAACTCAATTTTGATAACTTTGCCGTGGAAATGGCAAAGTTGAAGAGTGAGAAGCATTTTGACTACCTTGTTACCATTATAGGTGAAGACTTCGGCGAAGAAGGATTGGGATGTATTTATATTCTTGAGAATACAAGCAATCATGAGCGCTGCTCTACGAGAGTCATTGCAAAGCAAATAGGTGAAGATTATGTTATACCTTCAGTCCTGAATCTTTGGAATGCCGCTAATTTACTTGAGCGTGAAGTCTTTGATTTCTTGGGAATCAAATTCTTAGGTCATCCTGATATGCGTCGTCTTTTCATGCGCAATGACTTTAAGGGTTACCCTCTGCGCAAGGATTTTGACGAGAGTCCGGAAGCTAATCCTTTCCCGACAACGGATGAGCCTGAGACAGATTTCACGACAGAATGGAACTTGGATAAGAATGGAAACCTTGTCGCTACACGTCATCGTTTGTTTGATGAAGATGATTTTGTAGTGAACTTTGGCCCTAACCACCCGAGTATGCACGGCGTGTTGCGCTTGCAGGCTGTTTTGGATGGTGAGACGGTGAAGCATATTTATCCACATTTGGGCTATATCCATCGCGGTATGGAAAAGATGATGGAAAGTATGACTTATCCGCAAACCTTGGCTTTGACTGACCGTTTGAACTACCTTTGTGCCATGATGCACCGTCATGCGTTGGTAGGAGTGATAGAAGAAGCCTTGGGTGTAGAGCTTTCAGAGCGCATACAATACATCCGTACCATCATGGATGAGTTGCAACGTATTGATAACCACTTGCTTTATTTAGGTACGGCTGCCCAAGATATGGGTGCGCTTACAGCATTCCTTTATTGCATGCGTGACCGTGAGCATGTGCTCAACGTGATGGAAGAAACTACCGGTGGTCGCTTGATACAGAACTACTATCGTATCGGAGGTTTGCAGGATGATATTGATCCAAACTTTGTTGAGAATACAAAGACATTGTGTAAATATCTCCGTCCGATGATTCAAGAATATCTTGATGTCTTTGGTGATAATGTAATTACCCATAATCGTTTTGAAGGCGTTGGACCAATGGGACTGGACGATAGCATTAATTATGCTTTGACAGGTCCTGCGGGTAGAGCTGCCGGATGGCATAACGATGTGAGAAAGAATCATCCTTACGCATGTTACGGTCAGGTGAAGTTTGACGAAATCACGCTTGATGGTGGTGACGCGATGGATCGTTACATGGTTCATATCAAGGAGTTGTACCAGAGTTTGGATATTATCGAGCAGTTGATAGACAACATTCCTGAAGGAGAGTACTATATAAAGCAAAAGCCTATTATAAAAGTTCCTGAAGGACAGTGGTATTTCTCTGTAGAAGGTGGTGCCGGTGAATTTGGAGTTTATCTTGACAGTCGTGGCGATAAGAGTCCTTACCGTTTGAAGATGCGCCCGATGGGACTGACTTTGACCGGTGCTTTCGATACGATGTTACGTGGTCAGAAGGTTGCGGACTTGGTTACGACCGGAGCAACGATAGACTTTGTTATTCCTGATCTTGACAGATAATACTAAAATTAATGATTATAATTAAAAAGAAAAGAATATGTTTGATTTTAGTATAGTAACTACATTTGTCGACAATCTTTTGCGTCAGTCATTGGGGCTTGGAGATTTTTGGACAATATTGGTAGAGTGCGTTTTGGTGGGACTTGGTATTTTGGTTGGCTATGCTTTGCTGGCCATTATATTGATTTTCATGGAACGTAAGGTCTGTGCTTATTTCCAATGCCGTATCGGCCCTATGCGTGTCGGCCCTTGGGGAATCTTCCAAGTGTTTGCCGATGTATTGAAAATGTTGATAAAGGAAATCTTCGCAATTGATAAGGCAGATCTCTTGCTTTATTATATCGCGCCTTTCCTCGTTATCATTGCTTCTGTGGGAACCTTCTCTTTCTTGCCTTGGAATAAAGGTATGGGTGTCCTTGATTTTAATGTTGGCCTCTTCATGATTACAGCTATCAGTTCGATAGGTGTAGTAGGAATATTCATGGCAGGCTGGGGTAGTAATAATAAGTATTCGGTTGTGAGTGCCATGCGTGGCGCGGTGCAGATGATTTCTTATGAAATGTCATTGGGTCTTTGCCTGATTTGTGCGGTAATCCTTACGGGAACCATGCAGATGAGTGGTATTGTGGAAGCTCAAACCGGTCCTTGGAATTGGTTGATTTTCCAAAGTCCAACGGCTATTATTGCATTTATCGTGTTCTTGATTTCGGGTAATGCGGAAGCTAACCGTGGTCCTTTCGACCTTGCAGAGGCTGAGAGTGAGTTGACAGCAGGTTATCATACGGAGTATTCCGGTATGGGCTTTGGCTTCTATTATTTGGCTGAGTATTTGAATCTTTTCGTTATTTCAGGTTTGGCCGCTGCCGTTTTCCTTGGTGGTTGGGCTCCTATAAATATCGGATTGGAAGCTTTTGACAATGTGATGAATCTTATTCCGGGTATCTTCTGGTTCTTGGGTAAGGCATTCTTAGTCGTATGGGTTCTTATGTGGGTGCGTTGGACGTTCCCCCGCTTGCGCATTGATCAAATATTGAAGCTGGAGTGGAAATATCTTATGCCATTGATGTTGCTTGTTTTGGTGTTGACAACCGCATGGGTAGCACTCGTATAACTCTTTAATAATAGGATTAAGGAAAATGGAAAATAATAAATCATATTTCGGCGAGATAGGAGCTGCTCTTAAGACGCTTGGTACCGGATTAAAGGTGACCATGAAGGAATATTTTACTCCTAAGTCTACAGAGCAATATCCTGAAAACCGTAAGACAACACTTCATGTGGCAAAACGCCATCGTGGTCGCCTCGTCTTTAAGCGTAATGAAGACGGAAGCTACAAGTGTACAGCTTGTACGATGTGCGAAAAGGCTTGTCCTAATGATACCATCAAGCTTCTTTCTCATATAGAGGAAGATCCGGAAACGGGACGTAAGAAGAAAAAGCTGGATGATTATCAGTACGATTTAGGCGATTGCATGTTTTGCCAACTTTGCGTTAACGCATGTAATTTTGATGCGATAGAGTTTACCAATGATTTTGAAAACTCTGTTTTTGATCGCAATAAGTTGGTATTGCATTTGGATAAAGAAGTTTATACCGGCGGCTCACTGCCGGAGTTGATAGATGGTGGAGCACCATTGACTATCGGTAAGTTTAATACCAAAACCAAGTAATAGATTATGGCAAATATTATTATGTTTTGCATCTTGGCTGTAGTCATTCTTGGTTCAGCCGTGATGTGCGTCATGACCAAACGGATTATGCGGGCAGCAACATTCCTGCTGTTTGTCTTGTTTGGTATAGCAGGTATTTATTTCCTGCTTGATTACACATTCTTGGGAGCAGCTCAAATCTCTGTATATGCGGGAGGTATAACAATGTTATATATCTTTGCTATTCAGTTGGTTTCAAAGCGAACGCTTCAAGGTCTTGTAGAACGTTTGAAGGGCAGCCGCGTTGTAGGTGGTGTTTTGGCTACGTTGGCCGGACTTGTTACGGTTGTCGTTATTTTGTTAAAGAATCAGTTTATTAATGCTGCGGTAGGCATGACAGAGGGAGAAATACCTATGGATAGGATTGGTCAAGCGCTTGTAGGCTCTGGAAAATATGAGTATGTGTTGCCTTTTGAGTTCATATCTTTATTCCTATTGGCATGTATTATTGGCGGTATTATGATAGCACGAAAGGAGGAACAAAAATGAATATTCCCGTAGAATGTTATTTAGTGCTTAGTTCACTTTTGTTTTTTATTGGCGTATTTGGTTTTGTAACCCGTCGTAATCTGATAGCAATGCTTATCTCTATAGAATTGGTATTGAATTCCGCGGATTTGAATTTTGCGATATTCAATCGAATTTTATTCCCCGAGCAGTTGGAAGGTTTCTTCTTTACGCTGTTCTCCATGGGTGTTGCTGCCGCCGAGACTGCAGTGGCTATTGCTATAATTATTAATGTTTACCGTAATTTCCATAGTGATCAGGTGAACAGTATCGAAAACATGAAATTATAAGAAAATGGAATACAGTTATGCATTTTTGATACTTCTTCTCCCGTTCTTGAGCTTTTTGCTTATTGGTCTTGCGGGAATGAAGATGAAGAAGCCGGTAGCTGGACTTATTGGAACGATTATGCTGGGCAGCGTTTTTGCGATGTCTCTTTATACGGCATATCAATATTTCTTTGCAATTGGTAGAGATGCGGCTACAGGATTATATCCTACAGTTACCGTGTTTAATTTCACTTGGCTGAAATTTACAGAGCTACTTACTTTCAATATTGGTTTCAGACTGACTCCTATCAGTGTGATGATGTTGATAGTTATTACAACAGTAAGTTTTATGGTTCATATTTATTCGTTTGGTTACATGGCCGAGCGTGATGAGAACTATAAAAAGGAAGAGTATGAGCCGGGATTCCAGCGCTTTTACGCTTACCTCTCGCTGTTTACTATGAGTATGTTGGGCCTCGTTGTGGCAACCAATATTTTCCAAATGTATCTTTTTTGGGAGTTGGTGGGTGTATGTTCTTACTTATTGATAGGCTTTTATTATCCCAAACATGAGGCCGTTCATGCTTCTAAGAAAGCCTTTATTGTCACGCGATTTGCCGACTTATTCTTCCTCATAGGTATCCTTTTCTACAGCTTCTATGTAGGAACGTTCAACTATGATTTTGAAGCTACTCCTGATTTGCAGTCTAAATTAGCCGGTGCTGCTTGGGTATTGCCTACGGCTTTGTTCCTGATGTTCATTGGTGGTGCAGGTAAGAGTGCTATGTTCCCATTACATATATGGTTGCCGGATGCGATGGAAGGTCCAACTCCTGTCAGTGCCTTGATCCATGCTGCTACGATGGTGGTGGCCGGTGTTTACCAAGTAGCCAGCTTGTTCCCCATTTGGGTAGAGTACGCTCCTAACCAATTGCATTGGGTTGCGTACATTGCTGCGTTTACAGCGTTCTATGCTGCGGCCGTGGCTTGCTGTCAGCGTGATATTAAGCGTGGCTTGGCATTCTCTACTATATCCCAAATTGCTTATATGCTTGTGGCGCTTGGCGTTTGTACAGCAGTGGAAGGCGAGGGTAGTGTAGGCTATATGGCCAGTATGTTCCACCTTTTTACACATGCGATGTTTAAGGCTTTATTGTTCCTTTGCTCAGGTGCCATCATTGTTATCATTGGAAGTAACTTTAAAGACTACATGGGTGGCTTGCATAAATATATGCCGATAACGAACATTTGCTTCTTAATCGGTACGATAGCCATTAGTGGATTCTTCCCATTAGCAGGTTTCTTCTCTAAGGATGAGATTGTAGACGCTTGTTTCCACTTCTCTCCTTTTATGGGATATTTCATGACATTGGTTTCCGGTATGACCGCATTCTACATGTTCCGCTTGTATTATGTAATATTCTGGGGCAATTCTTATTATGAGGCAGACCCAGAGAATCGCCGTAAGCCGGCTGAAGTTCCCTTTATCATGTGGGGACCTTTGGTATTCCTTGCCATCATTTCATGTTTCGCAGGTTGGATTCCATTTGGTCATTTTGTGAGTGCTGATGGTCATGCAGAAGACATTGCTCTTCAAAGTCTTCACTTTGGTAGCACAGCTTGGATGAGCCTTTGTGTAGCTTTTATCGGCTTCGGGCTTGCCACATGGATGTATGCCAAGGGTAACAATCCCGTGCCTGACATGCTTCAGCGTAGAATGCCACGCTTGCATAAAGCTGCTCTCAACCGTTTCTATATAGACGATGCTTGGCAATTCTTTACACATAAGATTGTCTTTGGATTATTCTCTAAGCCTATAGCTTGGTTTGATCGTCGAGTTATAGATGGTACTTTCAATTTTATGGCTTGGGGAACTCAAGAGGCTGGAGAAACAATTCGTCCGTGGCAGAGTGGCGATGTACGTTCTTATGCGGTATGGTTCTTGACAGGTACGGTTGCCTTGACACTTGCTCTGTTGGCTGTTTACCTATAATGTCTTAATAATAATAGAATCAATAAGAAAATGAATATATTAACATTATTCGTAGTTATCCCGGTCCTGATGCTTATAGGCCTTTGGCTTTGTAAGAATGATAATCAGGTACGTGGTGTCATGGTGACAGGTGCGGCAGCCTTGTTGGGCCTATCAATCTATTTGGTATTTGCGTTTTTAGAGCTGCGGGAGACAATGCCGGCAGACCAATATCCAATGTTGTTTACCTACAGCACACCTTGGTTTAATTCTCTTAATATAGAGTATGCTATCGGTGTAGACGGTATCTCTGTTGTCATGATATTGCTTACGGCTATCATTATCTTCACTGGAACATTTGCTTCTTGGCAGATGGAACCAATGAAGAAAGAATATTTCTTGTGGTTTGTCTTGCTGAGCATTGGAGTCTTCGGATTCTTTATTTCAGTGGACCTCTTTACCATGTTTATGTTCTATGAGGTAGCATTGATTCCGATGTATCTGCTCATTGGTGTTTGGGGGACCGGTCCTAAAGAGTATGCAGCTATGAAATTGACTTTGATGTTGATGGGTGGTTCTGCTTTGCTGATTATCGGTATCCTTGGAATCTACTATTTTAGTGGTGCTACAACAATGAATATCAATGAAATAGCCGCTATGGCAAATATTCCGGTTGAGGTTCAGAAGATATTTTTCCCCTTCCTTTTTATCGGTTTTGGTATTCTTGGAGCTTTATTTCCTTTCCACACATGGTCGCCCGACGGTCATGCTTCGGCACCAACAGCAGTGTCAATGCTCCATGCCGGTGTGTTGATGAAGTTGGGTGGTTACGGTTGTTTCCGCATTGCTATGTATCTTTTGCCCGGTGCACTTGATGCGTGGGCACCGGTGTTCCTTGTTTTGACAACCATTTCTGTTGTCTATGGTGCACTTTCAGCTTGTGTTCAGACAGACTTGAAGTATATCAATGCTTATTCGTCAGTGTCTCACTGTGGAATGGTGTTGTTCGCTTTGTTGATGATGACGCAGACAGCTATTACCGGTGCAGTGCTTCAAATGCTTTCACACGGTTTGATGACAGCACTTTTCTTTGCTGTTATTGGTATGATTTATCACCGTGCAGGAACACGTGATGTTCGCTACTTAGGTGGTTTGATGAAGGTTGTTCCTTTCCTTTCTGTTGGTTATGTAGTAGCAGGTTTGGCTAACCTTGGTCTTCCCGGCTTCTCAGGCTTCGTTGCAGAAATGACTATTTTTGTGGGTTCATTCCAAAATGAGGATTTATTCCATCGTGTTTGTACTATCATTGCTTGTACATCTATTGTTATTACTGCTGTTTATATTCTTCGTGTTGTTGGTAAGATTCTTTATCAGAAGATTCCAAATCAGGAGTTTTATAAATTGCACGATGCAACTTGGGACGAGCGTGTTGCCGTGATTGGTTTGATAGCTTGCGTGGCAGGTCTTGGTATGTTCCCGCTTTGGGCTGATGAGATTATCAATGAAGCAGTAGCACCTGTTATTAGTCATATTGGTCATTTTACAGCAGTTGCAGGTTTGTAATATATTAATTGCATTAAATTATGAATATAGATTATAGTCAATTTCTCAATATGATACCGGAAGTTTCTTTGACAGTACTTTTGGTTATCGCTTTTATTGCAGACTTTTGCAGCGCAAAAAATGTGCTCAGAAAGTGGTTTAATCCACTTGTATGTGTATTGATGTTGGTTCATATACTCATCAATCTTGCTCCTACTGACCTTGCAACAGCTTTTGGTGGAATGTATATTACAAATTCATCCATAGGTGTTATTAAGTCGATTTTGGCTTTGGGAACTCTTATCGTCCTCATTCAAGCCAAGGAATGGCTTTCCCGCGAGGATACGGCTTTTAAGGAAGGTGAATTTTATATGTTGGTCATTTCTACGCTCTTGGGTATGAACATGATGGTAAGTGCTAATCACTTCCTCTTATTCTTCTTGGGTCTTGAAATGGCGTCTGTACCAATGGCTTGTCTTGTTGGTTTTGATAAATATCGTCATAATTCAGCAGAGGCAGGTGCAAAGTTTATCCTTACCGCAACATTCTCCAGCGGTGTAATGCTTTTTGGTATCAGTTTCCTTTATGGTGCAGCTGGTACACTCTATTTCGATGACATCGCTTCAAAGATAACAATAACCCCGCTGACGATCATGGGACTTGTTTTCTTCTTTAGTGGTTTAGGATTTAAGATTTCCTTGGTACCATTCCATTTTTGGACAGCCGATTCTTATCAAGGTGCTCCGACAACAGTAACCGGTTATCTTTCGGTTGTTTCTAAGGGAGCCGCTGCATTTGCATTGTGTGCTATACTTATGAAAGTCTTTGCTCCTATGGTTGAATATTGGCAGTACTTATTATATATAGTTATAGTATTGTCTATTACCATTGCAAACCTTTTTGCCATTCGTCAGAGCGATCTTAAGCGTTTTATGGCTTTCAGTTCTATTTCACAAGCTGGTTATATCATGTTGGCTGTGGTTGGCAACAGCGCAATGAGCGTGACGGCACTTTCTTTCTATGTACTGATTTATGTTGTTGCAAATATGGCTGTGTTTACAATTATAAGCGCAGTGGAAGAACATAATAATGGAACGGTGCAGATGAACAGCTATGACGGGTTTTATAAGACAAATCCTCGATTGGCTTTCTTGATGACTTTAGCGCTGTTCTCCCTTGGTGGTATACCTCCGTTCGCAGGTATGTTCTCAAAGTTCTTTGTGTTCATGGCTGCGGTGAAAGGTGCTGACATTACTGTAACAAGTGGAGCACTTGCTTATGGAGTTATGTTTGTAGCTTTGATAAATACAGTAGTGAGTCTTTACTATTATTTGTTGATTGTTAAGGCTATGTACATTAAGCGTAACGACAATCCATTGCCAGCGTTCAATAGTTGTGTTAATACGAAGTTGGCTTTAGCACTTTGTGTTGCCGGAATTGTTGCGTTTGGTGTATGCTCAGGAGTCTATGAGTGGATTAATGCTGCAACATTAATGTAAGTTTTATATCCAGTAGATTATAACTAATATGACAGCCCTTAAAGGTTTTAAAGCCTTTAAGGGCTGTTTTATTTCTATACTATTTTCTTTAAATGTTTTGATTTGTTTTAACTGTAACATAATCATAATATGCTTGAAACGTATCTGTAACACCATCGTTTTATTTTTGCAATCGATATATGGAAATGCTATATTATGTTACGGGAATCAGAAGTTGTTTTTACCGTTATCATTCAGTAACTATAAATGTTTTATATAATTTCAATTAATTAAGCAAAGACTATGGAATTATTTTATGTAATTGTTATTTGTTTTCTTGTCCTTCTTGCAATATTTGATTTGTGGGTTGGTGTAAGCAATGATGCGGTTAACTTCCTGAATTCGGCTGTGGGAGCTAAAGTTGCGCCGTTTAAGCTTATTTTAGTAATTGCTGCTTTGGGTGTTTTCTTTGGCGCGGTGACGAGTAATGGAATGATGGATGTGGCTCGTCATGGGGTGATGATACCCTCGCAGTTTACTTTTGAGCAAGCCATGACTATTTTTATGGCCGTTATGGTAACTGATGTTATTATTCTTGATATTTTTAATAACCTTGGTTTGCCTACCTCGACAACAGTTTCCATGGTTTTTGAACTTATCGGTGGAACCTTTGCCTTGGCTTGTATAAAGATTGCGAATGACTCGAATTTAGAGTTTATACATCTTCTTAATGCCGGTTCTGCATTGAAAATGATTGCGGCAATCTTCTTCTCGGTGCTGGTTGCTTTTATATTAGGAACTGTTGTTCAGTGGATTTCTCGTTTGGCATTTACCTTTAAATATAAGAAACATCTGAAGTATTGTATAGGTATATTTGGAGGCTTCTCTATTACAGTAATGCTCTTCTTTGTTTTCTATCAGGGATTAAAGTCGGCTTCATTTGTAACACCGGCTGATCGCGAGTGGGTAAATCAAAACTTCCTTTATTTGTTAGGTGGTATTTTTGTGGCCAGCACTGTTTTGTCTCAGGTTCTCCATCTGTTGCGTGTAAATGTATTGAAAATCATTGTTCTCTTTGGTACTTTCTCTTTGGCATTGGCATTTGCAGGAAACGACTTGGTTAATTTTATCGGAGTGCCTTTAGCTGGTCTTTCTGCTTATCAGGATTATGCGGCTAACGGAATGGGACATGCTGATACATTCATGATGACCAGCCTTGAGTCTTCTGCTTCTTCACCATTTTTCTATCTTGTATTGGCAGCTACGGTGATGATTATAGCCATGGCTACGTCAAAGAAGGCAAAGAATGTGATAAAGACCAGTGTGGATTTGTCTTCTCAAGATGAAGGTGATGAAATGTTCGGTTCTTCCCAAGCTGCTCGTAGTATTGTCAGAATGAGCCAAAACGTAGTTAACACTGTTGACAAGTATATACCACGTAAATTGAGCTTAATGTTTGCTAAGCGTTTTAATACCGCTGACATCTCACTTCCTCAAGGTGCTGCGTTCGACGAGGTCAGAGCTTCTGTCAATTTGGTAATATCCGCTATCCTCATTATATTGGGTACTACTCAAAAACTTCCTCTTTCAACCACTTATGTTACGTTTATGGTGGCTATGGGTACGTCATTAGCTGATAAAGCATGGGGACGTGAGAATGCGGTCTTCCGTATTACCGGTGTGCTGAGTGTAGTAGGAGGATGGTTTCTTACAGCTGCTATCGCCTTCATCATTTGTGCTTTGGTTGCCGTTTGTATGTATTTCGGAGGATTTGTTGTTCAAACATTGTTCATGATTCTTATCGTGTTTATCTTGTGGCGTAGCAATAGGGTTTATAACAAAAAGCACAAAGCTACAGCTAAAGACGATACTTTCCAAATGTTAGTTAAGGCACAAACACCTGAAATTGCATGGACTTTACTCAAGAAGCATGTTGTTAACACACAGGCAGAGGTTGTTCTGTTTACGATGAAGACTTTTGAAAGTATCATGAAAGGCTTTGAGAACCATTCTATTAGCCAGCTTAAAGCTGCCGAACGTAATTTGAATAATGAGCGGAAGTTTATAGAACGTATGCGCCGCAGAGAGATTATTGGCATGCGCCATATACCTCAAGATGTAGCCCTTGAGCGTAATACGTGGTATCACCTCTGCATCAATTCTTCCGGGCAGTATATCTATTGCTTAAAGCGAATGCTTGAGCCGGTCAAGAGCCATGTAGATAATAATTTCAATGCGCTGCCCCAAGCCTATGTAAAAGAGTTTGCACCGGTAATCGATACCACACTGCAGCTGCTCTTAAAGACACAAAATTACATTGTCTCTGGCAATTATACCGGTTATCGAGAGATAATGGCCATGGCGGATACTTTGAAAGATGATATTTCTAAGTTGCGTAAACATCATATTGATCGGATTCAGTTGGCTTCACAAAATAAAAATTATCAAGTGGCTATTGTTTATTTGAACTTGATTCAGGAGTGCCAAATGCTTTTAAGTATCATGCGCCATCAGCTCCGTGCTACCAAAAAGTTCACTGAGGATTTGGGTAGCCTTGCAACGGTGGAATAGGATTCTATTTATAAAAACAATTATAACTTATTTTATATAAACCTCCGTATGAAAAAGGTCTCGATAGTAATGAAACTATCGGGACCTTTCCTTTAGCGTATCTCGTGTATCTCTCTCTTATTTTAAATATTGGTCTGCACGTTTGTCACCCAAATCTTTTGCTTTTTGTAAAGCTGTTTGTGCGTCAACTTTATTGCCAAGTTGCTTTTGTGCGATGCCTAATATTAGCCATGCGTCAGCATATTCCGGTTCTATTTGCAGGCAACGTTTGCATGTGGCGACTGCTTGTTCGTACATTTTCACTCTTAGTTGTAGGCTTGCCATTTCCGCATAATAAGTTGCTTCTCTTGGATTAACGATAATAGCTCGTGTGATGTCGGCGAGTGCTTGTTGATACTGGCGGAGAGAACTTTCCACCTTGAATCGTGTATAATAAAATGACGGGTCAAGTACTCGTCCCACCATCAGGGAATCGTAATGGTTATAGTCGTTGAGGGCTTTTCTCTTTTCTCCATTGTCATCAAAGGCAAGTCCACGGGCTAAAACGTAGGGGGCTGCAACGGCGGTAAGAGGTTGGGGACATGCGGCAATCGCACTGTCGAGCAAAGCCATATACTCTTCCTTGGGTGCTTTCATTTGCATTTTACTTTGAGCAGCCTCGTAAAATACTTCACCATTTCTCATATCGCTCTTGGTCAGTTCCATGAACATTTGATATGCTTGTTGATAATCTCCTTTAGCAAAGATTATCTGCGCTTGCTGATGTTTGTATATTGATTTAGGGTTTGTGGCGTATGCCTGATTGGCAAGATTTAATGCAACGTCAAGCGACCATGCGTTGTAAGGAATATTCGATTTGTAAATTTCTTTTTGGTACACCACTTTTGCATAGTCAGAGTAGGCTTCTTCTTTCTTTTCAACTTGGCTAATGGCTTTTTTCATGAGCTCATCAGCCTCTTGGAAGCGATTGCTGTTGACAAACTCCTCGGCTTGTGCAGTATAGCCTTCAATAAACTTCGGAAATTTCTTTATGAAGTCATTAATGTATTGCACGTGCGTAAGTGAGTCGCGTGTCGATTGAGCCATCATCATGGTTAGCAGGGCGTCATTATGCGAGTCGGGGAGTGTGGAGCGAATACCCGTGGCACGCAACACCGGGTCATTCAAAGACATGCCCGTCACCTTTTGCTCAAATCCAAATCTACCGTCGGTAGCATGTGTGTCATTACCTGAAGTCGATTTTTGTAGCAGTCCTAAAATTTCACCTTTACTGTTTAATATGGGGCAGCCCAAATTTATATCTTCTTCCTGATTCGCTAAGATATAATAATTAAAGTTGGTGTTAAATTTCTCTATGTTGCTGACCATGATTTGCTTGGCGTTTCCTTTTTTTACGGAATAGGTTGCAAGCCACACTTTCTCGTTCTTGTTTGATTGGCCCATAGCTAGTGAAGCACCTACGGTCTTGCCTTCAACTCTTATTCTGCAAATATCATAGAGTTCATTGGCCCCATCAATACTTTCTACATTGTGCTTGTTGCCGTTCGCATCGATAATAACAGCTTTGTCAGCTCCTTTTAGTGGATTCCATAAGGTGATGGCTTCGCCATTGTTCCCAACAAACACGCCATGTGAAGACGCCAACAAAGAACCGTCTTTTTTGAATGTTGTAAGAGTAAAGACCGCCTTGGCAGCCTTTACCACTGCGGCGGGCTGGGCTTTTGCCGAAGTGGATCCTAAGATGATGGCCCCAAAAATGAAATACTGTATTTTCTTTTTCATACGAATTGACTTTTATTTAATGTTTAGTAAATCTTTCGCGTTGCTGATGGCCGCTTCCGAAATATTGCTGCCGCTCACCATTTGTGCTATTTCTGTTATTCTTTCTTCCGTATTGAGGATAGTCATGTTGCTAACCGTACCGATGTCGGTTTCTTCTTTCGAGACTTTATAATGTGTGGTTCCTCTGGCTGCTATTTGAGGTAGATGGGTAATACTGATAACTTGTCGATTGGATTGCCCCATTTCGTACATAATCTGTCCCATCATTTCTGCGGCTCTTCCACTGACACCCGTGTCTATCTCGTCAAAGATAATGGTCGGTAGTTTGACCGCTCCGCTAATCATGGCTTTGAGCGATAACATGACACGGGCTATCTCTCCACCCGATGCTACTTGGCTGATGGGCTGCATAGGTGTTGTCGTGTTTGCGCTGAAAAGAAATGAAATTTTATCTTTACCATCACTGCTTAGCGGCTTCTCTTGCAATTGGATATTGATTCTTGCTTTCGCTATTCCTAATGGAATCAGTTTTTCCAACAACTCTTGCTCTACCACTTTTGAAGCAGAGGCCCTCATGCCGGATAGTTGCTCCGCCTCTTTTTGGCAAACAGCTTTTAACTGCTCTACTCGTTTTTCTTGTTGTTGCAAATCTTCCTCACTATGGTCTATCTTTGAAATGCGTTGCCTCAAATCAGCTGTTAGCTCCATGAGTTCCTCTATGGTTGTGGCATGATATTTCTTTTCTAAGGTATATATCATATCCAATCGCTGGTTAGCCGTGTCGAGTTGTTGCGGATCAAAGTCTATATGATCTACTTGTCGTTCAATGTCTTGTGCAATATCTTTTAACTCGATGTAGCATGACTCCAGCCGTTGTTTCAGTTCGCTGATTTCCGGATATACCTCTTCAATGCCGTGAAGTAGGGTAGAGGCTTCCTTTAGTTGGTTCACCGTACCGCCATCTTCCTGCGACATTAGGTTGCCGGTCGTATAGAGTGCGGACTTGATTTCCTCAGCGTGGCTGAGCATTTGAGTCAGTGTCTCCAATTCTTCTTGCTCACCTGCGGCCAAGTTTGCGTCTTCCAACTCTTTTAATTGAAAGCGTAAGAAATCTTCGTTTTGTTGATTTCTCTCTATCTCTTTCTTTAAATTTTCGAGTTGTTCTACCGCCGCTTTGTAATCATTATAGGCCTGCTGATATTTCAGTTTCACATCCTCATCCTTTGCGAGGATGTCTACTATATTCAATTGGAAATCTTCTTTGTTGAGCAGTAGATTCTGATGTTGACTGTGAATGTCAATAAGATGTTCACCCAGCTCACGCATAAGAGCTACGGAAGCCGGCTGGTCGTTGATAAAACCACGACTTTTGCCATTGACATTTATTTCCCGTCGGATGATACAATCCGTATCGTCGTAGTCGAGGTCGTTGTCTGTGAAGAAGCCCTGCATGCCATATTTTGATAAATCAAAATGCGCTTCGACTACGCATTTGTCTTGTCCTGACTTAATCGACTTGGTATCTGCCCGTTGTCCTAACAGCAATCCGATGGCTCCTAAGATGATACTCTTGCCGGCTCCGGTCTCACCTGTAATGACGCTGAAGCCCGGATGAAACTGAATATTCAGCTCATCTATGAGTGTGAAATTCCTTATGTATAGTTGTTTAAGCATTATTGCATAATTTTTTCCCAAGCGTTGCTTTGGCTTGCGTTAATATTCAAAAGTATATCATGAATCGTTTCTTTCTCTTTTGAGGTGCTATGTCCTTGATAGATGTTGACCAATTCATCTCGCTTAATATCCGTCCATATCTGTGGCCAAAGGCTTAACGGCCTATCCGCATGGCTCTTTTTCAAATGATTTTCCAAGGCAGTAGATATATTGGCTCTGCCTCTGGAAGAATTTTCGGCCATGTTGTCCAAGCCGAAACGGTGATACTCATATTGCAGTTGACGCAAAGGGCGCAGACCTTCATCCATATAGTCATTGATAATGGCAAAGCGATTTCGTTGGTCGCTGAAACTTTTCCACCCTTGTGTCCTCAATCCTTGTGCGTTGTTGGCTATGGTCATGCAAGATCGTAGGCAGTCATCGCCCCCCATGGGGCTGAAAGAATCCAAGTCAATACCTATGATGAGGTAGGCATAATAGGCCAATAGTGCCGTCAGTTGGTTATCAATGGCTTGTGGATTGAAGTTAAGCTGATCAAACGGAGCGTATTCAAAATTAAAGTCATTGTCCGTGTTATGATAGATCGGTGTTGCGTAGGCAGCGTTATAGACAGGACGATTGGCCTGAATAACAGCCTTGCATGTGAATAGGTTGCTTCCTTTCTCATAACTGCTGACCGTGATGTTGAAGCTGCAAGGGATACGTTCCTTGCTTTCAAAATGCAGCGAGGTCCACCTGCGCTCATTCAGGAATTGAGTAATTCGGCTTTGCAATTCCTCAAATACGGCTGCGTCAGTGCCTTGTATCTGTGCATGGTTCACCACCACCTTAGCCTGCAATTCTTGCGCAGAAGTCGTAAGGTAGGGAAGTGTTATGAGAAAAACACTTAGCGTAAGCTGTAAAAGAAAAGCTCCAAGCCGATTCATTCCTTACCCGAGTAGGTTATTTGTTGTTACTCTTATTAAATTCACGCAGGCGTATTCTCGTCAGCACTTGCTTGGTATTATTGGTGAAGTCGCCAGCCAACATCCAACTGTAATAGCCCGGATCTCTATGAAGTACATCGGCAACAGCCCATCCTCTATATTTTCCGAAGTTGAAGACTTCCTGCATTCTCGGCTTCCCATCTTGGTCGGTGAGGATATTGCCTTGAGCGTCTTTCATTTCTTTCCAAATGATGCGTCCCGCAAAGTCCACGTTGTTATTGTTTTTGCTGAACTCGTTGAGCACATCCATATTATTGGGCAGCTGCCTTTCCTGCTCCTCTTGCTTGTCGGGATCATACATATCAAGCTCACCCATCAGCACCCTATAGGTGGCCTCGGTATCTTGGTCGGCACGGTGGGCCTCAAAGTCCTCTTCCATCTTACGCCCGCAGTAGAACTTGTAAGCCGCCGCTAAATTGCGTCTTTCCATCTTGTGGAATATCGTTTGTGCGTCAATAAGCCTGCACTTGGAAAAGTCAAAGTCAATGCCGGCTCGCAAGAACTCCTCTGCAAGTAGTGGAATATCAAAGTGATTGGAGTTGAATCCGGCGAAGTCGCAGCCTTTAAATGTATTTTCGAGTTGTGCGGCCACAGCCTTGAATGAAGGAGCGTTGGCCACGTCCTCATTGGTGATGCCTGTCAGCGCCACTACTTCTTGGGGAATGGGCTTCATAGGGTTGATGAGTAGGTTGCCTCTTTCCTCTGTTTGATTCGGATTTACTTTGATATAAGATATTTGGATAATGCGGTCGGTCACAATGTCAAGTCCGGTGGCTTCCAAGTCGAATATGATAATGGGTTTGGTTAAATTCAGTTTCATAGGAATTTATATTAAAAAAATAACCTCCCTGTGGTTATTTCAGGGAGGCTGTTGGTTGTATTAATGCGGTGTCTTTAGTCGTTCAACAGCATGGGCATGAGCAACATGAGTACACTCTCTTCACCGTTTTCCTCTGCCGGAACGATGATTCCGGCCCGGCTGGGATCGGCTAATTCAAATACAATGTCATCGCAATCGAAGTTGGTAAGAATCTCTTGAAGCGAGCCACCTTTGAAACCTATGCTCATGGGGGTGCCCGTATAGTCGCATACCATCTGTTCTTTAGCGCTGGTGTAGAAGTCAATATCTTCAGAGCTAAGCTCCAATTTGTTGTTTTCCAAACGCAGGCGAATCAACTGACTGCTTTCACTTGCGAAGGGCAATACACGGCGTAACGCTCCGATAAGGCCCTTGCGGTCAATTGTCATCTTATTGGGATTGTTCTGTGGGATAACCGAATTGTAGTTGGGATATTTACCTTCAATCAGTCGGCAGGTTAGTTTGTTGTCCTTGAACTTAATTTCTGCCATGCGCTCATCAAAGCGAATGACAACGTCGTCGCCGTCTTTTGTCAGTCCGTTTTTAAGAAGTAGCGCGGGTTTCTTAGGCAGGATGAACGCTGCCGGCGTGTCCGACTTAATGCCAAAGTTCTGATTTCTCACGAGCTTATGCCCGTCGCTGGCCACGACAGCCAAGCAATCGGCCTTCAAGTCAAAGTAGATACCGTTCATCACCGGCCGCAATTCGTCTTGCGCTGTTGCGAAAATGCTACGGCTGATGTTATCGGCCAGTGTCGTAGAGTTGATGGTCAGCGCTGTTGCACTGTCGGGAATAGCTTGTGTACGTGGGTATTCGTCTGCGTTCTGAGCCGTGAAGTTATATAAACCGTTTTGGTAAATCACCTTTACAGAGTAAGTATTGGTGTCAATATCAAATGTAAGAGGTTGTTCGGGCAATTCCTTTACCGCGTCAAGAATGGTGTGGCTGGGAATGGCAAAGTTACCATTGGTGTCACATTCGTCAAGCGCCATTTCGCTTTGCATAATATTCTCGCTGTCTGAAGCAGTAATTTTCAATCGTTGGTCACTTACTTCAAAAAGGAAGCACTCTAAAATAGGGAGTGAGTTCTTGCTATTGATTACTTTAGCCAAAGATTGCAAGCGACCGTTTAAGGCGCTGCTGGATAGTGTAAACCTCATATTGTTATATTTAAAGTTTTCAGTTTTTATCAAGTACAAAAATACGAAATACAATTCTGAATCACAAAGAAAAGACTCAAAATGTTTCCTTTTTTAGAACTATTTTATTAATTTCGCAAACTGTAAGCGGTTTATTACCGCAGGTTTATAAATAAGATTTAAACAAAGATATTATGGATTTACAGGGAAAAGTTATCGCTGCGCTCGAACCGCGCCGTGGCACCTCCGCACGAGGAGAATGGGTAGTTCAGAGTTTTGTTATTGAAACTCACGACGCCTATCCGAAGAAAATGGTATTTGAAGTGTTTGGCGAAGAGCGTCTGCAACGTTTCAATATACAAGTTGGACAGGAAGTAAACGTCTCATTCGACATCGATGCTCATGAGTATCAGGGCCGTTGGTTTAACAGTATCAGAGCTTTTGACGTACGCTTGGTTGACGCCAATATGGGTGTACCTCCTATGCCACAGGCTCCTGATTTCGGTCCGGCTCCCGCTCCGACGGCAGCTCCCGCGCAGCCATCCAGCCCCGCTCCTGAGGCCGGTAGTGCTGATGATCTGCCCTTTTAATGGCTTAATGATTTTATAAATAGTAAGCCCCTGCCTTCTTACAAGGCAGGGGCTTTTTCGTTGTTGTTGGTCTTACGGCGTGTCGTCGTGTTTCTTTGCCGTTAACAATCGGCCACCGCGTTTGTGCTTATGCTTTCTTCTGCTTGCGTGCGCCTAAAGGAACGCTGATACCGAAGAGGGCATTCAAGCTCTTGGTGTTGTTGCCGAAGTACATATAGTCGGTAGCAAGAATTACCGGACCCAGCTTGATTCCCAAGCCTAAGCCTTTACCACCACTCTGTATCATAGAGTAAGCCAGTGAGAAACCAATGTGTCTATTCACCTTATAAGCTGACGAAAGGGTCAGTTCTGTTTGTGTTGTAGGCTTGGAGAAGCGGGTGGTAGAAAGCAAACCAAAAGTCAGGTTGGTATTTGGCAATTGGTATTCACCGCCCAATACTATGCTTGAATATAAAGATGTGGTACGTGCTTTACCGTCTTCTTCCTTGATATTGAGCACTTCAAGGTCCATAACTTTGCCTTCAGCCATGATGTCTTTGAACTTTTGGGCTTCGTTGGGGTGGTTCCCATCGAAGTTATAGGTAGTGTTGGAGGTAGAAGACGCACTGTGTGAAGCGTCTTTATTCCATGAAATAAAGCCCAAGTCGAGCACGGCGGCCGATAGGGTCAATCCGTCCATAGGCTTGTAGGTAGCGCCTAAGTCAATGCCTGCTCCCATACCGGCCACGCCGAATGAGCCGCCTTGTTCTACTTCGTTGATAAATCCATCTTCGTCTTTCTCAAACTCATAGCCCTTCATCGACGCTTCCACCGTGGCTTCCACGCTGATATTAGCGCTACCTTTAATGTTGGCTAAGTCGGCGTTTTGAATGTTTTCCCAATCGGTTTCGGGGGCTATTCCGGTCAGTTGGGTCTGTAGGTCGAGCTTTTTGATGTTGAGTTTTGCGTTGGCCGCACCAAAGAGCACTTTGATTTTACCACCCACGGTGAGCTTATCGTTGATGGGACGGGCAAAGCCTAAGCCGGTCTCAACGTATGAATTAAGGTAAACTTGTTCACCACCTTGGTGGGCAATGAAATTAGACCATGGCGTCGTATTGAGGCCTCGAGAGGCACGCAGCATGTCGAATACGCCTTGGGGAATGGTGGCTCCCACGTCGTTCTTGAGCGTTACGTTGACGCTCCAAAAGTTTTTGCCCTTGTACCAACCAAACGATAAAAGGTCAAGTGTTACGTTGGCCTGCAGGTTGTTCTCTGCTTTAAGTTTGTTGTAAAACGAATTTTTCATGTAGAAGTCGTCGCCGGACTTGTTCTTAAATACGTTGATGATGTCCTGTGACCCCAATGAGTTGGAGTTGGCGGCAGCTTCGATACCTCCGATAATGGGAATGTTGAAATAACCTTGGTCGGGTGTCAACGCCGGGTTGAGTTGCATACGATAGCCTACACCTTCCATGGAGAACGTGCTTCTTGTGAATTGTGCGTTAGCGTTCAGTGTGCCCATTAAAACAAAAAGGAGTGCTCCCAATGGTTTTAGATACAGCTTGTAATGAGTCATAATTGCAGTTTTGAGTGTAAATATTATGTTAATTAGAAATTGCCTGTCACTGTTCTTACGGGTGTTATATGGCTGTGCAAGTTGTATAAAGATAAATATGGTGTATTATCTTTTCTTTGCAAAGATAAACATTTTTTTGTCTTGGTAAATAAAATGTTAATTATTTTTTACTTACCATTGCTTTTTTCTGAGCCCATCATTCCATAGCCGAAAAGTGCGAAATCACCTTTCAAGGGATCATCGGGGAAAACCAATAGGAGTTGCTCGGTCAGTTTGATGACCGTTCGCATGGAAGCTGTCTTGTTATCAATGAGTTTCAGGCGCATGGCTTCATGTAATACATGGGTGTCGAGGGGCATGAGGAGCGATTGGGGTGCAATGAAAGTCCATAAGCCCAAGTCGATGGGGGAGTCAGTGCGCACCATCCATCTGAGAAACATGCACAGTCGTTTACATGAGGAGGCTGTGGAGTGGGGCACAAGATGGCCCACATCCCACTTGCTGAAATACTCCGTAAGGAGCACAAGGGCTTCCATGGCAGTAGTGACTTGGCGGGCTTGGAAGTAAATGCCCAGCGAGTGATGGGTTTGGAAAAGGGCAGCCAATCCGTCGAAAAGCTGTCTCATGTGGTGGAAAGTTTGCAGGCGGTAGAACGTGTCGCCATTGTCGGGAAACGCTTTGCGGTAATTTCCTTCGGTAATCCATTCGTGAAGATTGCCTTGCGCAAGGTCGATCAGTTGTTGTATCTTGGGCATGAAGAGCTTCCGATTACCATAGCTGAGACATGAGGCGATGAAAGCTGTCGTCTCTCGGTTGGCTTGTCCCGTTACTTGGTGCATGAACCAACTCGGGTCACCCTTAAGAAATTGGGCCGTTTCGTAGGTCTTGGCATATTCCCGGAGGAGTGTTTGAGTTTCTTTTTTCATTGAGTTTAAGGATATATTTCGGCTTGTCGGCAGTGCGAAAAAACAAGACAAAAGGGCTTTAAAAAGTGCGGTTATTTTCGCTCAATTGCTCTTTGGGTTGAAAAACAGCCTTGTTTTTAAATTTTGTTAATGCGCTGAATAATAATTATTTATGAATATTTTGTGAATTGAAGCTTTTTATCGGTATTCCAACTTGCGTGCTATGGATGGTTCAAAGCAGTCCTTTGGGAAATCAGACAACGGCTGTCGGTGATTTCATCGCTTGACAATGAGCTTGCGAAAGGGCCGTAATGGCAAAATAGGCATTGGTAAATCGTACTGTAAAAACATGATTTGAAGGTGTAAATAACCTCCAAATCATGTTTTCGTTTGCTGAATGTGATTTTTTAAACACCGTTTTTTTATGACATTAAATTTACAAAACGGCGTATCGGGAAAGTCGCTTTTGCGTGCTTGCAAGTCGCCGTCAGTGGCGAGGTCAAGCCGTGGTATTACAGCAACTGCTCGGCTCTGGCGAGGTCTTCGGGCGTGTCAATGCCTACCGTTTCGATGTGGGTAATGCCAACTTTGACCTTGTAGCCATTCTGCAACCAGCGCAGTTGCTCCAAACTCTCGGCCAATTCGAGTGATGATTGCGGCAGTTGCGTGATTTCACGCAACACTTCTGTCTTGTAAGCATATATGCCCAAATGCTTTAAGAATGGGTAGTTGGCCAGCCATTCGCTTTTCTCCTTGCCCCGGACAAAGGGGATAATGCTTCTTGAGAAGTACATGGCGTAGTTGTCGTTGGTCAAGACGATTTTAGGCGAATTGGGGTTTTCGGCGGCTTCCATGCTCTCAAAGGGCTTGCCGAGGGTGGCTATCTGCGTGGCAGGATCGTTGAAGCAGTCGCACAGAGCTTGTATTTGAGAAGGTTGTATAAAGGGTTCATCGCCCTGAATATTGACCGCCACGTCATAGGGAAGGTTGATTTTGTCGAGTGCTTCCCGAATGCGGTCGGTGCCACTCTTGTGGTTGGGGGAGGTCATGACGACCTTGCCGCCGA
This sequence comes from Prevotella sp., assembly GCF_036570325.1. Taxonomy (GTDB): domain Bacteria; phylum Bacteroidota; class Bacteroidia; order Bacteroidales; family Bacteroidaceae; genus Prevotella. The sequence goes on from NZ_DATCYK010000056.1 coordinate 357,907, forward strand.
AAGACGTCACACAATCATAGATGCGTTGGTCATCGGTGGCTACGTAAGCGGCGTCGAGTGATGCGGCCACTTGTTCGTAGACACGTTGGATGACTGGCTTTCCACCCAATAAAGCCAGTGGTTTGCCGGGGAAACGGGTCGAGGCGTAGCGTGCGGGAATTAATCCAATAAATTTCATGAGCAGTTATTTAGTTTTACATTCACTGCAAAAATAACAAAAAAAACATAAGTAATTTGGCAGGTATATGATATTTTATTAATTTTGGAGGATAAACTGATAAACGCAAATAACGTGAAACATATCATATTATTACTATTATTTACCCTTTTCTCTTCCTACGCACAAGCTCAAAAGATATATCTCGGATCGTGTTATACGCATGATAAAGGAATGTATAAAGGCGAAATGTCGGGTGGCAAACCCCATGGAAAGGGTACGACCCAGTTTGCCAATGGCGACACTTATACGGGAGAATACATCAAAGGAAAGCGACAAGGATATGGCGTCTATGCGTTTGCCGACGGCGAGAAATACGAAGGTCAGTGGTTTCAGGACCAGCAGCACGGCAAAGGTACTTACTATTTTATGAACAATAATAAGTATGTGGGCTTGTGGTTTCGTGACTATCAGCAAGGACAAGGTACCATGTACTATTATAATGGCGACAAATATCAAGGCAGTTGGGTAAAGGACAAGCGCCAAGGTAAGGGCACTTACACCTATGCCAGCGGCGCTTACTACACGGGACAGTGGCAAGATGACCAAAAGAGTGGCAAGGGCTTCTTCGATTGGGGCGACGGAACGACTTACGATGGCATGTGGGCTAACAACCAACGATCGGGCAAAGGAGTGAACAAGTACGCCGATGGCGATGTCTATACGGGTAATTGGATGGACGATATTCAGAACGGACGGGGTATTTACAAGTTCCAGAATGGCGATGTTTATGAGGGCGATTACGTACAAGGAGAGCGCACCGGAGAGGGCGTGTTCAAGTATGCCAACGGCGATAAGTACATCGGCCGTTTCTTGGAAGGATGTAAAGACGGTCCCGGTACGCTCATTTGGTCGAACGGAGACATTTATACCGGTTCATGGAAAAATGACTTACAAAATGGCCGAGGCAAGCTGACAAAGAAGAACGGCGACGTCTACGACGGTGCCTTTGTCAATGGAAAGGTAGAAGGCGAGGTCATCATTCATTACGTGAGTGGCGATAAGTTCAAGGGTGTTTACAAGAATGGAAAGCGCCATGGGCAAGCCATTGAGGAAGACAAGGATGGCAAGCGCTTTGAAGGAACTTATGTAGACGATCTCCGCGACGGTAGGTTCGTGGAGAAAGATCGTAACGGAAAAATAATCAAAAGCGGACGTTATGAGAACGGACGCAGGTTTGAAGAATAATATTTAAGCTATGGCAGAAAAAAAGAAAGTGGCCCGTAACAAGGCCGTAACACACGCACAGCGGCACATAGGGCTCGTAAAGAACGACCCTTATCTGCAACCTTTTGAAGACGCCATTCGTGGTCGGCACGAGCATGCCTTGTGGAAAATCGACCAACTGACGGAGGGCGGCAAAAAGAGTTTGGCCGATATAGCCAATGGTCATGATTATTATGGCTTGCACAAGACCTCAAGAGGGTGGGTGTTCAGGGAGTGGGCGCCCAACGCTACTGCCATTTACTTAGTGGGCGACTTCAACGGTTGGACCGAGAGCAGCCGTTATGCGGCAAAGCGAATAGGGGATACCGGTAATTGGGAATTGCGATTGTCGGAGAAAGCCGTCAAGCATGGCGACCTCTATAAAATGCACGTGACGTGGGACGGTGGCTCGGGTGAGCGTATTCCGGCATGGGCCAATAGGGTCGTGCAGGACGAACAGACCAAGATTTTCTCCGCTCAAGTGTGGAATCCGGAGCCTTATGTGTGGAAAAAGAAGAAGTTTACCGCCAAGCGTGACCCACTCTTGATTTATGAATGCCATGTGGGCATGGGACAAGACGCCGAGAAGGTGGGCACTTACGCTGAATTTAGGGAAAACGTCTTGCCCCGTGTGGTGAAAGACGGATATAACTGTATTCAAGTGATGGCTATTCAGGAACATCCTTATTATGGGTCATTCGGTTATCATGTCAGCTCTTTCTTTGCTCCTTCCAGCCGTTTTGGCACCCCGGAGGAACTGAAGGAGCTTATCGATGCGGCCCATCAGGCGGGTGTGGCGGTCATTATGGATATTGTACATTCGCATGCCGTGAAGAACGAAGTGGAGGGATTGGGCAATTTGGCCGGTGATCCTAACCAGTATTTCTATCCCGGCGATCGCCACGAACATCCGGCATGGGACAGTCTCTGCTTTGACTATGGTAAGGATCAGGTGATACATTTCCTTCTGTCAAACTGCAAATATTGGCTTGAGGAATTCCATTTTGACGGTTTCCGCTTTGATGGTGTTACTTCAATGCTTTACTACAGCCATGGTTTGGGTGAGGCTTTCACGGGATATGGTGACTATTTCAACGGTCATGAGGATGATAATGCGATATGCTATCTTACCTTGGCCAACAAGCTGATTCATGAAGTGAATCCCAAAGCGATTACCATTGCCGAGGAAGTTAGTGGCATGCCGGGTCTCGCCGCCAAGTTCGAGGATGGTGGTTATGGCTTTGATTACAGAATGGCCATGAATATTCCCGACTTTTGGATTAAGACGATAAAGGAACTAAAGGATGAGGATTGGAAGCCGAGCTCTATTTTCTGGGAGGTGAAGAACCGGCGTGCCGATGAGAAAACCATTTCTTATTGTGAGAGTCATGATCAAGCTTTGGTGGGCGATAAGACTATTATTTTCCGCCTGATAGACGCTGACATGTACTGGCATTTCAAGAAAGGTGATGAGAATGATAGGGCACATCGAGGCATAGCCTTGCACAAGATGATTCGCTTAGCCACGGCAGCAGCCATGAATGGAGGCTATCTGAACTTCATGGGCAATGAGTTTGGTCATCCGGAGTGGATAGACTTCCCGCGTGAAGGCAACGGATGGAGCCATAAGTATGCCCGCAGACAATGGAATTTGGTAGATAACAAGGAGTTGGATTATCACTATTTAGGTGATTTCGACCGTGATATGTTGGCCGTTATCACGTCAGAAAAGAAATTTAATGGTACTCCCGTGACCGAGATTTGGCACAGTGATGGCGATCAGGTATTGGCTTTTATGCGTGGAGACCTGCTCTTCGTCTTTAATTTCTCACCACAGCGTTCGTTTACGGACTACGGTTTCTTGGTTCCGATAGGTGGCTACGAGGTGGTGCTTAATACGGATGCGAAGGTGTATGGCGGCAATGGTTTGGCCGATGACACGATTACCCACTTGACAAACTACGACGCTTTGTATGTGGAGGAGCACAAGGAATGGCTCAAGTTATACCTGCCGGCTCGGTCGGCCGTAGTGCTTCGGAAGATTTAAATAGAATAACAATTACTCATGAATTCTAAAACGATGAATAGCACATTCACCATTAAGGTGATTTGTGCTATTTTGTTTGTCTTGTTCTCGTTCGGTTATCTGTATTGCTATCAAGCTGATTTGATGGCCGTGGCGCAGCATGTGCTGTCAGATGGCAAGACACATTATGATAAGATGATAGGTGCTGTGCTCATTACGGGCGTGCTGTGGGGCCTTCAGTTGGCGATACAGTCATGGATAATGGTACCTAAGCGTTTTTATGCGGTGACGTATTTCCCCTCCTTACTCATCCTTACAATTTTGACAGACATCAGTCCTGACATCGATATAAAGTTTTCATTTGGAGCTTGGGTGTGGTGCTTTCCGTTGGTAATCGTGTGTTACGGGGTTGTTGTATGGTTGCTTCATGGGCTGCGTCAGATGGAAGGTCGCATGGAGAAGCGCACTCTTTTTGGTAATCTATGGCCTAATTTTCTATTGTTTTTCTTCATGTTTATATTGGTGGATATGGTGGCCAATCACAATGAAGTATTCCATTATCGTATGCGGATGGAGCAGAAAATAGCGGTCAATGACTTTAAGGGAGCTGCCGAGGTGGGGAGCAGGTCGCTGCAGACCGACTCAAGTCTGACGATGTTGCGTATCTATGCGTTGTCGAAACAAGGAAGGTTGGGCGAGGAACTCTTTGAATATCCATTGGTAGGGCGGTCGGACGCTATGCTTCCCAATGGGACTTCGGTGAGGATGATGTCGGTATCGGAGGGTAAATTGTACCGGCATTTAGGCGTATGGATAAGAGAAAAGCTAAGTATTTATCCTTACCTTACTTTCTTGAAGAGTCGTAGGCGTGATACGAAAGCTGCTCACGACTATGAGCTTTGTGCTTATCTGTTGGATAAGAAACTCTATGATTTTGCTCGGGCTTTGAGGAAATATTACCCGATAGACGAGCGATTACCCAAGCATTATAAGGAAGCGCTGACACTGATAAATCATAAAGTATCGGCAGCAGGCTTGGGTTATCATGAGGATGTGATGGAAACGAATTTCACAGACTTTAGGGCCATGGGCCGTAAGTATGCGAAGTCGGAGGAGCGATACGCTGCTTTGGCAGACGCTTATGGGGCAACCTATTGGTTTTATTATCTTTATCGATAACGATTGAGGCTGGTTATGAGGTCGACGTTTGTAGCTTTTTCAGTCGGCGTTTGGCTTCGGGTATGTCCGGACAGAGGCGTAGGGCTTTCTCATAATTTCGAATAGCGGCTTCTTTGAAATGTTCTTTCTCGCAGTCTTTGCCCATCATGACATATTCCACGGCCAATTCTTTAAGAAAACGGTCATGGCTTTTCATTTCCTCCTCAAGCATTTCTATACGTTTCCGTAGCTGAGTGATGGTATTGAGTTTCTTTCGGATAAGCCGACGCGGGGCCGGTTTCTCTATGTCGTAGCGGCTGTGGATGGCGATAAAGAAATGGTCGAGAGCAGATTGCATGTCGCCTTGGTCAAATGCCTGAATCGTGTCGTAATACTCTCTATCGGCCTTGCTTTGCTTTAACGCGGTATCTATCATGCCCTGATTGTTGTAGGTTCGGGCAAAATTGGTTACGTCATTTCGTACAAAGACATCCTCTTTGCGTATGTTTTCTTGTAAACTGATACCTTTGAGCGATGTGCAGCGGGATAGTGCGACGTAGGTTTGGCCACCGGCGAATACGCCTCCCGTGAAATCTATTTTTACTTGATTGAAAGTAAGTCCTTGGCTCTTGTGAACGGTAATGGCCCATGCGAGGCGGAGGGGAAACTGTCGATAAGTTCCGATTTCGGTTTCTTCTATTTTCTTTTCCTTGGCGTTGAAAGAGTATTTTACGTTGCTCCAAATCTCTTGTTCCACGTCAACCTCCATACCGTTTTCAGTCATTACATAGATGTGGCCATTGATAGCGTCATCCAAACCGATAATGGTGCCCAAAGTACCGTTGACCCATCGCTTCTCGCGGTCGTTCTTTATGAACAGAATTTGTGCTCCGACTTTCAGTTCAAGCTCAATAGGCGTTGGAAGACTGGTCAGGGGAAACTCACCCTCAACAATGCCGATGAAAGTCATGGCGTCGCCTTCAAGCTGCTTGAGTTTATTATTGTTGATGTAGTCCTCGGTGTCTCTGCGTGTAGACAATGTGATGGCGAGTTTGCCATTGTCCTCCCCCAAGTCGGCTCCAACCTGATGATTAAGGATGGCTAAGTCGGTGGTGGTGACTTGTGAAGTGCGGATATGGTCGAGGATTGTGATAAAAGTTGGGTCTGTTTGCCGATAAACTTTCTTGAGCTCGATGGAAACCAATTTCATATCCTTGAACACCTTGGCGTCAAAAAAGTATTTGGAGGGGTAGTAAGGTTGAAGTAGCTGCCGTTCTTCCTCTTTAAGAACGGGCTCAAGCTGATAGACATCGCCTACGAAAAGCATTTGCTTACCCCCAAAAGGTTCACGCATATTGTGATTGTAAATGCGTAGCAGTTTGTCGATAAAATCTATAATATCTGCCCGTACCATACTGATTTCATCAATGATGATCAGCTCCACATCCTGAAGAAGTTTTATCTTTTCGGAATTATACTTCATTGTTTTTCTGATGTGGCGGGGACTATATCTGTCATCATCGGGTAGGAGAGGATGAAAGGGAAGTTTGAAAAAGCTGTGGAGCGTAGCGCCACCTGCATTGATGGCAGCAATACCCGTAGGCGCAAGAATGACATGCTTCTTGTTGGTATGGCCGGCGATGTAACGAAGGAATGTGGATTTACCCGTCCCTGCTTTTCCAGTGAGGAAAAGCGAGTGGCGGGTAAAGCGTATAATCTGAAGTGCGTTTTGCAGCTCCGGATTATCTAAATCTATATTAATATCTTGATTTTCGATAATTACAAGTCGTCGAAATTCACGGTTTCTTCATGAGGTTTCTTTTTCGGCTCTGTGGCTTTGCCGACATTGCCTTCCTCATTGGGCTTTTTCTCGCTTTCGGTGGTGATGATGGGATTTCCATTCTCATCGAGAATTATCTCCTCATGGTGTGCGAGACTATCATTGGCGGTCGTATCAACTCTTGCCGGCTGATAATAGCTTTTGCAGTTATACATGTCGCTTGCGATGTCTGACTGATTGGGTTTGTCAAACTTGCCATGATACTTCTTGAATTCAGGATCGGAAAGTACGGATTGGAGGAAGTAGCCGCAAATAGGTAATGCGGTTCGTGAGCCTTGACCCAAAGCACCGGTACGGAAGTGAATGCTTCTGTACTCTCCGCCTACCCATGCACCGCAGACAAGTTTGGGGCTGACTGCCATAAACCATGCGTCTGAGTGGTTGTTGCTGGTTCCGGTCTTTCCTCCGAATTCGGTATCGCGGAAGTTACTTACGTATCCCCATAGCGACATGGAGGTACCTCCGGGCTCACGCATGCCGCCTTGCAGCAGTTGTTGGACGAGGAAAGCGCTCTTGTAGGGGATAACCTGCTCGCTCTTTTGTGGAGCAACGTAAACTTCATTGCCGTTGCGATCAACGATTCTTGTTATGAGTACGGGCTCATGATGTTTGCCATTGTCTGCCGGAACGCAGTAGGCATTGACCATTTCAAGGAGATTGACATCGCTGGAGCCTAATGCGAGTGATGGTGTTTCATCGAGTTTGCTCTTAACACCCATCTTTTGGGCAGTCTCGGCGATGCGTTTGATACCCATTTCCTGTCCTAATCGCACCGCCACGGAGTTGATACTCTTGGCAAAAGCGCTTTTAAGTGGCATGGAGTCGCCCGTAAAATAGCCGTTAGCATTGGTAGGAGTCCAATTGACTTCTTTCTTTTGGAACTTGTCATACACCTGCATGGATATATATTCATCCCTGCGTTTGTCGCAGGGGGTGAGTCCTTGGTTCATGGCTTCAGTGTAGACAAACAGTTTGAAAGTGGAGCCGGGTTGGCGCATGGCAGTGACTTTATCATATTTCCATGTGGAGAAGTCTATGTCTCCAACCCATGCTTTGACTTCTCCGGTCTGTGGTTCCATGGCTACGAAAGCGCAGTGCATGAAACTCGTCATGTACTTGATGGAATCTTCAGAGGTCATATCCTTTGTGATGGTTCCTCTATCATAATCGAATACTTTAACGGGGTGTACCCATTCCTTATAATAGTATCGTATGGAATCAGGATTATTAGGATATTTGGCTTGCAATGCTTTATAGAACGGCTGACGCTCTGCTATCTGTTGGATAAAGTTGCCAATGACTTGATGATTCTCATCTTGCCATGGCTCTTGTGTCATCCAGTTAGTCGTGCGAGTGCGATGAATGCCCCAATGGTTGTTGAAGTTCTGCTGCACTTGTTTCATCTGTTTGCGTGCCGCGGCTTCGGCATATTTCTGCATGCGGGTATCAATCGTCGTATAGATTTTTAAGCCACTGCTATATAGGTCGTAACCGGTTTCGTCCAACCAGCCATTCTCTTTGAGATATTGTGAGATAGCTTCGCGGAAATACATGGCTTGTCCGTCATAGTTGACTTCTACTTTATAATCAAGCGTAATGGGCTTTTGAGAAAGTGTGTCATACTCTTGGCGGCTCAAATCGCCATGTTTTACCATGTTATGGAGTACGATATTGCGGCGGGCCAAGCTATGGTCATAGTGGCTCTTGGGATTATAGTAGGTGGTGGCTTTCAGCATACCGACGAGAACTGCGGCCTGATCGGTGGTCAGTTCTTTGGGAGTGGTGTTGAAATAAGTCTTTGCACCGGTTTTTATGCCATAAGCGTTGGAGCCGAAGTCTACAGTATTAGCATACATTGTCAATATTTCTTTTTTGCTGTAGACCGTCTCTAACTTGGTTGCGATAATCCACTCTTTGCTTTTAACAATCAGAATTTTAAGTCCGGGGATTTTTCCTAATAAACCGGTGGAATAGTTGGTGCGCACACGGAACATGTTTTTGGCCAACTGCTGTGTGATAGTGGAGGCGCCTCGGCCGTCATGATGGAGGATAGCATCTTTTACCGCACCGAATAAGCCAATGGGATCTATACCAAAATGTTTATAGAACCGTTCGTCTTCTGTGTCAATAAGAGCCTTGAAAAAAGAAGGATTAACTTCTTCGTATGTTACCGGAGTTCGGTTCTCATTGAAATATTTTCCGATGAGTTTTCCATCGGCGCTGTATATTTCAGAGGCTTGTGATGTTTGCGGGTCACGAATGCCGGAAAAATAGCCGGGACTTTTGCCAAAGAGCCAAAGGAAGTTCATATCTACCATACCAAGATAGATAAAGAATAAGAGGATGGATGAAACGATGGCAACCGTTGTTTTAATATACCATGGTCTGCCCTGAAAAAGTCTTTTGTACCAATTCCAAAAAGCTTTTAGTTTTAGTATGCATCCACTGAAAAATTTTTTTATCTTATTCATAAAGCTATAATTTTTACAAAAGTACGAAAATGCAGCTTTAGCGCAATGCTGCATCTATATAATTTATAATTTCTTTAATATTGTCGGGATGAAACCATTGGATGTCAGGATCTTTCTTAAACCAAGTAAGTTGCTTGCGCATGTATCTTCTGGAGTTAGATTGAATCTGTCGGATAGCTTCCTCAAGCGGAATCTCATGGTCAAGATACTTGAACATTTCCTTAAATCCAACGGTGTTGAGGGAATTGAGTCCTTTTAGTGGATATACTTTCTTTGCTTCGGCTTCAAGGCCTTGGTCTATCATATCCAACACTCGTTGATTGATGCGGGTGTAAAGTTCTTCACGCTCTCTGTTCAATCCTATCTTACATATTCGGAATGGACGCTGTTTAATGGAATTTGTTCTAAAGGATGTGTAGGTCTTTCCTGTCATGTAACAAATTTCCAGCGCATGAACAACCCGGCGAGGATTGTTTTTGTCAACAATGCTCCAATGTATAGGATCCAATTCTTTGAGTTCGTCAACAAGCGCTGGTAGTCCTTCAGATTCAAGTTTTTGTTTGATAAGCGCTCTGGTATTAGAATCTATGGTGGGAATCTCATCTATACCTTTGCAAACGGCGTCTATATACATCATGCTTCCTCCCGTGAGTAAGCATGACGAGTGAGTTTGAAATAGGTGATTGAGTAAGTTTAGTACATCTTGTTCGTACATAGCTGCACTATAGTAATCGGTAAGATGATGATTACCTACGAAATAATGAGGAACAAGTGATTGTTGTTGTGGAGTTGGTGCTGCAGTCCCGATTGGTATTTCTTCAAAAATCTGTCGTGAGTCTGCATTGATGATGGGTGTCTTCAGATATTGGGCTACAGATAGGCAAGTTTCCGTTTTCCCTACGCCGGTAGGCCCCAATATAACAAAAAGAGTTTTCACCATAAAGAAGAATATAGGATTGTAATCAAATAAGAAGAGAGGTCTTATCGAATAATACCTCTCTTAGAATTAGAAACAAAGTCTATAATATATTGTATCTCCGGGGTGATTGTTAGATTTTTTCTGATCTCTTCAATTCCCTCTGCCAAGACACCTTTGCTATACAATAATCTGTAGGCTTCATGGATTTGAGTAATAAGTTCATTACTAAAACCATGGCGACGTAGTCCTACCAAATTGATTCCTGCGTATCGTGTCGGTTCTTTTCCTGCGATAATATAAGGAGGAATATCTTGTGAGAAGCGACAACCGCCTTGAATCATCACGTAACTTCCTATGTGACAGAATTGGTGAGTCAAGACAACAGCACTGATGATGGCATTATCATCTATTGTTACTTCTCCCGCAAATTTAGTAGAATTGCCAATGATGCAGTTATTGCCGACAACACAGTCGTGGGCAATATGCATATTCTCCATCAATAAATTGTTGTTACCAACAATAGTTGTGCCCTTAGATGCCGTGCCTCTTGATATGGTTACATTTTCTCGAATGCTGTTATTGTCGCCTATTTGACAAAGTGTTTCTTCACCTTTGAACTTCAAATCCTGCGGCTTAGTGGATATACTTGCACCCGGGAAGAATTCATTATTATTGCCAATTCTTGCTCCTACGTGGATGGTTACGCTGTTTTGTAGGGTATTGTTATCCCCAAGTACAGTGTTCTCATCTATGTAGCAGAATGGACCGATGGTGTTATTTTCACCAAGTTTCGCATTAGGATGGACATAAGCCAATGGACTTATTTTATTCATAAACTATAAATTCTTTTCTCGTATTATTTGTTTTTCACAATCTGAGCAGTGAAAGTGGCCTCAGAAACGACATGATCTCCTACAAAAAGATAACCCTTCATGGAACTAATACCATGACGTAAGGGCTGTAACAGTTCAACTCTGAATAGCAAAGTATCACCCGGAACAACTTTTTGACGGAACTTAACATCATCTATTTTCATGAAATAGGTAGACCATCTTTCAGGTTCTTCTAATTGATTAAGTACCAACAATCCACCACATTGTGCCATCGCTTCTATCTGAAGTACGCCCGGCATTACCGGTTCTTCAGGGAAATGGCCTTGAAAGAAGGGCTCATTGGAAGTAATATTCTTAACACCAACAATGCTTGTTGGCCCCATTGCGATGATTTTGTCAACCAACTGCATGGGATAACGGTGGGGTAGCAACTGCCGGATGCGGATGTTATCCATTATTGGTTCGTCATTGGGGTCGTAGATAGGCGCTTGCACTTCGTGCTTACGTATCTCTTTACGCATCTGACGCGCAAACTTGTTATTGATGGTGTGCCCGGGGCGTGTAGCCACAATGCGTCCCTTGATAGGTTTACCAATCAAAGCCATGTCACCAATAATATCCAATAGCTTATGACGTGTACATTCGTTTTCCCACATGAGCGGCTTATGTTGGATATAACCAATCTTTTTAGCGTCCATGCGAGGAACTTTCAAAACGTCTGCCAATTGGTCTAACTTCTCTTGGGTAACCTCTTTTTCGTAAATGACAATGGCATTATCCAAATCTCCACCCTTTATTAGATTGGCTTCCAATAGGGGAACTATATCACGCACAAATACAAAAGTACGGGCCGGAGCTATTTCTTCTGTATATTTGGCAATATCATCTAAGGTCGCAAATTGGCTATTGATGAATTTTGATTGGAAAGAACACATCGCCGTGATAGAAAAATTATCATCGGGCAAAATGGTTATACATGAACCCGTTTCTTCGTCTTTTATTTCAATCTTCTTGCGAATGATATAGTAATCTTTCTCAGCGTTTTGGTCTTCTATGCCAACTTCATTAATCTTGTTGACATACATTGCTGCTGAGCCATCCAAGATTGGAAATTCAGGACCATTAACTTGAATCATACAGTTATCAATGCCTAAGGCATACAAAGCAGACATTCCATGTTCTATTGTGCTGACACGTATGTCGCCTTTGGCCAAGACTGTACCTCTCTGTGTATCTACAACATTTTCTGCTATAGCGTCTATGACAGGTTGTCCTTCTAAATCTATTCGCTGAATTTTATACCCAGTATTTTCCGGGGCAGGATTAAATGTAACAGTAAGGCTTAGACCAGTGTGCAGTCCCTTTCCAAAGAGAGAGAAACTTCCCTTGAGCGTCTTTTGTTTAGACATATCTGTATAATTATGATTTCTTTAAGAGTTCTATTTCCTTTTTCAACTGATTGATTTCTTTATATAAATCAGGTAACTTTTGGAAAATAGCTTGTGATTTAAAATAAGGCAACTTTTCCATTGGAGGAGTTCCTATCAGTGTTTGATTATCCTTTAAGCTGCCGGGTACTCCTGATTGTGCTCCTAAGAAGACTTTATCTCCTATAGTGATATGTCCGGAAATGCCTACTTGGCCACCAAACATACACCATTGCCCAACCTTGGTGCTTCCGGCAATGCCAACTTGCGCAGACATGACAGTATTATCACCAACTTCCACGTTATGAGCAATTTGAACTAAATTATCAAGTTTTACGCCTTTTCGTATGATGGTGCTACCCATGGTAGAACGATCAATACACGTGTTGGCTCCAATCTCTACGTCATCTTCAATCAGAACATTACCTATTTGTGGAATTTTGTCGTAATGATCACCGTTAGGAGCGAATCCAAAACCATCTGCACCTATGACACAACCGGCATGAAGAATGACATTACTGCCTACTTTGCAATCATGATAGATAGTGGTATTGGGGTATATGATACAGTTATCGCCAACCTTCACGTTGTCACCTATCACTGTGTGTGGATAAATTTGGCAGCCATCGCCTACGACAGCGCCGTCTGCAATATATGCAAAAGCTCCAATGTAGCAGTTGTTTCCTATTTTTGCTTTGGGGGAAATGAATGCCAAGCTATCAATACCTTGTTTCTTTGGCTTGGCTGCTTCATACATTTGAAGCAGATGTGCTACGCAATCGCGTGCATTGGCCACTCTGATAAGTGTAGTGTTAACAGGCTTTTCTATTTTCAGTTGGTCATCAACTAAAACGATAGATGATTTTGTATTATATATATAATGTGTATATTTCTCATTAGCAAGGAAAGATATTGCTCCTTCAACTCCTTCCTCAATCTTTGCGAAAGTGTTTACGGTAGCGTTATCGTCACCCTCAACTCGCCCTTGTACAAGCTGTGCAATCTGTCTTGCAGTGAATTCCATTTCGTAAATCAAATTGAATTAGTTTTGCAAATATAGCAAAATTTCCGCATAAAAAAAGGGGGCAAGGATAATATTTGCTAAAATTTCAGAATATTAATCCTTGCCATCCTTATATGGGTAGATAAGATGTTATTTTATAAGTACTTTAGAGCCTCGTGTTAGAGTTTCTTGAGTTCTGTTTCCATCTCTTGTTGAAGTTCTTGAGCTTTTTGTGCCACTTGCGTTGCATAAGTGTGTAAATCGCACGAAGTTTTGTCGCATGGGTAGAGAATTCCTCTTGAAGAGTTGACCAATAAGCCACAATCCTTTATCATACCATAAGTACATACTTCTTGCAAACTTCCTCCCTGAGCACCGACTCCGGGAACGAGTAAAAAGTGATTGGGCGCAACTTTTCGTATGTCCTCAAACATTTTACCTTGTGTCGCACCAACTACATACATCATATTTTGGTCGTTCCCCCATTCTTGGCTCTTACTTAAAACCTTTTCAAAGAGGCGTGTGCCGTCCTTGTCTTCCGTCAGTTGAAAGTCATGTGAGCCTTTATTGCTGGTTAGCGCGAGTAAAATCACCCACTTATCTTCATATACCAAGAAGGGCTTTACACTGTCTTCTCCCATATAAGGTGCAACCGTAAGTGCATCTACATTGTATTCCTCAAAGAAAGTGCGGGCATACATTGTACTTGTATTGCCTATATCTCCACGCTTTGCGTCTGCAATGATAAAATGAGTAGGGTAGGATGTTTTAAGATATTCAATCGTGTGTTCAAATGCCATCATCCCCTTAATGCCATAACATTCATAAAAGGCCAAATTAGGTTTATAAGCCACGCAGTATGGAGCGGTGGCGTGAATGACCATTTTATTAAATGCAAAGATAGGATCTTCTTCCTTGAGTAAGGGTTCCGGAATCTTTTTCAAGTCCACATCCAAGCCAACGCAAAGAAATGATTTCTTGGCGAAAATTTGTTTGACGAGTTCTTCTCTGTTCATTGTCTACCGAGTCTTAGAAATTTCTGATAAATGTTTTTTAATGAAAATTATTTGTTGACTTCTGTCCTTGGTAATTCTTTCACTTCTTTTGTCTTCCGTTTGGAAGACGTCATGAGTTGAATAAAATCTTCGGCCTGAACGGTCTTGGTTTTGTCTTTATTCTCGTCGTTCTTCTTTGTGTATTTAATTCCCATAGCTCAACAATTTATAAGGTGATGACTAAAGTTCTGATTCTTTCATCTTTTCGGCATTCTCCGCTACGGTGAGTGCGTCAATCATGTCCTGAATATTTCCACCGAGGAACCCTTGAAGGTCATGGGTGGTATAGCCAATACGGTGGTCGGTTACACGGCCTTGTGGGAAATTGTACGTACGGATTTTCGCGGAGCGGTCACCACTCGAAACCAATGATTTGCGTCGACTGGCTATGTCATCTACATATTTTTGATGTTCGCGGTCGTGAATAAAGGTATAAAGACGACTCAAAGCACGCTCTTTATTTTTGGGTTGATCGCGCGTTTCGGTACATTCTATGAGGATTTCCTCAACTACACCCGTGTTTGGATTCTTCCAAGGATAGCGCAAGCGTACACCTGATTCCACCTTGTTTACATTCTGGCCACCGGCGCCACTCGAACGGAAGGTATCCCATTTGATGTCACCTTCATTGATGTTCACCTCAAATTTGTCTGCTTCGGGCAGCACGGCCACGGTTGCGGCGCTGGTCTGCATACGTCCGTTGCTTTCCGTTACGGGTACGCGTTGTACACGGTGCACACCACTCTCATACTTCAAAACGCCATATACATCGGCTCCGCTGACGGCAAAATCGATTTCCTTAAATCCACCCACGGCGCCTTCTGACGTATCGGTGACACTCAGTTGCCAACCTTTGCTATCGCAATAGCGCTTATACATATTAAATAAGTCACCGGCAAACAAGCAGGCTTCGTCACCTCCGGTCCCGGCTCTGATTTCCATTTGGACGTTCTTGGCGTCTTCCGGATCTTTGGGTACAAGCAATATCTTGATTTCTTCCTCCAGCTTGGGCCGTTGCTCTTCGCATTCTTGCAGCTCCAGACGCGCCATTTCCTTCATGTCGGCGTCGCTCTCGTTCGTCAGAATATCTTTGGCTTCTTTGATAGAGTTCAGGCAGTCTATGTAACGCTTGCGTGCATTCATGATGTCGCCCAAGTCTTTCCATTCCTTGGTCAGCTTTACGTATCTTGCCTGATCCGCGATTACGTCGGGGTCGGTAATCAGTGTACTAACTTCCTCATACCGAGCCTCGAGCCCGTCCAATTTCTCTATGATGTTATTATTTTCCGGCATATTGTTTATTTATAGTCAAACGTTCCAAATTCACTATGGATAGTCAGGCTCTTTTCACCTTCCTCTATGTGTCCTATAATTTGGGCGTCTATATTAAATTCTTTGCTGATCTCGATAATTCTCTCTGCTATTTCGGGATTGACGTAAATCTCCATTCGGTGGCCCATGTTGAATACCTGATACATTTCTTTCCAATCTGTGCCTGAGCAGTCATGGATGGCTTTAAACAATGGTGGTACGGGGAACATGTTGTCTTTGACCACTTTGCAATTGTCGTTCACGAAGTGGAGCACTTTTGTTTGTGCGCCTCCGGTGCAATGAACCATACCATGGATTTCAGGGCGCAACTCATCCAACAGTCGCTTGATGACCGGTGCGTAGGTGCGGGTGGGTGATAGTACTAACTGACCGGCATTGACCGGAGCCCCTTCCACTTCATCGGTAAGTTTATATTTACCGCTGTAAACCAGTTCTGTGGGTACAGCATGGTCATAGCTTTCGGGATAATTCTCTGCCAAATATTTGGCGAAGACGTCATGACGAGCCGAGGTCAGGCCGTTGCTTCCCATGCCCCCATTGTAACGATGTTCGTATGTGGCTTGTCCGGTAGAGCTTAGTCCTACGATAACATCGCCCGGGCGGATATTCGCATTGTCGATAACATCCGAACGTTTCATGCGACATGTCACGGTAGAATCTACGATAACCGTGCGTACTAAGTCACCTACGTCGGCAGTCTCTCCACCGGTGGGATAAATGCCGATACCCATCTTGCGCATGTCGGCCAGCAATTCATCCGTTCCATTGATAATAGCCGATATGACTTCGCCGGGAATCAACATCTTGTTTCTGCCTATAGTGCTTGATACGAGGATGTTATCTACAGCGCCTACGCAGAGCAAATCGTCGGTATTCATGACGATAGCGTCTTGTGCTATGCCTTTCCACACGCTTAGGTCTCCGGTCTCTTTCCAGTACATATAGGCCAATGCCGATTTCGTACCGGCCCCGTCGGCGTGCATGATGTTGCAATAGTCAGGGTCACCGCCTAAGATGTCGGGTATAATCTTGCAGAAAGCTTGAGGGAAAATACCCTTGTCAATATTTTTGATGGCATTATGCACATCTTCCTTGGCGGCCGAAACACCGCGCATCATATATCTGTTGTTCATGCTCCTTTTACTTATTTGCTAATTATATTTTACCTCTTTATTCTTCATCATGCCAAAAGTCCCATGAAACGAAAGCCTGCAACAAAAGCATTTCCAGTCCGTTTTTAACGGTGGCTCCATATTTGGCGCCCTGCTTCATGAACATGGTTTCGTCGGGATTGTAGATGAGGTCATAAAGCAGAGTGTGGCTATCCATGGCCTCATAGGGTAGTTTGGGACATTCTTCAGCCTTAGGATACATCCCACATGGTGTACAATTTACGATGACTTTATACTCTTTCATCGTGTTGCTGTCAATATCGTCATAGCATATTACGCCCGGTGCTTTGCGTCTGCTTACAAATTGGGTCTCAAGTCCCAACGACTTCAGCCCGTAGTTGATGGCTTTTGCCGCTCCGCCTGTACCCAAAATCAACGCTTTTTTATGGCAGGGTTCCAATAGCGGTTCTATGCTTCGAGTGAATCCTACGACGTCGCTGTTGTACCCTTTCATCACGGTTTTCTTGCCCTTGTGAGAGATCTTGACCACATTTACGGCACCAATGGCCTTGGCTTCCGGCGTTATGCTATCCAGAAAATTCATCACTTGCTGTTTATAAGGTATCGTGACGTTGAATCCTCTCAGCTCCGGATTTTGTGCGATGACCTCGGGCAAGACTTTAATCGATGGAATCTCGAAGTTGATATAGACAGCGTTGATGTCTTCGTTTTCAAATTTCTCGTTGAAATAGCTTTGCGAAAACGAATGTCCCAGCGTAAGGCCTATTAGTCCGTATTTATCCATAATTGCTGTAATTTTATTTTTCTGCGAAGTACATTGTGCAGATACCAAAGGTAAGTCGTTTGAAACTTACTTTCTCAAACCCTGCGTTGCGCAACACGTTCATCATCGTTTCTCCTTGTGGGAAAGCCTCTATCGTTTTATTTAAATAGCTATAGGCGCTGCTATCTTTGGATATGAGTTTGCCATAAAGGGGAAGTACCGTGTTGGAATAGAGCCAAAATAATTGCTTCATGGGGAAGCTGACAGGAGTTGTCAGTTCTATAACGCTCAGGTGACCACCTTTTTTCAGTACCCTGCACATTTCTTTTAAGCCTCTTTCAAGGTCAGGAAAATTGCGGATACCAAAGGCTGCCGTCACAGCGTCGAACGTGTTGTCGGCAAAACTAAGCCGCATGCAGTCCTCACGGGCAAAGCTGATGACCGAACTAAGTCCGGCAGCCTTTACCTTCTCTTCGCCCACTTTCATCATGCCGGTAGATATGTCGGTTCCCGTCAGATGGGTAGGGTGGAGCATTTGGGCGGCCAATATGGCAAAATCGCCGGTGCCGGTCGCCACGTCAAGGATGTGCCGGGGGTGAAAAGGTGCCAACTGACCGATGGCCTTGCGCCGCCAATATTTATCAATATTCCACGACAAGCGATGGTTCAGTGTGTCGTAGGCATGGGCTATGTTGTCGAACATAGCCTCTACCTGCTGACCTTTATCCCCCTCGTTATAGGGTTTTATCTTCTCCTGCTCGTACATGTTTTATTTTCTGCTGGCGAGATATTCGCTGACGTTCTGCTCTATCCGGGCACAAATGTCGCCGTCTTCAGCGGCCTTATCGAATTTCTCTCCGGTGATATGCTCATAGAGTTCGATATAGCGGTCGCTTACGCTTTCTGCGTATTCATCCGTAATCTCAGGCATAGTCTGCCCGGGCTCGTTCATGAAATTGTGGTCGATGAGCCATTGGCGTACGAACTCTTTTGACAATTGTTTCTGTGGTTCGCCCTTCTCAAACTTCTCTTCGTACCCTTCTGCGTAGAAGTATCGGCTGGAGTCGGGGGTGTGGATTTCATCAATCAAATATACTTTTCCGTCGCGTTTGCCAAACTCATATTTGGTATCTACAAGGATAAGACCTTGTTTGGCGGCGATTTCTTGTCCGCGCTTAAAGAGCTTGCGGGTGTAATCTTCCATGATAGCGTAGTCTTCGGCTGAGACAATGCCCTGACGAATGATTTCCTCTTTCGAGATGTTCAGGTCATGGCCCTCGTCAGCTTTGGTCGTGGGAGTAACGATAGGTTCGGGGAAACGCTCGTTCTCACGCATGCCCTCGGGCAGCTTCACGCCACAAATCTCGCGGCAGCCGTTCTTGTAATCGCGCCATGCGCTGCCGGTAAGAATGCCTCGGATAATCATTTCAACCCTGAAGCCCTCGCATTTCAAGCCCACGGTTACCATCGGATCCGGGGTCGCCAATTTCCAGTTGGGACAAATGTCGCTGGTCGCGTCAAGGAATTTTGCGGCAATTTGGTTAAGTACTTGGCCTTTAAAGGGAATGCCCTTCGGCAGAATTACGTCGAATGCCGATATTCTGTCGGTAGCGACCATTACCATAAGATCGTCATTGATGTTGTACACATCACGTACTTTACCGTGGTAAACACTCTTTTGTCCATCGAAATGGAAATCAGTCTTGGTTAATGCTTTCATTTTGGATATTTGATTTTAAAACCTTTACTTTGGGTATTTTCTTCTCAGCTTCATGTGCTTTGTCGTATGCGTCATAGGCATTGACAATGCGGGTCACGAGCTTGTGGCGAACAATGTCTTTTTCGCCCAACCTTACTACGCCTATACCTTCCACGCCATCCAATATGTTCAGCGCCTCTTTAAGTCCGCTTTTCTGCTCATGGGGAAGGTCTATCTGCGTCATGTCGCCCGTGACTATCATCTTGGTATTCCATCCCATACGGGTCAGGAACATACGTATTTGCTGGGGAGTGGTGTTCTGTGCCTCGTCCAAAATGACGACGGCGTCGCTCAACGTGCGACCACGCATGAAGGCCAACGGCGCTATCTGAATGATGTGTTTCTCCATCATGTCTTGCAGTTTCACCGCGGGAATCATGTCTTCGAGCGCATCGTAGAGCGGCTGAAGGTAGGGATCAATCTTATCTTTCATGTCGCCGGGCAGGAATCCCAGCTTTTCGCCGGCTTCCACGGCCGGTCTCGACAAGATAATTTTCTTGACATTCTTCTCTTTCAACGCCTTTACGGCCAGCGCAATGCTGAGATAAGTCTTGCCGGTACCGGCCGGACCGACGGCAAAAATCATGTCGTTTTGCTCCACGGCGTCAATCAGTTTCTGCTGATTTTGGCTGCGGCTCTTGATGGGACGCCCCGAAATGCTATAGACCAAAACATCCTTCACGGCGTCAGCTTTCGTGGCATGGCCATGGATGATGTCTAAAATATCTTCGTCGTTGATTTGATTATACTTTAGAATATGCTTGCGTATCTGCTCGATAGATTCCTCAAACTTAGCCATCTCTTCCTCGTCTCCGAGCACTCTAAGTACGTCACCACGTGCCACTACGCGCAGTTTGGGGAAGAGAGATTTGACCATTTGCAAATGGCCATTGTTAACTCCGTAAAACGCAACGGGGTCAATATCTTCAAGAACAATATGCTTCTCTATCAAAATAAGGAGTCTTTCTTTTGTATGTAATTACGCTGCAAAAATATAAAAAAACGTTGAAAGCAGCAAAGTTATCTATGCTTTTTGTTATCTTTGTGCCACGAAAAACTGAAAACAGAAAATGAATTTAAGCAAGAAAAGATATATTCAAGGTTTCGGTATAGCAGTTGTTGTCTTGGGAATGGTACGTTGTGCGTGGCCCAAAGTGGCGTCTTCGCCTGATGGCAGGGGTGGTTCGCCGGCCGCCGCGTCCGCTGTTGCCGCTTTGGATGAGGCTGACGATACCATGGCTGTAAAGAGTTTTTCGGTGGAGAGCGACACGGCCGCGCTGCGACAGAGCCGTTTTTATCATCCCGATGGGCAGCTTGTAAAAAACAAAATCTTCAGTGTTCCACATTTTGGGAACACTTTTCCCGATCAAAACGACGTGCAACTTCTTTCCGCAAAGCGCTGGGGCGTAGGTCCGGTGGCCAATCGTGCCGATGCGGAAGCACGCAAGCAAGAGCTTGTTTACGTGGGAAGCAATCCTTATTTCTATGTAGATAAGCTGCGAAACAGCGTTCCTTACTTGGTACCCCGGGCTTCAGTGTTGCTTCAAGACATAGGACGTAACTTCTTTGACAGCTTACAGATAAAAGGAATACCGCTTCATAAGATTATCGTTACAAGCGTATTGCGAAGCAAGGAGGATGTGGCCAAGTTGCGGGGGCGCAATCAGAACGCCACCGAAAACTCATGCCACCTCTATGGAACCACCTTTGACGTGTGCTATAATCGCTATAAAACCGTGCAGACTGCCGACCATCCGCGGCGTGAGGTGCGCAACGACAGCCTGAAATGGGTACTTAGCGAAGTGTTGCGCGACCTGCGTCAGGCTAACCGTTGCTGGATAAAATATGAGGTGAAGCAGGGTTGTTTTCACATTACTGTCAGATAAAATTCATTCAGAATTTATTTTACAAAGACTTCAAAATAAATCGCTTATTTCCAAGCCGACTTGCTTTCGGGCGGAAATAAGCGATTTTTGATGGTATTTATAAGTACTTGTTATTCAGTGATTTGTGTTAAATATGTTTTGAAAAAGGGTTCACCGGGCTGTTATTACGGCTGTTTTGGGGTTGTAATTATGGGCTTTCTACCGCTTGAAAAGCACATTGTGAGGCGCTGAAAGCATTGCTTTGGCCTTGTGAGAGTTATGTTTTCTACTCATTGTACTTTGAAAAACGGCTCCTGAAGGCTTGTGTATTAGTGTTTTGTTTGCTAAATGGTCGGCTGAAATAGCGTTAAAAAACACTCGCTTTTCTTTACGAAATATTTTGTGGGAAGTTACCTCTTTACATATTTATTGCGTAACTTTGTGGCCGACAATGCGCAGTCTTATTTTGCGTTTATCCTAAGTCGGCAATGAGAGAAAGCAGAGACTTTGACACGATGTTTAAGGAATGGTATCGCCCGTTCTTCTATTTCGCGTATCGATATGTGAAAAATGAAGAGGTGTGTCGTGACATCGTGAGCGAAACTTTCGAGGTCTTGTGGCAGAATTATGACCGTATCACTCCCTCTACAGCCAAATCCTATTTGCTTTCCGTGCTTCGTGCAAGGTGCGTGGACTATCTGCGCAGGCAGCATGTGCACGATCATTACATTCAGTATATCGCCGAACTGAACGATACTTTCTTTGAGGAGGGCGGCATGGAGGAGGCCGACCGGCGTGTGGTGATGGTGAGAAACGGAATGGAAAAGCTGACACCGTACAACCGACACATACTGGAGGAGTGCTACATTCACCGAAAGAAATACAAGGAAGTGGCCGAAGACTTGGGCGTAAGCGTGGCCGCTGTTCATAAAAACATTGTTAAAGCGCTCCGCATTCTGCGAAAAGAACTGCGACAAGGGTAACCGTTTTGGTTTTGATAACGTAAATGTGATGATGGAAAATCAAGAAACTACCACCCCCATAGAGCAATCGGCTCTCCGCATGAGTGAGCCTTCTGCCGACATTTCTGCCGACGATTTGCAAGTGCTCGGCGCCGATGAGGACTGCCGCGACATGTGTCGTGCGCTTGAGGATACGGCTGCCACTCCCTTTGCTACAATCGATGTAGATGGTGAGTTGCGCCATTTTCATCGGGCTCATTCGTCCCACGGGCGGCTGGTATGGGGCATGGCGCTGGTTGCGGCTGCCGCGGTGTGCTTGTCGATTTTCCTTTTGAAGCCCACGACTTCAGTCATCCCATCACGTTCCACAAAAGATTTTACGGTTTTCAAGGCCACTCCCCAAGCCGGTCGGTCGGCTTTGCAGTTGCCAGCTTCGCATGAGTCAATCGCTCTTTCCGGGCGTGAAGGACGCTATCCGGCCTCTGTCGCTGATGTGGCCGATGGCCGGTTGGTCTATGCGCCGGTGGCCGCAAGCCAAGCGGAGGCGGCCGGGCAGGCTGTCGCTACCCATCGGGTGGCAATTCCTCGTGGTGAAACTTATCAGGTGATATTGAGCGATGGTACCCAAGTGTGGCTCAATACCGACACCCGACTTACCTATCCTGAAGTGTTCAACGGCGTGGAGCGCACGGTATATCTTGAGGGAGAGGCCTATTTTAAGGTGGCTAAAGACAGTCGTCGGCCCTTTATCGTGAAGAGCAAGGCCATGGAAACGAAAGTGTTGGGTACGGAGTTCAATTTCCGGAGCTATCCCGACGAGCCGGAGCAGGTGGTGCTTGTGGAAGGCTCCGTGGAGGTTTCGTCTCATGGTTCGTCACCCTCGGTCAGAATGAAGCCCGGCCAGTGCGCGCAAGCCGATGAGCGGGGAAAGGTTAGTTTGAGAGAAACCGACGTTGAGCCTTATACTTATTGGAAGGACGGATTGTTCTACTTTGACAATTGTTCCTTGGAATCTATCTTGAAAGAAATAGGTCGTTGGTATAATGTTGACGTGGAGTTGCGTTCTCATCGGCAGGCTTCCATTAATCTGCATTTCGTGGCCGATCGTCATAAATCTTTGGCTTATACCATTCAATTGCTCAATCAGATGGAGAAGGTAAAGGCCCGTATGGTTGGTGGAAGGCTGATTGTAGAGTAAAGTTTTTGCGTTTTTGCTATTTTAATACGAAATTCTTGCAAAATTGTAAGAAAACTTTTACTTTTTGTTTAGAAGGGTAACCAAATTCGGAAGTTATCCGTATTCTTAGTTGAGAATATGAATTCAAATAATAACTCTCTAAGTATGAAGACTTTTAAAAGTGCATGTTTTTTATGGTTGCTGTGCTTTCTTTTAGGCACAACGGCCACAGTTTCTGCGCAAGGCCATGGCGGTGGCATTACCGTAGAAGCTTCCAATGAGCTGTTGCCCTCTGTTTTTAAGAAGATAGAGAAGCAGTCCAAGTACAAATTTATCTTTGTTTATGAGGATGTAAGCAAGTATCGGACTACCGTGAAGCTGAAGAATGCGCCGGTCAATGAGGCGCTTGCTAAGATTATCGGCCGCCATCCGCTGAAGTACACTGTCAACGACAACTTCATCAGTGTGGTATTGAAAAAGGGTAGTGGCTCGGTAATAGAGGTGAAAGGTAACGTGCTTTTCGATGACGATGGCACACCGGTGCAGGGCGCTACCGTGCGTGTGAACGGTAAAACGGCAGCGACGACCAATCCTGACGGCACTTTCGTCTTGCGAAACGTACCGTCTGACGCCATGCTTACGGTGTCGTTTTTGGGTATGAGCGATGAAACGATGAGGGCAACGTCCGTTGTTAACCTTCGATTGAAGAGCAATGAGCAAATGCTTGATAATGTTGTGGTTACCGGTTATCAGGAGTTGGACAGGCGAAAGCTGTCAAGCTCTATCGTATCCATGAAGATGGACGACCTGAAAACGCCGTCGGCAACGTCGCTTGACCAAATGTTGCAAGGTAGAATGGCCGGTATCGCCGTGATGAATGTATCATCTACGCCGGGTGTAGCGCCTAAAATTCGTATTCGTGGTTCCTCTTCCATCACCGGAAACCGTGAGCCGCTATGGGTGGTTGATGGTATTATTTTGGATGAACCCGTAGCCGTGTCGACCGAGGAACTCAATAGTATCGATAATGTTAACTTCGTTGGAAATGCCATTTCGGGCCTTAACCCCAGTGATATAGAGCGTATCGACGTATTGAAGGATGTGAGTGCTACGGCTATCTATGGTGTTAAGGCTGCCAATGGTGTTATCGTTGTCACCACACGGCGTGGAAAAACGGGTAAACCGTCGGTTAGTTACACCGGCAATCTTACCCTTACGACGCGTCCTACCTATGGTGATTTGAACCTGATGAACTCTGCGGAGCGTGTAGCTCTGTCGGAAGAAATGGTTGAGCGTGGCCTTCAGTTCAATACGTATCTGCCTACGAGCATGGCTTATGAGGGTGAATTACAAAAGCTTTGGAACAAAACGATCGATGAGGAAACATTCCGCCGGAATGTAAAGAGCCTGAAAGAAGTCAATACCGATTGGATGAAGCTGCTTTATCGTAATGCTTTGACCCACCAGCACACGGTCTCCGTGTCGGGAGCCGGTGACCGAATGGACTATTATCTCTCATTGGGTTACATGAATCAGCAGGGCTCCAACCGTTATGAAGGTTTGGAACGTATCACTGCCATGCTCAAGGTGAACGTGAAAATGACCAATACTTTATCGGGAGGATTGAAGGTTAGCACGGGTAATACGGACTCCAATTTCCCTCATAGCAGTGTTTCGGTGCTCGATTATGCCTATCGTACGTCGCGTGTTATCCCTGCTTATAATCCCGATGGCTCATTGTTTTATTATGATAATTACAAAACAAAGTTCTCTCCTATACCTTATAATATATTCAATGAGCTGGAGAATAGCGCCCGTGACATCAAGACGCGCAATACAATGATTAATCTTAACTTGGATTGGAAGCCGGTTGACTGGTTGAAATTCTCATCCTTGGCCGGTCTTAGCTTCAGTAATACCGAGGAAGACAATTGGGCTGACGAGAAAACTTTCTATATTTCACGTATGCGTCTCATGCCTTATGGGAAGAAAGCTACCGACATTGAGAACTTTAATAAGGAAACGTTGATTCCCGTAGGTGGTGAGTTGATACATAATACCAGCGGTAATCGCCGTTATACGTGGCGTAACAGTTTGGATTTTACTTATCCTCTAGGTGGTCATTTGTTGTCGGCAACGGTGGGAAGTGAAATAACATCATTGAAGTATGATGGCTATAAGAGCATGCGTTACGGCTACATGCCTTTCCGTGGTAAGAAATTTGCCGATATAGACCTCTTCAGTTATGCGGCTTATGCTGCCGCTGTACAGAAAAATCAGGATGTGATTACCGATAATACGGTCAACACTTTGTCGGCTTATGGTACGTTTACCTATTCTTATTTGAACCGATATTCGGCCAATTTCAATATCCGTACCGATGGTTCCAATCGCTTCGGACAAGACAAGAGCGTGCGCTTTTTGCCCGTATGGTCGGTTTCCGGACGATGGAATGCCAGCGAGGAAAAGTGGTTAAAGCCATTGAAGTGGATTGATGAGTTGGCTTTCCGTGCGTCTTATGGTATTCAGGGTAACGTGCATCCCAGCCAAACGCCTAATCTGATCGTACGTCAAGAGAACTATAGTGCTACCTTGGGAGAGTTCCTTTCCACGCTTCAGCAGTTCCCCAACCGCAATCTGAGATGGGAAAAGACCGTTTCTTACAACTTCGGACTTGATTTCGGCTTCTTTAAGAATCGCCTTTCCGGTTCGCTTGAACTCTATAGCAAGCGGGGATATGACCAGATTGTCAGCCGAACTATTGCCCCGTCGAACGGTGCAACGTCGGTAACCATCAACGATGGAGATATAGAGAACAAGGGATGGGAGCTTAGTTTGAATGTCGTTCCGGTGCTTACGAAGGATTGGGTATGGAGTTTGTCGTTCAATACGGGCCAAAATACCAACCGAGTTGTGCAGGAAGGAGATACCGAAGCTACATGGCAGGACTATGTTAATGGTACGCTCGTGAAGAACGGACGGCCGGTCAACAGCCTTTATGCTTATCGTTTCAAGGGTCTCGACCATGCAACGGGCTTGCCAACGTTCTACGGTGAGAGCGAGAAGGACGCCGATGGCAAGACCATCATTAACAGTTTACAAGAGGCTTACGACGCTGCGTTCGTCTATATGGGCAAGCGTGAGCCTGATTTAAGTGGCGGATTCTCTTCTTCTTTGAAGTATAAACGCTTTACATTCAACGCTTTGTTCTCGTTTAACTTGGGCAACAAGATTCGTCTTAATGAGCTTTACACCGCTACGGGACAAGCTTTGCCCTTCCCACAACAGAATATGTCGGATGAATTTGTCAACCGTTGGCAGAAGCCCGGTGATGAAGCGTTCACCAATATACCCGTGTTGTCAGACAATGATATGAGGTTTGCGCCTTACGAACGTAAGTACTCTATTGCTGATAATCGCTGGGATATGTATAACAAGAGTGACATTCGTGTTGTCCCGGCTGACTTCTTACGTTGTCGTTCCATGAGTTTGCGTTATGAGTTTGAGCCTTCGTTGCTGAAATTCCTGCATATCAGAGGTGGTAGTATCGCCATTGAAGGCTCCAACCTCTTTGTTTTGAAA
Organism: Prevotella sp.; assembly: GCF_036570325.1. Classification (GTDB taxonomy): domain Bacteria; phylum Bacteroidota; class Bacteroidia; order Bacteroidales; family Bacteroidaceae; genus Prevotella. Next base: position 384,635 of record NZ_DATCYK010000056.1, read on the forward strand.
AGCAGCAAGCTGAAGGGTAAAGATCCGGAACAGTTGTCGCTGACCTCCGGAACGATACCTCCGCAGCAAACATACACATGTCAAATCTTTCTAAACTTCTAATCATAAGATGAAACTTCATTATATATTTAAACCTATACTGCTATGTGCGGCAGTCATGACCTTGAGTGGTTGCGGTGATTTCCTTGAGGAGAAATCGCAGGATCTCTACATTCCGAAGACCATTCAGGATTATAGGGAGTTCCTTTTAGGTGAGGGATTAAACCACGGAAACAATAATCAGGTGTCTATTTCCGAGTATTTGGATTTGCTGACAGACGATGTAAGCGAGTATGTTAACGTGCGTCGAAAGGACTACGGAGACAGTCGTGAGCGGATGTGGGGCTACTATACATGGAATGAAGATCCGGAAGTAGATTATAACAAGACCGTTATCGTGGACCGCTCGTGGGAAGTTTACTATCACAGAATCTTGGTTTCAAATGTCATACTTAGTGATTTGGCGAAGGCTTCCGGTACCGATCAGGAGCGTAAAGACATGGAGGGAGAGGCTCATTTCCTGCGTGCTTGGTCCTATTTCATGCTGGTCAATACGTACGCCGTGCCTTATGAGAGCGACGCGCAGGCTGATGCGGCGCCGGGAGTGCCCATCAATTCTGCTATCAGTGTGGAGAATAAGAAGCTGTCTAAAGCAACTTTGGGTGACATCTATCGGCTCATTGAGAGCGATTTAGATGCGTCTATAGCTGCTTTCGAGGCCGCGAAGGTTGAGAAAACCATCTACCGTCCCAACCTCAGTACCGCCTATTTATTGCGTTCTCGGGTGGCTTTGTTCAAGAAACAATACGATAAGGCGGCCGAATATGCTACGAAAGTAATTAATACAAGTGGCAAAAAACTCTACGATTTGACCGATGGTGTGGCTGAAGCCAATGACCGTTTCCTCAACGAAAAGAACACTGAAGTGCTCTTTACCTATGGCCCTGAGGGGCAGGCTGTTTTCAGATTGCAGACTTATATCACCGCAAGCAACAGCGAGAAAGGCTGCTTTATCGTAAGTCCTACGCTGATGAGTATGTACACAAGTAAGGATGTACGTATCAAAGCGTGCTATTATGCCAACATGAGAAGGTACAAACCTTACAAGTATTATGCGGCCCGATCACATGGAATGTTCCCTTATGCCTTCCATTTGGCGGAGGCTTACCTGAACAGAGCTGAGGCTTTGGCCGAAACGGGTAAAGCCACTGAAGCATTGAAGGATATTAATATCATAAGGAATAACCGTATTACGGGAAACAAAGACTTGACGGCAGCTACACCCGAAGAGGCTTTGCAGTTAGTAAAAGATGAGCGCCGCCGTGAATTAGCCTTTGAAGGAATGCGCTGGTTCGACCTCCGTCGCTGGGGCTGTCCCGAGCTGAAGCATGTTTACAGTTCAAGTAATGTGGGCGGAGAGAAGATAGAATACGTGCTGTCTAAGGGCGATAAGCGCTATACTTTGCCTATTCCGAGGGACGAACGATTGATTAACGAAAATTAGAAATCCTAACATTATGAATATAAAATATTTATTTCCGGTATTGTTTTTGGGGCTGGGCGTGTTGTCGTCGTGCAACAGTGAGAGCGACATTCATGCCGATTTAGAGGAGTCTCGCTACAATGTGGAGGATAGTCAGAGTGACCCCGTTCAGCACGAACGCCACATTTTGTTCACCAAATATAAGACTTATCTGATAACCAATCCGCAAACTGTGGATTATAAGTTTAATTTTCAGAAGAAAAATAATCTGCTTATTAAAGCCCCGGAGCAAACTCCGGCCTTGTTGCAGCGTGGCATTCAGCGTTTGCACGAGATGTTCTTGGATGTTTATCCCGAGGAATTCAAGCAGAAACACCTGCCTTTCTCCATTATCATTGCTGACGACATACAGTTCTTGGGCATGGAAGATCGCACGCCGAGCTACCATGCCTATGCGGCCAATCGCTTCTTGGCGATAGGTAGTGTGCGCCCGACGATGGGCACGGAGAGCGACAGTCTGAAGCGAGCTATCAAGGGAGAAATCCATTCGCGCTATTGGATTGACTATTTAGGAAACGAAACCAAGGTCTTTACTGTGCCCGAAGCATTCCTAAATGTGAGCAAAGATTATTATAAAAAGGAAATCAGTGAGCTATCCCAATCGCCGTTAGGAGACGTTAGCGGTCAGCTTCCATGGCAGATAGACTTCCATAAATTAGGCTTCATCAGTTATAATCACCAAACTACTTTCTTCGATCCTGACCCCGATTGGGGCGGATGGTGGATAGAAGCACCCGACGAAGACACCGACAAGCGCCAATGGATAGCCTTTATTTTCAGCACTCCGAAGAAGGAACGTACCGAAATTATCAGCAGTAATGAGCTGTTGCAAAAAAAGTATGACTTGCTAAGGGCGGCGTTCCTTGCTTGTGACAATTTTGATATAGACCAATTACCCTAAAACTTTTTTTACCGAATTAAGAAAGATGAGATTAGTAATCCTCCTCTTCTGTCTGTGGGCTTGTGTCGGCACGATGGAAGGAAAAGACAATAAGAAAAAGAAAACCACGTCGGTTGAAACCACTGATAACACGGCGCAAAGCGGGCCGGCGAGCAAGTACGGCAGCCTTACAGCCAGCTACACCCGTAAGCCCGGCATGATAAATGTTTATCAGAAGGCCGATAATTATTTGTTTGAGATACCCAAAACGCTGTTGGGTAAGGATTTGTTGCTTACCTCTCGCGTGGCCACAACGAGCAATAATAGTAGTACGGTGGCCGGTCAAATGCCCCATTCTCCGGTACTTATCACACTGACGGTGCAGGGCGAACGGCTCTATATGCACAAGAAGGTTTACAAAACGCTGTGCGACCCCGAGTCGTCTTTGCAGGCTTCGTTCAACCGAAACTTCACGGATCCTATATGGAAGTCCTTTAAGATTAAAGGCACTTCGGCCGATGGCGACGTTTTGGTGGACCTTTCGGCCTTGTTCGAGAACGACGTTAAGGAGCTCAATCCCTTCAGTTCGGGCGCCAAGAACTCCATGTCGGGCTCGCTGATAGGCGACCTTACCATGATAACGGGTGTGAAAAGTTTTCCGCAGAATCTGCAAGTACGCTCTCAAATGGGCTATACCAGCAGCGGTGAGCCACTGACGGTGACCATGATGCGCAATATTATCTTATTGCCCGAAACGCCTATGCGGCCTCGTTTGGCTGACCCGAGAATCGGATATTTCGATGAGAAGAAGGAATATTTCACGGACAAAGAAGACGGTGTGACTAATTTCTCCTATATAAAAAGGTGGAACATTCAGCCTGCCGATAGCGCCGCGTATGCCCGTGGTGAGCTTGTGGAACCTTCAAAGCACATTGTATTTTACGTGGATACGGCGATTCCCCGCAAGTGGAGACCCTATATAAAACAAGGTATATGCGATTGGAACAAGGCTTTTGAGAAGATTGGATTCAAGAATGTGCTCATAGCCAAGGACTACCCGGCCGATGATCCCGACTTCGATCCCGATGATATTCGCTACAATTGCTACCGAATGATTACCACAAAGGTCGAGAACTCGGTGGGCCCAAGCTGCTCTGACCCTCGTACGGGCGAGATTATTCAAGGTGACGTGCTGTTTTATTACAATAGCGTGAAGCTGCTTCACAATTGGGAATTCGTGCAGACGGGCGCCGTGGATGAGCGTGCAAGGGCCAAAGTGTTCGACAGCGACATGACGGGAAACTCGTTGCGCTATGTAGCCGCGCATGAAGTGGGCCACACGTTGGGCCTGCTCCACAACTTCAGAGCGTCGTCTACAATTCCCGTAGACTCCCTTCGTTCGGCCTCGTTTACGGCCAAGTATGGCACAACTCCCTCCATTATGGACTATGCCCGCTACAATTACGTGGCCCAACCCGGCGACAAGGGCGTCAATTTAAGGCCACCCCATTTGGGCGTTTATGACGCTTACGCGCTGGCATGGGGCTACAAACCCATCCTCGAGGCCAAGACTCCGCAGGACGAGTTGCCCGTACTGAATCGCTGGATACGTGAGAAAGAGGGCAACCCTATGTACCTTTACGGTCCTCAATACTTCTTTAACTCCGTGGATCCGTCGTGCCAATCGGAGGATTTAGGTGACAATGCAGTGAAAGCAGGCACCTATGGTATCAACAACTTGAAGTACATCATGCGTCATCTTACGCAGTGGTGCGTGGAAGAAGGCAAAGATTATCAGCGCTTGCAAGAGGCCTATACCAACGTAACCAACCAATTGCAAACCTACCTTTACCATGCCGTGATGTACGTAGGCAGCATTTACATGGATGAGCCCGTGGCCGGTGACGGCAAGCGCAATTATAGATTTACGGATAAGAAGCGTCAGCAGGAGGCATTACAGTTTGTGATGAAGAACGTGTACGACATGCCTAAGTGGCTGCTTAATAAGGATATTATCGATAAGATAGGCCCCGTCGTATCAGTCACTAACCTGCAAGCCCGTGTCTTGAAGAGCTTGTTTGCCAAGCCGGTAGGCTCGGTCATGGCGCTCAACGAGCAACTTGAACCGGCTACAGCCTACACTTACGGGCAATACATGGCCGACCTTTACAACTACGTATGGGGTAAGAGCCTGCGCGGACAGCAGCCCGACCTCTACGAGCGTCAGTTGCAGAACGTATATCTCACCAGCCTTATCCGTATGATGCCTGCAAAGGAAGGCGGCAGGAAAGCGGCTCCCTCGTATCTGAAGGCGCCCGATACGGATTTGGTTATGCCTTGCATGCACTCTTCATGCGCTGAGGAAGCGATGGCAAAGCAGCCGTCCAACGCGTTCTTTGAGTTCGATCCGATGGAAGATTTCAAGATGATTAAGTCGCCGGTGGTACTCAGTACGGCCAATGATTTGCTGGCTTTGCTCTCTCGCTTGCGTCTATCGGCACCCACCAAGCAGCTTAAGGCCCATTATCAGAGCATGTATTTGGAATTGAAAGCGGCTTTTGCCATGTAATCGGCAGATAGCATAAAGGCTGTAGAAGCATAGTAACGGACAAAATCAAGTAGCCGATTGGCGCATGGTTTTGTCCGTTTTTATTTGTCTGAAATTATTTTACAAATACCTTCTAAGGGCTTCGTTATTTCAAAAAATAAAGTCTTTGGTTTGTAAAATCGTAATTTTCAGGCACTTTTGTAAATTGCTGTGATATAGTGATTTATGGGATATGGGTCAATTCTTTCTTTTCTTTCACGGCTTAGGAAGCCCTTATTTGATGGGCCAAAGCAGCCCTTTGAGTATAGATTTGTTGGTTTTCTATCGTGTGAAAGGGTGGTTTTGGCGAGGTGATTGTTATGCTTTGACCTGCCAAAGGCGTGGCTGTTGCGGAATGGTTGTTGGGAAATGGACTTCCGAGGGTGCCGTTTTGCCGTCTTTATTTTCTATTTGAGAGAAAATAAGAGCATGTTTTTTCGGTTATAATTCTTTACAAAATAAGGCAAAATTAAAAAGGAAAGAATACCAAGCTATCGGGCGTAGGATATTCTTTCCTTATGTTTTTATATTTTAGAAAGTCGTTTTTAAACGGTTATTCCGTGTAGAATCGGATGACACGCTCAATCTGTCGGCGGCATACGGGGCAGAACTCGGGGTGCTCGTTGGTGCGCATGCGGCAGTCTTGATAGGCTCTGTAAACGCCTTTCAAGCTATAGCCTGCGCCCTCATAGACGCCCGGTTTATCCATTTGTTTTGGGTTAAGTGGCGTCGGAATCTTGGTCCGTTTGCCAATCATGTCGGCCCATTTGGCTTGGAAGTCCTTGAGCGTGGTGATGTTGGCTTCCCACGGTTCTATGTCGTGAGGGTACATCGGAATGGCTTCAGCCTCGTAAGCGTACTCGTCGGCAAGGCCCGCGAAGCTGTGACCAAACTCATGAACAACGACCGGAAGGGTGCTGGGGTGGTGGGCGGCAGTGAGGTTATAGGAATTGAGAATGCCACCGCCACCGTATGTCGCGGTGTTGACAAGCACGATGATGTGCTCATAAGGCGTGCCGGCAAGCCACTCGTGGAGGTCTTTCAGATGGAGCGTGGTGAGATAGCGACTGCTGTAGAAAGTGTCGAAATGTGAGTGAAGAGCCGTGTTTTTCCATATTCCTTTGCTCGGTTCGCTGGTGCCACTGTCTACTGACGGGGCCTTAACGGCGACGATGTGGAAGCGGTTTCGGAGCGTCTTGAAAGGCTCGTGGGCGAACATGGCCTCCATGGCGGCCCGGGCGTCCTTGATGAATTGTGGCATTTCGGCTGCCTGATAGCCCTCGGCAATGTAGGCTATGCGAATGGCATGGGCCGTGTCGGCGGGTTGCTGAAGGGTCTCATAAGGTGTCACATGCTCGTAACCGGTGTGTCGAATCAGTATGTCGGCAGGGTTGACGGTGTGGGTCATGCGGGTTTTTACCTGCCGGCGATTGTCGTAAAGCTCCACCGTTACGTCGGCAGTCTTTTGGGGCATGGGTACCAAAAATACGTTTTCAAACGATTTGCGGGTGGTTTCGGCTTCGGGATAGGTGAGCCATTCTTGGAACAAAGTGGAGAAGGAGTTGCGGTAAATGGTGTTGCCGGTGGCATGGTCCTTCACGATGATTTGCCCGTTGCCGTCCATCGGGACTTCGGTCAGCCGCTTGCGCTTGCCCCACCAGCGAGGTTCCACGCACAGTTCGTCGACAGATATGTCTTGTTGTTGGGCGTTTCCGGCAAAGATGTAGTCAATGCGCAGGGTGCGGTCGGTAAAGTATTCGTCGAAGTTTTGGGCGGCGCAGTCGATGGCGCACAAGGCAATGAGTAATAAAATGTAGCGAAAACGTTTTTTCATAAGCATGAGTTGTTTTTATTTTTTGCGCCATGCAGCGCTTCTAAAAGTTGTTGCTGAAAAGGGAATTGCCAATTTCTTTCGTGGCGTTTTTGCCCGTCAAAGGCCATGAGGTCTAAGTCGATGACAACCTTTCCCGCCCGTTTGTCGGCGTGATGGCTGCCAAGGCGACTTTCTATTTCTTTTAAAATAAGGTGGACTTCCGGCTCGGTGAGCGAGGTGGAGGCTTCTGACAGTCCGTTGACAAATGGGGGACCATCAAAGCCGATGGCTTCGGTTGGAATGAAAGGGCTCCAACTTATATCTTCAAAATGCAGCTCCAGTTCCTCCTTTGCACGGTCGATATTGCGTTGGGGAGCCGTGTTGCTGCCTATACCGATGATGATTTGGTGTTTCATTCTGAAAATATTTCTTTTGTAAAATTACGCAGCTTTGGAAAGATGGGGCAGGGGGCGGATGGTTATTTATTAATATTTAACAGAAAACCACTGTTTCTACGTGTCGTAAGCGGGTTGTTGTAAGGCTGTCGGGGGTGGAGCTTGAGACTTCAGTTTGCCGAAAGGGTTTAATATATTTTAAAAAAGAAGAGCCTGAAGTTTAATTTATCAATATTTTAATTATATTTGTGTTCTAAAATAAAATGTAAATTATAAATATTCAAAAGAAAACTAAGCTAAGAATCATTTATGACCAGTGATGAGTGGTATTTGCGGGGAAATGAATACCGTAAACAGCAAAATTGGCAAGAAGCGCTCAATTGCTACATGGAAGCCATTGCGCTCGATCCTGACAGTCCGGCTGTTGAGGCTAAGCAAATGCTGGATAGTATATTGAGTTTTTATTGTAAGGATATGTATAATCCTTAGTGAATAACACGGAAATTGATATAAAGAAATAAATACAAAGACTATGGGTAAAATGAAAGGCGCCATCGTTGTGAATACCGATCGCTGTAAGGGTTGCGGCCTATGTGTCGTGGCTTGTCCGCAGGATGTGATCGTAATGGCCGACAAGAAAGTCAATGTGCATGGTTATCCTTACGTGGAACCGGGCAGCAATGCTGACCAATGTATAGGATGTAGTGCGTGTGGAACCGTTTGTCCGGATGGTTGTATCACGGTTTATCGTAAACGAATGGAGGATTAAAAGTAATATGGAAAAGCAAGAAGTAACTTTATTGAAGGGTAATGAGGCCATTGCTCATGCGGCGATTCGCTGTGGAGCCGATGCCTTTTTTGGTTATCCTATAACACCGCAGACAGAGATTATCGAGGCGTTGTCCTTGTTGAAGCCTTGGGAAACGACCGGTATGGTGGTGCTTCAGGCCGAGAGTGAGGTGGCGTCCATCAATATGGTGTATGGTGCTGCCGGTGCCGGTAAGCGAGTGTTCACTACCTCATCCAGTCCGGGTGTGGCCCTGATGCAGGAAGGTATTTCCTACATGGCCGGCGCGGAGATTCCCGGTGTGATTGTGAACGTGCAGCGTGGAGGTCCCGGTTTGGGAACCATCCAGCCTTCGCAGAGTGATTATTTTCAGGCTACCCGTGGCGGTGGTAACGGCGACTATAACGTGATTGTGTTGGCACCGTCGTCGGTTCAGGAGATGGCCGATTTCATGGACCTTTCCTTTGAGCTGGCTTTTAAGTATCGTAATCCTGCGATGATATTGTCGGATGGCGTGATTGGGCAGATGATGGAGAAGGTGGTGTTGCCTCCTTACAAGCCTCGCCGCACCGAAGAGCAAATCATTGAAGAGTGTCCTTGGGCTACCATGGGCCGTGTGGGTGGCAGAACACCCAATATCCTGACGTCTTTGGAGCTGAAATCAGAAGTGATGGAACAGCGAAATTTGGCTTTGCAGCGTAAATATCAGCAGATAAAGGAGAACGAAGTGCGCTATGAGACCCAGCAAATGGATGACGCCGATTATGTGATTGTGGCCTTCGGAAGCGCGGCCCGTATAGCGGAAAAGGGCGTGGAGTTGGCACGTAAGAAAGGATTGCGTGTGGGGTTGTTCCGCCCCATTACGCTTTGGCCCTTCCCCGAAAAGCAAATCGCCGAGCTGGCAAAAGGTAAAAAGGGAGTGTTAGTGGTGGAAATCAATGCCGGACAGATGGTGCAGGATGTGCGTTTGGCCATCAATGGGCAATTGCCCGTGGAGCATTTCGGTCGTTTGGGAGGTATTGTGCCCGATCCGGAAGAGATTGTGACCGCACTCGAAACTAAACTTGTAAAGTAATATAGGCTATGAATCAGAAAGATATAATAGCACCGGAGAATCTGGTGTATCAAAAACCGGAATTGATGAACGACACCCCTATGCACTATTGTGCGGGCTGTTCTCACGGTGTAGTCCATAAACTTGTGGCTGAAGTCGTGAGCGAAATGGGGTTGGAAGAGAAGACCGTAGGTGTTTGTCCGGTAGGATGTGCCGTGTTTGCGTATCGCTATTTGGATATTGACTGGCAGGAAGCCGCTCACGGTCGTGCGCCGGCTGTGGCGTCCGCGATTAAGCGTGTGTGGCCCGACCGACTTGTTTTCACCTATCAGGGTGACGGCGATTTGGCCTGCATCGGTACGGCCGAGACGATACATGCGCTCAATAGAGGCGAAAACATTGCCATTATTTTTATCAATAACGCCATCTATGGCATGACCGGAGGCCAAATGGCACCGACTACCTTGTTAGGTCAGAAGACCAGCACATGTCCTTATGGCCGTGATCCGGAACTGCATGGCTTCCCATTAAAGATAACGGAAATGGCCGCACAGTTGCAGGGAACATGCTACGTCAGCCGTCAAAGTGTTGATACGGTTGCCTCTATTCGCCAAGCAAAGAAGGCGATTCGCAAGGCTTTCGAGGCTTCGATGGCCGGTAAAGGCTCAAGTTTGGTGGAGATAGTGAGCACGTGTTCCAGTGGTTGGAAGCTGACTCCGGTCAAGGCCAATGAGTGGTTGAGGGAACACATGTTGGAGTTCTACCCTAAAGGAGATTTGAAAGATACTACCGACTTATAAAGAAAAAGTTATGAAACAAGAAATTATTATAGCCGGTTTTGGCGGTCAGGGCGTTCTTTCGATGGGCAAGATATTGGCCTATTCGGGACTGATGGAAGATAAGGAAGTCACATGGATGCCTGCTTACGGCCCCGAGCAACGTGGTGGTACGGCCAATGTGACTGTGATAGTGAGCGATGAGCGCATATCATCGCCTATCCTTAGCAAGTTTGATATTGGTATTGTATTGAATCAACCGTCATTGGATAAGTTTGAATCGAAGATTAAATCGGGCGGCATTCTTATCTATGATGGGTATGGAATATTGAATCCTCCTACCCGAAAGGATATTTCTGTTTATAGAATAGACGCCATGGATAAGGCTGCTGAAATGAAAAATTCAAAGGTCTTTAACATGATTGTGCTTGGAGGTTTGCTGCAAGTGTGTCCTTTGGTGACACGAGAGGCGCTTGAAAAAGCACTCTTCAAAACATTGCCCGAACGTCATCATAAACTTATCCCGCTCAATATGGAAGCGGTGGAGGAAGGAAAGAAGTTGATAGAGAAACAATGAATGTCGAGCATTTAAAGGAGACGATCAAGTCTCAGGATGGATTATCGAATACGCTGGGGATGGAGTTTATCTCTACACCGGAGCCTGATACCTTGGAAGCTACGATGCAAGTAGACCATAGGAACAAGCAAGTATTTGGCTTTCTGAGTGGAGGTGCCTCTTTGGCTTTGGCTGAAAACTTAGCTGGTGTAGGCTCCATGGCTCTCTGCCCCGGTAAGATTAGTGTTGGAATCAATGTTCATGGCACGCATGTAAAGGCGGTTAGCTTCGGTTCTACGGTACATGCTTATGGGCGATTGCTCCACAAAGGGCGAACGCTACATACATGGAATATAGATATAAAGGACGATGCCGATGATTTGATTTCAACGGTGCAAGTTACGAATTATGTGCTCTCGCCACGAGCGAAGTAAGCTCATGGAAAGTCGGACATGAAGGATGGTGAACTGCCTTGTGATGAACGGCGGAATCACGGTATAATAAAGATAGGAGAAAATGGTATTTGGCATTTTCTCCTATTTTATTGTTAATCAAATAATTTGTTTTATGTTGATTTCTCTTTGCCGTCTCACGCTTTTACATTACCTTTGTTGTTGAAATAAAAAATATCCAACAGAAATGCATATTGCAGTAGCTGGAAATATAGGAAGTGGCAAAACTACGCTGACCACAATGCTGGCCAAATATTATGGTTGGGAAGCAAGGTTTGAGCCGGTTGACTATAATCCTTATCTTGAAGACTATTACAAAGACATTCCTCGATGGTCGTTTAACTTAGAGGTCTATTTCCTTAAACAGCGCTTTCGTGATTTATTGGAAATAGCCCATGCGGAAAAGACGATTATTCAGGACCGTACCATCTATGAGGGAGTCTATGTATTTACGGCCAATAATAAATCAATGGGTAACTTGTCTGACCGTGATTATCAGACCTATATGGAGCTTTTTGAACAAATGATGACCATTGTGAAGTATCCGGACCTGATGATTTATTTAAAAGCCGAGGTTCCTCATCTTGTTCAAAACATCCAAAAGCGTGGTCGGGATTACGAGCAAACCATGCCGATTGACTATTTGGAAAACTTGAATAAGCGCTATAATGAGTTTATTTACGAGAAATATGAAGGACCAAAGCTCATTATAGACGTTGATCACATGGACTTTCAACACAATCAAAAGGACTTTGCGTATATTGTAGATCAGATAGATCAGAATATATTTAGCCTATTTAAATAGTTTTATTTTGCTAACGAATAATTATCATAAAGAATCATGCACATTGCAATCGCAGGAAATATAGGCAGCGGTAAGACCACGCTAACCAAAATGTTGTCAAAAAGATACGGATGGATTCCACGTTTTGAACCCGTAGATAATAATCCTTACTTGGATGATTTCTATGCGGACATGTCCCGATGGTCCTTTAATTTGCAGGTATATTTCCTAAACAAGCGCTTTAAAGAAGTGGTCGAGATTTCCAAATGTTCGGAAACGATTATACAAGACCGTACAATTTTTGAGGATGCGTGTATCTTTGCGCCCAATCTTCACGACATGGGAATGATGAGCGATAGGGATTTTGCCAATTATACGGACCTCTTCAATTTGATGATGTCGCTGGTCAAACTTCCTGACTTGATGATTTATATTCGCTCAACAATACCTAACCTTGTGTCGCAGATCCAGAAACGAGGCCGTGACTTTGAGAAGTCTATCCGAATAGATTACCTTACGGGCTTGAACAAACGGTATGAAGATTGGATTAGTAACTACAAAGGTCACCTGCTGATAGTGGATGGTGATACAACAAAATTTGAAAGTAATCCGAGTGATTTCAACAGAATTACAGATCAGATTGACAGCGACCTTTACGGTTTATTCCCCATGGAATAAGCTCGGAAGTGGAAGAAATAACGTGGCATTCTACCCTTGTAGAGTGCCACGTTGCTTTTATGGGGTAACAGCTTGTAGGAAATAGCGCTGTACCTTACTTATTATATATGTGTGAAAGATATTTTTATATTTGGTCAAGAGGCATGCGTGTGTTGGCCTTCATGGCTTTGAAGGCTGATGGTGTCATGCCCGTGATGGTCTTAAATTGGGATGACAAGTGGGCCACACTGGAATAATTCATCTGTAAAGCGATTTGAGTGAGCGACAATTCATCGTACTTGATGAGTTCTTTCACTCGCTCTATGCGTTGTGCTATATAGTGTTTCTCAATGGTCATTCCGGTCACTTCGCTGAATAGTTTGCTGAGTGAAGAGTATTCTTGACGCAGTTCTGTGGAGATATAATCGCTTAAATTCAGGGTTGGATCCGACTGTTGGTAATGAACTATTTTAATGATGGCACTCTTGATTTGGGTTATCGTGCGTTGACGTTGGTCGTCAAGCAGTTCAAAGCCCAATGCTTCCAACTCTTCTTTTACTGTCTTGCGCAAAGTGTCAGATAGCTCTTGCCCGATGATAACCTCACCTAATTCCACATTAAGGGTTACAATCTGCAGTTTGGTCAATACACTTTCCACGGCCATTTTACAGCGGTCGCATACCATGTTTTTAATATATAACGTGCTATTCATCTTATTGTAGTCTTTTCGTTGTGATTAAATTCTTTGAAAGTAGAAGTCATTATAGGGATTGTGAGCGGGAAAGAACCAACTTGTCAGCATAACTTTGGGAATAGGAGTGGTAGTCAAGAAAGTGCAATTGTCTTGTTACTTCATATTCAATAGCAAAGTTACGGTTTATATTTTACTTTGGAATAGACTTCTGTTAAAAGAATGTTAGCGCTGCTGTGAATTAGAGGAAATATTCTATAAACGCAGTCTTTTGATGATTAAAGAAATAGTGTAATGCTGTCAGTGTTATTATGTTAATAATTAATGAGTTAAGTAGTATATTACAAAATAATTCAATACCTTTGCAGAAGTAATCACCTTTATTACATTTAACCCTAATGATTATGTGGTCATTATAAGCGATTCATTTCGTTAAGTCTTTAAAATACAGTAATTTATAAATCTCTTTAAGCTCACGGTTATGCGCATGTCAAATTGTAGGTGGGCTTTTATTCAACATTCAATTAAATGAATAAAAAAGTCTTTTTGCCCGTTTTTCTCATTCTACTTGTTCTACCTTTTTTATTACAAGCACAGTCAATAACTTCTCGTAAAGCAGCCAAGATTGCGTCGAAATATATCGATCGAGTTGCCGGAAAGCCACAAACACGTGGTGGCGAGGCCTCTGATCAAAGCTATTATATATTTAATGATGGCGATGGTGATGGCTTTGTGATTGTCGCGGGTGATGGTAGAATGAATGAAGTCGTAGGTTATTCTAAGACGGGATATGTCAGTTCGACGGCAATGCCTCCGGCGTTACAAGTTTACTTGGCTGATTACGACCGGTATGTGAAGGCCCTTGGCACAGCCAAGGTGCAGTATAGGGCTACAACCACGCAAGATGCGGTAAAGCCTTTGCTGAAAACCAAATGGAATCAGTATAGCCCTTACAATAATAATGCGCCCGAGTTGAATGGCCGTAAGCCCCCAATAGGCTGTGTGGCTACGGCCGTGAGCCAAGTCATGAATTACCATCGATGGCCTAATCGGGGCAAAGGGCACTATAGCTATACACCTACCTATCGTGAGAATGGACAATCGTATGGTACTCAAACGGTGAATTTCGCGGAGTCGGTCTACCAATGGAACAAGATGACACGTGACTGCAAAGAGCCTGAAGCGGCAGAAGCGGTAGCCAAACTGATGTATGATGTGAGCGTAAGTGTGCGTATGGACTTTAAGCCCGGGGGTAGTGGAGCCCACGTGAGCAACGCTGTTGATGCGCTGAATACTTATTTTGACTATACGGCCGACTTGATTCAACGTGATTATATGCCCTCCCTTTCGTTTATGGAAATACTCCGTAATGAGCTCCGCCAAGGCTTCCCGGTAATTTTCAGTGGCAATCCGGAGAGCCCGGGGATGGGCCATGCGTGGGTATGTGATGGCTTTGATGAGCGTGGACTCTTCTCTATGAACTGGGGATGGGGTGGCTCTTCTGACGGATATTTCGATTTAAGTTACCTCAATCCTTATTCACGAGGTGCCGGTGGCAGTGGTGTCGGTGGGTACGTAAGGTCTCAAGATTTTATCAGAGTACACCCTAATAAGCCCAATACCAAAGGTTTGGACCCCATAAGACTTGCCTTTGATTTTAAGGAAGAGGGCTACATGAGCCCTGATAAGGACGAAACGACTCGCCAAGCAGGCTTCCTACTGCAATTGGAAAACCTTGGAAATTGTAGTTCTCATAAGGAGTTTAGATCAAGGATAGGCGTTGGTATCTTTAAGCAATTGACAGAGAAAGCTATAGAAATTATAGATTTTGGCGATAGTTATACGAATACGGCTTTACCTCTTGGTGCTTGTTTTGCGGAGGTAAAGCAGCATGTTACCTTTGATAAGCTCCGTGATGGCGAGTATTATATCCATCCCGTGACGAAAACCATTGGCCAAGATACGGATTGGCATAAGACCGGGCGTCCATGCTATGTAAAGATTAAGGTTGAGGGAGATAAGGTTACGGTAATAGAACGTACGGACAAACCGGCATTGCAGGTGGTTTGTAAACCCGTGGGCGCCTTGGAAGTACCGAGTGGAACGTCGGCAACTTATAGCGTGCGCATAGCCAATGTATCTACAAAAAACTTCAAAGGAACGCTTAGGATCGTATTGAAAGGCAAAGATAAACAATATACTTATGAGCCCGTAAACTCTACTTATCGCTTTATGGATAATACGGAGGAGATGCGAGACATCAGTGTCAGTTTCGTTGATGATATGGAGACGGGCGAGTATCTATTGAATTTTGCGTTTGAATATGTTGATGGTGGAAATAAAACAGTTAATCTTGAGCTTGCGCAAGCTGACCAACCATTGAAGGTGAAAGTGTGGAATACTTCGGAGAGTGCTTATCTTAATTATATGGGTACTTACGTAACGAATGGTCGCATTCAAATTTCCGGTGACAAACTTAATGTAGAGCAACATCCTGATATGCAAGTCTTTGTTAAGGCTATCAACATGGGGCAGCATGCCTTTAATGGTGAATTACGTTATTTGATAGAGGATGTAGAGAGCAAGCAACGCTTTAATTTGTTGACCACTTCTTATGCTTTTGCACAAAGAGCCAGCAATCCTACAGTTCTGCCGATAGTCTACATGAAGAATCTTCTTGACAAGATGGAGGCCGGACGTAGCTATCGTATCGTCACGGAAGTGTATGACGGGGGGGCGAGAGTGTATGAATGGGTACACGATAAGCAAATATTGACCCGTGGGGTCAGCACGGCGATAAACCGTTATGAGGCGGTAGAGGGGTATACGGCTGCCTACCGGCGTGACAGCCAAATGCTTAGCATTGAAGCAAACAGCCCTTTAACCTCATTGGCTGTTTATACTTCTGACGGAAGTTTGGTATTAAGTCGCCAGCAATTGCCGGCCGGTCGTCACGAAGTAAGCCTATCCCATTTGAGACATGGGGTTTATATAGTCGTGTCGCAGAGTGATGGTAAGCGTAAAGTTACGCGCATCGTGAAGTAGCGTAGCGCCTTTTTGATAATAGATATACCCGCGGCTTTCCTGCGGGTATTCTTTTTTATAAGCATAAAAAATGGGCGCCAACGATGGCGCCCTAATGTTCAGGTTTGATAAACCTGTGGAATCTCCTGAATTCCTCCTTTACCACTGTAAGAACCCTATTGATTGCTTGAAAGCTAAAATTTTAAAATTGCGAAAATAAATTATTGTTTCGTAAGAGATGAAATGGGAGATTAATCTACTTTCTACAAGCTTATTAACTCCTTTGAAAACAAAATAATCTTAGTTTGCTGTTTACATTTTAAATATGCTGCTTTATTGTCTTAATTTAAGGGTTCTGATGGATGAATGGGGAATAGTTTATGTAATATTTTCACCCCTTCCTATTGCAAACATAATAAAAAAAACAATACGTGGTTCAAAAATAAAGTTTTTTTAAGATTGTTATCGTACACAATTTTCGTGATTTACGATTCAAGCAATATGTGGAGAATTCTTTCCGCGCTTCGACCGTCCCATCGTTCCGGAATACTACATGATTTCCAGTTTCCTTCAAGCATAGTGCGCAAGGTTTCCTTCAGTTGGTCCGCATCTTCGCCAACCAAGATGTTGGAACCTATGGTAACCGTCTCTACATGTTCGGTATAGCTGTTCAGCGTTATGCAAGGCACGCCGTTGAAGCTGGCTTCCTCAGCCACGTTGCCACTATCGGTGATGATTCCGGTTGCCTGAGCGGTCAGTTTGCTAAACGCCAAGTAGGGTTGAGGCTCTATCAGTTGGATGGCAGTCTGCTCGGATAGCATGGATTCTACAGCCTCTCTTGCGCTTTTTCGCAGTGGTGCCAATACCGGAATGTTGAAAGACTTGGCCGTAGCGTCGATGGTTTGTACCATGCGGCGCAGATTTTCAGTGTCGGCAATGAGGGCCTTGCGGTTGAGTGTGAATACCAAATAAGGCTTTGGCTTGTCGGAGGCGCCGGCGGTGATTTGGTTAATGCTGTCGGGCAATGGGCAGTCCATGACTCGTTGGTGATTGAATCGTAGGTTGTCTATCAGGATATTGCCCACCATATAGACCTTGGATAACTCGGTTCCGGCCTTATTGGCAATGTTGTTGTTGCTCATTCCGGCTGTAAAGAGAATGTCGCTAAGCCCATCGATGACCAGACGATTGATTTCTTTGGGCATGTTGATGTTGAAGCTGCGGGTGCCGGCGGCTATGTGGGCGAGTGTCAGTCCTTGTTTCTTGGTGACGATGGCGGCAGCCATGGTGCTGGCCAAATCGTCTACCACAACCACAATGTCTGTCGGGCGACTACGAAGGTAGCTCTCAAATTTGGCCATGACCTGCCCCGTCAACTCATTCAAATTCTCACATTCAATGCCCAAGAACGTGTCGGGGCGCCTTATCCGGAGGTCATCAAACAATGAATCTTCCAGCGTAGTGTCGTTTTCTATGCCGGCATACACTAATGAATAGCTGATGTCGTGGCCCTCTTTCTGACAGTTCTCAATCGCTCTGATTAGCGGTGCCACTTTCATAAAGTTGGGGCGTGCACCGCAGAATATGCAAATATTTTTCATCGTTTTTTCATACATCATAAATGGTGATTACGAAGATAACCCTTTAAGTGGTGATTTATTGTGTAAATGATGAAAGGAAATTGTAATTTTCTTTTTTACCTTTATTGGTTCAGAATTATTTTTACAAAACGCTTAAAATGCGTGCGTTATTTTCAAAAGAAAAAGCGTTGGTCGTAAATAATCTATTCTATGATGTTTTTATAAATAACTTAGTATCAGCGAGTTGTGTGTATTTTATAAAATAAGGGGGCTGCACGTGGTCTTTCATTCGTACTGTTTGAGCTTTTGATAGCGGGCTTTTTGCAGGGTGATAGATGGCTTTTGGATGCGGAAAAGCATAGGAATGGCGATACGAAAGAGCTGCTTTGGGAAGATAGGGCATGGGGAAAGGGAGTTTGGAATGCCATATTTGGCGTTTCTATCATCGTTTTATTGTAGTTTTGGAACCGGATGGCTATTTTTTTACATCACTTTTTTGGTGAATATATTTTTACAAAAGCTGTTTGTGTCGGTTTTATGTTCAGGAAGTGATGGGGTAGGAGGCGGAACTGCGCAAAGCAGATGGTGGGATGATGGAATACAAAAAGAGCCCGACAATAAGTCAGGCTCTTTTATGTTATTTGTTTCAAAACTTTGTAGGACTTGTGCGGGCTTTGGTATTATTTATTCTGCCCTTTGGTACGATTTAGTCCGCTCTCTTGCTCATGGCTTGCCGCGGTTTTATGGTGCTTAGTGTGCCCCTTATATATAAAAGGTGTAAAGGCGGGTGGTAGGCCGATGATAATGCCGATGGAAAGTCAGCCGTTAACGGGATTATTCGGCGTCAATCCTCCAGCTCCAAGCCGTCTTCGTCGAAATCATCAAACCCAAACATCGCCGGCTCGGCGAACTCGTCAAGTGCCCGACGGTCTTTTTTCGTCGGTCGACCCGTGCCCCTTGCCCTATCGATGAAGCCACTTATACGGTTCATTTCCAACAATTCGTACTGCTTGGGGTCGGTAACGTTCTCGTAAACCTCGGACAATAGTTTGGCCCCAACACGCTGTTCTATGCAGTCAAGCACCTTGAAAGAATAGGTGACGGGCGATTTCTTCACGCAAATAGTTTCACCGCGCTTGATGATGTGGGCCGGTTTAACGTTGTTGCCGTTAATGGTAACCCTATTGTTCTTACAAGCGTTGGCGGCCAAGGAGCGTGTCTTGAAAATGCGGGCAGCCCAAAGCCATTTGTCGATTCTTGCTGTTTCTGCCATTTGGAGTGTGAGGTTCTTTATTTCTTACCTAATTTATTGTACTGGTTCATCGTAATGTCAATACCGGCAAGTACAAAGCTTTTGATGATGTCCCCGGCTGTGTCTAAGCTGGGTCGTAGCGTCTTCAGCTCGTCGTCGTTGTAGCGTCCCAACACCCAATCTACCTGACCGCCACGCGGATAGTCATTGCCTATACCCATTCTGAGGCGTGCATAGTTCTGGCCTATCATCTGTTGGATATGTCCGAGCCCATTGTGACCACCGTTGCTGCCGCCGTTCTTAAGCCGGAACGCTCCCAAAGGCAGGGCCAATTCGTCGCTGATGACCAAGAGGCGGCTTTGGTCTATATTTTCCTTGGTGAGCCAATAGCGCACGGCATTGCCGCTAAGGTTCATGAAAGTAGTGGGTTTCAGAAGAATGATCTTTCGACCTTTCAGGGAAGTTTCCGCTATGAAGCCATAACGCTTGTCCTCAAAATGAATATTGGACGCTTCAGCGAAAGCGTCCAATACCATAAATCCTGTATTATGTCGGGTCCCTGCATATTCTGCTCCGGGGTTGCCCAAACCACAGATTAAATACTTATCCATTGACCGGTATTAAGCCTCATTGGCAGCTTTTGCTGCATTGGCGGCTGCGTTACGTGTCATCTTGATAGAGCAAACAATAACTTCCTTGCCGGTAGCAATCTCCAAACCTTCATAAGACAACTGGCCTACCTTGATGCTCTTGCCGATTCGCAGGCTTGTAACGTCTACATCGAGGTGCTCAGGAATCTGCTGATAGGGAGCTGTTACGTTGATCTTACGGATAGAAAGGTTCATACGTCCACCATCGCGAACACCCTGTGCCAAACCAACGAGCTTAACCGGAATACCGATAGTGATAGGCTTCTGGTCGTTTACTTCGTAGAAATCAACGTGCAAGGGAGCGTCAGTAACGGGGTGGAACTGAATTTCCTTGAGGATAGCGGTGTGGTGAACGCCGTCCAAGTCAATGTTGATAACATAGATGTGGGGCGTGTAGATTACCTTGCGCAGCTCACTGAAGGCAATGGTAAAGGCTAAAGCCTCGGGTAAACCGTTCTCACCTTTCTTCTCACCATAGAGGTTGCATGGAATCAAACCCTGCTTACGTAATTCTTTAGAAGCTTTCTTACCAAGGTTCTCACGCTTCTGACCTGTTACATTAATCTCTTTCATAACTTTGTGTTACTCTAAATTAAAATTGTAATTATTAATTCGCCATCACACTGAGATGCAGAACAAAACTTTAAGTTTGTTATAGTTCTCAATTCGAAAAGCGGTGCAAAGGTAGCCTTTTTCTGTGAAATGCCCAAGATTAACTGCTAAAAAAGGGCAAATTAGCATACTTTTGCTTGCGAGATTGTGGATTTTTGACTACATTTGCATGGTAAATACATGTATCATTTACAGGAAACATATAATTATTAGAGAATGATTAATAGGGAACTTATACGTATAAAGGTAGTTCAGTTAACCTACGCATACTATCAGAACGGCAACAAAAACATGGACGTGGCTGAAAAAGAGTTGTTTTTCAGCTTATCAAAAGCTTATGATTTATACAACTATCTGCTGGAACTTATTGTAGCTGTTACAAAGGAAGAGAGGCTGAGAGTGGAAATCGCAACGCAGCGGGCACAACGTGAGGGTACGGAACTTCCGTCTCAGAAGTTTGCTTATAATAAGTTTGCGGTGCAGCTGGAAGAAAACAAAATGCTGAATGATTTTGTTGAAGCGCAGAAGCAAACATGGGCTGATGACATTGAGTCGGTAAGAAAGTTGTGTAACCAAATAGAACAGAGCGAGGCTTATCAGGCCTACATGGCTTCGGATGATGATTCTTATGAGGCCAATCGTGAGGTGTGGCGCAAGCTCTATAAGCAGCTGATTCAGGAAAATAGCGACTTGGATAGCCTCTTGGAAGAGAAAAGTCTTTATTGGAATGATGACAAGGAAGTCGTTGACACCTTTGTCTTAAAGACGATAAAGCGGTTTGACCCGGAAGCGAAAGCTGATCAGGAGTTGCTGCCCGAATATAAGGATGAGGAGGATAAGGAATTTGCGAGAAAGCTTTTCCGTAGTACGATTCTGAACGCTGAGCAGTATCAGAAGTACATGAGCGACGCTAGTAGGAATTGGGATTTCTCCCGTTTGGCTTATATGGATGTCGTTATCATGCAAATCGCTTTGGCGGAAATGATGACCTTCCCCAATATTCCGGTGTCTGTGACGATAAATGAGTACGTGGATTTGGCGAAACTTTACAGCACGTCACGTAGTGGAAATTACATCAACGGCATGTTGGATTCTATTGCCCGTTACTTGATTCAGGAAGGGGTGTTGATGAAATCCATGCCTATTCGTGAGGACCGTCGGTCCAATGGGAATGGTAATTTTAGGAGCTGATGATTTTATCAGTTCAAAATAGTTAAGAAAATAAACTTATACTTGTAATAATAATGAATACAATGATTTTAGCTGCTCAGGCAGCACAAGGCGGTAGTGGTATGGGTATGCTCATCATGATGGTGGCTATCTTTGTTATAATGTGGCTTTTCATGATTCGTCCCCAGCAGAGGAAGCAGAAAGAAATCAGAAACTTTCAAAACTCTTTGGCCGAAGGTTCTAAAGTAGTAACCGGCGGTGGAATCTATGGAACCGTAAAACGTATTGATATAGAGCATAATACTGTGGATGTGGAAATCGCTCGTGGCGTTGTCATCACGGTAGCGAAGTCGTATGTTTTCGCAGACGCTACATCGCAGCCTGCTAACGCTTAAGAAATGGTTGGTGGCTTAGCGCACATATATAGGATTATCAGGAACTTTCTGTTCAGTTGGTTGAATAGAGAGTTTCTGATTTTTTTGTTCTTTTTGGCCTTGAGTGGTCTCTTCTGGTTATTGATGACTTTGAACGAAACCTATGAGGCTGATATTTCCGTGTCTGTGCGTATTGTGAATGTTCCGCGTAATATCGTCTTGACAACGGAGGCTGATGATACCTTCCGGGTGACGGTAAGAGACAAGGGATTTACGATAGCTACCTATGAATATAGTGACAAAATTAGACCAGTTGCGATTAATTTCAGCTTGTATGCCAATAAGGTTGCGGAGAAAGGAACAGTAACTCAAGGAGAGTTGCAGCGGCTGATTGGTCAGCAATTATATACTTCCTCTAAAATCGTATCGGTAAAACCTGATAAGTTTGTGTACTATTATAACTACGGTTTGTCGAAGCGAATACCGGTTAAAATGCGAGGAAGGGTGATGGCTCATAGGAGCTATTACTTGGCAGGTACACGGATTTGGCCGCATAATGTCTTGGTTTATGCCAGCCGGAATGTGCTGGATAGCATTCGATATGTTTATACAGAAGAACTGAATCTGGTAAATATTGAGGACACGGTTGTAAAGGATGTGCCGTTAAGAAAGATACCGGGTGTTAAGTTTATACCATCATCAGTCAAGGTATCTTTCTATCCTGATGTGCTGACAGAGGAGACTGTTGATGTGCCTATACAAGCTATTAACATGCCGGCAGGTAAAGTTCTGCGCACATTCCCCTCCAAGGTGAGGATTAAGTTCACGGTTGGTGCCAGCAAATTCAGGATGGTCAAGCCCGAAATGTTCTCGGTTGTCGTTGATTATCATGACTTGGAGAATCATCCGTCCGATAAATGCCAACTCCATCTTCGTGCGTTCCCGAACATTGTGAGCGGTGCCCGCTTGGAGATAAAGGCTGTAGACTATTTGATAGAACAGCAATGAAGATCGCCATAACGGGGGGAATTGGAGTAGGGAAGTCGTATGTGTGCCGCGTCTTGAACTCCAAGGGGTTCGTAGTATATGATTGCGATGATGCGGCCAAGCGTTTGATGGCAACTGACGAAAATTTGCGTCAGGAGCTTTTGAAGGTAGTCGGCAAAGATGTCTACTCCGGGGAAATATTGCAGAAAAGCGTATTGGCAAAGTTCCTGCTTGCCAGCGATGAAAATAAAAAGTTGGTGGAAGACGTGGTCCATCCCTATGTGGCTCGTGATTTTGAGCAAAGCGGTATGGACTGGCTTGAGAGCGCAATTCTGTTTGAAGCCGGCTTTGATAAGCGAGTAAAGCTGGACTATGTGCTTTGTGTGACGGCTCCGGAAGAAGTTAGGAGACGCCGGATTGTCCTTCGGGATCATATCAGTAGTGATAAAGCACAAGAGTGGATAGAATGTCAAATGCCACAGTACGAAATCTTGCGTCGCAGTGATTTTGAGATAATTAATGACGGAAAACATGACGTGGAGCAGCAAGTAGAAGTTCTCTTACACTCTCTTGCGGCTATGGAAACGAAAAAGAAATAACAATAGAGTTAATATAATTATTATATTCAAATAGTAAATTACAACAAGAAAAATGGAAACAATTCTATCTATTGCAGGTAAACCGGGATTATATAAACTGGTTTCTCGTGGTAAAATGAATCTTATCGTTGAAGCTTTAGACGAGACACATAAGCGTATGCCCGCATTTGCTACGGATCGGGTAACCAGCTTGGCCGATATAGCCATGTACACAGATGCGGATGATGTAGCCCTATGGCAAGTGTTGGAGAATCTATGCAAGAAGGAGGAAGCTAAGGTTTCTTCTTTGGATTACAAGAAATGTTCAAGCAAAGAGTTGCGTGAGTATTTCTCTGAAGTGCTGCCAAACTTTGATCAAGAGCGTGTTCACGATAGCGATATAAAGAAACTTTTACAGTGGTATAACATCCTTGTGAACAACGGAATCACTAATTTTAAAGAAGTGTTGGCACCAACTGACGGTGACAATGTGGATGACAGAACAAACCAAACAGAAGAATAAATGATAGAAAAAGGGTGAACTTTGTGTTCATCCTTTTTGCTTTTAGTCGGGTGCTTGTTGTTTTTGAGTTGGATATTTTCATAAAACTATAATCTATTTTAAATTTAATTGCCATGAACAGACTGTTAACTGAATTTTCATTTGTATTGTTATGTGTGCTTTTAAGTGCTTGTGAACATGTTGACTTGAGCAAGTATCTTGAGGGTAGAGGTAATGAAGTAGGTGATGAGGTCGTCTTTTCGATTTCACCTTATCAGATTTCTGATTTTGAGAATATCCCCAATCTTGATGTTCGGGCGGTAAAGGCTATTGACCAAGTGTGTACCCATATCGATTTTGCAGTGTTCGATGGTGAGAATAAAATGCGTTTGGTGAATCAGAGTTCTGACGATAAAGGCTTTGGTACTATCGCGACAAAATTGCCTGAAGGTACCTTTAAAGTTGTAATAATAGCCCATAGCTGCAAGTCTAAAGCGTCCATCAATTCGTCGCAGGAAGTGAAGTTTGCTGATAATAAAGTGTCTGATACATTCTATTATTGTCAGGATATAACCGTTAAAGGTGAGGCTAAGCATGATATTGTATTAAAGCGCGCTGTTGCAAAATTTGTGTTAAAAGTCAATGACAATGTGCCTTCAGACATTACACAATTCCAGTTCGCATATTCCGGTGGCAGCAGTACGTTTAATCCGGAAACGGGTTATGGTTCGGTCAATTCGCGGCAAACAGAGGTGCGAACGGTAGCTTCAGAGGCACGTCATGCTGCTTCTAACTACGAAATTTACACATTCCCCCATGCTGACGGTCGAAAATTGAAGATAACGATTTCGGCCCAAGACAATTCCAAAAACACAATGTTGGATCGTTTGTTGGAAGATGTACCCGTTGAGATAAACAAGATAACAACTTTCTCGGGCTCTTTCTTTCAGAATGCGGGGCCAAATCGTGAGGCTTCTTTTGGCTTGACCGCTGAAGTGGCGTGGGACAGTGACGGCTTCACCGGTACTTATTGAATAAAGTAGAAGTGCTTGGGTAAGAGAGTAAAACTTTTGATTGAGCTATTCAATGACGGGCCCTTTTCAATTTATAAATAGGCGCTGAATAGTGAATAATCCGCTGCGTAAGGCGCATTATGTGAGGAATTCTCATTACCTTTGTTATCAAATAGCATAAGCCATCGGTGATATAACCGTATGCGGAGGGCTATCTTGTGAGTGACTTTTGCTTTTAATAAGAATAAGAGAACAAGTTTTAAACATATAATATCATACAGTCCTCTTTACTTTTATGACATATCTTCATAGAAGTGGGGACCTTATGAAGAAAAACTAAGTAAATATGCTTGATAAGATTGGAGAATATGAGTTCATAGCTGAACCTTTTCACTGCGATTTCTCGCATCAGTTGATGTTGGGACATTTAGGAAATTCTATGCTTAATGCCGCTGATTATCACAGTAATGATCGTGGTTATGGAATGGAATATCTTAATACTGTTCACCGTACTTGGGTGTTGAGCCGGCTTACAATAGAAATGGATACATTGCCGAAAGCCTATGATAAGTTTAAAATAGCTACGTGGGTAGAAGGGGCTATGAAGTATTTTACGAGCCGTAACTTTGCTGTCACTTCTTCCGAAGGGCAGACTCTTGGCTATGGCCGTAGTATATGGGCAATGATAGATACCAATACTCGTCAGCCGGTAGATATATTGGCTGTTCGTGATGGGTTGATTTCCGAATATATAGAGACCGAGAAACCATGCCCAATTAAGAAAAGTTCACGTGTAAAAATCGAGGGTGAATCGGTCCTGAAAAGAACAATTGATACTTATTATAACGATGTTGACATCAATGGGCATATCAATTCGGTTAAATATATAGAGCATACACTTGATTTGTTTGATTTAGATTTCTATAAAGAATATCGTCTGAGACGATGTGATGTGGCCTATGTTGCGGAGAGCCATCAAGGAGATAAGTTGAACTTTTATGTGCAACAAAATGCTGATGAGTATCTTGTTCGTATTACAAAACACTCAAAAAACAGCGCAGAAGAGGTTGAGGTTGTAAGAATTTTATTGAAATTCGTAAAAGAATAGCTTAAAATTTTGCTAATAAATAATGATTTATTATATTTGCAAACGTTAGAGCTTATACATGTGTTATGAGCAAGTTTGACGGTTGCGACCGAAGAACAATAAGATAAATTGACTGATATAACTTATTTTTTTCTCGTACATAATGTTAATTGAAGAGGGTTCTCCGTGGTGGAAAGCCCTCTTTCTTTGTTATATAGTGAAGATCTTGTGTAATATCAGGTCCATAATTCTCCTCTTTTATTCGATAAATACCTTATCTTCTTTTATGTGAATGATTTCTTCTGTTCGCAGTATATTGATGGCTGCGTCAAGCTGTCGCCTCGGAAGTTCTAAGTCTAAGATGTCTTGTAGGGGGTGTAGTTGCTTGTCAGAGAGAAGTGTCAGTATTTTTTGTAGCACCGGTTCTACACGCTCCTCCGACTCTTGGTCGGTATTGTTCTCAAGACAGACGTCACAACATTGGCACTTTGGAACATTTTTTTGGCCCAAATAGGATAGCAGCTGTTGGCTCCGGCAAATCTGATTAGTGGTAGCATATTGGAGAATAGCGTCAACATGACTTGTAAATTGTTCCTTTCTATCCTCGTAAATCTCCTTGCTGATAATAACTTTATCTCCGTCAATGCGGTTGGTGAGATAAGTAATAAACGGAGTTTTTCGCTGTGGAATGAAATGCAGAATGTGTCTTTGGCTAAGCGATTTCAACGTAAGATAAACTTCCTGCCGGGTAATTCCCGCTGCGTTAGCTATCACTCCTTCATCTATATTGGTGTAGTTGATAAATAGACCTCCGTAGAGCCGGAGCAGTGTTGTGATGACTTTATCCTGCAATGGAGGCAACTCTTGAAGTTTGTATAAATCGTTTCGGGAGAGGAGAAACATGAGTCTTGCGGCTGCTTCAGGCTCATATTCATAATAGATGTAACCGGCTCGCTGCAGAATTCTCAGCGCGGAATCAACTAATAGCGGATAATGTTGGAAAGCTCTACAGAACTTTTCTATCTCAAAGGCGAAAGAATAAAGTTTGCCACTGCCCACACCTATTTGGAAGAAATAGGCTAACTCTTCATAAATCTGCTTGATAAAATCTTTTTCAGGGAATGTGTCGGCAATGCGACGGTACAGTTTCTTCTTGTCATTACCGTTATAAATCAGAACCGCATAGGCTTTTTTACCATCTCTTCCTCCACGTCCGGCCTCTTGGAAATAGGCCTCGATAGAGTCGGGGCAGTCCTGATGAATCACCAATCTTACGTTGGGCTTGTCAATACCCATACCAAACGCATTGGTTGCGACCATTACTCGGATTTCGTCATTTTGCCATTTCCTTTGTCGTTCGTTCTTTGTGAAATGGTCTAAGCCTGCATGATAGAAGGTTGAACTTATACCTTCTTGGCTTAAAAGCTCATGAACTTCCTTGCATTTCTTACGACTTCTTACGTAAACGATGGCACTTCCTTGCACAGATTTGAGGATATGAGTCAGTTCGCGCGTCTTGTCGCCGGCAGTTCTAACGACGTATGCCAGATTGCGACGCTCAAAACTCATTTGAAAAACATTCTTCTTATGGAAGTTTAGCTTCTCTTGAATATCATCAACCACCCGCGGTGTGGCGGTTGCAGTCAGCGCCAAGACCGGAATTTCAGGAAGTATTTTGCGAATATCGGCTATCTTCAGGTAGGAAGGTCTGAAATCATAACCCCATTGGCTGATGCAGTGAGCTTCATCAATTGTGATGAAGCTCACTTTCATGTGGCGTAATTTTGTTTGGAAAAGCTCGGACGCAAGTCGTTCGGGAGAGACATAAAGCAGCTTGATTCCTCCAAAGATACAATTCTCAAGCGTCTTGATAATCTCCTGCCGTGTCATTCCCGAATAAATGGCGGCAGCCCTGATACCTTTTGCCAAGAGGTGATCCACTTGGTCTTTCATCAAAGCTATAAGGGGAGTTATGACGATACAAACTCCCTCCATGGCCAATGCGGGAACTTGGAAAGTGATAGATTTACCACCTCCTGTCGGCATTAGGCCCAGTGTGTCCTGCCTATTGCCAATGCTTTCAATGATTTCTTTCTGAATACCACGAAACTCAGGATAGCCCCAATACTGTTGAAGGATTTCCTTATATCCCATCATGACTTTATCAGTTCTCGTCGCCTTGTTTTCTGTCGTCCGGTCGAATATCTTCTATCTGTAGTTGTATTTGGTTTCGTTTGAATACGTTGCTTTCAAGTGTATAGGCTATGTCAAAGCTCCTTTTTGACTTAATGTATCTGGCAGAAGCGCTTTGACCGAAAGCAATACCATTGACAACATTGGATGATTTTGAATCAACAAGTTCCAGTTTGATATGTTCCTGCTCCCTGCCAACTACCTTGCTGGTGCCATAGTCGTAAACTCCCATGGTGCAGAAGAGCGGCTTTGTATTGTCAGGACCAAACGGAGCGAATTTCTTTAAATCGGTATAAAGCTTTTTCGTTATGTCTTTGAAATCGATTACCTCATCGATGTTGAGCGTGGCTTCCGTTTGTTCCGGCAGTATATGCTCATCCACATAAGTTTGGAATCTCTTTCTGAACACGGGAATATCGTCCCATTTCAATGTCAAGCCCGCCGCGTAAGTGTGTCCTCCGAAGTTCATGAGCAGGTCTCTGCAGTGCTTGATGGCGGAGTAGATGTCAAATCCCGTGACGCTTCTTGCCGAGCCGGTGGCCAGCTCTCCGTCTTTTGTAAGGATAACCGTTGGGCGGAAATAGATTTCAGTAAGTCGAGAAGCCACGATACCGATAACGCCTTTTTTCCAATTCGCATCGTAAAGTACGATGGACGTTTGGTGTTTCTGATTCTCCAATTTTGCGACAATCTGATTGGCTTCCTCGGTCATCTGCTTATCGATGTCTTTCCTTTGTTCGTTATATTCATCGATGTGCTTGGCTTTTTTCAGTGCTTCCGACAAGTCCTTTTCTATCAGCAAATCCACACTTTCCTTGCCATTTTCCATTCTGCCTGAGGCGTTGATTCTCGGTCCTATCTTGAAAACGATGTCACTCATGGAAATCTCTCGCCCGTTGAGGCCGCAGATGTCTATAATCGCTTTCAGGCCTATGCTGGGATTCTGATTGAGCTGTTTTAATCCATGGAACGCAAGAATACGATTTTCTTCAACCACCGGAACGATGTCAGCGGCTATCGCCACGGCACAGAAATCCAGCAAAGGGATGAGGTGAGTGAACGGAATACCATTATTCTTGGCCCATCCTTGCATGAACTTAAAGCCCACTCCACATCCGCAGAGGTGCTTGAAGGGGAAAGAATCATCGGGACGTTTAGGATTGAGAATGGCCACCGCGTTGGGCATGATTTCGTCCGGCACGTGGTGATCGCAAATAATAAAGTCAATGCCAAGTGACTTGGCATACTCAATTTCGTCGATTGCCTTAATGCCACAATCGAGGATAATAATCAATTTTACGCCCGTAGCTTTCGCATAGTCGATTCCTTTCTTGCTCACTCCATAGCCCTCATCGTATCTGTCGGGGATGTAATAGTCGATGTTGGAATAGAATTGTTGAAGGAATTTGTAGACTAAAGCTACCGCCGTACATCCATCTACATCGTAGTCGCCATAGACAAGAATGCGCTCTTTGTGCCCCATCGCGTCATTGAGTCGGTCGACCGCAACGTCCATATCCTTCATGAGGAAAGGATTGATGAGGTCGGCCAGCTGTGGGCGAAAGAATCTTTTCGCACCCGACTCCGTCGATATGCCACGCCTGATGAGCAGGTGTGCCAATATGGGACTGATACTTAGCTTCTCGCCAAGCTCAGCTGCAGCCGCTTTCTCTTCTGATGTAGGTGGTTCGTAATTCCATTTGAAATTCATTTATGTATATATTTTTATTTTCTTCAATGCTATTGCGGTTGTGCTTTTCGCCGCCGGATTGTGACTGGAGGCTATTTCTCCAATATAAAATAATCCGCTGTAAAGATAATAAAATATTATGAATTAGAATCTTGTTTATCAAATAAATTAATAAGCTTTAGCCCTGCCGGAAGCGTGCTCTATTTGAGATTACGCGACAAAAAAAGCCCCGGATGAATTCCGAGGCTTATTATATTATAGGTAGGATTAGATTCCGAGTTTCTTACGAATATCCTTTGGAATGGCGTTTTTGTTCACCATGAAATCCATGGTGTTGGCTGCTACGAAAGTCTTTGTCATGTACCAAATGCCTTTGTAGGCTCCGGTCTCACCCCAAGAGTTCTTTACCATGTAATACTCTTTACCATATTGGTCTTTCGCTATACCGTAAATCAACATGCCGTGGTCATCGGTCAGCTCCCAATTATCGAAGCGTTCCTGACGCATTTTCTGTGTAGGAACAATTTCAGGAGCCTTGCAGCCCAATGAGTCCAACATGCTGTTCTTCTGTACTTTGGTAAGTTTCAACCAACGGGCCATGTCGCTTCCGGTGAGGCTCTGTGCCTTTTTCGTGTCGTAGGCATAGGCAAGACCCTGACGAGTAAAGCCCTCTTCCGACACGTCACCACCCCAAGCGATGGTGTAACCGTTCATTACGGCGTTGTCAATCACTCTCATCATGTCTTCCATCGGCAAGTTCCATGAATGTGGATTGCGCCAATTGTCCTGCACTTCTACAGCGAAGCTGGTCCAGAAAGGATGATGAGTGTAGCTGGTGATGGTCACGTAGTCATTGAAATTCAGACCTAAGCTGGCAGCAAAGCTCTTCGGTGTGTAGCTCTTGCCTTGATACATGAAGTTCTCGGGGCACTTGCCTAAGTAAGCGTCGAGTATGCCCTGCAATCCCACTTTCCACTGGTTGGAGAGTTTCTTAGCGTCGCTCTTAGCCACAGCCTGAACGTATGGGGTCATGATACTGAAGAGCTCGTTGTAGTTATTCAGTGAGTCGCCATAGAGACTGCCGGGGAATGGCATGGCGTCCTCGGGGCAAATACCGTAATTCTGTAGGCAGAAGAGGGGATCGTAAGCGCTTCCACCTTGCGCAAATTGGCAGTCGCCATGGAGTCTTACTACCTGAATGGCACGGTCCATGTAAGTCTTGTTAGCAACAAAAGACTCACACAAGTCGTATGTTTTGCCCGTATTTTTCAAAATCTCAGCCTCAAAGAAGCTCAGCGTAGAGTAGTCCCAGCAGGTACCGCTGCGGCTTTGGTTCTTGATACTTGTGATTTTGTTTTCCTTAACGACGCTGAATACAGGCTTGTTGGGATTCTTCTTCTCCGCTTTCTCCTGCGCGTTTGCACTCGTTGCCACCAAGGCAAGCAGTGCCATAGCTAAAATTTTTCTCATCTATTTTAATTTATGTAATTAGTTATTTTCCATGAATGCTTCCACATCTTTCGGATGATAGGGAATTCGGTCTTTACCGATGAAGCGGCAACCATCGCTCGTGATGAGCAGGTCGTCCTCAATACGTATGCCACCAAAGTCTTTGTAAGTATCCAATTTGTCAAAATTGAGGAAGTCTTTGCAGTGGCCGGAGGCTCTCCATTCGTCGATAAGGGCCGGAATAAAGTAAATACCGGGCTCGTCGGTCACGACAAATCCCTCTTCCAAACGGCGTCCCATGCGAAGGTTATTAGTGCCGAATTGGTCCAAGTTAGGCCGTGTTTCCTCATCGAAGCCCACGTTTATCTGATCCAAATTCTCCATGTCGTGCACGTCCATGCCCATCATGTGGCCGAGACCGTGGGGAAGGAACATGGCGTGAGCGCCCGCTTTGACAGCCTCTTCGGTATCGCCACGGGTAAGTCCAAGCTCTTTGAGCCTATCAAACATCAGGCGGCAGATGGCAAAATGCACGTCAGCATATTTTACACCCGGCTTGGCTACCTCTAACGCATAGTCATGACAAGCCTCAACGATGGAGTAAATCTCCAATTGTTTCTGTGTAAACTTGCCGTTAACGGGCATTGTTCGGGTGTTGTCGCTGCAATAAGTGTTGATGGTTTCGGCACCGGCGTCACACAAGGCCAACCTGCCGGCTTCCAAAATGTTCATCGATGGAGAACCGTGCATGATTTCGCCATGCTGTGTATAGATAGTGGGGAAGCTGACCATTGAGCCATAAGAGTGGGCTATGCCATCAACCTGACCGGCGATGAACTTCTCCGTTAGCCCCGGTTTGGTCAACCGCATGGCTGTAGTGTGCATCTTATAACCGATGACGGCAGCCCGTTCGAGTTCCTCGATTTCCTGCGGTTCCTTTGTCGATCTCATTTTCACGACGGCTTTGATGAGGTCCATGCTGGCCGATTCCTTTTGTTGGAAAGGGTGAATACCCAGCAAATCGAACATCTGAATCATGATGTCGTGACGGTAGGGTGGCAGAAAATGAATTTCTCTCTTGGCACGAAGCGCCTCATTGCAGATGGCTTTCAGTGCCTTCATGGGCTGTGCCTCGTCAGCGCCGCTCATTTGTGCCATCGTCTGGACGCTCTCCACGGAGCCAAACCATACGATGTCTTCAATGTCGATGTCGTTCCCAATAAGTATGTCACGGTTGTTATCCACATCGATAACGCCCACCAATCCGTCTCTTTGAAGACCGAAATAATAGAGAAATGTTGAATCTTGGCGAAACGGGAAATAACCGTTGTTGGGAAAGTTCGCCGGCGATTCGTTGTTTCCAAATAGAATGATGAGACCCTGCTTGACGAGTTTCTTCAATTCGGCGCGGCGTCTCACGTATGTTGCTGTATCAAACATATTTTAATATAATTTTGATGTATTGCCTACAAAGATACATAATTATACTTGAAAATATGAGAAATCGCAAGGAAAAAATCATCAAATAGCATATTCATACGTGGCAGATGAAAAGAGGAGGGTGGAGTTCGCTTTTGTCATTCCTATGCTTTGACAAGGTCATAGTGGCTCTTTCGCCCGGTCAAAGCACTGCTTTCGTAACGTCAAAGCATAGCTATTGGATGGCCGTTATAGTAAGGGAAAATGGGTAAAACAAAGCGGGGAAACAGCCACTTTCTGTCGTTGTGATACAGAATAGTGTGGCTGTTTCCCCGCAAAAGCGCATGATTGCGTAATAAAAGGGTTGAATTTATTTCTTTTTCAGTAAGTCGGGACGCAGCCTGCGGGTGCGTTCCATGGCTTGGTCAAGCTCCCATTGTCTTACCTTTGCTTCGTTTCCGCTGAGCAGAATCTCGGGAACTTTCCATCCTTTGTAATCGGCAGGACGGGTATAGATGGGCGCTGCCAGCATGTCATCTTGAAAACAGTCGCTCAAAGCGCTTTGTTCGTCGCTGATAGAGCCGGGGATGAGGCGTACAATGGCGTCGGCCATTACGGCGGCAGCCAACTCTCCGCCTGTCAGAACATAGTCGCCAATGCTTATCTCACGTGTGATGAGGTGGTCACGCACCCGTTGGTCTAT
The DNA here is from genome assembly GCF_036570325.1 of Prevotella sp. Classification (GTDB taxonomy): domain Bacteria; phylum Bacteroidota; class Bacteroidia; order Bacteroidales; family Bacteroidaceae; genus Prevotella. The sequence goes on from NZ_DATCYK010000056.1 coordinate 417,932, forward strand.
GCCTTTATAATGTCCGCAAAGAATCATGATGTTGCCTTTGAGCGACAGTTCGTTAGCAATGTGCTGGTCAAACTGCTGTCCGTCCGGGCTGGTATATATGATCTCGTCATATTCCCGCTCAGCTTTGAGGGCGGAAATACACCTATCGATAGGCTCACACTGCATGACCATGCCCGCACTTCCGCCGTATGGATAGTCGTCTACACGTCTCCATTTGTCTAAAGTGTAATCACGAAGGTTATGAACATGGATTTCCGCTATTCCGTTCTTTTGTGCACGAGCTAAGATAGACTCACTTATGAAGCCCGTAAACATTTCTGGTAAAACACTGATTATATCGATTCTCATAGGTCGGCAAAGGTAGCAAAAAATGTTTGATTCCGAAAATATTACATTTATATTTTGCCATTGGGGCTATTTGTACTACCTTTGCCCTCTCAAACTAAATATCAGTATAATGAAAAAACGTGTATTATTGGCTCTCTTTTCTTTAGGGGCCTGCTTAGGTGTAAGCGCTCAGAATGTTCAGTTACACTATGATTTGGGTCGTTCTCTGTATGACGGTTTGTCTTCGCGTGGGTCTGTTACCACTACAGTTGAAATGTTTAAGCCCGACAAATGGGGTAGCACTTTCATGTTTACCGACTTGGATTATAAGAACGATGGTGTGATGGGAGCTTATTGGGAAATAGCCCGCGAGTTCAATATCACTCGCAACAAGCAGTTCGCGGCTCATATTGAGTACAATGGCGGTGCGGCTACGGGTGAGCTTCCTACCAAGAGCTATTATGGAAATCGCTTCCAGCACGCTGTGTTATTGGGTGGTGCGTGGAATTGGCACAATGCCGATTTCTCCAAAACTTTCTCTTTGCAGGCCATGTATAAGTATTATTTCAAGAACGGACACACGGGTGCTCGTCCTTTCAATGGCTTCCAGACTACGGCAGTATGGGGAATGGAGTTGGCCAAAGGCATGATGACATTTAGTGGTTTCGCCGATTTGTGGTATGATCCCACGGTGAAAGGCAAATTGATTTTCCTTTCAGAACCGCAATTTTGGTTTAATATGAATAAACTGAAAGGCTGGGACGGCGTAAATCTTAGCGTCGGTACCGAGGTGGAAGTTAGCAATAACTTCGTTTGGAATGAGAAAGGTGAGAACGATAAGTTCTATGCCATCCCAACCTTAGCTTTGAAATGGACTTTTTAGTCGACAAACATTTCAATGAATTTTTCTTCAGAAATAATAGGCGTACCTAAAGAGTGCGCCTTTTGATTTTTACCACTTGTCGACTCTACATCATTATTAATAAGGTAGCTGGTAGACTTGCTGACGCTGCCGGTTACCTTTCCGCCTTGATTTTGGATGTATTCTTTCAATTCATTTCTGTTTTTATAATGGAATACATCTCCTGTCACGACAAATGTTTTGCCTGCGCAGCGATTGCCTTGTGGCTGTAAGTCGGGTTCTGATATGCGCAAAATGCCCATCAGGCGCTTCACCTCTTCTGCGTTGTCAGGCTGGTGGAACCAATTGACAAGCGAGCGTGATTTCTCGGGGCCGATACCATCGATTCCCGCAAAATAGTCAGTATCGTCGGTAGTTGTCGCGGCTTCTACCAGCGCTGTGAGTTTTGTGCCGGATAGGAGCCTGCTGCATACGTCTTGACCACATAGCGGTATGGAGAGCGCATAGAGCAGACGACGAGCCTCAACGTCAACCGACTTTTCTATGGATTGCAGGATATTGGAGGCTGACTTTGTACCGAAGCCATCCAATGTGGCAAGTTCAGTTGCGTGGTTTTTAAGACTAAAGATGTCGGAATAGTGGGTTATCCAGCCAAGATTGATGAACTTGGCTATTGTTTGCTCGGAAACACCATCGATATTTAGGCCTTCTTTGGAGACAAAACGAGCAAACTTTTTGAGTTGTTTGGCAGGACAATGGTCGTTAGAGCAGTGTAGCGTCTGAGTACCACTGGCTTCGCTGGTCTTGATTTCGGTGGGTGAACCACATACGGGGCAGTGAGTGGGAATGGTAAGCTCACCAATCTTTTGGTCTACTTGTATGACCTTCGGAATGATTTTATTAGCTTTGATGACCGAAATCTTAGTGCCCGTTGTGCCGATTCCTAATCTGTGACACTCGCTGATGTTACAGAGTGAGGCCCTTTTTACAACTGTTCCTTCCAAATTTACGGGCTCGAAAACGGCTACCGGTGAGATCGTGTTGGCCGCGCAACTCCACTCTATATGGTCAAGCGTGGTGTTGGCAGCTTCATCTTGCCATTTGAAGGCCAGTCCGGCCCGTGTGGCATGATGTCCGGTTATGCTACCTGTTTGTGAAAAGGCATAGTCGTCGTAAGATATGACGAGCCCATCGACCGGAAAAGGATTCTTTAAAGTCGTTACTTTCTCGGTCCATCGGTTGATGGCTTGCTCAACATTCGCGAGCGATGGGGTGCTGACACATTCCATATCGACCGGTGTCATTCCGTTCTTTTTTACCCAATTCATTCGTTCACCCCAAGAGTTAATAGGCTCTTCGGTATAGACGAGAGAGAAAGGAATCCATTGCAGATGGCGCTGCTTAACTTCTTCAGGATTCTTCAAAGTGAGCGATCCTGAAGCTAAGTTGCGCGGATTGGCATAATCTTCTCCACTTTCGAGAAGGTATTGGTCGAAATCAGCGTATGAAATGACACATTCTCCCCGAATAACAACATGGGAAGTATCGTTGATTTTTGAAGGAATGCCTTTAATAGAAGCTGCTAAGTGAGTGATATTGGTACCAATATGTCCGTTACCTCGTGTAACAACTTTGCTGAGGCGACCGCCATCGTAGGTGACAACCAACGTGAGTCCGTCCAGTTTCCACGAAATCCAAATGGCCTTTCCGTCAGCCCATTTCACGAGTTCTTCAGGCTTCTTGGTCTTGGCAAGGGAGAGAGCTGGGTATTCATGTTCCTCTTTTTGGCCGCTGATGACTTCTTCGGAAACTTTATTTGTGGGACTGTCAGGAAGGATTGTGTTTGTTTCTTCCTCCAAATCTTTCAGTCTATCAAATGCTGCGTCCCATTCGTAGTCGGTCATTAGTTCTTGTTTGCCACCGTAGTAGTTGGCAGAGGCTTCGTTCAGCTGGTTGATGATACGCTGCATTTCTTGTATTTTATCTTCCATATCACTCATGATTTATAATGCGAGTTGCCTATTATGGCATAATCTTTTAGTATCTTGCAAAGATAGTTGAAAAGCCCTTAAAGGACAAAAACAATATCTTAATTTTTGTGCTTATGCGATTTAATTGCTATTTTTGTGGCCTTAATCATTTTATTATAATATGAAAAATATCGTTATCGGGATAGATGTTGGTATCAGCACGACCAAGATTGTAGGAATAGATGAGAACGGAATGGTTATCAATCCTTTCAGAATCAAGGCTACTGATCCTATTACCAGTCTTTATGGAGCATTTGGAAAGTATTTATATGATAATAAAATCCAGCTGGATGATGTACGTCAGGTAATGGTGACGGGCGTAGGTTCGGCTTATATAGAGACACCTATTTACGGATTGCCGACAGCCAAGAGCGAAGAGTTTATAGCAGATGGGCTTGGTGCTCGTTACGAAAGTAAATTAGACAGGATGATAGTTGTCAGTATGGGTACCGGCACAAGTTTGGTTAAATGTGACGGAGACGAGATAAAACATATTGGCGGTATCGGCGTCGGAGGTGGTACTTTAGCGGGATTAAGTCGTATTATGCTGAAAACAGACGATATTAAGCAGTTATCCAGCATGGCCATGCAGGGAGATATTAATAACATCAATCTTCATATAGGTGACATCAGCGCGAAGCCATTGCCGGGATTGCCGATGAATGCCACGGCTTCGCTGTTTAGTAATGCGAAGGCGAACGCTACCCGGGAAGACATTGCATTGGGACTTATTTATATGGTATTACAGACTATTGGCAGCAGCAGTTTCCTATCGAGTTTGGGCAGTGGCATACGTGATTTCGTCATGATAGGTAATCTTACGTTGTTGCCTCAATGTAAAGATGTGTACCCGGCCATGGAAAAGTTGTATAATGTTCATTTCCGCATACCTAAATATAGCGAATTCTGTACGGCGATAGGAGCGGCATTGGATTTCTATTTAAAGAATCGTTAGTCTGTAACGGACTTATATTTATCGGATTGTAAATAAATATAAGTAAGAATAATGCCTCGTAAAGCCAAATAGGTAATCATGGCCAACCATAAGCCGTGGTTACCTATTATTGGTGTTGTGAGTTGGCAGATGGCCCAAAAGCAGATTGTTGAGACGGCCGCGGATGTGAGTAGCGCTTTGGTGGAGGTTGTGCCAATAAAGACCCCGTCCCAAATAAACGCTGCCGCACCGGCAAGAGGAATGGCCCATGCCCAGTATATATAGGGGCGTATGGCTTGGATCACATTTTCCTCATTGGTTAATATTTCTACGAAGCGCATGCCGAAAAATGTGTATAGAGCTGTATAGATAATTGTCATGATGAGGGCCCATCCGAACAATCTTTTAATCATAAGTCTGAATGTTGTGAGATTTTGGGCGCCATAAAGTCGTCCACCAAGGGCTTCTCCGGCATAGGCAAAGCCATCCATGATATAGGAAAACAGAAGGTAAAATTGTAGAATAACCGTATTAGCAGAGAGGATAATGGTACCTAATTGGGCACCCGTGGATGTGAAATATAAATTGGTAAAGACGATACAAAAGGTACGAAAGAAAATGTCTCTATTCACAGAAAAGAGTTGAAAAATACTGGAAGTGAGGAATAGATTATTTTTTTGAAAGTATTTTAACAGTCGCATATAATGCTTTCCTATTAATGACAAGGCTATCAGCAGGCCGGCATATTGGGCAAGAACGGTTCCTATGGCAACACCTTCTATTTTCATGTTGAGGCCATAGACTAATGTCAAGCTGATGAATATATTGATAATATTTTGCCCGATAGAAACCATCATGGGCGTCCGTGTGTTTTGCATGCCGATAAGCCATCCCGTGAGACTATTCAAGCACAGAACTGCGGGAGCTCCCCAAATAGCAATATAAAAATAGGTTTTAATGAATGGGATAATGTCTTTGTCAGGTTTTATAATACTCATGAATAAATCAAAGAGTGGCTGTTGAGCAATAATGATGATGGCTGCGAGAACCAATGCGATAAGAATTGAGCGTATAAGAGTAGAGACTGTCTCGGGCAAATCTCTTTTTCCTAATAATTGCGAGGTGATTCCGCTGGTTCCCATTCGCAAAAAAGAAAAAAGCCAATAGGTGAGATTAAACATCATTGAACCTATGGAAACGGCACCGATATAGGCAATATTTTCCATGTGTCCCACGATGGCTATGTCAACAAGGCCAAGTAAGGGGATGGTAATATTTGAAATAATTGAGGGAATTGCTATCCGAAGTATATGGTCGTCTATTGGATTTTTCATAGTTGCAAAGTTACGGGGAAAACATGGAAAAAGGCTGTTGGTATTTCTTGTTTTATAGGTGCAAAGTTGAATTTAATGTTAAAAATGCGTAAAGGTGTGTGCTGCTCTTTCTTATACAAATAGATATTCAGTGAATAATAGTACCTTTGCACCGCTATCACGAGTTGATAGTATTAATTCAAACCTAATTTAAATATAAAAAATGGCAACAAAAATCAGATTGCAGCGTGGCGGTCGTAAAGGCTATGCTTTCTATAGCATCGTAATCGCTGACGCAAGAGCACCACGTGATGGTAAATTTACTGAAAAGATTGGTTCTTACAATCCTAACACCAATCCTGCTACTGTAGATTTGAATTTCGACCGTGCACTTTACTGGGTAGAAACTGGCGCACAGCCAACCGATACCGTTCGTAACCTCCTGAAGGGTGAGGGCGTTTACTTGATGAAGCACCTTCGTGGTGGCGTTAAGAAGGGCGCTTTCGATGAAGCCGCAGCTCAGAAGAAGTTCGATGCATGGAAAGATGCAAAGGTAAAGGGCGTAGAAGCTGTTCGTGAGCAAAACGCAAAAGCTAAGAAAGCCGCTGTGAATGCAGAGCTTGAAGCAGAAAAGAAAATCAACGAAGAGATTGCAAAGAAGGTAGCTGAGAAGAAAGCTGCGGAAGCTGCTGCAAAAGCAGAGGCTGAAGCTGAACAAGCTGCTGAGGAAACAGCAACAGAAGCTCCCGTAGAGGAGGCTCCTGCTGAAGCTTAATCTTCGAACATTTACAAAAGCAATAATGAGGGGTAGCTGCAAAGGCAGTTGCCCCTCATTTGTCTTATTTCTATTCTTCGTAAAATAAGTATTAAATCGTGTAAGAAAATATGTAGTAAGAAGCGTAAATAGAGGTGGTGAAAACAAATTGAAAGTTTCTTAAAATAAATGGTTTTAGGCCCTTTTTTAATATAATTTAGTCACTTATCTTCTATACTTCTTGCTATTTATTGTAATTTTGCCTTTAGATAAAATATAGAAAATAATAATATAATTATGGCAGAAGCTATAGATATACGTGAATTAAATATCCGCATAGAGCAGCAAAGTGGTTTTGTAACCAATCTTGTTCATGGCATGGATCAAGTGATTGTCGGTCAGAAACATTTGATAGATTCTTTGTTGATTTCTTTGTTGAGTGATGGGCATATTCTTTTGGAAGGTGTTCCGGGATTGGCAAAAACTTTGGCAATAAAGACTTTGTCACAGTTGATCGACGCGAACTTCAGTCGTATTCAGTTTACTCCTGATTTATTACCGGCCGATGTTACCGGAACTATGATATACTCACAAAAGGAAGAGAAGTTCCAAGTAAAGAAGGGACCGGTCTTTGCTAATTTTATATTGGCAGATGAAATCAACCGTGCTCCGGCCAAAGTTCAGAGTGCGCTGTTAGAAGCTATGCAGGAGCATCAGGTTACTATAGGTGAAATGACATTTGATTTGCCTAAGCCTTTCTTGGTAATGGCTACACAAAATCCTATAGAACAGGAAGGTACATACCCCTTGCCAGAGGCACAAGTGGACCGCTTTATGTTGAAAGTTGTTATTGACTATCCAACACTTGAAGAGGAAAAGTTGATTATTCGTGAGAACTTGAATGCTACAATGCCGACTGTGCATGCCGTAACTTCTGCGGAGGAGATCATGAATGCCCGCAAGATTGTCAATGAAGTATATATTGATGAAAAGATTGCGCAGTATATAGCTGATATAGTTTTTGCAACTCGTTATCCTGAAAGGTATGGGCTCGCGGAGCTGAAGGACCTCATCACTTTTGGTGGCAGTCCTCGTGCCAGCATAAACTTAGCTAAGGCCAGCAGGGCTTATGCCTTTATTAAGCATAGAGGTTATGTCGTTCCGGAGGATGTAAGAGCGGTTGTTCATGACGTGCTGCGACATAGAATTGGTTTGAGTTATGAAGCAGAAGCAAGCAATGTGTCTTCTGAGGAGATCGTATCTAAAATAGTAAACAAGGTAGAGGTGCCTTAATGGAAACGGCGGAAATTTTAAAGAAGGTCCGAAAAATAGAAATCAAGACTCGCGGATTGAGTCAGAATATATTCGCAGGACAATATCATTCTGCGTTTAAGGGGAGAGGTATGGCTTTCTCTGAAGTGCGAGAATATCAGTTTGGCGATGATATTAGAGATATAGATTGGAATGTGACCGCACGTTTTCATAGGCCTTACGTGAAGGTCTTTGAAGAAGAACGGGAACTTACCTCTATGTTGCTGATTGATGTCAGTGGTTCTTTAGATTTTGGAACAGTCCGTCAATTGAAGCGAGAGATGGTGACGGAAATCGCGGCAACATTGGCGTTCAGTGCCATTCAGAATAATGATAAGATAGGAGTTATATTCTTTTCAGATAAGATAGAAAAGTATATCCCACCTAAAAAAGGGCGTAAGCATATCTTATTTATTATTCGTGAGCTACTTGATTTTACACCTGATAGCAAAAAAACAGACATTGGTGCATCGGTAGAATTTCTTACACGGATGTTGAAACGGCGTTGTACGGTCTTTCTTTTGAGTGACTTTTATGACCGTCAGGATTTTCTGAAACAGTTGCAAATAGCCAATCGTAAGCATGATATGATTGCGATTCAAGTTTATGATAAAAGAGCGAAAACATTGCCAGATGTTGGTTTAATGAAAGTCTGTGACGCGGAAACCGGTCATGAAATGATAATTGATACAAGCTCTAAGAAGCTTCGACAAGCCCATACGCAATATTGGTTTGAGCGTCAAGAGTATTTAATGCAGACATTCCGTAAGAGCAAGATTGATTGGACTTCTATAGCAACGGATGATGATTATGTAAAATCATTAATGATGTTGTTTAAGAAAAGAGCATAATATTTTAATGAAAAGATTATTTTCAATATTATCCATATTATTTGTTTTTATAGTTGCCCATGCCCAAGTGCAGGTTGAGCAAACTATAGATTCTGTCCAAATCTTTATTGGACAGCAAGTTAATATGACGCTTAGTGTGACGACACCACAAGGAGCTAAAGTTGTTTTTCCCCAATTCAAGAAAGCACAATATTTGGTTCCGGGAGTGGAAATTGTAGAGACTAAGCTCGATACGGCAAAGGTTGATGATTTACAAAAGGTAAGTCAAATTTATACTTTAACGAGTTTTGATGAGCGTTTGTACCCATTACCGGCTTTGAAAGTCAAAGTTAATGGCAAGTCTTATGATGGAACGACATTAGCTTTAAAGGTCTTGACAATGGATGTAGACACGTTACATCCCAATCAGTTCTTCCCTCCTAAGGATGTTCAAAATAATCCTTTTCTCGCAAGTGAGTGGGTACCTCCATTCTTACTTAGCGTTTTGCTACTAATTGTTTGTGGTTTAACTGTTTATCTTTTTGTGAGGTTAAAGCAGAATAAACCTATTATCGCTAAAGTAAAGATCATCCGTCATATTCCGGCTCATCAAAAAGCATTGGATTCTATTGAAAAAATCAAGGTAGAGAAGTTGATTACTTCGGAGAATCAAAAAGTTTATTATACGGCTCTGACCGATGTTCTGCGTCAGTATATTCAAGAACGTTTTGGTTTCAATGCAATGGAAATGACAAGCTCTGAGATAATTTACCATTTGCAGCAGGCAGGAGACCAAAAGATGATCTATGAATTGAAAGAATTATTTCAGACTGCGGATTTGGTAAAGTTTGCAAAGTATTCGACTCTTGTTAATGAAAAAGATTTGAATTTGGTCAATGCTATTAATTTCATAGACCAAACTAAGCAAGAACAAAATACGGTTGAGGAAAGAGTTATACCGCAGTTGAGCTCCGATGAGCAAAAGCAACAAAAGAACCGATTTACGATTAAGGCGTTGTTGATTGTTTCAACATTGGTTATTGTTTGTATTATAGTGAGCATTTTCTGGTATCTATATCAGATTATAGGCTAACTTATTATAAAAGTGAATAAAAGTGGAATTTGCTAATAAAGAATATTTCTTCCTGCTCCTTTTATTGATACCTTATATATTGTGGTATTTTCTTTATCGAAAAAAAAGTGAGCCAACAATGCGCCTAAGCGATACTTTCGCGTATCGTTTTGGCTTCAAGAGTTGGCGTATGCGCATGATCAATTTGCCCATGTGTTTACGTTGCATCGCTTTTATATTGATCGTTATTGTTATGGCTCGCCCACAAACACATAATTCTTGGGACAATAAATCTGTTGAAGGTATTGATATTATGTTAGCGATGGACGTTTCGACCTCGATGTTAGCAGAGGATTTAAAGCCTAACAGAATAGAGGCTGCCAAGAGTGTCGCTACAGAGTTTATTTCTGATCGGCCCAATGATAATATAGGATTAACGATATTTGCAGGTGAAGCCTTTACACAATGCCCTATGACAACAGACCATTCGTCTTTGGTAAATATGTTGCAGGGAGTGCGTACTGACATAGCTGCTCGGGGATTGATTAGTGATGGAACGGCCGTAGGTATGGGATTAGCCAATGCTGTGAGCCGTTTGAAGAGTTCAAAAGCCAAGAGTAAGGTCGTTATTTTGCTGACTGATGGTAGCAATAATATGGGAGATATTTCACCGATGACCGCTGCCCAAATAGCCAAAAGCCTTGGTATTCGTGTTTATACGATCGGAGTTGGAACGAATAAAGTAGCTCCTTATCCTATGCCCGTGGCTGGTGGGGTGCAATATGTGAATATTCCTGTAGAGATAGATAATAAAACGCTTGGAGATATTGCGGCAACGACAGACGCTAATTTCTACAGAGCAACGAACAATCAGCAGCTTAAGCAGATTTATAAAGATATAGACAAATTAGAGAAAACCAAGATGAGTGTCAAGAAGTTCTCTAAGCGCTATGAAGCCTATCAGCCATTTGCACTGATGGCACTCTTTACATTATTAATTGAGATATTGTTGCGTTCCACGGTTTTGCGACGTATTCCTTAATCTTTGTATGCTACATGTTAAGATTTGAAGATCCTATATATCTTTGGCTATTATTGATAGTACCGGTTCTGCTGATCATTAATTTGGTCAGTTGGCGTAGTCGTGTTAAGAAGTTACGTGCTTTTGGTGAACCACAATTATTGCAGCAACTTATGCCTGATGTCTCCAAATATAGGCCAACGGTTAAGCTATGTATTTTACTGTTAGCTATAAGTATATTGGTCTTAATGCTTGCGCGCCCTCAGATGGGAACAAAAATCAGTCACGAGAAACGGTCGGGTATAGAGACCATCATAGCTTTGGATATTAGTAACTCCATGATGGCTGAAGATGTACAACCTTCACGTTTGGCCAAGAGTAAGTTGTTGGTAGAGAATTTAGTTGACCATTTTACAAACGACAAAGTTGGTCTTGTCGTATTTGCGGGCGAAGCTTTTGTTCAACTTCCCATTACCAGTGATTATGTTTCCGCGAAGATGTTTCTACAAAATATAGATCCCTCTTTGATTCAATTACAAGGTACTGATTTAGCCCGGGCCGTCCAGTTGTCCGCAGCCAGCTTTACACAGCAGGATAAGGTAGGAAAGGCTATCATAGTCATTACCGATGGTGAAGACCATGAAGGTGGTGCGTTGGAGGCTGCTAAGGAAGCTCGGAAGAAAGGAATTAACGTTTTTGTGTTGGGGGTTGGTAATCCTAAGGGAGCTCCAATTCCTGATGGGCAAGGGGGCTATATTAAAGATAACGCTGGACAAACGGTGATGTCAGTTCTTAATGAAGACATGTGCCGACAAATAGCTCAAGCAGGGAAAGGCACTTATATTCATGTGGATAATACGAGCGCAGCCCAAGAACAGTTAAATGATGAACTTACAAAGTTGCAGAATGGTGAGACCAGCAGTGTTATATATAGTGAGTATAATGAGCAATTCCAAGCCTTTGGATTAATTATTATTCTGCTTTTGGCTCTCGAAATATGTATTATGGAAAGTAGAAATCCGCTTATGCGTGGAATAAATATTTTCAAAAAACGTTTTAGTTTGGTTGTATTGTTGTTGGGAATGGGTAGTTTGGTGACCTTTGCTCAAACCGATAGACATTATATACGCTCAGGTAATCGCTTGTTTCATCAGCAAAATTATGCCAAGGCAGAGGTCGAATACAGAAAAGCATTGTCAAAGAATGCGAGAAATCCTCAGGCCCTTTATAATTTGGGTTGTGCTTTGACTATGCAGCAAAAAGACTCTTTGGCAGCTTTACAGTTCCAACAAGCCGGTCAACTTGAGACCGCTAAGCTGCGGAAAGCCATGTCTTATCACAATTTAGGTGTGCTTTTTCAGCGTCATCAAATGTACGGAGAAGCCATCAATGCCTATAAAGAGGCGCTGAGAAATAATCCTTCCGATAACGAGACGCGTTACAATTTGGTACTTTGCAAACGCCAGCAGAAGAACCAACCTAAACAAAATCAGCAGCAAAACAAGAAGCAGGATAAAGATAACAAAGACAATAAAGATAATAAGGAAAAGCAAGATAAAAATAAGAAGCAGCAATCGCAGCAGCAACCTTCACAAGAAAAGATGAGCAAGGAAAATGCTGAGCAATTATTGAATGCGGCCATGCAGGAAGAGCAGAATACCCAGCAACGCCTAAAAAAAGCATTGTCTGCTCCTCGTTCGCGTAAGTTGCAGAAAAACTGGTAATTGTTTTTTGAATGTTTCTATATCCAATTTTGAGCTATCATGAGGTTATATCATAAATACTATTGTTTATTACTAATCTGTATTTTTTGCGGATTCCATCTTTCGTGGGCCCAATCTATATCCATATCGGTACCGTCTCGCGTATCAGCCGGTGAGAATTTTCGATTGTCTTATACGATTAATACAGATGATGTGGATGAGTTTAGGATTGCCACTATCCCCAGTGGATTAGAGTTGATAGCCGGTCCATATACCTCACAGCAGTCCAGTTATCAGATGATAAATGGCCACACTTCCAGCTCATCATCCATAACATTGACCTATACTTTGTATGCGAGTAAGAATGGAACCTATACCATTCCCGAGGCTCATGCAGTTATAAATGGTAAACGAATCGCTTCCCGTTCCGTGAAGGTGACGGTGGCCGGACATGTGCCAAATACGGGTGGGGCACCCAATATGCACAATGATAATACTGCTCCACATGTGCGTGAAGCCGGAACTACTATCTCCGGCAATGATTTGTTCATCAAGGTGAGTGCCAATAAGAAAAGGGTACATGAGCAAGAACCGATATTGTTGACTTATAAGGTTTATACGTTGGTCGAATTGACGCAGCTTGAGGGAAAAATGCCGGACCTGACAGGATTCCATACTCAGGAAATTAAGTTGCCTCAACAAAAGAGTTTTCATGTGGAGAATGTAAATGGACGGCCTTATCGATGCGTAACATGGAGCCAGTATGTCATGTATCCGCAAATGACGGGTAAACTTCAAATACCAAGCATTACCTTTAAGGGAATCGTAGTCCAGCAAAACAGAAACGTGAATCCTATTGAGGCTTTCTTCAATGGTGGGTCGGGATACGTCGAGGTAAAGCGTAACATTGTGGCCCCGGGGATTACAGTTCAAGTTGATCCTTTGCCCAAACGTCCAGCCAACTTTTCGGGTGGAGTGGGTAAGTTTAATATCTCTGCTTCGTTGAACAAGGTAGATGTAAAGGCCGGTGAGCCGCTGCAGTTCCGAGTTGTTGTTGGGGGCGTAGGTAATTTGAAGTTAATCAAGCAACCGGTGATCCAATTCCCCAAGGATTTCGACAAGTATGATCCCAAAGTCACAGATAAAACAAAACTGACTTCTAATGGTCTTGAGGGAAATATGGTGTATGACTATTTAGCCGTTCCTCAGAATCAGGGTAAGTACACAATTCCGGGAGTTGAACTTGTTTATTACGATACTTCTGCTAACACTTATCGCACTATAAAGACACAGCCTTTTACAGTTACTGTAGCTAAAGGTGATGGTAGTCGTGGCAAGGTGGCCGATTTTACCGGTGGTAGCAAGGATAATGATATTCGGGGTATTCATGAAACAGATAATTCCCAGCATGCGCTCAATGACTTTTTCTTTGGTTCTTGGGAGTATATTGTCGCCAATGTCATTCCTTTGTTGGCTTTTATCATTCTGTTGATCATCTTCCGTCAGAGGGCTATAGATAATGCCGACATCGTGAAGATGCGTGGAAAGAAAGCAAGTAAGATTGCGACTCGCAGATTGCGAAAAGCCAATCAACTTATGTTGGATGGTAAGCAGAACGAGTTTTATGATGAGGTTCTGCGTGCTTTGTGGGGCTATGTCAGCGATAAGTTGAACATGCCCGTAGAATTACTGTCGCGTGATAATATATCCGATAATCTGATAATGCATAATATAGATGCGGATACTGTGCATAAATTCATCAACGCGATTGATGAATGTGAGTATGCACGTTATGCTCCCGGTGACCCGGTTGGTAATATGAATCATACATTTGAAAGCGCTATGACCGCTATTATGAATATAGAAAATGTGATGAAGTCCGCGAGGCGTTCCGCCCATGCAGGTCAGAAAGCTGTGGTACTCTTGCTTTTGATGTCTGCTTATGTAATCCAAAGTTTTGCCGTTACAAAGCAAAATGCTGATTTGGAGTATAAGAAAGGCAATTATCAGCAGGCTATAAAAGATTACGAAGGATTGCTCAAAAATGGTGTGAGCAGTGAGTTGTATTACAATCTTGGCAACGCCTATTATCGTACTGACAATATCACTAAGGCTGTTCTAAACTATGAGCGTGCTTTAATGCTTGATCCGGGGAACAGTGATATTCGCTTTAATCTTCAGTTCGCACGAAGTAAAACCATTGATAAAATTGTTCCGGCCGATGAAATGTTTTTCATAACTTGGTATAAAGCAGTTGTCAATTATACCAGTGTTGATCGCTGGGCGTCAATAGCCGTATTCTCTATTTGCAGCGTCTTGGTTCTTTTGCTCATTTATTTGTTCGGTCCCAATGCTACGGTTCGTAAGATAGGTTTCTTTGGTGCCGGATTATTTGTGGTATTGTTTTTATTGACCAATCTGTTTGCGTGGCAACAGAAACATCAGTTTGATAATAGGACGGGTGCCATTGTGATCAGTTCATCTATAGGTGTTAAGAAAACACCAGCCCGCAGTGCGTCAGAAGATTTTATTCTGCATGAGGGTACACGTGTTGAGATTGTTGATAAGACCATGGCCCAATGGCGTGAAATCAGGTTGGGAGATGGGCGTGAAGGCTGGATTCCCGTCTCTTCAATAGAAGAAATATAATAATTTAAAATTGGAATTATCCACGTTTTTAGAGCTTGACAAGGACATATTGTTGCTATTTAACGGCAGTGATTCTTTGTTTGCTGATGGGGTGATAATGGCGCTCACATCCGGTTGGTTGTGGATTCCGCTCTATCTGTCATTATTCTATATTATCGTTAAGAATAATGAAACAATGACACAAATTATGCTGGCTGTCGGTGGTGCAGTGCTGTGTGTGTTGGTAGCCGATGGTGTTACCGATGGTATTGTGAAACCCCTTGTCGGACGGCTGCGGCCTTGTAACGAGCCAGCCTTAAAATATATCATTGATACAGTGCCCGGTTTGTTCGATAAGAACTTTAGTTTTTTCTCGGCCCACGCTGCCAATATTTGTGCGCTAAGTACATTCTTTAGTTTGTTGATTAGGGATTGGCGATTGATGATAGGTTTGGGATTTTGGTCTGCGGTGTCTTGTTACACTCGCCTTTATTTAGGAATGCACTATCCATCCGATATTTTGGTAGGCATATTATTCGGACTGTTTGTAGGCTATTTCTCTTATCGGGTCTATATTTATTTCTATAACATGGTGACACCTCGTATCACCTATGTCTCTACCCAATACACAGCTACGGGCTACAGCTTGTCCGATGTAGATGTTGTTCTTTGCGTATTGGCCTTGTTGTTTGTTAGTTCCATCTTCTTTTCATTTGCTTGGATCTGACGCGTTCATACGTATTTTACTCTTAAATATATTTGTTTGTATAAATGGAAACAAAACATATTCATATCAGCGATTTTGATTATCCCTTGCCGGATGAGCGTATAGCTAAATTTCCTATCAGCCAGCGCGACCACAGCAAGTTACTTATTTATGACCGAGGGAATATTAAGGAAGAAAGTTTTTATAATCTTCCGCAATACCTTCCCAAGGGAGCGATGATGGTTTTCAATAATACCCGTGTTATTCAAGCACGTATGCACTTCCGTAAAGAAACGGGAGCCTTAATCGAAATATTCCTCATGGAGCCTGCCGCTCCTACGGATTATGAGCTGATGTTCCAGACTTCCGGCCGGTGTTCGTGGCTGTGTATGATAGGTAATCTGAAGAAATGGAAGACAGGCACGTTGAAACGTGATTTTGAAATAAAAGGCCATAAGTTGACTTTAAGCGCTATTCGTAATGAAGAAAAGAACGCGTCGTTGGAAAACAAGGCAGGAACCAATTATTGGGTAGATTTTTCTTGGGATAATGCTAACGTTAGTTTTGCGGAAATATTAGAAGCAGTAGGCGAATTACCCATACCGCCTTATCTGAATCGTGAGACGCAAGAAAGCGATAAGGTGACTTATCAGACGGTTTATTCCAAGGTGAAAGGTAGTGTGGCTGCACCGACGGCGGGACTGCATTTTACCGATCGTGTCTTGAAATCTTTGGATGAGAATGGTATTGACCGTGAGGAGGTTACGCTCCATGTAGGGGCGGGGACATTCAAACCGGTCAAGACTGAGGAGATAGACGGCCATAAAATGCACACCGAATATATCTGCGTGCATCGGCATACGTTGGAAAAACTGCTTCGCCATGATTGTAAAACCATTGCCGTGGGTACCACGAGTGTGCGCACTTTAGAGAGCCTTTACTACATGGGTGTATATTTAGAAACTCACCCCGAGGCGCAGGAGACGGAGTTGCATGTAAACCAATGGGACCCCTATGAGCATGGGCGTGAAGGAAAAATCATTACAGACATCCCTGCTGATCGGGCCATTCAGAATATCGTTGATTGGCTTAATCGTAATGAACTTGAAGCCTTGCACAGCAGCACGCAGATTATTATAGCCCCGGGATATGAGTATAAAATTGTAAATATGCTCATTACCAATTTCCATCAGCCTAAGAGCACACTGCTTCTTTTGGTCAGTGCTTTCGTGAAAGGTGATTGGCGTGAGATTTATGATTATGCGTTGTCTCATGATTTCAGGTTCCTTAGTTATGGTGACAGTTCGCTGCTCATCCCGTAGATATAGTTTAGGACATTAATTAAGTATCATATAAATATGAAAATAGGTGATAAAGTAAGATTTCTGAGTGAAACCGGCGGTGGAAAAATTGCCGGTTTTCAAGGAAAAAATATAGTGCTTGTTGAAGATGAGGATAGTTTTCAGATTCCGACAGCCATCAATGAAGTTGTGGTAGTAAGTACCGATGATTACAGTACGGCCAAGGTTGTCAGCAATAAGTTAGGGCAGACTGCCCAAAGTGTCTCCCCCGAGTTGGGTGCTGACCAGCGCAGTGTGAAAGCATTGTTGAGCGACACGGGTGACATGGCAGTGGCAATGGAGGAAGACAATGACCCTGCCGACAAGGCTATAACGTATCGTGCCCCCGTGCAGGAACGTAAAGGGGGAAATACGCTTTCGGCGTACTTGGCTTTCGTGCCCATTGATATTAAGGAAGTTACCAACACTCGTTTTGAGACTTACTTGGTGAACGATACGAATTATTATTTCCAATATACTTATCTTGTTTCCGAGGGAAATAGCTGGACTTTACGCTCGCAGGGCGAGTTGGAGCCCAATACCAAACTGTTTATAGAGGAGTTTGGCCGTGATGTTCTCAACGATATGGGTAAGGTAGCCATTCAAATGATGGCCTATAAAAGGGATAAGAGTTTTATTCTCAAGCCTTGTGTTGAGGCTCAATTCCGTATAGACCCCGTGAAGTTTTATAAGCTCCATACCTTTCAGGACAATGATTTCTTTGAGCAGCCGGCATTGCTTTATACCATTATAGAGAATGACGTGCCGGCCAAGCCGCTTGTTATCGACGCCAAGCGATTGAAACAGCAGATGTTTGCTCCTAATCAAACGAGTGCCGAGAATGAGGCGAATCGTACATCAGAAGATACTTACGTAAGGCGTTATGAGCAGGGAGGAAAGAAAGGTAATCCCTTTGTCGTGAAGCATAAAGATGATAAAGACTTGGTCGTTGTAGACCTCCATATTGACGCTTTGCTCGATTCTACTGCCGGGATGCAGCCTATAGATATACTAAACTATCAATTGAAGAAGTTTCGTGATACCTTAGCTGAATATAGTAGCAAGAAAGGACAGAAAATAGTCTTTATCCATGGCAAGGGCGAGGGTGTGCTGCGCCGTGCCCTCGTCAATGATTTGAACTATCGCTATAAGCAATATTCATATCAAGACGCGTCGTTTCAGGAGTATGGATATGGTGCTACGCAAGTAACTATCAAATAATCTAATAGCTAATCATTATGGAATATGGTTTTATAAAAGTGGCCAGCGCGGTGCCCGTGGTTAAGGTTTCTGATTGTGAATATAATCTGACACAGATAGAATCGCTGATAGAAAAGGCAGAGGCTGACGGTGTTGAGATTGTGGTTTTTCCCGAACTTTGCATCACGGCTTATACGTGTCAGGATTTGTTTCACCAGCAACTGTTGATTGACAGCTGCGAGCATGCCATGGTGGCTTTGCTCGATTTCACCCGTAAGATGGATGTTATAGCCATAGTCGGGCTTCCCGTTGTTGTGGGAGATTTACTTCTGAACTGTGCGGCTGTTGTTCAGAGTGGTAAGCTTTTGGGATTGGTGCCTAAGGTGTATTTGCCCAATTACAGTGAGTTTTATGAGAAACGCTGGTTTGCCTCTGCCCAAGACCTGCGCCCGCGTGAGATTCGTTATGCGGGAAACTTGGTCACAGTCACTGCCGATCCGCAGTTGTTCCGAACATCGGGTGGGGCATTGTTTGGTATAGAGATATGTGAAGACGTGTGGGCTCCTACGCCTCCCAGCAACGTGATGGCCTTGGCCGGTGCCGACCTCATCTTCAATCTGTCGGCAAGCGATGAGCTTATCGGCAAGCATGGCTATCTAAAAAGTTTGGTGGCCCAGCAGAGTGCCCGTACCGCTACGGGCTATATTTATAGCAGTTGCGGTTTTGGCGAGAGCACGCAGGATGTGGTCTATGGTGGTAGTGCGCTGATTTATGAGAATGGATCATTATTGGCCGAGACAGAACGTTTCGTATTGGATAGCCAAATGATTGTTGCTCAAATAGATATAGAGCTGTTGAGAGCCAATCGACGCAGGAATACCACTTTTGTGAATGCGCAGCGTCCTGACGCCAATGTGCATTTGTCAGAAATCATCGTAAGGCCATGCCAGCCTGCTACTTCGAGAGAATTCAAGTTGGAGCGGACGATTTCTCATCTTCCGTTTATCCCTTCTGATGATCAAAGGCAGGAAACTTGCGAGACAATCTTTAATATTCAGGCGATGGGACTGGTGAAACGCATGCTCCATACACATACTCAGAAGGTTATTTTAGGTATCAGTGGCGGTCTTGACAGTACCTTGGCCCTATTGGCTTGCGTGAGAGCATTCGATAAACTCGGCTATGAGCGGAGTGGTATCATAGGAGTTACCATGCCGGGCTTTGGAACTACCGACCGTACTTATAACAATGCGTTGAAGCTGATGGGCCATTTGGGAGTAACCATTAAAGAAATTAATATTGCGAAAAGCGTGCTTCAGCATTTTGAGGATATAGGCCATGACCCTGAAAAGCATGATGTGGCTTACGAGAATGCGCAGGCCCGTGAGCGTACGCAGATACTGATGGACCTCACCAATGAGCTGGGTGGTTTGGTAGTCGGTACCGGTGACATGTCCGAATTGGCGTTAGGGTGGGCTACCTATAATGGAGACCACATGAGCATGTATGGTGTCAATGCCGGTATTCCCAAGACTTTGATTCGTTATTTGGTCAGATATGCGGCTACCAATTGGCTGGAGGGCGAGGCTGCTGCCATCTTGCAGGATATTGTAGATACGCCTATCAGTCCGGAGTTGATACCTGCTGACAAGCAAGGTAATATTCAGCAGAAGACGGAAGACTTGGTGGGGCCTTATGAGTTGCACGACTTCTTCCTTTTCTACGTGCTTCGCTATGGATTCAGTCCCCGTAAAATCTATATGCTGGCCTGCAAAGCCTTTGAGGGACAGTATGAAAATGAGATAATAAAATCTTGGTTAACAACGTTTTATCGTCGATTCTTTGCACAACAGTTTAAGCGCTCTTGCTTGCCCGATGGACCAAAAGTAGGTAGTATCAGCTTGAGTCCTCGTGGCGATTGGCGTATGCCGAGCGACGCCGTAGGGGCCTTGTGGCTTCAGCAGTGTGAAGCATTGTAAGATTCGTATAACGATTGATATTTCGGAGAGGATACGGCTTGGCCGTATCCTCTTTTAATTAACAAGCAGAGATTGTTACCGGCTTCATAGCTTGTATGCTCTTCTTTACTCTGTTTTGTAAATTTTTGCTCATGAAAATAGCGTTTTATTTTTTCATCATCTAACTAAATATTCATTCTTTTTTTTGTTTTTTTATTTTTATTTCCCCCTTTTTATACAGCCTATTTGTATATATCTATCTCTAAAAGGGATACTTTTGAAGACCTATAGGGCTTTTTTTTGTTTTGTAAAGCAGAGCTTGTAGCTTTTAACAACTATCCTTTGGGAGTATTAAAGGATAACTATGGTCGGATTTTATCAGCAACAGAAATAGAGATATATTACTAAACTTGTTGATAACCATGGTATAATATAGTTTTTTGAAATACGATTCTTTTCAAGAATAAAGTATTTCTGTTTTTGAAAATAGTTACTTTTTGTGTGCTATTTGTCAAAAAAAAATATAGTGATTTATAGTCTTCTTGGTGCTTGTGTAAATCATAATAGGAAAATAGTGTTAAAAAGGAGTTGGTAAATAACAACCTTTCATTTTCTTTATTAGATTTGTAATCTATATTGATCATTAAGAGTAATTCATTCAAAATCAGTTGCCGCCATGAAAAAGATTATTCTATTGATTCTGTTGATGGCTACAAAGCATATCGCTTACGGACAGAACTTGCAGTGTAACACCAATTGTTATCGTGTTGATGATGTTTTATATAAATTTCCTATCGAATATGTAGAAGAGCAGAAGGTTGCTGGTAATGATTTTAAATCTTGGATATTATATAATTCCGAATGGTCAACACTAAAAAATGAATATGGAAAATAAGGAAAACATTTTATGCATGCTTTTTATATTAGCCATGGTATGCAGCTGTAATAGTAAAGTAGATCCAGAGTTAATCTATGGCTATTGGGCTTGTAATGACACAGTTATGAGTCTTAAACCGTCACAACCAATTGGCCCTAAATTGGACTTATTTAGTCTGCAAGAAGCGTGGATAGATCCTGTTATCAGTGATACTATTTATTATTTTAATTCATGTAAAGTTCAAAATGACACGCTCGTGTTACAGGATGAAGATAAGATTTTCAAATATCGTATAAAAGAGCTATCTGATTCTATACTCAAAATAGAATCAGACAAAAAATATTATACGTATAAACTAAAAAAATCATATAGGAATAATACTATTCATTTTCGGAATTCTATAACAGCTAAAAACTTTCATGTTGATTCTTTAGATATAATCATCAAATCAAAAAGAACTAATTCTGATTTTGGAAGTCAATGGTATATTATCAACAAATATGAGATGATTAAGGCTCGTAACTTGTTTTTTAGTTTTATTGGCAACCAAGAGTATAAGTCTAACAAACAAGATACTCATCTTGTTTTAAAGTCACCAAATGAGTATTTCCGGCAATATATTGGTGAAAAAGTCGGAAAAACGATCTATGTTTATGTGATTATAATAGATAGTTTCATTGATTTTTCAGGATATATGCAATTAAAAGAAATGGCTATGTTCAATAGAGGGTATACTATTAAAATTAATCTTACCCAAAATCAAATTATTGATTTCTGGAATAATGAACATAGTATATAGGAAGATATGAAACAATTTCATATTTTTTATTGGAGAAGTATTGTTTTGATATTAACTTCTACGAGTACTATTACTGTTCCAGAAAGAAGAGGGAGACAGTGGATTAATCCTTTTCCCAAATTAACAAAATACGGAATATTATAAGTTAAAGGGAGAAGATAAAATTCCATATAAGAATATACAAATTTATCTATGAGAAAATAGTTTTAAATTTTATATTATTTATGTGCTTATCTTGTTCTGGAAGCAGGATAATAACTAGCATTGAAGTCTCTGAATTGTTACTTATTGTTTCAGAACAACAAAGTATAAATTATTCTCATTTATTAAATGAGGCAGTAAACGGAGAAGAAGTTGCCGTATGCCAATTAGCACTGCTGGATATTTATGACTGTGCAGGTTATGAACATGGTATAGTTATTGTAGATTTAATAGTGTTAATCGGTGAAGAACATTTATCCAGCCACTCAATGGAGTTAAGCCAAAAAAAGAAAAGATAAAAAGCTATCTTAAAGCAGGATTACAATATGGGAGTAATCCGAAAACACATAATCAGATATTCAAGGGTATAAAAGCACATTTTTATTATTGCATTTATGTGTATAATTTATTTCTAATTGTGGCTCTACAGTTTTTTTAGAATTTATCTTTTAAAAGATAATGAAGTATGATTATTTTTGTATCTTTGCAGAAAGACAAGAGAATATCGTATGAAACAGACCAAGATTGTTGCTTCGATTAGTGACCGCAGATGTGATCAAGAGTTTATCCGCAAGTTGTTTTTTGCGGGCATGAACGTTGTAAGAATAAACACTGCACATGCAACGCCGGATGGCATTAGGCAGATTGTTACGAATGTGAGGGCAGTGTCGCCGCACATAGGTATTATGATTGACACGAAGGGACCTGAAGTGAGAACCACCGGATTGCAGGAACCTATTCGCTATACGACGGGTGATGTGGTAAAGATTTTTGGACGCCCGGATATTGATTCGTCACGTGATATTATTAATGTGTCCTATGTGGATATTTGTAAGGACGTGAAAGTCGGTGACCATCTGCTCTTCGATGATGGAGAAATCGACATGGAGGTGATGGAAAATGAAGGCCCTATGTTGATTGCGAAGGTACTGAACGATGGCACATTGGGTGCTCGAAAGAGCGTGAACGTTCCCGGAGAACATATTGATTTGCCGGCACTTACAGAGAAAGATAAAATGAATATCTTGTTGGCTATAGAACTTGATATTGATTTTATAGCCCATTCTTTTGTTAGAAATTCCTCTGATGTGAAGGCTGTTCAGGATATTCTTGATGCGCATGGCAGCGATATTAAGATTATTTCTAAGATAGAGAATCAGGAAGGAGTCGACAATATAGATGAGATTATTGACGCATGTTACGGTATTATGATTGCCCGTGGTGATTTAGGAATTGAAGTGCCTATTGAGAAGATTCCGGGTATTCAGCGCCAAATTATCCGTAAGTGTGTCGTGAAAAAACGTCCCGTTATCGTGGCAACTCAAATGTTGCATACGATGATTAATAATCCCCGACCTACACGTGCCGAGGTTACTGATATTGCGAATGCTATTTATTATCGTACGGATGCGTTGATGTTGAGTGGTGAGACCGCCAGTGGCAAATATCCTTTGGAGGCCGTTCAGACGATGGCCCGTATTGCGGAGGAGGCCGAAAAGGACAAAGCTCGTGAGAATGATATTGAGATTCCGATGGCGCCTGATTGCAATCAGCGTGAGTTCTTGGCTCGTGCGGCTATTAAGGCTACCCAAAAAATGGGTGTGGCCGGTATCATTACCGATAGTGAAACGGGAGAGACGGCACGTAATTTGGCTGCCTTTAGAGGTCCCGTTCCCGTGTTGGCGATTTGCTACAAGGAGAAAACACAGCGATGGCTCAATCTTTGTTATGGTGTGATTCCTATTTATCAAAAAGAACATGTGTCTTCTCAATATATGTTCTTTGCGGCCTTGAGAATGTTGAGACAGAAGGGGTATATAGAATTAACTGATAAGATTGCCTATTTGAGTGGTAGTTTTGGTGAAGGCGGTGGTACGACATTCCTTGAGATAAATAAGGTGAAGGAAGTGTTTGAACGTCGTTATCAGTTCCACCTGCCTAATGAACGAGTAAAGAAATAATTTAAAAGAATATAGGTTTATGACACGCATAAAGACAATTGGCATTATGACTTCGGGAGGAGATTCTCCCGGCATGAATGCTGCCATCAGAGCCGTGACTCGGGCAGGTATTTACAATGGCTTTACGATTAAGGCTGTGTATCGTGGTTTTGATGGCTTGATAAATAATGAGATAAAGACTTTTACGACCGAGAATGTTAGTGGTATAATCGGTACGGGTGGAACGATACTTAAAACAGCCCGCAGTAAAGACTTTATGACAGAGGAAGGACGTAAGAGGGCTTATGAGAATATTAAGCAGCAAGAAATTGACGCCCTTGTCGTCATAGGTGGTAATGGCTCGTTGACGGGTGCCATGGAGTTTGCTCGTGAGTACGATATTTGTTGTATCGGTTTGCCCGGAACGATAGATAATGACCTTTATGGAACGGATAATACCATCGGATATGACACAACGATGAATACGATTATGGAATGTGTTGACCGTATTCGAGATACGGCGCAGAGCCATGAGCGTATTTTCTTTATAGAGGTGATGGGACGTGACGCCGGATTTTTGGCTCAGAATTCTGCCATTGCTTCCGGTGCGGAGGCTGCGATTATCCCCGAGGATAGTACGGATGTGGACCAATTGGCACAATTCATGGAGCGTGGCATACGCAAGAGTAAAAAGAGCTGTATCGTAATTGTCAGCGAAAGCCCGAAGTGTGGTGCGTTGTATTATGCGGACCGTGTAAAGAAGGAATTCCCTGAATATGATGTGCGTGTGTCTATCTTGGGCCATCTGCAACGTGGAGGCCGACCAACGGCTCGTGACCGAATTCTTGCCAGTAGAACGGGAGTAGGCGCGATAGAGGCAATCTTGCAGGGGCAGCGTAATATTATGGTTGGTGTTAGAAATAACGAGGTGGTGTATGTGCCATTGAGTGAGGCCATCCGAAGCGACAAACCTTTTGATCGTAAGCTGATAAAGGTTCTTGACGAGTTGAGTATTTAATCACAAGATGAACCTGTCACCTAATATTAAAAGGTATTAAAAAGAGGAGAATAGTTCTTTGAAACTACAAAATGTTTTGCAGTTTTCAGTAATTATTGTTACTTTTGTTTTATCAAATAGTTAGAAAGTTAACATATAAAATAATAGCTTATGTCACAAGTTATCGGGCATATTTCCCAAATTATCGGTCCTGTTATTGACGTTTATTTTGAAACAAAGGGACAAGATGCCGAGAAAGTATTGCCAAAGATTTACGAAGCTTTGAAAGTAGAACGGCCTGATGGCAGCGAATTGGTCATTGAGGTGCAGCAACATATAGGTGAAGATACCGTTCGATGTGTGGCAATGGATAATACTGATGGCTTGCAGCGCGGATTAGAGGTTTTGCCTACAGGTAGTCCTATAACCATGCCTGCGGGAGAGCAAATCAAAGGCCGTATGATGAATGTTATCGGTAAGCCTATTGACGGAATGGAAGAGTTGAATATGGAAGGCTCTTATCCTATTCACCGCGAAGCTCCTACATTCGATCAACTTTCTACTCACAAGGAAATGCTGGCAACCGGTATTAAGGTGATAGACCTTTTGGAGCCTTATATGAAAGGTGGTAAGATTGGTCTGTTTGGTGGTGCCGGTGTTGGTAAGACTGTGCTTATCATGGAGCTTATCAATAATATTGCCAAAGGACATAATGGCTATTCCGTATTTGCAGGAGTAGGTGAACGTACACGTGAGGGTAACGACTTGTTACGTGATATGCTTGAAAGTGGCGTTATCAAATATGGCGAGGCTTTCAAGAAAGCCATGGAAGAAGGAAAATGGGATCTGTCATTGGTAGATAAGAAAGAGTTGGCAGAGAGTCAGGCAACCTTGGTTTATGGTCAGATGAATGAACCGCCGGGCGCACGTGCTTCTGTGGCTTTGTCCGGACTAACCGTGGCCGAAGAATTCCGTGATCATGGTGGAAAGAATGGTGAATCTGCGGATATTATGTTCTTTATTGATAATATCTTCCGTTTCACGCAAGCAGGTTCTGAGGTGTCCGCGCTATTGGGACGTATGCCATCTGCTGTAGGTTATCAGCCTACTTTGGCAAGTGAAATGGGAACCATGCAGGAACGAATCACTTCAACGAAGAATGGTTCTATCACGTCTGTTCAGGCGGTTTATGTTCCTGCTGACGACTTGACTGACCCTGCTCCGGCCACAACATTCTCGCATTTGGACGCAACGACAGAGCTTTCTCGTAAGATAGCTGAGCTTGGTATTTATCCTGCTGTTGATCCGTTGGGAAGTACTTCTCGAATCCTTGACCCACTGATTGTCGGTAAAGCTCATTATGACTGTGCCCAACGTGTTAAGCAATTGTTGCAGCGTTATAATGAATTGCAGGATATTATTGCGATTTTGGGTATGGATGAGTTATCCGATGAAGATAAATTGACCGTAAACCGTGCACGTCGTGTGCAGAGGTTCCTTTCTCAACCTTTCACGGTGGCGGAGCAGTTCACCGGTCTTAAAGGTGTGATGGTTCCTATTGAAGATACGATAAAGGGCTTTAACGCGATTCTTGACGGTGAGGTTGATGACTTACCTGAGCAGGCTTTCATCAATGTCGGTACAATAGAAGATGCAAAGGAGAAAGCAAAGAAGTTACTTGAAGCTGCTAATGCCTAAGTTCTGATAGATAATCAATTAAGTTGATATAGTAAGGACACTTAAAAGTTAGGTTTATGTTGCAGTTGAAAATAGTTTCTCCTGAAAAGCAGGTTTTTAAAGGTGAGGTGATTCGGGTTATTGTGCCCGGCTCTATGGGAGAGTTTGAAATATTAGAACATCATGCTCCCATTATTTCATCTTTAGATAAAGGACGAGTGACTTATCAGTCGCAAGGTAAAGATACACAAGTTTTAGATATTCGAGGGGGCTTTGTAGAAGTTCAGAAAAACGAAATCCGGTTGTGTGTTGAATTGTAATCATATAGAAGTAGAAGCATGAAGAACTCTAAGTCTGCAAGCAAGACATATATCAAACAAGCAATCATGATAGTCTTTGCTTTATTTCTTTTAGAGTTGTTGGCATTTCAAGTCCTGAATCAGGATTTATCGTTGACTCCTATTCTTGTCAGTATAGGGTTTGCTTTAGTTGTGGAAATCAGTGAAGCGCTTATATGGCAGAAGATGGAAAAACAAGATGATGATACAAAAGCAACGTTCTTTATGGCTGTATCAGGTTTTAGATTCTTGTTGGCTCTCTTGCTGATATTTGTCTACTATCTGTTGTCTGAGAGCGGATCGATGTTCACATTTATCTTGCTGCTTGCGCCATGTTATTTGGCAGTGTTGATACATCATTCTGTCTTCTTCTCAAGTATGAATAAAACTCGTTGAATGGCCTAACGGTATAAAATAAAATGAAAAAGATCAAATCTTTACTTCTCCTTATTGTGTTTCTATTGCTGCCGCTGTCTTCTTTTGCGGCGCATGGGACCAAAGGTGGGGAAATGAATATATCAGAGATAGTGCTTGGTCATCTTTCTGATGATTATGAATGGCATATCGTAACCTACAAGGATAAAGAGATTAGTATCCCGTTGCCTATTATTCTCAGAAGTTCGGCTACGGGAGATTGGATCTTTTGTGGCCCTGAAACTTTACCTTCAAATTTTTATTTTGATGAAGGTCATCATGGAAAGATTTACGAGAAAATGCCCGATGGTAGTACTGTACGACCTTTGGATTTGAGTATAACGAAAACGGTAGCTCAAATTTGGATCGTTGTCTTTGTCTTGTTAGGTATTTTCAGCTATTGCGCACGTTGGTATAAGAATCGTGATGAGAAGAGTGAAGCGCCCGGTGGTTTCGTTGGTGCAATGGAAATGATAGTCATGTTGATTAATGACGATGTTGTTAAGTCCTCTATAGGAGAGAAACATTACAAGCGTTTTGCTCCCTATTTGTTGACAGTCTTCTTTTTTATATTGACAGCAAATTTAATAGGATTGCTGCCTATTTTCCCGGGAGGTGCCAACGTAACGGGTAATATCAATATAACCTTATTCCTTGCAGTATGTACAATGATAGCAGTCAATCTATTTGGTAATAAGGAGTATTGGAAAGATATTTTTTGGCCCCATGTGCCTTTCTTCTTAAAAGCTCCAGTCCCTTTAATGCCGGTGATAGAGTTGTTCGGTGTCTTCACGAAACCGTTTGCACTGATGATTCGTCTTTTTGCAAATATGATGGCCGGTCATGCTGTTATCCTAAGTTTTACTTGCGTTATCTTCTTGGGATGGTCTATGGGCGTTGGTTTTGGACTTGGGCTAAATACATTTAGTATTATCATGCTCTTGTTCATGAACTGCTTGGAGTTATTGGTAGCATTCGTTCAAGCGTATGTGTTCACACTGTTGAGCGCAGTCTTTATAGGATTGGCCCATAAGGAAGAAGAGGCAGAGTAGTCTTTGCATAAAATAAAATAGAATTTTCAAATATTAATAATAAGTTAAAACGAATAATTATGATGATTTCAACTTTGTTGGCTGCTTCAGGTCTGGCTCAGCTGGGCTGCAGTCTTGGTGCTGGTATTGCAACTATTGGTGCAGGTTTGGGTATTGGTAAGATTGGTAGTAGCGCCATGGACGCAATCGCTCGTCAGCCCGAGGCTTCAGGTAAGATTATGACAAACATGATTTTGACCTCTGCTTTCGTTGAAGGCTGTGCTTTGTTTGCGATTGCTGCTTGCGCATTTATCATTAAATAAGTATTTAAATATTTCGAATGGAGAATTTGCCATCAATATTGACGCCTGATCTTGGACTTCTTTTTTGGATGCTCCTTGCGTTCTTGGTGGTCTTTGTCGGACTTGGATTTTTTGCTTTCCCTACAATTATCGCAACTGTTACAAAGCGTAAATTGTATATAGATGAAAGTCTGAGTAAGGCAAATGAAGCTTCAGAACGTTTGCTGCATATAAAGCAGGAAGGTGAAGCCCTCTTGCAAGAAGCTCGTGAGCAGCAGGCTAAGATAATGAAAGAGGCGGCCGCTGCCCGTGACGCTATCGTTGAGCAGGCACAAGAAAAGGCACACGAAGAAAGCTCTCGTATAATCTCTGAGGCAAAGAAGCAGATAGAGATGGAGAAAGAAGGAGCTATTCGTGAAATCCGCTCTCAGGTGGCTGAACTCAGTGTTCAGGTAGCCGAAAAAATCCTTTGTGAGCATTTATCAAACGATAAGTCTCAAATGGATATGATCAATCGCCTGCTGGATGAAGTTTCTCAGAAAGAATATAAAGAATAAAAACGTGTTGTTATGGATTTAGGTGTAATATCAGTTCGATATGCCCGTGCACTGCTGAAGGCAGCTTTGGCTGACCAGCAGGAGAATGAGCTCTATAAAGAGATGCAGATCCTTTTGCAGAGTTATGCTGAAGTACTTGAACTGAGATTTACGATTGATAATCCCATGCTTCAAAAGGATAAGAAACAAGCTGTGCTGGAACTTGCCTGCGGAGCAAATGTAAGTAGTCTTACAAAGAAGTTTATTGCCCTTGTATTGAAAGAAGATAGGGAGAACGCCTTGCAATTCATGGCCGCATCGTACATTACTCTTTACAGGAAATATAAGAATATCACCCGTGGTAAGCTTATAACAGCCGCTGCAGTCAACCATGATACAGAAACAAGGATGAAGCAGATGGTAGAAAGTAAGACTCAAGGTCCGGTGGAATTTAATACAGAGGTAGATACTAACATCATCGGTGGTTTTATATTGGAATATGATACCTACCGTATGGACGCCAGTGTGCGGAGTAAACTTCGTAAGATTCTTACTGCGCTTAAAAAATAAGTATTTAGTTTAATAGAAAAAGATAAAAGATGTCTGATAAAATTAAACCGAGTGAAGTGTCAGAAGTGCTTCTTAAAGAACTTCAAAGCATTAACAGCGGAGAGCAATTTGACGAAGTCGGCACTGTACTGACTGTAGCGGATGGTGTGGCTCGTGTCTATGGTCTTCGGAATGTTGAGGCAAGTGAGTTGCTTGAGTTTGAGAATGGCACAATGGCTATTGTGATGAACTTGGAAGAAGATAATATCGGTTGTGTGCTTCTTGGTCCTACTGCAGGTATTAAAGAAGGCCAGACGGTGAAGCGAACCCGCCGTATTGCTTCTATTCGAGTGAATGACAACTTCTTGGGACGTGTCGTTAATCCGTTGGGACAAGCCATTGATGGATTAGGCGATATAGATTTGACGGAGTCCTTTGAAATGCCATTGGATCGTAAGGCGCCGGGTGTTATTTATCGTCAGCCTGTAAAAGAGCCTTTACAGACAGGTTTAAAGGCTGTCGATTCCATGATTCCCATAGGACGCGGCCAGCGCGAGTTGATAATTGGTGACCGACAAACGGGTAAAACCGCCATTGCTGTTGATACAATTATCAATCAAAAAAGCTTTTATGACGCAGGCAAACCAGTATATTGCATTTATGTGGCAATCGGCCAAAAGGCATCTACTGTAGCAACTTTAGTACAGACATTGAAAGAGCATGGTGCATTACCTTATTCTATAATAGTAAGTGCCACTGCGGCTGATCCGGCAGCAATGCAGTATTATGCTCCATTTGCGGGCGCTGCTATTGGTGAGTATTTCCGTGACCGCGGCTTCAGTGCGCTTGTTGTTTATGATGATTTGTCAAAACAAGCCGTAGCATATCGAGAAGTTTCTTTGATTCTTCGTCGTCCTTCCGGACGTGAAGCTTATCCCGGTGATGTGTTCTATCTGCATTCACGTCTTTTGGAACGAGCTGCTCGTATTAACAATCAGCAGGAAATAGCAGAGCAAATGAACGATTTACCCGCTTGCATGAAAGGTCATGTTCGTGGAGGTGGTTCACTTACGGCGCTGCCTATTATTGAGACTCAGGCTGGTGACGTTTCGGCTTATATTCCGACCAATGTAATTTCTATTACTGATGGTCAGATTTATCTTGAGACTAACTTGTTCAACCAAGGTTTCCGTCCTGCGATTAATGTTGGTATTTCCGTATCTCGTGTAGGTGGCTCGGCCCAAATCAAGAGTATGAAGAAGGTTGCCGGTACGTTAAAACTCGATATGGCACAATATAGGGAGTTAGAGGCTTTCTCTAAATTCTCAAGCGATATGGATGCGGTCACAGCGATGACTTTGGACCGTGGACGAAAGAATAACCAATTGCTTATTCAGCCGCAATATAGCCCGATGCCGGTTGGCGAACAGATAGCCATTTTGTATTGTGGTGTACATGGTTTGATGCATGATGTGCCCGTAGACCAAGTTCGTGCGTGTCAAGAGCAGTTCCTTGATGCAATGCGTTCCTCTCATAAAGAGGTTATCAACTCTTTGGCTGAGGGCCAGTTGACTGATGACGCGATAAAGGTTATTGAAGAAACAATGGCTAATATTGCCGGATTGTATAAGAAGTAATTTATTAAATGTCAACGCAATGCCATCATTAAAAGAGATAAAGACACGTATAGCCTCCGTCAATAATACTCGTAAGATTACGAGTGCTATGAAGATGGTTGCCTCAAGTAAACTCCATCATGCACAGACTGCTATTCAGAACATGCTACCTTATGAAAATTTACTTGAGCATATACTGAAGTCTTTCTTGATAACCGTGCCTGAAGTGCAGAATAAATTTCAAGCGGAGCGAGAGGTAAAGCATGTGGCACTTGTTGTATTCACAAGCAATAGTTCGTTGTGTGGTGGCTTTAATAATAATATACTGAAGTTGCTTCAGACAACAGTTGATGAATACAAGGCTCAAGGGATAGAAGATATTTTAATTTATCCTATAGGTAGAAAGGCCGAGGAATACGCTGTAAAGCGTGGAATGAAAATCGCTGGTAGTTTCCTTTCTTTGGTTGACAAGCCTAATGCTACTGAATGTGCTGTCATTTCCAGAGAATTGCGAATGAAGTTTGCTACTCATGAATTGGATAGGGTAGAATTGATTTATCACCATTTTAAATCAGCCGGTAGTCAGATTTTAACACGCAAGACCTTTTTGCCTATTGACTTATCTACGGAGAATATTGGCAAGGAAAATGACCGTGATTTATCCAGCAACCTTGTCACCGCAAAGGCACAAGAGTATCTTCGCCAGAAAAAGGCGAGAGAGGCTTCTGATAAAAAGACTGAAACTCAGGCCCTTAATGATAACTTTATCGTAGAGCCAAGTTTGGATGCGGTTTTAGATTCCTTAATACCTAAGGAGCTTAATTTGCAAGTCTATACGGCTTTGCTTGATAGTAATGCCAGTGAACACGCTGCACGTATGGTTGCAATGCAAACCGCTACAGATAATGCTGATGAGCTGTTGAGAGTGTTAAATTTGCAGTATAATAAGAGCAGACAACAAGCCATTACAAGCGAATTGCTTGACATCGTTGGTGGAAGCGTTAATAATTGATAGATAATTATTTAGAGCAATTAAATTAATAGAAGGCGAATCACTTTGTGATTTGCCTTTTTTTGAACAATTAGAAAACTTTTATTACCTTTGCAAAAGATAGCAATGACAGGCTCAAAAAGGGCTTCTAACAAATAACAACGATGGGAATATTTGGATTATTCAGTAAAAAGAAGAAAGAGACATTAGATCAGGGGTTGGAGAAGACTAAACAAAGTGTTTTTGATAAGTTGTCTCGTGCCATCGCAGGAAAGTCTAAGGTTGATGATGACGTCTTAGACAATCTTGAAGAAGTTTTGATTACCAGTGATGTAGGGGTAGATACCACATTGAAGATAATAGAAAGAATAGAGGAGAGAGTGGCTAGGGATAAATACGTTTCCACTTCTGAACTTAATTCTATTCTTCGTGATGAAATAGCCAACTTATTGGCGGAGAATCACACCGAAGATAATGACAATTGGGATTTACCCGCCTCGGAAGACCCTTATGTTATTCTCGTGGTTGGTGTGAATGGGGTAGGAAAAACGACTACCATCGGAAAGCTGGCACATCAATTTAAGCGTGCAGGCAAAAGCGTTTATTTAGGAGCTGCCGATACATTTAGGGCAGCCGCGGTAGAGCAAATCAGTATTTGGGGAGAACGAGTGGGTGTTCCTGTCATCAAACAGCAAATGGGAGCTGACCCTGCTTCCGTCGCTTTCGATACTTTACAAAGTGCGAAAGCAAATCATGCCGATGTTGTTCTGATAGATACCGCAGGTAGATTGCATAATAAAGTAGGCTTGATGAATGAGCTGAAAAAAATTAAGGAGGTCATGAAAAAAGTCATACCAACCGCACCAAATGAGGTAATGCTGGTATTGGATGGCAGTACCGGCCAGAATGCTTTTGAACAAGCTAAGCAGTTTTCAGCCGTAACCAATATTACCAGCCTTGCCATTACCAAGTTAGATGGTACGGCTAAAGGTGGAGTGGTCATAGGTATCAGCGATCAGCTGAAGGTACCCGTGAAGTATATTGGCTTAGGAGAAAAGGTAGAGGATTTACAATTGTTTAATCGAAACGAGTTTGTTGATTCTTTATTTAATAAATAATTAGTCAAATGAAGAAAAATCAAATCGATATTATTACCATGGGCTGCTCAAAGAATCTCGTAGACAGCGAGCTCTTGATGAAGCAGTTTGAGGCTAATGGTTATATATGTAAGCATGACAGCAAGAATCCTCAAGGAGAGATAGTTGTTATTAATACTTGTGGATTTATAGAGACTGCAAAAGAGGAAAGTATCAACACGATATTAGAATTTGTCAATGCTAAGAGCGAAGGAAAGATTAATAAGCTCTTTGTCATGGGATGTCTGTCGCAGCGTTATAAAGACGAGTTAGAAAGCGAGATTCCTGAAGTGGATAAATTTTATGGTAAGTTCAATTATAAACAGCTTCTCTGTGATTTAGGCAAAGCCACGGTCCCATCGTGTGATGGTGTGAGGCATTTAACAACTCCACGCCACTATGCTTATTTAAAAATAGCTGAAGGCTGCGATCGCCATTGTGCTTATTGTGCCATTCCCATCATAACCGGCAAACATGTTTCGCGACCGAAGGAAGAAATTCTTGCGGAAGTACGCGATTTGGTAGCGTCCGGTGTAAAGGAGTTTCAAGTGATCGCTCAAGAACTTACCTATTATGGTGTGGATATTGATGGCCATCGTCATATTGCTGATTTAGTACGTGATATAGCAGACGTGCCCGGTGTTAAGTGGATAAGATTGCATTATGCCTATCCTAACCAGTTTCCAATAGAATTATTGGATGTGATGAATGAGAAAAGCAATGTGTGCAAGTACTTGGATATAGCATTGCAACACATTTCTAATCCGGTATTGAAGGCTATGCACCGTAATGTCTCAAAAGAAGAAACCGTAGAACTTATAAAACAAATTCGTGAGCGTGTGCCCGGTATTCATCTGCGTACAACAATGATGGTTGGTTTCCCGGGCGAGACAGATGAGGACTTCCAAGAGCTTATTGAGTTTGTTAAATGGGCTAAGTTTGAGCGCATGGGGGCGTTTGCTTATTCCGAGGAGGAAGGAACATATAGTGCAGACAATTATGAGGATAATGTTCCTGAGGCCGTGAAGCAGAAGCGCCTTGATGAATTGATGGCTGTTCAGCAGGACATCAGTGCGGAAGTAGAAGCTCAAAAGGTAGGAAAGATTTTGAAAGTTATTATCGATAGGAAAGAAGGTTCTTATTATATCGGTAGAACAGAGTTCTGCTCTCCGGAAGTTGATCCGGAAGTTTTAATTCCGGTAGGTGAGAAAACTTTGCGGGTAGGTTGTTTTTATAACGTAAGGATTGTACAATCGGAAGAGTTCGATCTTTATGGCGAATTGGTTTAAGTAACGATGAATAATAAAGAATTTATTTCGGAATTGGCCCAACGAAGTGGATTGACGCAAGCTGACACACAGAAGCTCGTAAATTCCATTATCGATCGTATGATGGTAGCTTTTGACTCCGGCGAGGATGTCAATATATCTTCTTTCGGGGTGTTTGAGCTCAAAAAGAGGTTAGAACGAGTAGTTAATAATCCATCAACAGGTTTGAAAATGTTGGTTCCACCTAAAATAGTTCTTAATTTTAAACCAAATTCTTCTGTAAAAGAGCGATTAAAAAATGGAAAGGCAGTTTATGATTAAAACAAACGACTTAGTACAAGACCTTGTAAAGGTGCATAAACTGACCAAGGAAGAGGCAGAGCGCTTTGTCAATCTATTATTTGAACTAATTGATGAAGGATTAAGTAATGATAGGTTGGTAAAGGTTAAAGGATTGGGTACTTTTAAAGTAACCAGTGTCAGTGCTCGCGAAAGTATTGATGTCAATACGGGAGAGCGTATTGTGATTGACGGTCGCGACAAAATTTCTTTTAGTCCTGATGCGGTGCTTCGAGATTACGTAAATCGTCCTTTCGCCCAATTTGAGACTGTTATCATAAACGAAGGTGTAGATGTAGAGCAACTACTTAATGTCGAAAATACAGCCTCTGAAGAATCCAACGAAATGGATGAAATCAGAAGTAATGGGTTGCAAGAAGAATCGAATGAAGCCGTGGCTTTGGAAAAAGCAGAGGAAAATACTTTTATAGAGGAAGAAACTTCTCTTAATGATATTCACCCTGAATTAACAGAAGAGCCTGCGGAAGAATGCCAAAATGTAACGGATGAGGTTGTAAACGCTATCGATTCAACTTTGGATTCAAATATAATCCATGACGTGCAGAGTGAAGAAAGCGCATCAAAAGAATTAGATTCTGTAGAACTTGTGGAGGAAAAATCTGAGGAAAGTGCTACGGTAGCTATGTTTGCACCCGTTTCGCACCATCAGAAGGACGAATTAGCAGAGGAAAAGTCGGATGATAAAGCTAAGGTACAGCACTCTTTAAAGAGAGTTGTTACATGGTTGTCTATTCTTTGTGTCCTACTTCTCTTTATGTGTGGTGGCCTTTTTTATTATACGCTGAAGGTTATAGATCAACGTAATCGTCAAATAGACGACTTGATTGTAAAGATTAATAAGGTGCATAATAACTCTTCTCATAAAGCTATTAGCAAACCTACAGCTAAAGTAGAGGAGGAGCAGCAAGCTCGTGCAAGTGTACCGGAGAATTCCACTCCGGCTGCAGAAACGAAACAAGTTGTTGAGGAAAATGTTCAGCAGCCGTCTTTGCCGAAAGAAAAAATACAACAGCCTGCCGAGAAGAAAATTGATAGTGAACACAGTGAGAATACAGATTACTCTTCCTTGAATCGAAAGGATGTCCGTGTGCGGACCGGGGCATATAGAATCGTAGGTGTGAAGTCTGTTGTAAAAGTTAAGAAAGGGCAAACCCTTCAATCTATCAGTCGGCTATATTTAGGCCCTGATATGGAATGTTATGTGGAAGTCCTGAATGGTAAGAAAACAGTGACAGCAGGGGAAATGCTTAAAATTCCAGCTCTTAAACTAAAGAAACGTCGCTCGTAGTTTAGGCTGCAAGCATTCATTACGTTTGAAACTCTGTGACTTCGTTCCACTTTTACACCATAAAATTTGTAAAATAAAAAAAATAGGTTTATTTTTGCAATTGATTTTGAATTGAAATTGTTAAGTATGAAAAAAGCGATACAATCCCTATTCCTTTTGTTAATGATAGTGTGGTTAGGTAGTTGTTCTAGCAGTAAGCAGGTTCCTTATTTTCAAAATATAGATCAAGTAAGTCTTGAATCTTCCAAGGGACTTTACGATGCGAAGATTATGCCGAAGGATATGTTGACTATAACGGTCATAACAACCGATCCTCAAGCTGCTGCTCCTTTCAATCTGTCAGTTCAAAATACCATCGGTGCTTTGGGGCAGTTAAGTTCTGGATTAGGAGCCCTTCAGGGGTATTTGGTTGATAACGAAGGTAATATTAATTTCCCGGTGATAGGAAAGATACATGTTGTAGGATTGACAAAAACACAGTGCCAGGATTTAATTCGTGGAAAAGTTTCTCCCTATTTGGCAGATTCAGAAAAGCCTGTGGTAACAGTAACGATGGCTAGCTATCGTGTTACAATAACTGGTGAAGTAAATAAGCCGGGTGTTGTACCCGTATCAACGGAGAAGATGAGTATAATAGAAGCTTTGGCTCAAGCTGGTGATTTGACGATTTATGGAAAGCGTGATAATGTAATGCTTATTCGAGAAAATGCCAATGGGCAGAAAGAGGCACATCGATTGAATTTGAATGATGCGGAATTAATAAATTCGCCATATTACTATTTACAACAAAATGATATTATTTATGTAGAACCCAATAGCGTTAAAGCTAAGAATTCGGCGATAGGTAGTTCTACAACAATATGGATTTCTTTTGTTGGAATCGTTACGAGTGTCGCCTCACTGTTGGTAAATATATTAAGAAATTAAATGGAATAAATAAATGAAGAATGACTAATTGCTTGGCAATATCATTCTTCTTTTTTTATAATTAGAGTTTGAGATATTTGTATTTCATACTTACAAAATAAGTAATTACTAAGATGGAATCTTTGAAGCATGAGTGTGGAGTCGCAATGATACGACTTTTAAAGCCTCTTGAATATTATCAAAAGAAATATGGCACATGGATGTGGGCTTTAAATAAGCTCTATCTTATGATGGAAAAGCAGCACAATCGTGGTCAAGAAGGCGCTGGAATGGCGTGTGTAAAGCTCGATACGGAACCCGGCAACGAATATATGTTTCGAGAGAGAGCGGAAGGAACGAATGCTATAACGGAAATATTTGGTAAGGTTCATTCTGTGTACAATTCAGTTCCATCGGAACAGTTGAGTGATGTCGAGTATGCCAAGCAGCATTTGCCGTTTGCCGGCGAAATGTATATGGGCCATCTGAGATATTCTACAACTGGAAAAAGTGGACTTTCTTATGTTCATCCCTTTCTTCGTAGAAATAATTGGAGGGCTAAAAACTTGTGTTTGTGTGGCAACTTCAACATGACGAATATAGATGAAGTCTTTGAGCGATTAACAACGCAAGGACAATGTCCGAGAATTTATAGCGATAGCTATATTATGTTGGAATTGATGGGCCATCGTTTGGATAGGGAAGTGGAACGCAATTTTGTTGAGGCTCAACAGCTGGGGTATGAAGACCGACAGATAACTCGTTATATAGAAGACCATGTGAATACTGTCAACGTATTGCAAACTTCTATGAATAGTTTTGACGGAGGTTATGTGGTTTGTGGTCTGACTGGTTCCGGTGAGTTGTTTGCCATGCGTGATCCTTGGGGAATTCGCCCTGCATATTATTATAAGAATGAAGAAATCGTTGTAGTTGCAAGTGAGCGTCCCGTATTGCAGACGACATTTGACTTGGAGTGTGAGGATATTGTTGAGTTGCTCCCCGGTTCTGCACTTAGGGTTACTCGACAAGGTAATTGTTTGGTGGATCAAATCTTAGCACCTAAAGCCAGCCAAGCTTGTTCTTTTGAGCGTATTTATTTCTCTCGAGGAAGCGATAGGGATATTTATCGAGAGCGGAAGAAATTAGGTGAACTTTTGACAAAACCTATATTGAAAGCCGTTAATCATGACATCGCACATACGGTCTTTTCTTTTATTCCTAATACGGCGGAGGTTGCGTTCTATGGAATGTTGCAAGGACTGAACCATTGGTTGGATGAACAAAAGATAGCTCGTATAGAAGAGCTGGATCATAAGCCTACACGTGAAGAATTAGAGCGAATTATTCATGATTATGTTAGGAGCGAGAAAGTAGCGATTAAAGATATTAAGTTGCGTACATTTATTACGGAAGGCAATTCTCGTAATGATTTAGCGTCACATGTATATGATGTCACTTATGACAGCTTAGAGGCGGGGAGTGACAATCTTGTCATCATAGACGATAGCATTGTAAGGGGGACTACTCTGAAGAAAAGTATCTTGCGAATACTGAATCGCTTACATCCTAAGAAAATAGTAATAGTTTCCAGTGCCCCACAGATTAGATACCCTGACTATTACGGTATAGATATGCCTCGGTTAGAGGAGTTTTGTGCTTTCCGTGCAACTATTGAACTTCTTAAAGAAAGGAATATGCTTGGTCATGTGAAAGCTGTTTATGAGGCATGTAAATTAGAACTGCAAAAACCTAAGGATGAGCGCCATAATCTTGTGCGTAAGATATATGAACCATTTGAGGTTGAAGAAATTAATCATAAGATTATAGATATTCTTCGTCCGGTAGATATGTCAACTCCCGTAGAAATTGTTTACCAATCTATCGATGGACTTCATAAGGCAATTCCACATCATCTTGGTGATTGGTATTTTACGGGACATTACCCAACTCCCGGAGGAACAACCCTTTGTTTGCAGGCTTTTATTAATTTTATAGACAACTCAACGATTATATAATGAAAAATGTAACTTTACTCTTAGAAGACGGAACTCAATTCCGAGGTAAATCATTTGGATATGAAGAACCGGTTGCGGGCGAGGTCGTATTTAATACGGCTATGATGGGCTATCCTGAAAGTTTGACCGATCCTTCTTATGCAGGTCAGTTAATGGCACTTACTTATCCATTAGTGGGCAATTATGGTGTTCCCCCATTTACAGTGGAAGTGAATGGTATTCCCACATATATGGAGAGTGATAGAATTTATGCTTCTGCCATTATTGTTTCGGATTATAGTGAGCAATTCTCTCACTGGAATGCGTCAGAGAGCCTATCTTCATGGTTAAAGCGTGAAAAAGTGCCGGGTATAACCGGTATTGACACACGTCAGTTGACTAAAGTTCTGCGTGAGCATGGAGTAATGGGAGGAAAAATATTATTTGACGACCAGCCTGATAATATCCCAACAGCAGCCTATGAAGGAGTGAATTTAGTTGATAAGGTATCGTGCAAGGAAGTCATTAAGTATAATGAAGGCGCAGGTTCCAAGGTTATTTTAGTAGATTGTGGTGTCAAAGCAAATATTATTCGAGAGCTGATTCAACGCAACGTTGAAGTGATCAGAGTACCTTGGAATTATGATTATACTTCGATGGAGTTTGATGGATTGTTTTTAGCCAATGGCCCGGGCGATCCCGATATGTGTCAAGAAGCTGTTGATATTATCCGCAAGCAAATGAGCCAAAGCCGCAAGCCGATTTGTGGTATATGTATGGGTAATCAATTATTGGCTAAAGCCGGGGGGGCGAAGATCTATAAGTTGAAGTATGGTCATCGTTCTCATAACCAGCCGGTGCGCCTTGTTGGTACGGAACAGTGTTTTATCACAAGCCAGAATCATGGTTATGCGGTTGACGCTTCTACTCTTGGCGCAGATTGGGAAGAGTTGTTTGTCAATATGAATGATGGCTCAAATGAAGGTATTCGTCATAAAACAAATCCTTGGTTCTCCAGCCAATTCCATCCTGAAGCATGTTCGGGGCCTGTAGATACAGAGTTTATGTTTGATAAATTTGTATCTGCTCTTCAGCGTTAATCATATTCATATATCTTCTTATCCAATTTATTTATTATGAAAGATAATAGCATAAAGAAAGTCTTAATTCTTGGTTCCGGAGCTTTAAAAATAGGTGAGGCAGGTGAATTCGATTATTCCGGTTCGCAGGCTTTGAAGGCTTTGCGTGAAGAAGGAGTAGAGACTGTCCTTATCAATCCCAATATTGCAACGGTGCAAACCTCGGAAGGAGTTGCCGATCATATCTATTTCTTACCGGTTCAGCCCTATTTTGTTGAGCGTGTTATTCAAAAGGAACAACCTGATGGAATCTTGTTGAGTTTCGGAGGACAGACAGCGCTTAATTGTGGAGTAGAACTCTATCGTTCAGGTATTCTTGAGAAGTATGGAGTAAAGGTCTTAGGTACGCCCGTCCAAGCGATTATTGATACCGAAGATAGAGAGTTGTTTGTAGAGAAGCTTGATGAAATAAATGTAAAGACAATTAAAAGTCAGGCTTGTGAAACGATAGAAGAAACTCGTGCTGCCGCTGCAACTCTTGGCTATCCTGTCATTATTCGTGCAGCTTACGCACTTGGAGGCTTGGGTAGTGGTTTCGCTGATAATGAGGACGAGTTGAATAAATTGGCAGAAAAAGCCTTTTCTTTCTCTCCTCAAGTGCTCGTGGAAAAGAGCTTAAAAGGCTGGAAAGAAATAGAGTATGAAGTAGTACGTGACCGCTACGATAACTGTATTACGGTTTGTAATATGGAAAATTTCGACCCACTTGGTATCCATACGGGTGAGTCAATAGTTATAGCGCCATCTCAAACGTTGACAAATAGTGAGTATCATAAGCTCCGTGCCTTGGCAATTAAGATTATTCGCCATATCGGAATCGTAGGAGAATGTAATGTACAATATGCGTTTGACCCTGTAAGTGAGGATTATAGAGTAATAGAAGTAAATGCCCGATTGAGTCGCTCCTCTGCGTTGGCTTCAAAAGCTACGGGCTATCCCTTGGCTTTTGTCGCTGCTAAATTGGGTATGGGTTATGGACTTTTTGAATTGAAGAACTCTGTTACAAAGACTACAAGCGCTTTCTTTGAGCCGGCTTTGGACTATGTTGTCTGCAAGATTCCTCGTTGGGACTTGTCAAAATTCCATGGAGTAGACAAGGAATTGGGGTCAAGCATGAAGTCGGTAGGCGAGGTTATGGCTATAGGTCGTAATTTTGAAGAAGCCATTCAGAAGGGACTTCGTATGATAGGGCAGGGCATGCACGGTTTTGTAGAGAACAAAGAACTTGAAATAAAAGACATAGACGCAGCCTTACGTGAACCTACTGATAAGCGTATCTTTGTGATTTCAAAGGCTATGCACCGTGGTTATACCGTAGACCAGATTCATGATCTAACTAAGATAGATAGGTGGTTCCTTTATAAGTTGAAGCATATCATAGATATTGATGAGCATTTGAAAAAATGTAATGTCAATACCTTGGATAAAGAATCATTGCGTGAGGCGAAAGTTTATGGATTTACTGACTTCCAAATCGCAAGAGCCGTTAATTTGGAAGAGGAATTGCATAATATGCACAAGGCCATGTTGGTAATTCGACAGTTGCGTAAAGGATTTGGAATCTTGCCGGTTGTAAAGCAAATTGATACTTTGGCAGCGGAATATCCGGCTCAAACCAATTACCTTTATGTTACTTATGCAGGAACAGCTCATGATATTTCTTTTAACAGCCCGGGAGCTTCAGGAGCCATAACTCCGACAGTTCCCTCCGTGATAGTCTTGGGCTCTGGTGCTTATCGTATTGGTTCTTCTGTAGAATTCGACTGGTGTGGTGTGCAGGCTTTGAATACAATTCGCAAGCAAGGCTTCCGCTCTGTCATGATTAATTATAATCCTGAGACTGTATCTACTGACTATGATATGTGTGATAGGCTCTACTTCGATGAGCTAACCTTTGAGCGTGTCATGGATATTATTGAATTGGAAAATCCTTATGGCGTTATCGTTTCTACCGGTGGACAAATACCTAATAATTTAGCAGTTAAACTTGACGAGCAGAATGTTCCTATTTTGGGTACTAAAGCTAAGGACATAGATAATGCGGAAGACCGTGCTAAATTCTCCGCTATGCTAACTGAGAATGGTATTAACCAACCGGAGTGGAGCGCTTTGACCAGCATGGATGATATTCAGCAGTTCATTCAGCGAGTAGGCTTCCCGGTTCTTGTGCGTCCTTCCTATGTTCTTTCAGGAGCAGCTATGAATATTTGCTCTAACGAAGAGGAACTTGAGAAATTCTTGCTCTTAGCCGCAAATGTCAGTGAAGACCATCCCGTTGTAGTCTCTAAGTTCATTGAGAATGCCAAGGAAATAGAAATGGATGCGGTGGCTCATGATGGAGAAATCATGGCCTACGCTATCAGTGAGCACATAGAGTTTGCCGGTGTTCACTCCGGTGACGCAACAATCCAGTTCCCTCCGCAGAAACTGTATGTTGAGACGATGCGACGTATTAAACGTGTAAGCCGTCAGATAGCCAAGGCACTTCATATCAATGGCCCATTTAATATACAGTTCATGGCCCGAGATAATGAGATTCTTGTGATAGAATGTAATCTGCGTGCCTCACGTTCGTTCCCATTTGTAAGTAAGGTGCTGAAACTTAACTTAATCGAATTGGCAACGAAGATAATGTTAGGCATACCGGTAGAAAAGCCAAGTAAGAACTTGTTCGACTTGGATTATGTAGGTATAAAGGCCAGTCAGTTCTCTTTCAACCGTTTACAGAAGGCCGATCCCGTTTTAGGAGTGGATATGAGCTCTACGGGTGAAGTAGGTTGTTTGGGTGATGACACGAATGATGCGATGTTAAAGAGTATGCTCAGCGTTGGTCATCGTATTCCTAAGCATACCGTTTTGCTGTCAACGGGTGGAGCAAAGCAAAAGGCAGAAATGCTCGACGCGGCTCGACGCCTTGTTCAAAGTGGTTATGAGCTTTATGCGACAGGTGGAACAAGTAAGTATTTAAAGGAAAATGGTATCGACAACACACTTGTTTATTGGCCGTCAGACGAAGGAAAAGAACCTCAGGCATTGACCCTTTTGCATGATAAGAAAATCGATATGGTGGTCAATATTCCGAAAAACCTCACGGAACATGAGCTGACTAATGGCTATAAGATACGTCGTGCGGCTATTGATTTGAATGTGCCATTGATAACGAACAGTCGTTTGGCAAGCACATTTATCTATGCTTTCTGCACTACAAAGCTTGATGAGATAGAAATAAAGGCTTGGGAAGAATATTAAATTGTATGTGAGCAGAGATTAAGTTCTCTGCTTACATGCTTATATAAAATGAGCGCAATACAAGGACGAATCTTTGTATTGCGCTTATTCTTTTATATATTTTCTTTGCAGAGTCCTTCCGCTACAGCGTTTGCAATATTTATTTTAATGGGTTGCTTTCCACCAAGCCGTATTTTCTTTTGATGTAAAAACAGTACTATTCTTGGTAGGATCACTTATCGTTATTCCACAGAACGTGTTGACCTTAAATGTATTATGAGGCCAAAAAGAATCTCCCGGTCGGAAATCATTCCTATATGTTGTATATATATATGGGGTTGTCAGTTTGTAGGGAACAAGTTCTGTCAAGGCTGTTTTGAAGTTTGCCAACAATGGATCTAAGACATTAAGTTTGTCTACATAACTGGATAAATCGTAGAAAACATTGACATTATATCCATCTAAGAACTGTATTTCTGACATTTTTTGTGCGTCTAAAGTATATGTTTGGTTGATGGCTTTCATGACTTGGGCCATGTTCTCTATAGACTTTCCGCAACGTATTGCCGATAGAGCCCCATAAGGCGTGTCAGACTTTACATAATGGTTGTAGAAACCTTGAACCCATTTTTCGTAATTAGGCTCACCTAGCATATATTTAAAAATATCATCATAGGGCATACCGTCACCCATAACTTCGCTTGTAGAGGCTATCAGATAGTTGGTTACATCTTTTAATTCATAAGCCGTCTCAACATTGGCCATGTAGCAATCATCGAAGCATATATACTCCATCTTGCGCATGGAAGATTGAGAGATAGCCT
This sequence comes from Prevotella sp., assembly GCF_036570325.1. Taxonomy (GTDB): domain Bacteria; phylum Bacteroidota; class Bacteroidia; order Bacteroidales; family Bacteroidaceae; genus Prevotella. The sequence continues at coordinate 462,335 of NZ_DATCYK010000056.1, forward strand.
TTGTCAAATCGCTTACATCATATTGCATGGCTTTACCAATACCACCAAAAGCTCGTGCCCTCGGCATTGTTTCGTCACTGCCTTTAGGAGTCCATCCACTTCCATGACAGCCAATCAGCATGGAGTAATTGTTGGTAGAGCTGTGTGAGGCAACAAGATTGAGCAACGATTGTAAATTTTCTTCTGAGACACTATGATAACCTGCGTTGGTACTTAGTGTATCGAGTTCACAACGTTGCTGTGTGCGGTTATATTTCATTCTGAATAGAACGCTTTTTGTCTGTGAGCTGGCTTTATAGACAATGATGTCGGTTTGCTTGGCTCCTCTTTCCATGTTGATGGCGTTCTTCATTGAAATGATATTTTTATCAAAAAAGGCTGTCAATGAATTGCCGGTGGAGTTGATGGAGCCAGTCCATGGCATATAGACAAAAAGCGTTCTGTTTACATTCTCATATTCATCTTCGGGCATCTTTTCACCACGACAACTTGTAAAAGATAAGGTTGTAATGATCGATAAACATGCGATTAATATTTTTTTCATATATAACAAAGTGGGGTGAAATGTGTAAAAAAATAGCAGCCAAACTGGCCACAATGATGTATTGTGCCAATTAGGCTGCTATTCTTTGTGCGTCTTATTATTTCTTTTTCAGTTCTTCTATTGTCTGTTTGAGCGCAGCAATCTTCTCTTCAGAGTCACTTTGCTTCTTGCGTTCGAGGGCAACAACAGCTTCCGGGGCATGAGCCACAAACTTTTCATTGGCCAATTTCTTTTTGATTCCCATCAAGAATCCTTCCAAATGGGCCAATTCTTTCTCGGCTTTTTCCAACTCTGCTTTCACGTCAATCAGGTCGCCTACCGGCACAGCAAATTCATCCGTACCTACCATGAAGCCACTGGCGTCAGTAGCTTTCTCCGGACTTACGCTGATAGCTTTGAGGTTTGCCATCTTAGTAATAACGTGATTGAACTTCTCAAAGTTGTTGGAAGCAATGGCTTGCAGCTCCAATTGCTCTTTGGGAGCAATGTTCTTTTGGTTGCGAACTGCACGGACACCGGCTACAATCTGCTTGACAGACTCAAATTGCTGTGTCAGTTGCAATTCTTCAGCGGTGGGAGCTGCTATTGTTAATGTTGCTTTCATTATGCTTTCACCGTCTTTACGGTCATAAATGTGTTGCCACAATTCCTCTGTAATAAACGGCATGAAAGGATGAAGCATTTTCAGCAACTCGTCGAAGAAACGCAATGTAGCTTCGTATGTGGATTGGTCAATAGGTTGGGCCTCACCATTAACATAAGCAGGTTTAACCATTTCCAAATACCAACTTGAGAATTCATCCCAAAATAGCTTGTAGACGGTCATCAGTGCTTCTGAAATGCGGTATTCCTTAAACTGCTTTTGCATTTCCTCATTGACTTCCTTCAGTTTTGCTTCAAACCATGCAACAGCGGTCTTGCAGGCTTCCGGTTGTTCTGTTTGAGCCGTAGTCCAGCCTTGTACCAGTCGGAAGGCATTCCATATCTTATTGTTAAAGTTACGACCTTGCTCACATAGGGTTTCATCAAAGAGGATGTCATTACCCGCAGGGGCTGCCAACATCATACCCATTCTGACTCCATCGGCACCGTATTTTTCAATCAAGGCGATGGGGTCGGGGGAGTTGCCAAGTGACTTGCTCATCTTACGACCCAACTTGTCACGCACGATACCCGTGAAGTAAACATGTTTGAAAGGCATGGCCTGCTTGTATTCGTAGCCGGCCATAATCATGCGTGCTACCCAAAAGAAGATAATATCCGGACCGGTTACCAAGTCGGCGGTGGGATAGTAGTAATTGATTTCCTCGTTATCGGGATTATTAATACCGTCAAAAAGTGAGATGGGCCACAACCATGAAGAGAACCAAGTGTCGAGAGCGTCCTCATCTTGCGCGAGGTCATCAAGTGTCAGTTTTTCATTTTTCAGAAGTGCTTGTTTGAAGGCCTCTTCCTTGGTTTCGGCCACAACCACTTCCTTTTTGCCATCCTCGGTCATGAAGTAATAAGCAGGAATACGATGACCCCACCAAAGCTGACGGCTGATACACCAATCTTTGATATTTTCCAGCCAATGGCGATAAGTGTTTTTGTATTTCTTGGGGTAAAACTCTATGTCATCACTCATGACCGGGTCGAGAGCGATGTCAGCAAAATGCTGCATATTTAAGAACCACTGCGTAGAGAGCTTGGGTTCGATAGGCACGTTGGTACGTTCAGAGAAGCCTACTTTGTTATCGTAGTCCTCTATTTTTTCCATCAAGGTTGCTGTTTGCAAGTCTTTGGCAATCTGTTTTCTTACCTCCATGCGGTCTTGTCCCACATAGAGTCCGGCTGCTTCTGATATAGTTCCATTATCGTTGAATATATCTATCGTTTCCAATCCATGCTTTAATCCGAGTGCATGGTCGTTAATATCGTGAGCCGGCGTCACTTTTAAGCAACCCGTACCAAACTGAATGTCGACATAGCTGTCTTCTATTACGGGGATGACACGGTTTACCAATGGTACGATAACATGCAGTCCCTTCAGCCATGTGTTTTTTTCATCTTCCGGATTGATACACATCGCGGAGTCACCCATGATGGTCTCAGGACGTGTTGTAGCCACAACGGCGTAGTAACCTTTGTCATCTTGGTGTATCACGTTGCCCTCTGCTTTACGGACAACCTTGGCTTGGTCTTCCTTGGCTACGTAATATTTGAGATGATATAGTTTGGAATGTTCGTCCTTGTAAATCACTTCCTCGTCAGAAAGAGCCGTCTGGGCTTGTGGATCCCAGTTTACCATCCTCACGCCACGGTAAATATAACCTTTATTATAGAGATCTACAAAGACTTTAATAACGCTTTTTGAGCGTATTTCGTCCATTGTGAATCCGGTACGGTCCCAATCGCATGAGCAGCCTAACCGACGGAGTTGTTTTAAAATAATACCACCATGCTCACGTGTCCAGTCCCATGCGTGCTCCAAAAATTGGTCACGGGTAAGGTCTGTCTTCTTAATTCCTTCTTGAGCAAGTCTGTTTACGACTTTAGCTTCTGTCGCGATAGAGGCATGGTCGGTGCCCGGAACCCAGCAAGCGTTCTTTCCTTCCATTCTTGCGCGGCGCACAAGAATGTCTTGTATGGTATTATTGAGCATGTGCCCCATGTGGAGCACGCCTGTGACATTGGGAGGGGGAATAACCACTGTGTAGGGTTCTCTTCCATCAGGTTTGCTACTGAAAAGTTTATTGTTGAGCCAATATTCATACCATTTTGATTCCACCGATTGCGGATCATACTTACTTGCTAATTCCATTTTTATTGCTCGATTTTATTTATTCTTCTTTAAAAACACTGCAAATGTACGAACTTTTAACGTAAAATGGTTATCTTTGCATCAATAATTACTGCTATTAGCCGTGTTTTAATAGCTTGTGTAATTAGAATTTAGTTTAAATAAATAGTATTGCTGTGCATACAAAAGAAGAAAAGCTCGAGGCCTTTGGCAGGTTGCTTGATGTTCAAGACCGTTTAAGGCAGGAGTGTCCATGGGATAGGAAGCAAACTACGGAATCTTTGCGTCCTAACACAATCGAAGAAGTTTACGAATTATGCGACGCATTGCTCAATCATGATACCCAAGATACGATGAAAGAATTGGGTGATGTTTTGGAGCATATCGTCTTTTATGCGCTCATGGGTAGCGAGTCGGCTGACTTTGATATAGCTGATGTTTGTAATCAGCAAGCCGACAAACTGATGTTTCGTCATCCTTTCATCAATTGGAACGAGGCAGGAAATTGGACTGTAAGCAATCCTGATATGAAAATAAATGGTAGGGGACAAGTGGTTTACCGCTCGGAAGAAGTTATTTCAGAGGATCATCCTGAGACGGCTTCCGAAGTGGAAATGACTTGGGAGCAGGTCAAGCAAAAGGAAAAAGGTGGCAATAAAACCGTTTTAAGTGGTGTGCCGAATTCGTTGCCTTCCATGATAAAGGCTTATCGCATTCAGGATAAGGCTCGCAATGTGGGATTTGATTGGAAGCGTCCTGAGGATGTATGGGCCAAGGTGCGAGAGGAATTGGGTGAGTTGGAGATGGAACTCAAGAAGCAGGATTCCGGCAAAGCCACGCAGGAATTAGGTGATTTTTTGTTCAGTGTAATTAATGCCGCACGTCTTTATAAGCTGAATCCTGACAATGCTTTAGAGTTGACCAATCAGAAATTTATTCGTCGTTTTGAGTTTATAGAAGAGACTTTAAAGGAGAAGCATAAGTCGTTTAATGACACTTCTTTAGAAGAAATGGATAAACTTTGGAATGAAGCAAAGCAAAATGAAAAATAAAGATATGAAACATAGCATGAAAATAGTAGGATGGGGAGGAGCTTTTCTCCTAATCGCAGTAATGAGCGCCTGCGGACCTAAGAAAGCGCCTGCGTCCGGATTGATGGCCGATTCTTTATCTGTTGAGGCTGCGCAGGACACAACTGTCTATGGCATTTGCGGTGAAAACACGGCCATGCACACCTTGGAACTGATAAAGGATGATGGGGATACCGTCAGCTATTTTATAGATGAGGCTGATGGTCAGGACCTAATCGTGAAAGGAGGCTTGTTTACGGGAGATCGTATGGCGGTTGTCGGTCATCAGGCTGATGGCGAAATGGTAGCCGACCAAGTGCTTAACTTGACGGCCTTATTGGGACGTTGGACCAGCTTGGATAAGAATTTTGAAATTCAGGAAGGCGGAACCGTGGTTTCAAGTGTCAAGGCTGAGTCAAATCCATGGACCGCTTGGAAGATACTGAACGGCCGGTTACTCTTGAATAAAGACACATTCAGGGTAGATAATTTGGGAGCAGACTCCTTGCTTTTGGAGAATGCCAGCGGCATATTCACCTTTAAGCGTCAGCAATAGTTTGGAACCGTTTCGTGTACACATATTAGGTTGTGGCAGTGCGCTGCCCACGCTTCGTCATAATGCTTCGTCTCAAATAGTTGAGGTTAGGGGAAAGATGTTTATGATAGATTGTGGTGAAGGCACGCAGGTGCAGTTGCGCCGTACACATATCAGCTTTATGAAGATTCGTACGGTCTTCATTTCGCATCTGCATGGTGACCATTGCTTCGGTTTGATAGGTATGATTTCAACGTTTGGTATGCTTGGGCGGACTGCCGATTTGCATATTTATGCTCCCAAGGAACTGGAGCCGATGTTGGAGATGCAGCTTCAGTTGTTTTGTACCGGACTTGATTTCAAAGTTGTTTTCCATGCGATAGACACGACACGACAAGCCGTTATTTATGAAGATCATAGCCTTACGGTAGAAACAGTGCCGTTGGAGCACCGCATAGCTTGTTGCGGTTTTCTGTTCAGAGAGAAAGATACTGCCCGCCATATCTTGCGAGATATGTTGGACTGTTACGAAATACCGGTTTCGCAAATCAATAATATTAAATTGGGTGCTGATTGGGTGACCGAAGATGGTGAGGTTGTTCCTAACAATCGGTTGACTACCGCCGGCACTCCGGGGCGCAGTTATGCCTATTGCAGCGATACACGTTACATTCCAAAACTCTACGAAAGATTGAAGGATGTAGATGTGTTGTATCATGAAAGTACCTATACCGAGGATTGTGCTGACCGTGCTAAACTTTATTATCACAGCACGGCACGTCAGGCGGCGCTTGTGGCTAAGGCTGCGAATGCCGGCAAATTAATACTTGGGCATTATAGCGCACGTTATGAGCGTGAAGATAGAATCTTGCAAGAGGCCCGGACCGAGTTCGCCAATACGGAATTATCCAATGAGGGAATGGTCATAAATATTCTGCCACGGAGTTGAATGATAAATTTATAGTAGGCTTATCGAGTTGGATATTTGTAATGATTATTCTGAAAATAAGTTTACTTTCGGATTGCCCCATTTAGAAAACGATAGATGGCTTTTGGGCTTTTAGTATTTTAAACGCTTGATTAGAATATTCTGACAGCAGTGCTTTGAGATTGTAAAAGCACTGCTGTCAGCGTGTAAAAGGGTAACTTTTGCGGGGTGGAAAGCCAGCTTTTGAGAATCAAAAGCATGTATGTAGGAAAAAGAAAATTGTGATAGCTTTGTGTATAAATATAAAGTGGTATCAATAGAGGGGTGTTTTTATAGCTATCCTTTATTGACATCTTATCAATTCTTTTGTGAGAAGTATCTTTAGCTTACGGTAAAAACTGTTTTGCAGAGTATTCAATCTTCCCTTATAAAGGACTCTACGGATTGTTAGTCAAAGTAATCGTACTGTTCTTTAAAATAATTTTCTATCTCGGAGATTAGAGACAAATTATTCGTAAGCATTTTACGGTTGATTAGCAAATAAGCACTTTTATCTTTATTTTCTTTGTGAAAGAAAAGCTTGTCGCTAAAATATGTAGCAATGAGAGTAGAATAAACTTTATATCTCTTCGTCTCGCTATGTCCTTCGTTTATTTTGTTTGAACCGATAAAGCCAAATGAAGCATTAGGACATTTCTCATAAAGACTCATCATAACGTTTATACAAGTATTTATGATTTTCCTTGGTTCATAAGTGTTTGTAAGCATTTGGTATTTATGTGGTGAGTTTGCCCACTTCTTAGGGTAAAACTTTACCGCAAAAACATTGTACTTGTATTGTTCTACAAGTACAATATACCATAAATTCGACTTTGTCGATTTAAACTTATATAAAAGGTTTCGTTCATGTCCATTCTTATTTATATTCTCACTCATGATATGGAAGAATGGATATGAATTGGGTAAACTGTTCACAACAAGTAATTATATACGGATATTCTTCTCTTTTGAAGTTCATCCTTAGAAACGTCTGACAGCACAAAAGAACTTTTATTCTCCTGTGCGTCATTTTGTAGTTTTAACCTAAGGTTTCCCATAATGATTTCATTGCTCTTAATGCCGCAAAAATACGCAAAAGAGCACTTATATCCAAATAAAACTAAGTAAATTATGTAAAATGCCTATTTTTACAGAGCATAGAAATGATTTAGACATGAGAATTTGTTGGCAGAATGGTCTTTGCAACTTGTTAAATTAATCTAAGAATAATCTAAGTTAATATCGCTTGTATTAACATTTTCATTCATTATTCTTAACTTTGTGTAATTAAATAATCATTTTATAGTACGGTTCGAGCATTTTGAAATCTGTTAGTTATTTGTTTTTTTTCAGCCTAAGTCTATTGTTATTGGCTTGTGATGGAAAAATAAAAAATCCGAATACCCACCTCACTCTTGAGGCTTACAGCCAATTCAAGGAGTCTTCCTATACGCTGGAGAGCAGAAGTATACGAAAGAGTCTGATGGCTATGGTTGAGGCAGATAAAGATTCCATGACCGCCGATTATCGTGCGAGAAGTTATTATTTGCGTGACGGAGCTTTTCTGTGGTTTGATCGTAGCGGCTTTGACCATAGGGCTCAATTCGTGTTAGACTATATTAATAAGGTAGATGAATTAGGCTTTAGCAAGCGACAGTTTCGCTGTGCGCAGATTAAAGCGGACTTAGAGCGTTTCCGCTCGTTGGATTTTGACGATGTTAATACCATTAACAAAGTCGCTGCCCGATTGGAATATAACCTGACTAAGGCTTTCTTCAGGTATGCGATAGGGCAGCGCTTTGGCTTCGTTAATCCCAAATACCTGCTTAATAGGTTAGATGTTTTAGAGAGTGATTCGGTCAATACTACGTATAGAGGTTTGTTTGATATTCCCGTGGAGCGCTTTGGTAAGCGTGCTTATCAAATGATGATTGACAAGATACGCCATGATAGCGTGGACCATTACCTTGCGGAAATACAACCGAGGGGACCTCTTTATATGCAGCTGAAAGAAGAGTTGTCACGGTTTTCGGCTGGCTCACCGGCGTATAATCGTGTTCTTTGCAATATGGAACGTTGTCGCTGGCGACAGCCGGATTATCCGTCACTGCATCATAAATATGTATTAGTGAACTTGCCTTCGTTTCATCTGCAGGCTGTGGATGGTGAGAAAGTGTTGTCAATGCGTATCGGTTGTGGCTCGTTTGAAACCAAAACACCTCTGCTGATTAGCAGAATAAAGCGTATGGACGTGAATCCCCAATGGGTGTTGCCACGTTCTATTATAAAAAATGATGTATTGAAACATGTCGGTAATGCGGCTTATTTTCGTTCAAGAAATTTCTTTGTGCGTGAACGTAAGACCGGTAAGGTCATAGCTCCGGAACACATTACGAGCGAAATGCTGACCGGTAAGGACTATGTGTTGGCACAAAAGGGAGGAGAGGGCAATTCTTTAGGTCGAATTATCTTCAGATTTAACAATAATTTCTCCGTCTTTTTGCATGATACGAGCTCACGGGGCGTCTTTAGTCAGCAAGACCGTGATGTCTCTCATGGCTGCATTCGGGTAGAGAAGCCTTTTGATTTGGCTGTCTTTATGATGGAAGAAAAAGATGAGGCATTGATAGATAAGCTGTCTTATTCGATGGCTGCCCGTGAGATTGAGCGTAATCCTGCTTTGCCGGAGGAGGTGCAAGATACGCTTCAAACGGATAAATTGGTACGTAGTATTAATGTTAGTCCTGAAATACCGCTGTTCATTACCTATTTTACACTATATCCGAATGAGGGTGGTGTATTGCGTGAGTATCCTGATATTTATGGTTATGACCAAGTTATTGGTCGACATTTACGAAACTACCGTTGAAAATAGACGAATCACAAATACTGAAACTTCTGAGCGAGAGCAGTAGCCGACGGCAAGGATTCTCGTTGTTAGTAGGCCAATATAGCGAACCGTTGTATTGGAAGATTCGTCATATTGTGCTTGATCACGATGACGCCAATGACATCTTGCAAAATACTTTCCTGAAAGCATGGAATAATTTGGAGCGTTTTGAAAACCGTTCAAGCCTGCTCACGTGGCTGTATCGCATAGCTTATAACGAATCACTTGATTTCTTACGGAGGAAAAAGAAGTTCAGAACGGTGGAGGAAGGTGAGGGACAATCGATTGCGGAACGACTATTAGCTGATACTTATTTTGATGGTGACGAGACGCAGGCTCAATTACAAGAGGCTGTGGCGGGATTGCCTGAAGTGCAGCGGGCTGTATTTACCATGCGTTATTTTGAGCAAATGAAATATGCTGAGATAAGTAGGATATTGGGAACGAGCGAAGGCGCCCTAAAAGCCAGCTATCATTTGGCTGTGAAGAAAATTGTGGATTATTTTCATGGCTTGGATTAAACCTTAGCCATTGTTGCTCGTCTTACAGATAAAGTTAATATTTATGGAACGTGAAGAAAATCAAATATTAAAGCATTTTGGTCGCAAAAACTGTTTTGAGGTGCCCGAAGGTTATTTTGATACACTGACAGAAAATATAATGTCAAAGCTCCCCGAACAAGCGGAAGAATCGCGGCAACCTGCTACGACAAAGCGTTCAATGAGGTGGCATGTCCGTTGGGCTCGTGTGGCAGCATTTGTTGGCGTTCTTACGGTTTCATCATGGATGGCTCTGTATTATTTTAATACCTCAGGAAATAATCGTACTGCCACTTCGGAGACCGGCAATGCCGCTTATTCGGCAATAGATGAAATGGTTGACTATACGATGATGGATAATGAAGATATTTATGCTTCACTGATTGAAAATAATTAAAGCTATGCGTCTTTTAAAAATATTTTACCTCGCATTATTTCTCTTCTGCATGCCTTTTTATGTAATGGCAGAGAATCCTGAAAGCGGAAGACCCAAGTTTGACCCGGTGAAGTTTCAGGCTGATTTGGAAGAATTTATCACATCAGATGCAGGCTTGACTCCTGCTGAAGCGGCGAAATTCTTTCCGGTTTATCGTGCCATGATGAAAGAACAGCGGACATACTTTGAACGAATGCGGCATTATCGTCATACTGATACATCGGATGATAAGGCCAGTCGCGAAGCTATTATCCAAAGCGACCTGATAGATATTCATTTGAAAAAGATACAACAAAGTTATCATCAGAAATTTTTGAAGATATTGGCGCCGGGAAAGGTGCTCCGTATTTTGAAGGCAGAAGCACGCTTTCATCGCAGGGCATTTAAGAGATCCTTTAATAAAAAGTAGTTTTTAAAGAAGTAGATAGATTGTCAATGTCTCGTTACGCGATAACATTTTCTTTTGATGGTACGTTATATCATGGCTGGCAGATTCAGCCGAATGGAGTCTCTGTGCAGGAGAAATTGCAAGACTCGTTAACCACATTGCTTCGACAAGATATATCGGTGGTTGGCGCCGGTAGGACAGATGCGGGAGTTCATGCCCGTAAGATGGTTGCTCATTTTGATGTAGAGCAAGCCGTGGACTGTGAACAATTGATGTATCGGTTGAATAGAATCCTGCCCAAAGATATATCGGTCTTTCAGGTTGAACAAGTGTCTGATGAGTTTCATGCACGTTTTTCTGCGGTAAGGCGAACTTATCATTATTATGTACACACAAGAAAAGATCCATTTCGGAGGCACTATTCTTATGAATTATATACACGTCTTGATTTTGAATTAATGAATCAGGCGGCGTCTCTTTTGCTTGATGTGACCGATTTTGGAGCATTTTGTAAAAGTAACAGTGACGCGAAGACAACGATTTGTCATGTCGTTTGTGCCCATTGGGTGAAAGAAACAGCTGATAATTGGTATTTCGAGATTGCAGCCGACCGTTTTCTTCGGAACATGGTGAGAGCCATTGTGGGCACTTTGCTGGAAGTGGGGCGCCATCGTATGTCGTTAGAAGATTTTGGCAAGGTTGTGGCTTCCAAGCGGCGAACCGAAGCGGGGGAGAGTGTGCCGGGGCATGCTTTGTTCTTGGAGAATGTAGAATATTAAAGTTTATGTGGCTCATTTACGCTTTCATGTCAGCAGCGTTGCTGGGATGTTATGATGCTTGTAAGAAAGTTTCGTTAAAAGACAATGCTGTTATTCCGGTATTGTTTTTAAACACATTGATTTGTTCCTTAATTTTTGTACCATTTATAGTGCTCTCCGGTAATACAGCAGTGCTGGATGGTAGTATTTTTTACGTGGAGTCAGCCGGTTGGGAGACTCACAAATATATTGTTATAAAGAGCTTAATAGTCCTTTCAAGTTGGATTTTTGGCTATTTTGCCATGAAACATCTGCCATTAACGATAGTGGGACCGGTTAATGCTACGCGCCCGGTATTGGTATTGATAGGAGCAATGCTCGTATATGGAGAACGCCTGAATGGCTGGCAGATGGTTGGTGTGTTGCTGGCTATTGTGTCTTTGGCTTTGTTAGGTAAGAGCGGTAAAAAGGAGGGCGTGGACTTCCAACATAATAAATGGATATACTTCTTATTGCTTGCCGCTATTCTTGGTGCGGTCAGCGGACTGTATGATAAGTATTTGATGGCGCCTCTTGAGAGTGGTGGATTGGCTTTGAATCGGATGGTAGTTCAAAGTTGGTACAATATTTATCAGATGATTCTCATGGGAAGTGTAATGCTCTTGCTTTGGTTTCCTAAAAGAAAACAATCAACACCCTTTCGTTGGGACTGGTCGATACTATTGATTTCTGTATTTTTAAGCATGGCTGATTTCGTGTATTATTACTCGCTTAGTTTGCCGGGATCAATGATTTCTATCGTATCAATGGTGAGACGGGGAAGTGTCTTGGTCAGTTTTGTTTTTGGAGCATTCTATTTTCATGAGAAAAATCTCAAAGCAAAATTGTTTGATTTGCTGTTAGTTTTATTAGGGATGGTGTGCCTTTATATCGGTTCACATTGATTTCCGGTATTGGATAAAATGAAATAATTGAACATAATCCTTTTGCGATTAAACATATTTCTTGTAACTTTGCGAATAGAATTGTAAGAAGATTAATATGGCGCAAAATATCTTTAAGGGACTTGGGGTAGCACTGATAACTCCTTTTGACACGGAAGGAAATGTAGATTATAAGGCTTTAACCAGATTAATTGAATATCAAATAACCAATGGTGCGAACTTTTTGTGCATATTGGCAACGACCGGTGAAACCCCTTGCCTTACCAAAGATGAAAAAGATAAGATTACAGAAACGGTAAAACAAGTGAATGGCGGTAGGGTCAGGATCCTGAAATATTGTGGAGGTAATAATACTGCGGCTGTTGTTAATGAAATCAACAATACTGATTGGAGTGGTATTGATGGTATTTTAAGTATTTGTCCATATTATAACAAGCCTTCTCAAGAGGGACTTTACCAACATTTCAAAGCTATATCGGAAGCAAGTCCATTACCAATTGTCCTTTATAATGTGCCGGGAAGAACCGGAATCAACATGAAACCGGCAACCACCGTTAGGTTGGCACGAGATTTTGACAATATCGTTGCGATAAAGGAAGCGAGTGGAAGTTTGGAACAAGTTGATGAAATCATTAAGAATAAACCGGATTCATTTGACGTGATAAGTGGCGATGATGCGCTGACATTCTCAATGGTGGCTAGTGGAGCTGCCGGTGTTATCTCGGTGATAGGAAATGCTTTGCCCAAGGAATTTTCACGTATGATACGTTTAGAGTTTAAGGGAGAGTATAACCCGGCTCGGAAGATTCATCACATGTTTACTGAATTATATAGCCTTTTATTTGTCGATGGCAATCCGGCGGGTGTAAAGGCGTTGCTAAATGATATGGGATTCATAGAAAACGTTCTACGCTTGCCACTGGTTCCAACTACCATTAAGACGAAGCAGAAGATGGCGGAAATTATAAAGGATCTACGCATTTAGTTTTTTATAGTGTACTTTCTTGGTGTTATCGTTTATGTCCGAAGAGCGAAAAGTCATACATGAAATTACTCCTCTTATGCACAAGGATGTATTATACATCGCTGATAGACATAAGAAAGAGTTTACTTATCCTATTCATAGCCATGAGGTTTATGAGCTGAATTTCGTTGAACATGCTTCCGGTGTGAAGCGTATTGTAGGAGATTCTTCAGAAACGATTGGTGACTATGACTTGGTATTGATTACAAGTGCGGATTTGGAACATGTGTGGGAACAAGCAGATTGTCATAGCGAGGATATTCGGGAGATAACGGTGCAGTTTGATTTCAACATGACTGAAGATAACTTTTTTGGTCGCAATCCTTTTAAAGGCATGCGTAAGATGATGACAGAGGCTAAAAAAGGATTATGTTTTTCGATGGAGGATGTGCTGCGAGTCTATACTCAACTCGATACGTTGAGTAGTATTAAGGATGGATTTTATGCTGTCAGCCAATTCATGTCAATTCTTTATGAACTTTCAAAGAGTACAACGGCTCGAACATTAGCGACAAGTAGCTTTGCGAAAATTGTGATAGAGGATGATAGCCGCAGGGTTCTGAAAGTGAAAAATTATATAAATGAGAACTTCATGCACGAAATTCGATTGCCCATATTAGCTGATATGGCAGGTATGAGTCCCAGCGCTTTTAGTCGTTTCTTCAGGCTGCATACCGGACGAAGTCTATCCGATTATATTATAGATATTCGATTAGGATATGCCTCAAGAATGTTGGTTGACACCATGAAATCAGTATCTGAAATCTGCTTTGATTGTGGTTTTAATAATCTTAGCAATTTCAATAGGATATTTAAAAAGAAGAAAGCATGCTCACCAACAGAGTTTCGTGAGAATTATCACAAGACTCGTATTATTGTGTAGATGATAAGGTATCAAATCGTACTCGTACATTTGTAGAGTACATATTTATTGATCATCTTCCGGTAGATATGAAATGGAAGTATTAATTTCTCCTGCTATTGATGTATTCATTAACTCTTGAATCTTTTGAATGTTATCGTATCTTGCATAAAGATACATGAGTTTAGTCGTAGCAGCTTCTACCGTACTATCATATCCTGAGATAACACCCGCATCTTTTAGTTGGTAACCAGTGTTATAGCGTCCCATTTCCACACGTCCTGATATACATTGACTGATATTGACAACGCATACGCCGCGCTCCGTCGCTTTCTTTAGTAAGTTAATTAGCCACGGGTATTGAGGTGCGTTGCCACTACCATAGCTGCGAAGGATAATACCCCGTAATTCCGGTGCATCAATTAAATGTCGTACTACGCTCTCCTGAATACCCGGGAATAGTGAAAATACAATGATATTAGGATTTAACTCCTTATGAGGAATCATTGGTTTGGTGAAGTCAGGCTTAAGTATATGGTGTGCATGGAATGTAAAATTAACGCCGGCTTCGCATAAGTGAGGGTAATTAAAAGTATCGAAGGCGTTAAACTCGTCGGCATTTTGCTTGGTAGCTCTGTTTCCTCTAAGCACTTTTCCACTAAAATAGATACAAACTTCCGGTATCATGGCGTGCCCAGAGTCGTCGGTAAGTGAGGCAAGTTCTATGCTGGTAACCAAGTTTTCTTTGCCATCGGTTCTAAGTTGGCCGATGGGTAGCTGGCTTCCCGTTAAGATAACAGGCTTTGTTAAGTTTTCAAGCATGAATGAAAGGGCTGATGCGGTATAGGCCATTGTATCTGTACCATGAAGAATGACAAAGCCCATGTACGTATCATAGTTCTCTGTAATAATATCTACAAGTCGTGCCCAAGTAGATGGATCAATATCACTGGAATCTATAGGATTTGTAAATTGGTAAACATCAAAGCCCGCCTTAATGTATTTCATTTCAGGGACATTGTCTTTCAAATGGTTGAAGTCAAGTGGTTCTAATGCTCCCGTAAGAGGGTTTCGTCCCATACCAATAGTGCCACCCGTATAAATTAACAATACCTTATTTTCACTCTGTGCCATTCTTAATTTAGATTTGAAAGATTGATTACAACTGCAAATTTAGTTTAATTTCTATATAGTACCAAATTATATGCCTATTTACTTAGTATCATAGCCATTAAGTACTGCCATGAGAAAGATAGAAGTATAATGTATTTCAATATGATTATAATTTAAATAAATTAATACTACGGCTACTCAAAAGGGATGATTTTAGGCTAATATTTGATTTATTTAGCTTTTATTTTGGTTTGTATGAGTTTATTTGCTATTTTTGCACTATAATTAAAAGCGAAGAAGAGTTTGTTGAAGAAATCAGTATTCATATTGTTAAGTGTACTTTTATTTTGCACGAGCTGTGATTTTAACTTAAAGTCATTAGGGGATCAAGAACGCTGTGTCATAAAAATAGAGCGCTATGATCGCTTAGAGAGCCGTTATCTTACTACCGGTGACTTCTCTGCTTTGCAGCAAATGAATACTGAATATCCGATAGAGACTCGTGCACTTATAGAAAACGTATTAAAGATAGGGGCTGTTTATGAGCCTGATATTAATAATAAGTTTCTTAGTTTTTACCAAGATACAACTTTGCAAACCTTAATTTCTGATGCGGAAGCTCAATTTGCAAATTTGGATGACATAAAGAGATCATTTAATGTGGCATTTTCTCGTTTGAAAGTGTTACTGCCTCAACTCCCTCTTCCTGAAATTTATACGCAAATAGGGGCCTTAAATCAGAGTGTCTTAATTGGCGATAAATTAATTGGAATCTCACTTGATAAGTACTTAGGAACAGACTATCCTCTGTATAAAAAGTATTATTCACTGCAGCAACGTGAAACAATGCGCCGTGAATATATAGTTCCCGATTGTCTAAGTTTCTATCTGTTGAGCTTGTATCCATTGGATAATTTGGCTGCTCGTTCACAGAAAGAACACGATCTTCACATGGGGAAAATGATGTGGGTTACTAATAAAGTAATGCACAAAAAGTTTTTTTCAGCACCTTACGTTGACTCTATTGATAAGTATATGCGCTCCCATCCATCGGTTACGATTGAGAAACTATTAAGCAGTAAAGACTTTTCTGTATTTAAATAGATAATTTCCACTATTTAAATAGTTGTTATTGGATTATATTTGCAGCCTTGACTAATCTCATTTTTCTTTAGGTAATTAGCGAGCAAATTCGTAAATTCATAATTCTTTAGCCCCCACTGCGGAGCTATGAGCAAGTCTTTGGGAGCTTCACTTACAAATCGGTCAATAACGATTGTTGGCCGAAGTCGGCTGAGGTACTCAGCAATGAGTTCAATATATTCCTCAACCGAAAAGATGTGGAAGGGTGTTGTGGCGTATTCTTTTGCCAATGCGGTACCCTTAATAATCTGCATTTGATGTGCCTTTAGTATGTCAATAGGGAGTGCGGACATAATATCAGCTTGTTGAAGAATCATGTCTTTGTTCTCTCTGGGTAGCCCAAGAATCATGTGAGCACCTGTTAGGAGGCCCTTTTCGTGGGTCATGCGAATGGCCTCTGCGCTGCTTTCAAAAGAATGTCCTCTGTTTATATGTTCCAGCGTTGCGTCATGGATTGTTTCGACTCCGTATTCAATGAGTACGAATTTGGTTCGATTCACTTCTGCCAAATAGTTTAGTAAATCTTCATTGACACAATCCGGTCGGGTCCCAATGACAAGACCTATAATATCATCTTGCATTAAGGCTTCTTCGTAGAGGGCTTTCAGGTAATCAAGTGGTGCATACGTATTTGTAAAAGCCTGAAAATAAGCTAAGAACTTCATGTTCGTATATTTTCGTTTGAAAAAGCTTTTACCTTTTTCTATTTGTTCGGCTATACTGTTAGCTCTATTTGTATAGGCAGGACTAAATGTCTTGTTATCACAAAAAGTACATCCTCCAAAGCTTATTCTCCCGTCACGGTTGGGGCAGGAAAACCCTGCGTCAATAGAAATTTTTTGTATTTTGAATGGAAATTGTTGGCTAATCCAGTGGCCAAAGTCGTTATAAACCATTTGTAGAATCCTAATTAATTGGGCTTTATTTTGCAAATATACTATTTTTCCCCTATCTTTGCTACTGTATATAAAAATAAATTATTAGATGTACGTATGAAAAGAATTATATCTTTGTGCGCTGCCATGTTGTTTGCAGCTTTCCAACTTATGGCTATAGAAAAACTGACAATTGCAGATATAACTTCAGGTAAGTTTGCTGCCAAAGGGATAAGTGACATCCGCCCCGTGAGTGGAACCGACTTATATACTTGCATAAGTGATGATAATTCTAAGATAGAGGCTTATTCTTTTAAAACCGGAAAGAAAAGCAGTGTATTGCTGGATTTGCAAAATACGCAAGGAGAGTCTATAAAGGAGATTGACGGGTATATTCCTTCTCCCGATGGCACTCGCTTACTCATACAAACAAAAACCAAGCGAATATACCGCCGTTCTTTTACCGCTGAATATTATATTTATACAATAAAGACCAGAAAACTTGAGCGGTTATCGGTCAATGGACCTCAGCAAACTCCCGTATGGTCTCCTGATGGTCATCAAGTAGCTTTTGTGCGTTCCAATAATATTTATTTGGTGAAACTGTTGTATGATAACGCAGAAACGCAAGTGACGAAAGACGGTAAGTTCAACGAAATTATCAATGGTATTCCTGATTGGGTGAATGAAGAAGAATTTTCCACCAACTCATCTTTGGTCTTTAATGCGGATGGAACCATGCTTTGTTGGCTCAAGTATGATGAGCGTAATGTGAAAGAGTATTCTCTTCAACTTTTTGAAGGCTCTCATCCTACTTTAAGACGATACGGTACTTATCCCGGTTTTTATACTTATAAATATCCTAAGGCCGGTGAGCAGAACGCGAAAGTGTCTGCTTGGGCTTATGATATTCAGTCTCACAAAATTAATCAGTTACAAGTTCCTTTAGACGAAGATGGCTATATGCCTCGTATAAAGGCTACTGTTAATCCCAATCAGATCGTTGTATTCACGATGAATCGTCATCAGGATGTGCTCAATCTTTATTCTGTCAATCCCCGTACTACTTTATCCCAGCTCCTTATAAAAGAGGCTTCTGACAAGTATGTAAAAGAAGAAGCCATGGAAGGAATATTGATCGGTAAGCAGAGTATTTTGCTTCCGAGCGATAGGGATGGCTATATGCACCTTTATGAATATAGCCTGAACGGTAGCTTAAAGCGCAAGATAGGTGATGGGGAGTATGATATAACAGAGGTATATGGCTTTGATGAGAAGTCAGGTGATGTCTATTTTCAGGCCGCAACCTTGAATAGCCATGACCGACAGATTTATGTGGCTCATAAAAATGGGAAGATGGAAAGATTGACTGCCAAGGAGGGCTGGAATGAAGCAATCTTCTCGGGTGATTTCCAATTCTTTATTAATACATGGAGTGATTATAACACGCCTTACCGGTATAGCATTTTATCAAAGAGTGGAAAGGAAATCGTAGTGCTTGAAGACAATGCTGCGCTGGCAAGTTTGGTAGGTGAATATGGTTTTGTTAAGCGCGAGGCTTTCTCTTTTGTAACAAAAAATGGTACACAGTTGGATGGCTGGATGGTGAAGCCACTTGATTTTGACGCTTCAAAGGAATATCCGGTAATCTTACATCAGTATAGTGGTCCCGGTTCACAGCAGGTAAAAAACAGTTGGAGTGCGGGAAGCATGGGGCAGGGAGGAGCTTTTGACTCTTATTTGGCCCAGCAGGGATTCATCGTTGTCAGTGTAGATGGACGTGGAACGGGAGGACGTGGCGCCGAGTTTGAGAAATGTACCTATTTGAATTTGGGTGTATTGGAAGCCGAAGATCAAGTAGAAACAGCCTTGTGGTTAGGAAAGCAGTCTTATGTGGATGCGTCTGCAATCGGCATTTGGGGGTGGAGCTTTGGCGGTTTCAATACTTTGATGAGTATGAGTACCGGTGACGCGGTCTTCAAAGCAGGCGTAGCGATAGCACCTCCTACCAATTGGAAGTTCTACGATACTGTTTATACAGAACGATACATGCGCACCCCGAAAGAAAATCCCGAAGGTTATGGCGAAAACCCTATCCGTCGTGCGGAGAAATTGTCGGGAGCTCTCCTGCTTTGCCATGGCATGGCTGATGATAATGTTCATCCCCAAAACTCTTTTGAGTACGCCGAGGCATTGGTACAAGCTGACAAAGATTTTAAAGAAATATACTATACAAATCGTAATCATAGCATTTATGGTGGTAACACTCGTAACCATTTGCTACGTCAGGTTAGTAATTTCTTTATTACACATCTGAAGAAATAATAGTAATTCTCATATATTTAAATTTTTAAGACGATGAAAGTAAAGTCAGGATTCCGACTTTTAACGGTATGCGGTGAGAATGTTATCATCGCCGAAGGCATTGAAAACATAAATTTCAATAAGGTAATAGGACTCAATGAATCAGCTGCTTACCTATGGAATTTCGTAGTAAATAAAGAGCGGTTCACCATTGACGAGATGGTGGCTGCCATAATTGAGGAATATGATGTTGCGCCTGAAGTTGCCCGAGCAGATTGTCAAGAGACCATCAAAGCATGGAATGAAGCAGGAATAATAGAAATGGATGACGTCAATTGACGCCATCCATTTTATTTTTTATAGCTATTTGTAATTTTAAGTTTGAGCCGGTAGGCAAACAGCAAGTATCTTCTTATCGGGAAAAGTGCCGGCCATAGCCACGCATAAAATTTCCATTTACGGCTTTCTACCGACTCGAACGTAGTACGACCTTTGCGATAGAAGCCCAAGGCTATACCCTTTATATCCTTTATCTTGCAATATTCACAACCATAGTTGCCGTCTCCTCGGAGTGTAATATCGTCTTGAGCTATGGCTATAATCCTATGAAGTACGAAGTGAGTAAGCGTTATTTGGGCTAGCACAATGTCTCCTACATGGTAATTTTCGGATAGTTTCAATACCGCAATATCACGTTTGTCTTCCAAGAAAGGGCGCATGCTGCCCCCCAATAATCGTAACGAAACGCTATGGCCTTGCTCCAACAGCTTGGCTATTTCCGGGAAAAGGATCGCATTGGGAATGACAACTCTCTTCGTCGCACCCTCATTACTGTTTACTTCGCAACTGTTTTCTGGCATAGTATTGCCGACTCTTTATTGGGTAAGCAGTGAAGTGCGTAGATGGGCGAAGCCTCTATGATTTGCTTAGCCAGTTGACAGTTTCTTTCGTAAATGTCAACATCCCATTTCATAGAGGAGCATGCGCCCATTAGCATGATAAACGATTGGATGGGAGAGAGTTGGGTAATGGAGTTCTCCTGAGCCCTGCATATTTGAATGATGGCTCCTAATTCCGCACGAATATTGCGGTAGCAAGGCGTCTTGCCGCTCCACGGGCTTCCGAAGGCATACAACTTTTGGTCAATCAATCGAATGATAGGATTGTCGTCATTCATCAAGTCGCAGTTGGGAATATGTTGCAACCATAGATTCGCTTGCGTGCTTTTTCCGGTGCCACTCTTGGCCGTGAACGCGTATGCTTTATGCTCGTGCCTGATAAGTGAGGCATGAATAAGTAATGTATTCTTGTAACTTCCCGCAAAAGTATAGGAGAGCATGAGCGCATTGTTGAGGCCAAACCGTTGCATGTTATAATCACCAAATAGTTGGCATGTGCAATTTTGGAACAGTTTATCCGTCTTTAAAAGGCAGCACTTTTGCGACTCAATATTCTTAATCGTGTATTGATACCCCCCGTTGGGGAGCCGGTCCACTATGATGTCACCGTTTCCCGTATCTACTGTACTCATTCGGGAGACGGCTTCGTTGTTGGTTTGTATGTCGTCTTGCGTGACGGTCAGGGTAAATAGCAGCGGACTATGGTCCTCAATCTCTTTAACCATAAAAGGCATAAAAGGAAGCAGTAGCTGCTTCCTTATTATGTATTGGTCATCAAAATCTAATTTGATATAGTGTTGGGCTATGCAAAATATATAGCTCGTCATTCTTTATTTGCTCTTTCTTTTCTTTGAGGTTTGTTTCACAATAACATTGTTATTCTCTTCTTCGCTGAGTGTTATCGGCTTAAATTGGAAGTCTGTGTCTGACAGATACTTGACAATGAAGTTCTGTTTTTTACTTGAAGTATATCTTTTTCTCAAAGCTATGTATTTTTTCTCAATGTCTTTGCGCTTGGTAGCGAATATCGTTACACAAGTAGGCGTCGACATGCCATTGTCCTTCAGATGGTCTCTTAACTGATAGGAGTAGTTCTCTTTGCTGTATAGGAACTTGCTTTTGCTGTCTACCCAAATGGCATCTACCTCTTGAATATTGGTAAGGTAAACAGTAGAATCATTGAATGAGGAGGCAAAGCCAAACAAAAAGCCTTTCGTTAAAATGTGCTTAGCATTCATTGATAAGCTGCCAAATAGCAGTAACAAGGCTAAGCATAATCCCTTAATTTTCATAATTAATTTTAGTTTTCAAATCATAATCTGTTATCTCCCGAGGTAGGATCTTAACATTTTATTTTGCGTATTATGGCGAAGGCGTCGAATGGCCTTCTCTTTAATTTGTCTTACTCGTTCCCGAGTCAGTTCGTATTTATCTCCAATTTCCTCCAATGTCATTTCCGGCATGCCTATCCCGAAAAAGGCCTCTATCACGTTCTTTTCTCTCTCATTCAGGAGGTTGAGCGCTCTGCCTATTTCCTCTCGGAGCGATTCTTTCACGAGTTCGTTGTCCGCGGAAGGAGTGTCAATGTTGGGCAATATGTCAAGCAACCCGTTTTCTTCGCCATCGGCAAAGGGCGCATCCACGGAAATATGCCGGCCATTAACTTTCAATACCTCTTCAATCTTCTCCTCGGGTAAATCTATGCAGGCCGCTATCTCGTCGGCATTGGGCCTGCGTTCATTCTCTTGCTCAAACTTGCTGAGCACCCGATTGATTTTATTGACGGAGCCGACTTGGTTAAGTGGAAGTCTTACTATTCGGCTTTGCTCCGCGATGGCTTGCAATATGCTTTGGCGTATCCACCAAACGGCATAGGAAATAAATTTAAATCCTCTCGTCTCATCAAACTTCTCCGCGGCTTTTATGAGGCCAACGTTTCCTTCGTTGATAAGGTCGGGCAGACTTAGTCCTTGGTTTTGGTATTGTTTGGCCACCGAAACCACGAATCGGAGGTTGGCTTTGGTCAGTTTTTCCAAGGCCTTACGATCGCCTTTTCTGATTCGTTGTGCCAATATAACCTCTTCTTCTACGCTGATTAACTCCTCATGACCAATTTCCTGCAAATACTTATCAAGAGATGCGCTCTCCCGATTGGTTATCGATTTTGTGATTTTCAGTTGTCTCATAAGGTGTCAATTTACATGCGTAATTGCAAATGTAGTGGTTTATTTTATTTTCTCCAAATTTTTGACATTTATTTTGAGTCGTCCGAGGGTGGGCAAGTGCTTTTCTGAAAGCTGTGTTTTGGACTTGTCAAAAGGCAGCTTTGATGGCTTCATAGCAGCCTTTTGACGGCATGAAAGGCCAGCTTTTATCGTTCTGTAATTCCGTTTTGGCATAAAAAAAGAATTGCATGGTCGACTATCTTCATAGCTAACCATGCAATTCAAATGTATTATCAATCAATTATGATTTTATTCGCTGACTTTTACAACCTTGTAATCTTGTTTTCCGGTGGGCCACATACCTTTGATGATAAGTACCGGGTCTTTGCTTGTAGAGGCTGCCTTGACAGCTTCTTGTAGGTCGGCTATGGTCTTGATAGCCTTGTCGTTGGCATACAAGATAACGAAACCGGTACCGATACCACCGTCTTTGATGGCGCCCTTATCAACCTTGGTAACCTCAAGACCGAAAGTAATGTCTAATTGGTCCTTGGTTTCTTTGCCTACGGGTTTGAAGCTTGCGCCGAGTACATCCAAGTCGGCGGTCTTCACAAGTTTGGTGTTGCCCTGCGCATTCTTGAGGGTAACGGCTTTCGACTTGCGTTCTTTGTTATGGAGATAGGTTACTGTAACCTTGTCGCCGGGACGCTTCTTAGAGAGGTATTCCTGAAGTTCGGAGATCTTGGTGATTTTCTTATCGTCTACCTTAATGATGACATCACCCTTCTGAATGTCGGCATTAGCTGCAGAACTTCCTTCATCAACACCGCCTACATAGACGCCTTCGTTGGTACCTAAGTCCACGTTTTTGTTGTTCTCTTTTTGGCTGTTGATGTAGTCTAACACATCACCTCCTCTGATACCTAACACTGCTCTCTGCACTGTACCGTAGGCTTTGAGGTCGGCAACTACCTTGTTCATGATAGTGGTAGGAATGGCGAAACCATATCCACTGTACGAACCTGTTTGCGAATAGAGCATGGCGTTGATTCCCACAAGTTCGCCTTGGGTGTTTACCAATGCGCCTCCGGAGTTACCGGGATTGATGGCTGCGTCGGTCTGTATGAAGCTGGCAACGCTCGGGCCATCACCATTGCCACTCAATGAGCGCGCCTTGGCACTGACTATACCTGCCGTAACAGTAGAGCTGAGGTTGTAAGGATTGCCCACGGCAAGCACCCATTCACCTACTTTGAGCTTCTCACTATCGCCGATAGGCAGTGTAGGCAGATTCTTGCCATTGACCTTTATCAATGCCAAATCGGTCATGGGGTCGGTACCAACGATTCTTGCGGAGAACTCACGGTTGTCGTTCAACGTAACGGTAAGCTCATCGGCACCGTTCACAACGTGGTTGTTGGTTACGATATATCCGTCTTGGCTGATGATGACACCGCTGCCGGTAGCCTCTTTCTTAGGAGTTTGCACCCTTCTTCTTTGGGAACCATTGTTTCCTTGATTGGGATTTCCAAAGAATCCGAATGGGTCAAAAAAGTCACTGAACGGATCGGGTTGTACCTCAACAGTCTGAATCTTGGAGTTTTGTACAAACTTTATATGAACCACAGCAGGCAGGGCTTTGTCAGCAGCGTAAGTTAAATCAACGGGCTGTCCTACAGCGGAAGAAGCAACGTTCTTGGCCGCGTTTACTTTCATAAAGCTACCGGCAGAGAATGCCAGTGCAGTAACACACATGGCAGACAAAATCAAATTAGAATGCTTTTTCATATTTTCTGATGTTTATAGTTTAATCAATTTAGTTTCAAAGAGGATAAAGTGTTAAAACGTTAGCCTTCTTTCGATTAATTGATTGCAAATATAAACTTAATAACATTCGAATAGTGAGTTTCTTGTTAATTTTTATTCCAATTTAACTAATATGTTAATCGTATTAACGGCTATTAAATACGAATCTGTAATTTTTCACACTTATTTAATTCCAAGTTCGTGAGCCACGAATGGAGCCGTGTGTCCTATTCCTTGTTTTGCCATGTCTTCCGGAGTGCCTTGGAAGAGAATAGTACCTCCGTTCCGGCCTCCTTCAGGGCCAATATCAATAATATGGTCGGCTAATTTAATGACATCCAAGTTATGTTCGATGATGATTACGGTATTGCCTTTGTTGACTAAAGTCTGCAAAACGTCCATAAGGATTCTTATATCCTCAAAGTGCAGGCCGGTGGTAGGCTCATCTAAGATATATAGCGTCTTGCCCGTATCGCGTTTGGAGAGCTCGGTCGCTAACTTTACTCGTTGGCTTTCACCTCCTGATAGGGTAGTAGAGCTTTGTCCTAACTTGATATATCCTAATCCGACATCTTGCAAGGTCTTGATTTTATTGAGGATGTTGGGCACGTTCTCAAAGAAATCTACCGCTTGATTTATTGTCATATCCAGCACGTCGGCTATGCTCTTACCTTTATATCTTACCTCTAAAGTCTCTCTGTTATAGCGTTTGCCATGGCAAACCTCGCATGGTACGAAGACATTTGGCAGGAAGTTCATTTCTATACTTCTATAACCATTGCCGCCACAAGTCTCACAGCGTCCTCCTTTTACATTGAAAGAGAACCTTCCGGGCTTATAACCTCTTATTTTTGCTTCGGGCAAGTTCACAAAAAGAGAGCGTATGTCGCTGAACACGCCCGTATAAGTGGCAGGATTGCTTCTTGGCGTTCGCCCGATAGGACTTTGGTCGACATTTACTATCTTGTCGATATTGTCAGTGCCTTCCACCGTTCCATAGGGCATAGGTTTCTTGAGCGAATGATAAAAATGTTGCGAGAGAATGGGCTGCAGTGTCTCGTTGATCAAGGTAGATTTGCCTGAGCCGGAAACGCCTGTGACCACGATTAATTTCCCAAGTGGGAAATCTACATTGACGTGTTTTAAGTTATTGCCCCGTGCATCCTTGATGGTGATCTTCTTGCCATTGCCCTCCCGTCTTGTTTCCGGTATCTTTATCTCTTGGTTTCCGTTAAGGAATTGGGCCGTGATAGTATGGGTCTTGAGCATTTCTTTGGGCGTGCCTTGGAATACAACTTCGCCACCTTTACGGCCGGCTTTGGGTCCAATATCGATAATCCAGTCGGCTGCCAACATCATGTCTTTATCATGTTCTACGACTATAACCGTATTACCGAGGTCGCGTAGCTCTTTCAGTGAATTGATAAGTCGCTCGTTATCACGTTGATGTAAGCCGATACTTGGCTCGTCCAATATGTATAAGACGTTGACAAGCTGGCTGCCTATTTGGGTCGCCAAGCGTATGCGTTGGCTCTCACCTCCTGAAAGTGAGGCGCTGGGACGGTTGAGACTCAGATAATCTAAACCTACATCTAATAAGAAACGGATTCGGGTTCGTATTTCCTTTAAAATCTCTTCGGCTATCGTTTGCTGCTGTGGCTCCAAATGGTTTTCCACTTGGTCGGTCCATTCTTTCAGGTCAAGAATGTCAAAGTTGGCAACGTCAGCGATATTCTTATCCCAAATCTTATAAGAGAGTGCTTCCTTGTTGAGCCTTTTTCCATGGCATTCCGGACATTTGGTAACGGCAAGAAATTGGTCGGCCCACTTTTGACCGGCGGCCGTATCATCATTGTCAATGACATTCTTTATATATTTGATGATACCGTCAA
Source organism: Prevotella sp. (assembly GCF_036570325.1). Taxonomy (GTDB): domain Bacteria; phylum Bacteroidota; class Bacteroidia; order Bacteroidales; family Bacteroidaceae; genus Prevotella. The sequence continues at coordinate 488,271 of NZ_DATCYK010000056.1, forward strand.
AGGTCACGAAGTAGTCGGTAGAGGTGTGGACGAGCTCTTTGTCGATTTTAACGGTTTCAAGACTGCCATATAATATCTCATCCATTGCCTCTGGGGAAATATCTTTTAGTGGTGTTTTCAAATTGTAGTCATACTTTTTCAGGATGGCTTCTATCTGCCAGAAAATCATCTGGTTCTTGTATTTTCCTAATGGAATGATACCCCCTTCATAGATATTTGCTTTAGGATTCTCGATCACCTTTTTAATATCTATTTCGTTGACATAGCCCAATCCTTTGCAGTGAGGGCAGGCTCCTTCGGGTGAGTTGAAAGAAAATATATTGGGAGCTGGGTCTTTATAGGAGATTCCGGAGGTGGGACACATCAGTCGTTTTGAGAAATATTTGCCCGTGTTGGTGTCCTTATCAAGAATCATGATAAGTCCGTCTCCTTGTTTCATGGCAGTTTCTACGCTTTTACGCAGTCTTTCCGCGATTAAGTGAACGTGTTGGTCGTCTAATGAATCGGCTTCGGGAGCTTTCAGCTTGTCGATAACTACCTCTATATTATGGTTCTTGTAGCGGTCGGTTTTCATGCCTCGGGTTATTTCCATGATTTCATCATCAACCCGAATGTGCAGGTATCCTTTTCTGCGCATGCTCTCAAAAAGTTCACGATAGTGGCCTTTGCGATTGCGAACCAAAGGCGCTAAGATGTAAATAGACTTTCCGGCATAGGCTTCAAAAATCATTTTGATTACTTTTTCCTCGGTATATTTCACCATTTTCTCGCCCGTAATATAGCTATATGCTGTGCCGGCTCGGGCATATAGCAAGCGTAAGTAATCGTATATTTCGGTAGTGGTTCCAACAGTGGAACGTGGATTCTTGTTGGTTGTTTTTTGTTCAATGCTGATAACGGGGCTTAAACCTGAGATTTTATCAACATCAGGCCGTTCCATGTTTCCTAAGAAATTGCGGGCATAAGCAGAGAAAGTCTCAATGTATCTACGCTGTCCTTCAGCGAAAATCGTGTCGAAAGCTAAAGAAGACTTGCCGGAACCGGACAGTCCGGTGATAACTGTTAATGACCCTCTTGGGATTTGTACGTCAATATTTTTTAGGTTGTGGACTCTTGCGCCCAATACTTCTATCTTATTCATTGCTTGTTTGATCTTCGTATCCTCTAAGTAAGTTTACATCAGTTTTAATGTTGAAAACTCTTCCATCAGCTCCTTTTGCTTTTACAAGGCAAAAGTAAACGCCCGGTTTCATGGGCTTTCGATGGCTTGTTCCGTCCCATCCTTGCGATGGATCGCCCCATTCAAATAGCTTTTGTCCCCATCGATTGAATATCGTTGCATGAAACTCAACAATACTTTGGTATCCATTCTTTGGTTTGTAAATATCATTTATGCCGTCATTATTGGGTGAGAAAGCGTTAGGCATTTCCAGTTTACTTTCTGAAACGGTTATTTTAATGGGGGGAATGTCATGCTCATCGAAAATTATGGTGTCTTTTCCGTGAACAAATTTTGCGTAAAGTTGCGCATAGTGGATTCCCGATTGGGTGATAAGTAATGGTGTTTCTTCCTCATATCTTCTTAAATATGGTTCACTTTGCGCATTGTCTAATCGGAAATGCCACTCATAATATGCGTTCCACCCCTCAGCTCCTATAGGGTTAGCCTTGAATGAACAACTTATTGGAGCGGATCCGGAGTAGAGCGTAATGCTTGTAAGTTTATCTTTATCAGGTGGAATTATGTCTACAGTAGGGGAGACACTTGGCATGGATTGAGCTAAGCCAAGGCTTAATTGCACTGATAGAATCGCAAAAATGATAGCTCTTTTCATTACGATTGTCGCTTAATTTTAAGGAAGCAAAGTTACAAAAAACGTCCTGAAAAAGTGCATGAATATGGAAAGTTTAACGGAATAGGGCTTGAATATGGGATGATATTTCTATGCTTATATGGTGTTAATTGCTGCCAAACCTATCGAAAAACCATGCCTTTATTGAGTATTATTCGATTATTTTACTAATTTTGCAATGTAAATAAATTGAGAATAATGATGTTACAGATAAAGAGATTTTCTTTTTTCCTCATTGTATTTGTTCTTAGCAGTGCTTTGTTGGCGCAGTCACTTGTTGTGCGTGAGAAATACAAAGTGAAAAGAAAAGACACGGTTTATGGTATTTCTAAGAAATTTGGTTTAACAATTCAGCAGTTGTTAGACGCTAATCCCGAAATGAAACAAGAGGGCTTTGAGCTCCGGCATGGCGATTATGTGCTGATTCCGCAGGTAAATGGGGCCGAGGTTGGCACTAAATCAGCAGTTAACTCGTCTGCAAATATTGGCCAAGGAGCAGAAACTTTCAAGCCTACGGTTGCTCCGGTAGAGGCGAATAAGGCCGGAAAAGGGATAAAGATAGGGGTAATGTTGCCACTGCATGATGTAGATGGAGACGGACGTCGTATGATAGAATACTATCGTGGTGTACTGATGGCGTGCGAAGACATGAAAGCTAAGGGCATATCTACGGATATCAGTGCTTGGAATGTCGCGATAGATACAGATATAAATTCAATATTGAAAGATACAAAAGCCAAAAACTGTGATATTATTTTTGGCCCTCTTTATACAAAACAAGTGAAAAGTCTTGCACAGTTTTGCAAGAGCAATCATATTAAAATGGTGATACCATTTTCTATTTCTGGGAATGATGTGGAAAATTATCAGGGAATTTTCCAAGTTTATCAGTCGCCATCACAATTGAATCAGCGTAGTATCGATATATTCTTATCGCAATTTAAGGATACCCATCCGGTTTTTATAGATTGTAACGATACAACCAGTACCAAAGCTCCATTTACTTTCGGTTTGCGCAAGCAGCTTGAAAAAATGGGCATAACCTATAGTATTACTAACTTGAAGTCGAGTGAGGAAAGTTTTGCAAAAGCATTTGACGTGAACAAACGCAATGTTGTTATCCTCAATACGGGAAGGTCTCCGGAGCTGACCGTAGCCTTAAATAAACTTGATGGGCTTTTAGCCATGCGTAAAGGGCTGCTGATTTCGCTTTATGGTTATACGGAGTGGTTGATGTATACCAAATATAATATAGAACATTTCCATAAGTTTGACACCTATATACCCTCCACTTTCTATTATAATCCTTTGGAAAGTAGCACGCAACAACTTGAGCGTTATTATAGCCGTTGGTTTGCTTCGGAAATGCAAATGGCGCTTCCTTGTTTTGCCTTGACCGGATATGATCAGGCTCGTTATTTTATTCAGGGCCTGCATACGTACGGCAAGAACTTTGTCGGAATGAAAAATCAAAGTGCTTATCGTGCATTGCAAACACCGTTGCATTTTGTGAAAGTGGGTGCGGGAGGTTATCAGAATAACAGCTTTTTGCTCGTGCATTACCGCTATGACAACAAGTTAGAATTAATGAAATATTAACTTGTGATGAGACAAATCCATTCTATGAAAAGACTTTTAACAATGTTGTTGGGCGTTATAGCCCTTTCGGCGCAGGCTCAAGTAGGTTCTCACCGTAGTGATTTTCAGGTTGGTGTCAACGGTGGTATGGTCTTGAGTGACGTTGGTTTCACCCCAAAGGTGAATTTAAAAATGCACAATGGCATTACCGGAGGTATCACCATCAAATATACTTCTGAGAAATATTTCTCAACAATCTGCTCTATTCTCGGTGAAGTTAACTATGCACAAGTAGGTTGGGAAGAAGATATTATCGATCATGAGAGGAAAGCTGTTATCAATGAAACAACCGGACAAGCTGAGAAATATAGCCGTACATTGAATTACATACAAGTACCCATTTTTGCACATTTGGCTTGGGGAAAGGAGGCTAAGGGCTTGCAGTTCTTCGTGAACTTAGGACCGCAGTTTGGTTTCTTCATCAGTGAGTCCACGGAAAAGAACTATGACTTTGATAAACGTAATCTCAATGCCCGTAGTAATCAGATTATCGCTCAAGAAACAATGGCGCTTGAGAATAAATTTGATTATGGAATAGCGTTGGGAGCCGGAATAGAATATGCTCATCCCAAGTTAGGACACATGTTGTTGGAAGGACGTTATTATTATGGTTTAGGCAATATTTACGGCAATTCCAAGCGTGATTATTTTGCAAAGTCCAATTTAGGCAATATTGTTATCAAAGCGGCATATCTCTTTGACATATCCCGGACCAAGAAGAAAGAATAATTCTTAGTGGCCGTTACCCTAATAAATCAGACAGAAAATTATACCTAATATTAATTAATTACAAAAACTTATGTTTGAAAATCAACCTAAAGGCCTTTATGCTTTGGCCCTTGCCAATACCGGTGAGCGCTTTGGCTACTACACAATGTTGGCCATTTTCGTTTTGTTTTTACAGGCTAATTTCGGCTGGGGAGAAGGTCTTGCCGGAACAGTGTATTCCACATTCCTCATGCTTGTTTATTTCCTTCCCATTGCGGGTGGTGCGGTTGCCGATAAAATAGGCTTTGGCAAATGTGTCACCTTTGGTATTCTAATCATGTTCTTGGGCTACTTCCTTTTGGCCATTCCCGCAGGTTCGGGTGTTGCGGCCATATCTATCATGGTGGGAGCCTTGCTGATGATTTGTATTGGAACGAGCTTGTTTAAAGGCAATTTGCAAGTAATGGTGGGCAATCTTTACGACGATCCTAAGTATGCGTCGCAGCGTGATGCAGGCTTCTCTATTTTCTATATGGCTATCAACATAGGTGCTTTGTTCGCTCCTACGGCCGCTTTGAAAATAATGGACTGGGCTAAGACTTCTTTGGGAGCTTCCGAGCAAACTGCCTATCATTATGCTTTCGGTGTAGCTTGTATATCTCTGATTGTATCAATCTGTATCTATTATGGTTTCCGCTGGACATTTGCCAACGTAGATAACTCTGCTAAGAAGAGTGACAAGTCTGCTGAGGCAGCAGCGAAGGTTGTGAAAGAGGAAACACCTGAAGAGAAAGCAGACACTAAGTCACGCTTGGTGGCTTTGTTCCTTGTCTTTGCCGTGGTTATTTTCTTCTGGATGGCATTCCATCAGAACGGCCTCACCTTGACCTATTTCGCCCGTGACTTTGTCGTTACAAGCGTGCATGGCGCTGAAGGTATGCTCTTTGATGTGACCAACTTGTTGGCTGTCATTTTGATTATCTACGCATTGTTCGCCCTTTTCCAGAGCAAAACGTCCAAGGGGAAGACGATAGCTTTCGTAATCATAGCTGTGGCCGGATGCTTTCTTGGCTACAAGTATAACAGCATTTTGGATGTTGACACAGCTATTTCTGCTCCTATTTTCCAGCAGTTCAATCCTTGCTTCGTAGTAGGTCTTACACCTGTCAGCATGGCTATTTTTGGCTGGCTGGCTTCAAGGGGCAAAGAACCTACTGCTCCCCGGAAAATTGGTTATGGAATGCTTGTTGCTGGTGCGGGTTATGTTATCATGATTATGGCCTCCGTAGGGTTGAGCTATACGCTTTCTGACGAGCAGCGTGTATCTCCCAATTGGTTGGTTTCTACTTATTTGGTTCTTACCTTTGCAGAACTTTTGCTCTCACCAATGGGAATCTCATTTGTGTCTAAGGTTGCTCCTCAAAAGTATCAGGGACTTATGATGGGTTGCTGGTTTGGTGCTACCGCCATTGGTAATTTCTTGGTTCAGATTCCTGCCTATCTTTGGAAGAACGTCCCCTTGACAGTGGTTTGGGGCGTATTGGTAGCTCTTTGTCTTGCTTCGTTCGTATTCATCTTCTCTGTGATGAAGAAGCTCGAGAAAGTTTGCTAATATTGAACCGAAGGGCAATTCAATAAATGATTGTTCGTAATAAGTCAATCGGCTAAGTTGCCGGTTGACTTTTATACAGCATAAAATAAAGCCATATCCACTCTGATTAAAAGAGTTAGGATATGGCTTTTATCGTTGGAAATACCCGATACTGATTACACGATACCTTGTGCCATCATAGCTTTGGCTACTTTTAAGAATCCTGCAACATTAGCTCCCTTTACGTAATTGATGTAGCCGTCGGGCTGTGTTCCATACTTTACGCAACTTTTGTGGATGTCGTCCATAATCTCATGGAGCTTGGCGTCCACTTCCTCCCGGCTCCAACGGAGACGCTCCGAGTTCTGAGTCATCTCAAGACCCGACACAGCTACGCCACCCGCATTGGAGGCTTTGCCCGGGCAATATAGGATTTTCGCGTCTTGGAAAACCTTGATTGCTGCCGGTACGGTAGGCATGTTAGCGCCTTCGGTTACGGCTATTACGCCGTTGGCAACAAGCGCCTTTGCGGCTTCTTCGTCTATTTCATTCTGGGTGGCGCATGGGGTGGCGATGTCAGCTTTCTCAAACCAAGGCTTCGCCCCTTCCACATACTTCACGCCATACTTCTCAGCATATTCTCTGATACGGCCCCGTTCTATGTTCTTGAGCTCCATGATATAGGACAATTTCTCCTCGTCAATGCCATCGGGGTCATAGATATATCCATCGGAATCGGAGCAAGTGACCGGTTTGGCGCCCAATTGGAGCAATTTCTCGATGGTATATTGCGCTACGTTACCGGCTCCCGAAACGAGCACGGTCTTTCCTTCAAGACTCATGTTTTGTGTCTTCAACATGTTCTGTAAGAAATAAACATTGCCGTATCCGGTAGCTTCAGGCCGTATTCTTGAGCCTCCAAATTCTTGTCCTTTGCCGGTTAATATGCCTTGGAACTGATGTGTCAGTTTTTTATACATGCCAAACATATAGCCCACTTCACGGCCACCAACTCCAATGTCGCCGGCCGGAACATCCTCGTCCGGACCGATATGGCGGTAGAGTTCGGTCATGAAAGCCTGACAGAAACGCATGACTTCCGCATTGCTTTTGCCACGTGGTGAAAAGTCAGAGCCTCCTTTGGCACCGCCCATAGGCAGTGTTGTCAGTGAATTTTTGAAAGTTTGCTCGAACGCGAGGAACTTCAGGATAGACAAGTTTACTGACTTATGAAAGCGGAGGCCACCTTTATAAGGACCTATGACGTTATTGTGCTGAACGCGATAGCCCATATTTGTCTGGACGTTTCCTTTGTCATCTACCCACGAAACACGAAATTCTACCAACCGATCGGGAATGCAAAGCCGCTCTATGAGGTTGGCTTTCTCAAATTCGGGGTGCTTGTTATACTCTTCTTCAATCGTGCCTAATACTTGGCTCACAGCCTGTATGTACTCGGGTTCATTCGGAAATCTTTGTTTTAAATTCTCAACAATGTCCACTGCTTTCATAAGCTTTATGTTTTAATAGTTTTACTTTGTAACGAATAAAGCTGTTTTCGCACACAACTTTATCGCTTTTCTTCATCTCTCGTTGCAAAGTTAAAGAAATATATTTAGATTTTAAACAAAATGCTATTATAAATATTTAAAATAGATGTAATTGTCACTTATTTGCATTGTTTTTAGTCTTTCTGTTATCTCTTGTACCTTATTATATATATAACACCTGAACTTTACTCCTGCCATTATTCTACCAATCCTACCAGCTCATCGGTTCGCCCGTTAGGCTTACGGTAATAAACGAGTAGCTGATAATGGTTCTCTGTTTGGTAAAAATTACCTTCCGTGTGCAATGGTTTGAGCTTGCCATTGCCTGCTTCCTCTACATATTGGTATGAATAGTAGCCTTGTTTGAGCCTGATAGTGGCTTGGTACTGATTTTCCTCTGTTGAGTATTCCATTCGGAAGGGAGGCTCGAAGCGCCCATTTGTAAAGTTCCCGTTGATATAGATTGGTGCTTGCTGCCGCGGAATTTTGAGCATGAAGTGCACGTCCACGTAATCCGTTGTTGTGTGAATTTCTGTATTGTCGCTGTTACGGATGACAAACGGACCGTTGGCACTGGGTGCCAAGACGTAGTTGGGCCGAGGTTCATCGGGCCATAAGTAGGCATGTGTCATATTTCCGTCCCAAACTATATCCTTAATACCCATCGTGGGGTGGTCTGTGTCTAATATTTCAAACTTGCGATATTCGTTGCCTCCGTCAAAAATCAGCTGTCGGTTGTGCTGCCATGTCAAGCCTTGCTGGTTGACAGTTTGTGGCTGTGGGTTGAACACCGCATTGTCCCAACGATGGTTTTGCAGGACTACTGTTTTGAACTGGGTTTGCGGTGAGGTGACAACCATACCGCTATGGGTTACCCGAAAATCAATTTGTTGATGCGCGTTGTTAATATCTATATCTGTGTTTGTGTTGACTTTCAGCGAGGCACCCACCTTTTTGTCGACAACCATAAAGCAACAAGTGAATACCGGCTGATTATCCTCGTCCGCGTCGTAAACCGTGATTTTGTAGTTACCGCTCAATTTCAGGCTTACCCGTTCGTTAGGTATGGCGAAAGCATAGTGCGTATATGGAATCGTGGTATTTACGGATGGTTCGATGTGGGGTATCTCCAAATCTTCCAAGAAACCATTGGCAATATCCGTAGTGAACAGTCCTTCCGAGACCGTCCAATCAGCTTCGCAGTGTTCTATCTTGTATAAGAAGCGATGAAAGTTGGTGTCGAAACAATCAAAGTCCACGCAAATTCTTTGATCACCTTGCAGCGGGATTACCGGCAATGAGCGCCAATCGTTTTCACGCATCACCGTAACCGTGGCTATTTGTGGGTGATAAACAACCGTTTGCTGGGCAAACGCGCTCATAAGATTAAAAAATGTAAATATCAGTAGAATAATTCTTGCCATGTGGCAAATATAGCTTAATTTAGCAAAATAATTGAAGCCATTGTGAATTTTTTATATTTTGGCTTCATATTTTTCTTTATTTACAGAATTGAAATTATACTTATTATATCAATCGCATTATGAAACAAACCATTTTGGTGACCGGTGGCACGGGCTTTATAGGCAGCCACACTACGGTAGAACTTATTGAGTCGGGATACGAGGTTGTAATTGTTGACGATTTGAGTAACTCAAAGATAGAAGTGCTTGATGGCATTGAGAAAATTACAGGTGTCCGTCCTGCCTTTGAAAAAGTCGATTTAAAGGATTATGAGGCTACGGAATCAGTATTTAAGAAATATCCCAAAATAGAGGGAATTATCCACTTTGCCGCATCAAAGGCAGTAGGAGAGAGCGTGGAGAAACCACTTTTGTATTATCGAAACAATGTCGTGTCGTTAGTGAATCTGTTGGAGCTAATGCCCAAATATGACGTGAAGGGCATTATTTTCTCATCGAGTTGCACCGTATATGGCCAGCCGAAGCCTGAGAATTTGCCCGTGACAGAGACAGCGCCCCATCAAAAAGCCGTGTCGCCCTATGGCAATACAAAGGAGATTAATGAGCAAATTATCTATGACTATATCCACAGCCATGCGCCTATCAAGAGTATCGTGCTTCGCTATTTTAACCCCATCGGGGCTCACCCCTCGGCATTGATAGGCGAATTGCCTAACGGAGTGCCCAATAACTTGATACCGTTCGTTACTCAAACAGCCATGGGAGTGCGTAAGGAACTGACGATCTTTGGCAATGACTATAATACTCCTGACGGCACGTGCATCCGTGATTACATCTACGTAGTGGACTTGGCCAAGGCCCATGTGGCTGCGATGACCCGTGTGTTGGATAAAGAAACCGACAGTTTGGAATACTTTAACATCGGAACCGGTAAGGGAAATTCTACCAAGGAGATTATTGATACCTTTGAAAAGGCTACCGGTGTGAAAGTAAATTGGAAGTTTGGTCCCCGTCGTGAGGGCGATATTGAAAAGATTTGGGGCGATTGTACCAAGGCCAATGAGGTGTTGGGATGGAAAGCTGACACACAGCTTGAGGACGTGCTGTTGAGCGCTTGGCGATGGCAAGAGAAGCTCCGTGAGGACGGAGTAATGTAAATAGTCGTTTTATTATAAAGAAAATCGGTTTCCGCGGTGACATTCTCACAACAGAAACCGATTTTCTTTATTTAATGAATTTATAGTTGTTTAGCCGCCTCTTTTACGTTTTCAACTTCTTTCAAGGCCTTTTCCCAGTCACAATCCAATGAGAATTGGGTCAGGAAGTTATCATTATTGTAATAAGCAAGGATGAGTTCCTTATCCATATCGTTGAACCGTGGATTGTGGATGGTAGCTTCCTTGTAAATCGTCATGATGAGTTCTTTGTCCTTTTTCTTATTTGCTTTAGACAAAGATTCTACATATTCATTTACGAATCTGTACATAGCGTAGGCTTGTACATCCACCATGTGCATATTGCTGTCGGGCATGAGCTCATTGGTTTTCATGAGCAAATACTTGAGTGCATCCACTTTGAAAGTGGCAATCTTGCGGGTTTCCATGTCGTTTGCCCTGTCGGTGGCAACTTTGGTTGACGTCTGTAAGATTTCTTTATAGACGTCTTGCGCCTTTGCTTCCACAAAAGAGAGGCACAGAAGCGCAATCGCGATCATTGTTTGTTTCATATTTGTTTGTTGTTTAATTAATATTTCTATGTATTTAATAGGGTGGGAAAACATGCGGGTATTGGACTCTATCGTGAAGATAAATCTTCTTTTAGAAAGTCGTTTGGGCATGCTTGTACCACGATAATGCCAAGGGCGAGGCGGAGGTGCTGGGAAATGATTTCCGAATAGTAGTTTTCTTACTTTTCAAAAGAGCCTTTTTTGACGCCTGAAAGGACTGTTTTGAGGCGCTGAAAAGGCTGCTTTGAGGAGGTGAAAGCTAAGCTATTGGAAACTCATTGCGTCACAACGCTGCGTTAAATGTTTAATAATTTCTTTATATACTTGATTACTAATATTTTATAACTCTTATTAATGTAAAAACTGTTGCGGCTGAACGGGGTGCTCACCGACAGTCTGTAGTCTTGCTTTATAGCCCGGAACGACCGGGATTCTTGCTGACGAAGTCTTTCCAACTGCGGTATTGTTTGCCTTCAATCTGAGGATTTTTCATCTGCATGAAGTGACAATAAGCAGCTCCGAGGGCGTCGGTGGCGTCCATGAACTTGGGCATGTCCCGTGCGTCGAGCTTCAACAAGCGTTGCAGCATGCCGGCAACTTGCTCTTTGGTGGCCTGTCCTTGTCCGGTAATGGCCATCTTTATTTTCAGTGGCGCATACTCATGTATGGGTACATCGTGGCGTATGGCGGCAGCTATGGCTACCCCTTGCGCACGTCCTAATTTCAGCATGGATTGAACGTTTTTGCCGAAAAAAGGGGCTTCGATGGCCATTTCGTCGGGCAGGTATTCGTCTATAATGCTTGTCACACGCTCGAATATCTTGCCTAATCGCAGATAGGGATCGCTCATTTTTCGCAAGTCGATGATTCCCATGACAACCATTTGGGCCGTATTGCCTGACACTTTCAGCACGCCGTATCCCATAACGTTGGTGCCGGGGTCAATACCTAATATAATTTTTTCGGGTTTATTCAATGCTTGGTTTGTTGGTTGTGAGGATTGATTAGCGGCCCATGTAGGGATTGTGGGCCAATTCATCGCCGATAGTGGTTTCCATTCCATGCCCGGGAAGTACCCTTGTATTGTCGGGCAACTGGGCCAATCGATGCAGACTATTGATGATCATAAACATGCTTCCCTCCGCAAAATCAGTTCGGCCGATACTGCGATAGAAGAGCGTATCACCGCTGAAGAGTACGTTTTCTGTGGGAATATAGAAGACAACGCTGCCTTTGGAGTGGCCCGGAGTTTCGATTACGTTGATTTCATGATTACCAAATGTGATGATTTCGTTGTCCTCAAAGTAATGGCCTACGGGCGGAAAATCATAGTCAAGCTCCATGTTGTAGAAATGGCGGCCTTGATGTTTGAGCGTATCTATCAGCTTTTTATCCCTATGCGATACCTCTGGTTGCAGGTGGAAAACATCACAGATGGTGTTGTTTCCGAAGTTATGATCCAAATGGCCATGCGTAGCCAGCAGATGTTTTGGGGTGAGATTGTTGGTGGTGATGTAGTCAACGATAGCTTGCCGTTCCTCCGGATAGAAGGCACCGCAGTCTATGATGACGGCTTCTCCTGTCTCATCACTCGCAATGTAGCAGTTTTCCTGCAACATATTGCATGCAAATGTCTTAATGGTCAGCATATTAATAGGAGTAAACAATGAATTTTTCAGCGAACCACTCTTCCTCAAAATAGTTGCTGATGGGGACAACTTCTACCTTCTTGCCCATGGGTTTAAGCTCTTCATCCAATTGTCCGCCTTTCAGACAGATGACACCATTGGGCCTCGCGTTGTTCATTTTGGGGCTTAGGTTCTTCCTTACGATTTTCATTAAGTCGGGAAGTGGCATGACAGCTCGGCTGACAATAAAGTCGTATTTGCCTTTTTCTTCTTCGCCGCGTAGGTGAACCGGCTCCGCGTTTTTAAGCCCGATGGCTTGCGCTATCTCACGGGCCACCATGACCTTCTTGCCCGTTCCGTCAATCATTTTAAAGTGGCATTCGGGGAAAAGGATGGCAAGCGGGATACCGGGAAAACCACCACCACAGCCAAAATCGAGGATTTGGCTTCCTGCTTTGAAATGGAATTCTTTGGCAATCGCTAAGGAGTGGAGCACATGATGCTCATAAATGTTGGCTATATCCTTGCGTGAAATGACATTAATCTTCTCGTTCCACTCTTTGTAGAGTGGGGCTAAGGCGGCAAACTGGTTGCGCTGTGTCTCGGTTAAATCCTTAAAATATTTGTTGATGAGTTCCATTGTCAGTATCTTTTTATCTTAATGCGTATCTCCCCAAAGCTATGTGGCGCGATTTCATCTTGATTGAAAATAACAGTGATACCGTCATCGTGTAGGATGAAATTTGAGGGATAGTCGGATGATTCGTTGAATGTTATTGACAAATCTGCCAATTGTTGCTCGTTATCCACATTGAATTTCCTGCATAATTTTTCCACGATTTCAGCTCTGGCGTCCTTCGTGTAGGGAGCGGGAATGAGGTCGTTGAGCGATAAGAGTCGTTTTGTTTTTGGGTCAAAGCAGAGTGTAGTTACTTGCCGAGTTTGGTAACCGCCTTGTCGTATTTGGCGGTATAGGCAGTAGGTGACGGCCTTTTCTGAGAAAACGGTTGCTGAATGAAGGGTATACCTTAGGTTATACGCCGAATCATTTTCAACGTCCTCTCGGTGCATGGCAGCATAATCCTGCCGGTATGTGTGGAGAATTTGGGTGGCAAACTTATTCACTACTTGGGGCATGCTTGTCGGAATAGCCTTGGCTGAAGAGTTCACGGGCCAATTGCCGATTGATAATTTGGCTGCCTTTACCCTTGGCATAGGTTAAATGAAGCTGCAATGTCAAGGTGGGACTGCTCTTGCTGTCGGTCAATTTATATACAGTATCTATCATCAAACTGTCAAATTGAATATCTGATGTGGTGGTTTGCCTATGACATCCCGTTAAAATTCCTGCCCAAATAGCAAAGAATACGGTAATAAGCGCCATCCTACTTTTCATTATCAATGTATTCATCTTGAATCTTTTGCAAAATTACATCATTTTGTTTCTTCTTTCTCCTTATATATATAAACTTTTTGTATTTTTGCACAAAATTTGGAATCTTCATGAAAAAAGTGTTTCTTTTTGACTTAGATGGTGTCATTTTCGATACGGAAACGCAATATTCTGCCCTTTGGAAGCAATTAGGAGCAAAGTATCTGCCAGAGATAGAGGGCTTGGGAAGTAAGATTAAAGGACAAACCCTGACGCAGATATTTGATTCTTATTTTCCCGGAGCAACGGAAGTACAAGCTTCTATCGTGGAAGCGATTAATGACTTTGAGCAGTCTATGAGTTATGACTATATCAAAGGAGTTGTACCTTTTGTGACCAAACTTCGTGAGCAGGGCTTGAAGACAGCAGTGGTGACCAGCAGCAATGCCATGAAAATGGAACAAGTTTATGCGCACCATCCCGAATTTAAAGGTTATTTTGACCGGATTTTCACAAGTGAAGATTTTACAGAAAGCAAGCCTCATCCCCAATGTTATTTATTAGGAGCCGAGTTCTTCGGTTGCTCACCACAAGAATGTGTGGGCTTTGAGGATAGTATTAACGGGTTGAAATCTGTTAGAGCCGCGGGAATGACGGTCGTGGGATTGGCCACAACAAATCCCGTGGATGTCATAGCTCCTATGTCGGACATAGTCATCCCACATTTTGAGGGACTTGAACCGGACGATTTGTTGAAACTTGTTTTTGTAGACAAATAGATAGATTAGCTTTTGGATACTCAGAATACCCCTGTTCATGCGAAGCTTTGGCATAAAGCTTTTTGGATGTTAGCCTTAGCTAACCTTTTGTTAACGTCTGCTGTTTACATGCAGATAGTTATGGTTCCTTCTTTATTTTCGGCCTTGGGACTATCTTTGGGGCAAGTTGCGTGTGTCTTTGGGGTATATGCCATAGGACTATACGGCTTGGGTGCAAGATGTTCTTACTTGGTTCAGACTTACCGCCGGAATAGGGTTTGTATTAATAGTCTGTTGGGGGTAATCCTTTCGTTAGGTGCTATATGGCTGTTGTCAGAAACAAGTAAGCGATTGCCGGTTGACTTGTATTTTGCGCTCCGCTTAGGTGCGAGTCTGTCATTGGGCGTCTTCTATGGGCTTGCGCAGATGGTTCTGATGTCAACATTGATTATTGACGTGTGCGAATCGTTTAAAAGAACTGAAGCCAATTATGCCGCGGGATGGTTTTCTCGCATGGCACTTTCTTTGGGACCGGTGATGTGTGTGGTGGCGGGAATGCTTGGCGGGGTTCATGTTAGTGAACTTGCCGCTATCGCTTTGGTGGTAGGGGCCTTGTTCTTAGTGTCTTTAGTCAGTTTTCCTTTTAAGGCTCCTGACGATCAAGTGCCTAAAATTAGCTTGGATAGATTCCTTTTGCCGCAGGGATTTGCTCTCTTTTTCAATCAAATAGCAATCTTGTTGGTGGTAGGTATGTTGCTGGCCGGCAATTTTAATTTGGCTTTTTATGGTATGGTCTTTGTGGGGTTACTTCTCGCTATCGTATCAGAGCGTTTGGTTTTTGCGAACGCTGATTTGAAAAGTGAGATCATTACAGGGCATTTTGTTATCATTATAGCTTTATTACTTTTGCTTCTCAAGGGGCAAGATACGTCTGTAAGGATGATTGTACCCGTGCTTATAGGACTGGGAGTGGGGATTATTGGCGCTCGATTCCAACTGTTTTTCATAAAATTGAGCAATCACTGTCAGCGTGGGACGAGTCAAAGCTCTTTCTTCTTAAGCTGGGAATCGGGATTGTTTGGAGGTTTGTCGTTTGGTTATTTCTTGTTAGAATTTCACCCGACTGTGCTATTGAAGGCTGCTATTTTGCTTTCTGTTGTCTCGTTGATTTGCTATCATTTCTATACACATACATGGTATGTGAAAAATAAAAACCGATAATTAGCGTTATCTAAGCAATCGTGTGTAGTATTACTTATAGCGTTACTATAGAAGAATCCGGTGAGGATAAATTCTGATTACTCTTTAAACTAATAGCTTTATATATGGAAAATCTAAAATTGGAAATAAACTATCAGTGTACTCAATTGGAGGAACTGCAGCCGGCAGAGCAAGAATTGATTAACGTCGCCTTGGATGCGACCAATAATTCGTATGCGAAGTACAGCCATTTTTATGTGGGAGCAGCTTTGCGGTTGGCTGATGGTAGAATTGTGGTTGGGGCAAATCAGGAAAACGCGGCATTCCCATCAGGATTGTGTGCGGAGCGTTCGGCTATATTTGCGGCCCAGTCTCAATGCCCTGATCAGGCTATCGTAGAGATTGCCATAGCCGCCCGGAATCACGAAGGATTCCTGAAGAATCCCATCACTCCTTGTGGAGCATGTCGCCAAGTGATGATGGAAATGGAGGATCGGTATGGCAATGACCTGAAGATTTATCTTTATGGAACGAATGGAACTTATATTATTAATTCCGTAAAAGATATGTTGCCGTTCTCTTTTGTTGATAAAAATATGCGGGGATAGCTATGTTCAAACGTCTTGTTGTTTTGGCTTTGCTTGCCGGTGCTTGTGGTTATTCTTTTGCACAAGGTAAAATAAATGAGTTGTCAATGGTTGTTGGCACTTACACTGACACAGAAAGTCATGGTATCTATTCCTTTCGCTTCAACCAAAAGACCGGTAAATGCCATTTGTTAGATTCTTTGTCAATTGTCAATCCTTCATATCTTACCATCAGCAAGGATAGAAAATTTATTTATGCTGTCAGTGAGCTGAGTAATGAGTCGGCCTCTTTAAATTCCATAGAGTTTAATGAGCGTTCAGGGAATATGACTTTAATGAATAATCAATTGACGGGAGGAGCTGACCCGTGTTATGTCGATCTTGGCCATAACTCTGTATTCACGGCTAATTACAGTGGAGGTTCGTTGAGTGTGTTTGCTGTAAAGGAGGATGGTACACTTGCCCCACGGATGCAATTATTTGATGGGCATATAGGTGGTCCGGACAATGTTCGGCAGGCTGCTCCTCACGTTCATTGCGTAAAATTAATGAACGATGGTGTTGTCTTGGCTTCTGATTTTAGTGCGGATCAGATATTAGCTTATCGCCTGAATCATGAAGATGGCCGCTTACAATACATCGGAGTAGCCGCTAAAATGCAAAAGGATTCAGGTCCACGACATATTATCCAATCGCCTGATGGGCAGCACGTATATGTCATGAGTGAGCTGTCTGATGCGGTATCTGTATTTAAATATAATGCAGGTCGTTTGGAGTTTATGCAGTCTTTGCCATCAAATACGTTACATGCAAGGGGTGGGGCAGACATTCATATCGCCCCTAATGGTCGTTGTCTTTATGCAAGCAGTCGTTTGAAAGGGGATGGTATTTCTATATTTAAGGTACTTAGCGATGGTAAATTAGAAAGAATAGGGTATCAGTTGACCGGTATCCATCCACGTAATTTCAATATAACGCCTAATGGAAAGTATTTGTTGGTGGCTTGTCGGGATAGTAATGTAATAGAAGTATATAGAATTAATCGTAAAACCGGCATGCTTACGAATACCCATAAACCGATAGTCTTACCGCATCCGGTGTGTATTCAATTTGCACATCCATAAATACAAAAGAAAAAGGAACCAAATATTGGTTCCTTTTTTATGAGGTGTCTAGCGGAGTCGAACCGCTCTACACGGTTTTGCAGACCGTTACCTAACCGCTCGGTTAAGACACCAAATATTTATGTTCCCGTTAGTCGGGGCGACAGGATTCGAACCTGCGGCCGCCTGGTCCCAAACCAGGAGCGCTACCGGGCTGCGCTACACCCCGATTATTCCTAATTGAGGTCATTCCTAAATTGCGAGTGCAAAGATATACTTTTTTTTTATATTGGCCAAATTTTTCTATCGTTTTTTGTGCAATATTGTGTTGACTATTGTATTCTTGTTTGAGAATATTCTGTTTAGTGTTATGGTCTGAACATATCATTCTTTTAAAATACAGCAGATAAAAAGCCTTGTATGGCTATTCTTTTGTGGCCTTTGTTTCCGTAGTAATTTGATTATTAGCATGAATTTGTGCTTTTTCTGCAGCCGCTTGTGCGTATTTGTTTGCCTCTCTGTCTTCCGATGTAATTCTCATTGTGTGGGCTGCGGCAATCAAGTCCTTAACAACTTCGCCTCCGAGGATGATCCCTGCGGCGGCAGGAACAAAGGCGTTGCTTGCCGGGACAGTTCGGCGTTCCGCTTGTTTTTCCATATCGTTATCAGCATAAGCGCCATCATTAGGAGTGGGGATGGTAGTTTCTTCTATTGGACGTAAAGGTTCTTCCTTGCTATATACGACTTTTAGCTTTGGTATATTTAATTTGCGGAGTTTCTTGCGAATGATTTTAGCCAAGGGGTCCATTTGCGTTTTATTGATGTCGGCAATCTCGAAAGCTGTTGGGTCGAGTTTGTTGGCGGCGCCCATACTTGATATGATGGGGATATGAAGGCTGTGGCAGCGCTTGATGAGTTCTATTTTCGCGGTGATAGTATCTATACAATCTACTACATAATCATATTTAGATAGATCTATTTCATCCGCATTTTGTGGTAAATAGAACATCTGATATTTGTGTACAATACATTCTTTGTTAATATCATGTATGCGTTCTTCTGCAACATCTACCTTATATCTCCCGATAGTAGACTGTAAGGCGATAATTTGTCGATTGATATTGGTTATACAAACACGGTCATTATCGATTATTGCTAACTCGCCGACGCCACTGCGGGCCAGTACTTCTACAACATGTCCACCAACACCTCCGATTCCAAAAATAGCTACTCGGGCTCCCTTTAGCGTGTCGAGAGCAGGCTTTCCAAATAATAGTTGCGTGCGTGAAAATTGATTCTGCATTTTACTCTTGATAAAAACAATATAATTTAGAGGCTGCAAAAATACAATATTTTTTTATTAAATATGGGCCAATAGCGCTATACTTATGGCTTCATACATATATGAGATCACTCATTATCATGTCGCTTATGAAAATGCCTTCTGCCGTTAATGCGAGGTGATTGTTATGTATGGTCAATTGGTTTGCCTTAATATAAGGAGCACTCTCACGTAACAGATAATCATATAATTCGTAATTAAAGTTTTTCTTGAACCATTCAAGGTTAATGCCTTCTTTTGTACGGAGAACTGTTGTTATACAATCATTGTATCTTGTGGGTTCGTCTAAAGTCTCGATTTCAAGAGGTAATATCCCTTTGGATATGCTGTTCATATAAGTTTTCAGGTCTGCAATGTTCCATTTTCGAGTTTCTCCGTCATAGCTATGGGCCGCTGCTCCTATTCCTAAATAGGGAATAGAATGCCAATAGCTTGAGTTATGCTTTGACCGAAAGGATATAGCAGTACCATCTAATGCTGTTGCTGTTTTGGCGAAATTACTGATTTCATAGTGCTCAAAGCCATTTTCAGAAAGTTTTTTGACGAGTAGTTCATACATCTGAAGGCTTAATTCTTCGTCGATGTCCGTAATGATTCCTGATTTGCGCATGCGATGTAAAGGAGTGCCTTCCTCATACGACAAGCTATAGGCTGAAATATGTTGTATGTTTAGCTTTAATGCTTCGTCTATATCTGCCTCCCAATCAGCGAGTTGTTCTGAAGGAAAACCAAATATAAGGTCAATGCTGATATTTGTAATTCCTGCGTTTCTCAATCTCTCTACAGCCTTGTAAACTTCTTCTTTGGTATGTCGACGACGCAGGAACTTCAGCCGTTCGTTGCTAAAAGTCTGCACACCCATAGACACTCTGTTGATAGGCAGGTTGGCAAGGCAATCAGCAAACTCGGTCGTTATGTCGTCAGGATTGCATTCGATGGTTACTTCCATATCAGAAGCTGTACTGAACGAGCTCTTTATTTTTTGAAAAAGTTGTTGTAGATGGGCCGGTGAGAGAAGGCTGGGAGTCCCTCCGCCAAGATAAATCGTTTGGATAGTATCAACCTCTTTTCGCCTTAAATCAATCTCCTTGCACAAAGTATCGACGTATTGGTTGGAGAGCTGGAGAGAGGTGGTGCTATAGAATGAGCAGTATATACATCTGCTGGCACAAAAGGGAATATGAATATAAAGACCGGCCATTTATATAATGTGTAAAGTTAAGAGAGCTTTGCAAAATTCATACAAATTTACTAATATGTTTTAAAACTGCCCTCTTTTTAGCTTAATTCTTTGGGCTATGTGGTGAAAAATAGTATCTTAGGCGTCAACAAAAAGCAACTGTTGGAAGCTCGTATTAGGCAAAGCGGTTGCGGCCATGAACAAATATTACTAACACTTTAAATCTTTTGATATGAGAGTTTATCAAACAAATGAGATTAAAAACATTGCATTGCTTGGCAGTGCGGGCAGCGGCAAGACAACTCTTGCCGAAAGTATGTTATTTGAAGCTGGCATTATCAAGCGTCGGGGAAGTGTGGAAGGCAAAAACACAGTAAGCGACTATTTCCCGGTTGAGCTTGAATATGGCTACTCGGTGTTCCCCACGGTATTTCATGTAGAGTGGAACAACAAGAAGCTAAATATTATTGATTGTCCCGGAAGTGATGACTTTATCGGTGGTGCCATTACTTCCATGAACGTAACCGACCAAGCCGTTATCCTTATTAACGGCCAATATGGTCCGGAAGTGGGCACACAAAACAATTTCAGATATACAGAAAAACTCCAAAAACCGGTTATTTTCTTAATTAATCAACTTGATTCCGATAAATGTGATTTTGACTCCATTATCGCTACCATGCAGGATATTTATGGACCGAAGTGCGTTCAAGTGCAATATCCCGTGAGCACCGGAGCCGGTTTTAATTCCATTATTGACGTGCTGATTATGAAGAAACTCTCATGGTCGGCTGACGGAGGAGAGCCTAAGCGTGAGGAAATTCCCGCCGAGGAAATGGATAAAGCCATGGAACTACATAAGGCTTTGGTTGAGGCTGCCGCGGAAAATGACGAGGGATTGATGGAGAAATTCTTTGAGTCAGAAACGCTTACAGAGGATGAGTTACGTGAGGGTATTCGCAAGGGACTTGTCACTCGTTCAATCTTCCCAGTGTTCTGTGTTTGCGCAGGCAAGGATATGGGTGTTCAACGCCTGATGGAATTCCTTGGTAATGTTGTGCCTTTCGTGAGCGAAATGCCCAAACTCCATAATACACGTGGTGAGGAAATCGTTCCCGATTGTACCGGTCCGGAAAGTTTGTATTTCTTTAAGACCGGTATGGAGCCCCATATTGGTGAGGTGAGCTACTTCAAAGTAATGAGCGGTAGTGTGAAACCGGGCGACGACCTTGTCAATTCCGATAGGGGAAGCCGTGAGCGCATGGGACAGATTTATGCTTGTGCGGGAGCCAACCGTGTAGCTGTGGACCAGTTGATGGCCGGTGACATTGGTTGTACGGTGAAGTTGAAAGACGTGAAAACGGGCAATACGCTTAACGGTAAGGATGTAGAGTGGCGCTTTGATTTCATTAAATATCCTAACTCTAAGTACAGTAGAGCCATCAAGGCCGACAATGTGCAAGATACAGAGAAGATGATGGCCGCCATCTTAAAGATGCGTCAGGAAGATCCCACATGGG
Organism: Prevotella sp.; assembly: GCF_036570325.1. GTDB lineage: Bacteria > Bacteroidota > Bacteroidia > Bacteroidales > Bacteroidaceae > Prevotella. The sequence goes on from NZ_DATCYK010000056.1 coordinate 509,451, forward strand.
TAGTTGAGCAGTCAAAGGAATTGCGCCAGACTATTGTTCATGGTCAAGGAGAGTTCCATCTGCGTACATTGAAATGGCGATTGGAAAATAATGAGAAGTTGCATGTCAGCTTTGGTGAGCCTAAAATTCCTTATCGTGAAACGATTACCAAGAGCGCGAAGGCTGAATATCGCCATAAGAAACAGAGTGGTGGTGCCGGTCAGTTTGGCGAAGTACACCTGATTGTAGAGCCTTACGCTGAAGGCATGCCTGATCCCGTGAACTATAAGTTTGGTGATCAGGAGTTCAAGATGAATATCAAGGGTAAAGAAGTCGTTGATTTGGAGTGGGGTGGCAAGCTCGTATTCATCAACTCGGTTGTTGGTGGTGCCATTGACGCACGCTTCATGCCGGCTATCTTGAAGGGTATTATGGACTGCATGGAACATGGACCGTTGACCGGCAGCTACGCCCGTGACGTTCGTGTCATTGTATTTGATGGCAAGATGCACCCCGTTGATAGCAACGAGCTTTCTTTCATGTTAGCAGCAAGACATGCTTTTGCCGACGCGTTTAAGTTGGCCGGACCAAAAATTCTTGAGCCTATCTATGATTTAGAGGTTTATGTGCCGTCTGATTTCATGGGCGATGTAATGAGTGATTTACAAGGCCGTCGAGCCCTTATCATGGGAATGGATAGTGAAGCCGGTTATCAAAAGCTACAAGCTAAGATTCCACTCAAGGAATTGGCTAACTATTCGATAAGCCTCAGCTCTCTGACCGGTGGTCGGGCTTCGTTCACAACCAAGTTTGCCAGCTACGAGCTTGTGCCCAATGACATTCAAGGTAAGCTGATTGCTGAGCACGAAGCTGAGCAGAAAGACGAAGACTAACGATTTACTTAATCGCAAAGGCGATTGAAAACATACAAGGGCCGCACCGCAATAGATTTGCGATGCGGCCTTTTTCATATCTTTATGTGGTAGAGTAAATAGGATAGATAACCACCGGAATAAGTTGAGAATTTATTTTACAAAAGGTCGAAAATCTCTGCGTTATTTTTGGAATAAAATGATTTGGCCGCAAATAATGGAATCTGACAAAACTTTGTAATCCTTTTGGTATTAGTTACTTATTTGATTTTGTCTGTGATTCGGATTTGTTTTGAGCGCTTATTTTGTTTATTTTCTACATTTCAAAGCATTGCTTTTGTGAGGTAGAAGTTGTGCTTTGGGTAGACGAAAGGGCTGTAATTGCTTTTTAAGAGGGTGCCAATTGGTAAAGCGGGATTGTTTTTCCGGCTTTCTAACTTGCTAAAAATGGCTTTTCATTTCTAAATGGATGATTTTTCCATGCGCTTTTTTCGTATAGTTTTCTTTACAAAATAACCATGCTTGGCGGTATGATTTTTATTGTGTTGACAGACTTTTTACAGTGCTATTTTATATATTGAGCATATAAAACGCCTATAATTGGAATATTAGTTGTATATTTTGAACGAAAAACTCCTTGTTTGGTTAAATATTGCAAAATCAAGTTTGAATATTAACACAATATTGTTAATGTATTAAGGTTTTTCCTATCTTTGTCACAACAACTAAAAGTTTAAATAAAATATACCTTATGAAGCAACGAACTATTTGGACCATCGCCATTATTATGGGACTTTCGTTTTTGGCGCTTCTTTATCTCCAGCTTAATTACATACAGGAGATGGCAAGCATGAAGAAGGAGCAATTTGACGAGAGTGTGATGCGTGCCCTTTATCAAGCTTCGAGAAATTTGGAACTGAATGAGACCCTACGATATTTGGAGAAGGATGTAAACGAAACCGAACGTAAGGCTTTCAGGCAGGACTCTGTAGGGACTCGCTCCGGAGCGTTGGGCAATGACGGCACGATTCAGCAGTCACACTCCTATGCCGTGGCCGGGAAGGACGGTACCATTTATTCCTCTTTTCAACTGAAAACCATCGAGACCCGTCCCGCACAGCGTCCTAAAGCGATGATATTGAAGAGCGACAAGAATTCTATTTCCGAGGCTTCAAAGTCGCTTCAGGAAATAGTGAAGAACCGATATGTCTATCAGAAAGCATTGTTGGATGAGGTGGTTTATTCTATCCTCTACTCCGCAAGTGACAAACCCTTGAAAGAGCGTATTAATTTTAAGCTGCTCGATCAAGATTTGAAAGCCGAAATGATTAACAATGGCGTGAATATTCCCTATCATTTTACGGTTTGTACGCAAGATGGACGCGAAGTTTACAGATGTCCGGACTATACGGCCGAAGGTGAGGAAAACGTCTATTCTCAACCTCTGTTTAGGAATGACCCGTCATCAAAAATGGGTGTTGTCAGGGTTCATTTCCCGGATATGGGTAGTTATATCTTCTCGTCAGTGAAGTTCATGATTCCCAGTATCGTCTTTACTTTTGTGCTGTTGGTCACTTTTATTTTCACAATCGTGGTCGTTTTCCAGCAAAAGCGCTATACGGAAATAAAGAATGACTTTATCAATAACATGACCCACGAGCTCAAGACGCCTATTGCCAGTATCTCCTTGGCCGCGCAAATGCTGAATGACAAGAGCGTGAGCAAGAGTGAGAGCATGATGGCCCATTTGGGTGGAGTCATCAATGATGAGAGTAAGCGGTTGAGATTTTTGGTAGAAAAGGTACTACAGATGTCAATGTACGACCGCAAAAAGGCTGTCTTGAAAAAGAAACAGTTTGATCTAAACGAGATGGTGGAGAATATTGGCAACTCTTTCACCCTGCGAGTGGAGCATACCGGTGGAAAAGTTTATACCGACATAGCGGCTGTCGACTCAACCATTTATGTGGATGAGATGCACTTTCAGAATGTCATATTCAATTTACTTGACAATGCCGTTAAATACAGAAAGCCCGAAGAGCCGCTCAATGTTTATCTTAAGACATGGAATCAGGGAAATTTTGTCTATCTGTCGGTGAAAGATACCGGTATCGGTATCAAGCGCGATAACCTGAAAAAGGTGTTTGATAAGTTCTATCGAGTACACACGGGTAACGTTCACGACGTGAAAGGTTTCGGCTTAGGACTGGCCTATGTCAAGAAGATGGTCGATCTGCATGATGGTGAAATCAAGGTCGATAGCGAGTATGGTAAAGGTACGAAGTTCACGGTAAAACTGCCCTTTGTGGCTGACGTATGAAAGAAAGGATGGCAGCTTGCAAACAATAATATAAACATTTAATTAATATAATTATGGAAGAAAAATTGAAAATCTTGTTGTGCGAAGATGATGAGAACTTAGGTATGTTGCTTCGCGAATATCTTCAGGCCAAAGGCTTTGTAGCAACACTTTGCCCCGATGGTGAACTTGGTTACAGAGAGTTCATGAAGAGTAAATTTGATATTTGCGTGTTGGATGTGATGATGCCGAAGAAAGACGGTTTCACATTGGCACAGGAAATACGTCAGGCTAATGCGGAAATCCCTATTATCTTCCTTACGGCCAAGACATTAAAGGACGATATTTTGGAGGGATTCAAGATAGGTGCCGATGATTATATCACTAAACCATTCTCAATGGAGGAATTGGTATTCCGTATTGAGGCTATCCTCCGCCGTGTTCGTGGTAAGAAGAATAAGGAATCAACGTTGTATCATATAGGCCGTTTCACCTTTGACACGCAAAAGCAGCTATTGTCGATAGGTGATAAGCAAACAAAGTTGACAACCAAGGAGAACGAACTTTTGGCACTTCTCTGCTCTCATGCCAACGAGATTTTGCAGCGCGATTTCGCACTCAAGACCATTTGGATAGATGATAACTATTTCAATGCCCGCTCAATGGACGTTTATATCACCAAGCTGCGTAAGCATTTGAAGGATGATGATCAGATAGAGATTATCAATATCCATGGTAAGGGCTACAAGCTCATTACACCTGAAGAAGTGTAAGTTTGATAGATAAGATGTAATTTATTGATATTACCTTAAAATAAAGAAGGCTCTCATAAAAATATGAGAGCCTTCTTTGTTAATATGCTTTTGGCGGTAAAGTGTATAATGCGTGTTTGGAATGACGCAAGTATCAACATGCAGGAGCAGGATTCCTAAAAGTTGGGGTTAAAACTTTTGCGTCCACCTTTCCGCCCTTTGGTTTTAGTATTACCGGAAGTCGGCTGGATGGAAGTTTCGTTCTGACGGCGTACGTGTCTGGCCTTAGAGCGCCTGCCTGCGTCTTTTGCCGGAGAGAAAGCCTCAGTGTTCCCTTTTCGTCCGGCCGGGGCGCCCGGTCCGTATGTCCTGCGACGGGGCATTCCGTGGTATAGACGCTCTATCAGGTCGGCTCTTCCTATACGTTTCAACTCCTTTTCTATGTTGTCGCGCTCTTCAGGCTTGTACCAAAAGAAGAATTGACGCTGCTTTAACTTCTCATTAGGCGTCTTGGCGGAGAATATAGGTTCAAGCGTGTAAGGATTGTATCCCGTGTACCACATTTCAGTAGCTATGGTGAGCGGCGTCGGTGTGAAGTCTTGAATCTGCTCCAAGTGGAAATCCAAATCCTTAGTTTTTACCGCCAAATCGGCCATGTCTTCCTCATGACAGCCGGGATGACTACTGATGAAATAGGGGATAAGCTGCTCTTTCAAGTTGTATTCGGCATTGATTCTGTCAAAGATTCGCTTGAATTCATAGAACTGGTTGAACGATGGCTTTCTCATGAGCTTTAAAACGTTTTCGCTCGTATGCTCCGGTGCCACTTTCAAACGACCGCTTACGTGGCTGCAAATCAGTTCTTTGGTGTATTGTTTGGCGGCCTCGTTTACTTTTTCATCTTTGCTCTTATGCAGGAGAATGTCGTATCTGACACCGCTGCCGATAAAACTTTTCTTGATTCCCGGCAAGGCGTCCACGCTGTGGTAAATATCCAAAATCTTACTGTGGTCGGTATTCAGGTTGGGACAAACTTGCGGATGAATGCACGAGGGGCGTTTGCATTTTTCGCAAATGGCATGATTCTTACCGCCCATGCCATACATGTTGGCCGAAGGGCCACCCAAGTCGGACAGATAGCCTTTGAAATCGGGCATGGCTATGACTTGCTTTACCTCTTTCAATATGCTCTCTTTGCTTCTGCAAACAACAAATTTTCCTTGATGAGCTGATATGGTACAAAAGGCACAGCCGCCAAAACAACCACGATGAATATTCACCGAGAATTTTATCATATCGAAAGCCGGAATACGTTTGCCTTTGTATTTGGGGTGGGGAAGTCGGGTGTAAGGTAGGTCAAACGAAGCGTCCAAATCATCTGAAGTCATGGTAGGATAGGGAGGATTTACAACCGCCCACTTCTTATCCACGGCTTGTAGAAGTCTTTGTGCGTGTATTTTGTTCGATTCTTCTTCTATATGCCGTACGTTCTCAGCTTGTGATTTCTTGTTTTCCACACACTCTTCATGGCTGTGGAGCACGATGTCCGTATCGGTAATGCCATTGGGAATATCCTTCTCATTGCATAGAAAAACCGTTTGGGGAATATCCCTTATGGTGGTGATTGGCTCACCGGTCTCCAGCCGTTTTGCCAAATCAATGATACCCTTTTCACCCATGCCATAGATAATGAGGTCGGCGCCGGATTCGCATAAGATACATTTCTTGAGCTTATCCTGCCAATAATCATAATGGGTCAGACGCCTCATTGAGGCTTCAATGCCGCCCAATGCCACGGGAACATCGGGAAACAATTGTTTCAATATTCGGGTATATACAATGGAAGGGTAATCCGGACGAAGCCCATGTCGGGCGTCTGGGCTGTATGCGTCATCGCTACGGCGCCTGCGGTTAGCCGTGTAGTGATTGACCATAGAGTCCATAGCTCCCGGCGAGACTCCGAAGAAAAGGCGTGGACGGCCTAATTTTTTGAAATCCCGAAAATCACCGTGCCAATCAGGTTGAGGAACAATGGCGACCTTATAGCCATGTGCTTCCAAGACTCTGCCTATGACTGCGGCACCAAAAGCCGGATGATCTATGTAGGCGTCGCCTGAAAACAAGATGACATCCAGCTGGTCCCATCCTCTAAGATCGCATTCTTTTCGTGTGGTTGGCAGGAAGTCTGTCAACATCATTCGGCGTTTCCTCCTGCTTCTGTATTTTCCTCTTTCCAGTCAATATAAAGGCGTACAAGGTGTTCTAAGCCACATGCTTTCATATTACTATTGTAGATAACATCAAGACATAAGTCGAGCAAATCTTTTTGATTTCCGTTCTCTGATTCTAATAAAGCTCTGATGTTAAGGCGGAGCTTGTCTAAAATAGCTTCGTCGATGATTCCGTTGCTGTCTACTAAATTGCGAAGCAATTGGTATTTATCGAGGGTTGCCAGATGTTCGTCTGTCACTTCGATACTTCTCGTTCCTGTTTTGTTAGCTTGTATTTTATACATACTTGTTATTATTTATAATGGTTAGTGTTTATGTTTGTTCTTGGGTTCCACGGCTTCTTGCCGAGGGAGGGCATAGCGTAGCAGTCCTTCCATGATAGATTTGCGTACCGATCGAGCGGTTATCGTCTCAAATGGAAATCCTAAGGCTATGGCTGTATAATCAGGACTTTGGTAACTGACGGCCGCACTTGTGGAGTCGCTGTACATCATGATACTTTGGGGACGGAATGGTCCTTGTGTATAGACAGTGTCCGGAACTAATATGTCAGTGGATGTAGCGGCGTAGTGGTCTTTATTAAGTTGCCTATATATGTCGAAATTCATGTTTAGACCATGAATCATAGAACTTTCCGTATCTCTGTTTCTCCCCTCGTATTGTATTTTGAACAATTGCTGGAGAAAAGCTCTCTCGCTCGCCTTTGTCATGTCAGTTCCTATGTATGCTCCGCTTACCAATAAGCCCTTGGAAGCTGTTGCGTAGGCCAATAACTTCCGTTGGAGCATGGGAGAAAATGTCTTATAATGTTTTAGCGCATGTGGCATGTTTCTTTGCAGGCCGAGCATGAGGTCTATAAAGGCATATTTGTTTAAGTCTACAAGCCCATTTTCGACAGCTTCCATTGTTGCGCTTTCTACATTATATTCGTGCAAGGCTGACATGGCGTCGGCATGAACCATAACGTCGTCATATTGATTGCCCATTATAAATTTTCCACCCAGCCATTGGGCGGTCATTCCATAGCTGACACCCGGATCTTCGTTTAAATCAAATCGCTTCTCATTTTGATTTTTGATTACGGCCGGTCCTGACAAGCGTGTGAAGCCATCTATAATGAGTATTTTACTTGTAGCTTGGGAATGATAGATTGCTGACAGCACGGAAGATGGAAAACTTTCGCCCCCTCGATTGACAGCGGTAACTTTAAAATTATATTGTTTGCCGGGTGTCAATTGTAATTGCATTTCAGGTTGTGTCACGAGAACGCCATTATTAAAGCCAGACTCACCTTCGGCAATATAGACATTGTAAGAAGTTGGGACTGCGGTTGGTTCCAATTTGTCGGTCGTAGGCTTCCATGATAGTGTGGCTGTACCATCATGTATTTCTATCTTAAAGTCTTTGGGAGCCAATGGCTGCACTATACTTGGTCTGCCGTGGTTATCATTGATGAATCTTAGTATGGACTTATAGATAGACCGTGCCATCGTAAAGCGGAAGTTGGGATCCTCGCCAAGAATCATGTCTTCAAAGTTTTGGTGGGACATGGTTTCCAGTATGGCTGAGGGAATTTCGGGAGATCGGGTTTCCGCATAGTTACGGTCCCACAGATAGCGACGGTTCCATCTGCCATAAGTAGAGAGTAAATCACGGTCTAATCCATCGAGTATGCGTTGGGCAAAGTCCAAAGATAATTCTCGGGAAACTCCGGATGCAAACACGCCATCATTGATTTCTGTTGTGCATACGGCCAAGGAACCAATCAAACCATTAGGCTCTGCCGATATGCCTGCATCGCTATGGATGGCCAAGGCAAGCTCAATGGGAACCTTTAAGCCTTCTGATGTTGGATTGAAGCAGGAGCCTCCTGATAGCCAATTGGTCATAAGGGGGCGTGTGTTTATATCGTCCCCATAATCGTCAAGGCCATTTTTACTGGCATATACCTTGTAGGGGGCTCCGGCCCATTGGGCAGAATACCTTGCTCCTTCTATGGCCCGGGGTAATCCGCTGATGGCTCCACTTCTTTGGATGTTTCCCATTCCACCTCCAAATCTTACGGCGTCAGCAGTAACGACGCCCTTGTTGTTAGAAGCATTGGTCAGAACAACATTGTTGGCAGACGAGCAGCCTTGGTCAAATTTATATGTTCCAAGGTACACCCATGTGCCACCACCCATCTGTTGGTTGACTTTATAGGTTGTTTTTTGTCCCTGATGGGTTATAATATATTCTGCGTCAGAAATACTATTGGGGAGTGATTGATAGCTGACATATACTGCGTAATTCCCTGCGGATTGGAATCTTGGCTGATAAGTAATAGTGGAAGCATGCTTACTTCTTGTTGTTTTTGCGTATTTGGCCGTTCCTTGTGTAAATGGATTTTCACCATCTGTATAAGCACCCGCATGGAAAGTAAAGCCATTTTGTTGAGTGTTTTGCCATTTTTCAGAGTGATTTGTTTCGGTATATGTGCCTTGTGTGATAGGTGAAGATGGTTCTGTGGGATTGTCATTATCTATGATAATCTCATCTTCCTGCCAATCGCGCTCTCGTGGAGAAAAGACAATGGCTCCACTATTTTGAAGCATGGGTATTAAATAAGGTACCACTATTGTTTGAGTAAAAAGGTCTTCGGCAGTCTCAAATAATAAGGGGCGTTGGAATTTCCAAAAGCCTTTGTTTTGGTCAAAGTATCTTCCATGGCTTGCCCAAAGACTTAGGTGTCTGTTCTGTAGCCCATTCGTAATTGCAAATGGAATATCTTTTTTTTCTACCCAAGGGATACCATTATATTCAATGTGGCCCCAATGTGCGGTGGAAGATTCCGCAGGTAATTTGTAATCCTTTATGAAATATTCCACGGGTGCACCGGCACAATTGACTTGAATCTTGTAATTGGGGTAGGAAGGGGATAAAACTTTATGCCAATATTTATATATTTTCTTTATACCCTTGGTAGTAACTTCTTGATTTATATAGTCATTATCTAATTGTATATGAATAGTTTTTGATTTGTCATTAATAAAATATTTACCTTTCTGTGGTTGCGAGAAGCTATCACAAAAGATGATTATTAGCCCTAATAGGGATAGACAAATTCTCCTCATAAGGAAACTATTCATACATAAAATTATCTGGTATTTTGCCTTTAAAATCTTTAAAGTAGGACTTGATTTCAGCAATTTGAGCTTCTATGTCACCATTGGGGATAATGATTTTTGTTGCCTTAATCAGTTTCTTTTCATAATCTACACCAAAAAGCAAGATAGGTAAATTAGCTTTTAAAGCTATAAAATAAAATCCTTTTTTCCAATCTTTTGTTGGTTTACGAGTTCCTTCCGGCGTGATACAAAGTCCAAAACGTTCGCTTTTGATGGCAAAGTCTGCCATTCTATCGGTCATGCTTGTATGTTTGGAACGTTCTACGGGAATGCCCCCCAGCTTTTTAAAGAGAATACCTAATGGCCATACAAACCACTCCTTCTTCATTAGAAAATTGCTTTGGATACCTTCTGCTTTCGCGAATAATTGCCCAATAACAAAATCCCAATTACTGGTATGAGGCGCTAAACAAATAATATATTTGGATGGGAAGTCAAAAGAAATTTCTTTTTTCCATCCCATCCATTTGTATAAAAGAGTGCTAAAAAAAGTCTTTATCATTCTAATGCGGAGATTTGGTCAATGATTTCGTCAATCTGTTTGTTAAATCCTAAGATCAAATCTTTGTAATATAGCTTAGCTTTCATGCCCGGTTGCGGGTGGGAAACGCGTTTGATAAATTCACTGTTGACAACCATTATCGAAGTTAGGATTGCGTCAAAACTGCTGTCATTGGCTTTTTTATTGTATAAAGCGGCAGCTACGCACTCTGCAAACAGTTCACTGCAAATATAATTAATTTGATGTTTTAATGTTCTTTTGCTGGCCATAAAATAAATAATTAGAAATAACTTAGAATTAGATGAATACTTGTATTACATGCCAAAGATAGAGAAAAAAAAGGAATTAGCAAGATTTTAACCTCAAAATATGCGTTATAAGCAGTAATTCTTGAGTGATTCTTTTCATATATCAATTAAATAAATTAATTTTGCAAGCAATTATTCAAAGTTAGTTTGATGATTTTTTATAAATAAATTCAATAAATAAATGATGGAAATTAGTGCATTGCAAAAGGAAAGAGCTGCTTATCAACCTAAGTTGCCAAAGGCTCTTCAGGGTGCAGTTAAATTGAAAGAAGGAGAACCTACTCAGAGTGTTGCGAACCAGCAGGAAATCAAAGAGCTTTTTCCAAACACTTATGGAATGCCTTTAGTGGAGTTTGTTCCCGGTGAAGAAGCTAACTCTGCAGAAGTAAATATCGGTGTAATTCTTTCCGGAGGTCAAGCTCCCGGCGGACATAATGTCATCAGTGGTCTTTTTGATGCAGTTAAGAAACTGAATCCTTCTAATCGGCTTTTTGGCTTTTTGATGGGCCCCGGTGGTCTGGTAGATCATAAATACGTAGAAATTACCTCTGATTTTATCGACCAATATCGCAATACCGGTGGATTTGATATGATTGGCTCAGGCCGTACAAAGCTTGAAAAGGAGGATCAATTTGAGAAGGGACTTGAGGTTATTCGTGAGCTGAATATTAAGGCTATTGTTATCATTGGTGGCGACGACTCTAATACAAATGCCTGTGTTCTTGCAGAATATTATGCTGCTAAAAAGTATGGTGTTCAGGTTATTGGTTGCCCAAAGACAATTGATGGTGACTTGAAGAATGATCAAATTGAGACATCGTTTGGTTTTGATACAGCCTGCAAGACTTACTCAGAGTTGATTGGTAATATTGAACGCGACTGTAATTCTGCCCGCAAATATTGGCATTTTGTTAAGTTGATGGGACGTTCTGCATCACATATCGCTTTGGAGTGTGCCCTTCAAACACAGCCAAATGTATGTTTGATTTCAGAGGAAATCGAAAAGAATGACATGACTTTGAATCAAGTTGTTGAGAATATAGCTGAAGTTGTGGCATGTCGTGCGGCGCAAGGTGACAACTTTGGTGTTGTATTGATTCCCGAAGGATTGATAGAATTCATCCCTGCTATCGGTCGATTGATTCAAGAGTTGAACGATTTGCTCGCTTCTCATGGAGCTGATTATAAAGATCTTGATAAGCAAGCACAGCGTGAATATATCCTGAAACATCTTTCTGCAGAAAATGCCGCAACCTTCGAAACACTTCCGGAAGATGTAGCTCGTCAGTTAAGTCTTGATCGTGATCCCCATGGAAACGTACAAGTTTCTCTTATAGAGACCGAAAAGTTGCTCAGCGCAATGGTAGAAGCATTGCTTGCAAAGTGGGCTAAGGAAGGTAAATATAATGGTAAGTTCGCCGCACAGCACCATTTCTTCGGTTACGAAGGCCGTTGTGCAGCTCCTTCTAACTTTGATGCGGACTATTGCTATGCGCTTGGTACAAGTGCAGCTCAGTTGATTGCCGCCGGTAAAACGGGTTATATGGCTATCGTAAAGAATACCACAGCAGGTACAGATGAGTGGAAAGCAGGTGGTGTGCCAATCACAATGATGATGAATATGGAGAGAAGAAACGGTGAAATGAAGCCCGTTATTCGTAAGGCTCTCGTAGAGTTGGATGGTAAACCGTTTAAAACTTTTGCATCACAGCGTGAAGATTGGGCTAAGAATACATGCTATGTATATCCCGGTCCTATCCAGTATTGGGGACCATCTGAGGTTTGTGATCAAACTACAAAGACTTTGCAACTAGAGCAATCTAAATAAACTATTTGTATAATGTAAGGATACAGGTTCAAGAACGTTTTGAATCTGTATCCTTTCTTTTTTATTTATGGCAGCAACAACAAAACCAAAAACTCGGACAAAGCGTCCCGTAAAGAAGCGTAAAAAGTCTTTCTTTAAGGGAAAACAAAATAAAATCGCATGGCTGATAGGTGGTTTGGGAATTGTTGCTATTTACATTTGGGTTTTCTACTATTTTTTTGTTGGACCAACAGGGTTTAGGTGGAGAGCTTTATATGGTGATCCCAAATATCCTGATGGTTATGAGATACATGGCATTGATATTTCTCATTATCAGGGAAATATTGATTGGGAAAAACTTCAGCATGCGATGATTGAGGGTTGTCCTTTACGATTTATCATTATAAAGTCTACAGAAGGAGCCTCTAAATTAGATGAAAAATTTTATGATAATTTCGAGAATGCTCGGGATTATGGCTATATCAGAGGGGCTTATCACTTTTGGAGTACTCGATCATCTGCGCGTGAACAAGCTTACTTCTTTTTGAAAAAGGTACATCTAAAGGAAGGTGATTTACCGCCAGTCTTAGATATAGAGCATAAGCCTGCTAATGTTTCCATAGAAGAATTTCAAACCGATGTGCTGACTTGGTTGCATATCGTAGAGGACAAATATCATGTAAAACCTATTATCTATACCTATTATAAATTTAAGCAGCAGTATTTATCAGCTCCGGTTTTTGATGACTATCCTTATTGGATAGCCCACTATTATGTAGATAAAGTGGAGTACAAGGGAGCATGGAAATTCTGGCAACATACCGACGCCGGGCAATTACCGGGGATAAAAGGGTATGTCGATTTTAATATTTATAATGGCTCGTATTATGATTTGAAAAAACTTGCTATTCAGCGATAATATGGTTAATGGAAAGTATATGATTATCGCCGAATAGCTTTGATTATAAAGCCCTTTTTAGTAATAATTGTTTAAAGCCCGCATAGTTATTTTCTATTTCTATGCTTTGCTTTTCGCCTTCCATAAATTTTAGCAAACGAGCGGGAATATTGAGCTCAATATCTAAAATATCTTCGACCTTTTCTTTGAATTTGGCGGGATGAGCAGTTTCTAAGAATACTCCAACTTCTTCGTTTGCCAAACAATCTTTCAGTCCTTGGTATGCGCATGCACCATGTGGATCCAATATATATCCGTTTTCCTTATAGCAATGCTGCATTATTTTTTTAATCCTATCATCGTTATAAGTAACTCCCTGCAGTTGTGTGCAAATTACTTCCCATGAGTTGTGGTATAATTCTGATATTCTCGCAAAGTTACTGGGATCTCCTACGTCCATAGCATTCGCGAGGGTAGGGATACTCGGTTGAGGATGGTAAATACCTGATTTTAAATATTGATATACAACATCATTGGCATTATTGGCGGCAATAAAACGTTTGACCGGTAGCCCCATCTCTTTAGCGAACAAGCCGGCTGTTATGTTGCCGAAGTTTCCTGAAGGTGTGCAAAAAACTAAATGATTATCCAGCTTGTCACGATATTTAGCTTGTTTCTTGAGCTGTGCATAAGCATAGAAGTAATAGAAAGCCTGAGGAAGAAATCTTGCGACGTTGATAGAATTAGCACTTGTAATCCTAATCGACTCGTTTAAGTCTTTGTCCATAAAGGCTTCCTTTACCAAACGCTGGCAGTCATCAAATGTGCCATCCACTTCCAAGGCGGTAATATTTTTACCCAAGGTCGTAAATTGACTTTCTTGTATATTGCTCACCTTGCCTTTGGGGTAAAGAACAAAGACGTGTATTCCCTCAACCCCTAAGAAGCCATTGGCCACGGCAGAGCCGGTATCACCCGATGTAGCGACAAGCACATTCATGCCCCGAGCCTTCTGACTATCAGTTTGTTGCTTCTTATTGATAAAATATTGCAGAGCTCTGGCCATGAAACGGGCACCCACATCCTTAAAGGCCAGTGTCGGGCCATGGAAAAGTTCTAAAGCAAAGATGTTTTCCTCAACAGCCACCGTCGGACAATCAAAATTTAGCGTGTCATAGGTAATCTTTTTTAGCTCATTATCTTCTATGTCATCTCCAAAGAAACTTTCGGCAACCTTTAAGGCTATTTCTTGGAATGAATAGTTTTCTATTTCTTCAAAAAATGTAGTGGGCAATGGCTTAATACATTCTGGCATATAAAGCCCTTTATCCTCGGCCAATCCTTTGATGATGGCCTTTTCCAAAGAAGCATAGGGAGCCTTGTGGCCGGTGCTGTAATATTTCATAAATAGTTTTATTTATAAGGAAACGCATGCTAAGCATTCATAAACGCTTGCATAAATTCATTAAGTTTCAAAAGTCCATACGAGCCATTTGCACAACTGATTTCGTCAAAGTGTTTTACTTCATCCGCTTGAATGAGGTTGTGCCATATAAGAAATGGGACGGGTTCGTCAATATGTGTCCTGATTTCGACGGGCGTAGGATGGTCGGGGAGGATAGCGATGCAAACGGGAGTATCCCATTGTTTCACTTCTTCCCATATAGGTTTGACGATTCGTTGGTCAAGCGAACGAATAGTTTGCAGCTTTAATTCCAAATCACCGTCATGCCCTGCCTCATCACTGGCTTCGATATGAAGAAATACAAAATCGGTTTTTCTTAACTCGTCTATGGCCGCTTGAGCCTTACCTTCATAGTTGGTGTCGGCAAGCCCCGTAGCACCTTCGACCTTAATAATATTAAGTCCCGCATAATATCCTATACCGCGAATGAGGTCAACGGCACTGATAACACTGCCACTTTTTATCGCAGGAAACATTTCACGCAGTGTTTGCATAGCCGGCCGATAACCTCCGCCCCATGGCCATACGCAATTTGCTGGACGCTTTCCATGGGCTATCTGCCCCAAATTGTAAGGATGGCTATTTAGTACAGCCTGACTTTGAATGATAAGGTTATTAAGGAGAGTTGCCGTTTCTTGTGCTGACATTCTTCCTTCTTCCTTTTTATGCTCCCATCCCGGCTCGGGCTGAACCAAAAGTTGTTTCCACGGCTCATTCGGATGGTCGTGGGGAGGTGCGCAAACAATATGTTTGCTGCCTTTCTTTATTATAAGTAAATGGCGGTATTGGATTCCGGTAATGAATCGAATTTGGTCATTACCTAATTCTTTATTGAGACTTTCTATCAGTAAATCTCCATTCTCGGTTGTCAGATTGCCGCCATTGTGGGTCTGTATGACGCCATCATGCAAGGTGATGATATTGCATCGTAATGCTAAATCATCAGATTCCATGTCATATCCAATGCTGGCAGCCTCTAAAGGGCCGCGACCTTCATAAACCAAATTCAAATCATAGCCCAGTATGGCCGTATTGGCAACCTCAGAACCCGGTAGGAAACCTTCGGGAATTGTAATCAACCTGCCGGTTTTACCTTGCTTTGCCAACATATCCATATAAGGTGTTTCGGCATATTGCAAAAGCGTTTTACCACCAAGGCGGTCGATGGCATGATCCGCCATGCCATCGCCTAATATGATAATATGTTTCATATAGCCTTGTCATTATATGTTGGCTATACTCATGATATTTGCAAAAACACCCGCAGCCGTTACCCCAGCTCCGGCACCATAGCCTTGTATTTGCATGGGATATTCCTTATAGCGTTCGGTTGTAAGGAGCACGATGTTGTTAGAACCTTCCAAATTATAGAAGGGATGATCCATGCCTACGGCCTTTAGCGAAACCTTTGTTTCTCCACGTTCCATAGTTGCCACGAAACGCCATCTTTTATGCTGGGCTTCAAGTAGTTGCCTTCTTTCCTCAAAGTCTTTGTCTAAGGAGGGCAGAGCTTTCCAAAAGTCCTCGATTGTACTTTCAAAAAAGTCGGCCGGAACAAATAGTTCTTTTTTAACATCAGCTACATCTACACGGTATCCTGCTTCGCGACTTAAAATAACAAGTTTACGAATAACGTCAGTCCCACTAAGGTCTATTCTGGGATCGGGCTCTGAATAGCCAAGTTCTTTCGCTCGTTTCACCGTTTCAGAGAAAGGAACTTCCGCCGATAATTCGTTGAAAATAAAATTCAGCGTGCCACTAAGTACGGCCTCAATCTTTAGAATCTTGTCACCCGAATGGCGCAAGTCATTGATTGTTCCGATAATCGGAAGACCGGCACCCACATTGGTTTCAAATCTGAAAAGAACCCCACGTTGAAGGGCGGTTTGCTTTAGCAAGGCATAATTCTCGTAGGTGCTGGAAGCCGCTATCTTATTGGCAGCGATGATACTGATGTTGTGTTCCAAGAAATCTTGGTAGAGTCCGGCAATATCCTTACTGGCTGTGCAGTCAACAAAAACGCTGTTGAATATGTTCATGCTAAGGATATTGGCTTTCAACTTGTCAGGATTGCTGGGTTCAGACTGCTCCAAGAGTTCGTGGTAATTATCCAAATTTATGCCGTCACGGTTGTAGATGGCTTTCTTAGAGCTGGCTATGCCCACAACGTTCAGTTTGAGTCTTGACCTATCTTTCAGTTCTTCATACTGGCTTTTGATTTGTTCAATGAGCATTCCTCCCACGGTTCCTACACCGCAGATGAACAAGTTGAGCACCTTATATTCCGAAAGAAAGAAGGAATCGTGGAGCACATTAAGTGACTTTCTCAACGACTCTCCATCCACAACGAACGAGATATTGGTCTCGGAAGCTCCTTGTGCACAAGCTATCACGCTGATACCACTCCTACCCAAAGTACCAAAGAGCTTGCCTGCGATACCCGGTGTATGCTTCATATTCTCACCAACGATAGCGATGGTGGCCAACCCGCTTTCGGCGTGCATGGGGAACATGGCTCCCGTTTCTATTTCCTTGGCATACTCCGCGTTGAGCACCTCCACGGCACGGGCTGCGTCCTGATCTCTTACACCGATAGAAGTGGAGTTCTCAGAAGAGGCTTGCGACACCATGAACACGCTGATACCATTGTCGGCCAATGTCGTGAAAATGCGTCTGTTCACACCTCTTACACCTACCATTGACAAGCCGGTAACCGTGATAAGAGTAGTACCGCTGATACTCGAAATGCCTTTGATCGGTTTGAGGTCGTTCTCAACTTTCTGCTTGATTACAGTCCCCGGATTGTCGGGATTGAACGTATTTTTTACCCTGATGGGAATGTTTTTAACACAAACCGGATAGATTGTCGGTGGGTAAACCACTTTAGCACCAAAGTTACATAACTCCATAGCCTCAATATAGCTCAGCTCATTGATGGTATAGGCAGTCTTGATAACCTTGGGATCGGCGGTCATGAAACCATCCACATCGGTCCAAATTTCCAGACACTCAGCGTCGAGGGCCGCCGCTATAATGGCTGCCGTATAATCGGAACCTCCACGTCCTAAGTTCGTCGTACGCTCGGTAGTCTTATCACGGCTGATAAAGCCGGGAACAAGTGATATATGGGGAAGGTCGCTGAAAGTCTTTTTAACCAGCTTATAAGTCAAGTCGCTATCCAGCGTATGCTTGCCATTAAGGCGCTCGGTCTTGATAAACTTTCGGGAATCGAACCATTTGGCGCCCTTGATGAGGGTTGCGACGATATTGGAACTGAGGCGCTCTCCGTAGCTCACAATCGCATCCTGCGTTTTCTCACTGAGGTCATGGATGAGATATACTCCGAAATAAATGCTCTTGAGCTGGTCTAAAAGAGAGTCTACGGTGTTGAATAATTGCTCCCTGCTTGTAGGGTTAGAGATGATAGCATCGATCATTTTGTGGTGGCGGTCGACCATTTCGTCGAATTCCATGCGCCAATTTTGATCACCATTAAGTGCCAACTGGGCTGTGTTTAGTAGTTTGTCGGTTATGCCACCCAAGGCACTTACTACAACGATTACGGGCTCCTGACGGGCCTCTTTTTCCACAATGTTCTTTAAGCTAAGAATGCTTTTGACGGAACCAACGGATGTTCCACCGAATTTTAATACTTTCATCTCTGTTATAAAATTAAGTTTACCCCGTAACGAGCAGGGAGTCTGATGATTTCATAAACCATTCATGAAATCTTGAAATCAGCGAAATCTATTCGGCCCAACAACGGTAGCGTAGGCTTCACCAACGTTCGAGATTGCCATCGAATGCTTTACTTTTAATTTAATTGCTGCAAAACTACTAATATTCTTATATACTAACAAACATTTTTCTTTTATTTTCAAACATACGACTTGCTTTTTGCAGAATGATGATAAATGAGGAAAAATATTTATAAATAATGTGTTATCTTTGCACCATGATACAGGAATGCCAAATAAGAGTTTTGCCCCAGCAGGCAGCTTCTGAAGCAACTATTGCCGATTATTTTGCCAAAGACAAAGGTATAGATGTGCGTACAATCAATCATGTGCGGATTTTAAAACGCAGTATTGACGCTCGGCAGCGCACCATCTTTGTCAATCTTACCATCAGAGTCTATATTAATGAATTACCACAAGATGATATGTTCGCCCGAACAGATTATCCTTATGTGGGCGATAAGCCGAGCGTTGTCGTTGTCGGCGAAGGTCCCGGTGGCTTGTTTGCCTCGCTCAGGCTCATTGAATTGGGACTACGCCCGATAGTCATTGAGCGTGGAAAGGATGTCAGAGAGCGTAAGAAGGACTTGTCGCTCATTACCAAAACGCAGAAAGTGGACGCTGAAAGTAACTACTGCTTTGGTGAGGGTGGTGCGGGAGCCTATTCTGATGGTAAACTTTATACGCGGAGCAAGAAGCGGGGTAGTGTAGATAAAATACTGAACGTGTTCTGTCAGCATGGTGCTTCCACGTCAATTCTGTCTGACGTCCATCCTCATATCGGTACGGACAAGCTCCCTCGGGTTATTGAAAACATGCGCAATACGATTCTACAGTGTGGAGGTGAGGTGCATTTTCAAACTAAAATGACGGGCCTAATGGTCGAAGCTGGCAGCGTGGTGGGCGTTGAGGCGCTCAACTTAGTGACCGGTGCCGAGGAAATTTACAGAGGACCGGTTATTCTTGCGACCGGTCATAGTGCCCGCGATGTTTATCGTTACATGGCCGATGCGCATATTCCCATCGAGGCTAAAGGCATAGCCGTAGGCGTCAGGTTGGAACATCCCTCGCAGCTTATCGACCAAATACAATATCACAATAGGCAAGGTCGAGGTAAATATCTGCCCGCTGCCGAATATTCTTTCGTGACTCAAGTGAATGGTCGTGGCGTTTATAGCTTTTGTATGTGCCCCGGTGGTTTTGTCATTCCTGCCGCTACGGGCGATGAACAGTTGGTTGTGAACGGTATGAGCCCGAGTAATCGTGGTACGGCGTGGAGTAATAGCGGCATGGTTGTAGAAATCCATCCCGAGGATGTGGGTGACCCGGCCGATGTTTTATCAGTTATGCGCTTTCAAGAAAAGGTAGAAAGAGATTGCTGGTTGAACGGTAACAGACGCCAAACGGCCCCGGCACAGCGCATGGCCGACTTTGTGAATGGTCGATTGAGCGCTGATTTGCCTAAAAGTAGCTATGCGCCGGGACTTATCGCCAGCCCTTTGCATTTTTGGCTTCCAAAAATGGTGAGTGAAAGACTGCAAAAAGGCTTTCTTGAATTTGGCAAGCGCAGCCATGGCTTCTTGACAAACGAGGCCATATTGATAGCTGCGGAAACACGCACTTCGTCACCCGTAAGAATCATCCGTGACCGTGAGACCCTGCAACACGTTACCTTAAGAGGTCTTTTCCCTTGTGGTGAAGGGGCCGGCTATGCCGGGGGAATCGTGTCAGCCGGTATCGATGGTGAGCGTTGTGCCGAGGCTTGTGCGCTCTATGCGGCGGCTTTGGGGTAAACAGCGCATGAAAATCGGTGGCCGTGGAGGCTGTTTCCTAACTGTTTATGGATGAGAATAGGTTGTGAATTTGTAAGAAAAAGTTCACTAAAAAAGTGTTCGTTTAAATTGTTCAAATAGAAAATAACGGGCCGGCAGTTACACAGTTTTTAGCAGCTTTTGGCCCTTTTGCTTTCTCTTAGTTAAGGCAATAGACTGCGTTTTTCGCACGATAAGCCATTCATAGTGGCCCTTTTAGAGGTTCAAAACGTTATGTTTGGGTTCTAAAAGGGCTACTCTTGTGTTGTCATAGCACATGTTTTAGGGGCTTTTTGTTAGCAGATAATATATCTGATTGTTTATAATTAGTTGATTATAAGCGTTTTATTAATTATTGGCTACAATTGATTTTTCAGGCTAAAGTGGAAAGTTTTTTTGAAAAAGCCAGCCATTTGAGACTTTTTGTAATAAAAAATCACAATGAATCCTAAGTCTACAGATTCATTGTGATGTACTTAATAGGGGATAAGGAGACCACCTTGTTTAGGCTTAGTCCAATTCTCCTTCATCGAAAGTTGTCGTGTTCCAATCGCCCGATTCAAAGCCTTTCTTCAGCCAATACATACGTTGTTGCGACGTACCGTGGGTGAAGCTATCGGGCGAGGCATAGCCTTGGGAGCGCTTTTGCAGGTAATCATCGCCGATTTTTTGGGCTGCGTCAATGGCGTCAGCTAAGTCTTGCTCGGTCAGACTACCGTATTTCTGTTGTTCATAATGTGCCCAGCAGCCTGCGTAATAGTCGGCAAGCAGCTCCAGTTTTACGCTGATTTTATTGGCGGAAGCCTTGTCGAGTTGGTTCATTTTGGCGTGGGCTTTGGCTAAAGTGCCTCTCAAGTATTCTATGTGGTGGCCCACTTCGTGAGCTATAACGTAGGCGTAGGCAAACGAGCTCTTATCGCTTATGCTGATACCCAGCTGTGAGCTCATGGAAGCAAAGAAGCTCAGGTCGAGGTAAAGCTTTTGGTCGCCACTGCAATAGAATGGACCCATGGCCGAGGAACCGGTGCCACAAGCTGTGCTGGTGCTACCGGTGAAGAGCACCATCGTGGGGTATTCGTAGCGCATACCATTCTGTTGGAACTGTGCCGTCCATACTTCTTCAAGGCTGGCAAGTATCTGTTTGGAGAATTCCGCGGCCGCTTGCTCTTCTTCAGTGAACTCTCTTTGGTTTCCGGCCGGTTGCTCTTGTAGTTGTCCTTGTAGCTGTTGTTGTACCACTGTGCCTAAAGCGTCGCCCAAGTTGCCGCCTCCCATCAGGGTAATGATGACCGCGAAGATGATACCGGCTATGCCACCCATTCCGGCTTTGGCCCCTCTACTCATTCCTCTACGGTCTTCTACGTTAGTGCTTTCGCGTCTGCCATTTAATTTCATAGGTGTAATTTGAATTATAAATGTGTAAAAATAACTTGTTAAATCCTTTTTATAATAGCGCTGCAAATATATGAATTTAATTCCATATACATTTTGTTACCTGCTGGAAAATTAGTATTTTTGCATCGTTTTTGTGAATATATAAATAAACATTATAATGGATATTTCTTACAAATGGCTTAAAGAATATGTTGACTTTGAATTGACGCCACAGCAAACAGCGGACGCGCTGACCTCATGTGGTCTCGAAGTCGGTTCATTGGAAGAGGTTCAAAGTATTAAAGGTGGTCTTCAGGGACTTTATGTTGGTAAAGTCTTGACTTGTGAACCCCATCCAAATTCAGATCATTTGCATGTCACTACTGTAGACTTAGGTAAGGGTGAAGCGCAGCAGATCGTTTGTGGAGCACCCAACGTAGCGGCTGGTCAGAAGGTTATCGTGGCCGATTTGGGTTGCGTGTTGTATGATGGTGAAGAGAGTTTCACGATCAAGAAAAGCAAACTTCGTGGCGTAGACAGCTATGGTATGATTTGCGCGGAGGACGAAATCGGTGTGGGTACCGACCATGCCGGTATCATTGTATTGCCCGAGGACGCCGTAGTGGGTATGCCTGCCGCTGAATATTATCACTTGGAAAGCGATTGGATACTTGAAATAGACATCACGGCTAACCGTGCCGACGCATTGAGTCACTATGGCGTAGCCCGTGATTTATATGCTTGGCTCAAGCAGAATGGTTATGAGACGAGCTTGCATCGTCCTGATTGTTCGGCTTTTACGGTGGATAATAACGATTTGCCGATAGAGGTTGAGATAGAGAATACGGAAGCCTGCAAGCGTTATGCGTGTGTCAGCATTACGGATTGTGAAGTAAAAGAAAGTCCTGAATGGTTGCAAAATAAGCTGCGTGTAATTGGTTTGCGTCCTATTAACAACATCGTTGACATAACCAATTATGTTATGATGGCTTACGGTCAGCCCATGCACTGCTTCGACGCTGATATGGTGGAGGGCCATAAAATCGTTGTACGCACCCAGCCCGAGGGCACCAAGTTCGTTACTTTGGATGGTGAGGAGCATGAGTTGGGAACGCATGACTTGAGCATTTGCAATGCGAGTGAGCCCATGTGTATTGCCGGAGTATTCGGTGGAAAGGGTAGCGGAACCTACGAAACGACAAGGAATGTTGTGCTTGAGAGTGCTTATTTCCATCCTACATGGATTCGTAAGAGTGCCCGTCGCCATGGATTGTCTACCGATTCATCTTTCAGATTTGAGCGTGGTATCGATCCTAATGGGCAAATTTATGCGTTGAAGCAGGCTGCTATTCTTTGTAAAGAGTTGGCCGGAGGCAAGATAAGCATGGAAATCAAGGATGTATATCCTACAAAGATGGACGACTTTGCCGTTTCTTTGAAATACGATTATGTTTATACGCTCATAGGAAAGGAAATCGGTAAGGAGACGATTAAGAACATCGTAACCAGTTTGGAAATGAAAATTGTTTCCGAAACGGATACTGCTTTGGAACTCCTTGTGCCGGCTTACCGTGTTGATGTGCAGCGTCCGTGCGATGTGATAGAGGATATTCTGCGCATATATGGATATAATAATGTGGAGATTCCTACCCAATTAAAGAGCTCCTTGACAGTTCAGGGTGAGGAAGACCATATTTATAAGTTGCAAAACATCATCAGCGAGCAGCTTGTAGGTAGTGGATTTAATGAGATTCTGAATAATTCTCTTTCTAAATCGGCCTATTATACCAACTTTGATTTGAACACCTATCCTGAGAGTTCTACGGTGAAAGTGATGAATCCGCTTAGCGCTGATTTGGGCATTATGCGCCAAAGTATTCTCTTCGGTGGCTTGGAGAGCATTGTACGTAACGCTAATCGCAAGAATCCTAACTTGAAATTCTTTGAGTTTGGTAATACTTATGCGTTCCATGAGGATAAGTGGACGGCTGAAGAACCTATTAGAGGCTATAGTCAGGAGAATCATTTGGGCTTGTGGGTTACCGGTAAGCGAGTTACCGGAAGTTGGGCTCATCCTGATGAGGAAAGCAGTTTTTATGAGTTGAAAGCCCATACGGAGAATATCTTTGCACGTGTTGGACTTTCACCCGATATGCTGATCGTCTCGGATAACGATAATAATATCTTCTCAAAATCTATACGGTTTGAGACGAAAGGTGGTAAAGTGTTAGCCGAACTTGGTATTTTGGACGTGTCTATCCGCAAGTCGTTTGATATAGAAAAGGACGTTTACTTTGCTGACATCAATTGGTCAGCTTTGACAAAAGCCATTCGTAAGCATGAGGTGACATTCACTGAAATAACGAAATTCCCGTCTGTCAGCCGAGACTTGGCCCTGCTGGTAGATAAGAGTGTTACATTCAAGCAAATAGAGGATATTGCCCGACAGTCTGAAAAGAAACTATTGAAGAAGGTTGAGCTTTTTGATGTCTACGAGGGTAAGAATCTTCCGGACGGCAAAAAGAGTTATGCCGTGAACTTTATCTTGCAAGATGAGCAGAAAACGCTTAACGATAAGCAGATAGAAGCTATTATGAAGAAACTGATTGCCAATCTTACAAGTAAATTGGATGCACAGTTGAGATAGTAGTATTGATAAGAATAAAATAATAAACGATAACTAATAAAACATTATTCCAATGGGAAGAGCATTTGAATATCGTAAAGCTGCAAAGCTGAAAAGATGGGGGCACATGGCCCGTACATTCACGAAATTAGGTAAACAGATTGCTATTGCTGTGAAAGCCGGTGGCCCTGAACCGGAAAATAATCCCACACTTCGTGCGTTGATAGCTAACTGTAGGCGTGAGAATATGCCGAAGGATAATATTGAGCGTGCCATCAAGAATGCGATGGGTAAGGACCAAAGCGAATATAAGGAGGTAACTTATGAAGGCTATGGTCCTCATGGTGTTGCGGTTTTTGTTGACACGCTGACAGATAACACTACCCGTACTGTGGGTGATGTTCGCTCTGTTTTCAATAAGTTCAATGGTAACATGGGTACAACCGGTAGCTTGTCATTCCTCTTCGATCATAAGAGTGTGTTCACTTTTAAGAAAAAGGACGGACTTGATATGGACGAGTTGATTCTTGATCTCATTGACTACGGTGTAGAAGATGAATTTGATGAGGACGAGGAAGCCGGAGAAGTAACTATCTATGGCGACCCCAAGAGCTTTGGAGACATTCAGAAGCACCTTGAGGCTGAGGGCTTTGAAGTGACCGGTGCTGAGTTTACTTATATCCCAAATGATTTGAAGGATGTTACGGCTGAAGAGCGTGAGACGATTGATAAGATGGTTGAGCGTTTAGAAGAGTTTGATGATGTTCAAACTGTATATACAAATATGAAGCCGGCAGAAGAAGCAGAATAATCTTTATTCACGCTAAAATAAAGTAAGCGGGATGTCTAATCAAAATGAAATAGACATCCCGCTTATTGTTTGCTTATGTGTGTGAGAGTGATAATAGTTGTCAGTTTTCAAGAAACTTCCCCTGCATTGACTTTAGTCTAATAGGGTAGAAGATCTTACTCTTGACAATGTTTCCGGAGTCATTTGTAGGTAGCTGGCTATATATACCAATGGAGCCCGCAAGACAACTTGCGGCATTAGCTTGCACATTTTCCGATAACGGTCTTGTGCAGTTTCAAATCTGACAAGATCAGCATGTACTTGCGAAAGAATCAAACTTTCTTCCAAAATCTTTCTATACAGTATTTGTATATTGACATTGTGCAGCGCCACGCTTTCCAATTCCTTTTTAGGAAGCGCGTAAATGATGGAAGGTTCAATGGCTTCAACCTGCAATTTGGAGGGTTCTTCTTTGAAAAGACTCTCTATGCACATGAATATAGTATGGTTTTCTCCTAAATGCTCTGTTACTTCTTTTTCATTCTTGAAATAGAACTGACGAACAAGGCCCTTATCAACATAGTAAATGCTATCACAAATATCTCCTTCTTTCAGGATAATCTGCCCCTTATTATATTTTCTCGGTACAAGAATATTCTCAAGTAAGTCCAACTCCTCATGGGTCATTGTACTATACTTTCGAGCAAGTTCTCGTGCAACATCTCTTGTTGTATTGACAAGTTCTTTCATTTTTCCTTTCCTTTATGGAGTTAATATAATCAAGTTAAATAAATAAAGTTTGTGATTGTGAAGTGGAAATTTAATCCAATTTCAGCACAGCTAAGAAGGCTTTTTGCGGTACTTGAACATTTCCAACTTGCTTCATTCTTTTCTTTCCTTGCTTCTGTTTCTCCAAAAGCTTTCTCTTACGGCTGACATCGCCACCATAGCATTTAGCTGTGACATCCTTACGGACTTGCTTTACAGTTTCTCGAGCGATGATTTTTGCGCCAATAGCAGCTTGTATGGCAATATCAAATTGCTGTCTGGGAATCAGTTCTTTCAGCTTTTCGCACATTCTTCGACCAAATGTAACGGCATTGCTATCATGAGTAAGTGTTGACAAAGCGTCAACAGGTTCTCCATTTAGCAGTATATCCAGCTTCGCAAGTTTGGATGGTCTGAATGAATCAATGTGGTAATCGAATGAAGCATAGCCTTTGGATATGCTCTTGAGTTTGTCGTAAAAGTCAATCACAATTTCACCCAAAGGAATCATAAAGTGAAGTTCCACTCTGTTTCCACTGACATACTCTTGATTGATCAGCTCACCTCGCTTATCAAGGCATAGCTTCATGATAGGCCCGATATATGTACTTGATGTGATGATAGAAGCCTTGATGTAGGGTTCTTCAATATGGTCTATCATCGTTGGTTCAGGCAATCCGGATGGATTATGTACTTCCTTTGAGTTTCCTTGTTTGTCATAAACCATGTAGGAAACGTTAGGAACGGTTGTAATAACATCCATGTTGAATTCTCGGTCCAATCGTTCTTGGATGATTTCCATGTGCAAAAGTCCTAAGAAACCACAACGGAAGCCGAAGCCTAAGGCAATGGAGCTCTCCGGACTGAATGTAAGTGAGGCATCATTCAGTTGAAGTTTCTCCAATGAGGTCCTTAAGTTCTCATAGTCATTAGGGTCGATAGGGTAGACACCGGCAAAGACCATAGGCTTTACTTCCATAAAACCTGATATGGCAGTTTTGCATGGGTTGGCCACGGAAGTTACGGTATCACCCACTTTAACTTCAGTGGCGGTCTTTATACCACTTATAATGTAGCCTACTTCTCCGGTAGTAAGTTCACTCTTGGGAACCATATCCATCTTTAATGCTCCTACCTCATCGGCTACATATTCCATATCAGTATTGAAGAACTTAACCTTTTCTCCCTTTTTAATAGTTCCATTTATGACTTTACACAACACGATAATGCCGCGGAAACTATTAAAAATTGAATCGAAAATAAGTGCTTGAGCAGGTGCTTCTTTATCACCTACGGGGTGGGGAATGCGAGAAACAACAGCTTCCAAAATGTCTTCTACACCTTCGCCGGTCTTACCGGATGCACGGATAATATCTTTGCGATCACATCCTATTAAATCAATGATTTCATCCTCAACTTCATCAGGCATGGCATTTGGCATGTCTATCTTGTTGATTACCGGGATGATTTCCAAATCATGCTCAATGGCCATATAGAGGTTAGAAATCGTCTGTGCTTGCACTCCTTGTGTAGCGTCTACCACCAAGAGCGCCCCTTCACAAGCAGCGATACTTCGAGAAACTTCATACGAGAAATCCACATGTCCCGGTGTGTCAATCAAGTTGAGGACATACTTTTCATTGTCATGGGCCGTATATTCCATTTGAATGGCATGGCTCTTAATAGTAATTCCTCGTTCACGCTCCAAGTCCATGTTGTCAAGCATTTGGCCTTCCGTGATTTGGATGGTCTTTGTATGTTCTAGTAATCTATCAGCCAAAGTTGATTTTCCGTGGTCGATGTGGGCTATAATACAAAAATTTCTTATATGATTCATTGGTTATCTTCTTTAAATTGCAAAGTTAATTAAATTAATTGATTTGCTTCCTTGATGTATGATAATTTTCTTTGAATAGTTGGCAGATAATCAAAATAGTGATAACTTTGCCTACAAATAATTGAATATGAATAAATATCTGTTTATATTAGCTTCATGCTTGTTTCTATCTTCGTGTGGACATGAGAGTTTAGAAGAACGAGCTGAAAGAGAAGCAAAGGAGTTTACGCAAAAGTATTGCCCAACCCCTGTTTCAAATTTTACACGTACCGATAGCGTTATTTTTAATAAAAACACGCGTACCTATACTTATTATTGTTCGTTTTCAGATAGGTTTGATGATAAAAAGGTTATTGATCAAAATTATCAGAAGATAAAAGAGGGATTGGCAAAAGGGATTAGTGACAATACAAGTTTGAGGGTTTATAAGGATGCGGGATTTAATTTCCAATACATTTGTCATTCTACGAAAAATCCAAAAGAAACTCTTTTTAAAGCAATATATACTAAGAAAGAGTATAATAAATAACCAAGGGGCCAATCACATGACGTGTTTGGCCCCTTAATAGTTGCTCTATTGCAAGCTGAAACCAGCCTTTTTACTTTGTATATAGGTATCTTTTGATACTCTTTTTCGGAGTCTTTTCAAACTCTTCATCATGAATGCGTATAGCACTTAGCTTACAATAAGCCGGTAAAGTTGCATTCAAGTCTTGTCGGTTTTGTTCCATGACATTGTTGAGGTCGTCTTGGTTGAGTCCCATAGCTTTCGCTTCATCGAAATCGGGGAAGACTAAACCTACTAATTTCTCATTCTCTTGAATGACAAGGCTCTCTACTACCATAGGCATAGAGTTGAGTTGGTCTTCTATTTCCTCTGGATAGATATTCTGTCCGCTGGCTCCTAAAAGCATGTTTTTAGAGCGGCCTTTGATAAATACGTTACCATTTTCATCCATAGTACCTAAGTCTCCGGTGTGATACCAGCCTTCAGCGTCAAGCGTTTGTCTTGTGGCTTCCTCGTTTTTATAGTAACCTAACATCACGTTGATGCCTCTTGCGAGAATTTCACCCGGCACATTTTGTGGGTCAGGGCTGTCTATTTTCACTTCCATGTGGACCACAGCCTTGCCACAGCTACCCGGTACGAAGTCTTTATAGTCGGCATAGCAAATAATTGGTGCACATTCCGTAGCTCCATAACCCACTGTATATTTAAACTTCATGCCATGAAGGAATTTTTCCACTTCTTGATTGAAGGCAGCTCCACCGATAATAACTTCATAGAATTCACCGCCGAACGCATTAGATACTTGGTCGCAAATCTTTTCCCTAACCTTCTTATTGACAACGGGCATATTCAACAAAATCTTCATCTTGTTGTTCTGAATCTTCGGGAAAACCTTTTTCTTGATGATTTTTTCAATAACGAGTGGCACTGCGATAATAACCTTTGGCTTTACCTCCGCAAAGGCTTGTGCAATGATGGCAGGACTCGGTACACGCGTCAAATAGAAGATATGGCAACCGGAAAGGAATTCAAAGATAAATTCAAAAGACATGCCATACATGTGGGCCATAGGAAGAATGCTGATTACTCTGTCCCCTTTATGTAGGTGAGCTCCTAAGACCTGATTTGCAAAGTCGGCATTACTCCAAATTGCACGATAGGGAATCATAACACCCTTTGAGAAACCTGTGGTTCCACTTGTGTAATTGATGAGTGCCAACTCATTAGGAGATTCTTCTATATAGTACTTCACATGCTCTTTGCGGAAATACTTGGGATATTTCTTACCGAATATTTCATTGAGGTGCTCACGGGCATAGGTAAGTTTGTCTGTTCGTGAAACTACCAATGAATAGTCGGGGATATAAATAATACCTTCCAAACCTAACATCTTGGTGGGGTCAACCTGAGTGGCAACCACGTCACCCACAAATAAGAGCTTAGCCTCACTGTGGTTCACGATATTGTGTATTTGCTCCGCCGTGAATTCATGAAGAATAGGTACAGCTACGGCACCATAGGTCAAAGTTGCCAAGAAGGCTACTGCCCAACTTGCGCTGTTACGCCCGCAGAGAGCTATCTTATCACCTTTTACGACCCCACTGTTTTCAAACATGATGTGGAGTTTCTCTATTTTACGTGCTACATCATGATACTGAAGAGTTGCACCTTTGAAATCTGTTAATGCATCAAGCTCCCAATTGTCAATAATGGATTTCTGTATTAACTCATTAAAACTAGGTACATTTTCCATAATCAATTATTTTAAGTTATATGTTGTATATTCTTATTATCACTTATTTTTTAGATTGGTAGAGATAGCGCTTAATACTCTTCTTAGGCGTTTTCTCAAATTCCTTGTCATGGATTCGTATCGCTGACAGCTGTGCAAAATGGGGCAGAAGTTGATTTAAGTCCAAACGATTTTGCTCCATAATCTCAGTTAAATCATTCTCATTGAGTTCTAAAGAGTCTACTTCGTCGTGGTCGGGATAAACTAATCCAACGAGCTTTTCGCCTTCTTGAATTACCAAACTTTCGCTTACCATTGTCATTGAGTTCAGTTTGTCCTCTATTTCCTCGGGATAAATGTTCTGACCATTAGAGCCTAATAGCATATTCTTAATACGGCCTCTGATAAATACATGCCCGTCTTCACTCATCATACCCAAGTCACCCGTGTGGAACCAACCTGCTTCATCGATTACAGCTTTAGTAGCTTCCTCATTTTTATAGTAGCCTAACATAACATTGGTTCCCTTGGTAATAACCTCGCCTTCTTTACTTTCAGGATTATTTTCGTCATGAATCCTCACCTCCATATTCAAGGCAGGAGTTCCGCAGCTACCCGCAACGAAATCTCTCCAGTCGCTATAAGTAATCATAGGAGCGGTTTCCGTCGTTCCATATCCCATGGTAATAGGGAAGCCTATGTCGGTAAGAAATTTCTCTATCTCCTTATTCAAGGGTGCTCCACCCACCATAATCTCATAGATTTTTCCACCAAACTCTGCTTTGACCATGTTAACAAGATGTTCTTTTAGCTTCTTGTTAAGCACGGGAATGTTGAGCAGGAATTTAACCCTATGGGTTTGGAAAATAGGGAATATCTTTTTTCTGATAATCTTTTCAACTATCAGTGGCACAGAAACCAATATCGCAGGCTTTATCTCTGTGCATGCTTCCGCAATAAAGGAAGGACTAGGCAAGCGAGTTAAGAAATAGATATGGTTACCAAAACAGAATTCAAAGAGGAATTCTACGAGCAACCCATACATGTGGGCCATGGGCAGAATAGACAGTACATTTCTATTATCTTTGTCTAATTTGCTACCAATGACTTGTGTAATATAATCCACATTACTGACTAAAGCCCTATAGGGTATCATGACACCCTTTGAGTATCCGGTTGTGCCACTGGTATAATTAATCATGGCCAGCTCCTCATTCGCATCCCTATGGTAGCTCACGTGCTCCTTTCTAAAGTACTTGGGATATTTTTGTCCGAATATTTCATTCAGGTGCTCTCGGGCATAAGTCAACTTGTCAGTACGATGTGCAATGATAGAAAAATCAGGAAGATAGACAATACCACCTAACTCCGGCATACTATCAAAATCTATTTGAGGTGCGGCGAAGTCACCAACAAAAAGCAGCTTTGACTCGGAGTGATTAACTATGTTGTACACTTGCTCGGGTGTAAACTCATGTTGTATGGGAACAACCACGGCGCCGTAAGTTACAGTAGCCAAAAAAGCAACAGCCCAATGTGAACTGTTCCTGCCAAATAATGCTATCTTGTCTCCCTTACCGATTCCGCTTTCTTCAAATAAAATATGTAATTTTTCTATTTTGCGGGCAACGTCGTGGTATTGTAAAGTTACACCCTTGTAATCAGTAAGCGCATCTTTGTCCCAATTGTTTAAAATACTTTGTTCTATATAAGAGTTAAAGCTGGGTAATGATTTCATTGCACAATCTTCAAATTTATGTGCAAAGGTAGCATGTTATTTGCGCAAATCCAAAAGTTTTGTGCAGAAAAATACGAAATCATTACAATATACAAAGCCACGCAAAAGCCGATTGTTCGGTTTGCGACATTGGTTGTCCTAAAAATACCTATGCGGCTTTACTCGTAGCGCATGCTCTTAGACGGGTGGATATGGGATATAAGATAACTTGGCGCTATGAGCACAAAGACACTTATAAATAAGGTGGCGATGTTGAGAAGAATTATCAATGCCCAATCGATTTCCACGGGAACAACGTTCACATAATAAATGGAGGGGTCGAGTTTTATGACCCCCAACAGCTTTTGAATAACCACCAATCCTAAACCTATCAGATTACCAATCAGCAATCCTTTACCTATAATAAATGCACTGAACCACAAGAAAGTATGGCGTATGGTGCTGTTTCTCGCTCCCAGCGCCTTAAGTAGTCCTATCATGGTGGTCCGTTCAAGAATGATAATCAGCAAACCGGAAATCATGGTGACACCGGCGACGGCTATCATGAGGGCCAAGATAATCCAAACATTTAAATCAAGGAGATCGAGCCATGAGAAAATTTGTGGGCTAATCTCTTGTATTGTCTTGGAACTATAAGTCTCGCCATATTTGTCAATGGTCCTATTGACATTCTTGATAATATAATCTTCCGACCTATTAAGTTGGTTAAAATCGTGTACGGTCAGTTCTGCTCCACTGGCTTGGTCGCTTTCCCATCCGTTAAGTTTCACTGCACTATACAAGTCGGTGAAGCAAATGGCCTGATCATATTGCGACAAGTTTGTCTCATAAATACCGGCAATTGTAAAGCGACGTGTCTTAACACCTGCGTTCATATCGATGAAATAGGCAAAAATCTTCTGTCCTACAGCCAATCGCAGTTTGTCGGCCATTATCTTAGACACCAAAATTTGATTGCCGGATTTGGCGTCGGAGAATTTAGGAATAGAGCCGGCTTTCAGGTTCGCATGGATAAACGCGGTGTCATATTCTTGGCCGATACCTTTAAAGATGACGCCAAGAAAATCATTATCAGTCTTCAGAATACCTTGTTTTGTCGCAAATCTCTGCACATGTTTCACCCCCGGAACCTTTTTCAAGACCCGCAACATGGAGTCGCCCATTTGTATAGGATAAGATTCTGAGGTCTGTAAGGTCATGAAATCCGCCACCTGTATATGGCTGCCAAAGCCCATTACCTTGTTTCTGATGGAATGTTTGAATCCCAACACAACGCATATAGATACAATCATCACGGCCAATCCTATTGCCACACCGGCTGTGGCAATTCGGATGGCCGGTCGTGATACTTTCTTCTTGTCGCTTTGTTCTTTGAACAGCCGTTGGGCAATAAACAGGGGGAAATTCATAAATTAATCTTCGTCAACACGACCGGGATAGGCTTCAAGGGCTTTTCTTAAAACAATCAATGCCCGTTCCAAATCTTCTTTTTTCAACACATAGGCGATGCGCACCTGATTACGACCGGCGCCGGGTGTAGTGTAGAAGCCTGAGGCTGGGGCCATCATCACGGTTTCACCTTCATAGCTGAAGCTGGTCAGACACCATTTGCAAAACTCCTCGGCGTCGTCTACCGGCAATTTCGCTACCGTGTAAAAGGCTCCCATGGGGATAGGAGAGTAGACACCGTGTATTCTGTTCAGTCCGTCTATGAGACATTTTCTGCGTTCTACATACTCGTCATATACGTCACGATAGTATTCTTCGGGCGCATTGAGCGACGCTTCAGCCACAATCTGACCGATAAGAGGAGGTGAAAGGCGGGCTTGACAGAACTTCATCACGGCCTTTCTGATTTGTTCATTCTTAGTTATGAGGGCGCCAATCCTTATTCCGCACTCGGAATATCTTTTTGATACAGAGTCGATCAGTACTACATTTTGCTCTATTCCTTCCAAGTGGCAGGCCGAGATGTAAGGGCTTCCCGTATAGATATACTCCCGATAAACCTCGTCGGAGAACAAATAAAGGTCGTATTTCTTAACAAGATCCTTTATTTGGTTCATCTCCCGGCGGGTATAAAGGTAGCCAGTGGGGTTGTTGGGGTTACATATCATGATAGCCCGTGTACGTTCATTGATGAGCTCTTCAAACTTTTCTACCTTAGGCAGTGAGAAACCTTCGTCTATGGTCGTGGCAATGGTCTTGATCTTTGCCCCCGCACTGATGGCAAAAGCCATGTAGTTGGCATAAGCCGGTTCGGGAACGATAATTTCATCGCCGGGATTCAAGCAACTCATGAAGGCAAACAGCACGGCCTCACTACCACCCGCGGTGATAATGATGTCATCGGCTGTCACGTGAATGTCGTATTTTTTATAATAATCTACTAATTTTTGACGGTAGCTCAGATAGCCTTGGCTTGGCGAATATTCCAATACCGATCGGTCTATATTCTTGAGCGCATCCAATCCGCATTGGGGAGTGGGAAGGTCAGGTTGGCCTATGTTAAGATGATAAACTTTGAGACCTTGTTTCTTAGCGTCCACAGCCAGTGGCGCTAACTTTCTGATTGGGGACTCAGGCATCTCTATACCACGTACTGATATTTCGGGCATTGTCTTATAATCTTATTGTTTCTTTCCTCGCAAAAGTAGTAAAAATCGCTGTATTAATCGCATGAATGGGAAAGTTTTAACGCAAATCCCCGTGATTATTGATTTCGTGTGGAAAAACAATGGGCTTTTCGCCATTCTTACATAGGTTAATTGGTGAAAGATAGGAGTGTGAGAGTAATATGCTGAAAACATTTTACAAAAGTCTTCTGATGGTTGCGTTATTTGAAAATAAAAACAATCCGTACCAGAAAAAGCCTACTTTTTGAATTGTTTATAAATAAATGATAATCAATATAATAACTTATTTTGTTAAATGGATAGGACATTTGTTTATAGTCCATAGCTATGTTTTCAGCTCCCGAAAGTAGCTTTTTAGTGGCGTCGTAAGGCCAATAAGAGGCGTTGAAAGTGGCTCTTTGACATGTAGAAAGCGTCACTTTCATTGGATTTTGAATAACATATTGTTTGGGGAAACGACCAAAAGCAGGAAGTCATTTTCTAAATGCTCACATTTCATGAACACTTTTTTCGGATATATTTTTTGACAAATTTGCAGTTATTTCAGGATGGAAATAAAAACTGTAAATCAGAATTTGTAGTTTGTCTTTTTATTGATGAGGGCATGAACATCATGGTGTGGAAGGACGGACAGTAGGGATGCGATCATTTGTTTTTAAAAATATGAATTCCGATGGGGATTATTTTTGCGTTTAAAATATAATTGGTAATTTTGCGATATAAATAAACAATTAAGACAAATATAAATGAGAAGTAGAACAAGTTCTTGGTTTGAAACCAAGATTCGCTATGAGAAGATGATGGAAGATGGCTCTCAAAAGATGGTCACCGAGCAATATGTGGTTGACGCTTTGAGCTTTACAGAGGCCGAGAACGCGATTATAGAGGAAATGTCGGTCTATATTTCGGGCGATTTCAAGGTGCGTGACATCAAGATGGCCGGCTATGGTGAAATCTTCTTTAGCGACGCTGACACCGATGATAAATGGTATAAGGCCAAACTGCAGTTTATTACTATAGACGAAAAAACGGAGAAAGAAAAGCGGTCAACCGTCACTTATTTGGTGCAGGCCGGTAGCTTGCCCGTTGCGGTAAAGCATATTGACGAGGTAATGGGTGGCACCATGATTGATTATGTTATCAGTGCCATTCAGGAAACACAGGTCATGGACGTGTTTGAACATAAGTCGGCTGCTCAGAAAAAGGAGAAAAATGACGTTCCCGAGTACGAGGAAGCTGAGCAACAAGGTTAATATTTAAAGAAACAATGATAGACATAGCTTCCAATCTTTCGCGGGTTTTACGGGATATTCCTCAAGGAACCAAACTGGTGGCTGTCAGCAAGTTTCATCCGACAGCTTATATACAAGCGGCTTACGAAGTAGGGCAAAGAGTCTTTGGGGAAAGCCGTGAGCAGGAATTGCGCCAAAAAGTAGAGGCACTTCCCAAGGATATTGAATGGCATTTCATCGGTCATTTACAGACCAATAAGGTGAAATACATTGTACCTTATATATCTATGATTGAGTCGGTGGATAGTTTGAAACTTCTGCAAGAGATTGACAGGCAGGCCGCAAAGTGTGATAAGATCATCAAGGTGTTGCTGGAAGTGAAAGTGGCTCGTGAGGAAACAAAGTCCGGACTGACCATGGAAGCTTGTCGGGAACTTTTGAAAGAGGGAAGCTGGAGGTCATTGGAGCATGTTTCTATTTGCGGTTTGATGACGATAGCTTCCTATGTGGATGACGATGAGCAGGTAGGCGCTGAGTTTGCAGCGGCCGACTCTTTCTTCGAAGAAGTGAAGCAACAATACTTTGCTGACGCAGATTTTTTTTGTGAAAGGTCGTGGGGTATGAGCCATGATTATAAGGTTGCGCTTGCTCACGGTTCTACCATTGTAAGAGTGGGAACGTCTATTTTTGGGGAGCGGGTTTATTAATACCGTTCCCTCATGGCGCTGCTGACGCCCCATGGTCTTTAAAAAGATACTTATAAAAGTAAAGAATAGGCCCTTTTACTTGCCGAGGTGTTGATTCTCAAGCAGTAAAAGGGCCATTTGTATAGTTTTATAATTAGTTTCTATCTAAACAGCTATGAATTGCTGTGTGTCACTCGGTTCCACCTTATAAATATAGAAAGCATAGCATAAGACCGCTATTGCTATAAGGCATAAAATAGCGAAGAAAATGTTGCTGATGACTTTACGGCGGTGGCGCAAGGACAATCCCCACTGTTTCTGCCTCTCTTCTTCAGACATGTGATGATGATGGCGGTGGTGGTGATGTGTATGATGTTCACTGTTCATAAGCCTTAGAATTTAAAGTCTACTTCAACATCAATCATGTTATAGTCGGGCTTTGCGAGCGACCTATCGTTGACACGGGCGTATTCTACGTTAATCAGGAAATTGGGATGGAACACATAATCCGCGCCCACTTCATAGAAAGTCTTTGACGTTGACCACTCGGCTGTGGGGCGGTAAATGTCGTAGCGGGCTTTGACATGTAATTTCTTCTGAATGATTGGAGCAATTACAACGGCGTAATAGCCATCAGCTTTTTCACGCGTAGCACTGAGTGCACAGTTCTTGCTGTTATCATCGTTGGTGTTGGTGATGGTAGTTGAAAACATCTTACCGGTAGAATGGATGTATTCAGAACGGAAAGTCCAATCGTTGGTAATATATTCTCCACTAATAGCATATCGGTGCTGGGGAAGGGAACGTACGCCGGAATGATCCGTTCCATCAGCTTCTTTCCATTTTCCCTTGCGGGCAATGGAGCCTTCCCAGCCAAACATACCAAGGCGGAGACCTTTTATTGGCATGACCCAAACGCCGCCGATAATATCCTTACGTTGGTCTACGTCTTTCGTGTTGATACCTTGCCCGTTGAAAACACCTACCTGATAATGGAGCAAGTTGCGGCCCGAGGCATTGGGAAGAATATCGCCTTGTAATTGAACACCTATGTCACGACCGTTGCTCGGGTGAGCTCCCGTGCGGTCACTGAATCCTGCCAACTTCTGAACATTTTGAGAATAGCTCATAAAACCTTGGGTAATAGGGTGGAGAGGATTCTCAAATGAGAAAGGACGTTTGAACTGACCAATCTTAACTCTGATGGCAGTGTAGCGTTGCCACTCGGCAAACAAGTCGACAACACGTGGGCTGCTTCCCAATGTCGATGTGTTTCCATTGAGCTGTACTTGGGCTTTCCAATAGAAATCTTCTTTGATTCTGCCTTCTAGTGACAAGCGTAACATACGCAGGTTGAAGGTGTTTGACTTAGCGTTTTCCTGACTGCTGTATTGATATTGGGTCATACCGTAGCCTGAAAGCTTGATGTTGTTAAACCAAGAGTTTTGTTTTTCTTGTGCCTCAGTTGTCAATGATACGGCAATCAAGGCTATTAAAATACCTTTTTTCATAGTTTATATTTTGATTATTTTTGTTCCAATAACACGACGTTTTCCACATGTGGCGTATGGGGGAACATATCTACGGGTTGTACTTTGATGACATTGTATTTCTCATCGAGCAGTGCCAAGTCACGAGCTTGCGTGGCAGGGTTGCAGCTTACGTACACAATTCGGCGTGGAGCGGCGTTAAGTATGACCTTGACAACGTCAGGGTGCATGCCGGCACGGGGAGGATCGGTGATAATGACTTCGGGTCTGCCATGCTCAGCGATGAAGTCATCGGTAAGAATGTCTTTCATGTCGCCGGCATAGAAGAGTGTGTTGGAGATTCCATTTATCCGGCTGTTCACCTTTGCATCTTCTATAGCGTCTTCCACATACTCAATTCCGATAACCTGCTTAGCGCCCTTCGCCACAAAATTAGCAATGGTTCCGGTACCGGTGTAGAGGTCATAGACAAGCTCATTACCGGTAAGTCCCGCAAAATCTCGGGCTACGCTGTATAATTGATAGGCTTGTTCGGTGTTGGTTTGGTAGAAGCTCTTGACGCCTACTTTGAAGCTAAGACCTTCCATCTTTTCATAGATGAAGTCTTTGCCTCTATAGGTTTGGATTTCTAAATCATTAAAGGTGTCGTTACCTTTTTGATTATTAACGTACAGAAGCGATGTAATTTGAGGGAAACGGTCGGCCACCCGTTGCATCAATTCAAGACTCTGCTGCTCGTCTTCGGGTTTGTCATAGTGGAATTGCACCAAAACCATCCATTCAGTGGTGTTGCTGTTCCTTATCATAATATCACGGAGCAGTCCATGTTGCTCCCTAATATCATAAAAGGTCATACCCATTTGGTTGGCCGTTTCAAAAATAAAGTTTCTTATATCATTGTGCAAATTGTCCATAAGGTGGCATTTGCTGATGGGATAAATCTTGTCAAAGGCGCCTTTAATGTGAAAACCGATGGCATTATTTGCCTTTATGTCATCACGAAAATGCGCACCTTCATCGCTTTTTGGGGGCATGTCTCCTAGTTCCTCACGTGTGAACCAGCGTTTGTTACTGCACCCAAATTCTATTTTATTCCTATATTCATATTGCTTAACCGATCCCATGATGGGACTGATAGGAGGTAGTTGGACTTTGGCTATTCGTGTAAGCTGGTCTTCAACTTGCTTTTCTTTGGCTTTAAGCTGTTCCTCATAAGGTAATATTTGCCAAGCACAGCCACCGCATACGCCGAAGTGTTGGCAGGGAGGAGTGGCTCGAGTGTCGCTTAACTTCTTGTACTGAAGGACCGTAGCCTCGCAATAGTGATGTTTCTTCTTGACGACTTGTAAATCAACAATATCGCCGGGAACGGTATAAGGTACAAAAACAACCATGTCATTAACTCGTGCGAGTGACTTGCCTTCGGCTGCAATATCAGTGATTACTATATCTTCAAAAATAGGAAGGGGCTTCTTTTTTCGTGTCATAGATAAATAAAATTTATGTACAAAAATACGAAAAATACGCTAATAGCTTAGTTTTTGGCCCTAACTTTTTAATTCTGTGTACGCAAACATAGGTAAATGTAATCTCGACTTTGCAATTTTTGAATTAAAAGTTTGCCTATCTGTGGGAAAACATATATATTTGCATCATAAAAAGTTGAGTAATATATACGATTAAAATCTATTATGACAGAAAAAAGGGTATACACCTTTGGCAATGGAAAAGCTGAAGGTAATGCGCAGATGCGTGAGCAGTTAGGTGGCAAAGGTGCCAATCTGGCTGAAATGAATTTAATAGGAGTGCCTGTTCCCCCCGGCTTTACTATCACTACAGACTGCTGTAATGAATATTACAAAATTGGTCAAGAAAAAATTATCAGTGTTCTTCAAGATGAGGTAAATGCCGCTGTTGCGCACATTGAAACCTTGATGAATTCTAAGTTTGGTGATACAACCAATCCGCTTTTGGTAAGTGTTCGTTCGGGTGCACGTGCTTCTATGCCCGGTATGATGGATACAATCTTGAACTTGGGTCTTAATGACGAAGTGGCTGAAGGTATGGTTGCAAAGACCAATAATCCTCATTTCGTTTATGATTCATATCGCCGTTTTGTTCAAATGTATGGTGATGTGGTTTTGGAAATGAAGCCCGAAAACAAGGAAGACATTGATCCTTTTGAAGAAATCATTGAGACAGTAAAAGCAGAGCGTGGTATTAAACTTGACAAGGACCTTAGCGTAGATGAATTGAAGAAACTGGTTCGTCTGTTTAAGGAAGCCATCAAGGAGCGTACAGGTAAAGACTTCCCTAATGATCCTATCGAGCAGTTGTGGGGAGCTATCTGCGCGGTATTCCGTAGCTGGATGAACGACCGTGCCATTCTTTATAGAAAGATGGAAGGCATACCCGATGAATGGGGTACAGCTGTATCCGTAATGGCAATGGTGTTCGGTAACATGGGTGAGACTTCGGCGACCGGAGTATGCTTCAGCCGTGACGCCGGTAATGGAGAAAACCTCTTTAATGGTGAATATCTTGTAAACGCTCAAGGTGAGGACGTTGTTGCCGGTACTCGTACGCCACAGCAGATTACGAAAGTCGGTTCGGTAAGATGGGCCGAGAGAGCCGGTATTCCGGAGGAAGAGCGTGTAAGTAAATATCCTTCAATGGAAGAGGCTATGCCTGAAATTTTTGCGCAGTTGAATGATATTCAAGATAAACTTGAGCACCATTACCATGATATGCAGGATATGGAATTTACCGTTCAGGAAGGAAAACTTTGGTTTCTGCAAACTCGTAATGGCAAACGTACCGGCTCCGCAATGGTTAAAATAGCCATTGACCTTCTGCATGAAGGCATGATAGATGAGAAAACTGCCATCCAACGCTGCGAACCCAACAAACTTGATGAGCTTCTCCACCCGGTATTTGACAAATTAGAATTGCAGAAGGCACATGTGATAACACAGGGACTTCCTGCTTCGCCCGGTGCAGCGAGTGGTCAGATTGTATTCCACGCTGATGATGCGCAGGATTGGCATGCTGACGGTCATAAGGTTATCTTGGTAAGAATCGAGACTTCTCCCGAGGATTTGGCCGGTATGTCTGCCGCTGAAGGCATTTTGACAGCACGAGGTGGTATGACGTCTCACGCAGCTGTTGTTGCCCGTGGTATGGGTAAGTGCTGTGTATCAGGTGCAGGTGCGATCAATGTAAATTATAAGGAAAAAACTGTAGAGATTGATGGCCACTTATATAAAGAAGGTGACTATATTTCTTTGAATGGTTCTACAGGTCAGGTTTATTCGGGTGAAGTTCCAACTAAGGCTGCTGAGTTGAGCGGCGACTTCAAGGAATTGATGGATCTTTGCGATAAATATACGAAGCTGCAAGTTCGTACAAACGCAGATACTCCTCATGATGCAAGGGTTGCAAGGGCATTTGGTGCCAAAGGTATTGGTTTGACACGAACAGAGCACATGTTCTTTGACGATAAGAAGATTATCGCCATGCGTGAGATGATTCTCTCCGATACGCCGGAAGGACGGGAGAAAGCGCTAAATAAACTCTTGCCTTATCAGAAAGCAGACTTCAAGGGTATCTTGGAAGCTATGGACGGTCTGCCGGTAAATATCCGCTTACTCGATCCTCCTTTGCATGAATTTGTTCCTCATGATTTGGCCGGACAACAAGTGATGGCTGACGAAATGGGCGTAGATTTAGCGACAATTCAGCGCCGTGTAGCCTCTTTGGCTGAGAACAATCCTATGTTGGGTCATCGTGGTTGCCGCTTGGGTATCACTTTCCCCGAGATTACAGCAATGCAGACAAGAGCTATTATCAGCGCAGCTTGTGAATTGAAGAAGGAAGGCAAGAATCCTAAACCGGAAATCATGGTACCTCTTATCGGTACTGTAGCAGAGTTCCGCCAGCAAAAGGCTGTTATCTTGAAGAGTGCTAGAAGAACATTTGATGAATATGGCTTTAAGCTCGAGTTTGAAATTGGTACAATGATTGAAATTCCAAGAGCAGCGTTGACCGCGGATTTGATAGCTTCGGAAGCTCAATATTTCTCTTTTGGAACCAATGACTTGACACAGATGACATTTGGTTATTCACGTGATGACATCGCTTCTTTCTTGCCGGCTTATTTGGATAAGAAGATTTTGAAGGTGGATCCGTTCCAAGTTCTTGATCAGGAAGGTGTTGGCCAGCTTATCAAGATGGCTGTAGAAAAGGGACATAACGTTCGTCCTAATATACGCACCGGTATCTGTGGTGAGCATGGTGGCGAGCCCAGCTCTGTTAAATTCTGTGCGAAGTTGGGTATGAACTATGCTTCATGTTCTCCTTTCCGTGTGCCAATCGCTCGTTTGGCAGCTGCTCAGGAAGCTGTAGAAAAATAATTTAGCAGATTATAATAGAACAAAGGGGTGAGACTTATAAAGTCTTGCCTCTTTTCTTTTGGTGCAAAACAAAATAATGATAAAGTAGCTGTGAAGGTGTTAAAACAACTTCTCGACTAAATCACGTGCAAACTAAAAGGGATTGTGAATGTTTTTCTTTGGTTATAAGTAAAGAAAAATAGGAGGGA
Source organism: Prevotella sp. (assembly GCF_036570325.1). GTDB lineage: Bacteria > Bacteroidota > Bacteroidia > Bacteroidales > Bacteroidaceae > Prevotella. The sequence goes on from NZ_DATCYK010000056.1 coordinate 551,299, forward strand.
TAGGGATATAAAAAAATTGATTGTCTCACGACAACCAATCTTTATTAACCTTAATAATCTAATACCATGAAAAACACGTCACAAAGTTATTAATTAAATTTGAATACGCAAAGCTTTGTGGGTGTTTAATGAAAGTATTAAACATTAATTAAAAGTTTTGAGATTCCATTTAACAATCCTTTGTTGTTTTGTGGAGTTGTCAGCCTTTTCTTTCCCTATAGGATCTGTTTGATAGATAGTCAGGTTTTCGCTACTTACGTCCAATGAAAGCCATATCATTGTAGCTTCTTGTGGAATCGGGGCATGATTTGCATACGTATGACTATTATTGGATGTGGCTGAATGGCTGTGTAGAAAGTCTGTTCGGATAGGCAACGTATCCCATTGCTGTTTGTAAAAGGCTATTTGACTTTCTTTCATGTCTGTCCCGTATGTCTTTATTACACATAGAATACTGTCACCTGCCGCATAAGGTAGTCGTTTTATTTCGATAGAAGAACTTTGTGATAGCTGTACGCGGATAAAATCAGAGGTTAGCGTGTCCAGCTTACTCTCGCCATGGAGCTTGTTAGTGACCGTAGTGTTTACATGCAGACTTTCATAATCAAGAAATTGAAGTCGTAAGTTCTTATCGAGATAGGGGATTATAGAGTCGGGCATTGACAACCAAATATCCTTCATATTAGCAGATACACAAGGAGCTGTTGTAAACAAGGCAAGTATTAAGAGTGACAGAAGTCTATTCATAAATCAAATTATTTATATTATAATGCAAATGTAAGTATTTTTTCGATAACTGTCAAAAATATTCTTTTACGACTTTTGTAGACAATTGCAAAGAAGCATATTAGTATTCTGATTTGGGGAGAAAATAGGGCTCTCCTTTATATTATAAGGTATAAAATAGGCCTTTTATTTTGCATAGTATGATTATTATATTAATTTTGCATCCAATAATCTAAATTTAATAGCAATGAATTTGAAAGTTCGTTTAGCCATCATGAATTTTTTGGAGTTTGCAGCTTGGGGCGCATACTTAACTTCGATGGGTACTTATTTGGTGAATATAGGAATGGCGTCACAAATAGGTTGGTTTTATGCTATTCAAGGTGTAGTTTCCATTTTCATGCCGGCTCTGATGGGTATTGTGGCTGACAGATGGATTCCGGCTCAACGCTTGTTGGGTATGTGTCATCTTTTGGCAGCCTTATGTATGTTCGGAGCCGCTTATTCCGGACAGATAGGAAATGTTAATTACATATTCCCTTTATATACATTGAGTGTGGCTTTCTATATGCCTACTTTGGCTTTGAGTAATTCTGTGGCTTATTCGGGTTTGGCACAAGCAGGGATGGATACGGTTAAAGCGTTCCCCCCGATTCGTGTTTTTGGAACGATAGGCTTTATATGTATGATGTGGCTCGTTGATTTATTAGGCTTTCAGCCCAATCAAAATCAATTCTATGCTTCAGGAGTCGTAAGCATGTTGCTTTTCTTTTATTCATTTACATTACCTCACTGCGAAACAAACAATGAAGCCAAGTCTACGAGTTTGGTTGACGCTTTCGGGCTTAGGGCATTTACATTGTTCCGCCAGAAGAAAATGGCAATCTTCTTTATATTCTCAATGTTGCTTGGTGTCAGTTTGCAGATAACCAATGGTTTTGCCAATCCTTTTATTACTTCATTTAAAGCAATCCCTGAATATGCCAATACGTTTGGAGTGCAACATGCCAATATACTTATCTCTTTATCTCAAATAAGTGAAACTTGTTGTATATTGCTTATACCCTTCTTTATGAAACGTTTTGGCATTAAGAATGTTATGTTGATAGCAATGTTTGCTTGGGTACTGCGTTTTGGCTTGTTCGGCATAGGTAATCCGGGGCCCGGAGTATGGATGTTTGTCCTTTCTATGCTTGTTTATGGCGTAGCATTTGACTTTTTCAATATATCAGGATCTCTGTTTGTAGACCAATCTACTGACCCTGCGCTTCGCTCAAGTGCTCAAGGACTTTTCATGCTGATGACAAATGGTATTGGTGCTACAGTCGGAACATTGTCCGCACAGGCCATTGTGAATGAGCAAACTGTTAATGGTGTAACCAATTGGCAGGCTTGCTGGTTTATATTTGCAGCCTACGCATTATTGGTATGCGTGAGTTTTGGCGTGATGTTCCGCCCGAAAAAAGTTACAAATGAAAATTAAATTACATTACAAGTCTATCTCCGAAGTCGTTGGAATTAGCGATGTCGGATTAATAACGCTGCTCGATGAATTCGAGCAGCGTCAATTGAATATAATATGTGACAAGTTTATGGTTGACCAAATTCAGTTGAGAAGTGTAGAGCAAGATATAGATACACAGTCTTTTCTGCAAGAAGTTATGCTTTCATATATTAAGAATTTGAAATATGGTGAGTTTGAAATACATATTACTTCCGTGGATAATGGAGAATATAAAGCCGAATTACGAAATGTAGCTTTGGGCAAGTCATTCTCATTGCGTGCTGCAGACGCAGTCTTGCTCTCAATCATCTCTAAGCAAGATATATTAATAGACGAACATCTTATGAATTTTCAAAGTGTTCCTTACAAGGCTATGTCCCATTCAATGGCACTACCCATCAATTCTTTAAGCTCCAAGATGATTCAGCGTTCTTTGAAAAAAGCCATAGAAGATGAGAACTATGAATTGGCCTCTCAGCTTCGTGATGAATTAAATTCAAGGAAAAATGAAAGAAGTTAGATTTTTTTATGCGCCTGATGCAGAGAGTAAAACAGAGTTGCCGGCAGAAGAAGTAACACATGCAGTTAAGGTTTTACGTTTGCAGGAAGGCGATGATATTTTTTTAATTGATGGTAAAGGATATTTCTTTAAAGCCCAAATTGACACGGTATCAAACAAACATTGTTTCTACCATATAGTTGAAAAGCTGGTTCAGCCTAAAGAGTGGAGTGGCAATATACACTTAGGTATTGCGCCGACAAAGCATATTGATAGAATAGAATGGATGGCAGAGAAAGCTACGGAGATAGGCTTTGATCAACTCTCTTTTTTGCGTTGTACCAATTCAGAGCGCACTGTTATTCGTGAAGATAGAATCGAAAAGGTTGTTCTTTCAGCTGTAAAACAAAGTCGTAAGCCTTTTGTTCCTCAAGTAAATAGCTTAATCACATTCAACGAATTTATAACTTCTCCATTACCCGGTCGTAAGTTTATAGCTCATTGTTATGAAGAAATCTCGAAGACTGATTTGTTTTCAGAGTTAGAAAACATGTCACAAGATGAAGACATTACGATATTGATAGGCCCTGAAGGTGATTTTTCAATAGATGAAGTGCATGCGGCGATGGCGAATGGATTCCAGTCTATATCGTTGGGACGTAGCAGATTGCGTACAGAAACTGCCGGGCTTTATGCTGTGATGATGGCCCATTTAAAGAAACAACTAATATGAAAACCAAAGAATTACGTTATAACTTGCGCTTCTTATTCTTAGTTTGTATCTGTTCTATACTATTACTTTCCTGCCACGATGCAAGTTATACCAATGCCATTCCAAGTGAAAGTATTGCTTTGGTATCTATTGATGCAAAATCTTTAAATAAGGACGGGGATATTGCATTATTGGAAATGTTTTCCGGAAAAGACATTCGTAAAAGTGGATTAGACTTTTCCGAAAAAATCTATATGTTTGAATCGCAGGATGGGAATCTTGGTTTGTGTGCAAAAATTAGAAGCAAGAGCGATGTTGTTTCTTTCTTAGAAGAGGATAAATCCAATAAAATATCGCCATTACAAGAGTATAGAGGAGTGCATTTTGCTGTTTTAAATGATTCTTGGATGATAGGCTTCAATGATCAAAGCTTTCTTGTGATGGGGCCAACCCCTGCTTCCGGCCAATCCATTCTCCGACAAAATATGGCGAACTATTTAAAGCAGGATGACGAACAAGGTATTGGAAGCAGTAAGTTATTTACCAAGTTAGATAGTATTGATAGTCCTATGGCGATGGTTACGCAAATGCAAGCATTGCCCGACAAATTCATTGCGCCATTCACCCTTGGCGCACCAAAGGACGCGGACGCGTCGCAAATATTGGTAGCAGCTAATATTAAAGTAGAAAATGGTGTGCTGAAAATCGATGGAGAAACGTTCTCTTTCAATAAATCGATTAATCATTCTTTAAAGGAAGCATATAAGGAGTATAGGCCTATAGCCGATACTTTCCTCGGGAACATGTCTAATAAGGATTTATTAGGTCTATTCATGAATGTTGATGGAAATAAGTTTATTCATCATCTGCATGACAATAAATCTTTGGCAGGATTGTTATTAGGCATAAATTCAGCCATAGACATGGATAATATCATCAAAAGTTTTGATGGTGATATGGCTATCATCATGCCGAGTTATTCAGATGACAAGCTGCAACTGTCGCTCTCAGCTCAGACTGCTCACCATAAGTGGATTGAGGATGTGGCATATTGGAAGAAGTCATGTCCCGCAGGAGGAAAAATCCTTGATTGGGAATCACGTTCTTTTTATTATACCGGCAATGAACTTTCATATTATTTTGGCATAACGCCCTCAAACTTATTCTTTAGTGGAAGTACTGCCGCCTTAGCAAAATCATCAATTCAAAAAAGCTCAAGTCCTCTTTCATCCGAAGTTCAAACTCAATTGCGGGGTAAGAAAGTTGGGGTCGTTGTAAGTTTGGCGGCCATCCATAATGACAATATCGACTTGGTAAATAAAATGTTAAAACCTATTGTTGGCAATATTACTACGATTGTATATACATTAAAATAATGGACCATATTATTTTTAATACCGTTGTTCCACATGTATTTTCTTCCCTGACAAGCAATTTGAGTTCAGAGATATGGAACACGGAACTAGCCTTTGATAAAGAAAAACTGTATTTGGTAGAGGCCGATAGCGGCAAAGGTAAAAGTACATTTTGTAGCTATATACAAGGTTATCGCCACGATTATAGTGGTAATATCTTTTTTGATTCCCGATCAACCAAGGAATTAAGCATTCAAGATTGGACTCTTATACGCAAGCAACATATCAGTCTTCTTTTTCAAGAGCTTAGACTTTTCCCGGAGTTGACATCCTTTGAGAATGTTCAAATCAAGAATCAACTCACTAACTTCAAGTCAAAGTCCGAGATAGTCGCTTGGTTTGAACAGTTGGGAATTGCCGATAAAATAGACACACCTATTAAGTTGATGTCTTTCGGACAGCAGCAACGTGTGGCCATGATGCGTGCTTTGGTCCAACCCTTTGACTTTATCCTTGTAGATGAGCCAATTAGCCATTTGGATGAAAGTAATTCTCAAATAATGGGAGCACTTTTGTTGGAAGAATCCCGGCGGCAAGGAGCAGGCGTCATTGTCACGAGTATAGGTAAACACATGGAATTATCTTACGATAAAATCTTGAGATTATAAATATCGCTACATGAATATAGTTTGGAAATTGTTGCGTCAGCATATAAGCATACCTCAATTCGGAGGCTTTATCTTCGCTAATTTATTTGGCATGCTGATAGTCTTGTTGGGCTATCAGTTCTATCAGGATGTGCTTCCTATCTTTACCGGTAAGGATAGTTTTATGAAACAAGGCTACTTGATTGTCAGCAAGAAAGTAGGAACTGCTAATACAATATCGGGACGAACGAATGCTTTCAGCAATGATGAGATAGATGAGTTATCTTCTCAAAAGTTTGTTACGAAAATAGCGACCTTCACAAGTACATCTTATAAAGTGCAGGCTACCATGAGCGTGAATGGGGTGGGTATTGCAAATACGGAAATGTTCTTTGAGAGTATTCCCGATGATTTTGTTGATACAGATAAGGAATTATGGAAATTCAAAGAAGGTGATCACGAGGTGCCGATTATACTCCCTCGTGCTTATCTTACGATGTATAATTTTGGATTTGCCCAAAGCCATAATCTGCCTAAACTGAGCGAAGGTTTGGTTAGTATGATTGATTTCCAATTGTTTATCCAAGGCAATCAACATGCGGAAAAGTTTAAAGGCAAGGTTATTGGCTTTTCCAATAGGCTGACTTCCATCCTTGTGCCTCAATCATTTATGGATTGGAGTAATAACTATTTTTCTTCAGGTCAAACTTTCAGTCCTACACGAGCAATCATTGAGGTTGGTAATCCGTCAGACATGGCTATATCAAAATACTTTGACAAGAAAGGATATGAGTTGGAAGATGATAAACTCAATTCCGAGAAGTCTATTTATTTCCTGAAAATAGTCGTGTCTATGGTCATGATAGTAGGTTTTATCATTTCCGTATTGAGCTTTTATATTCTAATGCTCAGCGTTTATCTGTTGGTACAAAAGAATTCTGAAAAGTTGGAGAACCTATTATTAATAGGTTTTAGCCCTAATGCTGTTGCTCGTCCGTACCAGTTATTAACATTAGGACTTAACTTTTTCGTCTTGATTATATCCTTAATACTTTTATTTATAGTCAGAAGTTATTACATGGATGTTATTCAGTTACTCCAACCCGATATAAACGACAGTAGCCTATTGCCTTCCATCATGTTAGGAGGAATATTATTTATATTTGTTTCTGTGTTGAATATCATAGTGATACGACGAAAAATATTAAGAATTTGGCACCGTAAGGACTAATTCCTTGTATTTTGCCGCCTTGCATGGCTTTTTTAACTGTAATGTAATGTTAGTTTGAGTTATTTTAAGTATTTTTGCAAAATAATCAAATTAACTGGGTTTATCCCCTCAAATTATTCATTAAATTTCAGTTAAAAGCTATGCAAAAAAGATTGCATTTTTTATTAGCGCTTTTGTTGTGCTTTACAACATCACTTATGGCGCAAGTCACAACATCTTCGATGAGCGGTAAGGTTACGCTTGAAGGAACCAGTGAGGAAGTCATTGGTGCTACCGTTCAGGTGCTCCACGAGCCTTCAGGAACACGCTATCAAGCCGTTTCCAACACCGATGGTCGGTTTAACATTCAAGGTATGCGTACCGGTGGACCCTACACGGTGACCATCAGTTATGTGGGCCACCAAACTAAAATCTTTAAGAATGTTCAGTTGCAGCTTGGTGAAGTGTATAACTTAAATGCCAAATTATCAGAAGACGCAACAGTGCTTGGTGAAGTAGTCGTTAGCGCCGCCGCCTCTAAATTCGCTGCGGAGAAGACAGGTGCTTCAACCAACATTACCAACCAGCAAATTCAAAACTTGCCATCGGTAACCCGTAGTATTACCGACGTTACTCGTTTATCTCCCTATGGAGGCAATGGAATGAGCTTTGCCGGTACCGATGGTCGTACGGCTAACTTCACCGTTGATGGCGCTAACTTCAACAATAACTTCGGTTTGAGTTCCAAGTTACCCGGTGGCGGTAACCCGATTTCACTCGATGCAATCGAGGAGTTGCAGGTAGTGGTTTCTCCATTTGATGTCCGTCAGACAAACTTTATCGGTGGTGGTGTCAATGCGATTACAAAGTCAGGTACCAACACCTTCAAGGGAAGTGCCTATGTTTATGCCAAGAATGAGAACTTACGTGGTGACGCGGTAAATGGTCAGCAAATTCAGGGTGCACGTGAGAAAGATCGTAGCACAACCTATGGCTTCACCTTTGGTGGTCCTATCTTGAAAGATAAGCTCTTCTTCTTTGTAAATGGTGAAATGATCAAGACTCCTACTATTGCCAATCGTTGGAGAGGTAGTGTTGACGGAGTAGCTGATGAAACTAATTATATCTCTCGCACAACGCTTTCTGATTTGCAGACAATCTCTGACTTCGTCGCTAAGAAATATCAGTATAACACCGGTTCTTATACCAGCTTCCCTGCTGATGAAAGCAATTATAAAGTATTGGCGCGCTTAGATTGGAACATCAATAACATGCACCATTTGGCATTGCGCTACAACTATACCAAGAATACCAGTTGGATGGCTCCCAACGCCTCATCAATGGATGGTGGAACACGCTCTACTTTTGCCCGTACCTCAATGTACGCCATGTCTTTCGCCAATTCTATGTATGGCATGGATAACTTGGTACATTCTTTCTCTTTGGATTTGAACAGTCGTATTACGGACAATCTTTCAAACCAATTCCTTGCAACTTATTCTAAATTGGACGACGTTCGTACAACTAATTCTTCCGAATTTCCTTTTATTGACATCCTCGACGGAACCAAAACTACCTCTCAATATATGTCATTGGGTTACGAATTGTTCACTTGGAACAACGCCGTACACAATACTATTTGGAATATTAAGGACGATGCAACCTACTATTTAGGTAATCATAAGATTACGGCCGGTCTGAAATTCGAGCACCAATTGGCCGATAACCAATATATGCGTAACGGAACGGGCTATTATCGTTATGAGAGTATGGCCGACTTCATGAATGGAGCAACTCCGGAAGTGGTTAATCTTACTTACGGCTATAATGGAGAAAAGAGTCCGGCAGCCCGTGTGCAGTTCAATACCGCCGGTATCTATGCGCAGGATGAATGGCAGGCTACAGACAAACTGAAACTTACTTACGGTCTTCGTTTGGACGGAATTTTCTTCGATAATAGCGATTTGATGACCAACAATGCCATTTTGGCGCTTGATTATAACGGTCGTCATATCGATACGGGTAAGTGGCCTAATAGCAGCATTACCGTAAGTCCCCGTTTTGGTTTCACCTATGACGTCTTTGGTAATAAGTCTTTAAAAGTGCGTGGTGGCACGGGCTTGTTCTCCGGTCGTCTTCCCCTCGTATTCTTCACGAACATGCCTACCAATAGCGGTATGGTGCAATATCAGGCTCAGCTCAATGCCACAAAGAAAGTATGGGATGGCAAGAAGGGCGCTCCTACATCAGGATTTGAGAAGTATACAGGTGCTTATACTACAAACGCCAATGGTGACCGTTTCATCGATATGAAACAGTTTGCCGGTGGCTTGGTTACGAATGCCGAGGGTAAGGCTACCACACAAGCTCTTTATGACAAGTTGGTTTCTATGGGTTATCCTTCTACAATTTCTCCTGAGGATGGAACCGTGCCTTCTTCTATTTCCGCAATTGATCCTAAGTTTAAAATGCCACAAGTATGGAAGACTTCTTTGGCCGTAGACTATCAGATACCGGTATCTTTCCCATTCTCTGTAACGGTAGAGGGAATCTTTAATAAGACAATCAACAAAACCTCAATCTCTGATTGGAGTATGCGTCCCGCAGAGGGTTTTGCCCGCTGGAATGGTGCCGATAATCGTCCCATTTACCCCACAGGTTTCCGTTCTACGACCAAGGCTTTTGTTCTTGAGAATACCAGCAAGGGCTATGGTTGGACAGCTAACGTTACTTTGAACGCACGTCCTACAGAGTGGCTTAACCTGATGGCTGCCTATACACACGTTGTATCAAAAGAACTTACGGGCCTTCCCGGTAATGCCGCAGAGTCTGCTTTTACCTATGTTCCCACCGTTGCCGGTCCTAACAACATCAAGTTGCACAACTCTCAGTATGTAACTCCTGATCGTTTCGTGGCTTCTGTATCTGCTCATGACAAGAGCGGCAACCACTATAGCTTGATTTACGAGACATGGCGTGGAGGTTATAACAACTCATACATGATGGCCAATGACATGAATGGTGATGGCTACGCTTATGATGCGCTTTACGTTCCCACAGATGAGGAAGTACAGAAGAACTTGTTCCGCTTTGTATCTCCCGATGATCGCGACCGCTTCATGAACTATGTTCACAATGACAGCTACCTCAAGAAACATCAGGGCGAATATGCTGAGGCCTATAGCGTTTATTCACCATGGGTTCACCGTGTAGACTTCAGCTACAAGCACGACTTCAATTTCAAGGTTGCAGGCCAAAAGAATACACTTCAGTTGAGCTTCGACGTGAAGAACCTTATGAACTTGTTTAACTCAAGTTGGGGTGTTGCCAAGTATATGAACTCGTCACTTAACGAGGGCCGTATCTTGAAATATGCCAACACCGACGCCGAAGGTTATCCCGTATTCTCTACTCCCAATGCCGTAACAAAGGACGTGAAGACATGGCTACCTAACTATTCTATCGGCCAATGCTGGTATGCTTCTATTGGCGTTAGATATATCTTTAACTAATTTATAGGACTTATATATATGAAAATAAAATATTATTTGAGCGTAGCACTGTCATTGTTGCTTTTTACCGCATGCTCAACTGACGACACGATAGGCAGTTTGTCCAATATCAATGTTGACAAAACATTCCTTTCGATACCTGAAACCGGTGGCGAAGCCACTATTACCGTCAATGCTACAGAAGCATGGATGTTTGATAAGGCATTTAAGCTAACTTCTAAAGACGCTACCGGCAAAGATGTTACAACCTATGCCGAGCTTCCCGCTTGGCTGACTGCCAACACGCTGACCGGTGCTGCGGGCGAAACAAAAGTTACGTTCCGTGCCGACAAAACCAATAGTGGTCGTGAAGCTACGCTTAAGATTTCTGTTGGTACTCAAGTACAGTTTATCAATGTACGCCAAGGTTCGATGGCTCCATCGCTGGCTTCTTGTAAGGAAGTAAATGGAGGTATAGAAGGTAAGACCTATCGTGTGAAAGGTGCTGTGACCTCTATTGAGAATACTACATATGGTAATATTCATATCAATGACGGTACAGGCGATCTCTATATTTATGGTGTACTCGACAAGGATGGTGCCGCCAAGAACTTTGCTAAGTTGGGTATAGAAGTTGGTGACGTCATAGAAGTTGAAGGTCCTATGTCTATTTACAAGGGTAAAGCTCAGCTTGTTAACGTTATGGTGAACAGCATTACCAAGTCGTTAATTAAGTTAATATCGCCTAATGCGCAAGCTCCGAAGGCGAAGAGCACTATTTCAGTAAAAGTAGCCTATAAAGGTAATGGTGCCTTTATTACGATTCCAGAGAATGCGCAGAGCTGGATTTCAAGTGTAGATACGAAACATTATAAGGGCGTAGCTACCTATCAAGAGCCTAACCCCGCAGATACAGCCGAATTTAAATTGAACGTTGCTGCCAATGAGGGCAATGAGCGCGAGGCCGTTCTTGAGTTTAAGTCTTATTCAGGCTCTAATGTTTCAACCGTAACCTATACTGTTAAGCAGGAAGGTGCTATCGCTACACTTTCTATCGCAGACTTCATGAAGCTCGAGAAAGGTAAGACTTGCCGTCTGAACGCTTATATCTCAAGCATTAAGGATGAAGCTAAGGGCAATTTCTATATCAAGGATTTCTCCGGTGAAACCTATGTTTATGGCATGAGTGATTTCAAGGGCAAAGGTCTGAAAGCTGGTGATATAATTACGATTGTAGGTCAGCGTGACGATTATAAAGGCTCTATACAGATGACAAAAGCCAAGATAGAAGACTCTAAATCGGTTAAGAAGATAACGGCCGCAGAGTTTATTAAACTGGCTGATGATAAGAACACTTTCTATATGTTGACCGGAACGGTAGCTAAACCAACTGTCGCTGCCAATAAGCTTGATTTGCAAACATACGGTAATTTCGACTTGGTTGACGCCAGCGGCCGTGCTTATATCTATGGTGTAAGTACAGGCTGGGGAGGTGAAATCAAGAAATTTGGCACACTGAACATAAAGGAAGGTGACGAAATCACTATCTACGCATACAAGACTTCTTATAAGAATAATCCACAAGGTGTAGGCTATTTTATTTCAAAGAAGTAATTAGTACATTCTTATATACAATAGAGCGGCGTGTTCCAAAGAGGACACGCCGCTTTCTCTTTATACCAACAGCTCTACGTAATACGGTCTTTTTTGTTTCAATCTTGAAATTATCGTTTTATCAACAAGCCAATGACATTCTTTAATTCGTAAGAGCGAGGGCTGCATGAGCGACTTTAGGGCTTTGTGAAAGCTACGCTTTTATGTGGTCAAAGCTATGCTTTCAGGCGCTGAAAGAGCTACTCTTGGTAGTTCATAGCTGTGCTTTGACAAATCCGTTGTTTATATATGAATCCATGGCGGTGGATGAAACGTTTTTCTATAGCTAAGAAAATAAAATGCTTGCCAGTATTATTTATTTTCTTTACTTTTGCCTTATCAATCATTACAACGTATAATTCATTATGGTTATTGACTTCGATAATATGGCGCAGGCCTCGGTCTTTGGATTCAAAGGCGGAGAGGGAGAATTGAAAACTCGCAACTATGTAGATGAAAATATTAAAATCATGAAGAGCGCACTCACGCCCGGGGCGTCGAGTGGCGACCATTTGCATGATGTCAATTGTGAGGTAATTTACATTTTAAAAGGTGTAATGACCTTTTACGCTGATGGGGAGCGAGAGCTTGTAGCTGCCGGTCAGGTGCATTATTGCCCCAAAGGACATACCCACCACTTCGTGAATGAAACCACAGAGGATGTAGAATACTTAGCGATTGTGCCGGAATTAAGATGAAGATTAAAGCAATAGCTTTTGATGCGGATGACACCTTGTGGGACTGTCAGTCCTATTTTGATGGGGTAGAGGCCCAATATGTTTCCCGCCTGCTGGACTATGGAACACCGGAGGAGATAAAAGCGGCACTGTTTAAGACCGAATCGGCCAATATGAGTGCCCTTGGTTATGGCTGTAAGGCCTTTACGCTGTCAATGATAGAGAATGCCGTACAGATGAGCGATGCCGGCATTCCGGCTTCAACCATTGCCGAGATAGTGACTTTAGGTAAATCGTTACTTAATATCCCGGCCACACCGTTGCCCGGCGTGGAGCAAACTTTGGCCCATCTTTATAGGCACACGCCTTATCAGTTGGCGGTATTTACGAAAGGAGAGCTACTTGATCAGGAGAACAAACTGCAACGATCGGGCCTGACACGGTATTTCCATGCGACGCATATTGTATCGGATAAGACGCCGGAGGCATTCCGTAGTTTGTGCGATAGCCTGAAAATAGAGCCGCAGGAGCTGTTGATGGTAGGCAATTCGCTGCGTTCTGATATTATTCCCGCGCTTGAAATAGGGGCTCACGCCGTACACATACCTTTCCATACGACGTGGCAGTATGAGACCGCCGAAGACTTTTCCAACGACAATCTCATAACCATTCATCAGTTCTCCGAGCTTTTACAGATATGCACGTAAGGGCAGTTCTTGCACCGTGTGCTATCTTCAACAGGCTCAAACCGTAGGTCGGGATTGAGAATTTCGGCGATGAGGAACTTTATTTTCTCTTTAAAAGCCTCTATATAGTCCGCGACGTCGGTTATATTTTCTTTCCCAAATTTCAGCGTAGGGTCGTAATCGTTGCCAAAAGTGCTCTGAATAAACAGTAAAGCAGGGCTTACCGGAGCGTTTTCAGCATTGATTTCCTTGCTTTCACTCACCATCATGGAGTAGAGCATGGCTTGTAAATAGTAATCAGCATGCTTGCCGATATTCTTCGGGACGAATATTTCATCCACGTCATTTAGAGCGGAAGTCTTGGAGGAACGGCCCGTTTTGTAATCAATTACTTGTAATCCTCGTTGTGGAAGGTGGTCAAGCCTATCAATCTTTCCGTATAGGTTCATCTTGCGTTGACCGCTGTGGGTATCTATGGTGTACCATGCGTCAATATCTTTTTCCGTTCCTAATACGTAGAAGGGCGCTTTTTTAATATCCAAGTCAATCAGGTTCTTAAAGTAAGACTGTATAACTTGGCGTGTAATGAGTTGTAAACCATTGTATTCCACTCGCTCATTAACGCCCGTTTTAAAGAACTCTTCCTTGAACGCTCGGTCTATGAGACGTTTTAATCCCACCTCATCTTTCTTTGCCTTTTTCAATTCTTCGGCTGTAATTTTGGCTCCTCGTGCCACGTAAGGCTCATAAAACAGCTCGGCCGCCCTATGGAAGATGTTACCGAAAATTCTGTTATCAATCTCTTCGTCTTCGGTATCGGTTTGCTTTATGCCTGCGATGTACTGATAATAATAGCGCAATTGACAACGCAAATAAATACCCAAGGCCGAGGGAGAAATGCGTTCCATGGCGTTGAGAACCTGCATTACTTGCTCATCTTTGGTTATAGCGGCGCTCTTCAAGGTCAGCGGTGTTTGGCCCGCATTCAGGTTATAACGCTTAATGTCATGGCCACTTTCCACCAGCAATTGGAGCATGAATCGGCTCATTTCTCCCGTCTGTTTCGTATTGGTGGCGTTGTTATAAAGAATGGTTACATCCTTTGCCCTTTGCAGAAGCCGATAGAAGTAGTAGGCATAGATGTTGACTTTATTGTCAATGGTAGTCAGTTGGTTGGCTTTGCGGATGGAGTAGGGAATAAACGAGGCGTCGTTAATGCCCTTGGGCATATTGCCTTCATTGCAAGAAAGGATTAGGACATGCTCAAAGTCCAAGTTTCTTGTCTCCAAAACACCCATTACCTGCACCCCGATGACGGGTTCACCATGGAATGGGATGGAAGTAGAGGCTATTAATTGTTGCAGTAATTTCTGCAGCGTCATGATGTCAATCGTCAGGTCGCCGGTCTGTATCAGCCCCGTTAATCGGTTCATCAGGGTGTACATTCTAAAGAGAGATTCTTGCAAGAGTGGGTCGATGGTCTGCGTGCCACGCTCGGCCTGCTCGGCCAAAGCCGTGCCCAAGAACCGGAGCAATTCACATATCCATCCGCATAAGGCCTCATTTCCCTCTACATGTTTAAACAAAAGTTTAAGTCCTTCGTCAACTCCCAACTCGTCCTCGCTGATCAATGTCTTGTGACTTTCCGCCAATTTGACGGCTAAGGGCTGTGCTGCCGGTGAAAGGAAGGTACAATACGGATGGGCGAGAATCTTCTTCACCCAATGCCATCTGTATTTGCTGATATTGGCTTTAAAGCCGTCGGTCTGCAATAAAAACAGCAGTTTTACAAATGTAGATACCGGTGATTGTTGTAATGGATAGCCGGTTGTAACATTTACTTTCAGCGTTTCTCCACCATGGGTCGGGGGCAGGCAGTGAATAACTGTTTGCAAGAGTCCCTCATTACATAGGATGATGGCCGTTTTGGCGCCGTCTTTCATTCTTGTTCCTTCCTTTAACCAATGGCTGACAAAGCGTGCTTGGATATTCTCGGTAGTGGCGCTGACGAATGAAATATCTTTGGGTTGGGTGAGGTGATTGTAAAGAGTGGCGTCCCGACAGTCGAGTTCGTTGGGATAATAGTTAAGATAAGAGGCTATGTAATGGCCGGCCTCCTTGTCTACTTCATTATCATGGGGCATGTAATATTCGTCAAAATCCCAATAGAACTTGGCTTTCCCCAGTTTTTTTAGCTTGTCACAAATGGCCAACTCCACCTTGTGCATCATATTGAAACCTACGAAAATGTAGGTGTCATACTTGAAATCAATCTCCTCAAGCTCCGCTACCTCCCGATAGAGCATACCCTCATAAGCAATGTTTTGCTGTTCTAGCCTTTGTTTATAGCCATTGTATATGGCTTCCATATTGCTCCATAATTGCAGAAAACGCTGCTTCAACTCCGTGTTTTGCGTATCGCTGAAGTTACTAAAAAAGCGTTTCAACGTTTCGCGTTGCTCATCGGTGAGATAATCAAGGCTATCAAGCTCGTGTATATCCTTTAGATTTGAGAATATCAACTTGGGATTGCCCATGTTCTTATCAATGTCATCGAAATCGGATAAGAGCAATTCTCCCCACCCATAAAAGTGGTCGAGCTTTTCATTAAGGCCGGTTATCTCGTTGAAACTCTTATGAAGATCGCATATTAGTTTTATGGAATCACCGACTGTTTTCGTGGAATGTTGCCTGAATAAATCGCTAATGGTAATGTAAGCCGGGCTCCATAATGGGCGGTCGACGGCTTGTGCCAAGTATTTATTCATGAAAAGAGAAGCACGTTTGTTGGGGAAAACAACGGCTATTCTTGATAAATTGTTGCCGTATTTATGAATAATGTCAGTGGCGACATCGCTTAAAAATGTTCTCATTTTACCTCTTCTATCACATTTGTATATACATACCAAAGATAACCGGTCACATGCCGGTATCCCATATCGCTCAAAAGTTGCATGTACTCTTGTACTTGCGCTCTATATGATTCTTTGGGTTTACCAAACTTAAAATCAATTACCTTCATTTCTGTTCCATCACTCATAACTCTATCGGGCCGGCGTTCGATGACTTCCCCCGTCGTATCGTCATAGCGTAAGATGGTACACTCGTTGAACAGTTGCCAGCGATCAGAGAACCAGTCTTTTATTATCGGATTTTCAAAACGCTTTTGAAGCATTGATTTCACCTTCTCAAAGGTGAGTTGTTGGTCGAACAATACGCCGTCATTTTCTAATTGGGACAATACCATGGGTATGTCTTCCGTGGTTCTGATAGACGCGAATATCTGATGAAGTACATTACCCATACGTACATATTGGCGTTGTTGTACCATTTCGTCATCATCAGTTCCGGCTACAAACTCCTTGCTTTTGTTACTTTGACGGAAGTCTACAATCGAGTCGTAGTTTTCTATCTCAACCATTATATCTTGCGCTTGTCGCTCGAACACGTTTGCATGCGTGAGGTCGGCAGCTTCCGGTTGGGGAGTAGGAACATCCAAAGTGCCATAGCTGAATGTATCTCCTTGGATGAATTGTTGCAACAATGCCGAGCGACCATTGGCTTTGCTATTGTATTGACCATATACAAAGAGGTTTCTTTTGGCCCGGGTGAAAGCTACGTAAAGCAAGTTGAGGTTGTCTACAATGTTCTGTAAATGCTCAAGATAATAGTCTTGTTCAAAAATACTATTGGTCATCTTGTATTTATTGAAGTCAACGGGAATAAGGCTGAGTTGATTATATGGGGCGACGGTAGGCCTGCACCAAATGAGATTTTGCTTCTCTAACTGCCAATCACAGAAGGGCATGATGACGTGATCAAACTCCAAACCTTTGCTCTTATGGATGGTAATAAGCCTGATACCATTGTGCTCACTGCTTTGAATAGAAGTGGTGCTTAGCTCGTCTTCCCAATACTTCAGAAATGAGGAAATGTCTGTTATGTTATCTTGAAGATACTCGGCCATCTTGTCAAAGAACGCGCAAACATACGCGCTTTGCTGTTCTAATTTGCCAAGATCAAAGAGTTGATAGAGTTTCTCGGCCATTTCCATCATGGGCATTGCCGCCAATGTATCAAGATAATGAATGAAATCGGGCGGTAATTGGCTATCTATATCCTTGCCTCTAATAAGGATGTCCGACACCGGCTCGTCTATTTCGTTAATATGTTTTCTATAATTCAGCAGTAAAGCGGCCTTGGATAGCTGGTCATTAGGATTCATAATAACCCGCATGGCATAAACCATCATGTTGACGGCAAGCGAGGAATCCAAATGGAAAGCTTCGTCGCTGATAAGCCGTACATGAGGAACATGCTCCATAAAATAGTCACCTATTTCTTGAATGATAGAGTTTTGCCGTACGAGTATGGCTATCTTGTTTTCTTGTACACCCGCTTCCAGCAGTTCTTCCACCTTTTCTGCCATGAATTGTAGGGTCTTGTCATGGTAGCTATCGGCCCTTTCATCGATTAGTTTTATCTCAACCAGTCCCTTCTCGTCGTTCTTCCATTCGGGAATAAGCTGGGCCACATCGGCATAAGCCTTACGAAGTTCCTCGGCTTCCTCGGGATTATTATCTTTCAACGCATTGTATTCTTCCTCCTTAGCGAATGTAAAGAAGTCATTATTAAAGCGTATGATATTCCCATCCGAGCGATAATTGGTGGCGAGACTCTTTGATTCTATCGGTTGGTTAAACTGTTTCTCAATGTTATTGAGCAAGCGCCAATTGCCATCACGCCAGCGATATATGCTCTGTTTTACATCACCAACAATTAAATTAAAGGCGTTCTCATGGCTCATACTTTCTTTTAAAAGCACTTTAAAATTGTTCCATTGTATGTTACTTGTATCTTGGAACTCATCTATCATGATGTGTTTGAGCGCGACACCTATCTTTTCAAATACGAAAGGAGAATCACTGTCGCCAATCAATTCATGCAACAGCGTAGATGTATTGCTCAACAAGAAACGGTTATGATTATCATTCTGCTCTTTAACCTTTTCCTCTATGTGCTTTAATAAGCGGAGTTGGTCAATATGTTGCCTGACGATTCGGGCGCTGAGGATGGACTTCAGTTGTTTTTTTCTTATCTCTTCTGTCTCATTTAGGTAATCTACCAACTGACTTTGTGCAAGCTCATACGCAGCATTTCCGGCTATCCGATCGGCTTTGCGCACCCAATCCTCGGCGCTCGCTGCTGCCTTTTGGGCAGTTTTGTTAAAGACTTCAGACGTGCCGGAGTCCATATAAGCGCCTTGTTTCAGCTTGGTAAAGTAGTTAATCACGTTGTTGAGAAAGTCAGAAGGGTCCACACCGTGCCCCTGAAGGATAGAAAAGAACTCTTCACCACGGGTAATGATGGCCTTTTCGCCTTGAGATTCAATTTCTTTCAGTTGCTTCTTAAAGCAATAGAAGAAGTCTTTATCCTCAAAGATGGCATTGAGTCCGACTACGTTTTCTTTGTAACAGTCGCTGAATATATTTCTTCCAAAGTCTTTTATCTTACCGATGACATTCCAAGATTTATCATCTTGCATGGAGTCGGTTATGTATTCCATAATCCAATTGAGGACGGGCGTTTGCTCATTGAGTTCCTCAATCATTTCATCAACGGCGTTTCCCTCAATCTGATAGTCATTCAGGGAGATATTCAAGTTGGCATTCAGTTCCAATTCCCGGGCTAAATTACGCAGTATGGTTTGGAAAAATGCGTCAATGGTTTCTACTCTGAAATAGTTATAATTGTGCAAAAGAAGATGTAAAGCCACTTTGGCTCTCTTGCGGACCATCGCTTCTCCAAAGCCCGTTTTAGCCTGAATTTGCAACAGATAGTCATTTTTTGTAGTGCCATGAGGGTAGGCTATGGCATATAATTGCGACAGAATACGCATTTTCATTTCGGCAGTGGCTTTGTTGGTGAACGTCACTGCCAATATATGTTTAAAGTCATGAGGATTATTAATCAATAATGTCATGTACTCAACTGCCAATGTAAAGGTTTTTCCTGAGCCGGCACTTGCCCTATATACTGTCAAACTTGTCATAATCTTATACCATTATCCGATTACCATCGCCTAAATAATTCAAAACCGAACTTGCATCCCCATTCTTTAAACTTGCCATTGCGGTTATTGACAAACACACCCATGCTAAACAGCCGGGTGGTGAATCCAAGTCCGGCTTCCATGTATGGATGCAGGTTTTTTGCGAACAATCCGCTTAAATAGATACGCTCCATTTCTATGAAATGCCCAACAATAGGCAGGCGGGAAACGACAAGGATAGGGCTTTCGTATGTTAAGTTGCTTCTGACATACCAATTGGAAACATTATATTCGTCACTTCCCAACAACTCAAACTCGCAACTCCAATTATCACTCCAGCCCCCGGGAATGTTGTTGACCCTGAAGTTTGAGTAGTCCAAAAAATAGGTATAACCATCTTTGAGCGTGTACATACCCGTACCTAAACGCATTTGAATAGAATGCAGGCGAGTAGGTTTCAGAATCCATTGCCCATCTAATTCCCAACGCTCATAGTTGATTCCACCTTTCAAGAAACCATTGATTCCTCGTTCCCAGTCGAGTGTTATATAAGGCCCTTGCCATCCGATGGGGCGCCATTGCCATTCAATCATTGGCGCCATTGACTGATAGACGGTAGGCAATTTGGCTTTGCGGTAAAATGCTTTTTCAACAGCGGATCGGCGGTGGTACATAAAGCCCACTTGAAAACTCCAATTATCGCTTATATCATAGTTATTGACAATCTTGAGATTGGTGTCCTTGAAAAAGTTTCTTCTACTTTCCTTACCGTCAATAGCTTCGGGAGTGGCGTCTTGCCCGGCCTGATTCTGTTGTGCGGATTTCTCTAATAACTCATCCGCATTGTCCTTTATGCGCTGATTTCTTATCCAATTTCCATTACCAACCTCCACGTTTATAAAGCCATTTCTACGCTTGTTATAGTAGAAATAGAGTGGAATATTAAAATAGAATTGATGTTGTTTGAAAGCATATCCGGCCTTTAGGCGCAAGTTTAGTTCCTGATTGGGCGTGAATAAATATTGCGTACGCACATCAAATTTATAGGTAAAACCTCGCTTATGGTCATATCCCATATAGAGAGGATTCAAAAGAGGGTTGATTCTTATGTAGCCTTGATTTCTATTTCCGAAGTTACTTTTGATTCTATTGACAAGATTGTCACCTATCATATCCCACATGATGGTCTTTAACTTAGAGGGAGGACGCGCAATAGTGTCACGGTTTTGTCTTTTCAGATTTTGCTCTTCCTCATATTCTGAAAGGATTGCCAATTCCTCCATGGTCAGCGTGATGGGGCGCAGTCGCTCCATCCGAGTAAAATTATCCTCCGTAACATGGTTATTCCCAGTCAATTCCGGCAGGTCATACACGGCTCTGAAACTACCTTTGGTCTGGCTACCTAAAAAGTTGAAGTCGCAAAATAAGCGGACATCCTTGGGCATAAGCGACTTGACACCATCGTCACCCATTTTGATAGCCATATTGAATCGGACCATATCATACTCACCACTGAACGTTGCACTGATAACTCTTCCATTATCACCGTCAACCATTGCTTGTCCTTCAACTAACTGCGTATTCTTATATTTGGGCTTAAATACAACGCGAGAAGTACCATTGGGCAGAAAGCTGACATAATATTTGTAAAATCGAATGTTATTAGTATGGAAAGGAGAAAAGATGGTATTCTCTATAATAGTCTCATGATAAATCTCCGGAGTAAGGTATTTCAGCACGGTCGACATGCTCTTGCTCCTATGCGGAATGGTCGTTATCTCAAGTACCTTTTGCGTCTCGTACTTCTTCAGTCCCTTAAACATAACCTTCTCATAGGCTTCTGTTATATATTTACGCTTCTTTCCATGGGCTATGGCATACATGCTTGGGACTGCCAAGAGCGCCAAATTCCTTTTCTTTACATTAAGCGTGTATTTGGTGTAAGCATAGGTAGTAGACCCTTGTATATTTGAAGTATCTACCGTGTGGGTGTAGTTTAAAATCTTACGAATCATGAAAGAATCACGCCGCTCGACACTTCTCGATGGCTGAAAGCTCATGGCCAAAACGATTCCCAACAACAATTTCGTTAGGATTTCACTATGTTTGCGTCGTTCTTTCATCGATTTACAAATGTATAAGATTTTTTCTGAATGTCAAAATTTATGTTTATTTTTGTGCCGAATTAAAACTAAACGAAATGAAGAATTTTCTTTTAATCTTGTGTTTATTCGTTTCCGCTCACTTGAACGCGCAGAATAAACGCGAATTCCGTGGGGCTTGGATTCAAATAGTAAACGGACAATTCCAAGGCATGAGTACGGAACAAATGCAAACTACTTTATCTTATCAATTGAATGAGCTGCAGCGTGATGGCGTCAATGCTATCATCTTTCAGGTCAGAGCCGAATGTGATGCGCTTTACCCCAGCAAGTATGAGCCTTGGAGCAAGTTTCTCACGGGTGTTCAGGGTAGGGCTCCCCAACCGTATTGGGACCCATTGGAGTGGATGGTTGACCAATGCCACAAGCGTGGTATGGAGCTTCATGCGTGGATAAACCCTTACCGTGCAAAGACCAAGTCTACCTCGCAACTGGCTCCCAACCACATTGGCGTAACCCATCCGGAGCGTGTTTTCAACTATGATCAGCTCTTGGTGCTTAATCCCGGCTTAGCTGAGAACCGTCAATATATATGCGAAATAGCCGCTGATATACTGAGACGATACGACGTCGACGGCTTTCATATCGACGATTACTTCTATCCTTATCCCGCAGGACTGGCCATTCCCGATCAGGAAACCTTTGCCCGGCACAACAACGGCTTCCGCAATATCGCTGATTGGCGCCGCGATAACGTGAATCTTTTTATAAAACAACTAAACGACACCATCCATTCCATTAAGCCATGGGTGAAGTTTGGCGTTTCTCCCTTTGGTATTTACAGAAATAAAAAGCAAGACCCCGTCAATGGCAGTGAGACCAACGGACTGACCAACTATGACGACCTTTACGCCGATGTATTGTTTTGGGTAAACAAAGGATGGGTAGATTACACGGTGCCACAGCTATATTGGGAGATTGGAAACAAAGCTGCTGACTATAAAACACTGATTACTTGGTGGAATCGTCATGCGGCAAATCGCCCGCTCTTTATAGGTGAAGATGTTACAAGAACCGCAAAATTCGCTGATCCGAGTAATCCAAACAGCCATCAATTGCCCGCAAAGCACAAGCTCCATCAGCAGATGAAGAACGTGCAAGGCACGGTATTATGGTATGCCAAGGCCGCTGTGGATAATGTAGGTAACATCGGTAGCACGTTAAGAGACTACTATTGGAAATATCCGGCGCTCATGCCGCTCATGCCATTCATTGACCATAAGGCTCCCAAAAAGCCACGAAAACTGAAACTCATCGACACAGTAGATGGCCCGGTGCTGTTTTGGACGGCTCCAAAAGGAAAGAAATGGGGCGACAAAGCCCATCAGTATGTGGTTTACAGATTTAAGAAAGGAGAGCGAATCGATTTGAAGAATCCTGCCAAAATCGTGAAGATAACCCGAGAAACGATGTATCGTTTGTTGCCAAACGAAATGAGTGGACGCAGTGTTTACGTCGTTACATCGCTCGACCGTATGAGTAATGAGAGTAAAGCGGCCAAGCGTAAGGTTCGCTTCAAGCAGTAGACGACGTATTATTTCTTGTATTTTTCAATGTCAACCGACTTATTAATCAAAGTACTTTCCAAGTGCCCGCTATTTGCGGGCCTTACTTCTGACGAGATAGCACTTGTCTTAGCCGACTTAGACTATAGACAAGTGCGCTTCGCCAATCATGATGTTTATACCCTTGCGGGCATGCCTTGCAAGTGGGCCGACATAATTTTATCCGGCATTTTGATATGTCGCATGTCATCGGTTTCGGGTAAGCAGGTGGAAGTCAGCCGTCTGCGGCCGGGTAATCTTGTAGCTCCCGCATTCATCTTTGCTAAAGACAAAGCCATGCCCGTTAGCGTGGAAACCAGCGGTGAGGTTGTGGTATTACGATTGAAGCCCGAAACATTGCAGCGCTTATTGGGCGTTCATGAGGTTATCCGCATGAATTTCATAAGGGTATTAAGTAATATCGACGTTTTCCTTACAAAGAAAATGCGTGTCCTTAGCTTGCTGACTATCCGTGAAAAGGTAGCCTACATGCTGCTGGAACAAGCCGGTGAGCAGGGTACGGACACGGTACTTCTCCATCAATCGCGCCAAGCCATAGCCGACTCTTTCGGCATACAAAAGTTCTCTTTACTGCGTGTACTATCGGATTTGGAGAAAGAAGGCATTATCCAAATCAAAGGGAAGGAAATAAAAATATTAGATCGTAGGCGATTGTCACTTTGAGACAATCGCTTTATCTTTCCGCATGAGCCACTTCCTTGTTTCGCTATCAAACTTCTCTATGGCGTAACGCAGCATGGTCCTTGGCATTTTAAGCCGATGCAGTTCTACGTAGTCGTAGAGCCGTTGCTTATCTCTTTTGCCCGCTTCTCTCAACATCCATCCCACGGCTTTGTGCATCAGGTCGTGAGAATGGTGCATAAGTAGGGTGGCAAGTCGGTACGTTTCGTCTAAATCATTGGCTTTTATAAAGGTATAAGTGGCTACCATGGCGATACGATTTTCCCATAAACTACTGCTTTCGGCTAACTTATCAAGTACCGACCGAGGCTTATCAATCAAATAACCACCTATAATCTGTGGAGCCGAAAGGTCTACCAAATCCCAATTATTGATATATTTGGTATGTGCCAAATAGAAATCAAATACCTCGCGGCTTACCTCCCGACGGCATTTCAAGGTGAGAATCAACAGTCCACACAAGCGCATTTCGTGCCATTGGCTGTGAAGCAACTTGCTTACTTCAGCCAATGGCAAGTCCATAGCTAGCCGAGCTACAGCCCTGACCTTGGGCACCGTAATACCCATAAACTTATCATTTTCGCCATATTGGCCCTTGCCGGTCTTGAAAAAGCGGGCAAGGTCAATGGCTTTTTGCTCGTCGGCCTGCGCTAAGAGCAGCTGTTGAATCTCGTTGCTATTCATCTATGATTTTGCCTGCGGCTTACCGCTTTTCTATGGTTTTTCCTTTCCCAGTCCACTCCAAGATACCTCCGCGTAGATTGATAATCTTGTATTTCGACTCTGAAAGAATCTGCGCGCCTTTCAAACTGCGTCGGCCCGAACGGCAATAAATACCTACCGGCTTGTCCTTACTTAAGAAAGCCTCGGCTTTGGCTTTGAAATCGCTCTTGTTCACGTCAATATTTACCGCGGTGGGGATAAAGCCATCAGCATATTCCTCGGCAGTGCGGGCGTCGATGATTTGTATTTTCTGCGACTTCATCATTTGTTCAAACTGATCCGCATCCACGGTTGTGACGTACTGGTTGTTACAACTTGTAAAGGAAGCCAAGGCTCCTACGAGTGCTAAAAATATATTTTTCATTGTTGATAACTTTATGTTTGGTATGGTTGCAAATATACAAAACATTTATGAATTTGCTTTACAAATGGGCTTAAAAAAGTGGCATTAAAATTCACGAACTTATATTCGGCGTGAAGAATCGTCAAGAATTTAAAAGTTACTATCTAATTAATTATCAGTGAGTTATATTAAAATATGAAACAAAAGCTATGCTTTGGTAACTTTGCCGTTATATACTAATAGGCTAATAAGGCTGCTTTGAGCCGATAAAAGCAGGCCTTTGAGCGGTTAAAAGCAAAGGAATGGGAGGATGGGAGCATTATAATTATGAGGCAAAAGGATGGTAATAACGGTATGAAAGCATAGCTATGGGACAATAAAGGGTTGATTGTAGCCGACTAAACTTGGCTTTTTTAGTCGGTAAAATCTCCATGGCAGCCTTATGACAATCGTAGATGGAGGAAGCGGATAGTCGGTTTTTATGGTAATCTTTCTCAACAATTTTGAATAAATATGGGCCACATTTACCCATAAAAATAGTATTTTTGCAACTATGATGACCTATATAACTTTAGTTTTAGCTACGCTTGTGGCGTTGGAACATTTGTATATCATGTATTTGGAGACGTTCGCCACGAAGTCAAACACGACGGCACGGGTATTTAATATGTCCCAAGAGAAATTGTCGGACGCAGCCATTTGTACCTTGTTTAAGAATCAAGGTGTTTATAATGGCTTGCTCGCAGTGCTGATATTCATAGCCGTTTGGCAACGGGACTGGTTTTGGTTGCGTTGTATGATGGGCTATGTGGTGGCCGTGGCCGCCTATGGTAGCCTTACCAGTAATCCTAAAATCATATTAAAGCAAGGCTCGTTGGCCATTCTTGCCTTGGTAGCAAGTTGGCTATAAGACTGTATTTGTTTTTCCGCAAGATAAGGAAGAAAAAAGCCAATGCCGGTCTTAGGTGACTTGCATTGGCTGTAGGTATATAAGGAATAAGTGATTGTTTATGCTTTCTCTATCTGTTCTACAAGGCGGGCTGCGTGCTCTTTGCTTACTCGCTTAATCTCTTCGAGTTGCTCGGTGTCGTTGCGCATGGCGTAAGAAACGTTACCAGTGTAGACTGAAGGCTGAAGATCGAGCTGGCATAGGCCTGCGATCGACTTGAGTTGAGAGCCCAATACCTCGTCCATTGTGTAGCCCAAAGCCTCGTGTGAGTAGTAAGCTTCAGGGGCACCGGTGGTAAACGAGGGGATTAGTTTTTTGCCCTTGAGCGCCGTACCCGTGGAACCATGGGAAAAACCATGCACAAAAACATCTTCAATCCAGCGATGCAGAATAGATGGCATGCTATACCAAAACACCGGGAACTCCCAAACGATGACATCAGCCTTGACAAGTTTGGCTTGCTCGGCTGCTACATCTATCTTGAAAGTGGGATATTCTTCGCTCAATATGTCAAATTCGGCATTGGGAAGGGCCTTTTTCAGTTCTTCGAGGACAATCTTATTAGCCACAGAATCATTCAAATCAGTGTGACCGGAAACTATTAATACATTCTTCATTTTGCTATTAATTTATTATTACTAATACGTTTTGTGTTGCAAAAGTAGTGGTTTGGCATGGATTTTTATTACTTTTCGATGTTATTTTAAACTATTTTGGATAGAATATCCTGCTATTATTAAGATTTATTTTGATAGTTAAAGCAGTTCAGTGGTAGTTAAATGGGTTCTAAAAAGAATTGGAGGGAATGACTTTTTTACATGAAAAGTTGGTTTTATACAGCAATAGTGAGCTAAGGGGGTATGGTCAGTGGCTCATTTATTCAATACGAATTGCGTGTCCGTTAGGAATATTTCGTATATTTGCATGGTTCTCCGGAAATAGTCGGAGCACGGAAGTTGATCGATGGATTCTTTCTTGCGGCTTGATGGCTCAGGGTGGGCGAGAGGATAGGTAAGATGAAAACGCGACATATTATGTTATAAATATAAAACTAAAGACTAAATGATGACATTTCTTGAATTATGCAAGCAAAGGTTTGCCGTCCGAAAATATGAGGACAAGCCGGTAGAGCAGGAGGATTTAGATTATATTTTCGAGGCGATGAGGATGGCTCCCTCGGCTGTGAACAGACAGCCTTGGAAGTTTTTGATAGTAAAGTCGGAGGATGCGAAAGATAAGTTGCGGGAGTGCTACGACCGTCCTTGGTTCAAGACGGCGCCGATCTATATTATCTGCTTAAAGGACGTAAACGAGAACTGGATCAGGCCTGCGGATGGAAAAGCTCACGGCGATATAGACCTTGGTATCGTTACAGAGCATTTATGTTTGGCGGCTGCGGAGCGTGGATTGGGGACATGCTGGGTGTGCAACTACGACACGGAGAAGATAAATCGCTACTTTGGCTCGGAGCAATGGGAGGCAGTAGCTATCGTTCCTCTTGGATACATAGCGGATGATTGTCCGCAAAATCCCAAGAAACGAAAAGCCTTGGAAGAGATTGTAGAGACGATTTAACTGTATATAATTAGAGCTGGAATTTGCCAATTCATGACAAATTTCAGCTCTAATGCTTATATTTTTGTTTAAGAAAATGGGCTGGAGTGGGGCTATATTATTGTGCCAGCAGGTCTGCTATCGATTTTTCATCGAGGGGATCTGACGGCTCAAAGCGCTTAATGACCTTTCCTTTACGGTCGACTAAGAACTTTGTGAAGTTCCATTTTATATCTGCTTTCTTGTCATAATCGCCATCTTTCTTCCTAAGCATGGCGTCCATGGCCTTCCCGGTGGGCGTATTGAGGTCGAAACCTTTAAATCCTTGCTTTTTCTTTAAGAATGTATAGAGTGGGCTGGCGGTAGGCCCATTGACATCAATCTTACTGAATTGGGGGAATTGAATGTCGAAATTGGCTGTGCAGAATTGGTGAATTTCCTCGTCACTGCCCGGTGCCTGTCCTCCAAACTGATTACAAGGAAAGTCTAAAATCTCAAACCCTTGCTTTTTGTACTTCTCATAAAGCGCCTCTAACTCCTTGTATTGCGGCGTAAATCCACAGCGGGTGGCGGTATTTACGATAAGAAGTACCTTTCCCTTATACTGTGATAGCGATACCGTTTCCCCATCTTGATTGGTTACGTTGTAGCGATATAACTTGTTTTGAGCCACAACCGTGGTGGCGAGTAAAGCCAAAAAGGCGATGAATATTTTTCTCATAAGTCTCGATATTTATTGATTTACATTACTAAATCTATGCCT
This sequence comes from Prevotella sp., assembly GCF_036570325.1. Classification (GTDB taxonomy): domain Bacteria; phylum Bacteroidota; class Bacteroidia; order Bacteroidales; family Bacteroidaceae; genus Prevotella. Next base: position 579,251 of record NZ_DATCYK010000056.1, read on the forward strand.
ATAATAAGTTGAAAGAGGTATTATATATTATTATAATAGCAAAGTTATACAATTGTAATTTAGCTACAAGCAAGCAATTGATTGCTTTATGATAAATTAACGACAAGGCATAAGTGGACAGAGGTTTAAGAAGTCGCCCCTCGGAAAAAGCCGAAAGAAGTTGCTTTGACAGAATATTTTGCCTATTTTTGCAACAGCTATCTTGATAAAGACAATCTTAATTAGAAGGACATAAGCAATGACACCAACCAAAATTGCCATTTTCGCTTCGGGCAACGGCTCTAATTGTGAGAATATTATTCGTTATTTTCAATCGCATGCCACCATCAGTGTGGCGTTAGTAGTGAGCGATAAGGCGACGGCTAATGTCGTTGGCAGGGCTGAAAAGCATGGCGTTGACGTGAAAATAATATCGAAAGAGCAATTGCGAACAGAACAATTCTTATTGCCGTTGCTTAAAGATTATGGTATCAATTTCATTGTCTTGGCCGGCTTCCTTCAGATGATTCCGTCTTTCTTGATTGACGCTTATCACCGCAGACTCATCAACATTCATCCTTCATTGCTCCCTAAATATGGTGGAAAGGGCATGTATGGTCGCCATGTTCATGAGGCTGTGCATGCCGCCCGTGAGCCGGAAACCGGCATGACCGTGCATTGGGTAACGGAGGAATGTGATGGTGGAGAAATTATCGAACAATATAGTACCCCCTTATTGCCCTCTGATTCCATCGATGATATAGCTCGAAAAGAACATGAACTCGAAATGAAATATTTTCCAAAGGTGATAGAGGAAGTGGTGGAGAGAGAAGAGAAGGTTACTGTAAAAACTCGTTTTTTGTGATATTTTTTAATATCAGCAGTTTCTTCAATCAACATCGGTAGCTTCTTTTTTAATAACTCACGTTTTTTATATCTCTTTTAGCCCTATTTCTTTTAAATAATTGAAGGTCGAATCATAAAACTTTGGCAATCGAGTAGGGTCGTTAGCATCTCCTTTAGGAACAAATATGATCATGCCTTGACGAGCACGTGTTAAGAGTACACGATAAGCATTTTTCCGATATATTTTCCTTTCTTCTTTTATTATATGATTCCATCGGAACCCTCCATTAAATTGAAAATATTCCCATTCGTTATCAGAATAGCGGAAATCTCCATCCCAAGCGACACAACACCAATCTAATTCTAAGCCTTGCACATCAAATTCTGTGGCTATATCTTCCATAAATAATGAAGAACGTACATCAGAATCATTATCCAAAAACCAATGAACAACATCAGCTTTTAAACGTACAGTAAGCCCTTCTGGACGTAGTCTGTCGCCGGCTGAAGAAGCTACAATACCATATCTTTCACTCCCTCTGGCCTGAAGTTTAAGCCATGTTTTAGCTTTGTTAATATCTCTTGTTAATAAAATAGGGTATTTTTCGAGGCTTACGAACGTAGCTTCAGCCTTCTTTTTATCTCTTTCGAGCAGATAATGGACGAAATTAGAAACATTCTCTGCTCTAAATGAGCGCATTGAGACAGATAGATGTAAATTGTGATTTGTTATTACATACTCTCGTTTACTTAGTAGCTCTTTTATTTTCCCAGCTCCGTATTCTTCTTCAGAGAGTTTATCAGAAATGTATACGTGCCAATTAGGATAATTTCTATTTAAAGCTTTTATCCACTCTATGATACCTGCTTCGCCTGTATTAATCTCTTGACCACCTCCCACAAGGCAAACAATAACAGCCCAATCTTTGTGTCTATCAAGACATGATATTAAGTATTCTGGTTCTGAATATGGAAAGTTCTGTACGCCTTTCTTCCTTGCCATAAAATTAGCTAATTGCTCTTTCGTCCATGCGCGTTGTGATTCATCAAAAATTGCGATATGATCTTGGGGAATATAGTGTTTTTCTTTATTCTCAATACGAGCAAAATAATCATTATCAATAATAACTTGTTCGCCTTCAATCTTAGTTCCCTCTAGACATGCATCTCTGTAGTGATGGATCATTTGAATGAAAGTTTTTACTTCACTCTTTGCCTTTGCTTTAGTAAAACGATTACCTTGTTGCCGTTCCTGTTTCACTTTATCACGTGCTAAGGCTTCTGTTAATACTTCTACAAGAGGGAAATTTCCTGATAGATAAGTAGCGATTTCATTCTTCTTAAATTGCTCTGTGGCAACATTTAAACCAACTAAAGTCTTACCAGCTCCGGGAACACCAGTAACAAAGCATATACTCTTCTGATTATTCTGTTTACTGTATTCTATAATTTTAGAAACAAATTTGCTGGTTTTAGATAGATTTTCTCCTGAATCATGTCTTGCTATTTCCTCTACAGAGTGGTTAAGATAGAGTGCACTCGCAGCTTCTACTATAGTAGGTGTTGGAGAATAAGTACTCAATACCCATTCTTCGTCAGAAGACATAACCTCTTCTCTATTGTAAGCATATTGATTTAGTATACTGTCTATAGTATTTGAAATAGTATCAACATTAGCTAAAATGGGTAAGAAAAGTCTATCTTTTGTGCATTTATATTCATTAAAAACATTAATTGCCCCTGTGCTAATGAGAATAGGAACGACAAATCTATTACGAGATTCTTCATGGAAGTTTTTTAAATCAAGTCCATAATCACACACCTGCATTATATCTTGATGCGTATATTCAGCTTTAAAGGCTTTAAATTCAAGTATGAATATAATACCATGAATTAGCACTATCACATCTATTCTTTTGCCCATTCGGGGGATATTATATTCAAAACAAATATAGCCTTTCCTACCTTGTAAAATACGTTTCAATATAGATATTTCTTCATTCCAAGCCTTGTTTTGTGTGTCAGCCAGTGAATTAAAACTTTTCAAATGCTCACTTGATAAATGTGAAGATATAATTTCATCTGGAGTATTTAGAAACTCTATTATCGTTGAATGATAGAAACATCTACTTGCCAATGCCATATTGTAATTTTATTAATAGATTATTGGGGTGTATGTAAGAATACTAATAATACAAATCATCTCAAAGATTTGCTGAAAATTTTTAGGGAAAGAGTTGAGGTAAATAATTCTATTATATTTATTAGCTTAGTATTTTAGTTTAAGTTTCATATCTAAAATAGCAAGCGCACATTAGTATATTTTTGATAAATCATAGATTTTATATATTCTATTTCCCAATGCAAAAATGCTGGAAAATATTACCTAAAACTTCATTAGGAGTTATTTGACCGCCCGTGATTTCAGATAATTGTTCTAAACAAATATGAAGGTCTTCGCTTATTAAGTCTCCACTAAGGTCTTCATTCATTGCCGCTATCACCCGAAGGATACTTTGATCAGAACGGATTAATGCTTCATAATGCCGTGCACTTGTAACAATAACGCTGTTCTCTGTAATTTCAGGAATATTGGCTGCTGCAAATATTTTTTCTTCTAATTCTTTAATTCCCTGCTGATATTTAGCGGAAATATAGGCTTCTTGTATCCCTTGTACCGTCTCTTTGATTAATCTGTCTTCGGAAGAAATCTTTTGGGAACTAACATCTATTTTGTTATGAACAACTATTAATTTCTTATTTTCAGCAGCAGAAAGCATGTTTTCAACTTCCTCTTGTGTAGGCAATGTATCTATAACCCACAAAATGATAGTGGCTTCATTCAGCTTTTGATAAGCACGCTCTATACCAAGCTGTTCTATTTGGTCCTGCGTATTACGAATACCTGCCGTATCAATAAATCTGAAAGCAATGCCATTAATGATAGTCGTGTCCTCTATTACATCACGGGTTGTTCCATGAATATCGCTCACGATAGCCTTTTCCTCATGAAGAAGACTATTGAGAAGAGTACTCTTGCCTACATTTGTTTTTCCCACAATAGCAACGGGAATTCCATTCTTCATCGCATTTCCCGTTTCAAAAGAGCGTGCAAGCGTCTCTATACGCTCATGAATTTTGGTGGCAAGGCCCATCAATTCATCTCTGTTAGCAAACTCCAATTCTTCATGATCAGAAAAATCGAGTTCTAATTCGAGTAGGGAAGTTATCTTGAGCAATTGCTCACGTAGTAAAGACAACTCGCTGCTGAAATGTCCTTTCAACTGACTTAATGCAAGCTCATGCGATGCTTTATTGGCAGAACCTATCAAATCAGCAACAGCTTCAGCCTGACTTAAATCCATCTTTCCATTAAGATACGCTCTTTTAGTGTATTCTCCGGGGAGAGCTTGTCTGCAGCCTACATCAATAAGTGCTTGTAGGGTTTTGTTCAAAATATACTGTGAGCCGTGGCATGAAATTTCTATAGAATCTTCTCCCGTGTAACTATGAGGAGCTTTATAAACACTTACGATAACTTCATCAAGCAGTTGCCCCTGCTGGTCTAGGAGGTCGCCATAATGAAATGTTCCACCTTTTACTTCACACAGTTTCTTCTTTGTCTTAGCTCTAAATAACGTGTCAACGCAGCGAATAGCTTCGCTGCCGCTGACACGTATAATTCCGATGGCTCCACCTGATGGAGTTGCCAATGCACAGATAGTTTCACTATTCATTAAATGCGCTCCAATACCTTTTCTATTAATCCGTCTATAGAATTTTTATAGCCAGTATTTGCTTCCTTAACTCTTCTGTTTGCTATTACCATACAGCAAGTTAACGCCTTATGTCCCATTAACTTACTCAGGCCGGCCAATGCAGAACTCTCCATTTCAAAGTTCGTTACATTGAGTTTCCCATAAGCAAATTCTTCGATTTTTTGGTTCAATTCAGGATCAGCCAACGGCAAGCGCAGTTTACGACCTTGTGGACCAAAAAAGCCTCCACATGAAATTGTAACACCTCTAACCATGTCATCGCCTGCGATACGATTGAGAAGTTCGGTATCGTTATCAACAACATAAGGATTACCTATTTGGTCATTCCACTTTACTTGTGACTTAAAGGCTTTTTCAAAATCAAGGTCACATATTTCATCACGACCAGCATAGAAATTCAGCAAACCGTCAAAGCCGATACTCTTCTCACTGGCTACATAAGTTCCAGTGGGTGTATATTCTTGCAGACCTCCGCATGTACCAATTCTTATGAAGGCCAGTGACCTTAATTTTTCTTTTGTTGTGCGTGTGGCAAAATCGATATTGGCCAACGCATCCATCTCATTGAGTACAATATCAATATTATCACATCCGATACCTGTACTCTGCACAGTTATGCGCTTGCCTTTATAAACACCCGTAATGGTATGAAATTCTCTACTCGTTACTTCACATTCTATTTCTGAAAAATGTGATGCAACCAATGGTACTCGTCCGGGATCACCAACAAGGATAATGTTATCTGCTAATTGTTCGGGCTTCAAATGCAAGTGAAAGATACTACCATCACCGTTGATAATTAATTCTGATTCTGGATAAAAACTCATGATACTTAATTGTTAATTAGATTGTTTTCTTCTATAAGAACACTTTTGTGTATCTTATTGATATATTCTGTTAATGTTATATATTCTTTTTCTATTTGTAATATCTCATTTGTCATGCGTATTCTTGCATCTACAGTCGCAAGTTTATAACTATTTCGAAGCGCTTGTAACTTCTCGCTGAGCTTATTTTTTTTATCAAACGCTTCTTGATAGTCCTCGAATAACTTTCTGCTCTTGGCACTTCTAAAGTCAGAAATGCTCCTATATTGCAAATTGTCATTGATTGTAAAGACATTTTTAACTGATGTTGTTTGCAGAAGTTTACCTTGTCTTGCCTTCAGATTCTCTAATCGTCTCATAGCAGCTTCTCTATCGCCAAATTTCCATGTGTCTGAAATTTTATTGATAGTCGCAAAATTATAGAGCTCACTATCCGTTAAATTATCTCCTTCAAATGTCTTACGAACATGTGTAGGAACAAAAGTGTAAATGCAAACTTGTCCTTCAGGTTGGCGTCGGTCAGTAACCAGCCATCCCAAAGAGTTGACTTCATCAATGGCAAGAAGATAGTCATTCGCTGTTGAATTAAAAGGCAAGCCATAATTCTCTGGTGCGAAATAGGAACCATCTTCACGTTTGTAGCGCGTCATGAATATGTCATATTCGCCCAAAGTTTGTGGAGTCTTTGCCGCAAAAAATAGGGTAGCGCCATCAAAGAGTTGATATGGGTTGATAGCAAATCTTGACAGTTTGCTTATCTCTTCTATTCGCTTAGGCTGCGACCATTCCTTATCTAACTTATTTGATGCATAGATTGATAGAGACAAAGAATCGCCTTGAGTAAAAAGATATTGATCATTCATACCATTCAAGAACCCAATTCCTCCTATTGGAGCTACCGGCACGTCACTATCCGAATAAATTATAGCTCCTAACTCTTTATCAGTTGGAATATATTTATAAAATTCTTCTTTCGATACAACCATGCTATCTATAAACATCAACTTAGCTGTGGAGGCCAATAGTTCCTTGGGTAATAAGTTTTTATCCGACTTATTACTTGTTTGTTTATTGCTTGTCGCTATTTTCTCTTTAGTAGAATTACCCTTCCGAAAACGTTTATTTGAAACCGCTTTACGCTGGGCAAATCCATTGAAAAATACCAAGAAAGCTAATATAAATATGGTTATATTTCTTTTCATATTGAAATTTTACTTTAGAAAAGTGAAATAAACAGCACCAACTATACATGCAAAAGCTGCTATATGATTCCAATGGATGGTCTCTTTTTGAAACAAGAACCCAGCTATTGCCATAAAAACAACTAATGAAATACACTCTTGGATCACTTTCAGTTGAACTAAAGAGTAGGGGCCACCATTGCCTTCAAAACCTATTCTGTTAGCGGGAACTTGGCAACAATACTCAAAAAAAGCAATCATCCATGAAAAAGCAATGACTCCCCATAATGGCCAATGGCTGCTAACGCCAGTCTGTTGCAGTTTCAGATGGCCATACCAAGCCAATGTCATAAATATATTGCTAAAGACAAGTAGCGATATTGTATAAATTCCACTCATAAAATATGATACTTCTATGCCGTTTCTAGCGCCTTAGCCATACTTGCGGCAGCTCTTCTTCCATCACCCATAGCCAAGATAACAGTGGCACCTCCTCTAACAATGTCACCACCAGCATAAATATTTTCTCTGGAACTTCGCATATCTTCGCTAACGACAATCGTATTCTTTCTCCCTAATTCTAATCCCTCAATACTTTGGGGAACTAAGGGATTAGGACTTACACCAACAGCAACAATTACTTGGTCACAGCCGATGGTTACAGTTTGCCCAGTCGATTCCGGACGACAACGGCCTGATGCGTCAGGAGTTCCTAACTCCATAATATCTAAGATAACAGCTTTTACTGCTCCATTCTCATCTGCAAGATATTCCTTAGGATTGTGGAGGGTCATGAACTTAATACCTTCTTCTTTTGCATGTTTTACTTCTTCCAGTCGTGCCGGCATTTCCACTTCTGATCTACGATAAACAAGAGTTACATCTGCTCCTAAGCGCTTCGCCGTTCTACACGAGTCCATCGCTGTATTTCCACCGCCAACAACAACAACTTTCTTGCCCAAATTAATAGGTGTGTCGGTTCTTGGATTGGCTGCATCCATAAGATTTACACGTGTTAAGTATTCATTGGAAGACATGATATTCAACGCATTTTCACCGGGAATATTCATGAAATTAGGCAATCCGGCACCTGAACCGACAAAAATCCCCCTAAAGCCCTTATCTTCAAGCTCCTTTACAGATATTGTCTTGCCAACGATTATATCTGTTTGGAAGTGGACACCAAGCTTACGCAGATTCTCTATTTCTACATCTACAATTCTATTTGGCAAGCGAAATTCAGGAATACCATACTTTAATACGCCACCAATTTCATGGAGTGCTTCAAATACATATACATCAAATCCTCGCTTAGCCATGTCACCTGCAAAACTTAACCCTGCAGGACCAGAACCTACAACCGCAACCTTCACACCATTTCTCTTGCTGATTTCAGGTATAACAGCTTGTCCGCTTTCACGTTCAAAGTCTGCAGCAAAGCGCTCCAAATAGCCAATTGCAACAGCCTCTTCATTCATTTTCAAATGAATACATTTGCTTTCGCATTGTTTTTCCTGAGGACAAACACGGCCACAAACAGCCGGCAAGGCAGAAGTATTCTTTAAAACTTTAGCCGCAGCCAAGAATTGGCCCCGCTCTATGTTTTTTATGAACGAAGGAATATTGATATTGACAGGGCACCCTTCCACGCAAGTGGGCTTAGCACAATCCAAACAACGTTTGGCTTCTGTCATTGCCATTTCTTTTGTCAATCCACGATTAACCTCTTCTAATCGAGTTGTTGCACGGTAAGCCGGATCCAATTCAGGCATAGATACTCGCCTTATAGCTGTGCGCTCTTTGGGTTTTAGACTCTTCCGCAGGGTTTGTCGCCACTCAGAATTACGGTCTGTAAGGATTTCTATAGAATCATCCGTAGGTGAAACATCCATTACAACATCGGTACCAATTGATGTCTCTTGATTTTCAACCAACAGCAAATGATCTTGATAATGCTCCATTTCATCCTTCTCTGCTGCTTTAAATGTCCCCATTCGCTTGAACATTTCATCCCAATCTACTTGGAATCCGTCAAACTCCGGGCCATCAATGCAAACAAACTTGGTCTTTCCACCAATCGTCAGTCGGCATGCACCGCACATCCCCGTACCATCAACCATGATAGTGTTCAAAGACACATCTGTAGGAATGTTATATTTTTTGGTCAGCAAGCAGCAAAATTTCATCATGATAGGAGGGCCTATCGCAAAAACTTTATCAATGTGCTCCTGATTGATGAGTTTCTCTATGCCCACTGTTACGACACCTTTCTCTCCATACGAGCCATCATCTGTCATAATGATCGTTTCATCAGAACTGGCACGCACTTCATTTTCCATGATAATTAAGTCCTTATTTCTTCCTGCCAATACCGAAAGAACTCTATTGCCTGCGTTCTTCAGCGCTTTGATGATAGGCAACATAGGAGCAACACCTACACCGCCCCCCGCACATATAACCGTACCAAAGTTCTCAATGTGTGTAGGATTTCCCAATGGTCCTACTATATCAGCAATAGTTTCGCCCTCCATCTTGTCGCATAACTTGGTAGACGAAAGGCCAACCCGCTGCACCACCAGCGTTATAGTTCCTTCCTTCATATTCGCATCAGCGATGGTTAGAGGCATTCGTTCACTATTTTTGTCTACACGAACGATGACAAAATTACCAGCCTTTCGGCTTTTTGCGATAAGAGGAGCCTCTATATCAAAGCGAAAAACATTCTCGGAAAATTGAACTTTATGGACGATTTTATACATGGAAGATTAATTTAAGTAGACTATCTCCTTCCTAAGGTATGGAAGAAAATAGTCTAATGGTTCAAAATGGATAGAGGGTGCTCTCTAATTAATCAAAATTCTTGTCGTCAAGAATTTCAAAGCTACAGTAAGGTACCAGCACTTTCGGAACTCTAATACCTTCTTCTGTCTGATTGTTTTCGATGATGGTCGCAACGATTCTCGGCAAAGCCAGCGCAGAACCATTCAGCGTATGACAAAGTTCTATCTTCTTATCATCGCTATGACGATAGCGACATTTCAAGCGGTTTGCCTGATAACTGTCAAAGTTAGATACAGAGGAAACCTCTAACCAACGGCCTTGAGCAGCACTCCATGTTTCAAAATCGTAGCAGATAGCCGATGTAAAACTCATGTCACCACCGCACAGCTGTAGGATATGATAGGGCAATTCCAATTTCTGAAGCAGGTTCTCTACATGATTCAACATCTCTTTCAGACTTTCTTGAGAGTGCTGTGGAGTATCAATTCTTACAATCTCCACCTTATCAAATTGGTGAAGTCTGTTCAAACCACGTACATCCTTGCCATAGCTACCAGCCTCTCTACGGAAACAAGCTGAATATGCACAACGCTTGATAGGTAGTTCCTTTTCATCAAGAATCACATCACGGAAAATATTTGTCACAGGAACTTCAGCCGTTGGAATAAGGAATAAATTATCCATATTGGCATGGTACATCTGTCCTTCTTTGTCTGGTAGCTGGCCAGTTCCATATCCCGATGCTTCATTCACAACATAAGGAGGTTGTATTTCCAAATATCCAGCCTTACGTGCCTCGTCCAAGAAGAAAGCCTCTAGTGCACGTTGAAAACGTGCCATCTTACCAACATAAATAGGGAAACCTGCACCGGTGATCTTAACACCTAAATCAAAGTCTACAAGATTATACTTTTTCAATAAATCCCAATGACACAAAGCACCAGCTGCCAACTCGGGTTTAATACCACCTTCTTTAACAACCACGTTGCTTGACGCATCGCTTCCCTCAGGTACTTCGTCATAAGGAAGATTAGGAATTTGGCAAAGTAATTCAGTCAAATCCTGCTCAGCCTTGCCTAATATTTCTTCTAAAGCTTTGCTTGAAGCCTTTAATTCTGCAACTTGCTCCTTGATGGCATTGGCTTCTTCTGTCTTACCTTGAGCCATGAAAGCGCCGATTTGTTTTGAAATCTGATTAGCTTGCTGCTTGCCGGCGTCAAGTTTTTGTTGGGTTTCACGACGGATTTTATCATATTCCAAAACTTTTTCTACAGCTTCGTGGGCACCCTTAAAATGCTTTTTCTCAAGACCTTTAATTACACGTTCGGTCTCCTCATTGATGAGTTTTAATGTAAGCATAACAAATATTGTATTTATAAATTATTTTCTAATTATAAAATGAATGGCTGAAATTCCCGGTTAAAAAGTTTATTTCAAGAGAAGTTTACAGCTATACAATATGCAAAGATACAATATTTTTTGATTGCAACAAAAATAGTAAGAGGTTAATAAAGGCTTATTCTTCAACAGTTTTTCTCAGAAAAGAGCCTATTGCCTGAACAGGGCCATTTCAATTATTCCTCCTTTTAATCATTTGTGAAAATATATCGATTTAAAAGTAGGAGATACAAGCAGAAAGTAAGTGTGGAGATAATACAGTAAACAATGCTTCTATACGGTATTATATCAAAGGTTTCTGCCCAAAAGAAGAGTATGTTTATTAAGGAAATAATCCTAAGTTTTGGATTGTTAAAGCATAAAGCAATAAGCATACTTACCACTTGAGCTATAAATAAAATGACGATACTGCCTAAAAAATAAAAGTCCAAACGACAAATCATTTATGAGGAATAGGCACAAATATGTTTACCAAAGACAGTTCTAATAAATAGACAATGCAACTAAACAGATTCAGCATTATAGAAAAATGAATTTCATAGAGTAATATTTGATTGTACTGCTCTTACAATAATATATGCTTATAAATATATGAAAAAGATGAACAACAGACTGTATGAAAGAATAAAAACTTAGCTCTTAAATCCATAATAGAGTAGAAGCCCACTCTAAAATAGAGCAGGCTTCTATGTTTGTTTGGAATAAGTTGTTTTTTGGTTTAAGCCTCGACGTTGGTCTTGGCAGCGTAAGCTTCTGGTGAAAGTACAGAAACGGTGCTCTTATTGAATTTACCCTTGTGGAAGTAAACTACACCATCAGTCAAAGCATACAAGGTATCATCTTTACCCTGAGCTACATTCACACCGGGATAGTGCTTGTTACCACGCTGGCGAACGATAATGTTACCGGCTACGATTTTCTGACCACCCCAAATCTTAACGCCTAATCTTTGTGAAGCGGATTCACGGCCGTTCTTAGAACTACCTACACCTTTTTTATGTGCCATTTCTTGTTCCTCCTACGTTTAAGCGATTACTGATTTAACTGTTACTTCTGTGAACTGCTGACGATGACCATTCTTCTTACGATAGTCCTTACGACGCTTCATCTTGAAAACGATGACTTTTTCACCCTTAACGAGTGGGTTCACAACCTCTACTACTACTTTTGCGCCACTTACAGTAGGTGCACCAACTGTGACAGCACCTTCATTGTCTACGAGAAGGACTTTGTCAAATTCAACAGTCTTGCCAGCTTCTGCATCCTTAATGTGGTGCACGAAGAGTTTCTTGCCCTCTTCAGCCTTGAACTGCTGACCGTTAATTTCTACAATTGCGTACATTATTATTAATATAAACGGTTTTTCCGCAAGGCGTTTGACATTAGGTCAACGCTTTTTTAAGCCTTAACGGACTAAATCGGCTGCAAAATTACTAAAAACTATACTATTTTATTGCCTGACAATTTATCATCCTTTCTAAATTAAAGAACATTAACTAATAATGTTAATAAATTGAGGTTATTTTATAGTTCTGATCTTCTTTTAAAGAAGTCCTTTGGTTGAAGGGAGATTAAAATGGTACACATCCCGCCTTACAGCCATCTTTAACGAACGTGCCAAGGTTTTGAAGATTCCCTCAATCTTGTGGTGTTCATTCGTGCCTTCTGCCTTTATATTCAAATTCATCTTCGCGGCGTCACTCAAACTTTTGAAGAAATGCAGAAACATTTCCGTGGGCATTTCACCTATCCGCTCACGTTTAAACTCGGCATCCCATACGAGCCAAGGCCTTCCACCAAAATCTAAAGCCACCTGACACAAGCAATCATCCATGGGAAGGCAATAACCATAGCGCTCTATACCTCGTTTATCGCCCAGTGCTTCCAAGATACATTGACCCAAAGCGAGGGCAGTATCTTCTATGGTATGGTGCTCATCCACATTTAAGTCACCATTGGTATGAATTGTCAGGTCCATCATGCCGTGCTTGCCTATTTGTTCCAGCATGTGGTCAAAGAAGCCCAAGCCCGTTGATATATCACATTGGCCGGTACCATCAAGATTCACTTTTATATAAATATTGGTTTCCTTAGTTGTTCGTCTCACTTCCGTAATACGTTCACCGGCAAACAACAATTCCGCTATTTTTGCCCAGTCCATGCCATTCTTGCCTAAGATATAAGCCTTACATCCTATGTTTTCTGCTAATTGTGCGTCTGTTTCACGATCGCCAATCACGTAACTGTTTGCGATGTCATAAGCCGGATTGTTCAAATACTCTGTGAGCATTCCGGTTCCCGGTTTGCGCATGGGCGAATTGTCTTCGGGAAAATGATTATCTATAAGCTGATCATCAAACTTGACACCTTCACCCTCTAAGGTTTGCAGTATAAAGTTATGGACCGGCCAAAAGGTTTCTTCCGGGAAGGAAGGGGTACCCAATCCGTCCTGATTAGAGACCATAACCAGCTTAAAATCAAGGTGCTCACAAATAAATCGCAAGTTTTTAAACACGCCATCTACAAACCGCAATTTGCTGAAAGAGTCAATCTGCTCGTCCTCGGGCTCTGCGATGAGCGTACCATCACGGTCTATAAATAGTATTTTTTGCTTTTTCATCATTTCTTTTATTAATCGAAAGATATACAAAATAAGCAGTATAGGAGCAAAATGCCTTTGCGTATTGAGTGAGGAATTGAAGGACTATCAACACCGCTATGAGCAAAAAGCTAAAATAGGAGGGCAATCCATCAGCGTCACCCATCAACATCCCCTGCACGTTAGATACGTATTCTGATAGCAGGATAACACCCGGCAGCCACAGAATGAACAAGATTACCGACAGAATCAATGACAAAACGAAGATTGTCAGCAGTATAAATCCTTTATAATGAAAGCCTTCCTTGTAATATTTTGTGAAGATATGGCTTAAGCGTACAGGTTCCTCAAATAGGTATTTCATGCCGGAAAAACCAATCGGCAGCATAAAAAAGGCAAGTGCTATCACGACACCGATGACCATAACATGCACCAACGTTTGCACCACGGCAGAACTATTGGCAACCATAGCCCCAAGTCCCAGCCATAAACCACCGACACCTAAACATACAACAAGCAGCGTACCCAACAACGATAAATTAACTGCTAAACAACGTTTAAACATCTTCTTATAATCGCCCGTGATACAACCGAAGAACCGACTCTCCAGCCATATATCCAAGAAAATGGGCAATACAAGACTAATAGCAACAAGAACGAGGAACATAAAAGGATGTCGCACGACAAAATCCACACTGTTTATACTCTTCAATGAGACATAAAATAAGAGCGAAACGACAACCGAATAGATCGCAGCCACAAGCCACGACTTCTTGAATATGAGCCTCTTATTTTTCAAGAGCAGGCTCCACGCTGCGCCAACACAGCCTAACACCCCTTTATTTTGTAATTCTATATCCATTTTCTAATCGTGTTTTATATAAGGGAAAAACTATGATTTCTTACATGCGGCGCCTAAACTCCGCGCAGGTCAATGCCGTAGCAATGGCCACATTCAAACTTTCAGCACTCTCAACGCCCACGGGATAGTTGGGAATCAGCAAGCGCTTACTGATAAAAGCCGCTGTTTGGGCCGAAATGCCATTGCCTTCGTTGCCCATCACGATGATACCCTTATCAGAAAGTGGGGTTGTATAAATATTGTCACCATCAAGGAACGTTCCGTAAACGGGTAGGTCCTTGTCAATCTTATGGAACAATTCCGCCAAATCCATATACACGGTTTGCACTCTGGCCACGCTGCCCATAGTCGCTTGCAGGGCCTTGGGGCTGTAAATATCGGCCGTCATCGGACTGCAAAAAACGGTGCGAATACCAAACCAGTCGGCCACTCTGATAATGGTTCCCAAGTTGCCGGGGTCCTGAACGCCGTCAAGTGCCAGCGACAATCCACTGTTTGCAGCCTTGACAACATCATCGGCAGGCGTCTCGGAAATCGTAAAAACACCCAGCACTTCTTGCGGATGTTGCAAGAAACTGACTTTTCTCAACTCCTCTTCATCTACCTCTACAATTTCTACAAAGCCATTTTGACCGGGCTGTTTCGTGAGTTTCTGAAGTTTTTCCTCGTTGCGTGTCAGCCAAGAGCTTTCGGCCACAACCATCCGAGGCTGCATTACATCCAGCAGTTCGCCAACAACCTTGGGACCTTCGGCCACAAAGCACCCCGAAGAACGTCGAAACTTCTTCTGTTCCAACGATTTAATATACTTTATTTTAGCTTTACTTATCATACCTTCATGATCCAATCAACTTGAAACATATCGCGGTCTTACACCTTGGCTGCCAAGCAATTGATTTTACAAAGTTAATATAAATAATAAAATAGGTAAATAGTTATTCCCCTAAAATATATTAATGTGGTCATTGTCATAAGCCTTGGGACGCAAAAAATCACAGCAAGAATCGTATTTACAAAGTCAGTCTTCACCCAAATTTTCCATAGGGCACATGGTCTTTTCGGCAATATTCAGTCGTGTCGCTTCCTCTATGGCGTCCTCATAGCCCGGCAATGCCGAGAATGGAGCAAACTGAGCAGCCCGATTCTCCATAGACATGGGCGGGTGATGTTTTGAAACATGGTGGGGCAAATCTATAATGTCATCGTAGTTATCGTTCATGCTTTGTGTCCTCCAATTTGTTGATTGCGTTCCCGGGCGGTCGCTCCATCCTCAAAATTCAAGCCTCGTAGAATGGCATTCTTGCCATAACGGCGCTTGATGGCCAGCCGTGCTTCCTGCATGCGGCGTTCCTTTTCAAGCGTTGCTCGCTCTTTTTGGCGCTTTCTTTCCAAGGCTTCATAATCGGTAAACAAGTCAAGCTGCCGAGGTCCGGTCTGCTTTTCAGCCCATGATTCCTCTACCACATGATTGGTGGTAAGATTAATGCGCCGTATAAGAAAATCGGGATTGACTATTTGATCATATAGCTCCATGACGGCATGGGTAATCAGTTGTGACGAGGAAGTATGCCGATGGAGATTGGCCGTTCCGTGGGCATGCTTGGGAACGGGGCGTCCATACCAATCGGCGGCAATCTGTCCCGCATATTTCGCACGTATTTCAGGATGGGCCAAGCTCTCTATGTCGTAGCCAACGGTGAGTATCAGCTGATCGGTTACGAGCCGTTTGGCCACAAGGTCAAGCGCCACGGCGTCGGCCATTTCCTGCACTACGACCCGTGCTTTCGTCCAATCATAAGCATGTTGCAGCACTTGGCCGCTGCTGAACGACTTCGACTCGGGCCTATACTGCTTCACGTAATCCATCGTGCAAGGCTCCCAGCCCCAAGCATGGTCAATCAATAATTCGGCGTTAACCCCAAAAAGACGATAGAGTAGCCCTTCGTTCTGTTCGGACAAGCGTGCTATCTTTCCCATCGTATCAATGCCATAAGGGGCCAGCTTGGCCGCTATGCCACGCCCCACACGCCAAAATTTGGTGATAGGTCGGTAGTTCCACAGCTTTTTTCGATAGGTCATTTCGTCCAACTCGGCTATACGCACGCCATCCTTATCGGGTGGTATGTGCTTCGCAACAATGTCCATGGCCACTTTAGCAAGGTAAAGATTCGTGCCAATGCCGGCAGTTGCCGTAATGCCCGTGGTCTTCAGCACATCACGAATCATCTTCAGCGCCAATTCGTGAGGTGTCAGTCGATAGCTCTCAAGATAGGGCGTAACGTCTATGAATACCTCGTCAATGCTGTAAACGTGGATGTCCTCCGGGGCTATATACTTTAGATAAGTTCTGTAAATCTTCGTGCTCACCTCTATATAATGGGCCATCTGCGGTGGTGCCGCAATATAATCGAGTTCAAGTTCGGGATGGGCTTTCAGTTCAGGGTCACTGATCGACTTGCCCACCATCCTGAATCCGGCCAGCCGCCTGCGCTCTTCATTGACATCACGCACCCTCCTGACCACCTCGAATAGGCGGGCACGGCCACCTATGCCATAGGCTTTCAACGATGGAGAGACGGCCAAGCAAATAGTTTTCTCCGTACGACTGACATCGGCAACCACAAGATTGGTGGTCAGCGGGTCAAGCCCTCTGTCTACACATTCTACCGAAGCATAAAATGATTTTAAGTCGATGGCGATGTAAGTTCGTTGTTGCTGTTGGATTGTCATGACGGTTGTTATCAGTCGGCATGCAAGATTACGGAAAAGTATCTGAACAACCGCCATCACAAAAGAGCTTTTTGTAATCTTTAACAATCAAACTCTTAGGAAAGAATTATCGAAATAAACAGTTTTCCTTATCGGCATAGAGCCGCCTAAAAACATAGATTTTATAAATCCCAAGAGTCGGGGAAATACCCTGAAAGGGACTGCCGATAAGACTTGAAGAACATGATTTGACAATCTCACCCTGCATAATCAACAAGTTACGTGAAACGTTTTAAACATTAGCTAAAATAATTTTACAGCGATGAATGATAGATTTTACAAAATAAGTTTTGTACAGTTTTTTGCCCGAAAAATTGTGTTAGAAAGTACATCAATTAACTTCAATCGCACCCCATATTTACTCCCATTCAATCAAAAATCCTCGTGTTTTATCTGATGATGGCATTTTCACAAACTCAAAGCTACCTTTTGAGGAAGCTAAAAGACAACTTTGGACTCGTGAAAGCACGGCTCTTGCAGGGCAATAGCACTGCTTTAGCGCGTCAAGCGCAAGGTTCTCGTTTGTTAATATTTTATTAAAGCATTGATTATAAATGAATTACAAACAAACAAAGAATGGAGATTTTTCACACCATTCTTTAACTTTATACTTTACAAAAGGCTATAGTTATAGCTTTTGTAAAGAACATTCATAAAGAAAACGCCACGGATTTCCGTAAAAGTTTTGGGACGTTTAAGGATTCAAAAGTTGTAATAATTCTTCTTCCGTGCCACAAACAGCGTCGAACAATCGATACATCAGCTCGGCTTCCTCGAGCTTCTCTACCATTACTAATACCCGCTTACCGGCTCCTTTCATCCATCCGGCCTCCGAATGAGCCGACCGTCCGCAGGGCAAAAGCAACACGCAGGTGTCTGCCCACTGCATGGCGTCGATGTCACGTTGGAACCCTGCTGCGGCAATAGAATGACCCAACCCGCGCTGGTAGTCCTTGACGGTCCATGAAGTGTAATCCTTGTCAACATCGCTCCACTTGAAACCGGCTGCCTCCGCAGCGCTATTATCATCGGAATAGCTAGCATGCTCAAAGTCGTACACCTCATGTCCCGCTGCTCTTAATAATCTTACGTAGTGTTGTTGTGACGCATTGCGCCAGCTACTTGCCAAATATATTTTTGCCATAATGAATGATTGAAGGTTTGCTTCTATGAATGTTTGCCCACAGATGGGGCACACAAAAATACGTAGAAACCGTTTTATTTTTCTTGTTTTGCGATAAATAATTGCTCATCAACCTACAATTTCTTGTAAAAAGTTGTATTTTTGAGGCATAGTCCACGGATATTGACACTTTAGATTGGGCTTAGTAACGACCTGATAGCAAAATAAAATACCTGTCAAAATAAAGAACTCAAACGAAGAAAACATGACAAAATTTGATGACAACACAAGGAATGAAGCACTCGTCAAGCATGATAACGGGAGCGAGGAGATGGAAACGACACCACCTGACTTTACTTTTGATGAGCAACATACGGAGGAGGAATTTCTTAAATTCAACCGTTTTGTTCGAAACAAGTTTTTCCATGGCAAACGTTCCATGGTGATCGTAAATGTCTGGTACAGTCTCCTTAATATCTTTTACATCGTAATTTTGTTTTTTATGAATAGCATGGAGATATGGATTTTGTTAGGTTTATTCGTCTGCCTGCAAATCTATTATAATTATAAAGCTATTTATGCTGTGGATAAAAACGCACGGAAGGTATATCGTCAAAACAAGATCTTGGCGGGGATACAAATGCAATTAAGTTTTTGGAAAGACCATTACAAAGTCAAAACTAACACCGGGAGCGATAGCATAGCATATAAAAATCTGTTCAGTATCGAAGAAACGGACACCAACTTCTACCTGATGTTCTCTAAACAACAAGGCCAAATAGTTGTAAAAGACAAGGCTCCCAAAGGCTTTACCGACTTTATGAGAGGCGTAAAGCAACATTATAAGCTATAGAAGGAGTACATTTAGAAAGATATTCATGGCATAAAAATACATTCAATAAAATCTCATTCAATGTTCATAACATGGATATACACTTTAACAATTTAAGTTTTTCCATCTTCGATTATGCCTCTTTCGATGATATAAAGGGCTTGGTTAAAGAGTTGTTCAAGGATGATTTCTGCAATAGTACCACAGAATTTCTCCCTCATCCATTCTCTCTTGATAGTTTCATGCCCCAACATGTCGGTGGCGATCATGACAACTTGTTTGGCTTTTGGAAGTCGAAGCGCTATCATAGCAAGCTATTTTTTATATCGAATTCGGCAGATGGGCGGGCGACCTTGTGTAATGTGATTCATCAAACCTTGAAATGTGCCTACACAATGTGCTCACTTTCCGATGAGACCGTAGAACCGTTGTATCTGTTTAAGTATGCAACTGCATCATTAGAGGACAGAGTTGTCATAGCCTATAAGGAGGATAAATGGGTCTTTTATGAAGTAGGAGAGAGATTGCCGATAGAAAATCCGGACTTTTATAAGCAGAGACGTGCCAATCAACGTTTGAATAACGCTATTGTCCTTTCATATTTGGAAAAGATGGGGATAACGCTTGATGACATAGACAAGGACGTAACCGACTATTTTATATGCAATCGTAAAATCTCCAAAAATTAGAAAAGAGGCCGACAAAATTATGATTTAACAACCCTAAAACAACATAACCCACATGCAAAAATACAAACATATTACTGTGATGGAAATCATTTTGGATAACCATAGCAAGAAGCTACAAGAACTGAATGCCCTCTTGGATTATCTGAAAGACAATCAAGAAGACTTCAATAAGTTAATAGACTATTATTACTCGGACCAACGTCAGGAGGATTTGGCAAACGAAGAGAAAGGACTTATCGATAAGGAGCTAAAAAGAGGAGTGCTTTCTGAAGATGCGATATATAATCTTATGACAGACTATTATGGCGCTTCCATAAAGATGTTGGAACTGTCTACCGGCTATTTTAAACACCAATGACGCCATAGAAAGGCTGCGTCTATAATGAAATGGACGGAATTCGTACATATTGACAAATAAAAATGAAATATCGTCTGATCAGTATTTTATATGAAAGAACGTCCATCTCAAATACTTATAAAATATGATATACGAGAAGATACCGGTGAGCTTTTCCGAGAATCGTACGGCACTACGAGTTCTATATTTAAGGTAAAACTAAGTAATGAGCGCTATCATATAACCATTGCTCTTGACGATCCATTTTATATATTGACAAGTGTGTCAAGTTATTGTTTGACTAATGAGCCCGACTGCATTGGCGGTCATGAAAATAATTTTTATACGGTTGAAAACTCAAACTTAATACATTTGTTTGAGGCAGCGCTGAATCCGCTTGATAGAATAAGTTACTCCGAATTGAAAAAGATTCATTTTTTCATATACACCATTGATGAATGCTTTGATATTATTACGGACAAATTGCCTAAAATTAAAATCTTTAGGAAATAACTACAATACATATTTACCCGGCAATGAATGAAGATTTTATCTACACAATAGCTCTTATATGCGTTTGTATCTTTTCTATCTTGACATTCAGGAAAAGAAAAAATCATAAGAAAATAGAATTATTGATATGTGTTCTATACAATTTTATCTTCTTTTCCCTCTACCATGCCGACCTTGCAAAATATGGTTCTTCCCTTGTTATTCTATTTTTCCATTTGTCAACTATCATTCTTCATATCACATTTATTTGGATAGCAGCACTCATAAGCTATGTAAAATCCTGCAAACATAAGAAAACAAAAGAGGAAAAGTAGGAATAAGTATCTACATAAAAAAGACTTCAGTAGAGTAGAATATTCATTTCCGAAGTAGTGTAACTTCGGGGGTGATTCTGTTTCGGAGGTTAAAACACCTTGCGGAAATTGCGGGTATAAAAACAAAAAAGAGAACTTTAAATTTAAAGTTCTCTTTTTCTTGGGATTGTGATTCCGTTGGGATTCGAACCCAAGACCCACAGCTTAGAAGGCTGTTGCTCTATCCAGCTGAGCTACGGAACCCACTCTCATCGCCTTATATGTCGGCAAATCGAGTGCAAAAGTAGTCGTTTTTTTAAATATGACCAAATTTTATAGGCTTTTTCTTTTATGGAACGAATGTTTAAGGGACTTACAGAGATTATTAACAACACGCAAAGCTATACGATAGATAAATCTTGTTCTTTTTGCAAGTTTTTGAGATTAAATATTTAACTTTGTCCGAAATAGTAGGAATAAATATGATAGATATAGTCATTAAAGATAGCGATTTGCGCAAAGCCGCAGAAGCAGGAATGGATGAATTTGTAGGAATATTCGTACAAGCCATTAAGGATGCTATTGGAGGAGAATTGACCGCGGAAGCCATGCAGCAACTTAATTCCGACCAAATTACACTGCTTGGATATGATATTCTTCATGAGGAAGTGATGGATGGCGGTTTTATCCAATTGATCCATAATGGCTATGGAGGGTTCATTTATAAGAACCCATTTGCCAAAGCACTTCGTGAATGGGGTTTGCGCGACCTATATCGCATAATCAATAAAAGCCACTCATATTATAATATGTATCACGAGCGTATAGAACAAGAGTGTACGGATGAAGAATTTATGGCATTGTTTGAGGCTATGCCCCAATTCGATGACTGCGATGACGCCTTTGTTGAAGGTGAAGAGCAGTTTACTGCTATGGTAGCCGCATATATTGATGACCATATAGAGGACTTTGCAAAGATAGATAAAGAGCAATGAGCAAGAACGAATCAGACATAAGAAAGAAAAGCCCGGTACAGATCAGGAACAAGAAGGCTTCCTTTGAATATTATTTTGTAGACACGTTTACTGCCGGAATCGTTTTGACAGGAACAGAAATTAAGTCTATCAGGCAAGGCAAAGCCTCTTTGGTTGACACATTTTGTTATATTCACAGAGGCGAAATGTGGGTAAAAGGCATGAACATAAGTCCTTATTTTTATGGCTCTTTTTCTAATCATGAAGCCAAACGAGACAGGAAACTCTTGTTGACCCGACGGGAGCTGCATAAGTTAGAAGAAGCTACTAAGCAGGTAGGGTTCACGATCGTGCCCACTCTTGTATTCATAGATAACAATGGCAGGGCTAAGGTCGACATTGCGTTGGCAAGAGGTAAAAAAGAGTTTGATAAGCGACAGACGCTTAAAGAAAAAGAGGATAGGAGAGAAATGGATAGGGCTATTAAAAGATTTTAGCATACGAGTATTTCTTAATGTTCCAAAATCGAGCTAACTATTTTAAGTTTTGGGCTGATGAAGAACCATCAATATAAGGAATGCAGAATGATAAAATACAGCCGCCAAAAGCCTTTTAAAGGTGTTTCTTGTTGATTTTAAACAGAATGTTTTAGCAAATGAACTGAATGTTTAAAGTTTTTCAAATTGTTTTGTACTTCCATTGTATTATTGTACTTTTGCACATTAATTAAATAATTATTATATGATGTTGAAGAAAAGAAGATGGCACTGCCTATCCGGACAGCCCATTACGGAGCTTGACAAACAAGTGATGTATTGGGAAAACAAGGGCAAGGAAGTTCCTACACGCGATATGATAAAAACTCCTGAGCAGATAGAAGGAATTCGGATTGCCGGAGCTGTGAATACAGGATGTTTGGATGCGGTAGAGAAAGCAATACGCCCGGGTATGTCAACACAAGATATTGACGATATTTGTGTACAATATTGTAAAGACCATAATGCCACCTCGGCCACTTTAAATTACGAGGGTTTCCCTAAAAGTGTATGCACCAGTATCAATGAAGTCGTTTGTCATGGTATCCCAAAGGAAGAGGATGTTTTACAAGAAGGCGATATTGTGAATGTAGACATGACGCTGTGCGTAAATGGATATTATGGTGACGCATCACGAATGTTTATCATCGGAGGTAAAACGACACCAGAGAAAGAGCAATTAGTCAAGGTAACTAAGGAATGTCTTGAGATTGGCGCGGAAGCAGCAAAGCCATTCTGCTTTGTTGGAGATATAGGACATGCCATTCAGAAGCATGCCGAGAAGTATCATTATGGTGTTGTCAGAGACTTATGTGGCCACGGCGTAGGCTTGGCTATGCACGAACAGCCCGATATAGTCCATTTTGGTCATCGAGGAACAGGTTGTCTTTTGGTTCCCGGTATGGTATTCACGATAGAACCTATGATTAATATGGGTACTTGGAAAGTATATTTAGACGCTGATGATCCTTATGGATGGGAAATCATAACCGGTGACGAGAAGCCCAGCGCTCAATGGGAACATACGTTCCTTATGACAGAAACCGGAGTAGAAATATTATCATACTGATAAGTCTGATATGGAAAGCCAAGATATATATATATTGGGAATAGAGTCTTCGTGTGATGACACTTCAGCGGCAGTGCTTAAAAATGGTGTGCTACTTAGCAATATAACAGCCTCACAAGCGGTTCATGAAGCGTATGGTGGAGTAGTGCCGGAATTGGCTTCAAGGGCACATCAGCAAAATGTTGTTCCTGTTGTTGACCAAGCGATAAAGCGTGCCGGTATCAGTAAAGAACAATTAAGTGCTATTGCTTTCACACGTGGCCCGGGACTGATGGGCTCCCTATTGGTGGGAACCAGCTTTGCCAAGGGACTTGCTCGCAGTTTGGAAATCCCTTTGATAGATGTAAATCATCTTCAAGGACACGTGATGGCTCATTTTATTAAAGAGGATGATGAAGACCACAACATACCTCCTTTCCCTTTCCTTTGCCTTTTAGTGAGCGGTGGAAATTCACAGATAGTTAAGGTCAACGCCTATAATGACATGGAAGTAATTGGCCAGACTATCGATGATGCAGCAGGAGAAGCCATAGACAAGTGTTCAAAGGTCATGGGATTAGGTTATCCGGGAGGGCCTATTATTGACAAATTGGCTCGACAGGGAAATCCTAAAGCATACCATTTTTCAGAGCCTCACATTGCGGGATTGGATTATTCGTTCTCAGGTCTTAAGACTTCATTTCTATATAATATGAAGAAATGGACAACAGATGATCCCGATTTTATAGAAAAGCATAAAACAGATATTGCGGCAAGTCTTGAGCATACCATTGTGGAAATTCTCATGAAGAAACTCCGCATGGCCGTAAAACAGACAAACATTAAGCACGTGGCTGTGGCCGGAGGTGTTTCTGCCAATAATGGTTTGCGCAATGCCTTTAAGGAACACGCAGAACGTTATGGATGGACTATCTATATTCCTAAATTCAGCTACACGACCGATAATGCGGCAATGATAGCTTGTGTAGGAACATTTAAATATAAAGATAAGGATTTCTGTTCGATAGATAAACCTGCATTCAGCAAAGTAACTTTCAAATAATTAATAATAAGGTAAAAGTGGAATTAGAAAGTAAAATACTTAGTAGAGAAATACAAAGAGTTCTCTACGACAAGCATAAAACCCTTGGAACCGCAGAAAGCTGCACGGGAGGCCGCATTGCTGAAGCGATTATCTCCACACCGGGTGCCTCATCCTATTTTAAGGGTAGCATAATAGCCTATACCAATGATATTAAAGAAACACTTCTGTCCGTTGATCCACAAGTTTTAGAAGAGCAAACTGCTGTAAGTGAACAAGTAGCCAAGGATATGGCGATTGGAGCAATCAAAGCGATGGGGGTAGATTTTGCTGTGTCGGTTACAGGTATAGCCGGTCCCGGAGGAGAAATGCCCAACATTCCAGTGGGAACAATATGGATTGGTTATGGGGATAAAGATGAGGTCAGAGCGTTTAAACTGACGGAAAATTTTGGTAGAGATATTAATTTAGCTATCGCAACCAACAAGGCCCTATTACTTCTTTTAGAATTCATCAAAGAGAAGTTAGACATAACAGAGGAGTAATTGCATAAAAAAGCTTAAATACACTGATTATTATTAGATATTCTTTGTGTATTAACAAAAAGTTTGTAATTTTGCACCCTGTTTGGAATAGGTATCAATTAATGAATTAGAAAAATTGAGATAGAAATGTCGAAAATTTGTCAAATCACAGGAAAGAAGGCACAAATAGGTTGCAATGTGTCTCACTCAAAGCACCGTACAAAGAGAAGCTTTGATGTTAACCTCTTCAGCAAGAAATTCTACTATGTAGAAGAAGGTTGCTGGATTAGCCTCAAGATCAGTGCTGCTGGTCTTCGTCTTATTAATAAAGTAGGTCTTGACGCTGCTTTGAAGCAGGCTGTAGCCAAAGGCTATTGCGAGTGGAAGGACATTAAAGTTATAGGAGAATAATTATCATGGCAAAGAAAGCTAAAGGCAATAGAATACAAGTTATTCTTGAGTGTACTGAAATGAAGAATAGCGGAATGCCCGGTACTAGCCGTTATATTACGACTAAGAATCGTAAAAACACTCCTGAGCGTCTTGAATTAATGAAGTACAATCCTATCCTGAAGAAGGTTACTCTTCACAAGGAAATTAAGTAATAAGGAGATTTATAGAATATGGCAAAAAAAGCGGTCGCAACCCTTCATGAGGGTTCTACGGATGGTAGAGCTTATTCCAAAGTTATTAAAATGGTAAAAAGCCCTAAGACTGGTGCTTATATGTTCGATGAGCAGATGGTCCCCAATGAAGCTGTTAAAGATTTCTTTAAGAACTAATTGATATCACATATATTTGAAAAGGCTACGATTTTCTATATCGTAGCCTTTTCTTTTTTAACATTGGCAGCTGTAAAGAAATGCGGAAGGAAATTCTGTCGCCAAGTTTTGTGGCTTTTCTTTAAAGATTCCAAACATAGCGCTTCCACTTCCGGACATTTGGGCATAGATAGCGCCTTGCTCATATAGCTTATTCTTTATTTGTTCTAAAGCAGGAAACTCCTCGAAAGCTGGTATTTCAAAATCATTATATAAGTTATTCCTCCATGTTTCTATAGGTTGCGCTATTACATCTTTACAACTTTTTGCGGGATGGTGTGGTACTATCTTTTTGTAAGCAGCTGATGTTGATACAGATACATTGATCTTTACGATTGCAATGTAGCACCCAGAGAGCTTTTCCGATAAGAAGCCTGCAGGGGAAAAGATATTTCCTATCCCCGTGGCAAAAGAGGGTTCTGATGTAATGAAGAAGGGGCAGTCAGCTCCTATCATCGAGGCATATCTCTCCATTTCAGCAATGCCCATATTAAGCCTAAAGCGTTCATCCAAGAGCCTAATCATAAAAGCAGCGTCGCTGGAACCACCTCCAAGACCGGCTTGTGATGGAATCTGCTTAAATAAATGAGTGTGAATCCTTGGTATCGCAAAATCTTTTTTAATAAGGTTATAAGCTTTTACAACTAAATTATCTTGCTCATTACCTTCAACAGCATTACCCGTTATTTTTAAATCACAATCAACATCACTGGGAAAATCATTACTCATCAATTTTATTTCCAGCGCATCACAAAGGGGAATTGGATAAAAAACGGTTTCTATATTATGATAGCCATCTGAACGTCGCTCGACAACATTCAGTCCTAAATTTATTTTACAACAAGGAAATGTAATCATTATTACGTTTTTAAAGCATTATGTATATCATACAAAAATACAACTTTTTTTGGTATAGCATATACATACTGATTATTTATTTGTATTTTTGCAACAAATAAAATATAGTTAATATGCCTGACAATACGTCTCCTTCTCGTAAAAAAAGAGATATCAATATAGATTCTACTTATGGTCATTTACAACCTCAAGCGACTGACATAGAGAAAATAGTTTTAGGAGCCTTGATGATTGACAAAGACGCTTTCTCCATTGTTTCTGAGCTTTTGGTACCAGAAACGTTCTATGAACCAAGAAATCAGAAGATATATGAAGCCATCCGTACGCTCAATATGAATGAGAATCCTGTAGACGTTGCTACAGTGATTAACCAGTTGCAAAAAAATGGTACATTAGAGGATGTAGGTGGTCCAGCCTATCTTGTGGAACTTTCATCGCATGTTGCCAGTTCCGCCCACATAGAATATCACTCCCATATATTGGCTCAAAAATACTTGGCTCGCCAATTAATTAGTTTTTCAAGTCGTATTGAGACCAAAGCTTTTGACGAGACTGTAGATATAGACGAGCTTATGCAAGAGGCAGAAGGTAGCTTGTTTGAAATATCACAGAAAAATATGAAGCAGGACTATATACAGATAGATCCTGTTATCCAGCAGGCGGTAGAGATTTTACAAAGTGCCTCTCAAAATTCAGGTGGCTTGACCGGTATTCCAACCGGATATACAAAATTAGATGAAATGACGTCCGGCTGGCAAAAAAGTGACTTGGTAATTATAGCCGGGCGCCCTGCCATGGGTAAAACATCTTTTGCCTTGAGTGTTGCTAAAAATATAGCAGTCGACTATCATGAGCCTATCGCATTCTTCTCATTAGAAATGAATAATGTACAGCTTGTCAATCGACTTATATCAAACACCTGCGAAATTGCTGGCAATAAAATATTAAATGGCCAGTTGACACCTGACGAATGGGAAAGATTGGATAAGAACTTACGCAAGCTTACCGGTACTCCTCTTTATATTGATGACACTCCCGGCTTGTCTGTATTTGAACTCAGAACAAAAGCCCGCCGATTAGTAAGAGAGAAAGGTGTTAAAATTATAATGATAGACTACTTGCAATTAATGAATGCCAATGGAATGAAATTTGGTAGTCGTCAGGAGGAAGTCTCTACCATATCCCGTTCTTTGAAAGGTTTGGCAAAGGAATTAGATATTCCAATCCTAGCTTTATCTCAGTTGAATCGTACTGTTGAAAACCGCGAAGGCCTTGAAGGTAAGCGTCCTCAACTATCCGATTTGCGCGAATCCGGAGCCATCGAGCAGGATGCGGATATGGTTCTGTTCGTTCATAGACCGGAATACTATCATATATTTACCGATGAGCACGGAAATGATCTCCATGGAATGGCACAGATTATTATTGCTAAACATCGTAAGGGTGCAACAGGTGATGTACTATTAACATTTAAAGGTGAATACACACGCTTCCAAAATCCCGAAGAAAACGCAACCGCTCCTATGGGAAATAGGCCGGAGGGAGAAATAATCGGTTCTAAGATGAATAATGACATTCCTATCGGAATGCCTCCTATACCAACTCCTGATGAGGTTGTTCCCTTTTAAGAGCAATAAGATAAATACAAATATCTATGATTTATAAGACAAATCCATTATTTTATAATAATTATTTTGCTATTTGCTAATTAATTTTATACTTTTGTATCAAATACATAATTTGAATTACATGATGGTTCTACATTTTTTATGCCCAATTATCTTGTCAAACCGACTGCAATATTCAGTTGGAAGTGATGGCGTATATATGTAAGAACTTAAAATATTATCAGTAAAGCCTTTCCACTTCCAATGAGTGTGAAAGGCTTTTTTATAATGATTCATGATAGAGTAGAGAATTAAAATAACATTAGCTATGAAAGAACGATTATTTGTCTTTGATACCACGCTTAGGGATGGTGAACAAGTTCCGGGCTGCCAACTGAATACGGTAGAGAAAATCCAAGTAGCCAAAGCCTTGGAACTGTTAGGAGTAGATGTTATTGAAGCAGGATTCCCTATAAGTAGTCCCGGCGACTTCAATTCTGTAATTGAAATATCAAAAGCTGTAACTTGGCCTACTATCTGCGCACTGACACGTGCAGTGGAAAAGGATATTGACTGTGCAGCCGAGGCTTTAAGATTTGCTAAGCACAAACGTATTCATACGGGAATAGGTACAAGTGATCTGCATATAAAATATAAATTCAACTCTAATCGTCAAGAAATTATAGAACGAGCGGTTGCCGCTGTTAAATATTCCAAGCAATATGTTGAGGATGTTGAGTTCTATGCGGAAGATGCGGGACGCACCGATAATGAATATTTGGCTCAAGTCATAGAAGCAGTTATTAAGGCCGGTGCTACGGTTATCAATATTCCTGATACCACAGGCTATTGCTTACCGGAAGAATATGGAGGCAAAATAAAATATCTAATGGAAAATGTTTCTAACATAGATAAAGCCATTATTTCTACCCATTGCCATAATGATTTAGGTATGGCTACAGCTAATACCTTCCAAGGTGTCTTGAATGGCGCACGCCAAATAGAAGTTACAATTAACGGTATCGGTGAACGTGCGGGCAACACGTCATTAGAGGAAATTGCCATGATACTGAAATGTCATAAAAACATTGGCATAGACACCAACATAAATACCACAAAGATTTACCCTATTAGCAGAATGGTATCCAGTTTGATGAACATGCCAATCCAACCTAATAAAGCTATTGTTGGACGAAATGCTTTTTCCCACTCAAGTGGCATTCATCAAGATGGTGTTTTGAAAAATGTCCAAACATACGAAATCATCAACCCTAAAGACATCGGCCTTGATGATAATTCCATTGTCCTTACAGCCCGTTCCGGACGTGCAGCCTTAAAACACAGACTTCATATTAACGGTGTCGAAGTTAATGATGAAACAAAACTGGATAGCCTTTACAAAAAGTTTCTTGAACTTGCCGACAAGAAAAAAGAGATTTCCGATGCAGACATCCTCGCTTTAGCCGGAGCTGAAAGTGCGGAAACTCATGCTATAAAACTTGATTATCTGCAAGTCACTACGGGTAAAGGTGTAAAAAGTGTGGCCAGCATTGGACTCAATATTAGCGGACAAAGCTTTGAGGAATCATCTTCAGGCAATGGTCCGGTAGATGCAGCTATTAAAGCCTTAAAGCGTATCATTAGAAAAGATATGATATTAAAGGAATTTACAATCCAAGCCATTGATAAAGGGTCTGATGATATAGGAAAAGTGCACATGCAAGTAGAATATGATCAGCATATATACTATGGCTTTGGAGCAAACACCGATATTGTAACTGCTGCAGTTGAAGCCTATATTGACTGTATTAACAAGTTTAGAACCTAATACTGCTAAATATCTCTATATGAACACTTTATTTGATAAAATATGGGACAGACACATTGTTCAAATTGTAAACAATGGCCCTAGCCAGCTCTATATAGATCGCCTTTATTGTCATGAGGTTACTTCTCCTCAAGCTTTTGATGGGTTGCGTGAACGTAAGTTAAAGGTATTTCGTCCGCAACAAGTATTTTGTATGCCCGACCATAATATTCCTACACACGATCAAGATAGGCCTATAGAAGATCCTATCGGAAGAAAGCAAGTGGAAGTTTTAGACGCAAATTGTAAAGAATTCGGCTTAACCGAGTTTAAAATGAATTCTAAAGATAATGGAATCATTCATGTTGTTGGGCCAGAGAAAGGATTATCCTTACCCGGTATGACAATAGTCTGTGGTGATTCTCACACTTCTACTCATGGGGCTATGGGTGCCATAGCCTTCGGGATAGGAACTTCTGAAGTGGAAATGGTATTAGCTTCCCAATGTATTCTCCAATCCAAGCCCAAATCCATGCGCATAAATATCAATGGGCAATTAGGAAAAGCCGTAACTCCAAAAGATGTTGCACTTTATTTAATAGCTAAGCTGACAACAAGTGGAGCCACAGGCTATTTTATTGAATATGCAGGACAAGCAGTTCAGGAAATGAGTATGGAGGGACGACTGACACTGTGCAATTTGAGTATAGAAATGGGAGCCCGTGGTGGTTTCATTGCACCTGACGATACAACCTTTGAATATATAAAGGGGAAAGAATATGCTCCAAAAGGTGAAGATTGGAGTAAAGCCATTAACTTTTGGAAAACTCTTAAGAGTGAACAAGACGCTGTTTTTGACAAAGAGCTATCCTTTGACGCTCAAGACATAGAACCTCGAATAACTTATGGAACAAATCCCGGCATGGGAATTGGCATTACAGAGACCATACCATTATGTGAAGCCATTGATACGGCCAGTCAATCCTCTTTTATCAAAAGCCTTGATTACATGGGATTCACGCCCGGCATGTCTCTTTTAGGACATACCATTGACTATGTTTTCTTAGGTGCATGCACCAATGGTAGAATAGAAGACTTCCGAGCGTTTGCTTCCATCGTAAAAGGGAAGAAAAAAGCAGATCACGTTACGGCGTGGCTCGTACCCGGTTCATGGGCTGTTATGGAACAAATCAAAGCAGAGGGACTTGACACAATACTTCATGATGCAGGATTTAGCATACGCCAACCGGGATGTTCCGCATGTCTTGCGATGAATGATGACAAGATACCTGCGGGAAAATATTCTATTTCCACCAGTAATCGAAACTTTGAAGGCCGACAAGGACCGGGCTCTCGAACAATCTTAGCCAGCCCTATAGTTGCTGCAGCCGCTGCTATTACCGGAAAGATAACGGATCCACGAACTCTTTAAAACCTGCAATGATGAAACAAAAATTCAGTGTTATCACTTCTTCTTGTATCCCACTACCATACGAGAATATAGATACAGACCAAATTATACCGGCCCGTTTTCTTAAAGCTACAGACAAGCAAGGGATGGGAGAAAGCCTTTTCAGAGATTGGCGATACGACAAGGACGGCAATCTTAACAAAAGCTTTGTAATGAATAACCCCTCTTATTCTGGGGTAATCTTGGTCGCTGGCAAAAACTTTGGCTCCGGTTCTTCACGTGAGCATGCAGCTTGGGCCATTGCGGGAGCCGGCTTCCGGGTTGTCATCAGTTCGTTTTTTGCCGATATACACAAAAATAACGAACTCAATAACTTTGTTTTGCCGGTTGTTGTAAGTGAGCCTTTTTTAAAAGAGTTATTCGCTTCTATTGAAAAAGACCACGCAACTCAAGTAAAAGTTGATTTGCCTAATCAAACGGTTACCAACCTAAGCAACGGCCAAAGCGAGAAGTTTGAAATTGACGCTTATAAAAAACATTGTCTTATCAATGGTCTTGACGATGTAGATTTCCTTGTTGAAAATAAAGATAAAGTTGTTGCATGGGAAAACAAGAAAATGTAATTATCGAAATTATGGATAGCACACTTCGTGATGGGGAGCAAACCAGCGGAGTGTCATTCTTGCCTCATGAAAAATTAGTCATTGCAAGAAAACTACTTACCGATGTCAATGTCGATAGGATAGAGGTGGCTTCAGCCCGCGTTTCCACAGGTGAGAAAAACGCAGTGACAATGATTTGCAAGTATGCGGCGGCCCATAATATTTTAGAACGTGTCGAAGTCTTAGGATTTGTTGACCATCACCAATCCATTGATTGGATTCATGCGTGTGGGTGTAAGGTTATCAATATGCTTGCCAAAGGTTCTCTAAAGCATTGCACCCATCAACTGAATAAATCGCCAGATGAGCATATACTTGATATAAAGAATGAGGTAAACTATGCCCACTCTTTAGGAATGACAGTCAATTTATATCTTGAAGACTGGTCCTCCGGCATGCAAGACTCACCTGATTATGTATATCATCTTATGGATGCACTATCCAATATAGGCATTCGAAGATTTCTTTTACCCGATACCTTGGGAATTTTACATCCGCTACAGTGTGTAGAATTTCTTAGAAAAATGATTAAACGCTATCCCCAATGCCACTTTGATTTCCATGCCCATAACGACTACGATTTAGCTGTCAGTAACTCTTTGGCCGCCGTACTTTGTGGCGTGAAAGGCATTCATGTCACAGTAAACGGATTAGGGGAAAGATGTGGAAATGCTCCATTGGCCTCTGTTCAAGTCATTTTAAAAGACATGTATCATGCCCACACCAATATTCATGAGAATCGGCTTAACGAAATTAGCCACTTGGTAGAAGGTTACAGCGGCATTCCCGTGGCTCCCAATACTCCTGTAGTCGGCGAGTATGTCTTTACGCAAGTAGCCGGGGTCCATGCTGATGGCGATCACAAAAACAATCTTTACTGCAATCGCCTGCTTCCCGAACGATTTGGCAGGCATCGAGAATACGCTCTTGGTAAAAACTCAGGTAAGGCCAACATCGTCAAAAACCTCCAAGACTTGGGACTGGAACTTACACCGGAGCAGACAAAAGCCGTTACCCAACGGATCACAGAGCTTGGAGACAAAAAGGAATTAGTCACCCAAGAAGATCTGCCCTATATTGTAAATGACGTTTTGAAGCATAACATACAAGAAGAGCAAGTAAAGTTAGTAAGCTACATGGTCTCTACTTCGTATGGCCTCAAGCCAATTGCAAGTATAAAAGTCAATATCCGAGGGAGTGATTATGAGGCAGATTCCACCGGTGACGGTCAATATGACGCTTTTGTGAAAGCACTGCGGAAAATCTATCGAGAAAAATTGAACAAGGAATTCCCTTTACTCGACAACTACGCTGTCAGTATTCCGCCGGGTGGAAGAACCGATGCTCTTGTTCAAACGATTATCACATGGCGTGAAGGCAACAAAATATGGCGAACAAGAGGATTGGACGCCGATCAAACAGAAGCGGCAATCAAGGCTACTTTCAAAATGTTGAACCAATTTGAAAGCGACAATAAATTCTCATAGATAGCGCTCTGATAATTTTTCCAAATATCAATCTTAACACCTGACATTATATGAATTTACAAATTGCAATTTTGTCCGGTGATGGTATCGGCCCTGAAATTATGAGACAAGGGTTGGCTGTCCTTCAAGTCATAGCAGACAAATACCATCACCATTTCACTTTTAAAGAGGCCATTTGTGGCGCTCACGCCATACGTGAAGTAGGGGATCCGTTTCCCGAGCAAACTTTTCAAACATGTCTCAATGCAGACGCAGTTCTCTTTGCGGCTGTCGGTGATCCTATATTCGACAATGACCCAACGGCCAAAGTACGCCCTGAGCAAGGACTTCTCGCCATGCGTAAACAACTCGGGCTCTTTGCCAATATCCGACCGGTAGCCACTTTTGACTGCCTGCTACACAAAAGTCCGCTGAAAGAAGATATTATAAAAGGAGCTGATTTTATAGTCATCAGGGAGCTTACCGGGGGCATGTATTTTGGTGAAAAATATCAAGACAATGATAAAGCGTACGACACTGACATATATACAAGGCCTGAAATTGAACGAATATTAAAAGTTGCATTCGATTATGCCATGAAACGTAACAAACATGTAACGGTTGTAGACAAGGCAAATATCCTTGCCAGCTCTCGTCTATGGCGACAGATCGCAAAAGAAATGGAACCGCTTTATCCCGAAGTTACTACCGACTATATGTTTGTAGACAATGCAGCCATGCGTGTCTTAACCGAGCCCAGATTCTTTGATGTCATTGTTACGGAAAATACATTTGGGGATATTCTGACCGACGAAACATCTTGTATTACCGGTTCAATGGGACTGCAACCTTCATCATCCATAGGTGAGCATACACCACTTTTTGAGCCAGTACATGGCTCTTGGCCTCAAGCAGCCGGCAAAAATGTTGCTAATCCCATAGCCCAAATACTTTCCGCGGCAATGCTTTTAGAACATTTTGGGCTCTACGATGAAGGCAAGTTAATAAGACAAGCAGTCGACGCAAGTCTTGAAGCCAATGTCCGCACACCTGAAATACAAGTAGAAGGTGGCGAACAATATGGAACAGAAGAAGTCGGCAGTTGGATTGCTGACTGGATTCTCGACCATTAATATTTGCTTCTTTATCAATAGAAATAGCCATATCTTTTTCTCTTAGAGAATTTAGATATGGCTATTTTATATTTGTTTATAGTCTTGCTTATTTCTTTTTGCAATTCTTTAAGTCCTTTAGGGCACAGCCCGAACAACCGTAGCATTTATCATTGGCGTGCCTGATAGACTCCCTTATACGGTAACCCGCATAAATGGCACAAACCAACAAAATAATACTAACAATCGCTATCTGCATATACCTAAAGAATGAAGTTGAAAATTAATAAGCAAACAAGGGGTAATCTTTCATTGTATCGTTGACTTTTTGTCTAACGCGAGCAATTACCTGACCGTTTTCAGGGTCAGCCAACACCTCGTCTATCAAGTCGGCTATTAACCTCATCATATCCTCTTTTGCGCCACGAGTCGTCATTGCGGCCGTACCCAATCTAATACCTGATGTCTGAAATGCAGAGCGCTCATCATAGGGCACCTTGTTTTTATTAACGGTAATATCGGCAGCCACAAGTGCGTTCTCTGCCACTTTTCCCGTCAAATCGGGATATTTTTGTCTCAAATCGAGCAACATGGAATGGTTGTCTGTACCACCACTCACAATGCTAAAACCATGCTGTATCAGTGAGTCTGCCAAAACCGCGGCATTGGTCTTCACTTGTGTAGCGTACTCAACCCACGATGGTTGCAAATTTTCACCAAAAGCCACAGCCTTAGCTGCTATGACATGCTCCAAGGGACCACCTTGGTTGCCCGGGAAAACCGCAGAATTCAACAATGTACTCATTTTCTTTACCTCGCCCTTCTTGGTTGTATATCCCCAAGGATTATCAAAATCCCTACCCAAGAGAATCACACCACCACGAGGACCACGTAAAGTCTTGTGCGTAGTTGTCGTAACAATATGCGCATATTTCAATGGATTATTCAATATTCCGGCTGCAATAAGACCGGCAGGGTGGGCCATGTCAATCATCAGCAACGCACCTACCTCATCCGCGATCTTGCGCATTCTTTCATAATCCCACTCACGGCTATAGGCAGAACCACCACCAATGATAAGTTTAGGCTTATGCTCCAATGCCAACCGTTCCATTTCATCATAATCAACACGACCGGTTTCTCTATCCAAGGTATAGCCTATATGGTTATATAACATGCCTGACGTATTCACCTCACTGCCATGTGAAAGGTGGCCACCTTGGTCCAAATCCAATCCCATAAAGGTATCACCCGGCTTCAGCACGGCCAAGAACACAGCTTGGTTAGCCTGCGCACCGGAGTGGGGCTGAACATTGGCATACTCTGCGCCAAACAGTTTCTTCACACGCTCTATGGCCAATGTTTCTACCTCATCAACCACCTGACAACCACCATAATAACGCTTACCGGGATAGCCCTCAGCATATTTATTGGTAAGGTATGAACCCATAGCTTCCATCACTTCATCACTCACAAAATTTTCTGAAGCAATCAGTTCCATGCCTTTCAGTTGGCGCTGGTGTTCTTTTTCAATAAGATTGAAAATTTCTTGGTCTCTTTTCATTATAAAAATGTTTATTGGTTATGAAAAATTCTTGTTCGTCGGAAAGGGAAACGCCATTTACTAACAAAGTTCTACCTTGCCCATTTCCTGCTCCTTGTCACAATAATGGCATTTCAAGACGCCATTTTGCTTATCCACCACATGAAAGACGGTATCCATGGGTTCATTATTGGTAATACATTTGGGATTGTTGCATTTTACGATTCCACGCAACTCGTCGGGCGTTTCCACCGTTTTTTTCTCTACGACCTCATAATCCTTGATGATATTCAGTACCACCTTGGGTGCAACGACTGACAATCTGGAAATCTCCTCTGTCGTAAAAAACTTGTCACTTACCTTGATGATTCCCTTTTTTCCCACTTTCTTAGAGGCGAAATAATTACCTATCGTAATAGGCGTGGCCAATTTATCTAATCCTAATAGGTTGGCTACCTGATAGGTTTTCTCTGCCGGTATATGGTCAATAACCGTACCATTCTCAATGGCGGCTACAAGTCTTTCTTTCTTGTTTTCCATATTGGTCAATCAATAATCGTTTTATCATTTTTGACATCCTCGAGCGAAATGCCCAATGTATGGCAGAAAATCGCCTCACGAGCGTAGAGTCCGTTCTGTGCCTGCTGAATGTAATAAGCATGTGGGTCATCATCCACGTCATAAGCTATTTCGTTCACACGCGGCAACGGATGGAGAATTCTCATATTGGGTTTGGCCAATCCCAACATATTACGGCGCAAGATATATACATTCTTCACACGCTCATATTCCATAAGGTCACTAAACCTTTCTTTTTGCACACGTGTCATGTAAAGTATATCGGCGTCGGCTATAATCTTTTCATTGAATGCCGTATGCTCCTGATACTTTATATTGTGCTCTTTACAATATAACTTATATTCATTGGGCATAGCCAATTCTTTCGGAGCGATAAAATGAAAAGTAGGATTGAAATGGCGCATGGCGGTAATAAGAGAATGAACCGTGCGACCGTATTTTAGATCACCCACAAGGTAGATATTCAAGTCTTCAAGTGTACCTTGTGTTTTATAGATGGAGTATAAGTCGAGAAGACATTGGGAAGGGTGCATGTGGGCACCGTCACCGGCATTGATAATCGGAACCGGAGCCACTTCACTCGCATACTGCGCAGCCCCTTCTATATAATGACGCATGGCTATCACGTCCGCATAATTGCCAACCATCAGGATGGTATCTTTCAACGTTTCTCCCTTTGCTACACTTGAAGCCTTTGCGTCAGAGAAGCCGATAACCCGGGCGCCCAATCTGTTAGCGGCGGTTTCAAAACTCAAGCGTGTACGGGTAGAAGGCTCATAAAAAAGCGTGGCCACGACTTTTCCTTTCAGTAATTCACGATTGGGGTGGCGCTCAAACTCCTGCGCCATTTGAATAAGGTATAAAATCTGTTCCTTACTCAGGTCAGCAATCGTTACAAAATTATGTTTTTCCATATCTTTTTGTTTGGATAGGTCTGAATTCGACGTCAAAGTTAGGCATAATTTTTATTTTGATAGTTATAATTCATGGAAAAGTTGTATTTTTGTCAAAATTTAATTTTCAACCCTATGCGAAGAGCGCTTATACATTTCCTTTGGAGTGTTTTGGCTATTGCGATAGTAACTACAGTTTTGGCATTTGTTGCTATTTGGAATGGATGGATTGGATATATGCCTCCAATCAATGATTTACAAAATCCTATAGGCCGTTTTGCTACTCAAGTTTATTCCAGCGATGGAAAAGTTATCGGTACGTGGAACTTGAATAAAGAGAATCGAATAGCTGTTCCATACGACAAGATCTCACCTTATTTAATAAAGGCATTGGTCGCCACGGAGGATGAACGTTTCTACGAACATTCTGGTATCGACTTCATAGCCCTTGGCCGTGCCATCGTCAAACGAGGCATTTTGGGACAAGCCAGTGCGGGAGGTGGCAGTACCATAACCCAGCAATTGGCCAAACAGCTCTATTCTTCTACGGCCAACAGCGTGCAGGAACGTCTTCTGCAAAAGCCTATCGAATGGGTGATAGCCATCAAATTGGAGCGTACCTATACGAAGGAAGAGATATTGACGCTCTACCTTAATTACTTTGATTTTCTACATAACGCAGTCGGTATCAAGACTGCTGCCAACACTTATTTCAACAAAGAACCTAAGGACTTGACCATTACTGAAGCCGCAACGCTTATCGGTCTGTGCAAGAACCCTTCACTCTTCAACCCCGTGCGCTACCCGGAGCGTTGCCAACAACGTCGCAATGTCGTTTTGGGACAAATGCAAAAGGTGGGTTATCTCTCAAAGGCAGAATATCATCAGCACAGCGATGAGCCACTAAAACTGTCTTTTCATAGAACCGATCATAAGGATGGTACGGCCACATACTTCAGGGAATTCCTGCGCCAATACATGATGGCAACACGGCCTGAGCGTGAGGATTATCCCTCATGGAGCCAATCGCAATTTACCATCGACTCCATCGCATGGGATACTGACCCGCTTTACGGATGGTGCAACAAGAACTTTAAGAAAGATGGTAAACCTTATAACGTTTATACCGATGGCTTAAAAGTGTTTACAACCATCGACTCACGCATGCAGCGCTATGCGGAAGAAGCAGTTTATGCGCATGTGGCCAAATTCCTACAACCCGAATTCAATAAGGAAATAGCTCATAAGCCAACCGCTCCTTTCACCAATCAGCTCACTGCGGCGCAGGTACGTAAAATCATGAATAGGTCGATGGTACAGAGCGAACGCTATCGGGTCATGAAAGCAGCCGGAGCCACTGATCAGGAAATTAATGAGGCTTTCCGCAAACCTATCGACATGACGGTCTTTACCTATCACGGTGATTTGGATACCGTTATGTCGCCCATGGACTCCATCCGCTATTATAAGAAATTCCTCCGCTCAGGTTTCATGAGCATGGATCCTATTACCGGAGCCGTAAAGGCCTATGTAGGTGGACTTGACTATAATCATTTTATGTATGACATGGTGATGGGTGGCCGCCGTCAGGTTGGCTCTACCATCAAGCCCTATCTTTATGCCATGGCGATGGAGAATGGCTTTTCGCCTTGTGATGTGGCTCCAAATATCCAGCGGTCTTATGTTGTGGCCGGTCAACGTTGGACCCCTCGCAATACCTCACATAGCCGTTATGGTCAAATGGTAACGCTTAAATGGGGATTGGCTCAGTCAAACAACTGGATTTCCGCTTACCTGATGAGTAAGATGAACCCACGTCAGTTTGTTCAAATGCTCCATGATTTCGGTATCAACAATCCTGACATCCATCCCTCAATGGCACTGTGCTTAGGCCCATGCGAAGTTTCCGTTGCCGAAATGGTAAGTGCCTATACCACATTTGCCAATCACGGAATCCGCACCGCCCCCATGTTCGTATCACGTATAGAGGACAATGAGGGCAACGTCGTGGCTCGTTTCCAACCTCGTATGAATGAAGTCATCAGTTCGGAGAGTGCGGATAAAATGCTTGTACTGCTCAAAGCTGTTGTCGATGAGGGTACCGCAGGGCGTCTCCGCTACAAATATAATTTCAAAGGTGAGATTGGAGGCAAGACCGGAACGACCAACCGCAACAGCGACACATGGTTTATGGGCTTCACGCCGGAGCTTGTCAGTGGCTGCTGGGTTGGTGGTGAGGAGCGTGACATCCACTTCGATTCCATGAGAATGGGGCAGGGAGCCACCATGGCCTTACCGATTTGGGCCTACTTCATGCGCAAAGTTTATAGGGACAAGTCGCTCGGCTATAACGAGGAGGCTACTTTCCAACTTCCTCCCGACTATAATCCTTGCATAAAAGAGGAGGGAGAAGAAGATCCCATGAATGAGATAGACGAAGTCTTTGAATAAAGTCTTATCCCGCTAAAGCATAAGGGGCAGCAAACAGATTACAGTTTGCTGCCCCTTATTTTATTAGCTTACGATACGGGCTAAAGCCTATGAAGGTCAACCGTTTGTCCCCCTTCAGTCCCTCACATCTTATAGTTCTCTATTCTTCATCAGCCCCAACCTTTTCTCATTGGTGCCTTATGACCTGCTCAAAGCTATGCTTTCACCGCTTCAAAGAGCCACTATGACGAGGTCATAAGGCTGCTTTTATTTTGTACTTTATAAGCTATCAACCATGCGAGAAGCTCTTGTATGCTCCTACCAAATACGTCCTATGTATTCGTCCCACTCATCCTGATAGCCGTTGAAAACATTGATGTCAACGTCCCCCCGTATGCCTTGCACCCTCCCGTCAGGGCAAAGTTGCCAATAAATCAGCTTCACATCGGGCTTATATTCCCCATATCGGGCTATCCATACCCTATAATTCTGCTTCAAATCCTCCGCCTTGGGCAAATGTTGGTTTACAAATGATTGGCTGATATACAAGATAGGCTTCACTCCCCACTTAGCATGTACATAATTAAGCCACGTTCTAACCCCTTTGAAAAGAGCCTCCGCGCCACCGGCTTTAGCTATTTGCTGGTTCGACGGCTCCACATCCAAAACCGGTGGCAGGTCACCCACCTTGTAAAAAGAGCTTTTAACGAAGTGCCGAGCTTGGGCAAGGGCAGGCGAAGTGGTAGAATAGAAGTGGTAAGTACCGGTTTTATAGCCATGTTTTTGGGCTTGCCTATAGTCTGATGGATAGAATTTATTACGCACCGAGATACCTTCCGTACTCTTGATATAGACAAACGAAACGGGATAATCTACCTTTCCCGTAATCTTCTTACGGCTCAATGTTCCTAAATGAGTTATGCGTAGATGGGCCCAATCAATGCCATATACTTTCTTCTTAATGACATGTTGGTACTTGGAAATGTCGATACCATAGATTCGGTCCGACGTATAATTGAGGCGTTCACCCCGAAACCGGCCTGCTTTCCATTCACCAACTTTCAGTTGATGATGGTCGGTCATGGCTATGCCAAAGCCATCTTCCTTGTCGTTTTTCCAGTGCCCTTCATAGTTAAAGCCGTTACGACCACGATAAATACCATGCCCTGAAGCCTGCCCAAGGGCATTCATTTCTCCCATATATACCCCACGATAATCTTCACGTCGGCCCCAATAGAGCGTGTCAGCCCTGAACCGCCCCTTAATGATGCGGCTTACAGCGTCAGTAATCTGCCCCTCGCCATGCCGAAGGCCCTTTTTCCAATAGCCCACATACAAAATGCTGTCACCTCGCATCAACTGACCATAGCCATGGGGCTTACCCGACTGCATTTCTCCCTGATAGCTCTCATGTTGTCCGAAAGCTGCCGGCTTATAAGCATTTGTTCCTAACTTAGCCGTGCATGAGCTCAAAGCGACTGCAAGAAGCAACAAAAGATTATTTATTTTCATTATCTCCTTCCTTTAAAATCTGCTTTAATTCTTCCCGATAAATAATGGTTGTATCTACTTTCATACCGATAAATGTACCGTTAGGAGTGAAGATAGGACAGCCATCTTTCAGTAAATAATCAGAGAACGAGTATTTTCCGTTACTTTGTAAATAGCTTTCTATCAGACTGCTATTCATTTTCCCTTGAGCGTTGGTTAAGAATGAAGCTCCAACAGCCTCCTTTCCTTTTTCTGATTTCCATGGTAATAAAACCAAAGGCTTGACATCTTGTGGTGTTTCTTCCGAAAGTGTCTGAAGAAGAGCGTAGCGCCCGCCGGTTGAACGCTTGACAATGCGTAGTTCATGGGCTTGCCATTGGCCTTTACCATCAGGGAATTTAGCGGTAAACTTTGCCTTTTGATTTATTTTTATCGTAGTATTTGGACCTATCTTTCTCAACTTTTCAAGTGCCGAAAGGGTAGTGTCGATCTGCGCATGCAGACGTGTGGCATATTTGGCGATAATGTCATATCCCTCATCCTGCACACCGTGAACTCTCAAATAATAGCGCAACTCAGCCTGTCTAAGGCGCATGGCTTTCAAATCCGCAGTGAGATAAGAGATTTCTTTCCGTAAGAATAGCTTGGCATTATTGGGTGTTGGGATGACCTCTCCCAACTTACTGACAACAGCCATCACCCGCCCGTTACAAGAGGGAAAGGCTACATGTCGATTCACCCAAAAGCCTCCTGCGGTAAAAAGAGTACGCTTTACGGAGTCTTCAGAGAAAGACAGACCTGCCATTACTGAGTCAGGCGTAAATTCGGAGAACGTAAGTAGCGGTTCGCCATTGGCATAGAGTACAAAATAAGACCTACGCTCCAATTGTAGAATACTTTTCTTAACTTGCTGTTCAGAATAAGCTTTTATTATCCATATCGCCCATGCAGCAAGCAACAACAAGCATATCAGTAATAAAACCATCAACCGATGGCGTCTTGGCAGGCACCATGATAACTTGAAACTCATCCGTATATTTAAATTAGTCTTTGTATATATCTATCGGGAAAATAATCTTTCACTCCCAATTACAGTAGAAGCATTCCTATTTGGAATACTAAGGCACTGACCAGCCAAGCTAAGAATGTTGTATATCCCGCGGCAAAAAGCGCCCATCCCCAGCTACCGGTTTCGCCCTTGATAGCGGCTATTGTAGCTATACAAGGGAAATAGAGCAGCACAAACAGCAAGAAACTGAAGGCTGTAAGGGTTGCGATAGGCTCCGCGGCCTTCTCGTCTACACCGTGTAATTGGGCAATATCGAAGACCATTTGTCTACGAAGTATCTCGTATTTGCCACCATTCTCACTGTAACTATTGTCATCTCCAAAGCTGGCATTATCACTAT
Source organism: Prevotella sp. (assembly GCF_036570325.1). GTDB lineage: Bacteria > Bacteroidota > Bacteroidia > Bacteroidales > Bacteroidaceae > Prevotella. The sequence continues at coordinate 622,272 of NZ_DATCYK010000056.1, forward strand.
AAAGCACTCCTAACGTGCTGGCAACAATCTCTTTGGCACCCATTCCGGCAATCAGTCCCACGTCTAACTTCCAATCAAAGCCTTGGGCCAAGAATACAGGTTCGATGGTTTTACCGATTCGCCCAATGAAACTCTGCTCTTGTTGCTGGCGGCTTGTCAGTTGGTCATTGTGCGGAAAATACCCCAATGCCCATACGATAATACTGGCAACAAGGATAATTCCTCCCATCTTTTTAAGATATTGTTTGCCTTTCTCCCACGTATGACGGCCGATGGCCTTCCAAGTCGGGAAGCGATAGGGAGGGAGTTCCATCACAAATGGCGTGTCCTCACCCTTTACCAATGTCTGACTTAAAAGACGGCTCATCACTACTGCCATCAGCACACCTATGACATACAAAAGCATAAGGACTAAAGAGCGATATTGCAAAGCGAAAAATGAGCCGGTGATCATGATGTAAATAGGCAGGCGGGCCGAGCAACTCATAAAGGGAAGTATCAGCATGGTGATAATACGCGAGCGTCTGCTCTCAATTGTTCTCGTAGCCATGACAGCCGGAACATTGCAGCCAAATCCCATGATAAGTGGAATGAACGACTTGCCATGCAGCCCCATCTTATGCATCAACTTATCCATGATGAAAGCAGCTCTTGACATGTAGCCACTATCTTCCATAAAGGATATGAAGAAATAAAGTATCAGTATCTGTGGCAGAAACACGATAACCGAGCCTACTCCTCCCAAAACGCCATCAATCAACATATCCTTCAGTGGTCCTTGGGGCATGGCTTGGTTAATTAACTCGCCCAGCCACGCGACACCACTCTCTATCCAGTCCATCGGGTATTGACCGATAACAAACGTGGCAGAGAACATAATAAATAATAGACAAAGGAAAATGGGGAAGCCAACATACTTGTTCGTGATGATACGATCAAGGTAATGGGTCATCTGATAAGTATCTTTCTTATTCCCGGTGCGATATTCTGCTTCCTTCAAAGCGCCATTGATAAAGCCGTATTTCGCATCCATGATGGCTGTCTCGCTATCATCACCCGTCTCTTCCTTTACCCGCTGCGACGCTAAGTCACGATGCTCAAATATCTCTTTGGCGTCAGGAAGGGTTGCGACATAATCTTCCACATCCTTATCGTACTCCAATAACTTGATGGCCAAATAGCGAGTAGAGTAGCGCTCCCTAAGGTTTTCTTCTTTTTTAAGATGTTCTTGTATTTCCAAGATACCCTTCTCGATTTCATGCCCATGATTGATATGGATGTGTCGGAAGTGGGAGTCGGCGTCTTCCGTTCCCTCGTACATTTGGATGATCGTATGAAATAAGGTCTCAACACCACGCCCCGTAGTGAAAACCGTGGGAACCATAGGTACCCCAAACAGCTCTCCAAGTTTATCATAGTCAACATGATCGCCTCGCCGCATGGACTCATCGAACATGTTAAGGGCGCACACCATCCGGACGTGCATGTCGATAAGCTGTGTGGTCAAATAAAGATTTCGCTCAAGATTGCTGGTATCTATGACATTGATGATAACGTCGGGAGTTTTATCTATAATCTGCTTTCTCACATACAACTCCTCCGGTGAGTAAGCAGAAAGGCTATAAGTTCCGGGCAAATCTACCAAATCGAATTCATACCCTTCGAAGCTGGCATGCCCGACTTTAGCATCAACCGTGACCCCGCTGTAATTTCCTACACGCTCATGCGCTCCTGACGCAAAATTAAAAAAGGATGTTTTTCCGCAGTTAGGATTACCAACCAAAGCCACATTGATGGTATGTCGGCGCTTGGCAGCTACGCTTTCTAACAGCTTATCGGTCACGGCAAGGTCTGACTCAGCCAAGTTGTCTTGCAAAAAGGGCTTCTCTTTGTCGATCGTAAGTAAGTTAGCAGCCTTTGCTTCGCTCTCTGATATGACTTCTATCTTGTCTGCTTCCGAATGTCGTAATGACACTTCGTAGCCCATAATCTGATATTTTACCGGGTCATGGAGTGGGGCATTCAACAATACGGTTATCTTTTTACCTTTTATGAACCCCATTTCAACGACACGCTTTCTAAAGCCACCATGGCCCGTTACCTTAACGATAACGCCATGTTCGCCTGTCTTTAACTCTGATAATTTCATATAATCTTAAAGCACTCGAGACACAATAAAGTAACCATATCTCACAGTTTGCCATTTAATAGGTGCAAAATTACAAAAAAATGGATTCATGCTTAGAGTTTTTCTCCTTAATTCTTTCAGAAATACCAACTAATGATGAAGGCTTCAGCATGATTTGATTAACTTTGTAACCGGAAATCAATAATTCATGCGAAAAATATTACTTACGATAATCTATCTTATCGTTGCGACACAAACTTCCGTCAGTGCCCAAAATCTTGATGTACAGATAAGGACGCAAAAGTCGTTTCATCGGACTATACCACATGCCAATTACAGTGGTATTACCTATTTAGGAAACAACCAATACGCTGTTGTGGATGATAAATCGGCAACTGATGGATTCTACATTTTCAATATTCAAATCGATTCTTTAAGCGGAGATATAATTCATGTAGAACGCAAAGAGTTTCGCACTTCCACACTGAAAAACCGAGATGCGGAAGGAATAGCTTTTCATAGGCCAAGCCAAACAATTCTCATTAGCGGGGAAGCAGATAATCAGGTATTAGCCTATGACACATTGGGACGTTATTTAAATTGGCAACTCTCCATACCTCAAGCGTATAAGAATTTGCCTGCAAACTTAGGATTAGAAGCACTTTCATGCGCTCCCGATGGCAATACAATCCTTATAGCCAATGAGTCAGCGCCATGCTATATCACGGCATATAATACAAATTTCAAACAGAAAGGTATATATTTGTTTGAAATTGATAAACCTCTATATAACAGTATGTTCATAGGAGTTAGTGAGATATGTGCTTTAAGTGATTCTACTTGCTTGGTATTGCAGCGGGAAATCATTATGCCTAAGCATAAAATAGGGGCACGAGCAGAGACAAAAATCTACTATACAACATTGCTACGTGGATCGGAAAGGATGGGAACCACCCATAAAAAAATGATTGCTTCGTGGGTCACACGTTTCAACTTGACCAATCGCTCATTCGCAAATTATGAGGGAATGTGCCTTGGTCCTAAATTACCCGATAACAGACAAGTTGTTATTTTGCTTTCAGACTCACAGAAGGGGTACAAAGGTGTATTGAAAGATTACTTCAAATCGATCGTTTTTCAAGAATGACGCAGGCCCAATTTTCTTGTTCAAACCGTTTTGTTTCGACCAATCCCAATGTCTCGGCTTTAGTCAGTAGAAGCGGAATATCCTCGATATAGAAGCCACTAATGGCCATTTGAGCACCATCAGCCATGGAGGCTATATATTCAGCCATGTCATCCAAAAGGATATTCCTATTTATATTAGCAAGTACTACATCGAAACAAACATTAATATGCCGGATAACTTCGGCTGTCCCGTGGAGGATTTCAAGATTCGTTACGCCATTTAGGTCAGCGTTATGCCGGCTGTTATTGACACTCCACTCATCAATGTCAAATCCATATACCTGATTCGCTCCAAGTTTGGAAGCGGCAATCCCCAAAATACCAGTGCCACAACCACAGTCTAACACCGACTTACCTTTTAAGTCCATCGTAGACAATGCCTTAATCATCATTTGAGTAGTGTGGTGAGTTCCTGTTCCAAATGCTTGATTAACATCAATTCCAATATGAATACAATTGGGATTTTGAGGAACACTCAACATGTTTTTGGCGTCATAAACTATAATTTTATCATCTATATTTATAGGCTCGAACCCTTGCTGTTCCCAAACGGTATTCCAATTTTGGTCGACAATTTCCTCCCTCTTATATGTGATTACCACATCAGCAACGGGAAAAGTTTTAATCAACTGAAGAAGCAATTCCTCGTCTACCAAATCTTGTTGAACATAACCTATATATGCGTCGGCTGTATCTTCAAAAGACTCAAAGCCACAGTCTGCAGCCAAATCAGCAAGTAAATCCTTAGCGATTTCTAAAACACTATCAGAACATTGAAACTGAAAACGAAAACTAAAATATTTCATTTTGCCTTGTTGTTAATTTAGATTGCAAATATATAAAAAATAGGGATAATCCTATCTTGGATTAGGGAAAATCCTTACATTTGCATGAAAGATATATCTATTTTTGTATCATAAAATAATAAATCAAATAAAAAGGAGTAGAAATTATGAATAAAATGTTTTTATCCTTAATCCTATTAGGCGCCATGCCACTTGTTTCTATGGCACAGGATGACGATGTCTACTTTACACCAAAGAAGACAGAGAAAACAGAAATCTCCAATATCCAGACTACAAAGGAGCAGCCAACATACTATGCCGGCAGCCAACGAAATGTAGATGAATATAATAGAAAAGGAAACTTTTGGAGCCATTATCAAAAAATTGGTACCGATAAGAATGGAAATGACATTATAGAATTTCGGAAAGGAAATGGAGTATATCCTGATTCCATCTACATTGATACTACTTTCGTAGGCCGTTATTCTGACACCATTCTTGACGGAGAAGAAGACTATAGGTACAGTGCAAGGCTGGGAATGTGGGATGATTTTTATGATCCATGGATGTACTCATACCGCATGAATAGTCCCTATTATTGGCATAGATACTACGGTATGAATCCTTGGTATGATCCATGGTATTATAGCCGCTGGGGAAGTTATCATGGCTGGTATGATCCGTGGTATTATTCTAATTGGTATGGCTACGGATGGGGCTACCCCTATTATGGTGGCTATTGGAGTGGAGGATATTGGCCTTACCATCGAGGCTATATCGCCAGACAAAATACTCCGGCCGGAGTACGTACTTATTCTTTTGGAAATAGAAGTGGAAACTATCAGAGTTCAAAGGGTAGAGTATTCTCTTCACGCGGAAGCAACCGCTCTGTAAATACGCGCAGGAATTCCTATAACAATGGATATAATAATGTATATCAGGGTAGGAATGGTTCTTTCTCCGGGCGTAATGAGAATTCTACACGCACTTATACACCTTCATCCTCATTCCCATCAGGCGGTAGCTTCGGCTCAAGAGGTGGCAGTAGTAGCGGTGGCAGCTTCGGAGGCGGCAGAAGTGGTGGCAGCTTTGGCGGTGGTGGAGGCCGATTCGGACACCGTTAAGAATATCCACAGAATCAATTAGTTATTTATTTTTGTACATATCGATTATGAAAAAATCAATTATATTATTTTCTGTTTGGAGCCTTGCCATAGCTCCGGCAGTAGCCCAAGAAACCTATCAAGACACAAAGTTGATAGACAATGACCTAAACGGAACGGCCCGCTACGTAGGTATGGGTGGCGCCATGGAGGCCTTGGGGGCTGATATATCAACGATCAGCAGTAATCCGGCCGGTATCGGATTGTTTAGAAAATCACAGTTATCATTATCCGGTGGATTAGTGACACAACAAGATGCAGCCAATAAAATATCATACAGAGGGGCCAATGCGGAAATAAATGGTAATAAGACAAATGCCAGTTTTGATCAGATAGGTCTTGTTTGGGCAAGAAAGACTGGTCGTAACTCTTATTTGAACATAGCCTTTAATTATCACAAAAGCAGAAACTTTGACCAGCTTTTGACCGCAGCTAACCAGTTGACACATGCTTCTCAAAACAAGCAAACCGTTAGAAAGTATGATTATGGAGTTAGCTTGAATGACAAGAATATGGCCGGATACATGTGGAATGCTATAGATGATGGCTACAGCAAGTTGTTAGAGTATAGTAAGAATGATGATAAGTATGCCTATTTCAATGCGTCAGACTATCTCTTTGCTCAATATCAAAAGGGATATATAGGCGAGTATGATTTTAATATCAGCGGCAACATAAAGGATAGAATTTACCTTGGATTGACATTCGGCCTTCACAGTGTCCGCAATAAAAGCGCTAGTGTATATGGAGAAGATTTAGTAAATGGAGGCATTGCCGGCTCTGAAGAAGAACTCTCTATCAAGGGCAGTGGCTATGATATAAAGTTAGGAGCTATATTCCGCCCCATAGAGACTTCACCTTTTAGAATTGGTCTCTATGTCAATACGCCAACATGGTATGATTTGACATTACACGGAACGGGTACAGCCTATATTGATGGATTGAAAGAAACAAATGAGTCAACCGGGCCTAATAATGGAAGTGTCAGCAATCATTCTTCATTAGATTACAAAGTATATACTCCATGGAAGTTTGGTTTGAGCTTGGGGCATACAGTAGGAAACTATTTGGCATTGGGCGCAACTTATGAATATGCGGACTACGGAGCCATGGATAATCGTGTGATTGACGGTGGTTATTATGAATATACGCCCTACGGTTACGACTACTATGATACAAGCTCTTCTGACGAGGCCATGAACGCCCATACAAAAGAGACATTGAAGGGAGTATCTACATTGAAAATTGGTGGTGAATTTAAAGCCATGCCTAATTTGGCAGTTCGCTTGGGATATAACTATGTTTCTCCCATGTTTAATAAAAATGGGTATAGAGATGGCTCTATCTTGTCACAAGGATCAGCAAACGCAACATCTACGGACTATACAAATTGGAAGGCAACCAACCGTATAACAGCAGGTATGGGCTTTACATTTAGTAAGTTCTTTGCGGACATAGCTTATCAGTATAGTGCTACCAATGGAGATTTCTATCCATTCATGGCATACTATGACAATCCAAAAGACCCAACACCGTCTATTGAAGACAATCTACCTACACCATCGAAAGTGAACTTCAAACGTCATCAATTATTGATAACATTGGGCTATAAGTTTTAAAGCAATATTATTTATGTTTTATATAAAAGGAATCCATCGCTTGATAGATTCCTTTTTTACGTAAAACTATTTGCTTCAACCTCCTTGTATATCTCCATTATTTGATCAAAAATATTATGGAGTTCCCATACAGAGCTGGCAGAAATATCTAATTTTATAATACTTCTTTGCCTCTATGGCTCTTGTAAGTTATATGGATATAAGAAGAAAATAGGCGTGACTAACATACGAAAACGATCTTATGACAAGAAGAGAACTATTTCAACAAAGTTTAAAAGAAGGTGATTGGATTAGTGGCTATTGCAGGTTAGACGCTGTCATATTGTACTATTATGAAATATTCGATGATAAAGTGCGTTATACCAAGACTCATAACAAAGGCGACTATAAAAACTCAATTGTTGTGTATCGGCAATTCTGCTATGAAGATGGACGGCTCAAACGCAATACACCGAAATATGTACGCCTGAGCTATATATGGCCACCAACGAAAAAAGAATTGAAAGTCGTAGAAAAAACTATTGCCCAACATCCGGATAAATATTCGCTATGGCTGAAGCATAAGATCATGCCAAAAGAGTATCAGCACTTTGCATATCATATAAAACAAGGCACAGTAGAAGAAGTTAAAGAAAAGATTATAACGTTAATTGAGCAGTTGCCTGAGAGATTCACTTTCTCCGAATGGATAGGAAAAGGAAATAATATGGACTTAGGAATTGATTTATTGGATTTTATGCCATACGGCTACTTCCCTAATCAGCCCAGCATATCCCTTTGAACTACTATATAATATAGGAGAGCTACACGAAAAGAAAATCCTTTTCTATGGACTACGATTCTTGCAATAGGTAATAAATTAAAAGCCATATCTAACATTATCTGTTTAGATATGGCTTTATCTTATAAAGATTCATCTTCAGGCTTGGTTATCATCAAGCCTTTTTTATACTTTGGCAAATACTTTTTCTTTCTAAGCCACTCTGCCTTACGCTCTTCATAAGCAGCTCTATGTTTCTCTAAAAAGTTATCGGCCATGGTCGACAGTCTTATTTATTTAAACTTTGAATAAATCACACTGATTTTAAGAGGAGAACGAGAATTTTTCTCTCCACCGGCCAACCGTGTACTACTTAACGCCATATTATGACGAATACTCGTGGTATATGTCGCTTGGTTGATAGTAGCAGTTGTTGTTGTTACGGGAACGATTACAACCTTATTCCAATCAGTGGAGTTCTTCTGCTTTGACTTTGCCATAGCTTTTATAAGCCCGGCAATGTTACTAAATGTATATGTATTTTTATAGCTGCTGAAGCGATTATTGCCATCAACATTATAATCTCTTGAAACTATATATGATGTAACATTGTCATTTATCATTCTATTTTCAAAGAAAGTATTTAACTGATTCTTAGGCAAAAGCAACAATTGAGTAGGAACTGGTAACTGATAGTCATCAGAGGATTCTTCATTAATACGCTGCAAAACAATCTTGGCAGAGTTGATAGAATCTTTTTCATGTCCTTTAAGAATCTGATCCACTGGTATCGTTAACTCTGTAAAAATGCCAGCAGGCGTTTTAAGATAAGTACATGAATTATCATCAACAAGCTGTTGAAGCTTATCTGTGTCATTTATGACCTTAGATGTTTGTAATACTTCTTGCGTTCCGGGGAAGGAAGCCATGTAAACAGATTTCTTATTATCAGCTTCCTTACGTGTCAAAAATACATTCAACTGCACATTTGTAATATAAACCATCGCACCCAAACCGCTTTTCACAGAGAAATTAAAGCCGGGAACGACGTGAGTTCTAAATGTTTGAGAGTTTTTGAAATACTCAGGATGTTGATAATAAGTTTGCAGGATGTACGTTCCATAGTTGGAATAAGTCACACCGCTTTTATCCTTATAAGGGGCATTTAGACTAAACTGAATACGCTTACCATTGGCAGACGAAGAACGCTCCTTATCAGAATATGTAAAATCAGCTAGCGTACAGACCTTATCTAAATTGATACCATCCGTACGCAAATAGCCATTCTTTACTAAATCAAAATTACTATAATAATTTGAACTTTCAGGCAAAGGCTTTACAAGTTCCTGCATATTAATTTTCAGTGGAGCTAAAGAATCTCCATAAAACTCTGAAAAATATAGACTAACAACACAAGAATCTGCTTGTACTTCTCCATTTACAGTGTTCGCAATAAGCGTTTTTTGAGGAAATGAATAGTTTTCTATAGTAGCAACTTGAGACATGAAACTAGAACTTATTAAGTCTTTTGTTTCCGGATCTTTGATTCGTCCCAAGTAGCCAATACCATTCTTTCCAAGAACTGCGTCGACCAATACGGACTTAGAACTTACATTAAAAGAATCAGTCGTAACCTCAAGCAAATCAGCATTATCTACTAAAGAAATTCCAATTTGGTCTGTTGATTCATCGCAAGCTGCGAGAGTAAGAGTGGCAAAGAATAAACTTGCCAATATATTAGCTTTCATTGTACTGCAATACTTTCTTGATAGATTTGATTCTATTCACTAACTTTATTGATAAAATCGGTATATGCTTGAATATAATCTTCTCCGGGATATTCTAAAATAGGAAGGCCGTGCTGGCGAGCATAATCCAAAAGTTCAGTATTAACAGCTTCACTTGCGACAACAACTCCATCGCTATAATCAAGTGCCAATTTACCTAACTCTATAAAATTAAACGTTTCATTATAGCTGCTCAGTAACTTAGAATCTGCTCCCCTAAAACCTACACACTTCTTGAAATTATCTCCTAAATCATTCTTAAGATGCTTCTGAAATAAAGATGTGATAACTTTTGTATTTGCGAAACATGGCTCGTCATTATATGCTTTCTTTATATAAAGTGGTACAACTGCGCCCATCCAGCCTTGACATACAATAACATCAGGAGACCATCTAAGTTTTTTTACGGTTTCAAGAACACCACGTGCAAAGAAAATAGCTCGTTCACCATTATCCGGATACTCCTCGCCGGTCTCATCAACATCCATCTGCCGCTTCATAAAATAATCATCGTTGTCGATAAAATAAATTTGAAGACGCGATTGGGGAATAGAAGCAACTTTAATAATCAAGGGATGATCAGTATCATCAATTATCAAATTCATTCCAGAAAGACGAATAACCTCATGCAATTGGCCTCTACGCTCATTGATAGTTCCCCATTTTGGAGTAAACGTCCTTATCTCAAAAGAACTTTCTTGTACCTTTTGGGGCAAATCACGCCCCATTATAGACAATTCAGATTCAGGCACATACGGTGTAATCTCTTGATTAATGAATAAAACTTTTTTCGGCATATACGTTCAAATTTGACATTTGCAAAGGTACTAAAAAATCTTGACAAAGTTTCTCTTTTTAATTTTAATCAACATCCCCCTAAAAGAAATTGGCATTTTTTAAATATAAAACAATAATCCCTTGGTTTTCTTTAGCTTAGAAAAACCAAGGGATTATTTTATACGAAAAGAAGTATCTCTGGTATAAATTACTCTATAACAACTAAGCCTTCCTCTTCCATCACACTCTGTCCTTGCTTAACGAGAATAGCTGTAACTTTACCATCGCGTTCAGCTTCAATATTATTAGCCATCTTCATAGCCTCTAACACGCACACAGTATCTCCAGCCTTAACATCATCGCCTACGGCAACATTGATATTAATAATCGTACCCGGTAGGGGAGCCTTAACGGCATTGGCTGTATTTACATTTTGTGCAGCACTTGTTTCTTCTGAAGAACCTTCTTGAACAGGCTGACCTAAAACAACTTTCTTCTTCTCAGGCTCAGCCGGCTGCTCTAATTCTACAGCATATTTTTCACCATTAACAGTTACATCTGCGATATTATCATTAATATCACCTATGCAAACCTGATATTCTTTGCCTTCAATTGTATATTTAAACTCTTTCATTTTTATCTGGTTTAATTTATGGTTTAGGGGTCATTGACAAAAACTTTGCATTCCACAAAGTGGTTTTAGGCTTGATTGTAATAATCCCAGACTCTTTGTCATGTACATTATTACCCTCATATTCAAAGAGAGCCATTGCAATTGCCGCATGTATATTTTTATCCATAATCACTAAGTTATGCTCTAATATTAATGTTCTGTATTAATTACATAGGCATGCAACCATGCTTCTTTGCCGGTAAACTTTGACGCTTGGTGGCCAATTGAGCTAAACCACGGCAAATACGAAAACGTGTATTCCTTGGTTCTATTACATCATCAATATAACCATACTGGGCTGCTTGGTAAGGATTAGCAAATAAATCTGTATATTCTTCCTCCTTCTGAGCTAAAAATGCTTTGACATCATCACCTGCTTCTTTTACAGCTTTAGCTTCCTTAGCTGCCAATACCGCTACCGCACCACTAGCACCCATTACAGCTATTTCAGAAGAAGGCCATGCAAAATTCAAGTCAGCACGTAACTGTTTACATCCCATCACAATATGAGAACCACCATAGCTTTTACGTAAAGTTATAGTGATTTTGGGCACAGTAGCCTCTCCATAAGCGTAAAGCAACTGTGCACCATGCAGAATCACTGCGTTATATTCCTGACCGGTTCCGGGCAAGAAACCGGGAACATCAACCAAACTTACAATTGGAATATTAAATGCATCGCAGAAACGAACAAAACGAGCACCCTTACGACTTGCGTTAGTATCAAGTACACCTGCGTAAGCAGAAGGCTGATTAGCTACAATACCTACACTCTGGCCATTAAAGCGGGCAAATCCGGTGATAATATTCTTTGCGAACTTAGCTTGAACTTCAAAGAATTCGTTATTATCAGTCAAAGCCGTAATCACCTTATACATGTCATAGGCTTTGTTAGGATCATCAGGAATGATTTCATTAAGACTATCCTCACAACGATCAATCGGGTCAGTACACTCTGTGCGAGGAGCCTCTTCTGTATTGTTGGAAGGCAGATAAGACAATAAAGTCTTAATAATTTCCATGGCTTCTTCCTCTGTTTTCGCAGTAAACTGAGTCACACCACTTTTAGTTGCATGTACACTGGCCCCCCCCAAATGCTCTGCATCTATGTCCTCACCTGTTACAGTCTTTACAACTTTAGGACCGGTAAGGAACATGTATGATGTATTTTCCATCATAAGAATAAAGTCTGTGAGGGCAGGAGAATAAACTGCGCCACCGGCACACGGGCCCATGATTGCAGAAATCTGAGGGATCACTCCACTCGCCAATATGTTACGTTCAAAAATTTCACCGTAACCGGCTAACGCAGATATACCTTCCTGAATACGAGCTCCACCTGAATCATTCATGCAAATAACGGGGGCTCCATTCTGCATGGCCATATCCATTACTTTACAGATTTTCTGTGCCATTGTCTCTGAAAGTGAGCCGCCATTCACAGTGAAGTCCTGAGCATATACATAAACAAGACGACCGGCTATAGTAGCACTACCAGCAACCACACCATCACCAAGGTATTGTTTTTTCTCCATTCCAAAATTATGGCAGCGATGGAGCTTAAACATATCATACTCTTCGAAGCTACCATTATCCACGAGCATATCTATACGCTCTCTCGCTGTATATTTTCCACGAGCATGCTGCTTCTCGATAGCCTTTTCGCCACCTCCCAAACGAGCTTGCTCCCGCTTGGCTATAAGTTCTTTAATTTTTTCTACTTGTTTTGTCATAATTCCTATTTTTCTAAATGTTGCAAAGATAGTAATAATAATTGAAACTAAAGAAATGTACGATATAATGCCTAAAAGTTTTAAATAATATTGATTTACAACATACTTAACCTTTGATTATCTCTCATGACTTATAACATCTGAGAGCTGCAAGTAATTCTTGGTTTTCAGATTTCATTCCCACTGTTACTCTTAAACAATTATCGCATAACTTAACTGAACTGCGATTTCTAACGATTATTCCTTTTTCTACTAAATAATCATAGATTTTTGAAGCGTCAGTCATCTTGGCTAAAAAGAAATTTGCATCTGTAGGATATACGTATTCACAGATTGGTAGCAGTTTAAATGCTTCTATTAAACGCGTACGCTCTGCCAAAATTAGACTCACCCATTTTTCAACCTGCAATGGATTGTTCAGGATTTGCAGAGACTCTTGCTGCGTAAGTGCATTGACATTATAAGGATACTTTACTTTGTTCAATAAGCCTATAATTTCCGCAGATGAGAAAGCCATACCCAAACGAATTCCGGCACATCCCCAAGCTTTACTTAAAGTATTTAACACCACTAAATTAGGAAAGTTCTCTAACTCCTTCCTAAAAGGCTTTTCAGAACAGAAATCGCTGTACGCCTCATCTATAACAACAACACCGTCAAAGCACTTCAGCACATCTACGATTGTTTCTCGTCTAATACAATTGCCGGTAGGATTATTGGGAGAACAAATCCACATTAATTTAGTATGGGAATCAATAGCTTCCAAAAGTGTTTCAGCCTCAATTTGGAAATTAGAATCTAATAATACAGGCCTATATGCTATATCATTAATCTCTGCGCATACCTTATACATTCCGTATGTAGGTTCTATTGCTACAACATTATCTTGTCCGGGAACACAAAATACCCGATAAAGTAAATCTATAGCCTCATCAGAACCATTTCCGAGAAATATCTGATTGGGCGATACGCTTTTTATCTTGCTAATATGTTGTTTTAAATCCTTCTGTAAAGGATCAGGATACCTATTTAACGGCGCATTGTAAGGATTTTCATTCGCATCCAAAAAAACATGGGCTTCATGTCCGCTATACTCGTCACGGGCGCTGGAGTAGGGAGCTAAGTCCAAAATATTCTTGCGGACAAGTTTTTTTATATTCTCCATCATAAAACTATTTTAAGTCATTCAGCCGAATTCTCATCGCGTTAGCATGAGCTTCCAACAATTCGTTTTGTGCCATTTCTACAACGGCACCGCCTATACTGAGCACACCTTGCTTATCTAAGTGTTGAAATGTGACTTTCCTCATATAGCTATCAAGGTTCACGCCATTATAGGCAACGGCATATCCGTGAGTTGGTAAAGTATGATTAGTACCACTTGCATAGTCGCCGGCACTTTCGCATGCGTAAGTGCCAAGGAAAACACTTCCAGCGTTTACCACTTTCTCTACTACATCTTCCCATTTATCAAATCCGAGAATAAGATGTTCAGGAGCATATAGGTTACTCAAATCAATAGCCTCTTCCAAGCTATGAACCAATATCATTTTTGAATTTGCCAAAGCCTTTACGGCTATATCTTTACGCGGCAGGCGTTCAAGTTGTATTTGAACTTCACTCGCTACCTCATCCAACATACGCTCTGAAGTACAAATCAAAAGGACCTGAGAATCTACTCCATGCTCAGCTTGTGACAACAGATCTGCTGCGATATAAGCGGGATTGCTTGTTTCATCAGCGATCACACAGACTTCGGAGGGTCCGGCCGGCATATCAATAGCAACATCATGCAAACTAACTTCTTGCTTAGCGGCCATAACATACTGATTGCCCGGGCCAAATATCTTATATACCTTTGGCACACTTTGAGTTCCATAGGCCATGGCACCTACAGCTTGAATTCCACCTATTTTAAATATCTTGCTGACACCGGCAATCTTTGCCGCCATCAGAATCGCAGGATTTACCTTTCCTTCCTTATTTGGAGGAGTACATAAGACGATTTCCTTACATCCCGCAATCTTAGCCGGGGTAGCCAACATCAGCACCGTGGAAAAAAGTGGAGCCGTTCCACCCGGTATATAAAGTCCCACTCGTTCTATCGCAATGCTCTTTTGCCAACATACAACACCCGGAGAAGTTTCTATCTTCCGGCTCTCCAAATATTGACTTTGATGGAACTTGGCTATATTATCATGCGCTAAACTTAGAGCAGCAATCAACTCTTGTGGCACCAACCGCTCTGCCTCATTCATTTCTTCTTCGCTGACGATGAGCGAGGATAATTCTACATGGTCAAATTTAGCTTCATATCGCAAAATAGCTTCGTCACCATTTTCTTTCACATCACGAAGAACTCCCTCTACAGTCTGTCTTAATTGCGACATTTCCAACTGCGGTCTCTTTACGATCTCCGCCCACTGCGCTTTCTGCGGGTACTTTAGTATATTCATCTTTATGCCTATTAAAACAAAGCTGTTACTATAAAATCATTTTTTCTATGGGAGTTACAAGAATACCTTGAGCGCCCAATTCTTTTAACTTACCTATGATTTCCCAAAAGCGCTTTTCATCAAGTACAGTATGGATAGAGCACCACTCATCATCAGCCAATGGGATAATAGTAGGGCTTTTAATGCCCGGCAAAACTTCTATAATTTCTTTCAGCTTATGCTTAGGCGCATTCATCATGACATACTTCTTATCTTGGGCAGATCTGACTGCTTCAAAACGGAAGAGCATTTCATTAAGGATGTTGAGTTTTTCATCATCCATATTTTTATTTCCTATCAGTAAGGCTTCGCTCTTAATCACCGTTTCCACCTCACGAAGGTTGTTACTAACCAACGTACTTCCAGAGCTGACAATATCAAATATGCCGTCAGCCAATCCGATACCCGGGCTAATTTCAACACTACCGGTTATAACATGGATTTTCGCATCCACCTGATTCTTTTTCAAGAATTGAGAAAGTATATTTGGATAAGAGGTCGCAATTTTCTTACCATTAAACCATTCCAAACCGTGATACTCAACATTCTTGGGAATAGCCAATGCCAACCGACATTTACTAAATCCAAGCCTGCTAACTATTTGAGCGTCTTCACCACGCTCTAAGAACTCGTTTTCACCCACGATACCTATATCAGCAACCCCATTTGCAACGCTTTGAGGAATATCGTCATCACGCAGATATAAAACTTCTAATGGAAAATTTGAAGACTGTACTAAAAGAGTGCGTTTACTAGAGCTGATTTTAATATCAGCCTCTGCTAAAAGAGCCATCGTGTCTTCATAAAGACGGCCTTTGGATTGTACAGCTATACGTAGCATATATGATACAAATTATTCTATTCGTTCTAAGATTCTATTTCATCAAAAAATATATGCAAAAATATAGATTTCCTAAAGAATTTCCAAATAAAGCCGTAACTTTGTACTTATCTCATCATGAGTTAATCATCTTTATGACATTTATATGCAATAAATATCTGCTGCTTTGCTTTACCTTAGCATTTGCCCTCATGGCATGCACCGACAAAAAAACAGAGCAGCTCACTCCTTGGGGAACAAGCCTCTCGGAAGATACCATATCCTATAAAGCCGACGCATTCTCTCTGTCGGAAATACAAAATAACGGTGAGTTGATTATGCTCACTATTTCAGGCCCCAATACCTATTATGATTATCGTGGCAAACACCTCGGTCTCCATTACCTTTTATGTGAACAATTCGCGCAAAAATTAGGCGTATCGCTCCGTGTAGAGGTCTGCAAAGACACCGTGGAAATGATCCAACGCCTATCTAATGGAGAAGCTGATATTATTGCTTATCCTTTAACTCATCATCATAAGCAACTGATTTTATGCGGTGTTCACACAGAAAATCCTATGGGTAAATGGGCTGTCAACCAAGACAACCAAGAGCTTGCAGACAAACTAAACCAATGGTTTCAACCCCAACTCATCGCAAAAATCCGAAAAGAAGAAAATTTCTTATTATCAACACGTAGTATTGTTAGGCACGTGTACTCCCCAATGCTGAACAGAGCTAACGGCACTATTTCACATTATGATAAATATTTCCTGCAATATGCGCCCTTAGCACGCTGGGATTGGCGTTTAATGGCCGCACAATGCTATCAGGAATCTACCTTTGATCCTCGGGCACGTTCATGGGCCGGGGCATGTGGTCTTATGCAAATCATGCCGGGGACTGCACGTCATTTGGGACTCCCACTTGAGAATATTTTTGATCCGGAGAGTAATATAGCGGCTTCCGCCAAATATCTTGCTGAACTCAGTCGACATTTTAAAGATGTAAGAAATCCGATAGAACAATATCACTATGTATTGGCAAGCTACAACGGAGGCTCCTTCCACATCAGGGACGCTATGGCCCTCGCACGCAAATATGGCAAGAATCCATATCGTTGGACTGATGTTTCCGAATTTGTTTTAAAATTACGCCAACCGGAATATTACAATGATCCGGTCGTAAAATACGGTTACATGCGAGGAAATGAGACGGTAGAATATGTACAACGTATTATTGCTCGTTGGCAACAATATCGCGGAGTCGCCAAACCGGGAACTTATAATTTTGGAAACATGACTCCCCAAAAGGCCTCCCGCCGCAATCGTTTTAAATTATAATATTGGGCTAAAATCCATATATACGCAATTTACATACAACAAATATGATAAAAAACGTTCAATCTTACATACTTATAGCTTTTATCTTTATCCTTTCTGCATGTGGCACAAGCAACGACATACCCGAAGGTTCATACTTATTACACAAAGTAAAGATAGAGTCTGACAGCAAAGAAGTTAACCCTTCTCTACTCACTCCCTATGTTCGTCAGCAACCTAAAAGCCAGCTGCTTTCATTCTTACGCTTTCCCACATCCAAGAAGCCATCAACAACAAAAGAAGAAGCCCGCTTTGACAGGTCCAAAGAGCGCCATGTACTATACGACTCGGTGCAAACCAATATCACAATTAACGACATGCAGAAAATGCTTCGTAACATGGGATATTTAAGAGCGGAAGTAGATACTCGCACGAAAATACATAAGAAGCATATAGACATCACCTACCAACTACACCCGGGTAGTCCGTTTTACATTAAGTCTGTTCATTACAATATCCCCGATTCCTTAATTTCACGTATTCTAAAAACTGAACCGACTCCTCCAAAGTCGCCTTCGATTATTGGTAGTTTGCAGGGAAAGCAATTCTCGGTAGAAGAACTGAATAATGAGCGTGACCGCATTACATCCTTATTGTTATCAAAAGGATATTATAAATTCCATAAAGACTACATAGAATACGAAGCCGACACCATAGACGGGAATCAAATTGATTTAATTATGAATCTTTTGCCATATCGTAACGAGAATGGTAAAATCGCCACTTTACATCCGTGCTATAAAATAGAGAGTATCAACTATACGAATATTGATGGTACCCCCATCCCCTTGAGTGAAAAAGTTCTACAAAACAATACTTCTATAGTTGTGGGGCAACCTTTCAACCATGAAGATTTGCAAAAGACATATAACCGTTTTGCCAAGTTGAGCGCTGTGCAATATTCCAATATCAAGTTTAATGAACTTCCTGACTCACTCTTGCTCGATTGCAACGTTTTACTACAAATGAACAAAACTCATTTGCTTTCCATACAACCCGAAGGCACTAACACAGCCGGTGATTTAGGAGCAGCCATGACGCTTTCTTATGAAAACCGCAATCTCTTTCATGGCTCTGAACATCTTACTTTACAAGTTCGAGGAGCCTATGAGGCTATCAAAGGATTGGAAGGTTATCAAAACGATAAATATGAAGAGTATGGAATAGAAGCCAAACTGCAAATTCCACGCTTCCTATCCCCATTCTTATCTAAATCCTTCAAACGAAAGAGTAATGCGACAAGCGAAATCTCTGTAAGCTATAATCTTCAGAACAGACCTGAGTTTCATCGTCGCTATTTCACGGGGTCATGGCGTTACCGATGGTCAGAACCACATCATTTTACAAGATACCGTCTCGACCTTCTCGACCTTAACTATATCTATATGCCATGGATAAGTGCTACTTTCAAACATGATTATTTAGACAATGCCAATAGCCGTAATGCCATATTGCGTTATAACTACGAAAACTTGCTCATCATGAAAGTTGGCTTTGGTTTCGCCTATAACAACGGAGTTGAAGCTATCAAGGGAAATATAGAGACATCGGGCAACTTGTTACAACTTAGCTCATCTATGCTTCGACTGAAACATGATGATCAAGGTCGCCATATTATCTTTAATACAGCCTATGCGCAGTATCTTAAATTTGACTTTGATTATACGAAACTCTTTGCTTTTGACAAGCAAAACAACTTGGCTATGCACATCGGCTTTGGCATAGCATGGCCTTATGGTAACAGCAAGGTCCTGCCATTTGAAAAAAGATATTTCGCAGGTGGCCCTAACAGCGTAAGAGGATGGAGTGTAAGAGAATTAGGACCGGGAACTTTCAAGGGAAAAGATAGACGAATAGATTTCATCAATCAAACCGGTGACATGAAATTAGACATCAATATTGAATACAGAACTTGGCTGTTTTGGAAATTTGATGGTGCAGCCTTCATTGACGCAGGTAATATTTGGACCCTAAGAAACTATGAGGAGCAACCCGGCGGACAATTTAAGTTCGACACTTTCTACAAGCAAATCGCCATGTCATACGGACTAGGTCTCCGATTGAATTTCAGTTATTTTATCTTACGTTTAGATGCAGGTATGAAAGCGCTGAACCCTGCTTACGAAACTCCCAAGGAGTATTTCACCCTCTTCCGACCCAATCTTAAACGTGATTTTACGTTCCACTTTGCCGTGGGGCTGCCATTTTGACACCCCCATTCAGCCCTTATGCAACTCATAAGGGCCTGAAGGCAATTTTCGCTTCAACACTTCTAAAGCAAAATCAGCAGGACCTATACCATACGAAGCCAATATTTGCTCTACCGTTTTGTATGCGAGGATAGGGTGATTGTTCTCCTCGCTCAAGTGACAAAGCCACACATGTTTCAAACGTGGGGTCGCATTCTCCGCGATAGCTTCACCACAAGCTGTGTTACTCAAGTGCCCATGACCACTTGAGATTCTATTTTTCAAATATTGGGGGTAGGGCCCCGTCTTCAGCATTTCCGTGTCATGATTGGCTTCTATGATTAAATAATCAGCACTGCTAATGAAACTTTTCATTTCATCGGTAACCTGCCCAATATCTGTCATGATACAAAAAACTATATCATGGTAAGTTATCTGATAGCCAACATTATCCGAACTGTCATGCGGAACTGTAAAAGGAATAATTTTAAAATCGCCAAGTACGAAAGATTCACTTGCCTGAATGACTTTGGCATTAGCTTGTGGAACTTTCTTTCTTACGCTATAGTTTACCTGAATTCCTGCGTGCACCTTCTCCGTAGCATATACTGGTATGCCTAAATCCGCACTGATATTTCCCACACTTTTAATGTGGTCAGCATGATCATGAGTAACTAATATATGATGAATAGAACTTAAATTAAGTCCAAAATCCCGCATTTGCTTCTTTAGTATCCTTACTCCAACCCCTGCATCGATTAACAAGCCTTCTTGCTCTGTATATAATAAATAGCAATTACCGCTGCTACCACTTCCGAACGAAATAAAATTGAGCATTATATCAATATTTTTGACAAAAGTAGAGATATTTCTTTAAATTACCAAGAAATTTAAATACCTTTGTTGAGATAAGTTTTAAATTATGTTGTATAAGCAAAGTATCTTTCTCGCGGTTTTATTTTTTCTTCTTGCATCGTGTTCCGACAGCATTGAAAAGAATCAACAATTAAAAATTATAGATGGCTTTGCCGAATCTTATTTCAATTATAATTTCCAGTCGGCAGCTAATTATTGTACTCCTGAATCTGGCAAGTGGCTCCGCTATGAAGCAGCTCAGATGAAGGAAGCCGACGTAAAACAGCTTGTTGCCAAACCGCAAGGCATAAGCTATAATATTCAATCTATAGAATACTCGACCGATACCTCTTCCTTCGTCACATTGGAAGTAAACGACTTATATACCACTTCCAATATCGACAGCGTAGGTTACGTAAAGAGTAACGTTATCTTCCGTCTTCCCATGATATACAGCGAAGATAAGTGGCAGGTCGATCTTGATAAGCCATTACGTCCCAAGCATCGTTCTAATTTATAATTTATGAGAAACGAGCTCTCCATATTGATTCCGGTATACAATGCGAATTGCCACGAATTGGTTGCCACATTGTCGGAACAGTGTAACCGGCTCAAGACTTTAAAATATGAAATCATCGTTTTAGACGACGCATCTGACGATCCCGATTGTCACCACCAAAGCATGGAAATCAACCAGATCCCGCAATGCCGTTATATTATTAATGGTAAGAACATGGGGCGAGCAGCAACACGTAATAAGTTGGCTGCGATGGCACAATTCAATTGGCTTTTGTTCATAGACGGCGACATGCGGGTATCAAAGGCTGATTTTATCACAAGCTATCTAAATCACAATACCGCCTCCTCACTTATCTATGGAGGATATGAAGTCATAGGAGAGTTTCCTGACAATCTTCGATGGCTCTATGAAAAAAAGTATTGGAGGAAACTTCACGTATTACAACAACCTAAACGCCATACTTATCAACAATTCAGGTCTTGTAATTTTCTGATAGCAAAAGATGTTTTCCGTTCACATCCTTTTAATAGTACTTTCATCCGTTATGGCTATGAGGATATGCTCTTTGCTAAAGAATTATATAATTCAGGCTTTGTTATAACGATAAGTGATAATCCGGTTGACTTTCACAAGTTTGAATCGAATGAAAGTTTTATCAAAAAGACAGAAGAAGGATTGCGTAATTTAAAAGCAAACGAACAAGATTTAAGACATGAGTCATTACTATTATATCTTGTTATATTCCTAAGATATAGTTATTTAGACGCTTTCATTAAATATATTTTCCACCTTAAAGAAAAGAGTTGGAGGCAGTCACTCATTATGAAGAAACCTAACTTATACCTATTCTACATGTATAAGTTAGGTTATTATTTATCCCTTACTTAGCACTGTTTGCCAAGAAACAGCACGCCCTTAACAGACGTATCTGCTTTTAGTTATCTCCCATGGAACTGAAACTTATGCTTTTACTAAATAACTGTTGAGCATTCTTTCCCAATATCATATCCATATAAGGATGTATATCTGTTTCCGATCCCAAATATCCTTTCATACGTTGAAGCCCGGCTGTCGCTGCTTGTGATACTACATAGGGATAATCCGAGCCATAAAGAAGATGATTAGGCGAGGTAATTGTGAGCAGCATACGTATAGCTTCAGGAGAATGAGAACCTGCCAAGTCATAATAAAGTGCGGATAGATTACGCTCCCAATTAATCTCTCCAATGAGTTTAGCACGCTGCATTACACCGCATGGCGTTCATTCAAAAAAGCCATGAGTGTATCTAATTCCGGCACACCAAGATATTGTCCACGAGCATTAGTTGCCAGTTTAATACCATCAGCATGGAGTGTATCAAGAGCATATCGTGCCTCTTCTATAGCTGCCTTCACGTCAGGTAGGGGTAAAGTGGCACACCAGAGGAATCTGCCGGGAAGTTCCTTTTTGACACGTGCAGACTCCATATTAATCTGACGAATGATTTTCTTACTCTCATTAGCGTCTCCAAAGTAAGGCTGCGGAGCAGCTAAAGTTAGGACGGAAGTCTTTACTCCTGCGTCATCCATCCACTTTAACTGGTTTTCCACATCCCACTTGGGAGTGGGAATCCCTCCTCCTGCAAGGCACCATGTTGAGTAAGAACACCAACATAGGAGCGTGGAATGATATGCGAATGCACGTCAATGACTGTTTGGCTAAATGCGGTATGAAGCAAGGGAGACATTAACAGCGTAATTAAGATAATCCTCTTCATTTTATTTCAGTTTATCATACTGCTCATTCGCGACAGCTTCCAGCCACTCATTGAAGGCTCCTTCCTCCACCTTAGCCGTATAAGTAAGGTGTTGAAACCAAGAATCACGGGCAGCACCGTGCCAATGCTTCACGCCTTCAGGAATGGCTATGACCGTACCCGGCTTCATCTCCACGGCCGGCTTTCCCCATTCCTGATACCAACCACGGCCAGCCACACACACAAGTACTTGCACACACTTATGATGAATATGCCAATTGTTACGGCAATGAGGCTCAAAAGTAACGTTATGGGGGCCACCATTCTGGCTGTTCATGTCGGCCAAATAACTATTTCCTATGAAGTATTGAGCATAAGCAGTGTTAGGTTCACCTTTAGGCCAAACACTAAAGTCTACGGTCGCAGCTGCCTCTATAGGCTCATTCAGCACCGTTGCAACAGCCTTTGCAGTGCGGTTAGCTTCAGCTTCGCCAACTTGTGAACGAAGAAGAACCGCTATGTCACGCAGTTGCGCGCCCGTAACTCCCATATTAAGGCTGCCCGACACATGGGCAAGCAATTGCGGTTCACAACCGGATAGAGCGGAAATAGCTCCGATAGTTACCAACTCACGATCTGCGAAAGAGAGTGTGCTACGACTGAAAATATCACCAAAGAGGTGGGCTTTGAGATAGTAATCTACTTGTGGGGCAAAGGTATAGTCAAACGGTTTGCCGCCACAGAGTTGTGTCTGTACGGTTGTTCCCGCCTTTAAAGCATCGTAATTAGCAGGCTGGGCAGGGGCTTCAACGCCCTTTTCAGTTGTCAGCCCTTTCTCCTCACGCTCCTTAATGACCTCCTGCAGCGCACTCAAAGCATTCAATGCTCGAGGAAATCCCGTATAAGCATAGAGCTGCGAAAGCGTTTCTTTAGCCTCACTTACGGTCAATTTATTGTCAAAACCTTTATTGAGGGCCACCTTGAGCCCCTCTATATCTCCCTTAGCTTCCATGGAAGCGATGAGAATAAGTGCTTGTTGACGCATTGTCAGTTCCATAATATTTTGATTCGTTTTACTTGTCATTCGTTTAAAAAGATTTGGCATATTATCCGTATCCAAGGGCATAAGATCGTTTAACTTCAATGATTTTACCATCTTCTTTGTATCCTGCTTGTAACGCAGGAAGTGTTCCGTATGGATATGGTGTTGATAGGCTTCAGGTGAAGCATAGATCTCTACAATGCGAAAACGATTTTTATCTTCTTTCATCTGATTGGGAAAGAGACAGATAACGCCCGCTTCCTCCCGCATACTGATTGTGGCAATTTCCTTACCTGCCTTAATATATTCATCTAAATATTGGGGATATACTTCTATATCCGCTATACGCACCATCTGTGTTTGCGCTTCTATGCCTAAAGAAAGCATTGTCATAAACGTCGTGAGGATAAGATTCTTTATCATTTTTTCGTTACTCCATCGTATGTTCCCACTCACCACGGGTGTCAATACCCGTAGCATTGGCGAGCAGTTCAAGTTGTTCAACATCTTCTTGTGACAATTTTATTTTGGCTGCATCCACAGCTTCATGCACATGATGTATCTTTGTGGCACCAATCAATGGCAATGCACCTTTGGCAACAGCCCATGCCACACCCACTTGTGAGCAAGAAATTCCATATTTCTCCCCAATAGTCTTCATGCCATTAGTAAGAGCTTCGAGTTTATCGAGGACCGAATTGTAGCGCTTACCACGGTCACTCTCAGCAGGAAGTGGATTCTCTTTATTATATTTTCCCGACAATGCACCTTGTTCCAAAACCATATACGCCCAAAACTCTATGTCGTTCTGCTTACAGTAATCAAGGATTCCTGCCTTTTCCGATGAGCGGTAGAGCAGGGAGTAGTGGTTTTGCACAGCTGAAATATGAAAGCCTTCTTTGGTAAGAATTTCATTGGCACGGCGTATCTCATCAAGATTATGGTTGGAAACGCCTATGCGCTTTACTTTGCCAGACTTCAACAGCGGAATCAATTCCGGCGTCCAACGCTCTACGTCCATCGGATTATGAATCCAATAAATATCAATATAGTTTAATCCCATACGTTCCATAGAGGCTTCAGCCATTTTCGTAACACTATTCTCATACATTTCCGCTATTTGGGGCGTGAACTTTGTTGAAACAAGTACATCTTCACGTCTGTGCTCTTTTACGAATGTACCGAGGATGCGTTCAGATTCTCCCATGCCATAAACTGTGGCAGTATCCCATAGATTCAGTCCTGCTTTCATCGCTGTTTCAAACACGGGACGGAGTGTACTTTCATCTGTTTTATTACCAAAAACACTGTCTCCACCAAAAGCTCCTGCTCCCCAAGCCCAAGTTCCCAAGGCTATTTTTGACTCATTCATCATAACTTTCTATCTTCAGTTTATGTTTATTTGTTTTATATTCCCATAATTGGTTTAAAATCACGGTGCAAAGTTAAGGCTGAAAATAAGAAGCCATAATAAATAATTTACGGAAATGCCTACCATTTTTGTGGATATATAACCCGAAATGCGTATCTTTAACCTCCGAAAAGAGAAAGGAAATCACTATGAAAAAAGTGTTAGAAGTAAATTCTGTCAATGATTATGTAAAGCATATTGGAGGCGAGGTACTACATTCTCTCATCAGTGTCATTCATTATTGCGAATTGGAACACTGCCGGCACAGCCTTAATTACTATGGCGTTTATGGCCTCTTTTTAATGGAAGAAAGTCCTTATACACTTGCCTACGGACAAGGAGTGTATAAAGCCGGTAATCATTCGTTAATCTGCGTTGCACCGGGGCAGATGGGCGGAGTGTCGGACACGGGCGAGGAAATTCAGTTGAAAGGTTGGGTACTACTGTTCTCTCCACAACTCATAGCCGGAACTTTACTTGAAAAGCAGATAGAGGACTATCACTTTTTCTCCTATTATCAAAGTGAAGCCTTGCGAATGCAACCTAATGAATGGCGCACTATTGTGACTTGTATTAAAATGATTCGCAACGAACTACAAACAAATCCCGAGACACCCCGCCAACGGAATATTCTTATTACCTATTTACTGCTCATATTGGAGTACTGCTCTCGTTTTTATGAACGGCAATTCCATACGGAAGCGGTCAGCCGCAACAATGATCTACTGAAACGTTTTGACAAACTTCTTCACCAATATTATAAGGAAAATCGGCAATATAAATATGGTGTACCTACCGTTAAATATTGCGCGCAAGAACTCTTCTTGTCTCCTAACTACTTTGGTGACCTCATCCGACAACTTACCGGAGAGACCGCCATCCATACTATTCGTAAGTTTGTCATGCAACGGGCACAAGCTCTGCTGACCGAAGGACGGACTGTAACAGAAACTGCTTATGCTCTTGGTTTTGACTATCCGCAACACTTTAGCCGTCAGTTTAAAGCGCATTTCGGCGTATCTCCAAAGCAATTGTTAGAGAATGACGAGGAATCCACTACACTTTTATAGCTTCTTTCTGCCCCCAAAAATATAACTTTAAGACTATTTCTGCATAACATACTCCTGACTATAAAAAATGAAAGTGGCCTTTCTACCATGTCAAAGGGTAACTTTAACACGATGGAAAGGCCACTATTAAGCTATCAAAAGGCTACTTTTACAAAGCTGTAAACTTAGGTTTAAGAAATTTACCGGTAATACTTGCAGGGCAGTTGACCAAATCTTCGGGGCTACCCGCAAAGACCAAGTTACCTCCTTTATCACCACCTTCAGGGCCTAAATCAACTATCCAATCGGCACATTTAATAACATCCATGTTATGTTCTACAATAAATATGGTATGGCCATGCGCTATAAGGGTATTGAAAGCCGTCAACAACTTATTTATATCATGAAAATGAAGTCCCGTTGTAGGCTCATCAAAAATAAATAGGGTAGGCTCCTGCCGCTCCTGACCGATGAAATAAGCCAATTTAACTCGTTGATTTTCTCCACCTGACAAGGTACTTGAATTCTGTCCCATCTTGATATAACCAAGTCCTACGTCCTGCAATGGTTTCAGTTTATTGACAATCGCTTTTTGATTGCTACCTTTGAAGAAGTCAATTGCCTCGTCAATCGTCATTTCGAGCACGTCATAGATATTCTTATCATTGAACCTGACATCCAAGATGTCTTGCTTAAAGCGACGACCATGGCAGGCTTCGCATGTCAAGACCAAATCTGCCATAAACTGCATTTCTACGTTAATCACACCGGCTCCTTTACATTCCTCGCATCGGCCGCCCTCAGCATTAAATGAAAAATACTGTGGCGTGAATCCTAATTGTTTGGCAAGAGGCTGTTCCGCAAAGAGTTGACGAATCAAATCATAAGCTTTCACATAAGTGGCGGGATTCGATCGTGTGCTCTTACCTATCATATTTTGGTCGACAAATTCAACATGCTTAATCAAGTTTAGGTCGCCTTCCAATGATATATATTCACCGGGAGCGTCACATACTTCATCCAAATGGCGTTTCAAGGCCGGATAAAGAATTCCTTTTACCAAACTTGACTTGCCGGAACCCGATACACCGGTTACAACCGTCATGACATTCAGTGGAAATTCAACGTCTATTCCCTTTAAATTATTCATGCGACATCCCTTCAGCGTAATAGAATGATTCCATGCACGACGCGAAGTAGGCATGGCAATTTGCAGATTACCTGAAAGATATTGTACCGTATAGCTATCCGGATATTTAACTACAAGCTGCTGTTTATCAGATTCTTGTTGAAGATTTCCTGAATAGACGACTTCGCCTCCCAATCGTCCAGCATTAGGTCCTATATCAATTAGGTAGTCAGAGGCTGCCATGATTTCCTCATCATGTTCCACTACGATCACCGTGTTACCTACGTCTCGCAATTGTTTCAGTACATTAATGAGCCGATCTGTGTCACGACTATGCAATCCAATGCTGGGTTCATCCAAGATATAGAGTGAGCCAACCAAAGAACTGCCCAACGAAGTTGTCAGATTGATACGTTGACTTTCTCCACCGCTTAACGTACTGCTTTGTCGATTCAGTGTGAGATAGCCCAAGCCAACAGCTGTCAGAAATTCAAGTCGGCTATTGATTTCGGTCAACAAACGTTTCGCAATATCCGCGTCGTGACGGTCAAGTTGGAGCTGAGCAAACCAATGTTGTAAATTAGAAACCGGCATTTGAACAAGATCTGCTATATTCATGCCATTAATCTTCACCCAAAGCGCCTCCTTCTTTAGCTTAGTTCCATGACAGTCAGGGCAAATTGTTTTACCACGATAGCGACTCATTAGAACCCTATATTGAATTTTGTATTGATTCTCTTTTACCATCTGAAAGAAGGAATCAATACATATCCGGTCATGAATATCCAATTTCTGCTCTGATGGAAGCCCGTGCCACAGCCAATCTTTTTGCTCTTTAGTCAACTTATAGTAAGGTTCAAATATAGGAAAGTTGGCTGAAGCCGCACGACGACAGAACTCTTCGTTCCAAATTTTCAACTTCTCACCATGCCAACACTGCACACAACCTCCATGGACGCTCAAAGACGTATTGGGAACGACCAATCTTTCATCTATTCCAATGACACTTCCAAAACCTTCACAAGTTGGGCATGCGCCTGCCGGACTGTTGAATGAAAACATGTTTTCATTAGGTTCCTCAAAGCGAATACCGTCTGCCTCAAAGCTCGTAGAAAAGTCATAGGAAATTTTAGAAGGCAAAAATACCAATTTCATCTTGCCATCGCCTTCATAGAAAGCCGTTTCAGAAGAGTCGTAAATGCGATTGACAACATCTTTTTCGCCTGATACGCTCAGGCGATCAATCACCAAATAGATCTCATCATCAGAAGTCAGTGGGGTAGAGTTACCCCGTTTCGCATCCTCCTCAGAGCCTTCTTTGCCCTCTAACTGAGCAATAAAATCATCAATCCGAACGACTTCTCCTTCATGAAACAAACGTGTGTAACCCTCCTGAAAAGACATCTGCAACTGCTGCAACAATGTTCGTTCGGCTGTAATTTGCAGAGGTGCCAAAATCATAAATTTAGTACCTTCGCTAAATTCCTTTATAACGGCCAAAACATCTTCTACGGAATGCTTCTTTACTTCTTCGCCGCTGATAGGAGAAAATGTCTTACCAATCCGGGCAAAAAGCAGGCGCAAGTAGTCATAAATTTCGGTTGTTGTACCTACGGTAGACCTTGGATTACGAGATATGACTTTTTGCTCGATAGCTATGGCAGGTGGCAATCCTGTTATAAAATCGCATTCCGGCTTCTTCATTCGGCCAAGGAACTGTCGAGCATAAGCTGACAGACTCTCTACATAACGCCGCTGACCTTCCGAATATAGTGTATCAAAAGCCAAACTTGACTTTCCCGATCCTGAAACACCTGATATAGTAATAAAAGCGTTTCGTGGAATTTGCAACGAAATATTCTTTAAGTTGTTGACTCTGGCACCTTTAACATGAATAAAAGATTGCTCTTCTGACATAATATAAAAATATTCTTATAGCGTGAGGATACTAAACAAAGCATGTGACAAGATAATCACAATGAGAAAAACAAATATAGCTTACCCCCTGCCCACATGCTGGATTCAAGAAAATAGGGCACATCAAAAATAATGACTTATATTTGATGCGCCCCCACTAAAATATCTAAAATAATTTATTTTGCTGCTGTAGGTATTTTATTAATACGACGCTCATGACGTCCACCTTCAAAAGTTGCCTTAAAGAATTCATCCATGATTCCTTCAGCGGTACGATTGTCGATAAAGCGACCGGGCATAACCAATACGTTGGCATTATTATGCTGGCGAATCAATTCAGCGACATCCTTATTCCAAGCCAAACCCGCACGTACGCCCTGATGCTTGTTAAGGGTCATTGCCATGCCTTCACCGCTACCGCAAATTGCGATACCCGGATAAACTTCACCACTCTCAACAGCTTCAGCTAACGGATGAGCAAAATCAGGATAATCCACGCTCTCATCACTATATGTGCCAAAGTCCTTTACCGGATAACCTTTTTTCTCAAGGTAATCAAGAACAAATTGTTTCAATGGAAATCCTGCATGGTCGCAGGCAAGTCCAACTGTTTTAATTTCCATAGGCTTTTACAAATTTATGGTTAATATTAAATGCTTTGTCTACCGATGTACTTGCTATGTGGAGTGTGCTGTTCAAAGTCAGGCTAAGAAAGCCTTCACCTCACGATAAACATTCTCACCAGTATAACCTAACTTCTCATTCAAAACTTTAAAAGGAGCAGAATAACCGAAAGAGTTTAGTCCAAATATTTTTGAATTCTTACCAAGACCAACAATACCTTCCAAGGTTACGGGAAGTCCGGCCGTAAGTCCAAACTTCTTAACGCTTTCCGGCAATACTGCCTCTTGGTATTCTATCGGTTGTTGACGGAATAAACCTTCAGACGGACAGCTAACGATTCTCACCTTTACTCCGTCATTTCTCAAAGATTGAGCACCTGCTACCAAGGTAGAAACCTCAGAGCCACTTGCCACCAAAATAACATCAGGATTCTCGTCACTTCCTGCTACTATATAAGCCCCTTTAGTTGCATTAGAATACGGATTGTTCTCAGGTAATTTATCAACTCCTTGTCGAGACAAGATAAACGCAGTAGGAGTATCTACATTTTCCATAGCCATCTTCCAGCATTCTGTAGTCTCATCCGCATCGGCAGGACGGAAAACTCTAATACTATCTTGGCCTTTATGATTCTTCAATTTCTCCATCAAGCGGATTTGGGCTTCTTGCTCAACAGGCTCATGGGTAGGCCCGTCTTCACCTACTCTAAAAGAATCGTGGCTCCAAATGAACTTTACGGGCACTCGCATTAACGCCGCCATACGTAGAGCCGGCTTCATATAATCAGAGAAGACAAAGAATGTACCCATAGCTGTCGTAACTCCACCATGTAACATCATGCCTATACACATACATGCCATGGTAAGTTCAGACACACCTGCTTGGAAAAATGCACCGCTAAAGTCGCCCTTGACTAATGAAGTGGTCTTCTTTAAGAAACCATCTGTCTTATCTGAATTAGACAAATCGGCACTTGCGCAAATCATATTAGGTACTTGTTCGGCCAACACACCTAAACATGTGGCGCTGGCTACACGAGTTGCATCACCGGCATTTTGCTGAATACCCTCCCAATTGATAATAGGAGCTTTACCGGAAAACCATTCTTCTTTCTGCTTTGCCAAAGCAGGATTAGTCTCTGCCCAAAGATTCTCTGCCTTACGACGCTCTGCTACTATTTGAAGAAGCTCTTTATGACGACTATTATAGAGTTGTTGTACCTCTTCAAAAATAACAAATGGATTAGTAGGATCTCCACCTAAGTTTTTGATTGTATTAATATAGGCTTCGCCACCAAGAGGTGCTCCATGTGTCTTAACGTTATGCTCATAGCTGGTTCCGTCATCTTTCAAAGCTCCCTTAGCCATCGTTGTATTGCCAATAATAAGCGTTGGGCGTTGCTCTTCTTGTAGTGCCAAGCGAAGCGCTTCTCTGATTTCATCGGGATTATTTCCATCAATAGTGAGCACATTCCAATTCCAAGCCTTATACTTTTCCGCAGTATTCTCAGCCATAACAACGCCACACTCTGTCGAGAGCTGTATATCGTTGGAATCATAGAACATGATTAAGTTATTAAGTCCTAATGTACCGGCTAATCGACCAACACCTTGTGAGATTTCCTCTTGTATTCCACCATCTGAAATATAAGCATAAATTTTATGCTGCATCATGGTTTTTCCAAGGCGTGCCTCTAAGAATTTCTCTGCGACTGCTGCGCCGGCAGCAAAAGCATGGCCCTGACCTAAAGGACCGGAAGTATTTTCAATACCATGAAGTAGGTCGCGCTCGGGATGGCCCGGGGTAGGAGAGCCCCATTGACGAAATTGTTGTAAATCTTCTAAAGTGAATCTGCCTTGCAATGCCAATGCTGAATATAACATCGGGGACATGTGTCCCGGATCTAAATAGAAACGGTCACGGCCACTCCAATCAGGGTCGTTGGGATCATATACAAGGAATTCTGAAAACAATACATTTATAAAATCTGCTCCGCCCATAGCACCACCGGGATGTCCGGACTTGGCTTTCTCAACCATCGAAGCAGCTAAAATGCGTATATTATCAGCTGCCAAATTCATTAAAGCTGTACTATTCATTACTTTTAAATGTTATGACTTAATATTGCAAATATACTATTTATTATTTATAACCCCAACTGATTTGCCTTAATTTACTGATTGCACATTGATTTTTTTCATAAATTCAAGACGTTTTTATGAATAAACATCCAACAAAGTACATCAGACGTATTAGATAGGGGATAAAGTTGGAGCCAATTGGTCTTACTGTTTGCTAATGTAATATGCCTCATTTAAGAGGGTAAAAGGATAACTTTTACCTTATAAAAAAGGGCATATAATAAAACAAAAAAGCCTCTTTTGCCATACCAACGGGCAAAAGAGGCTTCCTTATATCATATATTATTCTACAGGAATATCCTTGTTCACATTCTTGCAACCAACAACTGCATAGAAGAACATGTATGCAATTGCGCAAAGAGGTACTACGTATGAAACTAAATAACCTGCATTGTCAGCGATAAAGCTTTGGAGCAAGGGGAGGAGACCTCCACCAACTACCATCATCATAAATATACCGGCGGCAGCAGCTGTGTATTTTCCAAGTCCTTCTGTGGCCAAGTTAAAGATAGAAGTCCACATGATTGAAGTACAAAGACCGCAAAGCACGAGTAATACGGCAGCAACTGGAACAACTACGGTATCGAATGAAGAACCAGAGAATACCGGCATAGAAACAGTAACTGAATTGCCTAAGAATATTGCCAAGACGATAAATATCATGGCCATAGAAGTGGCCACCGTCATCATGGTCTTACTTGAAACCTTACTTGCAATGAAGCTTGAGCAGAAGCGACCTACCAACATCAAGAACCAATATGTAGCAGCTACAGAACCAGCGATAGCAACCGCATTACCGGTCAGACCTGCTCCGGCTGATGTTTGGTCACTAAGATAGTAAATCAATGTACCGGGAATACCTACCTCAACACCTACATATACGAATATGGCGACTACTCCCAAAACAAAATGACGGAACGCCCAAGGACTATGTTCAAAGACAGTGTCTTTAGTAACCTTGCCCTTATCGGGGTCAGAAATAGGAATGAAGCTTAGTATAATAAATGCTGCGGCAAATACAGCCATTGCGATGTACAACACGAGGTTAACATCTACCATCTTTGTTGACGCAGAAACAGTTCCAATCAAAGCGCCTACAAACAGAGGAGTCAGTGTACCTGAAAGAGAGTTCAAGGTTCCACCAATCATGTTCAACTGGTTACCTCTATTACCACCGCCACCAAGAAGGTTGAGCATAGGGTTAACAACGGTATTCAAAATACATACAGAGAAACCTGAGATGAAAGCTCCCAATAAGTAGATAGCGAAGCCTGTAGTCTTAGCATCTATTGTACCTGACACAAATTGGGTTAAAACACCGAAGAAACCTACAGCAATACCAATCATCGCTGTTTTCTTATAGCCTATCTTAGTTAAGAGTTTTCCTGCGGGAATACCCATAAATAAGTAAGCTAAGAAGTTCATTGCGTTTCCAAGCATACCCACTGTATTTGCACTGTCACCTGCAAACGCATTCTTCCAAATAACACCAATAGGCGCTGCTAAGTTAGTAACGAATGAAATCATCGCATAAAGAAACATCATCGTGATGATGGCTATTATGCTTCCATTTTGTTTTGTTTGATTGTTCATTTTGGTTTTAATTATTATTTGATATTTTATTCTAACTATATTTACTACATCACTCCAAACTTATATACCGTCTTTTGCTTATATTCTCTATCAGGCTCTAAGACAACAGAGGGGAAATAGGTATGATTGGGCGAGTCAGGGAAGTGCTGTGCCTCAATACAGATAGCACTCCGCTTAGGGAAAGTTGCACCAAATTGACCTTTGTAACCGGTAGCCCAATTATCTGTATAGATCTGAACACCGGGTTCTGTTGTGAATACTTCCATTACTCTACCAGACTGTGGATCAGTAACTTTTGCGGCAAAACTCAATTCAGCTTCTTCATTCTTATTCAAGATAAAACAATGGTCATAGCCTGCCCCATATTTCAGTTGCTGGTTATCTGATTCTATATCTTGCCCTATTGTTTTAGGTGTGCGGAAATCAAAAGGAGTTCCTTCCACCTTCAAAATTTCACCGGTAGGAATACTATTTTCATCAATTGGTAAATAGTAATTGGCATTAATCTCGCAAATCATGTTTTCAATGGTCGGAGTCGGATTAGCAATTCCGGATAAAGAGAAGAAACCATGATGGGTTAAATTAATGATTGTTTTCTTATTTGTAGAGGCTAAATACTCTATTACCAACTCATTATCATCAGTAAAAGAGTAAACAACAGTGGTCTTCAATTCGCCTGAAAAGCCTTCTTCACCATAAGCACTCACATAATGTAAAACAAGCGTTTGGTCATTCATCAGCTGTGCATCCCATACCCGAGCATGAAAACCGGTCACACCACCATGTAAATGATTGGGACCATTGTTAACACCTAATTGATATTTCTTTCCATGAAGTTGGAACTTTCCCTCGCAGATCCTATTACCATAGCGTCCTATCAAGGTTGACAAGAAAGGTTCAGGCGATGATATTACATCATTGATATTATCATGTCCTTGTATGACATTAGCCTTTACACCATTCTTATCCGGCACCATAATAGCAACGACGGCGCCTCCATAATTGGTAATGGCTACTTCATTCCCTAAAGAATTTCGTAAAATATAAAGATCAGTTTGCTTATTCTCAATTGTGGTTTGAAAATCACTCCGCTTCAAACCACATATATTTGGGGTTTCAGTAGTGTTCATCATTATAGCTAATTTATGTGAGTTTAGGTTTATTATTGAGTTGCAAAGTAATTAAAAAAAAACGGAAACAACAAATAAAGGCATGAAAAAAGTCAAAATAATCGAAGAAAAGAATCTATTTTCTATTTAATTCAGATAATAAATCTGCCACAACGTAACTACTGCCTCCCACAAATATAAAATCATCAAGGCTCGCATCTTTCAAAGCATGGTGATAAGCAGTGATAACATTATGGAATACTTGTCCTGAAAGCCCATATCTTTTACCGCATTGTTCAATTTTCTCCACGGGAAAAGCTCTGTGAGTTGATGGTTGAGTCCAATAATAAATCGCATCTACGGGAAGCATTGACATCACCTCATCTAAATCCTTATCATCCACCATTCCAAAGACAATCCGTTTATTTTTTGCTTGTCTCGCAATTTGCTTTGCCAAATAATTCCACCCCCCGGAGTTGTGTCCCGTATCGCAAACAACATAAGGTTGCTTGCTAAGGCATTGCCAACGCCCCAATAATCCCGTAAGTCCAATGACATTTGAAACGCCCATTCTTATAGAATCTTCTTTACGAATCAAATTCATATTATGCAACTCTCGGGCAGCCACAAGAACCGTATTCATATTTTTCTCTTGGTAATCACCAGATAAATCTCCATCAAAACAAACTCCATCTTTTAAAATATAATGCCGCCCGCCGGTAATATTCTCAGATGAAGATACAACCATTTTTTCTGTCATATCCTCGGCGAAAATAATTTGAGAATGATTAAGTTTGGCGTGTTTGAGAAATACCGATATAGTTTCATCACAACTTTCACCAATGACAACCGGCCTTCCCGGTTTAATAATACCGGCTTTTTCCTCAGCTATCTGCGCTAAAGTAGTTCCTAAAAATTGTGTATGATCAAGACTTATATTTGTAATTACAGATAAAATAGGTGTAATTATATTTGTGCAATCTAATCTTCCGCCTAATCCCACTTCTATCACAGCTATATCTACTTGATTATCTGCGAAATACTTAAAGGCCATAGCAGTCGTTAATTCAAAGAAACTAGGGTGGAGAGGTTCAAAAAAAGAACGATAGTTTTCTACAAAATCTATAACAAATGACTCCTCAACACATTTGCCATTTATCCTAATTCGTTCTTTAAAATCAATGATATGAGGACTTGTATATAGGCCTACCTTATATCCATCAGCCTGAAGTATTGCCGCCAAACTATGCGAACAAGAGCCTTTGCCATTGGTTCCGGCAATATGGATTGTTTTATAAGCCTGATGAGGATGTCCAAAGAAAGCGTCCAACGCTTGAGTATTATACAATCCTTCCTTATATGCAGAAGCACCCACATGTTCAAAAACAGGGGTGCTTTTATATAGATACTCTAATGTTTCTTGATAAGTCATCTTATTTTATCAATTAAAGTAATTCTTAAACTTCTCGAAAATTGTTTTACGAGTTACAGAATCTCCTTTAAAATTATCACTATTCTTGAAACTTTCTATAGATTTCTTTTCTTCCTTAGTCAATGTTTTGGGAACGAAAACACTGATGTTTACGACTAAATCTCCCGTACCAGAACCATAGCCCTGAACAGCAGGTAATCCCTTGTTACGCAGGCGTAAAGTTTTTCCCGGTTGTGTTCCCGGTTCTATCTTTATTCTCACTTTACTACCGGTAATAGTGGGAATATCAATATCACCACCTAATGTAGCAGTAGGGAAGTCAAGTAATAAATTATAAATAACATCCTGTCCGTCTCTAACAAATAAATCATTTGGCTCTTCTTCTATCAACACCTGAATATTGCCATTGACTCCATTATGAGGGCCGGCATTACCTTTACCCGGCACATTGACAACCATGCCTTCAGCAACGCCAGCCGGAATATTGATTTCAACAACCTCTTCGCCTTTTACTACGCCATTTCCACCACAAACCTTACATTTGTTTTTGATAACAGAACCTTCACCATGACAAGTAGGACATTCTGTTTGGGTTTGCATCATACCAAGCATTGTACGAACTGAACGCACGACAACACCTCGTCCTTGACATGTTGAGCAAGTTTCACTACCACTTCCTGCCTCTGCGCCGCTACCATGGCAATGGTCACAAACAACATCTTTACGAACTTTAAATTTTTTAGTGACGCCGGTAGAAATCTCAAGAAGCGATAACTTTACCTTCAACCTTAAATCATTTCCCCGATATTGCTGACGCTGGCCACCTCCGGAGAAGCCTCCAAATCCTGAAAACCCGGAATGGCCACCAAATATATCTCCAAACATAGAGAATATATCATCCATGTCCATTCCTCCGCCACTAAAGCCTCCGAAGCCTCCATTCTGTGGACCATTGAAGCCAAACTGATCGTATTGTTGCCGCTTTTGAGGATCGTGAAGAACATCGTATGCCTCAGCCGCTTCTTTAAACTTTTCTTCAGCTTCCTTATCGTCAGGATTGCGGTCAGGATGGTATTTTATTGCTATTTTCCGATAAGCTTTCTTTATTTCATCATCAGACGCAGTTTTATCGACTCCTAAGACTTCATAATAATCACGCTTTGCCATAAAATCTTCTTACTATATATTATTGACCAACAGCAACTTTAGCATGTCTGATGACTTTGTCATTCATTGTATATCCACTTTGTACACAATCAATTACTTTGCCTTTTTTATCATCGCCCATGCCGGGAACCATCGCTATAGCCTCATGATAATCTACATTAAAGTCTACACCTTCTGTGTCGATTTTCTTAACCCCCAAGCTCTCTAAAGCCTTATTAAACTTATTAAAGATCATTTCGACACCTTCACGTATAGCATTTGGGTCATCGCTTTTATCGGATAGGGCCCGCTCAAAATCATCTAAGATGGGCAATATTGAACAAATGGCCTTTTCTCCACCATTCAATATAAGCTCAGTCTTTTCTTTTACAGTGCGTTTGCGATAATTATCAAACTCCGCGATTTTCCTTAATAACTGATCTTTGAGCTGGGCATTTTCTTCTTGCAACACTACCAACTCGCTCTTTGAAGAATCCGATGTATCCTCAACAGCTTCATCTTTATTATCTGCCTTCACAGAAGTATCTTCAGAATTATAAGTTTCCTGTCCTTCTAAATCCTGCTGTTGAGAATCGTTCTGCAGCTCATCATCATTAATTATATTCTTTTCTGCTGTCATAATAATCATTTTTTATATAGCTCTAACAAATATTGTGCCAATAAAAATCCCCTCATTATTTGAAGGGATTCTTATTATTTCAATACATCTTTTCTTTTAATTCTCTTATGCCGCTGTCATAGATATACTCATCATAGCTCATCAATTTATCAATTGTGCCTTTAGGAGTTAATTCTATGATTCTATCTGCCACGGTTTCAATAAATTCATGGTCATGACTCGCAAAAAGAATATTTCCCTTAAATGTGCTCAAATTATTATTAAATGCTTGAATACTCTCCAAATCAAGATGATTGGTAGGGGTATCAAGAATCAAACAATTCGCATTTTGCAACTGCATACGAGCTATCATACAACGCATTTTCTC
The DNA here is from genome assembly GCF_036570325.1 of Prevotella sp. Taxonomy (GTDB): domain Bacteria; phylum Bacteroidota; class Bacteroidia; order Bacteroidales; family Bacteroidaceae; genus Prevotella. The sequence continues at coordinate 660,482 of NZ_DATCYK010000056.1, forward strand.
TCCTCCGGAAAGTACATTAACTTTCTTCTCAACCTCTTCTTGCTTAAAAAGCATTCTGCCTAAGAAACCTTTCATCAAGACTTCATTACCAACTCCATATTGGCTGAGCCATTCCACAAGATTCTTATCTGTCTCAAAAAACTTCGTATTATCTAAAGGAAGATAAGCTGTCGTAATGGTTACGCCCCATTTGAAATCACCGCCATCAGCCTCACGATTTCCATTGATTATTTCAAAGAGGGCAGTCATTGCCTTAGGGTTATGGCTTAAAAAAACAACCTTTTGTCCCTTTTCTATATTGAAACTTACATGGTCAAACAAAACTGTTCCGTCTGCGTCTACAGCCTTCAGATCATTTACCTCAAGAATTTGATTGCCCGGTTCACGATCCATTTGGAAGATAATACCCGGATACTTTCTACTTGAAGGACGGATTTCTTCTACATTCAACTTCTCCAGCATCTTTTTACGAGATGTAGTTTGACGACTCTTTGCCACATTTGCAGAGAAACGACGAATAAATTCTTCCAACTCTTTCTTTTTCTCTTCAGCTTTTTGACGTTGATTTTGAGCTTGGCGTAAAGCTAATTGGGAACTTTCATACCAAAATGAATAGTTACCGGAGAATATCGTCACTTTACCAAAGTCTATGTCTACGGTTTGAGTACTAACCGCATCCAAAAAGTGACGGTCATGACTTACAACAAGTACTGTCTGCTCCACATTTCCGAGATAGTCCTCTAACCATTCTACTGTATCCAAATCTAAGTCATTAGTAGGCTCATCAAGCAACAAATTGTCAGGCTTACCAAATAAAGCTTTGGCCAACATTACGCGTACTTTCTCGTTATTTGAAAGTTCACTCATCTGCTTGGTGTGCAGTCCTTCTTTGATACCCAAATTTTGAAGAAGCTGGGCAGCGTCGCTTTCCGCTTCCCAGCCATTCATTTCCGCAAACTTCTCCTCTAACTCTGCAGCACGGATACCATCTGCCTCGGTCATTTCTGTTTTAGAATAAAGAGCTGCTCGCTCCTGCATATTCTCCCAAAGCGGCTGATGGCCCATAAGGACAGTATCCATTACTAGAAACTCATCATACTTGAAGTGATCCTGCTCCAATACAGAAAGTCGTTCACCCGGACCAAGTTCTACCGTACCTTTATTAGGCTCTAAGTCACCACTAATAGCACGGAGCAATGTTGATTTTCCTGCACCATTTGCACCAATAACGCCATAAATATTACCATGTGTGAACTTAATATTTACATCCTTATAAAGGACTCTCTTTCCAAATTGAATCGCAAGATTAGTTACTGTTATCATTATTTTTATTAATTAATTGCTATTATTTTAATTCACTTGCAAAAGTACAGTTTTTTTTGGTCTTACCCAAAGCTTATGAAGTGCTCTTTCATTTTTAGCTACAGAGAGTTATTATTCCGTAGCTTTTTATACAAAAGCCTATAGAGGTCTGATAATTCTTATTCCTATTTGTATAGGATGCTTACTCATATAGTGCCGTAGAGTCATTGGTTCTTCTACAACTTTTCCTCTTATTTGGCTGGCATTTAGCATGTGCAAACCATCCTTATGCCAAATGGCAATTCCCAAATGACTTGTATCTAAACCTTTTTTATTCGTAACTATTGCAATAATATCACCATCATGGATTGCCCTTCTATAAGCTTGCGTATTTCTAATATCCCTCTTGGGGATATAATAACATTTAGTTCCAGATATTTGTTTCTCTACTGCTATTATTTTTGCCAATCTCTCGGGTTGGTTTACCAGCATAGGGTAGGAGGATACATGAGTAGACATATAATTAGCCTTAACTATTTGAACAGTGGTAAATGGGAACGCACCCTTACCTACCTCTTTAACAAATCCTTGTTTTGAATTAGCCGCTACCCAATCTGTAAAATAATGTTTTCGTGCGGTATAGGCAACATTCCCATCATGATAACGAATATTTCTTAGCGCAGAACAAAAATCTTCAAACTTAGTTTTGTGCAATTTAGCACATTGTGCTAATGCTAAAACTGTTTCAACATAAGTAGTACAATCAAGCTGCCTTAAATTAACAACCAATTGTTCTACCTTATGGATTTCAAGTGTTTTTGCAACATACGGTACGCTCTTCAACTGCTTACCGAAATAAATTACATAATTGGTAGGACCTTTGTGACCAACTGCTTGTTTCAACAGCCGAACAACAAGTGCACTATCTTGCTTAGTATAATCTACAACAAAATTTTGTGCAGCATTAATATTGGAACTGCACAACAACAATAGCAAATAAAATATGTACTTTTTCATTGAATGACAAATTAATTGAATAGGGTAGCGCCTTTAATAAATACGCTCAACCTGCTTCACTCCTTTAACTGTTCTTATTTTTTTTATTAATGCGTCTAATTTGCTGGTATCATCCAACCGCACTGCCAAATTGCCCTTGAATATACCATCATTACTATCTATATTGATACTCCTCATCTCTATTTTCTCTTCTCGTGAGATAATATTGGTTATATTACTCACGATTCCAATGTCATCAATACCTATAACACGCAATGTGATGGTGTATTGACCACTTCCCTTACCACTCCATTTCGCTTTCACTACACGATAGCCAAAGCGCTTACGCAACTCCGGAGCATTTGGGCAATCAATGCGATGAATCGTTATACCACCATTAACAGTCACAAAACCAAAGACCTGATCTCCATAAATAGGATGACAACACTGGGCTAATTTATATTCTATCCCTTTAAGATTTCTATCAATAATCAGTACATCATCAGCATTACGTGCCAAGTTCTCACGTGGACTCTCATATTCAAATTGGTCAGCACTTGGCGCGGGACGTGTCGCATTCGACTGATTCTGTTCATTATTATAAACCTCTGTATAACGCTCTATTACCAAATTAGAATCAAGTTTTTCTTCCGCAATATCCCTATAGAAATCTGAATTCTCTTTATAGCCCATCTTTTTAATTAAATGAGACATTACCGATTCAGACATTTCTATTTTCCGATTCTTGAATCTACGCTCAAGTAGCTCTTTGGCCAGCAGACCATCTTTAGTCTGCGTTTCTTTTAAAGCAAGCCGTATTTTAGATTTAGCCTTACTACTTTTCACAATCTTAAGCCAATCTCGTTTGGGCTTTTGATTGGCTTGAGTTAACACTTCTATCGTATCACCGGAATGCAGTGCCTCCCTAAAAGAAACAGCCTTACCATTTATTTTACCACCTACACAAGTATTACCAATATTAGAATGGATATGATAAGCAAAATCCAAGATGGTTGCTCCCTTAGGAAACTTGAGCAAATCTCCCTTTGGAGTAAAGACATAGACCTCATCCTCATAAAGATCCATCTTGAACTGATCCATCAACTGAAGGTCATCATTATTCTCAAGGGCAGAACGTATATTTGCCAACCACTCATCAATACCGCCTTCACTCTTTATGCCTTTATACCGCCAATGCGCAGCAAGACCACGCTCCGCTACCTGATCCATGCGCTCTGTACGAATTTGAACCTCTACCCATTTGTTTTCAGGCCCCAGCACCGTAATATGCAAACTCTCATAACCATTGCTTTTGGGTACACTTAACCAATCCCGCAAACGCTTAGGATTAGGCTGATACATATCGGTCACAATGGAATAAACCTGCCAACATAGCATTTTTTCTTTATCAATAGGCGAGTCTATGATAATACGAATCGCAAATAAATCATATATACCTTCGAAGTTGCATTTCTGCTTCTTCATTTTTTGCCAAATAGAATGAATACTCTTTGTTCTCCCTTTCATGTGATACTTCAAGCCAAGCGACTTAAGGTGTTCATCTACAGGAGAAATAAATCTTTCTATATAAGCGTCACGAGCTTGTTTTGTTTCATTCAGCTTATCCTTTATCATATAATAAGCGTCATGCTCCAAATACTTCAAGCTCAAATCTTCTAACTCGCTTTTTATCTTATAAAGCCCTAACTTATGTGCTAATGGAGCATAAAGATAGTTGGCTTCTTCTGCCACGGCACGTTGTGCCTCCACTTGATTCGTATCACGAATCTGCCGCATCAAATTAACACGGTCAGCTATCATGATAAGAATTACTCGCATATCCTCTGAGAACGAGACTAAGAGATTTCTAAAGTTCTCACTCTCTATAATCGGATTCTTTTTATAAAGTTCTTGAACTCTTACTAATCCATGAATAATATGAGCAACACTGTCTCCAAATTCCCGCTTAACAATATCTATGGTAGAGAAATCATTCGCAATACAGCTATAAAGAAGAATAGAAAGAACAGCGTCACGCTTTAAACCTATTTCATCTACAGCGATTACAGCAGTACGCAATCCTTGTAAAATAGGGTTCAAGCCAAAGGTATCATGTTTCATCCCCCCTTCATTGATTGAAACGAGAAGATAACGATAAAGTTTGCTCTCATCATCAGGCAACAATGTATCAGCAATCTCACGTTTCAAATACAACGTCAGTTCTTTTACCTCTAATAATTCTTCATCTGTAAACTTTAATCTCTCTACCATAGTAACATATTATTATTGGTGCTGATCCCTCAACAAGTCATTTACAACCTTAACAGGATTAAATGTATTGAGCGGAACTTCTACAAATATCGTATTCCAATCACTCATAGCTCCATTCCACAAACCGGGAAGCTCAAGCGCCTTTAATTCTTTTCCATTCTTGCTCTTGTGACTGATAAAGCCCGTTGACTTATCTACATAGTCAGGAAGATTGAATTTATTTCCTTTATAATCGTGAGTTGCGCAAACAAGATCTACCGGATTAAAGTGAGTTCCATCTGTAAACATCTGCATAAACTCAGCGTTGTGTGTATCAATTTGGCTACTTTCAAGAATTTGCAAGCTGATAGTCCCGTCTTGATTATATACAAGGAAGGGGCCGCCACCCGGTTCACCTACATTCCTGACAACACCACATACTCTCATAGGCCGATTTAGTTTTGCTTTAAGATAACATACTAAGTCCTCATCACCTAAATCTTTGATATTATCTTTCAAACAACATAAATCTTGTTGTAAGAACCTTATGATATTTTCCAATACGTCATGATCGTATTTACCACTATCCAACACGTTCAAATACTCAAAAGCCTGCTTTTGCTTTTCCACCAAGACTCCGGCAATCACTTCCTTATAGGCAACTGTGTCTGCCTTTAAACGATCGGGGGTTACATTATCTATATTCTTAATGAAGACCACATGGGCGTCCATATCATTAAGATTCTCTATCAACGCGCCATGACCTCCGGGACGAAAGAGTAGGGAACCATCTTCATTTCTAAACGGCGTATTATCCATATTAGCGGCAACTGTATCCGTATTAGACTTCTGTTCTGAGAAAGAGATTTCAAACTTTACATGCAACTTGCCTTCAAATAAAGTTTTCTTAGCTTCCACTTTCTGCTTGAACAAATCCAAATGCTCATGGCTAACGGTGAAATGTACACTTGCCATACCATTAGCACTTGCATATAAAGCAGCCTCTACCAAATGCTCTTCCATAGGCGTACGAGAACCATCTTCATAAGAATGGAAAAGTATCAGTCCTTTTGGTAACTGCCCATAGTTGAGCCCCATAGGAAGCAACATGTTCTTTACAACATCTTTATATAGGCCCGCAGCGACAAGCTCTTGTATAGTCTTGCCCGTATTCTTTACACAAGCGGCGTCTAATGCTTCATACAAAGCAAACTTGCTGATATTCCCAAAGAATTCTTTTTCATAATCAGTAGTCGGTACATCATAATCAGCTTCTATAAAAGCAAATAAGTCTTTAAACATTCTACTGGCCGCACCGCTTGCCGGAACAAATTTCAGTATTCTATTCTTACCACTATTCTTGTAGTCTCTCCAAATCTTTTGATAATGTTCTTTGTCACTATTTTGGATAGACAAGATACCCTGCCCAATAGTAGCCGCAGCCTTAAGTTTCAAATAGGGAAAACCCGAAGATAACTGCTCCAATTGATTCAGTACCTGTTCCTCGGTCATTCCTCGATTGATAATCTGTGTTTTGTCATGTTCTGTTAGTAGCATAATCATTCCTCCAATTAAAGTTAGTGTTTATTATTTTTTCGTAATAGATATTTTATCAAGAAGAAACCTACAACTATCACCACCAATCCCAGCACTACATATTTAATATATTCGCTGTATTGCTCAATGGTTTGGTAAAGTTTATCTTCAGGAACGATAGAGTAGAGATACCATCCTAAAAAGGCCAATATACAATTCCATATTCCGGCACCTATTGTTGTATAAAGTATAAATTGGCCATAGTGCATTTTAGCTAAGCCGGCCGGGATAGAGATAAGATGGCGAATGCCGGGGATTAACCTACCCGTGATTGTGGCAAACATGCCATGGTTATTGAAATATTGTTCACTTTGCTCTACCTTCTGCTGATTAAGCAGACAGAGTTTACCTAATTTACTTTCGGCAAACCTATATATAATAGGGCGTCCCAAATAATAACCGGCTATATAATTGATAGTAGCTCCACAATCGGCTCCTATCGTCGCAAATAGAATCACAAGCCAAATATTCAAGTTTCCACCAGCCGCATGGTAGGCCGCAGGCGACACAACAAGCTCAGAAGGAACGGGGATAACCGTGCTTTCCAAAAGCATGAGGAACCAAACTGTAAAATAATTCAGATTGTTTAATAAAGAAGAGAAGATAGACATCATCACTGGTAAATGTTATAGATAAATATTGGGACAAAAAAATTCAATGGGCCATAGAAATATCCTATGGCCCACCATTGTGTGTTTATTTAGTACTAAGTTTTGCCCATGTATCCTTTAAACCCACAGTCTTGTTAAAGACTAAATGTTCAGCCGTTGAATCCGGATCCTTCATGAAATATCCAATTCGCTGGAATTGCAAGTATTCACCGACATTCTTCGTCGCAACATAGTTCTCCACATAACAGTGCTTGCGTACGATAAAACTATCTTTATTGAGTAATTCCAAGAAGTCACGCTCATCAGAAGAAGGATCCTCTACGGTGAAGAGGCGGTCATATTCTCTTACTTCCGCTTCTTGACAATAGTCTGAAGATACCCAATGGAGTGTTCCTTTTACTTTTCTGTTAGCTCCGGACTCGCCACTCTTACTGGTAGGATCATACTCAGCCTGAATCTCTATAATATTTCCATCACTGTCTTTTGTACATCCTGTGCAAAGAACAATATACGCATTCTTCAGTCGTACTTCCTTTCCGGGGGTCATACGGAAGAATTTCTTAGGCGCATCTTCCATAAAATCCTCACGCTCTATCCAAAGATTCCTCGAGAACTCTATTGTATGCGTTCCGTCATTTTCGTTTTCCGGATTATTAACAGCTTCCAACTCTTCCATCTGTCCCTCCGGATAATTGGTAATTACCAACTTTACCGGATCCAGCACAGCACTTACACGACATGACTTTTTATTCAAATCCTCACGTACACAAGACTCCAGCAAAGCGATGTCATTCAACGCATCAAATTTCGTATAACCAATAGAATCTATGAAATTCTTGATACTTTCCGGACTATAACCACGTCTGCGCATACCACACAAGGTCGGCATTCTTGGGTCATCCCATCCATTAACAAGTTTCATGTCTACCAAAGCATGCAATTTACGCTTGCTCATGACAGTATAGGTAAGGTTCAACCGATTAAACTCGATCTGTCGGGGACGATAGCCAACAACCTCATCGGTCGCACCTTCCATTTCAATCAGGAAATCGACAAACTTGTCATAGAGTGGGCGATGGGGAACAAACTCCAATGTGCAAATACTATGTGTAACACCCTCAAAGTAATCACTCTGACCATGAGCAAAGTCATACATAGGATAGGCATGCCATTTCGTGCCGGTACGATGATGCGAAGTTTGAATAATTCTATACATAATCGGATCACGGAAGTGCATATTTGAATTGGCCATATCCAGCTTTGCCCGCAGTACCATGCTTCCTTCTACGGCTTCCGGAGTATTCATCTTCTCAAACAACCTAAGGCTCTCTTCTATGGGTCTGTCTCGGTAGGGACTGGCAATACCGGGAACAGTAGGGGTGCCTTTTTGTTCGGCAATTTGCTGTGAGGTCTGCTCATCTACGTAAGCAAGCCCCTTCTTGATCATCCAAACGGCAAAAGCCCAAAGCTTTTCAAAATAATCGGAAGCATAATATATGTTTCCCCACTGAAAACCAAGCCATTTAATATCATTCAAGATATTATCAACATACTCTGTATTTTCTTTGCTCGGATTCGTATCATCAAACCTTAGATTACAAACGCCGTGATACTTTTCCGCAACACCGAAGTCCATACAGATGGCTTTGGCATGCCCTATATGCAGATACCCATTAGGTTCCGGCGGAAAACGAGTTTGTATTCGTCCGCCATTCTTACCTTCTTCGAGGTCTTTTTCTACCAACTGCTCTACAAAGCTCAGTCCACGCTTTTCTTCCTTGGATAAATCTTCTATAACTGCCATAATGCTTTATCAACTATTTTAGTATGCAAAAGTAATAGAAAAGTATCAATTTGCAAAATAAAACGCCCGCTTATATCATTTCATCACTACATTGCCAAAGAAATCTGGACGATGAAAATCAGGAGATTTAATATCAATCTTATTCCATGAAAGAAAATGAGGCTGTGCCAACTTATCGCCACATTTATAAATATTGGCTTTAAGACTTAATCCATTAAGAGTTTGAATAGATGATTTGAACCACGCTTCTTTGGGTATGACCAAAACCATTTGCCATGAAACATCTCCCGACTTAAGTTCAAAGTCGTCAGTACCCAAGGAACTCCAACGTTTCACCATTTCAAGCACTTCTACGGGCGCCAAAGTTCTACCTTCTCTTACCGGTCCACAGCCAATCAACAGCCTTCCGGTGCAATTACACTCCATATTATAATAAACATCTTCCCCCGGTAGTTGGGTGAAAAGCTCACAACAAGAATCTTCCCATACTCTTCCGTTATCTTTCCCCGCTACAGAAGCTACGCTGTTTTCCCTGACTTTATATTCTATAATGACATTATCACCGGTATGGGCCATTCTAAACGCGAATTCGGGCTTATAGGGGTAATCTGAAGCCCAATTGACATTGTCAACCGGAACATAATCAATGCCGTTCTTATCGAACAACTCATTTGCGGAAGTAAAATCAAAAGGTACTTTTTCTACTTTTGGTATTTCAATATGGTTCATAATCATGAGATTAGTGATTGAATAAATTTATTTCTATGCAAAAATAGGAAAAACTTAATAGGGATAGGTACAAAATCATGTTAATAATAGAAAAACAAAACATGGCTTATGGCATTTTACACAAGTTTTTCTTACTTTTGCAAAGCATTTGCAGACAAATTGATTATTCTATTATTTTATTATTCATAAATAATACACAAAATGATTTATTCAAAAGAAGTAGACAACATGTGTGTTGTCGCCAAAGGTCCTAATCATGGTCCTGCTCCAATTCCTGAAGAAGGGAAATGGATTCAAGCAAAAGAGATTAAAGACATCTCGGGTTATACACATGGTGTAGGCTGGTGTGCTCCCCAGCAAGGAGCATGTAAACTGTCTCTTAACATCAAGGATGGTATTATTCAAGAAGCGTTGGTTGAAACAATCGGTTGTACCGGTATGACCCATTCAGCCGCTATGGCTTCAGAAATACTTCCGGGTAAGACTATTCTTGAAGCGCTCAACACCGACCTTGTTTGCGATGCTATCAACACAGCTATGCGCGAACTCTTCCTTCAGATTGTTTACGGACGTAGCCAGAGTGCTTTCTCTGAAGGCGGTTTGGTTATTGGCGCCGGCCTTGAGGACCTTGGCAAGGGACTCCGTAGCCAAACAGGTACACTTTACGGAACAGTAGCTAAGGGTACAAGATACCTCGAGCTCACCGAAGGCTATATTACCAAGCAATTCCTTGATAAGGACAATCAAGTCTGTGGATACGAGTATGTTCACCTTGGCAAGATGATGGAAGCTATCAAGAATGGCATGGACGCCAATGAGGCTGTTAAGAAATTCACAGGTCGTTATGGTCGTACAAGTGAGGAGCAGGGTGCTGTCAAATTTATTGATCCACGTAAAGAATAATAAGGAGATACTACAATGATTAGAATAGTAAGTTTTGAAAGCCAAGAGCGCCGTATGGACCAAGTCCTCGCCGCTTTGAAAGAGAACGGTATCAACAGTATCGAAGAGGCTAATGAGATTTGCGAGAATGCAGGTGTTGATCCTTATTTGCAATGTGAGGAAACCCAACGCATTTGCTTTGAGAATGCTAAATGGGCCTACGTTTGCGGTACAGCCATCGCTATCAAGAAGGGCGCCAAGAGCGCTGCCGACATAGCAGAGGCTATCGGCATTGGTCTGCAGAGTTTTTGCATCCCCGGCTCAGTGGCCGATGATCGTAAAGTTGGTTTGGGACATGGTAATCTCGCTGCCCGCTTGCTGCGTGAAGAAACCGAATGTTTCGCTTTCCTCGCCGGCCATGAGTCATTTGCCGCAGCAGAAGGCGCTATCAAAATCGCCGAAATGGCTAACAAGGTTCGTCAAAAACCATTACGTGTTATCCTGAACGGATTAGGTAAAGACGCCGCTATGATTATCAGCCGCATCAATGGTTTCACTTATGTTCAGACTCAGTTCGACTACTACACAGGTAAGGTTAACGTCGTAGAGGAAGTAGCTTACTCAGACGGTCCTCGTGCCAAAGTAAAGTGCTACGGTGCTGATGACGTTCGTGAAGGCGTAGCCATTCTTTGGAAAGAGAACGTAGACGTATCTATCACCGGTAACTCAACTAACCCAACACGCTTCCAGCACCCTGTAGCCGGAACTTATAAGAAAGAGCGTGTAGCTGCTGGTAAGCCTTACTTCTCTGTTGCTTCAGGTGGTGGTACCGGTCGTACACTCCACCCGGATAACATGGCCGCAGGTCCCGCTTCGTATGGTATGACCGACACTATGGGTCGTATGCACTCTGACGCTCAGTTTGCCGGTTCATCATCGGTTCCTGCTCACGTTGAAATGATGGGCTTCCTCGGTATGGGTAACAATCCTATGGTTGGTGCAACCGTAGCTATCGCCGTGGCAACTTCACTCGCCTTGAATAAGTAAAGAATTACTTGCTGCATTTTAAATGCAGAGTTATATTATATAAGCGGGGCCGGGTAATCTTTTTACTCGGCCCGCTTTATTTTTTAAGCAATAAAATTTTAGCGAATTATTTGAGGAAAGAGATGATGATTAAATACTAGCACTTGGCAGCGTCCCATTTATTCAGTCGACATGCTGATTGTTAGCTACTTCTTTATAACTATTCAATCTTTTTTCAAATCTCTCATAAGATACTTCTACTTCTCCTGCATAATATCTATTATCACATACTAAAAGCCGAATACTTCGCATGGCTTTTAGAACCTCGTTTGGTATATGGACCATCTCAATAGAAGCCTCTCGTATCATTTTGTTCTCAAAAAACAGCTTACCATTGCTTATGTAATAGCCACAATATACGCTATCAACAATTTTCCGAAAATCCTTAGCCGTTGCTCCTGCCACAATTTTTCCAAAGGCATAAACTTTCTCATTATCCATCCCTAAAACTCCATCATGTAAAGAAATAAAATACTTTGCATTTACACTTGTCAATTTGGTTAAGCCGTCATTCCAATGTGCATGATACCATATCGTGTTGTCAATTTTAATATAGCCATAAGCTGACACCTCCGAAGAACCATACCATAGACCATCGTCTAAGGTTTGTACAACAGAATCATTACTGACTTTCACACATCCATTTTCTGTGATTACATGACTATTGCTTTTGACAAAAGCATGGTTTAATATCGTGAAACCATTAGGAGATACACCACGCAATAGTTTATTTTCAAGAAATACCCGTTCGTCATCATAAGCAAAATTTCTCCAACATCTCATCTTTTCAGGATGAGCATTCTTTAAGGGAATATTATTTCGCTCATAAAAAACAAGTTTACCATCCGTCCAAAAATAACAGTCGTTTTCTTCACTTTCAAGGGCTGAATGACAATTCAATCTAATAGCTTCCATCGTATTTCTTTACTAAATTGCTAATGTTATACTTACAGCAAAATCGGCTGTTATTTTATGTTAGCATATCACTTTTGCTAACAAATATAGAAAAAGTGCAGTACACTACAAACAGTGTACTGTATTTTTTCGGCAAATCAGACGGTATTTAACATTTATCGATTTCCCCTACTTTTTTCCTTTGCTACTCCAACTGGCTTTCCCTTGACGAGCGTTATTCATGGCTAACGTTCTTCACGGATGTTTCCATGAACATCTGTATTTTCATTTGAATGAGGTAATCCTATCCACACTTTCGGAAAGTTAATGTATCCGGCAAAGGAATTAGCCGCCTTTAAGACTCTCAAAGCACTGCTTCTACAAGGCCAAAAGCCCTCTTTGGGCGCCTCAAAAGGCAACTATTATAAGTTAGAAATAAGCTAATAACAACAAAGAACAATAAACAGTAAAGCCAATTCTCTAAGAAAAGAATTGGCTTTACCATATATGATTATTTTTGATTACACTATTTTCAAGACCTCAATATTAATATTCGTCCTCGTCACTGACGTCCTCGGCCTCCATGTTCAAGTCGTCCGGATTTTCATCAAACGTAGTGCGATAACTTTCTTCGGTCAACTTGTCTTCATCGAAAAGACCATCGTCTTCGTCAGGATCATTGTAATGATCGTCCTCTTCGGGCAGGTCCTCCTCTTCTTCCAAGTCTCTACCAAGCACGTCATTATCCAACTCATCCTCCGTCTCAAACCTCACTCTAGGACGTTCCACTTCAGGTTTTTCCTTTGCGAAGATAGCCTCTATCCATAGACCTTTGGGAATTTCAAGCACCTCAAAACCATCATTGACTTTCTTCTCATACATTCCACCCGGCTTATGAAGTCTGTTAGCCGGCAATGTAGTGGTGCTAATATCAAAGCCACTTTCAATAATATCTTGAATACTTTGTGAAAGACTATCCCAGCCTCCACCGAAATTTCGCTCAAGAACCTCTATAAGTTTCGATGCGGAAATATGACGGATATTCTCGTAGGTAAGGTCGGTAACCCGCATGATGGGCTTTTTCTTCAAGCCAACCTTCATCTTAGTGCTGTCATCTATGCGAATAATACCGGTCTTAAAGCCACGGGCCTCAATCTTCTTGACTATCTCAGGTTTATCAATTTTGATTTCCTCAATATCATAGGCGCTCCTAATAATATCGGTGTAGTGCCGTACATTATCCTTCAGATCAATATCCTTTTCGGCAGCTTCCCACATCCTGAAAACATCATTTTCCTGAGTGTCCCATACATTACTTTTATTTAACGTTTTGAGTGTCAAAGCTTTTAGTTCTTTCATACGTACAATCTATATTTCATTTGGCTGCAAAAGTATATACTTTGACCCATATTCACAAACTTTTCTATACTATTTTTTGCCCATCTATTATATATTTTCTATTTTTGCAAATACAATTATGAGCGAACCTTTAGCAGAAAGAATGCGTCCTCGGACATTGGATGATTACGTCGGTCAGCAGCATTTGGTGGGCAAGAATGCCGTACTGAGAAAAATGATTGATTCCGGCCATATTTCGTCTTTTATCCTTTGGGGACCGCCGGGAGTAGGCAAGACCACGTTAGCACAGATTATAGCTAACAAATTGGATACGCCATTTTACACCTTGAGCGCAGTGACCAGTGGTGTAAAAGATGTGCGTGAGGTTATAGAACGTGCTAAAAATAATCGTTTCTTCAGTTCGCAATCACCTATTTTATTTATAGATGAAATCCATCGTTTCAGCAAATCTCAACAAGATTCCCTGCTGGGAGCCGTGGAGAGAGGCATTGTCACCTTAATTGGTGCAACTACGGAAAATCCTTCATTCGAGGTTATTCGCCCCCTGCTGTCACGTTGTCAGCTTTATGTCTTAAAGTCATTGGATAAAGACGACCTATTAGCACTTCTCCAAAGAGCTATCAGTCATGATATTGAACTGAAAGAAAAGAAGATAACGCTAAGCGAAACAGATGCGCTTCTTAGATATAGCGGAGGAGACGCACGCAAACTATTGAATATTTTAGAACTGGTCATCGATGCGACCGGCTCCGACGATATAGAGATTACGGATGATATTGTAGTCAATAGACTGCAACAAAATCCATTGGCTTATGATAAAGACGGCGAAATGCACTATGACATTATCTCGGCCTTTATCAAAAGCATAAGAGGAAGCGATCCTGACGCGGCGCTTTATTGGATGGCACGAATGATACAAGGAGGGGAAGACCCTAAGTTCATAGCCCGTAGGTTAGTCATCAGTGCCGCAGAAGATATTGGATTGGCCAATCCCAATGCTTTACTATTAGCCAATGCCGCATTTGACGCCGTAACCAAGATAGGATGGCCTGAAGGACGAATCCCCTTGGCGGAAGCTGTGGTCTATTTGGCGACAAGCCCTAAGAGCAACTCTGCCTATATGGGCATTGCCACAGCGTTACAGACGGTAGAACGGACCGGAAATCTTCAAGTACCGCTCCATTTGAGAAATGCTCCCACAGAACTAATGGCCCAATTGGGCTACCATGATGGCTACAAGTATAGCCATGATTATCCTAACAACTTCGTAGAGCAGCAGTATCTGCCCGACGAAATAAAAACACAACGCATTTGGCACGCCCAACATTCGCCTTCGGAAGAAAAGCAATACCAGCAAATGCTGAAACTATGGGGCGACCGATATAAAGATTAAACAAATATGATGAAGATTGTTGAATTAGACGGCTTTGCCGCCAATCCCGGGGATTTGTCTTGGGAAGGATTGAAAGAATTTGGTGAATTAGTGGTATTTCCACGCACACCCGCAGATAAGGTTATCGAACGAGCTTCGGACGCTGATATTATTTTGGTGAATAAAATTAAAATCACCGATGAAATGATGGCCCAATTGCCTAACCTTAAATATATAGGAGTGTTGGCCACAGGCTACAACACCATAGACATCGCCGCGGCTAAACGAAGAGGCATTATTGTAACTAATATTCCGGCATATAGCACGGATAGTGTCGCTCAAATGACCTTTGCGCATATCCTGAATGTATATAATAGGGTAGACCATTACGCAGAGCAAACACGTAATGGACGCTGGAGCGCTAATCAGGACTTCTGCTATTGGGACACTCCCGTGCATGAGTTGGCTGGGAAAACGCTCGGTATTATCGGTCTTGGCAATATCGGCTGTAAAGTAGCTTGCATTGCCCGTAATTTTGGTATGGACGTGTTTGCCTTTACAAGTAAGAACTCAGCAGACTTACCGTCAGGCATTCAGAAAACAACATTTGAGGGTTTGCTATCTGCCAGTGACATTCTAAGTCTGCATTGTCCCTTAACAGAAACCACCCGACATCTTATTAATAAAGAGACGCTGGGCAAAATGCGTAAGGGAGCAGTCATAGTAAACACAGCCCGTGGTCCTATCGTTGATGAGACTGCCGTGGCTGAAGCATTGGCAAATGGTAACCTCAGCGCTTACTGCGCAGACGTAATGGAGAAAGAACCGCCTGCAAGCGATAATCCTTTGTTTGCACAACCCAATGCATTCATAACTCCTCACATAGCATGGGCCACCAAGGAAGCCAGAACACGTTTGATGGAGATTTGCATTTCTAATGTAAAAGCTTTCGTCGAAGGACACCCTGTCAATATTGTCAACCCCTAATGGAGCTTAGGCAAATTATCTCATGTTTTATCAAGACCCAGACTTCGTTCACTCCATTCAGCAAATTCTTGAATTTGTAGGAACCTTAGCCTTTGCAATATCCGGCATTCGACATGCCGCATCAAAACAATTCGATTGGTTTGGAGGATTTGTATGTGGCTTCGCTGTAGCGATAGGGGGAGGAACAATCCGTGATGTCATGCTTGGAGTGACGCCGTTTTGGATGACTTCGGCACTCTATATAGGCTGTACTTTTTTTGCACAAGCATTAGTAATACTATTTGCCAAGTCATTGAAACGTCTTGATAATGCGTGGTTTGTATTCGATACACTCGGCTTGGCTTTGTTCACTATCGCGGGTATTCAAAAGACACTGCAATGTGGTCATCCCATGTGGGTGGCTATCATAATGGGCTGTATAACCGGTGCCGCAGGTGGTGTGATACGAGACATTCTACTCAATAAGGAACCCGTTATTTTTCAAAAAGAGATATATGCCATGGCAAGTGTGGCAGGTGGATGTCTCTATTGGTTGATGGTAGGTGTCAATATCAATATCGCTGTGACCGCAGTGTCAACATTCTTACTTATTTGCCTGATTCGATATTTGGCTGTTAAATATCATATCTCATTACCAAAATTAAAGAGCGAGGAGTAATTCCTCGCTCTTTAATTTTACCATTTACCTTACGGTTATTAGATACAAGATTAACTGTTTTCCAACCAATCATCAAGTATCATTCGTGCAATACTCAATTTTTCGGGTATCGTTGGCAAATTATCTTTCGTAAACCAATTGCCTCTTGAAAGTTCTTCTTGCTGTAAATGGATTTCCCCTGACACGTAATCAGCGTTGAACCCAATCATCAGGCCACAAGGGTAGGGCCATGGCTGGCTCCCGAAATAGCGCAGATTATCAATAACAATGCCCGTTTCTTCCATCACTTCACGATGTACGGCTTCTTCTAACGTTTCGCCGGTCTCAACGAAACCGGCCACCAGCCCATAGAAATTTGATTTAAAGTTTCGCGCATGAACCAGCAAAACCTCATCTCCACGGTGTATTAAAACGATGATAGCAGTGGCCAACTGAGGCCAAACCTCTTTACCACACGAGGTGCAGCGCTTACTAATATCTGTGTGCATCACCATAGGAGAACCACAAACACCACAATACTGAGTGTTTTTATCCCAATAAAGAAGTTCATGGCATTTTCCCGCTTTTAGATACAGATCGTTTGAGAGCTTATAAAATGAGGCTCGAAGCCCGCACATTTCATACACCCCGGTTACAACAGAATGATTTACGGCGTAAGTTTTTACACTTTCACCTCCTTCCATTGGTGTGACATTCAAAACATTAGAATGCTCATCTATAGCGATAGGTGGCTCTTCACTATAAGGAATAGAATAGGATAAACCATCTTTCTGTTTCTCCAAAAGGAGATTGGAGTCTTGGAAAACAAACCAATATGCTTTCACTATTTATTGCCAAAAAGAATTATACTATCACGTTTTGCAGCAGGAAGGGTCCAAGATTCTGGAATAAACTTCCAATTATGATTGGGCTTCGGGTCGAGAACTTTTTGCTTTTCAATCTCTTTCATCAGGTAATAACGCTGGTCACGTTCACTACGCCATATAATACGCTTATCCAATTCTTCTTTAGGAATGCCCGCACCTTTGGTCAGCAACTCACCTCCGCCATTACCTCGGTAACTGTTAATAGCTACTTTATAGACTGCATGTTCATCAAAAGGCAGTCCATTACTCATGCGTAAGATACTTACTTTTTGTCCGTTAGGCTTCGTTACGTCTACTGTATAATCAATACCCGTAGCACTATCAAAATTAAAAGAGAAGTTCTTAAAGCCAAGACGCTGCTGATCGCCCTTGGTCGTTTCGCTAAGCAACAACAAATGATCATCCTTGGAAGTCATTGTGTTAACCCACAAAGAATAACTCATTTCAAGATATTTCCTGATTTCTTCTCCGGTTAATTTCATTACGTACAGCTGATTCTCATACTTGTAAAGATTGAACATATCTGCTACAAACACGGGGCCTGCATTGATAGTGGCGTTAAATAGGAGAGGAGCATTGAAAGAAATGTCGGCTCCGGTAATCTGCAATTGCAGATTTTGAATCAAATCTGTAAACGCACTACTCCCAAAGAAACAATCCCTTGAATAGATTGCATTCTTAAATTCTCCTATTTCTTGATTCACAAACCGGGACACCTCATCAGTCCGACTCTTAAAAGCACGTACCAAGTCTTCATCAATAGGATGATTGGATATATCAACAAGGCTACCCGTAACCGTTGTTTTCTTCCGTTTTCCTTTCTCAAATACGACGTCTATCTTTGCCTCCACAACCGTCAAAGCATTATTCGCAGGGTCTAAACACACGACGTCTTTGCCATTAACATCCTTCACCGTACCGTTAAATCGTGTGTGGTCATGCCCAAATAATACCAAATCAAAACCGGGAACTTCTTTGGCTACACGTAATGACGCATCTTCCTCATAATCCTTAGTGACAATTCCACCTTCTTTACCACTATGAAAGAGACCGATGATAACATCCGGCTTTTCTACTCGACGTACATGCTTCACCCATTTACGTGCACTCTTTACCATATCTTCAAAGTAAAGACCGGTCCAAAGATTTTCAGGTAACCAATTGGGAATTGCAGGGGTTAAAAGTCCTATCACCGCAATTTTTACACCATCACGTCGAAGTATGGTATAAGGCTTTGCATAAGGCTTATTAGTCTTTTTATCAATGATATTAGCACCTAAAACCGGACAATTCAATTCCTTTACCCATTTATCATATACCGAATGTCCCGTCTCTACATCATGATTGCCAAAGTTTTCTACGTCATACCGCATATAATTTACAATATCCGAGGCAACATTACGACTCTTCGTATTAATATAATTATAGTAATAACACGTAGGTTGGCCTTGTAAAATATCACCATTATCTAATAAGATAACATTTTCCCCATACTCTTTTCTTAAGGATTTTACATAAGAGCTGACACGTGCTAAGGAACCCTTTTTAGGTTTTCTATTGATAAAATCATATGGGAAAAAACATCCATGAACATCACTCGTTTCAATAACACGTAAGGAAACCGTTTTAGTTTGTGCCACCATAGACGCACTTGTTAAGAAAGAGAAAGCGCTAACGATTAAGAACTTGAAAATCATTTGACAATGTCTTTAGTTATATTGGCATATTCACACCGAATAATATCATATTACCACATTACCGTAAATCTATGATTTCCGCTTTAGGATAATCTTTAGAAGGGAAAGTAAAAATAGAGTCAGACAGCTTATTGGATACAATTTTATGAATTGATAACGTCGTCCAAGCTGCGCCTTGCCTCATTTTCACCTCGGTAAGTTTATTGGTATTACGATTTATAGTGATATATAATTCCTGAATACTGCGTTTTTTATTTTGTGCCAGCAAGTGAACGATATATTTTCCTTGCGCCTTCTTCATGCTTAGCTGGTATCCACTTTTATATAAAGTCATAAACTTATAAGGATTCATCTGCGCCTGCTTAGCCTCATTAGGTGTGGAAATATTTACTTCATTTGTTCCTTTCATATAAGTCCATTGCGTTTTTCCATTAAACCATACCGCAGCTTGTGGAGTTGAAGCATAAAACTTATTCGCCTTTAAATATATTGTCCCCCGCGCATTCAGGCTATTGGCTTTAACAGTAAACTGGGCTGTGGCGCCCCCTTTTGACGTAATAAGATGAACTGCCTTATCCAACACTTGCCGAGGAGTTTGGGCTATCACAGTATAGCTGACGCTTAAAAGGGCAGCTAAAAAAATATGTCTAAAAAAATGTTTCATATAACTTTATTATATTTTATCCTCTAATTTGTGAAATAAGAGACTGTAACTGACTATCATCAGCAATCAAAACGTCTCTGGGCTTGCTGCCTTGTGCCGGTCCGACAATACCATATTGCTCTAATTGGTCCATCAATCTTCCTGCACGATTATAACCTATCGAGAATCTCCGTTGAATCATACTTGTAGAACCTTGCTGTGAAATGACGATGGCATGAGCTGCTTCTTCAAAATAAGGATCTAACGAATGAGCGTCTACATTGCCTTGTCCTACGCCTCCAAAGTTGCCTTGTTCTTCTGTCGCCGGCTCAGGAAGCTCTATTGGTTCGATAGGGCCGGGTTGATCAGCAATAAACTCATTGACAGCTTCTATCTCAGGAGTATCAATGAAGGCACATTGAACACGGACAGGATCACCGCCACCCAAAAACAACATATCTCCCTTTCCAACAAGCTGATCAGCTCCCTTCTTATCCAAAATAGTTCGAGAATCAATAACAGAAGTTACACGGAATGCGATACGACCGGGGAAATTCGCTTTGATATTTCCGGTGATGATCTTTGTAGTAGGCCGTTGCGTAGCTATCACCATGTGAATACCGACTGCACGAGCCAGCTGCGCAATTCGAGCTATAGGTTGCTCTATTTCCTTTCCCGCAGTCATAATCAAATCACCAAACTCATCAATGATGACAACGATGTAGGGCATATATTCATGTCCCTTTGTAAGGTCCAGCTTATGATTGAGGAATTTAAAGTTATATTCTTCAATTTTTTTCACACCTGCCATCTTCAAAAGATCATAACGATGATCCATGAGTTTGCATAAAGAACTTAAAGTCCTTACAACTTTACTGACATCGGTGATAATTGGCTCTTCGTCATTCTCGGGCAAACAAGCCATAAAATGAGGAGCGATTTTATTATAAATCGAGAACTCAACCTTCTTTGGATCGACAAGCACAAACTTCAATTCATTGGGATGTTTTCTATAAAGAAGTGAAGTTATAATTGCGTTCAAACCAACAGACTTACCTTGTCCGGTAGCACCCGCAACAAGGAGGTGAGGTAACTTATGCAAGTCAAACATAAACACCTCGTTAGAGATAGTCTTACCAATCGCCACAGGGAGTTCCATTTTACTCTCTTGGAATCTCTTAGAGTTCAGGCAACTCTCCATAGAAACGATTTGAGGTTTCTTATTTGGAACTTCAATACCAATCGTTCCTTTGCCGGGAATTGGAGCAATGATACGAATGCCAAGCGCTGATAGATTCAAAGCAATATCATCTTCCAGTCCACGAATTTTACTTACCCTGACACCTTCTGCCGGAGTAATTTCATACAAAGTAATGGTAGGACCTACTGTCGCGTTTATTTTACTAATACTGACTCCAAAGCTGTTCAAGACCTCTATAATACGCTGATTGTTCGCTTTGATTTCATCCATATCAATCACGGGACTATCAGAGTCATTATATTTTTTCAATAAAGTCAAGGCAGGCTTCTTGTACTTTGTGTATGGCTCCAATGGATTGATTGGAGTACTTAAAATCTCTTCGATAGTTTTCTCACTCGCAATTTCTTCTTTCTTCGCAGCCTCAACTATCAATTCAGAGCCTTCATCCGACTTGTTTTTTTCTCGTGAAGCAACAACGGGCTGTTGTTTGGGTGAATCCATCACGATATTAGACAAATCAACAACAGGTGCCGGAACGTCTTCAGGAATATCTTCAAGCTTTGTATTGTTTACCAAATTTTCAACTTCCTCGTTCCTCTCTTGATCTTTAGCAACCTCATTTATAATAGGACTTGGCTCTTCTTTACTTTCTTGCGGTTGTACATCGTCCACTTTTTCTGTGTCCGACTGCATATTTGTAATAGTAAAATGTACCTTGCTGGTTAAATATTTTACCGGATTCAACGCTTTTCTTATGACATTTATAGTTTCAGCACTTAAATAAGTTAAAAATGCCAAAGCCACAAAAAGAAGTACTCCGGTCAATCCCGGCGGGCCAATTAAATTTTCCAATTGTTGCACACAGAACAAGCCATGGTTTCCTCCGGGGTTAAAGACCTGATTACCCATAATAGGTGTAAGGAATTTTGCTAAAGTAACAGAACTCCATATCATGACGAGCATCGTTCCAAAAAACCAAGAAAGTAAATTAACTTTATATACTTTCATCATTTTTAAAGACGCCAATATCATGAAAGCCGGTATCATGAAAGCCGGTAATCCAAAGTTTACCGTGATAAGATAATAGGAGAGAATCGCACCTAAAGAGCCACAATAGTTGGTAAAAGCCTTATCAGTATTTATCCATTCGCCGGGTCTCATATCCTCTAAAATACTTTGGTCAGCCTGACCGGTAGTAAAATAGGAAACCATAGCTATAATAACATAAATAGAGATTATAAGAAGAATTACACCAAACAGGAAATCCGTTTTTTCATTACTTATAATATTATCAAAGCCGACAGCTTGGCCTATATTCTTAGGCTTACGGTCAGATTTCTTTCTTGCCATTTTGATTATTCTTGTTATTCAATTAATAAAATTAAGCGCCAAGCCGTTTAATTCTGTATATCCGCTAATGTAATTAACTGCAAAAATAGTGGAAAAAACTAAGAAACGGCCATAAATCCATAACTTTTTTCTAATTTTGCAGTTTGTTAAAAGTGCAAAATGAAACGAATTATATATAGTAAATTTGATAAAAGAGTAATTGGAGATTTACCACAGGTTCTTTTTCCCGGGAAGATAGTTTCGGTTATATCTGAAAGCGAAGCCGATAAAGCTGTCGCATATTTACTAAGTTGTGACATCTTAGGAGTAGACACAGAAACCAAGCCTACTTTTCGGAAAGGTCAGAATCATAAAGTATCTTTATTACAAGTTGCCAGTAAAGACATCTGTTTCCTTTTCCGTCTTAACAGAATAGGAATCACTGACTCCATCAAAAAGCTATTAGAAAACAAGAAGGTTCCAATGGTAGGATTATCATGGCACGACGACATACTTTCTTTGCATAAGAGGCGAGAGTTTTCCCCGGGTTATTTCATTGATTTGCAAAATATTGTTGGAGAAATAGGAATAAAAGATTTAAGTCTGCAAAAGCTGTATGCAAATATTTTCCATCAAAAAATCAGCAAGCGTCAACGCTTAACCAATTGGGATGCAGATATTCTGACAGAAAGGCAAAAAGAATATGCGGCAACAGATGCGTGGACTTGTATCAATTTATATGAAGAGATAAAACAGCTAAAAGCTACCAAAAATTATGAGCTTGTTGTCATTCCGGAACCAGTTCCTACGACCAATATAAAAGAGGAAAACCAACAACTCGTACCACAATCTACATAGAATAAAACTTTACAATATGGCTATATATAAAAACGTTTATTTAAAACGTGGAAAGGAAGATAGTTTAAAACGTTTCCATCCATGGGTTTTCTCCGGAGCAATTCATCATGCGGATGATGGTATAGAAGAAGGAGAGATTGTCAGAGTGCTTACCAATTCTGATGAGTTCATCGCCATCGGACATTATCAAATAGGCTCTATCACAGTCAGAATTCTTTCTTTCAGAGATATAAATATTGACGACACATTTTGGCGCAGTAGGATTCAAAGCGCTTTCGCAGCCCGTGTCGCAATGAAAATAGCTAATAATCCTACCAATAACACCTATCGCTTGGTTCACGGAGAAGGAGATAATCTTCCCGGATTAGTCATTGACTGCTATGGTGAAACTGCGGTTATGCAGGCACATAGCGTCGGTATGCACGTAGATCGAGAGGCCATCGCCCGGGCAATAATAGATGTCATGGGGGAACAGATTAAGAATATCTATTACAAAAGCGAAACAACCCTTCCGTTTAAAGCTGATTTACGACAGCAAAACGAATTTATCCATGGCTCCTCAGACAATGACATTGCAATAGAAAATGGTTTGAAATTCCATGTAGATTGGCTCCGTGGACAAAAGACCGGATTCTTTGTTGACCAACGCGATAACCGCTCCTTATTAGAATATTATGCACAAGGCAAGAGTGTACTTAACATGTTTTGCTACACTGGTGGCTTCTCTGTATATGCCATGAGAGGTGGAGCAAAATTGGTACATTCCGTTGACAGTTCCGCAAAAGCTATCGAACTGACAAATGAAAATATTGCTTTAAACTTCCCGAATGATAACCGTCATGAAGCATTTTGCGAAGACGCGTTCAAATACTTGGAAGAACACGATAACAAGTATGACTTAATCGTTCTCGATCCACCGGCCTTTGCAAAACATCGAGGTGCACTCCACAATGCACTTAAAGGCTACACCCGCCTTAACGTTAAGGGCTTCCAACGCATTAAGAGTGGGGGAATTCTATTCACTTTCAGTTGCTCACAAGT
This sequence comes from Prevotella sp., assembly GCF_036570325.1. Taxonomy (GTDB): domain Bacteria; phylum Bacteroidota; class Bacteroidia; order Bacteroidales; family Bacteroidaceae; genus Prevotella. The sequence continues at coordinate 684,643 of NZ_DATCYK010000056.1, forward strand.
TGTTACCAAGGATAATTTCCGTAATGCAGTGTTTACAGCAGCGGCTCAAGCCGGCCGAAAAGTCAGAATTCTCCACCAACTCCATCAACCGGCCGACCATCCTATAAACATTTATCACCCTGAAGGCGAATACCTTAAAGGTCTCGTTTTATATGTAGAATAATTGACAATGCGCAACTTTGCCAATCATATCCAACTATTCATTGAAAAGAACCAGTTACTCCAAAAGGGAAAAAAATACATAGTAGCCTTAAGCGGAGGAGCTGACAGCGTATGTTTATTGCGTATCTGTAGTGAGTTGGGATATGACATAGAAGCTGCGCATTGTAATTTTCATTTGCGAGGGACAGAGTCTGACAGAGACGAATTATTTTGCGAAGAGTTATGCCGGCAATACGCAATTCCTTTTCATCGCATCCACTTCGACACTAAAGAATATGCAACACTTCATAAAGTCAGCATAGAAATGGCTGCCCGTGATTTACGCTATAAATATTTTGAGCAACTTCGCCAAGATATTTCCGCCGAAGCGGTGTTGGTGGCTCATCATCAAGACGATAGTGTGGAAACACTTCTTATCAATCTTATCAGAGGAACAGGAATACGCGGATTACAAGGAATACAACCCCAACAACAACACATTATCCGCCCGCTGCTGGCTGTCAGCCGTATTGATATTTTAGAATACTTGGCATATATTCACCAAGATTATGTGACTGACAGCTCTAACTTAATCGATGATGTTCAAAGAAACAAGCTCCGTCTGAATATCATTCCCTTACTGCAAACCATCAATCCCAATGCAACCGGCAGCATCGCCTCCACAGCTCATAAAGTCAACATGGCCCTACAGATTTACGACCATGCCGTAGCTGAAAGCAAGAAAAAAGTTGTCTCTAAGCATGACCAACAAGAATTACGCATTTCCATTCCTACACTCTATAACGAAATTGCCCATGAGACTATTCTTTTTGAGATATTAAAGGACTATGGTTTCTCATCCAAGCAAGTTGAGCAAATAGCAGAAATCCAACACTTTAACAGCGGACAGAGCTGGATTTCGCTTTCTCATACGTTGATTGTTGACCGCAATGAATTTGTTGTCAGACGCAATAAAGATTCCAATAAACTTTTTCTGAAAATACCCGAACCGGGAAATTATATTTTAGAAAACAATCATAAATTACTTGTATCTACCGAAACTTATTGCCAAGGCTTTGCCCCCAGCAAAGAAAAATTTATGATAACAGTTGACGCGGATAAAACTATTTTCCCACTCATACTCAGGCATTGCAAATCCGGAGACCATTTCACACCTTTTGGAATGTGTGGAAGTAAATTGGTCAGCGACTATTTGACTGATTTAAAACTCAACCTCTTTGACAAGCAAGATCAACTGGTTTTAGAGGATGGAGCAGGAAAAATAGTTTGGATAGTAGGCAGAAGAAGTGACAATCGCTTCCGGATTACTCCACAAACACATAACATTTTAAGAATAGAATTGAAATAACCAACATTTTAAAAGCCCTATCTAATAGTCTTAAACTAAAGATAGGGCTTTTAAATAATACATAATTTTTTCTATCAGCAGATTAATAGCTCCTTGCTATAATCACACGATATTTAGCAGGTTTACCACTAACCATGTCTGTACCCGGTGTCTGCTCGTAAGCAAAAGGCACACAACGAATCGTAGCTTGCGTATCTTCCTTAATCTTAGCCTCTGTTTCTTCTGTTCCATCCCAATGGCAGAGGAAGAAACCACCATCTTTTACACGCTTTTTAAATTCCTCGTAATCATCGCATTCATAAACGCGATCATCACGGAATTTACGGGCTTTCTCGAAAATATTTTGCTGAATATCATCCAATAAGCGCTCGATACGCTCAACGATACCATCAAAACTTACACTCTCTTTCTCAAGAGTATCACGGCGCATAATCTCAACAGTATTATTCTCTAAATCACGACCTCCCATGACAAGGCGCACTGGAACACCCTTCAACTCGTAATCAGCAAACTTAAATCCGGGACGCTTATTATCCGCATCATCATATCTCACAGTTATGCCCAAGGCTTGTAATTTATCTATTACGGGCTGCAGTTTAGCGGTAATAGCCTCATGCTGTGCCTCCTCTTTATAAATAGGTATAATCACAACCTGAATAGGAGCGAGGCGTGGAGGAAGTACAAGACCGTTGTCATCAGAATGGGTCATGATCAAAGCACCCATCAATCGGGTAGAAACTCCCCATGAAGTAGCCCACACGTATTCAGGCTTATTCTCTTTATTGAGGAATGTTACATCGAAACTCTTGGCAAAATTCTGACCCAAGAAATGACTTGTTCCACTTTGAAGGGCTTTTCCGTCCTGCATCATCGCTTCGATAGTATAGGTATCCAATGCACCGGCGAAACGCTCGGTCTCGCTCTTCACGCCTTGCAATACGGGCACACCCATCCATTTTTCCGCAAATTCCGCATAAACTTTCAACATCTTTTGTGCCTCTGCTTCAGCCTCTTCACGCGTGGCATGAGCCGTATGACCTTCCTGCCACAAGAATTCTGATGTTCTCAAGAATGGGCGTGTACGCATTTCCCACCTCATGACATTACACCATTGGTTGCACATGAGCGGCAGATCTCTCCACGAATGAATCCAACCTTTATAGGTGTTCCAAATAATGGTTTCAGAAGTTGGTCTGATAATCAGCTCCTCGTCAAGTCTGGCCGTTGGGTCAACAACCACGCTATTGCCATCCTCACTGGATTTCAAACGGTAATGGGTCACTACCGCACATTCCTTAGCAAAGCCTTTTACATGTTCAGCCTCACGACTCAAAAAGCTCTTAGGAATCAACAATGGGAAGTATGCGTTCTGCACGCCGGTAGCCTTAAACATTTTATCAAGTTGCTCCTTCATCTTTTCCCAAATAGCGAATCCGTATGGTTTAATTACCATACATCCTCTAACAGGAGCTTGCTCTGCCAAATCAGCCTTTACAACCAGATCATTATACCACTGACTGTAATTTTCAGCTCTCTTGGTCAAATCTTTCAGTTCTTTTGCCATTAATCTATATTTATTTGTTATTGCTTTATCACTTTGTAAAAACATTGGAATCAGAACAAGGATTTTGCAGAATAAATTACGAAAATATTATACAATCCATAGGGATTTCCCTATCCCTTAATAGGGCTTTTTCCACTCTTTTTCCTATGTCAAACGGCTACCTTTGCAGCCAAATCGATGATTGCAAAATTACATAAAAAAGTTGACAAACTTGTGGTGTTGCTGAAAAAAACGATTACCTTTGCAAAAAATCTGACATATTAAGTACAAACAATAACATTTTAATGATTAGAGATTATGAAGAAGTTTAAATTAATGACTCTCGGCATGTGTATGCTGGCAGTTTGTAGTTGTGCAACCAAACAGGGTACAGGTTCATTGCTCGGAGCCGGCGGTGGCGCTCTTTTGGGAGGCATTATTGGTAAGATAGCAGGCAATACGGCCGTAGGCGCAGCCATCGGAACCGCCGTAGGTACCGGTGCCGGAGCCATCATTGGTCGCCACATGGATAAAGTCGCTGCCGAAACTGCAGCCAAGGTACAGAACGCCAAAGTTGAAGAAGTAACCGACGCTAACGGTCTGAAGGCTGTTAAGGTGACATTCGACAGCGGTATTCTCTTTGCCACCAACAAGTCTGTGCTCAACGCAAAGAGCAAAGGCGAATTGGCAAAGTTCTCTACCGTACTGAAAGATAACAACCAGTGCTACGTTGATATTTACGGTCACACTGACGCAACCGGTAATGACGGTATCAACATTCCATTGAGTAACAGCCGCGCTCAGAGCGTTGCCACTTACTTGCAGAGCTGTGGTGTTAGCGCCGCTCAGTTGCAAAACGTATCCGGTAAGGGTAGTGCGGAGCCTATAGCTGACAACGCCAGCGCCGCAGGTCGCCAGCAGAACCGCCGTGTTGAGATTTATCTCTACGCCAGCCAAGCTATGGTTAACGCAGCCAACAATGGTACTTTGAATTAATGTCATTGACATATTGACAATCCAAACGAATGGTCATCGCTATCAATTATTAGCGATGGCCATTCTTGCATAATCACTTATTAGCCGTTATTTCATTTTCATGCTGATCCGTATTCTTTGGAAAATCATCCGATGGGGGCTGGGATTATTTTTGGCCTCTTCCATTTTGAGCGTCATCATCTTGAAGTTTATTCCCGTTTATATCACGCCATTGATGGTCATTCGCAGCTTTCAGCAGGTGAGCAATGGCGAGAGCATTACCCTGCATCATCATTGGGTACCGATGAAAGAAATAGCCCCCAGCATGCCTGTGGCGGTCATGGCCAGTGAAGATACTCACTTTTTACTCCACCATGGATTTGATTACGCGGCCATCGAAAAGGCTGCCAAGCGCAATCTGAAACATGGAAAGAAATACGGAGCCAGCACCATCAGCCAGCAAACTGCCAAAAACGTTTTCCTTTGGCCGGGACGAAGCTGGCTCAGAAAAGGGTGTGAAGTTTATTTCACCGCATTGATAGAACTGATGTGGAGTAAACAACGCATCATGGAAGTCTATCTCAATTCCATTGAAATGGGTAACGGCATATATGGGGTTGACGCATGCGCTGAATATCATTTTGGCAAAAGGGCGATAGAATTAAGTCGTGCCGATTGCGCACTGATAGCGGCCACCCTGCCTAATCCCCGGAAATTCAGCAGTAAAACACCAAGTGCTTACATGCGGAAAAGGCAGCGCCAGATTCAACATAACATGCGCTACATCCCCGTCTTCCCCAAAGAGGGGGAAGACTATGACCCCAACACCGCGGTAGGAGGCGTTTATCGACATCGATAAAACCTCGCAATCGCCTTAGCTCACATCTATGAATATATTAGAAGAACTGAATGACTCGCAGCGTGCCGCTGTGCAATATAATGACGGACCATCACTCGTGATAGCGGGAGCAGGGTCCGGCAAGACCCGTGTACTTACTTACAAGATAGCCTATTTGCTGGAGCAGGGCTACAACCCATGGAACATTTTGGCGCTAACCTTCACCAACAAGGCTGCCCGCGAAATGAAAGAGCGTATCGCTTCCATCGTGGGTAACGACAAAGCCAAGTACTTATACATGGGTACTTTTCACAGTATTTTCGCCCGAATATTAAGGGCCGAGGCTACACTTTTGGGCTATTCTTCCAACTTTACCATATATGATGACGCTGATAGCAGGTCACTCTTGAAAACGATCATTAAGGAAAAGGGACTTGATGACAAAACCTATAAACCCGCCACCGTACTAAAGAAAATATCACTCGCCAAAAACCGGCTCATTCTACCTGATGCTTATGCCAATGATCCCGATATATCAGAGCGAGACCGGCGGGAAAACCTGCCCGAAGTTGCTAAGATTTACGCAGCTTATAGCCAACGAAGCCTACAAGCAAACGCCATGGACTTTGACGATTTGCTCGTGCAAATATATCTTCTTTTCAACAAGTATGAGGATATTCGGCTTAAATATGCCGACAGATTTGATTATGTTCTCGTCGATGAGTACCAAGATACCAACTTTGTACAGCAACGTATTGTCTACCAACTTACAAAGCAGAAGCGCCGCCTTTGTGTGGTCGGCGACGACTCACAGAGTATCTACAGCTTCCGTGGAGCCGAAATTGACAATATTCTCAGTTTTGAGCAACAATATGAGGGAGCCAAACTGTTCAAGTTAGAGCAGAACTACCGCTCCACACAAAACATCGTCAAAGCAGCCAATAGCCTCATTAAACGAAACCAATTCCAAATAGAAAAGGAAGTCTACAGCCGAAAATCGGAAGGCGATAAGCTGCATTATAAAAATGCTTATAGCGATAAAGAAGAAGCCCTCATCGTATGTAAGGAAATCAAACGAATCAAGCGTGAGGACCAATGTAGCTACACTGACTTTGCCATATTATACCGTACCAACTCCCAAAGCCGCAGCTTTGAGGAGGAAATGCGCAAACAGAATATTCCTTATAAAATATTCGGGGGCCTGAGCTTTTACCAGCGTAAGGAAATAAAAGACATCATCGCCTACTATCGGTTGGTAGCCAATCCCGATGACGAAGAGGCCTTCAAACGCATCATTAACTATCCGGCACGCGGCATAGGCAATTCTACCATGGATAAGATTACGGCCTGCGCCGTACGCAACGAAGTAAGTTTTTGGGCCGTTATCAGCAATCCCGTCCACTTTGGGTTGGATGTTAATAAAGGCACATTGGGCAAACTATCTGCTTTCCATGCCCTTATTTCCGGTTATCAGCAGCGCCTCGACACGGAAGACGCCTATTTATTAGGCTCGGATATTATCAAGACTTCGGGCATTAACAAGGATATTTTTGGCGACAGCTCACCCGAAGCGATGGCCCGACAGGAAAATGTGGACGAGTTTCTTGGCGCCATTCAGAACTTTGTGGAGGAACGACGGGAAGAGGGAAGGATAGAAGAAGCGGGCTTATCCGACTTCCTTCAGGAAGTGGCGCTGCTGACCGATGTGGAGAGCGATGACGACCGAGGCAGCGACAAAGTAAGTTTGATGACCATCCACAGCTCAAAAGGCTTGGAGTTTCAGACCGTTTTCATCGTTGGAATGGAACAAAATATTTTCCCCAGTCCACAATCGGCCAGCACCCTGCGCAGCTTGGAGGAGGAGCGCCGCCTATTATACGTCGCCATTACACGGGCCGAAAAGCATTGCTTCCTGACGAGCGCGCAGAACAGATGGCGCTACGGAAAGACCGAATTCTGCAATCCGAGCTGTTTCCTTAACGAAATTGATCCTGCTTATATCACGAAAGAAGAGGAATACAGCAGTACGATCAGTCGGCCGCGGGCACCATGGGACGTGCCCGAATACATGGAACCACGCCGCCAAACCATGTATGAGACGCGTCGTTCCCTCATGCCTCGCCCGGTTCGTCAGCCGGAAGAGCCAACCCATTTACGTAAAATTATCGTGCCTGAACCAACACAACAGAGTATAGGCGTAACCTCTTTGGAAACGCCCCAAGGCACTTTACACGAAGGCACGATTATCGAACACCAGCGATTTGGCAAGGGTGTGATTGTGAAACTTGAAGGATCGGGCGAAAACCAGAAAGCCACGGTTGAATTCCAACATAGTGGTAAAAAGCAACTTCTCCTAAAATTTGCCCGCTTTAACATCGTGAAGCAAGGCGAGTAGATAACCAACACATAAATAATTGATTATCAAACACTTCATAACATACAAGCAAACACTTTCTTAAAGTTGCTTTCTCACCAACCCAAAGCAGCCCTTTTAGCGTGTCAAAGCATAGCTTTCAGACGCCAAAAGGGCTGCTTTTAAAATAGGGGAGTAGCACTATCGGATTCACACTTCAGGCAAATCCTCAAACCGACCCACTTTCTTTACATGGTATTGCCACAATATGGAATAGTTTGTTCGCTCCGGAATGATAGGTTCAACGCATGCTTTCTGAATCGCCTCACGGTCTTTCTCAAACTCGGGCAACCACTTCTTAAAAGCCTTCCGAGCCTTGTATATGGCCACAAAATCCTTATAATTGCGATTCAGAATCAAGGTAGCAAAGGCTGCCAGATAATCCAAGAACCAACGCATCCGCATTACTTGCTTCAATTCGGCTTCAGGCAAATTCTTATAAAGCATAGTAAGATTGTTGCGGAAGTTCAGAAACGTTTTCATAGGATTGCCCTTAGGAAGGGTTCCTCCGCCCAAATGATAAACCTGACTGTCTGTCAGGCAAAAGATTTTCTTGCCACGTTGGCGCATTCTCCAGCACAAGTCAATCTCCTCATTATGCGCGAAGAAGCGTGCGTCAAGTCCGCCCACTGCCCAATAATCAGCTGACCTGACGAGCAGGCATGCCCCCGTGGCCCACATTATATTGATAGGCTGATCGTATTGTCCTTCATCCTTTTCAACCTTGTCAAATATGCGTCCCCGACAGAAGGGGTAGCCATATTTGTCAAGATAGCCACCGGCAGCTCCCGCATACTCAAACTTTTCGGGTTCAAGCAAGGACAACAGCTTTGGCTGACAAGCTGCCACTTCGTCATGGGCTTCCATAAATTCCAACAGCGGAGTCAGCCAATGATGGGTGACTTTCACGTCCGAATTCAACAGAACATAATACTTATATTCCCTCAATTGGTCCAAGGCTTTGTTGTATCCTTCGGCAAATCCCCAGTTCTTGTCGAATAGAATCGTGCGTACATTGGGATGGTTATCTCGCAGATAGGCCAAAGAGCCATCCGTTGAGGCATTGTCGGCCACAATCACATCGGCCTCATCCCGAGAATAATTCTCCACGGTTTTAAGGTATTGGGCCAACATTTTATGCCCATTCCAATTGAGGATAACGACAGCAGTGTCTTTTTTCATAGAATCATAGTTTAGATAAGTTCAGCTATCAATGCCGATTTGTCAAAATTGAATTTGGTAAGTCGCACATTGATGAGCCGATTGTCATATTCCTCCTTAGCGATGGAGGCAGGCAGTTCCACACGAACATAATTCTTCGTAAAGCCGTGCATGCGCTTTCCTTTGGCCGATTTCTCAAACAAGACTTCAGCTTCCGTACCTATATATTGCGCGTAAAAAGCCTGCGTTTTCTCATCGCTAAGCTGCAACAAGCGCTTGGAACGCTCTTTTTTATCCTTATCTGTCACGACATGGGGAATGGAAAGCGCTGTCGTTCCGGGGCGTTCGGAATAGGGGAACACGTGGAGTTGGGTGACGGGAAGTGACTTCAGGAACTCATAACACTCCTCAAAATATTCCTCGGTCTCGCCTCTGCTGCCCACCATCACGTCCACCCCGATAAACGCATGTGGCATTTTTTCCTTTATCAAATGAATCTTATGGGCAAACAACGCCTTGTCATAACGGCGGTGCATCAGCTTTAAGACGGCGTCGCTGCCACTCTGCAAGGGAATATGAAAGTGGGGCATGAAAGCTCTTGACGTAGCACAATAGTCTATAAGTTCGTCTGTACACAAGTTAGGCTCCAGCGAGCTGATTCTAAAACGCTTGATTCCATCGACTTGGTCCAAAGCTTTCACCAAATCAATGAACCGCTCATGGGTCGTCTCTCCGAAGTCTCCGATGTTCACTCCGGTAATAACAATTTCCTTTCCGCCCTCTTCGGCCGCCTGACGGGCCTGCTCCACGAGGAACGAAATGGAGGGATTGCGCGAGAATCCACGTGCATAAGGTATGGTACAGTACGTGCAAAAATAGTTACAACCATCTTGTACTTTCAGAAAATAGCGTGTTCTGTTGCCTCGAGAGCAACTGGGTGAGAAGGTCTTAATGTCCTTTGTCTTTACCGAATGATGGATATGAAGATGTTCATCGGTCTTTTGCCCGGTAAAGGCGTCGTTCAAATATTGTATGAGATTGGCCTTTTCATTAGATCCCAACACGAGATCTACGCCTTTAATCTTGCTGATTGTCTCGGAAGAAAGCTGGGCGTAACATCCCGTAACGATGACAAAAGCCCCGGGATTTTCACGTGCCATCCTATGAATTACTTGACGACACTTGTGGTCAGCCACCTCTGTCACGGAACAAGTATTAATCAAACATATATCAGCCAGCTCATCGCCGGTCGCCGTTATTACACCCATATCGGCCAAAAGACGCTCAAAGGTAGACGTCTCTGAGAAGTTCAGCTTGCAACCAAGCGTATAATATTTTGCTTTTTTGCCTTGAAAAGCAGAAGAATCTATCATGTTTTATATTCTTTTAAGGCGGCAAAGATACGAAAAAAACTACTCATAACAGCCAAATGGCTATACTTTCACATACTTTTATACCCTTATCGACCATCTCAAAAGGCAGCTATTGGCATGGTATTTGCCATTTGCTAATAACGAATATAATAAGAGGAGATTTAATTATGACTAGTCAATTCTCGCCCAGAGTATCGGAAATACTCGCTTTCAGTAGGGAAGAGGCAACTCGGTTGGCCAGCCGTTCTGTCGGTCCGGAGCACTTGCTGCTCGGCATGATTCGAGAGAAGAATGGTCTGATAGATGAATTATTCAATAGGTTAAATATCAATACACAGCTCGTTAAGGATAAGTTAGAGGATAAAATCAGGGATGAGGCTTTTGGACAGCCCGTCATTACAAGCGAATTAGTATTGAACGAGAATGCCAGCAACATTCTGAAGCTGGCCGTTTTGGAAGCTCGGATGCAGCATTCCTCAATCGTTGACGTTCAACATCTGCTGCTTGCCATCCTTCATGACAAACTGGATAACGGCGCAAAACAAGTTTTAGAACTCAACAACATGGATTACGAAGATATCTTATCACTCCTTCATCAGCCGGAACAGCAAGTTCAGGATGGATTGGACTTGCCCGATGAGGAGGAAGATGAGGAATTAGGGAGCGACAGTTCCACACAAGGGGCGTCGGCTTCGGCAGCCTCTACCACCCAAACACGCTCTCAATCAGCAAGCAAAACGCCCATGCTGGATAATTTCTCCACCGACCTTACCCAATTGGCTGCGGCCAACAAATTGGATCCGGTGGTTGGTCGGGAAAAGGAAATCATCCGTATTACGGAGATTCTTTGTCGAAGAAAAAAGAATAACCCCATTCTTATTGGAGAGCCCGGAGTCGGCAAGAGCGCTATTGTAGAGGGATTGGCCCAAATGATAAGCAAGCACCACACAAGTCCAATGCTCTTCAACCGCCGTGTGGTGGCGCTCGACATGACTGCCATTGTGGCAGGAACGAAGTATCGGGGACAGTTCGAGGAGCGTATCAGAATGCTCTTGAAAGAGCTTGAACAGCACCCTGAAATCATCGTGTTCATTGACGAGATTCACACGCTTATTGGCGCAGGAAGCACCCCGGGCAGCATGGATGCGGCCAATATCATGAAGCCTGCGCTGGCACGTGGTACCATACAATGTATTGGAGCTACCACGCTTGATGAATATCGAAATAGCATTGAAAAGGATGGAGCCTTGGAACGTCGTTTCCAAAAGATATTGGTTGAACCGACAACACTCGATGAAACGGTAGAAATTCTCCATAATATCAAGGAAAGATATGAGAAACATCATCACGTGAAGTACACCGATGAGGCTTTGGAAGCCTGCGCCAAACTGACAGAAAGATACGTGACAGACCGTAACTTCCCTGATAAGGCTATTGACGCATTGGACGAGGTGGGTGCCAGACTTCATTTGAGACATGCGGTCTTGCCCCCTGATATAGAGAAAAAGGAAAAAGAAATAGAAGAAGTTAAGCAGAAAAAGCACTTAGCTGTTAAGAATCAGAACTTTGAATTGGCAGCCAGCTATCGGGACAAACAAACTCAAATTGAGGCTGAACTTAAGCAACTCAACGAGCATTGGATGGCTGACGACATGAATAATCTTCAAGTTGTCACTGACGATGACGTAGCTGATGTGGTTTCCATGATGACGGGTATCCCTGTTCAAAAGATGGCTCAAACCGAGGGTGCACGCTTAGTGAACATGGGAGCGGAGCTAAAACATGACATCATTGCGCAGGATGCGGCAATTGATAAAGTAGTGAAAGCCATTCAGAGAAACCGTGTCGGCTTGAAAGCTCCCAACCATCCGATAGGCGCATTTATGTTTTTAGGTCCTACCGGAGTAGGAAAAACTTACTTGGCAAAGAAGTTAGCCGAGTACATGTTTGGCTCCACGGATGCAATTATCAGGGTTGACATGAGTGAATATACCGAAAGTTTCAATGTGTCTCGCTTGGTAGGAGCGCCTCCCGGCTATGTTGGCTACGAAGAGGGTGGACAACTGACCGAGAAAGTACGGCGCCATCCTTATTCCATTGTCTTGCTTGACGAAATTGAAAAAGCCCATGGCAATGTTTTCAATCTGCTCCTGCAAGTATTGGATGAAGGTCGACTGACCGATGGCAACGGCCGTCTCATTGACTTCCGTAATACTGTTATCATCATGACATCAAATGCCGGAACACGACAATTGAAGGAATTTGGACGTGGAATAGGCTTTAATGCTGTACAAGCCAATGGTATCAGTACAAATGAAAAGGACAAAGAGTATGCACGCAGTGTGATACAAAAGAGCTTAAGTAAGCAGTTTGCGCCTGAATTCATCAACCGTTTGGATGAGATTATCACCTTTGACCAGTTGGATATTACGGCTATCAAGCAGATTGTTGATTTGGAATTAAGGGATCTCTTCAAGCGAATGAACAACTTAGGCTACGAAGTAAACATTACGGAAGAAGCCAAGGAGTTTGTCGCAACCAAAGGTTATGATGTACAATTTGGCGCACGTCCATTAAAGCGTGCTATCCAAAATTACATTGAGGATGGGCTATGCGAATGTATACTTAACGGCCAAATACAAGCCGGCAATACCATAACCATCGATAAAGAACCTGACAAGAATGAACTAACATTCAAATAATGACAAAAAATCGGGTATGTCTTTCAGTGAGACATACCCGATTTCGTTTATTTTATAACACAAAAGATAATAGTAATTATTCCTTTATCAAATTATTAAAGAACTGATCCAACTCCTCATCCAAGTTGGTCATCAGGTCTCCACCAATAATAATGGTATCATCATCTGCCACGTAGAGTTCGGCGATAGTTTCCTCGTCATCATCCTCCAACACGAAACTATAAGGTTTGAGAAGCCCCAAATGGTCTACAACATCACACTTACCATGCAAGGATTTGCGTAAAACATTCGTCACCTCATCATAAAACTGTTCATCCTGATTATCAATCCACTGTTCCACCACGCAGCGTGTTATCTCTTCTTGGTCATCATTGAACGCTTTCATTTCGCCAGAATCTTGATTCACAAGAATATGAATATCAGTCAAGACGGAGTTTTCGTCACAGCCCTTCGGGTATTTTTGGGCTATCTTATTGATAAATCTATCAATTTGCTGCAGTGTCTGCTCAGAGGTGTTCATAATTAATCATTTATAAATAATGCTATTGCAAAGATATACTATTTTTTGATTATAGTATTTATTTCAAGCCTATTTTTCTGATATTTCATTCTTTTGTGGATAAATAACAATTATAAAAATAACGGCACAGCACTTTTCTATTATCTTTGCCCAAAAGAAATAAAGCATGTATAAATTTATATTTACTCTTTTACTTTGTTGTTCTTGCCTTGCCAAATCTTGGGGACAATCCAACCAAGCCTTGAGAGATTCTTTGGCCAAAGCCACAGACGCCTTGGCATATCACCCCGACAGCATAGACTTACGCTTAAAGAAAGTTGCGTGGAATATACAATTGGAACAATGGAATTATGCGAAAGATGATTTAGATAAAGTATTATACCTCTCGCCAAATAACATTGCCGGGCTATATTATAGGGCCTTTGTAAATGAGCGAATGGGCAGACTGAATTTCTCTCGCCTTGACTACGAACATCTATTAACATTGGTACCGGGAAATTTTGAGGGGCAATTGGGACTTGCGTTGTTGAACCAAAAGTCTAAACGATATACAGAAGCATTCGATCAAATTAACAGTTTGGTCAACCAATTTCCAAACAACGCCGTGGCTTATGCAGCCCGTGGGGGAATAGAAAAGGAGAGGGGATTGTTAGAATTGGCCATTTTTGATTTCAGCGAGGCTATCCGCAGAGATCCTAAAAATAAAGATTATCTCTTGAACCGAGTAGATTTGCTCATCGCAACTAAACAGAGTGAAGCTGCCATACGTGATTTAGAGCAGCTTGTTAGGCTTGGAGTCAACAGAAGCTCTTTGTCAAATCTTTATAAGCAAGCTCGTAAAATAGCAAAATAGGAGAGTGCTGATATAGAACAATTTACATAGCATAAAAAGAAACTTGGCCCAAGCACATTCATGCTTGGGCCAAGTTATATAACCACATTTAAGGGCAAATATCTCGCCTTTATCCAAAGACAAAATTAGCGATAAATAGGAGAGAAAGGATAATTAGGGTAGGATTAAGGTCTTTCCATTGACCGATACAGGCCTTAAGAATGACAAAACTCAAGATACCTAAACAAATTCCATCAGCGATGGAGTAGCAAAGTACCATGGTTATCATCGTAATAAAGGCAGGAAAAGCCTCACTGACATCAGTCAGATTAATTCTTTTCACACTGTCAATCATCAAAACACCTACCAAAACCAATGCTCCGCTCGTCGCTGAACTAGGGATAAGAAGGAAGATAGGAGCCAAGAACAAGGAAAGAAGGAATAAGAGACCAACAAACGCAGAGGTCACACCCGACTTACCACCTTCGGCAATACCTGAAGCACTTTCCACATAAGTAGTCAAAGTACTTGAGCCCAAGAACGCACCGCATGTGGTACCGATAGCATCGCTCATCATCGCTTCCTTAATATGAGGAATCGAACCATCTTCACGAACGATTTTAGTTTTATAAGCCAAACCTACTAAGGTACCTACGGTATCAAAGATATTTACGAGTAGGAGAGAAATAACCACCAAAGCAGACTTAACATTCAGCAAACCGGTAAAGTCAAACTTCATGAAGATAGGCTTGATACTTTCCGGGGTAGAAACCGGGAACCAGCCGTCAGGCATTTGCGTTACACCCATTGGAATGCCCACAACTGTAGCTATCACAATACTGTAGAACAAAGCTCCCTTTACTTGTTTGGCCATCAAAATACCACTTAAAACTATCGCAATCACACCTAATAAAGCGGTAGGAGTGAACTTACCCAGTCCCACAAAGGTAGCCGGATTAGCAACAATAATCCCGGAATTCTTCAATCCGATAAAAGCAATGAACATACCGATACCGGCTGAAATAGCAAATCTTAGATTCTCAGGAATAGCCGCTAAAATATGCTCTCGTACATTCAAGAACGTAATTAGAAGGAACAAAATACCCTCAATAAGCATGATAGCCAATGACTGTTGCCATGAATAGCCCATGGCTTGACACAGTGTATAGGCGAAAAAAGCATTCAAACCCATGCTGGGTGCTTGAGCAAATGGCAATTTAGCCATCAGCGCCAACAGAAGTGTTGCGATAGCAGAAGCAATAGCTGTAGCCGTAAACAACGCACCTTTGTCCATTCCCGTAGAGCTAAGAATAGCCGGATTTACAGCAAGAATGTAACTCATTGTCAGAAAAGTTGTTGCCCCCGCAACAATTTCTGTTTTCAAACTTGCCTTTTGGGGATCAAATCCCAAAAGCTTCTCTAAGATTTTTGTTTGCATAGTAATTTATTAACGGATTTAAAATATTTTGCAAAGGTACAATATTTTTTCGCATAATCCGCCCGAAACAGAATAGCTCTTAATAACTAAATTAAACTTTATTTCCACATACCAACCGCTCACTTTCTCAAAAGTAGTGAAGGGATAAAGGAGAGGATCATTATCAATATCTAAACTACCTATTTATCATAATACTGATTATGTCAAAAATCGGAGTAGCTATCAGGAGGGTGTTACCTGATGGCTAAATACCCATATATCATAATGTTATTCATGTAAATGAAATTCCGACATAACAGCAGAAAAATTGATACAACTTCATAACTACAGTTTTAAAAGATTAAACTGCACACATAAGATAATATCAAGTCACTAAGCTACACCCAATAATTCTATTTCAAAAATAAGCGTGGAACCTCCCGGAATGCCCGGTTGCGAGAACTTACCATATCCTAATTCGGCAGGAATATAAATTTCCCACTTATCTCCAACGTGCATTTGCTGCAAAGCGATAATCCATCCCTCAATTAAATCGCTCAAACGACAAGCTAAGGGCGCACCGCCACGGCTGCTATCAAATTTCTTTCCATTGATAGTCCGCCCTACATAATGAGCTGTTATAATACTTCGAGCTGATGGTTGACGACCAGCAGGGTCGCCTTCAGTTATTATCTTATAGTAAATACCCTTAATAAGGGATTTTACATCACTTTCTTGAGCCTTTACTTCAAGCCATTTCTTATTAGCTTCTACATATTCTCTTTTGGCCATATTAACTTATTATTTAATACTTTTTACTTATGCTAAACTCACGATTTATAGCACGAAAAGCCACGAAACCGGCGCTGTTAAAGTCCTTTTACCGCACCACTTTGCACCCTCCCATTAAGTTTACAAAATTAAACCATCCTCCTAATCTTCGGCTCTCTCAAAGTAGACCTTTTAGCCGCTCAAAGCAGCCTTTTTACAAGATAAAAGCAGTGCTCTTGTCACGCAAAAGCACTGCTTTCAGAAAATCAACCGTAATCATCTGCTCAGTCAATCATTAAGAACTACAAAATAATGAGCCTATCAGCGGGCCTATTCCCGACACATTTCAATGAACAACTCGTGAGCAGACGTGCTCTCGTCTAATTCCGGATGGAAAGCCGTCACCATCTGCTTGCCTTGTCGAGCCGCTACGATATGATTATCAATGACCGACAAGACCTCTACCCCATGGCCGACTTCCTCTATATAAGGTGCACGAATAAAAGTCATCGGAATATCGCCTATGCCCTCAAAATGCCCTTCAACACGGAAACTTCCCAGCTGACGGCCATAAGCATTGCGCCTCACTTTGATATTCATTGTGCCAAGATGATCATGGTCGAGCATGATAAGGCCTGCGCAAGTTCCGAATACCGGAAGTCCCGCCTTGATTGCCTCACGAAGCAATACGTCCAAGCCCGCATCGGCAGCCACACGCATTATGGCCGTGCTCTCACCGCCCGGAATAATCAAACCGTCCTTGGGTTGGTTCCAATCCGCGGCATTCCGCACTAAAAAAGCCTCCACTCCAATATCGGAGAGCATTTGCCTATGCTCGGCAAATGCCCCCTGCAATGCTAATATCGCTATGCGCATTACTTACCTCTTTCTGCCATCAATAATTGTATCTCACTCTCATTGATACCCACCATTGCATCACCGAGGTCCTCGCTCAGTTCCGCCAATATTTTAGGATTCTGATAGTTGGTAACTGCTTTTACGATAGCTTGCGCACGCTTTTCGGGATTGCCGCTCTTAAAGATTCCACTTCCAACGAATACTCCCTCAGCTCCCAACTGCATCATCAGCGCCGCGTCTGCCGGTGTAGCAACGCCTCCGGCCGCAAAATTCACAACGGGCAGTTTACCATTCTCGTGCACATATTTAACCAGTTCATAAGGCACACGTAACTGTTTGGCTGCCTCATAGAGCTCATCGTTGGTAAGCGACGCCAAGCGACGTATCTCGCTCTGCATCATACGCATGTGACGCACAGCCTGAATAATATCTCCCGTGCCGGGCTCTCCCTTGGTACGAATCATCGTCGCCCCCTCATTGATACGGCGCAACGCCTCGCCCAAGTCCTTGGCTCCACACACGAAAGGCACTTTAAATTGACGCTTGTCAATATGATAAACGTCATCAGCCGGTGAAAGAACCTCACTCTCATCAATATAATCAATCTCAATGGCCTCAAGAATCTGTGCCTCCGCAAAATGACCTATGCGACACTTAGCCATGACGGGAATCGTAACGGCTTCCTGAATACCCCGTATCATCTTGGGATCGCTCATGCGACTGACACCTCCCGCCGCACGTATATCAGCCGGGATACGCTCTAATGCCATTACTGCACAAGCTCCCGCAGCCTCTGCTATCTTAGCTTGTTCAGGGGTTGTAACGTCCATGATAACACCGCCTTTGAGCATTTGAGCCAACTGACGGTTAAGTAATGTTCTGTCTTCCATATTTTTTTATTTGATAATTCTATACAGACAAAGGTCCACAGAATTATCAAAATAGGAAAGATATGCTTCCTATTCTGTAAAAAAATATACCTATAATAATAAGAATTGGACTAAAATATGCCGTAAGTTCATATCATCAAACATAACTTTCGGCCATGAGCAAGCACTTAGAATTGCCCCCTGAACTCCGTGGGAGTACGCCCCTCATAATGTTTGAAGTAGCGACAAAACATGGCTTGCGACGAAAACCCCAACTTACCGGCCACTTCCTGAATGGTCATTCGCGATGATTCGAGCAACACTTTGGCCTGATTCATCACATAATCGTCAATGACCTGCTTAGGAGATTTCGACACCACCTTGTCAGTTATCAGGCTTAAATAGCGTGAAGTAATACAAAGTTTGTCTGCGTAAAACTTCACATCATGAGCCGTCTGATAATTGGCAGCCAAATGAGAGAGAAACTCATTATACAAATCGGATGGTCGAAAACTCTTTGTTTCAGCGGCTACCGAATAGACAACTTGGCTATGGATATACTCATGGGCTTTGCGAATGGCCGACAGCATGTCATCGCCCATACCCAAACGGGTGGCAATGGCAGCTGACAAGGCGCCCCCCACTCCATGTTTACGCCATCCTTCAGTATTGTATGAAGTGAAAAAACGACTATAATTCTCGCTGTAAAGCAGGGCTGTTAATTGCCCTTCAATATGACTGCCTCCACGCAACAATACCCACTTGGCCCCCATTTCACAAAAGCGACGGGCAGCACCAAGCATGTCATCATCCGACAAGATAGTGGTATGAAGTATCAACTCAGCTTCATTACACTTTAGCATGAGCAATGAAGATTCGGGAAGCAGAATATCGACAAAGGCTGCAAGCGTTGCATCATCTGCCATCCGCTTACCCGAAGAACTGATGAGTCCCGGGTCAAGGACGATGTGGCGACAGCCAATCACTTCATGACGTAAACGCTCCACCGTAGGCCCACTGCCGACAAGTCCTATCTTTGCCACAGTTGGATGCAAATCATCAATGATAGCACGCACTTGTTTCACAACCCAATCAGTTGGCAAATACTGAATATCCGCCAACGATTTGCTGTTCTGTACGGTAATGGCAGTCAAGGCAGTTACGGGATAACCACCCATATCGGCTATCGTCTTGACGTCGGCTTGGATACCTGCCCCACCACTGCCGTCAGAACCTGTAATGCTCAAAATAGGGATTATCCGTCTCATAAACACCTATGCGCACATCTCAAAAATGGCACTGCTTGTTGGCAATGGACCGTAATGAGTTGATAAAAAATAAAACGATGAAAATTAAAAGATAAAAAGTCAATACTCTGTTTTATCCGCTTTTAACTTCCACATACGAAAAGCCTTCTTGCCTTCTTCAGGTAATAAAATCCGCATCAGCTTGCTGCGCTCCGATGGTTTGCGCTCTAATTCCTTATAAATAAAATCATCATCAAAACCGATAGAAGCTGCGTCGCGGCGGTCATTGGCGTAATAAATATGGTCAAGATGGGCCCAATAAATGGCACCAAGACACATCGGACAAGGTTCGCATGACGTATAAATGTCGCATCCGGCAAGATCAAAACTTCCCAAACGGCTCGTAGCTTTACGAATGGCATTCACTTCCGCATGAGCAGTGGGGTCTTGGCTTATCGTCACACTGTTAGAAGCCTCGGCTATAATCTCTCCATCTTTCACGATAACGGCCCCAAATGGTCCTCCGCCGGTGCTGACACTCTCTTCTGAAAGCTGAATGGCACGACGCATAAATTCTTCTTTTCCCATACTTCTTTTATAATGTTTTACATAGAGTTTTCTTATTTCTACAGTTCAGAAAGATAAGAAAACGACTTTCTTTATCCAAAATTCGTCATTTTTTTTGACATAACCAAATATAAGCATTACTTTTGTGTAAAAGCACGCAAAGGGGCTTCATAATCGTAACTTTGCACATATATAATTTAACTAACACAGCAAACATGAAAATTATAGGAAACATCATTTGGTGGCTCTTCGGTGGTTTGGAAGCTGCCTTGGGATATTTTACGGGAAGTCTTGTTCTGTTTTGTACCATCATAGGCATACCCGTAGCGCTACAGACTTTCAAAATAGGCCTGCTATGCCTATGGCCATTTGGCTCCACAGTAAAGGAAACAGAAGGCCCCAATGGATGTGTAGCTATTCCTTTGAATATTCTTTGGATCATTTTCGGTGGACTTTGGGCATGGATTTGCCACATATTCTTTGGCATTTTGCTCTATATCTCCATCATTGGCATACCCTTCGGAAAGCAACATTTCAAGATGGCAAAACTGTCATTGGCGCCTTTTGGAAAGGAAGTGGAATTAGGTATTTAAATCATTTGAAGGCTAAGATTGGAACAGAGGTCACCCAATATATGGAAGAAACAAAACTTCAGAAAAGCAATATAAGTATTTTTCAACGTCCCGTATTCGTTTCCCTATTTGCTTTGCTGGCTGCAATCGCATGGGGATGGGCCTACCCTTTGATTAAGTTAGGCTATAACGAATTTGGCATAACTACTGATATGACAGGTAGTAAGCTCTTGTTTGCAGGAATAAGATTCAGTCTATCAGGAGCTATTATTCTGCTTGTTGCCAAAGCGGCTGGTAGGGATTTTCATTTCAAAAAGAGCGGTAGTTGGTGGTATATTCTCCTATTCTGCCTTGCTAATACGACGCTCCATTACGCTTTTTTCTATTTCGGATTATCTCATAGTGCCGGGTCTCGTGCCGCTATCCTCAACTCACTGAGTGTCTTTTCTGTAGTCATCATGGCTTGCCTCTTCTTTAAAAGCGACAAGATGACTATCAACAAACTGATAGGTTGCGTAGTCGGCTTTGCCGGTATCTTATCGCTGAATTTGGGAACGGTGGAAAGCGGACGCTTCACTTGGCTGGGAGACGGTATGATTATCCTTAATGCGCTTTGCGGAGCCGTGGCCTCATTAATGACAAGAGGGCTGGGCCAACGTATCGATGTCTTTGTGGGCACCGGGCTAAGTTTGGCCATAGGGGGCCTATTGCTGGTTATCCCGGGAATATTGATAGGCGGTATACTTCCTCAAATCACATACGCAGGTAGCTTGTATCTTTTCCTCCTCATCTGCATCAGCACGTTGGGATTTACTCTTTACAACAAATTACTTACTTGTAATCCGGTGGGCAAGGTTGCTATTTATAACTCGCTTATCCCTATCATCGGTGCGGTTACTTCCTGCCTTTGCCTGAAAGAGCCTTTTTATTGGAAGTACGCTGTAGCCGGCATGTTAGCTGCTACTGGAATATACATCATCAACCGCCAAAAAGGATAAGCGGTTTTGCCTTCCCTAAACTTAAAGTAAATACGAGCAAGGGGACTCAAAAACCTTTTAAAAATTCCATATCCTCCTAAGCGGATTAGTTATAATAAAAAACTAAAGAAGTCGTTGTAAATCTTATCTACAACGACTTCTTTAGTTACGTAAGGCACCAATAAACTTTAATCGACACCCATATTCTTAGCGGAAGATGAGGGATTCAAACCCCCGATACCCGAAAGGGGTATACCGGATTTCGAGTCCAGCGCATTCGGTCACTCTGCCAATCTTCCATATTCAACTAAAACAATTACTTTCTTACCTTAATAGAATAGGCTTGCCTTAGTTTCTTCATTGCAAAAGTATGAATATTTGACGAAACGACAAAATTATTTTTATAATAATTTCTTTATCTTAGCTTCTAACAAAGCAGCCTCGCTCTTTCTGATAGATAATGTCATTGAGCACTCTGTATCAAAAGTTTGCTCTACGATTTTGGGGCTTAACTCCTTTATTATTTTCATCACATCTTTCGTCTGCTCGTAAGAAAAGGCAACCGTAAAGGTTTCTTCCACCAACCTTTTCTCAACGGATACATTTTCCAAAGCCAATGCGGCGGCTGTACGATAGGCAACTATCAATCTGCTGGTTCCTAAATTTACTCCGCCATAGTATCTAACAACTACGATTAAAATGTTGGTCAGTTCATTGCTGTTTATCTGACCTAATATAGGTTTTCCTGCTGTACTACTGGGTTCCCCATCGTCATTGGCCCTGAAGTTTTCACGTGCCGCCCCAAGCATATAGGCATAACACACGTGTCGAGCGTCATAAAAACGCTTTTTATACTCGCTCACTATACTTTTTATCTCATCTGTATTCTCTACATGATGAGCAAAGGCGAGGAATTTACTTTTGCTCTCAGTATAAAATCCCTCGCCTATTTCATTATTTGGAATTGTCTTATATTCGTCTTCCATTTAATCTAATTTGTGAATAACTAAGCCACTTCTGAGCTTTGGCTCAAACCAAGTAGCCTTAGGAGGCATAATTTTCCCACTATCAGCTATACTCATAATCTGATTCATCGTTACCGGATAAAGCGCTAAAGCCATGCGCATTTCACCACTATCTACACGACGTTTCAACTCCTCAAGCCCACGCAAACCACCTACAAAATCAATTCGCTTATCACTTCGCAAGTCTTTGATACCCAAAATATGATCTAAAATAAGGCGTGATGATATATCCACATCAAGCACACCGATAGGATCTGAATCATCAAAAGTACCTGCATGCGCGGTCAGGCTATACCAATGACCATCCAAATAAAGCGAAAATTCATGTAAATGTTGAGGCCTATATGCTTCTGTCCCTTGATCTTTAACATCGAAATTCTCACTCAATTTGGCTAAGAACTCCTCTGATGACAAGCCATTCAAATCCTTTACAACACGGTTATAGTCTAATATTGTCAACTGACTGGCCTGAAAACAAACAGCCATAAAATAGTTATACTCTTCTGTACCCGTGTGATTAGGATTCTGTTTTGCCTTCTCAGCGCCAACTAAAGCAGCGGCAGCCGAGCGATGATGGCCATCAGCAATATACAAAGAAGGCATGGCTTTAAATTCTGAAGTGATACACTGTATATCAGCTTCGTTATCAATAATCCAAAATTGATGACCAAATCCATCCTCTTTTGCCACAAAGCTATATTCAGGTGGCAATGCAGCGTAACGCTTTATCAGCTCATCAAGCACCTGATTATCAGGATAAGCAAAGAAAACCGGCTCCATATTAGCATTATTTACCCTAACATGCTTCATACGATCTTCTTCCTTATCTCGACGCGTCAACTCATGTTTTTTTATAACTCCCGTTAGATAATCATTAACGAAAGCCCCAACAACCAAACCATATTGGGTTTTACCATTCATCGTTTGGGCATATAAATAATAACAATCATTCGTATCTTGCACAAGCCATCCTTTCTCCTGAAACTTCTTAAATTGCTCTGCCGCACTTTCATAGACACGCGAATCATATTCTGAAGTTCCCATAGGAAAATTAATTTCCGGCTTAATTATATGATAAAGACTTTTCTCATTATCACCAGCTTCCATGCGTGCCTCCTCTGAATCCAAAACGTCGTATGGGCGGCTTTGAACATCTTCAACAAACTGCTTAGGTGGACGAATTCCTTTAAAAGGTTTAATAGTTGCCATAGGTAAGATTTTTATAAGGAAAAAATATGATAATCAAAAGAATGATTAAAAATAAAACTCCCTGCCTAAACCTATAATTTAGGCAGGGAGTTTAAGTTATTTATTTACTTGATATTTTGTGCAACCTTCCGCAAAGAAGGCATTTATCTGACGAGCAGCGGCAACACCCGCATTAAGATTGGCCTCCGCAGTCTGGGCTCCCATCTTCTTGGGTGTCGTAAAATAGCGTCCTTCAAAAGCAGCAAAATCTGCGTCTGCGTCAGGCTTAATGTCTGTGATGAATTTCAAATCATCACGATCAGCAAGCAACTTCAAGAGTTCCTGCTCATTGATAATCTCTTTACGGGCTGTATTAATAAGAATACCACCTTTCTTCATCTTGTCAACCATAGCATAATTTATGCTATTTTTCGTTTCGGGAGTAGCGGGGATATGTAATGATACAATATCACATACCTCGAACAATTCCTCTTGTTTTGCAACAGCATGCACACCAGCTTCCTCTATAATCGTAGCCGGGCAATAAGCATCGTAGGCATAAACATCCATGCCGAAGCCCTTAGCAATCCGTGCGACATTACGTCCCACATTACCAAAAGCTAAGAGTCCTAATTTCTTTCCTTGTAACTCTGTGCCCGATTTACCGTTATAGAAATTACGAACAGCATAGACCAACAATCCCAAAACAAGCTCTGCAACTGCATTAGCGTTCTGTCCCGGAGTGTTCTCAACCACAACATTATGAGCCGTTGCTGCTTCCAAATCTACATTATCGTATCCAGCACCGGCACGAACTACTATTTTAAGCTTCTTTGCTGCCTCAAAAACTTCCGCATCAACTTTGTCAGAACGGATAATCAAAGCCTCCACGCCTGCAACAGCAGCTAATAATTGAGCTTTATCTGTATATTTTTCCAGCAGAACCAATTCATGACCTCCCTTTTCTATCTCTGTACACATACATGCAACAGCGGATGATGCAAAAGGCTTTTCTGTCGCTATCAATATTTTCATAATTACCTAATTATAATATTAATACTGAGCTTCAAACTCTTTCATGCTTGCTATCAAAGCATTAACACCTTCTATTGTCTGCGCATTATAGCAAGATGCACGGAATCCACCTACGCTTCTATGGCCTTTAATTCCAACCATACCACGTTCTGTGGCGAAATCCAAGAATGGCTTTTCCAATTCCTTGTACTCATCCGCCATCACAAAGCAGATATTCATAAGTGACCGTGATTTCTCATCTACAGTACCTTTGAATAACTTATTCCGGTCAATTTCACCGTATAACAAATCGGCACGTTCTTGAGCACGACGGGCCGCAGCCTCTACTCCACCGTTTTTCTTGAGCCATCTAAGATTTTCCATCATAGAATAAATAGGCACAACCGGAGGTGTATTGAACATAGAACCCTTTTCTACATGCGTACGATAATCGATCATTGTAGGCAATGTTCTTGGCGCTTTACCAAGCATATCATCTTTCAATATTACCACAGTAACACCCGCCATAGCAATATTCTTTTGAGCACCGGCATAAATAGCCGTGTATTTAGAGACATCAACAGGACGGCTCATAATATCAGAACTCATGTCTGCTATCATTGGAACTGCCACTTCCGGATCTTTTGTTATTTCTGTACCATATATCGTATTATTGGTGGTAATATGCAAATAATCCACATCCGCCGGGACATTTGCCTCATAACCAATAGGAAAATAAGTATAATTAGAATCCGCGGAAGAAGCTACCTCTATTACTTCACCAAACATTTTAGCCTCCTTAAGGGCCTTTTTTGCCCAAGTACCGGTATTTACATAAGCAGCTTTCTTAATTAAGAAGTTTGCCGGAATCTGCATAAACTGGAGGGAAGCACCGCCACCTAAGAATATTACAGAATATCCATCAGGAATCTGCAAGAGTTCCTTAAACAGAGCTACACACTCATCTAAAACAGGTTGAAAATCTTTAGCACGATGACTAATCTCCATCAAAGACAGCCCGGAACCATTAAAATCCAAAATCTGTTTAGCTGTATTCTCAATAACTTCGCGGGGAAGCATTGAAGGACCTGCATTAAAGTTGTACTTCTTCATTTGGTATAAGTTTTAAATATTAGATAATAAAATAAGCAAATCTATTACACTGCGAAAGTACTTAAATTATTTGATTTTGGCAAATAATTGAGCAAAAATACACAAATATTATAAATCTAATGACTTTTTGCTACAATTACAGACTCACAAATAACATTTGTTGCTTTTACAATCTATGAGAATTAAGGTAAATATTATTCCACTAAATATATTTTTCTCGTCCTACGCATCAAAGATAAACAACTATTTTGATACTACAAAGAAAAATCACTATGAAAATAATTATTTCTTCTCAACAACGGTCTTTACTCCTTTTATTTTCTGTCCCACAGCCATTTTCAAGACCTTTTCAACCACTTGAGCTTGCACTGCAACTAAAGAATAATAGTCATAAACGTCTATTCTACCGATCTCGTTTGTTACCAAGCCACATTGCTTGCACAGAAATCCCAGCACATCACCCTTACTGATTTTGCTCTTTTTACCCTTACCTATATATAAGGTAGTCATTTTGGGTAATGGAATTTCAAGATTTTCTATTTTAAAATTCTCCGCTTGTAATCCCTCGGGAAATTCAAAACGATTGATTTCTACATTAGCATATTCCGGCATAGCCTCTTCCGGACCAAGTATCATAAAGGCCTTTCCCTCTGCTTGCCATCTACCCGTACGGCCTACACGATGAACAAAAGCCTCATAGGTTTCCGGAATATGATAATTGATAATATTCTCGACATCAGGAATATCGAGTCCTCTTGAACCCAAATCTGTACTCACAAGGATATTTGAACTGCCATTCATAATCTTATAAATAGCTTCTTCTCGCACGGGTTGCTCCAATCCTCCATGATAAACAGTCGGCTTAAAACCCAAAGACCGCAAATAGTTTGCTGTTCTCTCTACCGATTCCCGATAATTCAAAAAGACAATACTACTCTGATTTCCCACATGCAATAACAGTCGCACAAGACTATCCAATTTGTCCTTTTCAGGACTATTTACTTGGTAAAGTTTTATTCTTGAAGATATACCTCCCTCTTTAGGAAGATAGTCCAATTGCTTATAATCAGCTAAAGAAGCTTGTGTATCAAAATCCTGACAACGAGTAGCGGAGAGAAGAACATGATGAGCCACATGAGGAAGTCGAGACAACAGTTCCTTCATTTCATCCCTGAATCCCATTTCCAAGCACTTATCGTATTCATCCAAAACGATAAAACGTACATGCTCGGTTAAAATATTGCCCTTTGTAATATGATCATTAAGACGTCCCGGAGTTCCAAAAACGATTACCGGTTGCTTTTGACGCAATACTCTGTGCTCGTCCATTGTCGGCCGACCACCATAGCATGCACACGCTCTGATTCCGGCTCCCATTTGGGAAACGACCTTAGAAGACTGAAGCGCCAACTCTCGTCCCGGAACTACAACGATACATTGTACCTCGTTACTCGTCACGTCAAGCTGTTGAACTATCGGCAAAAGATAAGCCAAAGTCTTACCCGTGCCTGTCGGCGAAAGAATAATGAGATTATTTGTTCCGGAGCGCTTAAAACTTTCATAGACTTCCTGCTGCATCCGATTCGGAGTAATTCCGAGCTTATTAATTATTTCTTGTATATCGACCATATTCGTACAAATTATTTTTCCATATTACGGAGAATCTGATCTATCGTGTCAAATTCCTTTCCCATATTTAAATTCAAGTATATAGTATATAAGGGCAATGCCCACTTATTTTTCTGTTCGGGTGCCAAAATGCGATATTTCTCAAAATACCGAAGCGCATTCTTATAAAGTTGCATCACCTTGCCATGCTGCCTCCGGGCAATTTTATAATTCTTATCTATTTCTACCGCTTGATTATAATAAGCCAAACCTGCATTCAGATAAACATCGGGGAAACTATCGTTTAATGCAATAAACCTATTACATACATCCAAACATTTATCATATTGCGAGGTATTCAGCAGAAGCGTGCTTTGCGCAAAAAGAAAATTCTGATTCAAACTATCAACAGCCAAGGCCTCGTCACATATTCTCAAAGCCTTATCATGCTCTGACCTCGTAGAATAATATTCTATCAATCGCGGAAAGAAATAAGGGAAAGTCGGATATTTCTTAAATCCCTCTTCTATCGTTTTAAAGTAACGAACCGTGTCATTCTCCATGTAATAAGTCTCTGCCAAATACTGGAGCATGAGACAGTAATTTGACGAGTCTTTCAACGCTATATAAGAATGGTGCAACGTAGCCTTCGGATCCCTCAATTTATATCCACAATAAACCGCCCAATAGGCTGCCGATGGAAGAGTCTTATCCTTTTCCAAATAATGATAAGAGGAAAACAATGGGATTGTTGCACAGTTAATATATTCATCAAAAAACTGATAGGCCAATTCGTAATTTTGCTTTCGCACGAAATAAATTCCTCCACTATAAAGATTGGGGCGGAAGTCATGCAACACCTCTGCGTGCTTCTTACGAAAATCCAACTTAACCCTACCCTTTTTATCAGGCAGCGCATCCACAGAGTCAAGACGCTCCAATATCGCAAACATCTTTTTTGTTTGCAAATACAAAGAAACCGTATCATACTTCTGTTTCAGATACAATTTTTCGTTTTCTATTTCATATTGTTTCAAAACAGTCTCATAAAGAGTCAACCAAATTTTCTCATTAGTCCTATTGGTCGAATCGTTTAAAAGATTTTGCATTAGCTCTTCTGCCTTCTGAAGATTCTTCCCGGACTTTATATAACTATGAGCTAATGAAATATCTTTCTTTTGAGAAAAGCCTAAAAAGCAAGTACAAAAAAACAATGATAACAAAAATATTTTCTTCATATTATTTCGCATTGTGAGTGTCTAAAACCTTTCGCCTTACGTGTTCCTCAATTTCTCTCTTCTTATCATGTGATTGTAGAGCCACACAGACTTTTCTGTCTGCGATGGCTTTTCAGAAAAGACAAAGGCAGCAACCACATGACTGCTGCCTTTGCTTTTAAAAGTATTACTTGTTAAGAGTTTCCATTTCCTTTGTTCTTGCATCATTAGCGCCATAAATTGTGTAATAGCACTGATACAAAGGATAACTCCAGTTAGCCTTATCACGGTTAGGATCCAATGACTTAGCTTTTTCCAATATTCCCATAGACTCCTGATACAAAGCCTTCTGCTCAGAAGCTACGTTAAGATTGGCGGCCTTAGAGTTCAGGCAGAAGCCAAGATAAGTCAGAATGATAACATTCTTGTCATCAATAGCGGAAGCCTTCTTGAAGCTGGCTATAGCCTCCTCGGTCTTACCGGCGTTCATTTCGTTTTGACCCTTCAAAGCCCAAGCAGAGAAGTTGTTAGGCTCCTTGGTCAATTTGTCCTTGATAATCTGATCCTGCTCCGCATTCATCTTAAGACTTCCATACATGCTGGCCAAAGTGGCGAAGATTTGATCGTTCTTGCTATCTTGCATGTACAAATCCTTCAACTTATTAACATAGTTGACAGAATCTTCCTTGGTCTTCAGACCTTGCTGCATGATGTATAACTTCAAGTTCAACGCATCCTTATAAACAGCGGTATCCTTCATTGCGATGTCAACATACTTGTTGGCATTTTCAACCTGCTTATTTTGGAAAGCGAAAACAGCCGCAACACGTGCAACCTCACCCAAATACTGATCAGGAGCCTTGGTCTTGTCAATGCCACTGAACAAAGGATGAGTAGATGTATCTACATACAGAGAGTAGTTTTTATAAGCCAAGGCAGTATTCTCAGCGTTTCCTGCCTGCTGACCACCATTGATCAGATGCGTTCTGAGGCCCCAAAGTCTGTCAGCATTTGACTTTTGGAATCTTGGCTTAACCTTACCTTTTGCGTTAGGCTGCTGGTCAAACTCGTTACAAGCCATAGCACTCTCCATGGCATTCATAACCGCATTGTAAAAGCCAAGCGTGTCAAAAGCCTGCTGCTTGCCCTGCCCGAACTGTGCAGCCATTTGATTGGAAGTGATGATGGACTGCTCCTTGCTCACCTTGTCCATAGCAAGATCCACCAATTTATTGTAAGCTTTGGCTTTCTCCTCTGCGTTAGCTAACTGGTTGAGACTTGATTTAACCAAATTTTGTGCCTCCTCATAAGTCTTTGACTTCAGAATAGCCTTCAGTGGTTCGCTGTCGCCAGCAAATGCTGCTGATGTACCTAGTAACATCATGGCAGCAATCATCAATTTTTTCATAATTGAATTGTTTAAAAGGTTGATTATTTCAATATTAATTTGATTCTTGATCAGAAGCGGTGTCATTCTGCTCACCTTCTGTTTCATCAATTTCTATTGGGTTAGACGGTAATTCACTTTGTAAAGTTACAGACGAGTCCATATCTTTTTGAATTTCTTCATTTTTACGTGCCCACTTAGAACGGCTCTCTTCTTCGACCGAAGCCTCCAATTCAGAGCACATTACTTTGCAAACACTTGCTATCACATCATTTTTCTTTTCAAGATTGATGAGTTTCACGCCTTGTGTAGCACGGCCCATCACACGACAATCAGAAACAGCAAGTCTAATGACAATGCCACTCTTATTAATAATCATCAAGTCGTTCTCGTCAGTCACATTCTTGATAGCAACCAACAATCCGGTCTTATCGGTAATATTCAGGGTTTTCACACCCTTACCGCCACGGTTGGTCACTCGGTAATCCTCTACTTGTGAACGCTTACCATAACCATTCTCGCTGACAACCATTACAGTTTCCTCCTCAGGATTGTTGATTACAACCATACCAACAACTTGGTCGTTGTCGTCATCCAATCTCATACCACGTACGCCGGTAGCGGTTCTACCCATGGTACGGATTGTATTCTCATCAAAACGAACAGCACGTCCATTCTTATTGGCGATAATCAATTCGTTATTACCATTGGTCAGGCGTACGTCAACCACCTCATCACCCTCGGCTATGTTGATAGCAATAACGCCGTTTGTGCGAGGACGAGAGTAAGCCTCAAGGCTGGTTTTCTTTACGGTACCGTTCTTAGTGGCGAATACCACGTAATGTGAATTGATAAATTCCTCGTCATTCAAGCCCTTCAAGCGCAAGATGGCATTGATGGCATCGTCTGACTCAATATTGAGCATATTCTGAATGGCTCTTCCCTTAGAGTCCTTGCCTCCTTCAGGTATCTCATAACACTTCAACCAATAACATCTTCCCTTCTTGGTGAAGAACAACATGGTTTGGTGCATCGTAGCCGGATAAATAAACTCTGTAAAGTCTTGTTCACGATGACGGGCGCCCTTGCTGCCCACACCTCCACGAGCCTGCTCCCTGAATTCAGAAAGAGGAGTGCGCTTGATGTAGCCCATGTGGCTAACCGTAATTACAACGGGATCGTTAGGATAGAAGTCTTCCGGATTAAACTCATGGTCATAGGGCTTAATCTTGGTGCGACGCTCGTCTCCATACTTCTCCTTTACTTCCAAGAGATCGTCTTTCATAACCTTCTTGCAAAGCTCCGGATCGCTCAATATTTGGTTAAAATATTCTATCTGACGCTCCAACTCCTCATACTCTGTATGGAGTTGATCCATGCGCAGGCCGGTCAACTGACTCAGACGCATATCAACAATAGCCTTGCTCTGAAGCTCGTCCAAATTAAAGCGTTTCTCCAAATTAGCCTGAGCCTCTGAAGGCGTCTTACTGTTGCGAATGATATGTACTACTTCGTCAATGTTGTCACATGCGATAATCAAACCTTCCAGAATATGGGCACGCTCCTGCGCTTTCTTCAAGTCATACTGCGTGCGACGAATGGTAACTTCATGACGGTGCTCAACGAAATACTTGATACATTCCTTCAAGCTCAGCAAACGTGGACGACCTTTCACCAGCGCTATGCAGTTTACTGAGAATGAACTCTGTAACGCAGTCATCTTAAAGAGCTTGTTCAAAACAACGTTGGCATTCGCGTCGCGCTTCACATCGATAACGATACGCATACCTTGACGGCCTGACTCGTCATTGGCATTTGAAATACCATCGAGCTTGCCCTCTTTCACAAGGTCAGCGATATACTCTATCAACTGCTGCTTATTGACGCCATAAGGAATTTCTGTTATGACAATCTTATCATGATCCTCGCCACTTTCAATATCGGCAGTGGCCCTGATGATAATACGTCCGCGACCGGTTTCATAAGCGTCTTTCACGCCCTGTAGGCCATAGATGGTCGCACCGGTCGGGAAATCAGGAGCCGGAAGATACTGCATAAGACCTTCCGTGTCAATATCGGGATTATCGATATAGGCACAGCAACTATCGATCACCTCTCCTAAATTGTGCGTAGGCATATTGGTGGCCATACCCACGGCAATACCATTACCTCCATTTACCAACAAGTTAGGAATTCTCGTTGGCATAACGGTAGGCTCTTGCAGGGTATCGTCGAAGTTATTTGTCATGTCAACGGTGTCCTTTTCGAGGTCATCCATTACATGCTCGCCCATCTTAGACAAACGACATTCGGTATAACGCATGGCCGCAGGAGAGTCTCCGTCTACAGAACCGAAGTTACCCTGACCGTCTACCAGCTTGTAACGCATATTCCACTCTTGGCCCATACGAACAAGGGCACCGTACACCGAGCTGTCACCGTGGGGGTGATACTTACCAAGCACTTCTCCAACTACACGGGCACATTTCTTATATGGGCTTGTACTTGTGTTACCAATACCAAGCATACCATAAAGAATGCGTCGATGAACAGGTTTAAATCCATCACGCACATCAGGAAGCGCACGGGCTACAATTACCGACATAGAATAATCTATGTATGAAGATTTCATTTCTTCTTCAATGTTTATCTTCAAGATACGATCCTGATCAATTGTCTGATTTTCGTCCATTTAACAGTTTCTTTTTTATTTGTTTTTTGCTCGCCTGCAATAAAAGGAAATTCATTTTAAACACATTTCCTTTCGATTTAAGGCGTTTTGCACGTTTTCAAGCTGCTAAATTATATAAAAAAAATGGTTTATTCAAATTATTATATCTAAATAAACTTGATTTTACAAAATATTGGTCAACCTGCTAACAAATCCCTATAAAGCTCGTAGTATTTGCTACCAAGAAAGGCTGAAAACCACTATAAAATAGCGTAAAACAAGGGGCTGACAAACTAATTAATAGAAAGCAAAAGCACAGTCTTTAGTTATGCGCTTCCCAAACATGCCAAATGGGCTCGCCAAAGCATAGCTTTTACCCGCTCATAACAGCCTTTTCAGCGGCTCAAAGCAGCCTTTTATGGTGGTACATGCATCGCAACACCTCACTCTACTTCACTCACTTGCTCAAACGTGCATAACAGTTTAACGTAGAGAACATTACTAAAGAATCATTCATAGAGAAGCTAAAAGAGCGCCTCTCTACAGCCGACATTAATCAAGTAAAAACAGAAGTTCTGTCATTTGTTCACAATCCGAAGTAACTGGATATTTGGTCGAATGACCATTTTCTTCAATTAGCCAACATGCTAAACTTTAAATAGTACATATTTATCGCACTCTGCATCTTCAGTGGTACTTATATAGTATAAGATTAAATTAAATATTCATCTTCCTCTAAGCTGCGTACACATATAAGAGAAACTGTTATCATTCATTTTCTTTGCGCTGTAAGTTTTTCTGTCGTACCAATTCTATGGCTTCTTTTCCCGTCATGTGTTCTATCTCAAAACATATCATGCACATGTGAGAGAAGGATTTGCGGATTTCTTCATTCAGTCCTTCCTCATCGTTTGGACTATATCGTTCGGACAATAGGCGTAAAGTACACATTTTCTCATCACCATCTTCTATGATATGTACCTTGCCAAAACAGATTACACTCCTGAAATAAGTAGTAAACTCTTTTGGTTTAACGTCATCAGCAGCAATTACCGTAAATGAGGCCTTGGCATTATTTCTTATAGCATCTATTTTATGACCAGCCAATGCGGAATGGAAAAAAAGTTTGCCATCGTAATACACGTAGCTGATAGGAACTCCATACGGATAGCCCTCATCACCTATTAAAGATAAAACACCTGATGTTGCCTGATTAAGAATTTCAATACTCTCTGCTCCGGAAAGCAGTTGGCGCTTACGGCGCATGGCTCTTATATTTTCCATTATGCTTCGATTTTGCGTTCAAAGATAAATAAAATCAGTGTAGATATAAAGAATAATCTCAAAAAGGTTGCTGTTTCATGGAAACGAAACACTTTCTTTAAATAAAAAGAAAGAAGACTTATCATTATCTGATCAGCCTTCTTTCTTTACTTATTAAGCAATAATTTCTTTAAAAACAAATTGTCTTGGCAATCGATTTCTTACGAAATCATCCAAAATTATCATACATAATCGCATCTTGCTCAACACCCAAACTATAAAGATAGTCTGTAACCGTCTTGATAAGCATAGGAGGACCACAGAGATAGTACTCACAATCCTCGGGAGCTTCATGGTCTTTCAAATAGGTATCGCGAATGCAATTCACCGCAAAACCTTGATAGTAAGCTACACCTTGTTCATCTGCTATTGGGTCCTTGCTATCGAGCGATAAATGGAAGTGAAAGTTAGGATATTCTTTTTCCAAGGCCCAAAAATCTTCCAAGAAGAACGCTTCACCCAAAGCACGGGCACCATAGAAGAAATGCATTTCACGATCAGTCGTGTGCAAAGTCTTTGTCATGTGCATGATTTGAGCACGCAGAGGAGCCATACCTGCACCTCCACCAATCCAAATCATTTCCTTTCCTGAAGTGAAATTAGGATGGAAGTCGCCATAAGGGCCACTCATCATCACTTTATCTCCGGGCTTCAAGCTAAAGATATAGGAAGAACCTATACCGGTGGGAACGTCTTGGAATCCTATTTGCGGACGTGGCAGGAATGGGGTGCTGGCAATGCGAACCGTCAATGTTATAATATCGCCTTCTGCCGGATAGTTAGCCATTGAATAGGCACGAACGGTTGGTTCGGGATTATGTGCCTTCAAAGATAAGATATTGAACCTTTCCCATGTTCCGATATAATCTTTACCGATAGCTTCTTTGTCAAAATCGACATTGTAATCGATACAGTCATAAGCAGGTATCTTTATCTGCGCATACGAACCCGGCACGAAGTCCATGTGTTCTCCGGGAGGAAGGGCCACCTTAAATTCCTTGATGAATGAGCTGACATTCTTATTAGAGATAACGGTACACTCCCACTCTTTTACGCCCATAACACTTTCGGGCACCTTTATTTTCAGGTCACCTTTCACTTTGCATTGGCAACCTAAACGCCAATGTTCTTTAATTTGCTTGCGTGTAAAGTGAGAACGTTCAGAGTCGAGGATTTCTCCTCCCCCTTCTAAAACTTGCACCTTGCATTGTCCGCAACTGGCTTTACCACCACAAGCAGATGGCAAAAAGATTCCATTCTCATTTAATGTACTCATCAAAGAGGAGCCTTGCTCCACAGACAATGTACTTTCACCATTGATGTCAATGGTTACGTTGCCACTCGGACTCAAATACTTCTTAGCTATCAGAAGAATGATAACCAAGAGAATAATTATAATAAGGAATACTCCTATGCTTATAGATATAAATTCCATCATTTGAATACGTCCTCCTTACTAAAATTTTAAACCACTGAAACACAACATAGCCATAGCCATGAGGCCTACTGTAATAAAGGTAATGCCAAGACCTTGCAGAGGTTTAGGCACGTCACAATATTCCATTTTTTCACGAATGGCTCCCATGGAAACTATCGCTAACGTCCATCCTATGCCGGAACCAACTGCATATACAATGCTATCACTCAAACTGGTAATCGCCTGACTGCTTGAAGGATCCATCAAAACACGCTGCTGCATAAAGAGAGACGCACCCATAATAGCACAGTTTACAGCAATCAATGGTAAGAAAATACCTAAAGCACTATAAAGAGAAGGTGAATATTTTTCAACCACCATTTCTACCAATTGGGTGATACCTGCGATTACAGCAATAAAGAGAATAAAGCTCAAATAAGAGAGATCCACTCCTTGCACTAAGCAATCCGGTCCCAACACTTTTGTTTGAAGTATATAATCAACAGGAACTGTTATCAACAACACGAAAGTAACAGCAAGTCCCAGCCCCAAGGAAGTCTTTACATTCTTAGAAACAGCCAAATAAGAGCACATTCCTAAGAAATATGCAAAGATCATATTATCTACAAAAATGGAGCGGAAGAATAAATTTATTAAATGTTCCATAGTTTATTTTTCTTTATAGAAGAAAGCACGATGAACCCAAATCACACAGCCTACAAGAATCAAAGCCATGGCTGACATGGTCATCATTCCATTATTCATATAACCTGCATCATACGCACCCTGCGGAATCAACTGAAATCCTAACAAGCTACCACGGCCAAACAGTTCACGAACAGCACCTACAATCACTAAAATCATTGCATAGCCTAAGCCATTTCCTACACCATCTAAAAAGCTGGGCCAAGGTTTATTGGTCATAGCAAAAGCCTCCAAGCGTCCCATCAAAATACAGTTGGTTATAATCAAACCTACGTATACAGACAACTGAACACTCACGTCATAAGCAACAGCTTTCAATATTTGGCTTACGATTGTTACCAAAGCAGCAACCACCACCAACTGAACAATGATACGAATACGGTTAGGTATTGTATTTCGGATAACAGAAATTATCACATTAGAGAAAGCGGTAATTATAGTTACTGCCAATCCCATAACAATAGCAGGCTTTAATTGGGAAGTAACTGCTAAGGCGGAGCATATACCCAAAACTTGAACCATAATAGGATTATCCAAATTCAAGGGGTTGCAGAACACCTCTTTATTTTGTTTACTAAATAATGCCATAATTAATTTTCTTATTATTTCAATTACTTTTCAGACTTTAAAGAAGCTTCTGACTTCAAGGCTTTAAGATTATATGCTGACAACCCGTCCTTTAGCATTTCATCTACACCATTTGAAGTAAGAGTCGCACCGGTGACAGCGTCAACCTCGCTCTCAGGAACCTTCACGGTTTTCTTTACGCCAAGGACTATTTCACCAGACTTACTGAAAACTTTCTTTCCAATAAATAGCTCCTGCCATTTCTGATTATCCTTAATCTCCGCACCTAAACCGGCTGTTTCACCTTCATGATTAAAATAGACTCCATATACCGTATTCATATCTGAACCCTCAATGGCTACGTAACCGGAGATTCCTCCCCAAAGCCCCATACCTTTAAGAGGAAAAACATATACGGTCTTTCCTTTTATACTACACTTGTAATATACTCGTTCTTGATCCTGTTGCTCTTTAACAAACTCATTATATGTTTTCTCGGCTTCTTCATTCGATAAATTACGAAGATTCAGAGAATTCAGAATTTGTTTTTTCTGATCCAATGCAACATTTGCATCTTGCATGGGCTTTAGAGCTGTATAAACAAAGGCCAATAGGAAAGCGACGATAACAACCAATATCGCTGAATAGATAATAGTATATGAATTTGAATTTGTTTTCATAACCTAATTTTCTCTCTATTTGTTAATACGATTAGTTCTTCGGGCAATATTTCTGCTGACAACACAATAGTCTATCAGCGGCGCAAACATATTACCAAAGAATATTGCTAACATCATACCCTCAGGGTATCCGGGATTCATAACTCTTACAATGATTGCCATCGCTCCAATCATAAATCCATAAATATACTTACCCATTTCTGTACGAGCAGATGTTACAGGGTCTGTTGCCATAAATACGGCACCAAAGCAGAAGCCACCCAGAACCAAATGTTCATACCAAGCAATGGAAGTCATATCCAAAGAACTGAATATAAGGGCCATAACAATTCCTCCAACAAAGACGCTCCCCATCGTCTTCCAAGAAGCTATGCCCGTCCATAACAAAATTATAGCACCTATTCCAATCGCTATAACAGACGTCTCGCCAATAGAACCGGGGATAAACCCAACTATCATATCGTACAAACTTCCTTGTGGAACAATGCTTTGACTTATTTGGCTCAGTGGAGTTGCCATCGAAAAACCATCAGGCAGAGTATTTCCCAAACCAAAAATAGAGTTCTGTGCAACCCATATTGTATCGCCGGTCATCTTGGAAGAATAAGAAAAGAATAGGAACATTCTTGCACCAACTGCCACATTGAATATGTTCATTCCCGTACCACCAAAGATTTCCTTACAGAAAATGACAGCAAATGCACAAGCTAATGCCAACATCCATAAAGGAGTTGTAACCGGGACTATTAAAGGTATAATAATTCCTGAAACCAAATAGCCTTCCTGAATTTCTTCGTGTTTCCATTGTGCCCAAGCAAATTCAATTCCTAAGCCCACAATATAACTTACTAAAACTTTTGGCAACACGGCTAAAAAGCCATAACAAAAGACTTCTATAAAACTTGCCGAAGCAAATGTTCCTGCCGCAATATAATTTTGATACCCAACATTATACATGCCAAATAACAAGGCCGGTAACAACGAAATAACGACAATACTCATGATTCGTTTAGAATCTATAGAGTCGTGTATATTTGCTCCAGCCGCAGAAGTTTTATTCGGAACAAACAAGAAAGTTTCAAAGCCATCAAAAATACTTTCAAACATGTGCAACTTACCACCTTGTTGAAAGTTTGGCTTAATGTTATTGAGATAATTTCTTAAGCTCATATTTCTTTATGCGTTTTCTTTTCTTAATATATTCAAGCCATCACGAACTATCTTTTGAAGAGGCAATTTTGAACTATCCACAAATTCAGCCAAAGCAAAATCCTCCGGACTTATTTCATATATTCCCAATTGCTCTTGGCGCTCTATATTTCCAGAAAT
Organism: Prevotella sp.; assembly: GCF_036570325.1. Classification (GTDB taxonomy): domain Bacteria; phylum Bacteroidota; class Bacteroidia; order Bacteroidales; family Bacteroidaceae; genus Prevotella. The sequence goes on from NZ_DATCYK010000056.1 coordinate 723,032, forward strand.
AATCGCTTTTATAAGATATTCCGCATATATATCCATAGGAAGAACCTTATCGTATTCGCCTCCCATTATCATGTGGCGCTCACCTCCTTTTATTCGAGCGTCGAGATTATACTCTTTCTTTTTACCCAACAACCATGTAAAGTAACTACGAGAAGCAGAAAATTGATTAAATCTTGGAAGAATCCATCCCAACATTTCATCTACATTATCTCCTTCAGGAATCGCTGTCACTTCAGAAGTATGACCACCGATATAATCTGTTAAATCTGTTTTATATCCCGTCAAAGGATTACCATGAATAAGTCTGACATGCTCAGTATGCTTTAGTTGATTTTGCAAAACATCAGAAAGAGGTGCACCTACTATTGTCTTGACATAACATGGGGTATTGATTTCACTACCAGCGATAGCCACAACCTTCTGTAAATCTACTTTACCGGTCAAGAATAAACGGCCAAAAAAGATGACAGAAGCGGGATCTACAGTCCAAACAATTTCGTTCTTATTGATAGGATTTATCTTATTTACCTGCACTCCAACATTACCTACCGGGCATGGACCATCAAAAACAGTCGTCACAACATCATGAGCATTAACAAGAGCCTTGTTAGTTTGCTGTGTACCACAACCCAAATAAACTTTTGCAATCTTACTCAAAGCAGTCAACCCTGCTTGAAAAGCGTCCTCATTTCCTTCAAGCTCTACTTCAAAATCAGAAGCCAAAGGCATATCACGTAATGCAGAAATAAAAATGGCTTTCGGCTGTGTGCTTGGATTTGTTGAGACTGCATAAGGTAATTGATTAATATACCCAAACAAACCTGCATCCAACAAAGCGCTCTTTACCTCATCCCCAGACAACTGAGAAACATCTTTTTTACCAAAATCCACATACTGCTGTTCGCTATCAACCAAAACCTTTACGCAAAGCACTTTTCTTCTATCTCCTCGTACGATAGCCGTAATTTTACCACTAACAGGAGAAGAAAACTTAACTGCAGGAAAAGCTTTGTTAACGAACAATGTGTCTCCAGCCTTTACTACATCACCTTCTTTTACAATAACCTTAGGAACGACTCCTTCAAAAGCAGTTGGAATAAAACCAATTTCTGATGGTAAAACCACAGAAACAATTTCCTTTACCGCATTTCCTTTAAGGTTAATGTTCAAGCCTTTTCGTAACTTTATGACATTCACCATTGTTTTATAAAATATATTTTATTGATTATTTTTCAAAAAGACAAGCCATTATCTATATAGATATTCTCTCTGACAACCATACTTGAAATTCATCTGCAAATATAATCATTTTTAACTGTAATTAGAAATAAAACATGTTTTTATTTTAATATTCAGCTTTTATGGTGTAATTTTGTCTTACTAAATTACTATCAACATACATCTGAAAAAGCTTGTACATATCATAAATGGCATTATTTGGTCATTTCTTACCATCTATATAGCCTGCGTTGTATTACTGAATATCTCTGTAATACAACATAAAATCGCACATATTACCAGCGATGCTATAGAAAAAGAACTCAAGACCAAAGTTGAAATTTCCCGAATAGATTTAGGCTTTTTAAATAGAATTATCATTGATGATATTAAGATTCTTGACAGAAGCCATCAGCCCATGCTGTCAGCCAACCGTTTGTCGGTACAACTTTCCATAATAGATTTACTCCAAGGAAATATTAATATTGCTGCCGCTCAACTTTTTGGATTACATGCTCATATATATCAAAGAACTCCTACTTCTGACTTAAACTGTCAATTTCTTATTGACGCCTTTAAGTCAAAAGATGATAACAAGGCAAAGCCACCTATAGACCTTACGATAGGTTCTCTCATCATTCGTAACAGTTCTTTACAATTCGACAAATGGTTTATGCCCAAAGACAAAACACTTCACAAACTCGACATTAACCATTTGAATATCAACAACTTTAATACTCACCTATTCTTTCATCTTAATGAGAAAGAATCTATTTCCACTCACATAAAAGAATTGTCTTTCACAGAAGCTTCAGGGCTTACTTTAAAAGACTTACACGCTAATTTTATAGCTACTCTCAACCAATTTCAACTCAGTGAAATTGCATTAACCCTCCCTAATACCCAGCTCAAAATAGATAAAATTCTTATCAAAAAGCCATTGGGAAAGAAGCCACTTGATTTATTGCGAGCACATCATGGAATAACAGAGATTGACGGTAAAATTTCTTTTTCCGACTTTGCCTTTATTGCACCCCTACTGTCTAATCTTAAGAATCCTTTCTATTTGACGACCAGCATTGAAGGGGACGAATCTACAACGAATATTAAGCATCTAAACATTTATCATAATCAATATGGATTAAATGTCAATATCCAGGGTAAGATCCTTTATACTAAAGACTCTTTTTCACCCCAATGGAGTGGTAAAATAAACAAATTAGACATAGGAGAAGCCGGTATTAAAACCATCATAAAGATGGCAAATCTCCCCAAACAGCTTGGCCATATTAAACATTTATCTTTAATCGGATCCGCAAGGGGAAAGAAACAGCAACTAAGTTTAGACGGAAAAATATCAACGAACCTCGGCTCTTCCAAGTTTTTATGCACAAAAAATTATAAAGACATTACAGGATATATAGAAAGCACCAACTTAAATATTGGAAAACTATTAGATATTAAACAGTTAGGTAAAGTTTCCACAAGACTCACTTTCAACGGAATTCTCGATAAGAAATCAGTTGCCATCCATACAAAAGGTAACCTATTCGAACTAAACTTTAATGGTTATCAATACAAAGATGTAGCCTTTGCCGGTCAATTCAAGCAAGCTGCTACAAATAAAACGATAGATGCAAATATCACGGTAAACGACCCTAATGGAGTTATTCAGGCAGAAGGACAGTATATCATTAATTCGTCTTCTCCTACTCTTTGGGCCAAAGCCCAAATTAGAAATCTTAACCTTTCTGCCATGCACCTTAGCAACCAGTGGGAAGGAACACGAATCAGCACCGACATTGAAACGCGATTTACAGGCACTAACTTTACAAACGCAATAGGCCATTTAAGCATACAAGATTTAAAATTGCAAGATCATTCCGGTGAATACACCATGAATAACTTGCAGTTAAAAATGGGAAAAGAACAGCATAAAAACTTTGCTTCGCTCATCAGTGACTTTGCTGACATTCATATCAATGGAGTTTTCAACTATTCACAATTACCTGCTACCATTTATAATATTATAGGTAGCAGACTGCCTTCTATCCCCGGTCTGCCCAAGACCAAAGCTACCGAAAACAACTTTCATATCACTGCGCAGATTCGCAATCACGAGTTGTTTTCCAAACTGTTCCACATTCCTTTTATACTTCATGAACCGTTAGCATTAAAAGGGCACATTAATGATAAAAATAAAGAAGTAATTCTTACAGCCCATCTTCCACACTTTGAGTATGAAAATAATATTTTAAAGAGTGGAAGTATAAATCTTTTTTCGATCAATGACTCTTTGAAATTAGTTGCTGCTTTCCAAAAAAAAGAAGAAAAAGGTCAGAAGCTATCTATCGGAGTTAACGCAACAGCCAGCCACAATAACTTAGAAACACAATTAGACTTCAATAACAATAGAATAAATCTTTTCAAAGGCTCTCTCAAAACCAGCACTTCTTTTTTTCAAAATCAGAAGCAGGAGGCCACTGCACATATCAGAATACTACCGTCAACCATACTTGTCAGCGATTCTACTTGGAGTATTGAACCCAGCGACATTATATACTCTAAGAATCATTTAACCGTAGACCATTTTGCCATTCAGCATAATAAGCAACATATTATCATATCAGGACAAGCCTCACAAAACAAAGCAGACGTACTTACTGCCGACCTCAGAGAGGTTGACCTGAGCTATATTCTAAATTTAGTCAACTTCCATGCGGTTTCCTTTAGCGGCAAAGCCTCCGGAACCGCTACCATTTCATCGGCCTTTAACCATCCGGAAGCCTCCGCAAATTTAACGGTTGATAATTTCCATTTTGAAGACGGACCATTGGGAAGGTTAAAAGCTACGGCTATTTACGACAACTCTGAAGGCAAAATTAATATCGATGCGATTGCAAAAGACGAGAGAAAAGAGACATTTATCAATGGCTATGTATCCCCTTTGCATAATAATATTGATTTAGCCATCAAAGCCAAAGACACAAATATTGAATTTCTAAAGAGCTTCTGTGGCAGTTTTATGAGCGACATCAACGCAACCGCAGAAGGTAATGTCAGAATTGTCGGCCCGCTGAATGCCATCAATCTCACAGGAGAAGTGGTAGCTAATGGCTCTCTAAAAATTACTCCAACCAATACAACCTATCGATTATCAAACGATACAATCCGTATGATTCCTGACCAAATCATACTCTCTCAAGATACCGTATATGATAGAGCAGGAAACATTGGCATTGTTAATGGTACACTTCGCCATCATAATCTTACCCAACTTACTTACGATTTAAATATAACTGCTAAAAATCTGTTAGCATACGACACACATGATTTTGGCGACGACACCTTCTATGGCACTGCCTATGCTTCCGGAAACTGCCACATTTATGAACATAATGGAGAAATCATATTAGACATAGACGTTACCCCCGAGAAGGGTTCACAATTCGTATACAATGCCGCAAGTCCGGGAGGAGTAAGCAATCAAGAATTTATCCATTGGAAAAAGAATCAACCAACGGCATTAATTGCTGGTGACAGCACGCTTGCTACCCTACCGGATAACGACGATGCAGACATTCCCTCCAATATGCACATAAACTTTCTCATCAACATGACACCGGATGCAACGTTGAGATTACTCATGGATGAGAAGACTGGCGACTATATAGCCTTAAATGGCAATGGCGTCCTCAGAGCCACCTATTTTAATAAGGGACGCTTAGATATGTATGGAAATTATATCATTGACCACGGTATCTATAAACTCACAATACAGAATATCATCAAGAAAGATTTCCACTTTAACCAAGGTGGCACCATCGCTTTCGGAGGTGATCCCTATGCGGCTGCGCTTGATTTAAAGGCACAATACGTCGTCCCTGCCGTAAGTTTGTCCGATTTAAATATAGGACAAAGCTTTACCACGAATAATGTACGTGTCAACTGCCTTATGAATATTACCGGAACACCGGCCACACCCAAGTTGGATTTTTCGTTAGACATACCTTCTTTGAATAATGAAGCCAAACAGATGATTTTCAGCCTCATCAACAGCGAAAACGAAATGAACCAACAAGTACTATACCTGCTGGCAATAGGCCGATTCTATTCACAAGGCAACAATACGGAAAGCACTCCCGGAAGTCCATCACAGCAAAGCCAAACAAGTCTTGCCATGCAGAGCTTGCTCAGTGGCACTGTCAGCCAACAAATCAACAATATCCTTTCTTCTGTCACTAAAAACGACAATTGGAATTTTGGTGCCAATATATCCACCGGCAACGAAGGCTGGAGTAACGCTGAATACGAGGGGCTCCTTTCCGGGCGTCTATTAAACAATCGCCTGCTGATTAATGGGCAATTTGGCTATCGGGATAACGCCACCAAGGCGTCGACCAGCTTCATTGGCGATTTTGAAGCAAAGTATTTACTGACCCCAAGTGGGAATTACGCTATTCGCGTTTATAATCAGTCCAATGACCGCTATTTTACCCGCAACAGCTTGAATACGCAAGGCATTGGTTTTGTCATCAAGAAAGAATTCAACCGCTGGAGAGATCTCTTCCGTAAGAATAAGTCTAAAAAGAAGAAAGATACGAACTCTCAAAAGGAGAAAAACAAATCAAAGAAATAAAAAGAGATACCAAAAAAGGAGACATCTGTTGATGTCTCCTTTTATTATCACTAAAATTTGGTTACTCTGCTCTTACTTAAAGAAACGCTTGTAGAGACCTGCAAAGCCAGCTGCGTGACGAGCCTCATCCTTAGCCATTTCGTGAATGGTATCATGAAGTGTGTCATTGCCTTCAGCCTTAGCCTTCTTAGCCATAGCAAACTTTTCAGCGCATGCATCCTTTTCTGCAGCGATACGTGCTTCCAAATTGCTCTTGGTATCACCGAGAACTTCACCCAGCAACTCTGCATAGCGAGAAGCGTGGTTAGCCTCTTCATAAGCATAATGCTCATAAGCACGGGCAATTTCAGGATAGCCTTCACGATCAGCCTGACGAGCCATAGCCAAGTACATACCTACTTCACCACACTCACCGGCAAAAGTATCCTTGCAATGTTGAATCAACTCTTCACTGACACCTTCCTTATAAGCAGCACCCAAATAATGAACCGTAGCCAATTCGAGATCATCAACAGCTACGTCTTCCATCTCTTTGAACTTGCTGGTAGGAGCTTTACAAATAGGACACTGCTCAGGAGCCTCTGCACCTTCATAAATATAACCACAAACGGTGCAAATAAATTTCTTTTTCATAAGTCTTTGTATTAAAAATAAACTCTATATAAAATAAAAAATGTCTTATATTCAGTAGCTATGCGAAAATAGACTTTTATCTACATATATAAAAATATTCTTTCTTTTATTAACAACATTTAATCTATCAATCTGTCACATAGCTCCTCAAGCGCCAACAGCTCTTGGGTGCCTGTAACCATATTCTTGAGCGTAATCTTTCTTTCTTTCATTTCATTCTCACCGGCCAACGCCACATACGGTATTTGCTTGGCATTGGCATAGCTCATCTGCTTTTTCATCTTAACCGCATCCGGATAGATTTCCGCACGTACACCTCTTTTCCTGCATTCGCTCAAAACAGGCAAACAGTACATTGTTTCCTGCTCTCCAAAGTTGATGAACATCACCTTCGTGGAACTAATTGTCTCTTTCGGATACAAATCAAGGGTATTCAATACGTCATAAATACGGTCAGCTCCAAAACTAATGCCTACTCCGCTCAATCCCGGCATTCCAAAAATACCCGTCAAGTTGTCGTAACGACCACCCCCGGTTATACTTCCCATCGGTGTATCAAGCGCCTTTACCTCAAAGATAGCACCCGTATAGTAGTTAAGACCACGTGCCAATGTCAAGTCAAACTGTATCTCATTTTGCAAGCCTATTGCTTTCAGGGTATTCAAAATAAACTCTATTTCCTCTACACCCTTTTGTCCTATTTCCGAAGAAGCGAGGGCTTGTGCCACCACTTGCAGCTTCTCTTCGTTAGAACCTGACAAAGTAATAAAGGGCTGCAGCTTCTCCACAGCCTCGTCTGAAAGCCCGCTGTCTTTCAATTCCGCATTTACTTTATCCAGCCCTATCTTATCCAGCTTGTCTATAGCTACCGTAATATCAACAATTCTGTCATCTTCGCCAATCACTTCGGCTATACCTGACAGAATCTTACGGTTGTTAATCTTTATCTGAACACGAATACCAAACTTGGTAAAAACGGTGTCAACAATCTGCATGAGCTCCACCTCGTTCATCAAAGAATCCGATCCTACGACATCAGCGTCACACTGATAGAACTCACGATAACGCCCTTTCTGCGGACGATCGGCACGCCAAACGGGTTGAATCTGATAGCGCTTGAAAGGAAATTGCAACTCATCATGGTGCATCACAACGTAGCGGGCAAAAGGAACGGTCAAATCATAACGCAGGCCCTTTTCGCACAGTTTGGAAGCCAAATGTAAAGAATTACGCTCCGTAAGCTCCGAATCCGTAATCTTACTTAGGTAGTCACCCGAATTAAGGACTTTAAAAAGGAGTTTGTCTCCCTCTTCTCCATACTTTCCCATCAATGTTTGCAGGGTTTCCATAGATGGAGTTTCTATCTGCTGGAACCCATACAAGGCATAGACTTCCTTTATTGTATTAAAGATATAGTTACGCTTGGCCATTTCCAATGGACCAAAATCACGCGTTCCTTTCGGTATATTCGTTTTCTGCGACATTAGTTTGTATTTTATTTTCTAACAATTGTTTGAGCACGATCCGGACCTATTGAAATAACCTTGATAGGCGTTTCCAAGAACTCTTCTAAGAATTTTACATAAGCACAGAATGCTTCCGGGAACTGCTCCTCACTTGTAAATCCGGTCATATCTGTTTTCCAACCCTTAAACTCCTTATAAACTGGCGTTACATTGTCAATCTCATAAGGCAGTTTGGTTGTTTCCTCACCGTTCGGCAACCGATAAGCCACACATGCTTTGATCGTTTCAAAACTATCCAGCACGTCACTCTTCATCATGATCAGCTGCGTAACGCCATTCACCATGACAGAATATCTCAACTGCACAAGGTCTATCCAGCCACACCGACGCTCACGTCCGGTCACGGCACCATACTCATGACCGAGGTCACGAAGCGTCTTGCCGGTCTCATCGAACAGCTCTGTTGGGAAAGGACCAGAGCCAACACGCGTACAATAAGCTTTCATGATACCATACACATTGCCGATTTTATTTGGGCCGATACCCAATCCGGTGCATGCTCCCGCACAAACCGTATTCGATGAAGTTACAAAAGGATAAGAGCCAAAATCCACATCCAACATAGTACCTTGCGCACCTTCACACAATATACTCTTACCACTACGTAAGACATCGTTTATTTCATGCTCGGAATCCACAAAACGGAAAAGGCGCATATAGGCCACACCCTCCATCCATTTGGCTTCGGCAGCTTCCAAACCCTCAAAGTCTGTCCAGCCAAGAGCCTTCAACATATCCAAATGGCGTTGTTTGTGAACCTCATATTTTTCTTTAAAGTTTTCAAGTATATCTCCTACTCTCAAACCGTTACGGCTAATTTTATCTGTGTAAGTAGGGCCGATTCCCTTGCCGGTAGTACCAACTTTGGCTTTTCCTTTGGCAGCTTCATAAGCTCTATCCAACAGCCGATGGGTAGGCATTATCAAATGGGCTTTCCTCGATATGTAGAGACGCTCGGTCAACGGGTGGCCGCTTTTCTCCAAATCTTGTGCCTCTGCCATGAACAAATCCGGGGCAAGGACTACTCCATTACCGATAATATTGATTTTCCCACCTTGGAAAATACCAGAAGGAATAGAGCGAAGCACGTATTTCTGTCCTTCAAACTCCAGCGTGTGACCGGCGTTGGGACCTCCTTGGAATCGAGCTACGACATCGTAGTTGGGGGTCAACACGTCTACAACTTTTCCTTTACCTTCATCGCCCCACTGCAATCCCAGCAGGACATCTACTTTACCCTTTGTTTCCATTTTATGCTTTGGTTTTTCGTATATCCGACTTATAACTTTGAAGTTTCTTCCTCGTCTGCTTGGCTTGGCAGCTACTGCACATGCCATAAACATACAAGGCATAAGTATCTTGATGAAATCTTTTGTACCGAGCCTCACTGACAGCACGCATCACAGCCGGTATCTGAATTTCTTTCACCTCGCCACACACCGTACAAATCTGGTGACAGAGATTCTGTTTTACCAAACCGGCGGAGTACTTGGTGCCCTCCATAAACGTATGACGTACTACAAGACGCAATTTCAGAAAGAAGCGAATGTTATTATATAAGGTAGCTCTACTCACCCGAAAATTATCCTCCGCCAACAACAGACTTAATTCTTCCAGTGTGAACACACCTTTCATCTGATAGATAGCATCAAGGATGGCATAGCGCTCCGGAGTCTTTCTCAGCTTATTCTCTTCCAAATAGCTTTCCAATATCCTACGGGCTTTTATGTGAATGCTGTCTTCCATACGCTTTCTTTTCTCTCTCTTGGGACAAAAGTACTACTTTTTTATCAATCCGGTCCCTATATTCTGCTTGAAGTTACTTTTATTACGACTTGCCCAAATGTTGACTCAATACCGTCTGCACGATTCGATCATACTCCTCGCCAAGCTCGCCCAACTTATTCATACAATTGAATGCGGCATGCCGAACCATCATATTATCACTTTTCAAAGCCGTAATGGCCTGGTCTATCAGCTCATTCACACCCCTTTCATTAGGCGTCATTCCTTTCTGAAAAAGACGACCCAACAGCGTGTAGGCACATATTTCATACAACGGCTTATCTGCCGCTATCCATTGATATGCTAACTCCGGAGCGTAATCCACGTCTTGCAACAAGTTAAAAGCCAACATGGTGGCCTGCTCGGGAGCCGTCACTTGCTCCATCCATATCTCAGCGATTTCGCGTGAGAACTCATCGGCAGGCATAATCAATGTGGCCAAAATCTGACACTCACGTATATTCTCTTTCCACAACTCAATAGCCAGTGCCTTGTCTTTGCCATACTCTTGTGCCATCACTTTCAAATCAGAGAACGACACTCCCCAATTAAGTTTGTAACTGACGCCTTTTTCCCGCATCGACTGTGATGTCGGTCCACTCATGAACAAGCGGAAACCTTGTTTTATCTTATTGAGCTTTTGCTTTATTTCTTCTTCCATTATCATCGAATATCATTCGTTTTACAAAATGCCGAACTCGCTGCCGTAACGAAGCATTTGCTCCGTATAGCTTTCCTCATAATCCACGTTGATGTCTACAATTTCGCCCTTCTCATTCCTAACCGGTGTCATCCGAGGATTGATGAAGCCTTTATAAGGGGCTATATGAAGCCTCTCATAACGTTCCAACACCTCTTGATGCAATTCCGCGTCAATCTGAATGGCATAGTTTTCTACCAACTCTCTTGCCGCGGAGAAGTCGCCCTCGCTCTTTATCCGCTGGATTTCAGCCAATAAAGTGGCAAATAGTCCACGCAAAGCCACGTAGTCATTCACCTTCACATAATGGCGCCCGTCACGTTCTACCAACTCCGCGGCACCCTTGCCGTGGGCCATCACCCAGCGACTGATTAAGGCCCTATTCTGCATGTGCGATTCTTCTATTCGGTCATTCGGCCGAATACGAACCAACTGCGTCATGCTGCCATTCATCAGATACGTGTAATAAAGGCTCTTATAAGCCTCCTCGTCGGGCACAAGTCCCAACTCCACGAGCTTTGGATCAGCCATATAATAAAGGCCAAACAAGTCGGCTCTGGCCTCCTCTATCGTATTGCCATAATGTTTAAGGGCATTTGGATCGGTCCCGGGCAGCAGTTGTCCGCTGCCATGCCCCAAACATTCATGCAAATCAGTGTGCAGATCATCACAAATATCGCCATACTTCCGTATCATCGTCAAAGTCTGCTCACCGTCCACAAACTCCTCCAAAAGGCCGGAGTTCTGCGACGCCTGATGATAGGCTTCCGTCAAATTGCCTATCGTAACGCTCTTTGAGCCATGTTCAGCTCTTATCCAATCGGCATTGGGAAGATTGATACCAATGGCTGTCGATGGGTATTCGTCGCCACCAAGCATGGCCGCACACACTACATTCGCGACCACTCCACGCACTTGCTGCTTGCGAAAACGGGAATCAACGGGTGAATGATCCTCAAACCATTGGGCATTTTCGCTTATCAGGCGTGTGCGCTTTGTAGCTTCCATATCTTTATACTCCACAATGCCTTCCCAAGATCCTTTCAGGCCGAGAGGGTCACCATAGACTTCAATAAACCCATTGATGAAATCCACTTGACCGGATGTTTCCTTCAACCATTCAATAGAATATTCATCAAAATCAGACAAATCTCCTGTCTGATAATATTTTATAAGTTGTTTTACAACCCGTTTTTGCTGTTCATTCTCCGCAAAATCAAGCGCTTTCTGAAGCCATCCCACAATCTGTCGGATAACTTTTCCATAGCGTCCTTCTACGGAATAGACCTCCTCCAGCAGCCGTCCGTCCCTTTTCACCAGCCGCGAATTAAGCCCCCACGACGGCTGGCGGTTCGCCCGCAGCGGATTAGTCCGGGCATAGGCTTCAGACAATTCACGGTAAAAAGCCTCCACCTCTTGCTGCGAAACTCCCTCGTAATAATTACAAGCCGACGTTTGTACCAAATCAGCCCCATCGGTCTTATTCACCCGTTTGGGCAAAAAATCTTTGTCAAAGATAACACTACGCAAATCGTTTAGCAACTCTTCCCTGCTTTGTCCGTCAGCCAACGGCAAATCCTCATGAGCCAATTGCTCATATTGCGCTACGAAAAAGCGCTCCGAGAACGCCGGCTGAAACTTATCGCATGAGTAATGATGATAAATACCATTGGCAAACCAAACTTGCCGAAGGTAGGTTTCAAGCGCCAAAAAATCGGGCTCCGACCTATCGCCCGCATATTGGCAATAAATCTTTTCCAGCACTTTTCTGACGACAATGTTATACGCACCAAATTGGTCGGTCGTTATATCGCGACCGACCAGCGTAGCTTGGGCGAGGTAATAAATAAATATCTTATTGCTCAATGACAGGTTTTCAAAACCTTTGAGCCGGTAACGCAGCATCTGAATGTCGGCAAAACGCATGTCAGAGCTGATATTTTGATTATCCATATAACAGTCTATTTTTCTTTAAGGGCTTTCGGCTTACGACCACGTTTCTTGGGTTTCGGGTCATCCGCAGCCATGTGCATCACCTTGTAATCACGGGGCGTACAACCATTTTGCTTGAAAAAAGCAGCATAAAAGGACTGCCGATTGGCAAAGCCAACGATGTCTGACACATCTTCCATGTTCAAATCCTTGTATCGTTTGTCACTAAGCAGCGACATGGCTTCCTCCACCCGATACTTATTAACAAAGGCAGTGTAGTTCATGTGGAAGCGAACATTCACGACAGCAGAGATATATCGGGTATTGGTTCCCAAGTCCTCGGCCAATCGTTTGGCGGAATAGCCCTTATCCTTGTACTTCTTTTGAATCAGGATGACGTCCAAAATCTTCTCTTTCAGCTCATCCATCAGCTTGGGGCTAATCAGCGTTCGATAAACCGCATCTTTCTCTTTCTTCTCAACAATGTTGTACTTTGCCATATTCTTTCTGCTTTTGAAACACCGTCTTTTATTTTGCAAATATAAAGAAAAATGACATAATAATCAAGCCTTTTCATAAATATTTTTCATAAAAAAGGACGAGCAAAATTATCACTGTTCAACACCGAAAATGCCATAAAAAAGCGATTACCGCTTCCTTTTTAGATGATTCTACAGCCCAAAACAAACAACAATCATGTCAAAACTGCGCTTTCACCTTCCTATTCCTACTCTACCGCATTGCTGAAACGCCTCTACCACAAGCTCAAAGCCATGCTTTTACAAGACCAAAAGCCTGCTTTGACCACCACAAAACCAAACCTACAAACCACCATTCACGCATATCCGGCTGACCTATGGCAAGTTAGCGAAAACCACTAAAAACGCTTCCATCCACCCCTTCCCCTACATTCATGCCTATGAAGGGTACTTTCTAATTGCTTTTTGTAAAGATGTTTGACGATTTATTTGTAAAGATTTTTATTGTATAGAAATCATACCGCAAAATCACTAATTATTACTAACTTTGCAGAAAAAGAAAGGCTTATGATAAATTATGACCTAACCCAAATTAAAGCCATTATCTTCGACGTCGATGGTGTGCTATCGGCCGAAACAATTACCTTGGCTTCGAGTGGAGAACCTTTGCGAACCGTCAACATCAAGGATGGGTATGCCATTCAGTTGGCCGTGAAAATGGGATTGCGCATCGTTATTCTTACGGGCGGACAAACAGAAGCTATCAGAAAACGATATGAGGGTTTGGGCGTTACGGATATTTACATGGGATGCGCCGTAAAAGTAACCACTTACGAGGAGTTCAAGCAAAAATATCGACTCACCGACCAAGAGATATTATATGCCGGCGACGATATTCCCGATTTTGAAGTGATGAAGCGTGTGGGATGTCCTTGCTGCCCGGCTGACGCTTGTGCGGAAATCAAGCAAATCAGCACCTACATCAGCCACAAGAAAGGTGGCCATGGAGTCGGTCGAGACATCATAGAACAAGTGTTGAGCGCCCAAGGAAAATGGCTGAGCAGCAATGTTGCGTTTGGTTGGTAACAAAACCTTTACAGTCTATATTTATTTTATTGTTATATTGCTATTTATATCTATTTTACTATATTAAAACTTTATGAAATTCAAGCAGGTTATTTTAGCCAGTAACTCTCCAAGAAGGAAAGAATTACTTGCCGGCTTAGACATAGAATTTAAGGTAAAAGTGAAGTCCGACATTGACGAGACTTATCCGCATGAGCTTGCCCCCGAGGACGTACCTCTCTTTCTTAGCAAGAAGAAAGCTGCCGCATATAAAGCCGACTTACAAGAAGGTGATTTACTGATAACGGCTGATACCGTCGTCATTATTGGTAATGAGATTTTAGGCAAGCCTGCTAACGAGGAGGAAGCCCGCCACATGCTCTCCCTATTAAGCGGCAGAACCCACTTGGTAACCACCGGAGTGTGCCTAACAACCACGACCGGCAACCGGGCATTCAGCGTCACGACAAAAGTAACTTTTAAGGAACTGACACCTTCCGAAATCAACTATTACGTCAGCACCTACCGCCCCTTTGACAAAGCCGGCGCCTATGGTATTCAGGAATGGATAGGCTATATCGGCGTAACTAACTTGGAAGGAAGTTTTTATAATGTAATGGGACTTCCCGTGCAGAGAATCTATGAAGAAATGAATGCAATGTAGATCGCTGCGAATGACATAATTTTCACATTGAGAATAATGTGGGGCCAAAGAACAACCATATAAATGATAAGGTGGGATAATCCATAAAAAGGAAGTCTATTTATATATAATTAAGGTGTCATGAGTCGTAAAATCATTATTTTTTGCACTATCATCAGTTTGCTTTCATGTAGCAGACACCAAACCGAGCAGGTTCGTTTTTCTTCTTTACAGCCATCCATCCAAGACACACTGCATGCTATCAACAACCAACAAGATACGACTGTCAGCATAGAACCACCCGAACTGATAGACTTCACGGGACGTTTCATTGTCATAATTAAGGAATTTGGGCCTTGGATTATCAGCAAACAGATTAAAGACACGATAAATAATAAGACCTACACCATACCAAGCAATGCCCCTACACCCTATATCATAACAAACAAAGAGATTCTATATCCTCTTGAATACAATCGTTCCGTGATGGGATTTACTAACCAAACCTTGTTTCAAAGAATAGCCATAAACTAACGAAAAGACGAAACAAAAAACGCCATCCCTTATGATTTAACGGGATGGCGTTGATATATAAGGATCAGGCTTACCGCCTGATGCGTTAAGATTGCAAGAAATAGAGCGCGGCCAAGATGGCTATCAAAATAATTCCCAATACGGTTTTGATAAGACAGCTCGTGACTTTCTTCAACAAGAAAACACCTACTACAACCGCAATCAGGATATATACAAAATACATAATACTGGAATCCATACGCTAACTTTTGATTTATTTAAACACTTTTTGGAACGCAGGAGGAATCGGAGTCTCAAATTCCATGCGCTCATGAGTAATCGGATGATAGAAACATAACAAATAAGCATGCAGGCAGAGACGTCCACAAGGGTCGTCACCATTGCCATACTTGATGTCGCCACACACGGGATGGCCCATATCCGCGCTATGAACACGTATCTGATTCTTGCGTCCGGTCTCCAATTTGTACTCTACCAAACTATGAAAAGGCGACCGCCGCAGCACGTGAAAGTGGGTCACGGCATATTTTCCACCATTATCGACAGGCGAAGAATAGGTTATATAAGACCGATTGTCCTTTAACCAGTTGGCCACAGTACCCTCGTCGTCTTTCATTTCGCCGGAAACAACGGCGACATAACGGCGATCATAAACGATGTTATGCCAATCACGCTCTAACAACTGCTCTGTTTGCATGTCCTTGGCGTAAATCATCAGCCCACTCGTATCACGGTCGAGACGATGCACGACATGGGCCGTGCATTTCTGTCGGCTTTTGTTCAGATAATCATCTAATATCGCTTTGACGTGAAGTGAGGCGTGACCGCCCGCCATAGAAAGGATTCCTACGTTCTTCTCAACAACGAGAAGATAACGGTCTTCATAAACTATTTTGAGGTAACGGCTTTTAAATGTGTCGTTACGCTTGTGCTTACTAATCGTAATTTTGTCTCCCTCGGTCAACTGATAATCAAAACGGGAAACAACTTTACCATTGACTTTGACACCTTTCCCTTTAAGCGTTGCCTTTATTTTAGACCTGCTTTCACGGGCATTGGCAAGCAACCACTCCAACAAAGGAGCCGGTTCCTTGACCATATAGTGCTCATACTCATTGGGTTGTTGGATTCTATTGGTCTTCATTGTTGCAAAGATAATAAAAGAATATCGATTAGATGGTTGATTAAATGTATTTTTATTATCTTTGCCTTATGAAACTATCGGTCATCATTCCTGTATTCAATGCGGCTTCCACACTGGAGAAATGCCTCAAAAGTGTTGTGGACCAGCATGTTGACGACATGGAGATTATCCTTGTCAATGATGGCTCTACCGATCAGGAGTGCAACATTTTGTGTGAGCATTTGGCCGAATCCATACCGCAGATTCGCTATATTCAACAAGCGCATGCGGGATTGAGCCGTGCAAGAAACGAGGGATTGGACGTTGCTACGGGAAGTTTCATCACGTTTGTTGACGCTGATGATTATTTGGAAGATAACACATACATTCCATTGCTTCAGCTTTTCGAACAAGATGAGAACACAGATATTATCGAATTTTCTTACATTGAGAAAGAAGGACACCGGCGCCTTGAGCGCAAAAAGATATTGCCAAATCAGGCATATACCACCTTTAAGGACTATTGGCTTCAGGCTTACGCCTATCAGCATGCGTACATGTGTAATAAGATTTTCAGAAAATCATTATTCAACAATATCCGTTTTCCCATAGCGAAGCACTTTGAAGACGTCGCGACACTGCCGCTCTTGGCCAAACAAAGTCGAAAAATCCGGACCACTTCATTAGGTCTTTATCACTATTGTTGGAACAACAAGGGAATAACCGCAAACGCATCGGCTGCTGATTTTTCCTTTCTCCTGACATCCTATCTTAAAATATTGCAGGAAGTTTCCAATAGCGCTTATTACGAGAGCGTCCTCAATATACAATTAGACACCTACGAATTGGGCGACAGACAGCTAAGACTGCCACTAAAGCCTTACTATGGGACTATTAAACTATGCTTATTACACATTCTTAGTCTTGATAAATTATGCAAATTGAACCTGCTTTACCACAAACTGATGAGAGCTTTAAAATAAGTTTCATCATCCCCTATTTCAATGAACCTACCACGATATTAAAGGAGTGTATAGAGAACATTCTAAAGCTGCGATTGGCTGATACAGAACGAGAGATTATCATTATTGATGACGGGAGCGACATTCCACCCTTGGATGACATTATCGAATTTCAAGATACTATTATATATATAAGGTGTAAACATGCAGGTCCTTCCACCGCACGCAACATGGGTATGAAGATGGCTTCGGGCAAATATATACAGTTTGTTGACGCAGACGACTATCTGTTGCCTACCGCATACGACCATTGTATACAGATAGCAAAACGTTTTATCCCCGATATGGTGCGTTTTCAAGCTACAGACAATGAAGAGAGCGACTATGCCTTAGATATAAACGGACCTATTTCCGGTAGTGAATACATGAGAGAATATAGTTTAAAGTCGGCTGTTTGGAGCTGTCTCTTCAGGAAATCCATTGCGAAAAGCATTAAATTCTCCGAGGATCTTACTTATGCGGAAGACGAAGAATATACGACCAAACTGCTTCTTTTAACCAAGACGGTGTACTTTACAGAGGCCAAAGCCTACTACTATAGACAACGGCACGGCTCTCTCACGCACAAGACTGATACGATGAGCAAGATACAACGTTTAAATAATAGCGTCGAGGTCATCCACCGCTTATCAAACCTGATAGCAACGGTTTCAACGGAAGAGGCTGAGGCTTTGCAACGACGGGTGGCCCAATTATCCATGGACTATCTGTATAACGTAATTCGTCTGACCCATAGCAATAAGCATTTGACGCAAGCCATCAACAACTTAAAAGAGCATGGTTTGTTCCCCTTGCCGGAAAAGAATTACACGAATAAATACACAATATTCAGAAAAGCCATCAAAAGTAAGATAGGAAAGACTCTCTTATTGGCTACAATCAGATAAAAGCATAACCACAATAAGATGCGTATTCTTTTATTAGGCGAATACAGTAATGTACATGCAACTTTAGCACAAGGCTTTAGAAAACTTGGGCATGAGGTGACTGTCGCTTCAAATGGTGACTTTTGGAAGAATTATGACAAGGATATTGATTTGTCACGCCGGCAAGGTAAAGCGGGTGGAATTCGCCTTGCCATCAAAATAATACGCAACCTGAAACACTTTAGAGGGTATGATATTGTTCAACTTATCAATCCTATGTTTGTTGAACTCAAAGCCGAGCGAATCTTTCTTTTATATAAATACTTGAGAAAACATAACAACCGTGTTGTCTTATGCGCCATGGGGATGGACTATTATTGGGTTAACTCCGGGACAAATATCAAACCACTACGTTACAGCGACTTCAATTTTGGCAATCAACTCAGAACAAACAAAGATGCGATTAAGGAGCGAAAAGATTGGTTGGGCACACAAAAAGAAGCACTCAATCGCATGATTGCCTTGGATTGTGACGCGATTATATGCGGTCTTTACGAATATTGGATTGCATATAAAGATTACTTTGTGGAAAAGACTCACTTCATCCCCTTGCCTATAATCCCACTAACGACTCAGCCACAACCAACCAAGCACCTCAAAAACAAAGAGGAACAAAAGTGCCAAGACAAATTAAAAGTTTTTATAGGAATCAATAAAGAGAGAAGCGTATATAAAGGAACGGATATTATGTTGCAAGCTGCGAGAGACATTCATCACCAATTCCCCCAACTAATCGATTTAAAAATCGCGGAAAATATCCCCTTCAACGAGTACAGGGAACTTATGAAGGACTGCGACGTTATCCTTGACCAACTCTATAGCTACACCCCATCCATGAACTCATTGGAAGCGATGAACCAAGGATTAATCTGCGTTGGGGGCGGCGAACCCGAAAATTATGAAATATTGAACGATACGGATTTAAAGCCAATTATCAACGTTCTTCCGACTTACCATAGTGTTTATAATCAATTACTTTTTCTTATTCAACACCCAACCCTCATAGATAAGTTGAAAAAAGATAGCAAAGAATATATAAATAAGTATCATGACTATATGAAAATAGCCTCAAACTACCTCCATATTTATGAGAATCTACTAAGGAAAAAGACTACTGTTAAGGCACACAAAGATATTTAACATTTATTTACCATTTACAAATTATTGATTTACAGCACTTTGCAAAAATGTTACAAGATACACTAAAAAAAAAGATAAAAAAAAGAACAACGTATAAAAAAAATACTTACCTTTGCATCGTTTTAATAAACAAATGATTGTTTTACAGAATTAAAAAGCAAAGAAAATGAAGAAATTAGTTTTTATGTTCGTAGCTATCGCAGCTATCTCTTTCGCATCTTGTGGTCAGAAAACTCAGAACGCTGCTGGCAATGCAGACTCTGACACCACTATGGTTGACTCTGTTGCAGACTCTGCTGCTGTTGATACAGCTGCTGCTGACAGCGCTATGTAATTTAGCTACAGAACAAAATGAGAGAACACCGCTAAGTAATCACTTAGCGGTTTTTTCGTTCTTATAAAAGACAAAACATAAATCATCCCTTTTATTTTTCATTGATTTGTTGACAATAAAAATAAAAGGGCACTATCAGAGACTTGCAGTAGCAACTAAAACTTGCTACTTTCTTCCAATCCCAAGTTCTCTTTTGCTAAAAGTTTATCGATAACCGCGATTCCTTCTTTGGTCGCAAAACCGCGAACAAAGACTATAATGATATTTCTAAAAATATGCTGTAGATCGTAAACCCGATACAACTCCTTTGCCATGACACCCCGAATCATCTCCTCACATAGCAAAGAAATCAATTCATAATCTAAGTCTTCCTTAAACAATCCTTCCTTAATGCCCGTCTTGAAAAACTCTACTGAACGCACATTTCGCCTAATATGAACCTTATCCAAATAAGAAACAATCAGGTCATATTTATGTAATTCAACAAAGAAACAAGGATTCACCATTGCCAAGCGCTTCATTTGCATCTGAAAGAACTTCATGACTATTTCCATGACATTTCTTGCTTGTTCACTCGCAAAATGCTGAAGTTGCTTTTCAAAAAACAGCTCATCACGACGCAGACCTTCCAATAACAGCTCCTCCTTATTGCCATAAATTTCATAAAGGGTACGCTTTGATATCTGAAGTTTCTTAGCAATATCGTCCATCTTCACACTTTTTATTCCGTTAGAATAAAACTCATGCATCGCAACATCCAAAATCATTCCCTTCAGATTTCGCCTATAAGCTGTTTGTGTATTCTTATCCATATTATATCTTTATACATGCAAAGTTACAAAAAAATCAAAAAACCCACTTTCTTTTAGTAGTTTTTTATTAACTTTGCCTTAATGATAATAATTTCATAACACATAACTATTATGGTAAAAATTACAAAAGAAGCTGCCTTAGAATACCATTCAAACGGCAGACCCGGAAAGATTGAAGTTAAACCCACTAAACCCTACCATACACAAACCGATTTAAGTCTTGCTTATTCGCCCGGCGTTGCCTATCCATGCTTGGAAATTCAGAGCGAGCCGGACTCCGTTTATAAATATACGGACAAAGGAAACCTCGTTGCCGTTATCAGTAACGGAACCGCCGTTCTTGGGCTCGGCGACATTGGTGCCATGAGCGGCAAGCCCGTCATGGAGGGTAAGGGATTGCTATTTAAGATTTATGGTGGAATTGATGTCTTTGA
This sequence comes from Prevotella sp., assembly GCF_036570325.1. GTDB lineage: Bacteria > Bacteroidota > Bacteroidia > Bacteroidales > Bacteroidaceae > Prevotella. The sequence continues at coordinate 743,977 of NZ_DATCYK010000056.1, forward strand.
CATTGAGGTGGACGAAAAGGACCCCGTAAAATTCTGCGAAGCCGTTGAGAAGATCGCACCGTCATTCGGTGGTATAAACCTTGAGGACATTAAAGCTCCCGAATGCTTCTATATCGAAAAGCGACTTAAAGAAACTTTGGATATTCCCGTCATGCACGATGACCAGCATGGAACCGCTATTATTTCAGCAGCCGGTCTGAAGAACGCCTTGGAAGTTGCCGGAAAAGACATCAGTAAGGTTAAAATCGTGGTGAATGGTGCCGGAGCCGCAGCCATCAGTTGTACTCAACTTTATTGCGCTTTAGGTGCAAAACATGAGAACATCGTAATGCTTGACTCTAAAGGAGTTATCACTGCGGATCGTCCCAACCTGACGGAACAGAAGAAACAATTCGCTACAAGCAGAACAGACATCCACACTTTGGAGGAAGCAATCAAAGACGCAGATGTTTTTGTAGGCCTTTCAAAGGGCAACATTCTTACCCAAGACATGATACGTTCTATGGCCGAGAGCCCCATTGTCTTTGCTCTCGCCAACCCGGTTCCTGAAATTTCATACGAAGAAGCAATGGCCAGCCGCCCTGATGTCTTAATGTCAACAGGCCGAAGCGACTATCCCAATCAAATCAACAATGTGATTGGATTCCCTTATATCTTCAGAGGAGCCTTAGATGTACACGCCCGTGCCATCAACGAAGAAATGAAAATGGCAGCCGTGCATGCCATTGCGGACTTAGCAAAGCAACCCGTTCCAGATGTGGTCAATGACGTTTACCACGTCAATGACTTAACCTTCGGTCCCAACTATTTTATTCCCAAACCTGTTGATCCACGCCTCATTACCGAAGTCAGCGCAGCAGTGGCCAAGGCCGCGATGGAAAGCGGTGTGGCCAGAAGCCCTATCACGGATTGGGACGCATACAAGAACGGACTCATGCAGCTATTAGGCCAAGAGACCAAATTAACCCAAAAACTGCATGATACGGCACGACGTCACCCGCAACGTGTTGTTTTTGCGGAAGGCGGACATCCAACAATGATGAAAGCTGCCGTACAAGCAAAGCAAGAAGGCATTTGCTTTCCTATCCTCTTAGGCAATCCTGACCGCCTCAACCGATTGGCACTCAGACTCAAACTTAATCTTGACGGTATAGAAATCATTGATATGCGTGCCGATCAAGAGCAAGGAAGGCGAGCTACCTTTGCCAAACACTTGGCAGAGAAACGAGCACGTCAAGGATATACATTTGAAGAGGCTTACGACAAAATGTACGAGCGTAACTACTTCGGAATGTCAATGGTAGAACATGGAGATGCCGATGCGTTCATTACAGGCCTCTATACCAAATATTCAAATACGATTAAAGTTGCCAAAGAAGTGGTAGGCATACGCCCCAACTATAGGACCTTTGGCACCATGCACATCTTGAATACGAAGAAGGGAACCTACTATTTGGCAGATACACTTATCAATCGCCATCCCGATGAAAACATCTTATACGATATTGCGAAACTTAGTGTTGAGAGTGTCAAATTCTTCAATGAAGAGCCCGTTGTGGCCATGATTAGCTACTCGAACTTCGGAACCGACGAAGTCGGATCACCACTTAAAGTGCACCAAGCCGTAGAACGATTGCAACAAGAAGACCCAGACTTGGCTCTCGATGGTGAAATGCAGGTGAGCTTCGCGCTGAATAAAGAACTGCGGGATGACAAATATCCCTTTACACGCCTTAAAGGAAAAGACGTCAATACATTGGTATTCCCCAACATGTCATCGGCAAACGGTTCATACATGCTCTTAAAAGCGATTGATCCCGACGTGGAAATTATCGGCCCAATCCAAATGGGTTTGAACAAACCTATCCACTTCACAGACTTTGAAGCGTCCGTACGCGATGTTGTAAACATCACGGCCGTGGCCGTCATCGACGCATACGTAGAGAAAATAAAAGGAAAGAAATAACTGGAACAAATAAAGGGCGACTCAATTGAGTCGCCCTTATTTTATATATCAAACTCTATAATTCAGTCTAAGTTCTTTAGGATATAGGACTTTGTCCTACACCTTGTAAACTTAACTTTATGAGAGTCTTAGTCCAAATTAAGGCTCTTCTTAATCGCTTCAATACGAACAGAACTCTTCTCGTAGAGCGATTCATATTCAGAAGCAGCGGCCATCGTATCTTTAACTTCCAAATAGAACTTAATCTTCGGCTCTGTTCCTGAAGGTCTTACGCTAATCTTCGTACCATCCTCACAGAACCATTGGAGAACGTTACTTGTATCAGGCATATCCAATTTCTCTACTCTACCATCGCTGTGCAAAGCCTCCAAAGACTGGAAATCCTTTCTAAGAATAACCTTAGAACCACCCAATTCCTTCGGAGGATCATTGCGGAAGTTGGTCATCATCTGCTTGATTTCATCAGCGCCCGTCTTACCCGGACGAACAACATTGATGGTAAACTCTCTTGAGAAGCCATATTCAATATAGATATCCATAAGAACATCATAGAGCGTCTTACCCTGATCCTTAGCCCAAGCACAGATCTCTGCCAACAAACTCATAGCGGAAACGGCGTCCTTATCGCGAACAAAGTCCTGAGCCATGAAGCCATAGCTCTCCTCACCACCACCGATATACTTCTGTTTGCCTTCTGAAATACGGATTTCACGGGCTATCCACTTAAAGCCGGTGTAGCAATCACGCATTTCTATGCCAGCCTTGTCGGCCACCTTCTTAATCAGTTCGGTTGTAACAATGGTCTTAACGATGAAATCAGTCGGTGACAACAAGCCCTTTGCCTTACGATTGGTAATGATATAATATAAGAATAAGAGACATGTTTGATTGCCATTGATAAGCACCCACTCGCCCTTATCATTCTTGCAAGCCATACCTACACGGTCTGCATCGGGGTCGCTGGCCATAACGATGTCAGCATCCAATTTTTTCGCGTCACGTATGGCAAAGGAAAGAGCTTCGCCATTTTCAGGATTAGGGCTCTTTACGGTTGGGAAATCGCCACTTCGTACCATCTGCTCCTCTACGCAATGAACATTCTCAAAGCCCCATAATTTCAAGGACTGCGGTATAGACATCATACCCGTTCCATGAAGCGGAGTGTACACTATCTTCAAATCATGCTGACGCTTGATAACCTCGGGATCAATGCTGAGCGTATGAATTTGCTCCAAATAAATCTTATCGATTTCCTCGCCGATAATCTCTATCAACTCCTTATTGCCCGTAAATTTCACATCATCAACGGTAACTTTATTGACTTCGGCAATGATTCCCACGTCATGCGGTGACAAAACCTGCGCTCCATCTTCCCAATAAGCCTTATAGCCATTGTACTCCTTGGGATTATGGCTGGCCGTAATGTTAACTCCAGCCTGACAACCTAAATGACGAATGGCAAAAGAACACTCGGGCGTAGGACGCATGTCATCAAACAAGAATACCTTTATGCCATTGGCAGAGAATATATCGGCTACGGTTTCAGCGAACTTGCGACTGTTATTGCGGCAGTCATGACAAACGACAACAGAGATTGTTTCACGGTCCTTAAAGTTCAATTTCAGATAATTGGCAAAGCCCTGAGTGGCCATACCAACCGTATAGATATTCATGCGATTGGAGCCTGCGCCCATAATACCACGAAGGCCACCGGTTCCAAACTCTAAATCTTTGTAAAAACTTTCTATCAAGTCTGTTTTGTCTGCTGCCTCAAGTTTTTGTTGAACGTCCTTTCGGGTTTCCTCATCAAAGGCGGGAGACAACCATTGTTTTGCTTTTGCTTCACACTGTGCAATCAGTTCTGAATTATTATCCATAATTTTATTTGGTATAAATTAATTGATATTTAGATGTTCATATATAACGGTTTCTTTACTCCTACTGTTTATTTAAACAAGGCCATGCCATGAATTTCATTACAAATGGTACCATTGCAAAGATAATCATTTAAAGTCAAACCTACCCAACTATATCTGTTATTTTTTTGTATCTTTGTCGTCAAAAACCAATATTATGCACTTTACAGGTATTCTTATCGCAGTTTCAACTTTTCTTATCATAGGAATATTTCATCCGGTCGTCATAAAAACAGAATATTATTTTGGCACAAAACCATGGTGGATATTCCTCATTCTGGGTATAGCCTCAGTAGTCATAGCCCTCTTTGTGAGCAATATTATTATTTCTTCGCTGCTCGGCGTACTCGGCGCTTCTTTCCTATGGAGCATTGGTGAGCTGTTTGCTCAACGTAAAAGAGTAGAAAAAGGATGGTTTCCCAAGAGAGAAAAGAAAGATTAAAGCCCCATGAAAGTAGAACTAATCCTTATCGGCAAGACCAATAATGCTCATTTTCAAGCGGGCATAAAGGACTATACAGAACGTATAAACCACTATTTACCTTTCAAAATAACGGTTATTCCGGATATAAAAAATACCAAAAGCCTATCCGAAGAGCAACAGAAAGCCAAAGAGGGGGAAGAAATCTTGAAGCATGTCAAGCCATCTGACACCGTGGTATTGCTTGACGAGCACGGCAAGGAATTTAAGAGTATAGAATACGCTTCTTGGATACAGAAGAAGCAAAACACGGCTCGTAATCTCATCTTTGTCATTGGAGGTCCCTATGGTTTCGCCCAAGAAGTCTACCAAAGAGCTAACGAGCTAATCAGTTTATCTCGAATGACATTCAGCCATCAAATGGTGAGGCTCATCTTTACCGAGCAACTCTACCGGGCCTGCACCATCATTAAGGGTGAGCCTTATCACCACGAGTAATCGCCCACTCTCCTACTATATTTCTTTATTACACAAGAAACAATTTTCCTAAAGTTTCCCCCTATGCCTTCCCAAGGGCAGCTTTAGCCTACCCGAAGACCATCTTTGGATAAACAAAAGGACCGCTTTGAACCATCGAAAGGATAGCTTTGACCAAATAAAAGGGCTGCTTTTAACGTGTAAAAGCAGCCCTTTTATAAAGCGAGCGTTTAGCTATTACAACTAAAGCTCTATCGATTCGATCTACAAGATTAATAATCAAAGAATTATTCTAACCAGTTATCTCCCTTTTCTTATCAGAAAGAATAAGAGAAACCAAGGCTGGCATATTCCTTATATTGCCAATAGCCATACTTGTCATCACGCATAGATCCGTCGTCAAAACGAGGATATAAGAATATCTTTGATGATATGTATTTATTAAATTGGAACGTCAGTGTATTCTCCCACTCCAATTCCGCTCTTCTATAAGTAGTATAACCAAAGAGACGGGTCTTCCAATTTATCATGTTATTAAACTTCCAAACCAAGTCAACAGTAAACTCCGAACCCAAATCATGGAGTGTCCTTTTACCCGAATCAAGGCCATAGCGTGTAGCCAAATCCTTACGTCCCACATACTTAAAGTTATAAGCCAAAGGAGCCAAATGGATGGTTCCGACTAGTTTTTTCTTAAACCATTCCACGTTATAGTCCATACCGACAGATAAGTTAGCATTGAAAGGCGACAAGAAATCGCTATAGGTTTTCCTATCATTGTTCTTAAATCCTCGCATAAATTGCGTATGAGCAAGCAATTGCAGCGTGTAATACCACCGTTTCGACGCCTGCAAACCCAACTTACCCGTGTATCTTAGCAAGTCTTCAGAGGTCTTCAAGTTATGAAGACTGTCGCTTCGTGAAGTCTGAAAGCCCAGTTTCATTTCCAACTTGTTGTCCCACTTGACCTTCTGTTTGTTATTATAGTTTGCCTGAAGCGTAACGGCAGCCACCATGCTGTAGTTACTTTCGCCTCCCTTATACCAGTTTGAGGTTACGAAATTCTGTAAAAACTGTAGGAAATAATCGTTATGATAAGACCAAAAATTAGGCTTGAAAACTTTTACATCTATCATTTTCACGTCCGGTTCCACCGCTACGGGGGCTACTTTTTTGACAAGACTGGTATGATTCTGTATCTTTGAGTTCTCAGTCGCACCCACCGCACCGATAACATCCAGCTCACTGCCCGTGCTTTGCACCAAATCAGGACGCTGCAGATAGGCATGCAACAAAATCTTTGACAAGCCATCATGTGACTCCACGTCACTATCCAACTGCAAATATTCATCCGGAACCTGCCTATAATAAGTCAAAGGCAAAAACAATGGCGCATAGTTTATTCTATGCGATGCCTTTACAGATGGGCTTGCAACCGAGTCCGTATAAATCTGTTTATACAACGATTGAAGCGATTCCATATACTTATCAACAAAGGAACGCGTTTCTGTTACAGAAACATTCCGGCTTCTTTGAGCGCCAATAGGTTGCAACAAAAGAAGCAACAACAATACTGTAAAAATTTTCTTGTAAGCCATATATGCTGCAAAGATAGTGCAATCAGCATAAATAACAAAAAGAAAAACCAAGTTTTCACTGCTATTTAGTTGAATGAAAGCCATTAAAAGGCTTCTTTTAACTTGCATAGTTCACAAAAATAGTATAATTTTGCAACTTGGAATTTATAAATTTTATTTATCGTGGCTGAGACAAAATACATTTTCGTTACAGGTGGCGTGGTTTCCTCGCTCGGCAAAGGAATTATATCTGCTTCAATTGGCAAGTTGCTTCAAGCAAGAGGATATAACATTACTATCCAAAAATTTGACCCTTACATTAATATTGATCCCGGAACCCTTAACCCCTATGAGCATGGAGAATGCTATGTTACAGTCGACGGTATGGAGACAGACCTTGACTTGGGACATTATGAGCGGTTTACGGGAATCCAGACAACAAAGGCTAATTCGTTAACTACCGGCCGTATCTACAAAGCCGTTATTGACAAGGAACGCAGAGGAGATTACTTGGGTAAGACCATTCAGGTAGTACCACACATCACTGATGAAATTAAGCGCAACGTCAAGTTGCTCGGCAAAAAATACCATTATGACTTTGTCATAACAGAAATTGGTGGTACCATCGGCGACATCGAGAGTGCGCCTTTCATGGAAGCTATCCGCCAACTCAAGTGGGAATTAGGCAGGAATGCCATCAATGTTCACCTCACTTATATCCCGTACCTGAAAGCGGCGGGTGAATTAAAGACCAAACCAACGCAGCACAGTGTGAAAGAATTGCAGAGTGTGGGCATTCAGCCTGACATTCTTGTGCTGCGAACAGAAATGAATCTTGAGGAAAATATCCGTAAGAAAGTCGCCGCTTTCTGTAATGTTGATTTCGATTGTGTCTTCCAAAGCGAGGATTTACCAAGCATTTACGAAGTTCCGGTTAACATGCAAGACCAAGGATTGGATACTGCCATCCTTAGAAAGGTAGGACTTGAAATTGGCGAGAAACCGGCTTTAGGCCCATGGAAAACCTTCATCGAGCGCAGGGAAAAAGCCACTAAAACCGTCAATATCGGTCTTGTTGGTAAATACGATCTCCAAGATGCGTACAAGAGTATCCGCGAAAGTCTCTCCCACGCCGGTACATATAATGATTATAAGGTGAACATCAACTTCATCAATTCTGAAGAAGTTACAGAGAATAACATCGCGGAGCAATTGGAAGGACAAGACGGTATCGTAATCTGTCCGGGCTTTGGGCAAAGAGGAATCGAAGGAAAGATTATCGCAGCTCATTACTCCCGAACACATGACATCCCCACATTCGGTATCTGCTTAGGTATGCAGATGATGGTCATTGAATTCGCAAGAAACGTCTTGGGCTACCACGATGCCAACAGCCGGGAAATGGATGAGAAGACTCCCCATAATGTAATAGATATTATGGAAGAGCAAAAGAATATCTCAAATATGGGCGGCACAATGAGACTCGGAGCCTATGAATGTGTATTGAAACAGAACTCTCGTGTTTTTGATATTTATAAGAAAGAGCACATTCAGGAAAGACATCGCCACCGTTATGAATTCAATAACGATTTCCAAAAGGAGTATGAGAAGAACGGCATGATGTGTGTCGGCCATAATCCGGAAAGCGATTTGGTAGAGATTGTTGAAATACCCGGATTAAAATGGTATATAGGAACACAATATCATCCGGAGTATCAGTCCACAGTACTTAACCCCCACCCACTATTTGTTGACTTCGTTAAAACTGCAATTGCAAATAAAAAATAATGGATAAGAATACAATCATAGGCTTTGCTCTCATTGCCTTAGTACTATTTGGATTCACATGGTACTCCCAACCCTCCGCAGAAGAGCAGCGTGCAGCCTTCGTAAAAGACTCGATAGAGAATGTTGCACGCCAAACTGCGGAGAAAAACGCTAAACTCATTGCCCAGCAAAAGCAGAGAGAAGCTCAAGAAAAGATTTTAGATGATACGACGGCTTTGTTCCATAAGGCACTGAAAGGACAAAACCAAAATGTTGTATTGCATAATGACAAATTAGAGCTTACCTTCAGCAGTAAGGGTGCTACCGTGACCAAAGCCATTATCAAAAATTACATTGGTCATGACATCAAGGTAAAAGATGGTTCCAATGACAGCCCATCAGTGACTCTTTTTGATGGCGCAGACCAACAATTGGATTTTACTTTTGCAACCAAGACTGCCAATATAAGCACGCAAGATTTATATTTCTCACCAACTCAAGTCACAGACTCTACCGTTGTATTTACTGCGGAAGCCGGTCCTAACCAAAACATTACCTTAAGTTATAAGCTGGGTAAGAACTATATGCTCCACTCCCAAATATCTGTTATGGGAATGGAAGGGCTTTTTGACCGCAACACCAATAACCTCAACGTCAATTGGAAAGACAAAATCAGACAGCAAGAACGTGGTTTTACCTTTGAAAACCGCTATGCCACACTTACTTATCACCATGCTGACGGAGGTACGGACTACCTAAATGAGACCAAAGAGAGCCTTAACGAGGCCATAGAAGAGCCTATTGATTGGGTTGCTTTCAAGAATCAGTTCTTTTCGGCGGTAATGATTGCCAAGAACAACTTTGAGACCAACGCCCTCATGACCTCCATCCCACAAGAAAAAGGAACCGGATACCTCAAACAATATGAGGCCAAATTAAAGGCATTCTTCGATCCATCAGGCAAAACTCCCTCGGAGTTTGATTTCTATTTTGGTCCAAACGACTACCGTCTATTAAAGAAGATGGAGAAAGAAAGCTCGTTTGACAAGGACCTCGAACTACAACAACTTGTCTACTTAGGCTGGCCACTCTTTAGAATTATCAACCGTTGGTTCACTATCTATGTATTTGACTTCCTGACAGGTCTTAACATCAATATGGGTATTGTGCTCATTCTGATTACGCTTCTCTTGAAACTCATCACCTATCCGATGGTCAAGAAAAGCTATATGAGCTCAGCTAAGATGAGGGTCTTAAAGCCAAAATTGGACGCTGCCACAGCTCAATTTGACAAGCCCGAGGACCAAATGCAGAAACAACAAGCCATGATGGCCGAGTACAGTAAGTACGGGGTAAGTCCACTAAGCGGCTGTCTGCCCATGCTGATACAGACACCTATCTGGATCGCAATGTTTAACTTTGTGCCCAATGCCATACAACTTAGAGGCGAAAGTTTCCTTTGGATTAAAGATTTAAGTACATTTGACCCAATATGGGAATGGGAAACGAACCTATGGCTCATTGGCGATCACCTCAGTTTAACTTGCATTCTCTTCTGCATCGCCAACGTGCTTTACTCGTGGATGACCATGAGGCAGCAGAAAGATCAGATGGTAGGACAGCAAGCCGAGCAAATGAAGATGATGCAATGGATGATGTATTTAATGCCAGTCATGTTCTTCTTCATGTTCAATGACTATAGCGCAGGCTTGAACTTCTACTACTTTATATCTTTATTCTTCAGTGCCGCCATCATGTGGGCTCTTCGTAAAACCACTGATGATGAGAAGTTGCTTAGGAAACTTGAGGCAAACTACGCTGAAAATAAGAATAATCCGCAACGAAAGTTAAGCGGACTGGCAGCAAGACTTCAGGCTATGCAGGAAGAGCAAACTAAGCTCCAAAATCAGCGCAAAGAACTGGAAAGAAAGAAAAGAGAACTTTAAAACATATTTATAGGTTAGGGACTTTCCCCCTAACCTATTTTTAATTAAACTTTATCCGGCATTATGAACAAGACTTTTTTACTAAGCGCACTGACAGCTTTGTTATTAAGTGGTCATGCAAGTGCACAGACTATGATTCAGAAGAACCAAATAAAACTCAATTCAGACTTGATGACTCCCGAAGCCTTGTGGGCCATGGGACGCATCGGTCAGGTACAAGCCTCACCTGACGGCAAATCCATCATCTATCAGGTATCTTACTATAGCGTAGCAGAAAATGCCAGCCACACGATCCTATACGTAATGGATGCAAACGGAAAGAATAAAAAGCAACTTACCGTTGATACCAAAAGCGAAAGCGACGCCGCATGGATTGAGAACGGAAAGAAGATTGCTTTCCTCCGTGAAGGCGAACTATGGAGCATGAATCCTGACGGTTCAGACCGTAAACAGTTATCTCACACAAGCAATGCCATTGAAGGATATAAATTTTCTCCTAACGGTAAGAAAGTCGTATTCATCAAAAGCATTCCTTATCACGGAACTATCAAGGAGAATCCTTCTGACCTTCCCAAGGCTACGGGGCGTGTTATAACCGACATGAACTATCGCCACTGGGATCATTATGTAGAAACGATTGCCCATCCGTTCATCGCTGACGTAACAGCCGACGGCATAGGAACCGCAACCGACATCATGGAAGGCGAACCTTTTGAGGCCCCTCTCGCACCATTCGGCGGCATAGAACAGATTGATTGGAGTAAAGACTCAAAGTGTATAGCCTATACCAGCCGCAAGAAAGAGGGCCTGCAATATGCCATTTCTACAGACTCCGACATCTATCTGTATGAACTTTCAACGGGTAAAACACGCAATCTGTGTAAGCCGGAGAACTATCAAGAACCTAAAGTAGACGCCACACACACGATGAAGGATCAGGCTATCAATCATCAGGATGCAGATTATCAGGTTGGTTACGACACCAATCCCAAATTCTCTCCCGACGGCCGATACATCGCTTGGCAAAGTATGAAGAATAATGGATACGAAAGCGATAGAAACCGTCTTTGTATCTTAGACCTTCAAACCGGCAAGAAGACTTATGTGACAGAACGGTTTGACTCGAACGTTGATGACTATGTATGGGCCAACAACAACAAAAACCTCTACTTCTTAGGCTGTTGGCACGCTTGTGTCAATATGTATCAGACCAATCTCAATGGCGAAGTGATGCAGTTAACAGATGGCTGGAATGACTACGGAAGCCTGCAAATGCTGGGCAACGGCAAGGAATTGTTGGCTACCCGACACTCCATCAGCAGTCCCGATGATATTTATATTGTTAAGCCTTCCAAAACAGAGAAGAAGTCTTCCGCCACTCAAATAACGTTTGAAAACAAGCATATATTGGACCAACTCGAAATGGGAAAGATTCAGCAACGCTGGGTCAGCACCACCGATGGCAAGAAAGAACTCGTATGGGTGATTCTTCCTCCTCACTTCGACGCCAATAAGAAATACCCCACGCTCTTGTTCTGCGAGGGTGGCCCCCAAAGTCCGGTCAGCCAATTTTGGAGCTACCGTTGGAACTTCCAAATCATGGCAGCCCACGGTTATGTAGTTATTGCTCCCAACCGACGCGGTCTTCCCGGCTTCGGAAGTGAGTGGAATGAGAAAGTCAGCGGTGATTGGACCGGACAATGTATGAACGACTACCTTTCAGCCATTGACGACGCGGCACAGAATCTGCCCTTTGTCGATAAGGATCGGTTAGGCTGTGTAGGTGCCAGCTTTGGCGGATTCTCCGTTTTCTACTTAGCAGGTCACCATCAGAAACGCTTCAAAGCCTTTATCGCCCACGATGGAGCTTTTAACCTTGAAAGCATGTACACCGACACAGAAGAGGCATGGTTCTCGAATTGGGAGTACGAAGACGCCTTTTGGAAAAAGGACCTCACGCCAAACGCAAAGCGTACTTACGACAACAGTCCCCACAAGTTTGTGGCCAATTGGGACACACCTATCCTCGTAATCCATGGTGAGAAAGACTATCGCATCAACGCTAATCAAGGCATGGGCGCCTTCAACGCGGCCCGTATGCAAGGCATTCCCGCCGAACTATTGCTCTATCCTGATGAAAATCATTGGGTACTAAAACCTCAAAACGGCATTCTTTGGCAGCGCACCTTCTTCTCATGGCTCGACAAATGGCTGAAGAAGTAATAATAAAGGCCACTTTAATAAAGATAACAAATAACAATAAATAAAATTATGTCAGATCAAATGAAAACTCTTAGAGACTCGGCCGCCCTTCGTTGGACCGCTCTCTTGCTCCTCGCCCTTGCGATGTTCTGCGCGTACATCTTCATGGACATCCTCTCACCCATCAAAGACCTCATGCTTACAGAGCGTGGATGGGACTCTACCGCATTCGGAACCATGCAGGGATCGGAGACCTTCTTGAATGTCTTTATCTTCTTCCTCATCTTCGCCGGTATCATCCTCGACAAGATGGGCGTACGCTTTACCGCTGTTCTGTCAGGAATCGTCATGCTGTGTGGCGCCCTTATCAAGTACTATGCCATTAGCGAGAGCTTTATCGGAACAGGCTTGGAGACATGGTTTACCAATAACCTCAATCACATCCCGGTCTTTGAACAACTCGGCGTTTCACCTTTTTATGAAGGCATGCCTGCGTCCGCAAAATTGGCCGCTATCGGCTTTATGGTATTCGGTTGTGGCGTAGAAATGGCCGGTATCATGGTTTCCCGAGGTATCGTTAAATGGTTCAAGGGCCGCGAAATGGCATTGGCCATGGGTTCTGAAATGGCTTTGGCCCGCTTAGGTGTCGCTACTTGCATGATTTTCTCGCCTTTCTTCGCCAAATTGGGAGGCAATATTGACGTTTCACGCTCAGTGGCATTCGGCGTTATCCTGCTTTGCATTGCCCTCATGATGTTCGTTGTTTATTTCTTCATGGATAAAAAACTCGACGCGCAAACGGGTGAAGCCGAGGAAAAAGATGACCCATTCAAGATTAGCGACCTTGGCCAAATACTTGGCAGCAGCGGCTTTTGGCTCGTTTCATTGCTTTGTGTACTTTATTACTCCGCTATATTCCCCTTCCAGAAATATGCGGTCAACATGCTTCAGTGCAACCTTACGTTCACCGAGGTGCCCGCTAACTCATTTTGGGCTTCTACCTCTGTTACGATTACACAGTACCTCATCATGCTCTTGGTAGCCGCAACGGCTTTCATGTTTAACTTCATGAAGAACAAGACTGTTAAATACAGCGTACTCTGCGTGTCTATCCTTGCGCTCATCACTTACTGCTACATGGGCTACATGCGCCAGTCGGCCGAGTCTATCTTCGCAGTATTCCCACTGTTGGCCGTAGGTATCACTCCTATTCTTGGCAACTACGTAGACCATAAGGGTAAAGCCGCAACCATGCTCGTATTAGGCTCATTGCTGCTCATTGCTTGTCACCTTACTTTCGCTTTCGTACTGCCTGCATTCAAGGGTAATGAAATCGGTGGCGTTATCGTAGCCTACCTGACAATTCTCGTGCTTGGCGCTTCGTTCTCATTGGTGCCTGCTTCGCTGTGGCCCAGCGTGCCTAAGCTCGTTGACGCTAAGATTATCGGTTCGGCTTATGCCTTGATTTTCTGGATTCAGAATATCGGTTTGTGGCTCTTCCCCCTATTGATTGGTAAGGTGCTCGATAAGACCAACCCCGGCATTACAGACGCAACTCAACTCAACTACACCGCTCCGCTTATCATGTTGGCCGGCTTGGGCGTGGCAGCACTCATCATAGGACTTATCCTGAAGGCTGTTGATAAGAAGAAAGGATTGGGCCTTGAAGAACCTAATATCAAATAAACAGCCAAAGACTACACGCCCCATAGTCATAACTAACTAAAAAAGTAAAGAGGTGAACCAAATCTTATATTGGCTCACCTCTTTATTTTCGCTATATCCCAAAAGATTTAAAACGTTGGAAAAGCAGTTATTCTATCTGCAATTTCTTCATATACAACAGCTACACTGTTATTCTCTCGTTTACTAACACCAGCTTTCCTACACTCTAAAAGTAACCCTTTTACACTGTGAAAAGCCCACTCTCATGCGGTCAAAAGCCTGCTTTAGCATGCCCATAACGCTACTTTTATAAAACCGAAAACAGACTATCAACTTTTGCCCTCAATGATAAGACAAAATAATTCTCAGATAAAAACTTCCTATAACGAAAGCTACGTACACATTACCACGCCATAATAATACGCACAATCAAACCAAAGACCTTATCAGTAAACACGCAACTCCTCACCCACTCGCAATTCATGGTCAGGTGAAAGATGATTCATTTTATAAAGGCTCTTCAATCGTATGCCATAGAACTGGGCTATAGAGTACATGCTCTCGCCCGCCTTTACAACATGCGGTCTGCGTTTATAAATCTTCTCGGCATGCTTCTGCTTCTTTTTAAGATAGATAATCTCACCTACCGTAAGTACGTCGTCCTTGTCACGCTCATTATATTTGGCTATCTTCTTATAGGATATACCGATTTCCTTACCTATCGACTTAAACGTATCACCCGGTCTTACCCTTATAGAATAGTTCTTGTTATAGATAGAAATAGGGTGCAATGTCTGCCCCTTGGCAGCCGGTTGATCGACCGCCGAATGATGGGCCATGAACTTGTCGTAACTCGTCGCCTCGTCATACAGATAGAGCCGATAGAGTTGAATAATCTCTATCAGTCGGTCGGCATAACGCGGATTTGTGGCATAACCACAAGCCTTTAGTCCCCGAGCCCAACCTTTATAGTCGCGCCGGTCCAATTGGAACAATCGGGCGTAACGCTGCTGTCTGCTCAGGAACTTGCTATGGTCTTCAAAACTTTCCAAGGCATTATCGTAAGCACGGAAACATTCGCCCCGCTCGTCATCATCATGATAAAGCGTTCGGCCCGACCAGCCGTGGCATTTTATACCAAAATGGTTATTTCCCTTTACTGATAACTCGCTTCTCCCGGCCCCACTTTCAAATAGACCTTGTGCCAACGTGATACTGGCGGGAATGTTGTAACGCAACATTTCCTGAATAGCCAAGTCCTTATACTGATTGATATAAGCCTGATAAACGGAATTCCATCGCATCTGCGAATAAGAATTCAGACAGAAAGCACATGCTATAAGAAGATAAACAAGCTTTTTCATAAGTAATTCAGCGGTAAAAGAAACAGTCTAAAATGATTCACGGATAACCCAAAATCATAATATTCTATCCGCACATAAAAAGGGAAAACAACTAAAATAAAAATCTATACAATCAATAAAGAGTATGGATAGACTATCTGATTCTATCCATACTCTTTACTAATTTCTCATCGGCAAGCACTCCCCGACGGGCCATCACCGTGAAAATCAAAGCCAATAGTGGCATACATACACCTATATTCGCTTTAAAATTGCCGGAAGCCATCATTTGGCTTGCCACTACAAATGCAAAATACGCGCACCATACGACATATATACAGATGTTCATTAAGCAAAGTTTCGCCTGAAACATACGCTTACGAAACTGAAATATCGCATACACAGCGAGTAAAACACTTGTGGCCAAGAGCACAAAAAGAGGACTTGCTATAAAATTAATGGCTCCTTGCGGATTCTTTATACCAATATTATAAAGAACTGCGGGCAAGCCCATCCCCTCGGGAATCTGTTTCCCTAAAGGGATAAAAAGACAAGCCAAGCTAAGTATTGCCGCAAGGAAGAGATACAGAGTTTGTTTGCGCTGAATCATTCCTATTAATTTTCTTCTACGTCCTTAGCAGGATCACGCCAATAAATATTACCGTCAATAAACTCTTGTGTTGCCAAAAGAGTTGGTTTGGGCAGCTTCTCATAATAGCGTGAAATCTCGATTTGCTCACGGTTTTCAAACACTTCTTCCAAAGAATCGTTGTACGAAGCAAATTCTGCAAGTTTTTTGTTAAGGTCCTGCTTAATCTCAAGCGAAATCTGATTACTGCGCTTCGCGATGATGGCAACACTCTCATAAATGTTCCCGGTATCTTCGCAAAGATCCATAATATTACGCGTAACGGTGTTTACCTGAGCTTTAGACTTTTTATAATCCATAATTATATTTTGTTTATTAATTTATCGTTTAACTACTCCACCGGAGCACTTTGCTCCCCTGTCACACTTTTGCAACGGGCAATATACTTCTCGGCAGTACTCCGCAACTTTGAGTCAGGATATTGATTGATAAATCCGTAGCACTCATCTTCCGCGTCCTGATAGCGTTGCAGTTTCTTTTCCTCCACGCTCTGGCGGGCCAATTCGTACTTACTTTTCATGATAAGCGCCGAAAATTCCTCACGTTTATCTGTAAATGGATAATCCTTCAACGCGTTTTGAGCCGTCACGATGCAAGCCTCAAAATTGTTACCACCCTCAGTACAGTTACCGAAGTAAGGCCCCAAGTCGTAATAAAGCCGAGCGGTATAGAGTTCTTTGTCAACTAATTTCTCTTGTAACTCGAACAAATGCTGCTGGGCTTCCTTCTTCAACTTCGCATCAGGATAAGCGTCAAGGTATTCTTGATAAGCTGCGATAGCGCTAACTGTCTGCGATTGGTCCAAACGAGGTTCAGGAGTACTTAGGTAAAGGCTATGTCCTTCGTAGAAACGAGCCATTTCTGCATACACGCCCCTTGGGTAAGACTGGTAATAGCGCTTGAAAGTTTGGGCGGCTGTTTCGTAATCACGGTTAAAGTAATTAGCCATAGCCAGCATATAAAGACTTTCTTGAGCGTTTTCAGTACCCTTCTGAACAGTAATTAATTCTGATAAAAGCGTAATCGCATTGGTATATTTGCCTTTTACAAAACATTCTTTCGCAAACTCATAACGGTAGTTGTTATCAGAGGACTTATAGACCTGATTAAACTCATGTGCACAACTACACAATAAGAAAACACTAAATGTGAGTGAAAAAATTGTTGTTTTCTTCATCTATATTTACAATTTTGAGTTGCAAAGTTAATTATATTTCGATGATTTACAAAGCTTAATAACTATTTTTTAGTAAAAACGGAATCCTTATTTACATAAATATATGGTTTTTTAGTAATTTTGCAACACACAAGACTTATAGAAATGAATTTTAAACTGACCTCAAAGTTTTCTCCCACGGGTGACCAGCCACAAGCCATTGAGCAATTAACCCAAGGCATAGAGAACGGCGATTTCGCACAAGTTCTACTCGGTGTTACCGGTTCGGGAAAGACTTATACGGTGGCAAATGTAATCGCGAATGTCAATAAACCGACGCTGATATTGAGCCACAACAAGACTTTGGCAGCTCAGCTATATCAGGAAATGAAGAACTTTTTTCCCGAAAACGCTGTTGAATACTACGTCTCATATTACGATTATTACCAGCCCGAAGCCTATCTGCCGGCCACAGATGTTTACATAGAAAAAGATTTGGCTATCAACGATGAAATCGACAAATTACGATTGGGTGCCGTTTCAGCTTTACTCTCCGGGCGCAAAGACGTTATTGTGGTTTCGTCCGTCTCCTGCATTTACGGTATGGGCGGTCCCGTCGCTATGCAATCCAGTGTTATCGGCATAAAAAAAGGCCAAATCATCGACCGTAACGTCTTTCTCAGACGATTGGTCGACGCCTTATATACACGTAACGACATAGAGTTGAAACGTGGCAACTTCCGTGTCAAGGGGGACACGGTAGACATATTCATGGCGTATAGCGACCACATTCTTAGAGTGACATGGTGGGACGACGAAATAGATACGATAGAGGAACTTGACGCTATAACATTCCATAGGATTGCCACGTTCAATGAATATAAGATATATCCGGCTAACTTATTCGTAACCTCAAAAGAGCAAACAAACGAAGCCATACGTCATATTCAAGATGATTTAACAAGACAAGTAGATTACTTTAACGAAATTCATGATCCTATTAAAGCTCAAAGGATTAAAGAGCGTGTAGAGTACGACATGGAAATGATTAAAGAACTCGGGCATTGCTCCGGAATAGAGAACTACTCCCGATACTTCGATGGCCGACAAGCCGGCGACCGTCCCTACTGTTTGCTTGACTTCTTCCCTAAAGATTTTTTGGTGGTTATTGATGAAAGTCATGTAAGCGTACCCCAAATCAGCGCCATGTATGGTGGAGACAGGGCACGCAAACAGAATTTGGTAGAATATGGTTTCCGACTCCCGGCCGCTTTCGACAACAGACCACTCAAGTTTGACGAGTTCCATAGTCTCATCAATCAAATCATATATGTCAGTGCAACCCCCGCAGATTACGAATTGAACGAGGCTGAAGGAGTAGTCGTAGAGCAGATTATACGTCCTACCGGTTTACTCGACCCGGAAATAGAAGTCAGGCCCAGCGAGAATCAGATTGACGACTTATTGGATGAAATCATCACTCGTAATGAGAAAGGAGAAAGAACACTCGTCACGACATTGACCAAGCGAATGGCCGAGGAACTCACTGAATATTTACTCAATCATAATATCAAAGCCAATTACATACACAGTGACGTCGCTACTTTGGACCGAGTGAAGATTATGAATGACCTTAGAGCCGGATTGTTTGATGTTCTCGTGGGAGTCAATCTTCTAAGGGAAGGCCTTGATTTGCCGGAAGTATCACTTGTAGCTATCCTCGATGCTGACAAAGAAGGTTTCCTAAGATCACACCGAAGTTTGACACAGACAGCCGGAAGAGCGGCCCGAAATGTCAATGGAAAAGTGATTATGTATGCTGATTCCATCACTGAAAGCATGCAAAAAACCATTGACGAGACCGCACGGCGACGCATCATACAAATGCAATATAACGAAACTCACGGTCTGAAACCCAAGCAAATCGTTAAAGCCGTTAGCAACACATTACCTACAAGCAAGAGCGACGAGGTTATACCGATGGTTAACAAGCCGACTAAGCAGGTGTATATGGAACCCGAATTCGGAACTTTTGCCGCTGATCCCATCATTAAGCGGATGACACGCCCTGAGCTTGAAAAGAGTATTGCCAACACAACGGAATTAATGAAAGAGGCTGCCCGTAACCTCGACTTTATCCAAGCAGCGCAGTATCGAGACGAAATAGCGAGATTACAAGAGCAACTCGAATTAAAATAGTCATAGAAACTCCGCTGACAAAAGATTAGGCTCAATAAGCCACTGAAAGGATGTTAAATATTCCAAGATAATCCATAACGAGCCATACGTTAACACTTTTATTTTGTAATTTTGCTCTATACAATAAGAAAAAAAATGATTATGCGTACTGAAAAAATCAACAAACTGTTTACAACCTTATTGTTCGTTGTACTCATGCCTGTATCCATGCACGCTCAAAGCACCAACGGTTCGCTGGAGGAAGCCCAAAAGAAATTAGAAAAGGCTCAAAAAGAACTGGAAAAAGCTAAAAAAGAAATGGAGGAAGCGGCCAAGGCTTCTCAAAGCAAAGAGCAGAAACAATCTAATTCAGCAGGTTGGGTGGTGCCCGTAACTAAAAGCAAAAAAAACAACACGGTTGCCAAATCAACTACAAATAACGCAAAAGATAATAAAAACGACGAGAAATATCACGCCGGCGCCGTTACCACAGACGCTGACGGAAAAGTAAAGTTTGCACTCAAACTCAATATCCCCAATAAAACCGCAAAAGAAATATACGATACCATCTACGAACAACTCTACATGTTGACGGAAGATGAGAACCAATTTGATGAGAGTTCTATTGCCCTCGTAAATCCACAGACAAAGGTTATTGCGGCCAAATATAAAGAATGGCTTGTATTCAATAACAACTTCCTTTCACTTGACCGAGCTATTTTTAACTACACGATCATAGCCCAATGTGAAGATAACAAGCTCAACTTAACACTCGAACGCATCTCCTATGAATACGAAACTGATCGTCCTTCAGGCTTTAAGGCTAAGGCAGAGGAATTAATTACCGACAAGGAAGCGCTCAATAAGAAAGGTAATAAGCTGAATAGGCTTACGGGAAAATTCAGACGTAAGACCATTGATAGGAAAGAGCAAATATTTGAAAATATAAAAAGTGCATTTAAATTATAACAATGACACAGGATACACAAACCAATGATGAAAAAGGCTACGCCATTAAGCCCCGTCATCAGTTGAAGAATAAGAAACAGAAAGCAGATTTATTATTTAAGATACGCAATATATTAAATCTCTTGTTTATTATTATAGCCATCATCGGAGTTTATCTCTATTTGTTCTCAGACAAGGGAGAAACGATGGCTTCCATCATTCTAATCATCGCTGTATCGTTTAAAATCAGCGAAGTTTCATTGCGTATTTTTCATAAATAAAAGATGAAGATAATCACCTCTTTGTTGACATTCTTGGTGTTTGCGTTACCCATAAAGGCGCAAATTGATGACAACGAATTCAATCAAATAGACCCGTCAGGCAATATTACCCGACATAATTCCAATAAACCGGATTCATTGGGCCATGACAAAGAAATACCCAAAGGAATAAAAGTTTGGACTATTGACACTAAATTTGGAGATAGGAAACCAGCTGTTCCTGATACACTTTCCCACATGTTTATGAATACTATATTCACCTCCGGCCTTCGGGGAGAATATAATACTACCGGTAATTTAGGAACTCCGCGCCTAAATAGAATCTTTATTGATAGGAAAGATAATAATCCTTTCATCTTTGCTAACCCACTCGACTTCTTCATTACTCCCTTTGAAGATTTCCATTTCACACAAACTTTGTCGCCATTTACCAATTTAAGTTACAATACCGCCGGTAATCGCACGAATGGTGATGACCATTTTACAGCTAAATTCGGAGTGAATACAGGTAAACGAATTGGTCTCGGCTTTAAATTTGATTATCTCTACGCTAAGGGCTATTATCAAAACCAAAACACATCACACTTCAACTACTCCATGTATGGAAGTTATTTAGGTGATAGGTACCAAGCTCACCTACTCATAGCGTTAAATCATCAGAAATATTCAGAGAACGGTGGTGTGACCAATGATGATTATATCACACACCCCGAGAGCTTTGCAGATAACTATTCTACCAGTGAAATACCAACAGTTTTGGATCAAAACGGGAATAGAAATGACAACCAACGCATTCTCTTCAATCACAAATATAGCATAGGCTTTAATCGAAAAGTCCCGATGACGGAGGAGGAAATCAAGGCTAAGAAATTTGCCATGGCCTCGATGGAAGAGAATAATAAAAAGAAGGAAGACGGGCAACGCCTTGATAGAGGCTCTTCTAAAGACGAAGAAAAGAGATTAGAAGGAAGACCTAAGGACGCTGTTATCGTTGGAGCAGAGCCTCAAATAGGCGTTGCAAACACAGAAAGGACCAAGATAGACAAGGCAATGGCCGATAGTCTTATCCAAGTCCAAAAGGAAAAGGCTCAAGATACGGCATGGCTTAAAAATGAATATGTTCCCGTTACAAGTTTTATCCATACAGCTCGGTTCGATAATTACAAGAGAATATATGTGGCCCAATATACTCCGGCAGATTATTATGCCAACAAGTATGATGTAGAGGAAAAACTTGAACCGGATCAAATTTACGACAAGACAACCCACTATCGTCTTAATAACACATTTGCCATATCCCTTCTTGAGGGCTTCAATAAGTGGGCGAAAGCCGGTTTGAAAGGTTTTGCCTCATGGGATTTAAAGCATTATCAACTACCGGCAAAGGTTGGTACACACACTTATACAGAAAACGACATTAGCGTTGGTGGCCAATTGGCAAAGACCCAAGGCAAATTCCTACACTACCAAGCTATGATTGAAGCAAACGTTGCCGGCCCTAATATCGGCGATTTAAAGATAGATGCCAACGCAGACATCAACCTAAAGTTTTTAGGAGATACCATCACACTTGACGCAAAAGCCTTCATGCACAATGAAAGGCCCAATTTCTATTATAGGCATTACAGCAGTCGTCACTTCCAATGGGATAATGATGATTTGAAAAAAATAACTCATACGCGAATACAAGGCACCTTGAGCTATACCAAAACAAAAACACGACTTCGTGTGGCTGTTGATAATATAAGCAACTATACGTATTTAAGCCGGAGCTATGTTAGCAATGGAGAAGCTCATACAAAAACAAATGTATGGGTGGTTCAAAGCAATAAAAATATCAATCTGCTAACGGCGCAATTGACCCAAGACTTTGCTTTTGGTCCATTAAGATGGGAAAACGTAATTACCTATCAGAAATCCAGCGATCAAAACCAACTTCCGGTGCCAGATTTAAACTTGTATTCTAACCTATACTTCAAGTTCAAGATTGCCAAGGTCTTAAAATGTGATTTTGGAGCAGATGTCAGGTATTTCTCAAATTACTATGCGCCGGACTATAGCCCGGCTCTTGGTCAATTCGCAGTGCAAGCCATTCCTACTACAACAGACGCAAACACTATTGATAATCGTGTAAAGATAGGAAACTATCCTATCGTTAATGTATATGCTAATTTCCACCTCAAACATACACGCTTCTTCGTTATGATGAGCCATATAAACGCCGGTTTGGGCGACAAACGTTATTTCTCATCACCCCATTATCCATTTAATGAAAGAGTATTACGTCTCGGTTTAAGTTGGAATTTCTTTAATTAGCACGATGGTAAATAGTCAAATCAAAACAAATTCACTTACAGCATGGCTGAAAGCAGCCAGACCTAAGACGCTAACCGGTGCAGCTGTTCCTATCATGATAGGAACAGCTCTTGCGTTAAAAAACGAAGGAAGCCAATCCTTCCAACCAATAGCAGCAATGTTATGTTTCTTGTTTGCTTTTATCATGCAAATCGATGCAAATTTCATCAATGACTATTTCGATTTCAAGCATGGCAACGATAAAGAGAATAGATTGGGACCTTTGCGTGCTTGTTCTGAAGGTTGGATAGCTCCTAAATCTATGAAATACGGCATAGGGATAACCACCCTTTTGGCTTGTTTCATAGGCTTGCCACTCGTCTATTTCGGAGGATGGCAAATGATTATTGTAGGACTACTGTGCACAATATTTTGTTTCCTCTACACAACTACCCTATCCTATATGGGACTGGGTGATGTTTTGGTGCTTGTCTTTTTTGGAATAGTCCCTATTTGTGTGACATTTTATGTAGAACTTCATGCCACAACACCTATCACCCTCCAAGTTTTTTTGATGTCATTGGCTTGTGGATTTTTAATCGATACATTATTACTCATCAACAATTTTCGCGATAGAGACAATGATATAGCTTCAGGTAAATACACGTTAATTACCAAAGTAGGCCCCACAACGGGCCTGCTGTTTTATCTATTAGCTGGTTATATTGGTATAAGCCTTGCCATTACGTCTTGTATCTATTCTACAGATAGCCTGCAAAAGATTATCCCCAGCCTACTGCTAATTACTTTCCCATATTCCATTTTTCATACTCTAACATATATGAAAATGAAAAAAATATGGGAAGGGAAAGAGTTAAATATCATCTTAGGAGAAACGGCGCGTAACATGTTTATCTTCGGTCTTACCACATCCTTAGCCATTCTCATTCTATAATATCAGACATTATGCAAGAACAAGTGAATTTGGATCTTATGGAGTTTGTCGAGAAAAACATTCTCCCAAGATATAATGCTTTTGGCCGAAGCCATGGAATGGAACATGTAACTCGCGTTATCAGGAACTCCCTGATACTAGCACGACAAGCCGGAGCCGACATTAACATGGCATATACGATCGCTGCCTACCATGACTTAGGCATGGAGGGCCCAAGAGCCATCCATCATATAACAAGTGGCAAAATACTAATGGCAGATATACGGTTAAAGAAATGGTTTACCACTCAGCAAATTCAATTCATGAAAGAAGCCGTGGAAGACCATCGTGCCAGCAGTAGCCATGCACCACGAAGCATTTATGGTAAAATTGTTGCAGAAGCTGATAGAGATTTAGACCCGGAAATTGTTTTTAAAAGAGCTATTTTATATGGAGCAGAACATTATCCCTCACATTCCAAAGAGCAAATGTGGGAAAGATTCCGCGACCACATGGAAGAAAAATATGCAACCAATGGATATATTCGTCTTTGGATTAGAAATTCCCCAAATGAACACAACCTGACTAAAATAAGGGAAATCATAGCAGACAAGTCCTTATTAAGGGATAAATTCGAAAAAATATATATGCAAGAATTTGGTGTTTAACCAAAAATAATTTACCTTTGCACGAGCAAATAAAACATTGCCGATATGGCTCAGTTGGTAGAGCAATTCATTCGTAATGAATAGGTCCCGGGTTCGAGTCCCGGTATCGGCTCCAAGGTAAAATTCCTACATCTTTTGGTATGCGGTATTAGCTCAGTTGGCAGAGCGTTGGCTTCCCAAGCCGAAGGTCGCGGGTTCGACCCCCGTATACCGCTCACAATTAATAATCAATTGATTATTCTTATCACTTTTAATTCCCTTCTTTTTTCTTCACATAGCATACTGTCAGTTATAAGCATTGCCGAAATATTTTGCTAACAACTGCAGCAATTTACCTTCTGTCAACTCACTTTCAGCCACTGTTAGATAATAATGTCCGTAACTATACGAGTATCGTTCTTCCTCCGTAGGCATATCAGGGACAATACGAACATACACTCTCTCATTAAAATCAAGTACTGTCGAATGTGTAAATAGCCATTTAGCAGTTTTCCTCAACAAAGGTCCATATTGCTCTAACAGCGCTTCCCGAGAAACATTTGTCTTGAAGAAATCAAAACTATAGCCATGATAATGAGTTGATAACTTTGTCACCAATACCTCTCTTTGATAGTATTCCGAGGTTTCAACAGCCCAACTATCCTCTAATTCATAAGTTTTAAAATGCTGAGTTAATGAATCTATCTGCGGAAACAAATGCCTAATCATCTGCGGATTATTACTCTTTACCGCATGACAAGTCTTTTCAAGAATATCAATCAGACTCCCATCTTGTATATCTTTCTTGTCACCCCAATATTGTGCTCCATCATATAAATCAAAGAAAAGATACCATGTTTTGCTTCCAAGTTTATCCCGTACAAAAGAAGAGGAAGCACATACAGAAAATCTTAACAAGGAAGCCAGTTTGCGATAACACAAGCTATCATCACGCATTACATAAGTCCCCGTAGTGTCTTTTACGGATAAAGTTCCATAAGGTTGATAAGTAATCCCCTTTTTCTTTAGGTACAAAGCGTATTTATCTTTATTACCACCCATCACCAAATACTGCTCCGAAGCCCAAGGTTCAAAATATTCCTTTAGAAAAGTAGACAACAGTTCATAATCCTGCTTGTTACATGGAGCAAGTCGGCTTTGTGCGTGTGTTGTTGTTACCATGAACCCAAACAGAACTCCACACAAAATCAAAAACCTCTTGCTGAATAATACTCTTTCTTTTTCCATATTACAAAGATAAGACATTTATCAAATTAAATAAAAAAAATAGTCCCCGAAAGTATTTATATTTACTTCCGAGGACTATTCTAATAGAGATATTTCTCTAATCTTAGCAGTGTACACCCTTAGGGATTCGAACCCTAGACCCACTGATTAAGAGTCAGTTGCTCTACCAACTGAGCTAAGGGTGCTTAAATACATTAATACAAGGGAGTACACCCTTAGGGATTCGAACCCTAGACCCACTGATTAAGAGTCAGTTGCTCTACCAACTGAGCTAAGGGTGCATAATGTATTTAATGTTAGGTACGCCCTTAGGGATTCGAACCCTAGACCCACTGATTAAGAGTCAGTTGCTCTACCAACTGAGCTAAGGGCGCCTACACACTATTAGTTTAGGCTTACCGCCTTTCTGAATAGCGAGTGCAAAGGTAATATTTTTTTATACAACACCAAAATATTTCTTATGTTTTTTATAGGAATTACGCATGATACTTGATGGAATAAAGCCTAAATTGGAGCACAAAAGCTATCCTTCTATCACCTCACTTCTATGGTTTTAAAGCGTAATATGCCACAAAAATATTCTTAACATGTTAGGATTTGCAACTCCACTTTAATGACGAACGACAAACTTTTTGCCATTTTGAATATAGATACCATCACGCAAAGGTTCTCTCACTACTCTTCCCCACAAATCAAAAATACGTTCATCATTAATACACTTCTTATGAACAAGATTTACGGAAGTTGTAGTGTCATGCTTAGGAATCGCATTTAAACTTTCCAATTTGAAAGCTATTTTATTCATCTTTATGGCAGATGAAGCCTTTCTTGTAAAATACCAACGATAGGGCGCTACTTTTATATTACGACTATTGGCTGTTGCATAGAATGCTCCATTATAAAGAATAAAAGCGTTAGAAGTCAATACTTGACCTTTAGAGTCCTTTCCGCTTACATCAACAGACTCTCGATACACACCTTTAAAGGTATAATTTCCGACTGTTTTTTCTATATCCATTCCCTCATAAGCCACTTGAGTAGCTCGGGCTATATACTCATTTGTACTTGTTTTATCGAATTTACCCGTTAATATATAAGGTGTATCAGCTTTTAAATCACGCTTGACTTCATGGAAAGTTAATTCATTCTCGTTTACATCATCTATCTCATAAGCTGTTACTTGATTGCCAAAAACCTTTTTATAATCATAAACATAGAAAGGAGCAATAAAGGTATTATCCGTATCATCTACAAAATTACATTTAAAATGGATATTTGATGTAGCATGAAACTTCGTATCTACTCCCCACCCGCTGACTTTATCAACATATTTCTCGCCATACTCCACATGCAAGATAGTTATATCTTTAGCCGCAGATGTCTTAGAAGAATACAGTCTATACTCATCATCGCTCGTCCTCAAACGAAGGTATTTCCCATCAATCAGTATATCAATCCCCGTCTTACTCTTACTAAAAGTTACAGCACATGACTCGTCATACTCGGTTTTCAACTTAAAAGAACCAAAATTATCTCTACTATTAGCCAAATAAGCTCCATGCTTTTTATCAACCAAAGCGACTCTACCATCGCGTTTTTCAAGCCTGAATAAGTTACTGACAGAAGTTACCAAGAACATCTTATCCATGATATTGTCAACTTTCACGCCATCCTTATAATGACTATACCCTATCAACGAAAGATCATTGCTGCTACCTCTTTCTGCAAAAGCATAATACCTATCTACATTTTTATAAGTAATGAAGTAATCTTCACCCTCATTCATATTATCAATAGAGGTTACCGCTTCATAAGAAGTAGGTTTACCCGCTTGCTGAGCCATAGCCACTATGCTCCAAAAGCAGTACATGACTAAAAAGATTTTGTTTTTCATATAGAGTAATTAAGATTATATTAAAGGATGACTATTCCTCACCCGAGAATTGCTTGATTCGTTGCTCTTCGCTCAACTTGCAAATTAATAGAACTCCATCCTTCTCTGATACGATAAAACCCTCCAAGCCTTGTACGACAACTTTCTTTTCCTGTGTAGCATGAACAATGCAATTATGACTGTCATGAAATTCAATGTCCGAGCCAATAGCACAATTACCATAAAGGTCTTTATGAGACTGCTGCATCAAACTGCCCCATGTACCCAAATCACTCCATCCAAAATTAGCCGGACAAACAAATATTTCTTCAGCTTTTTCCATTATGGCATAATCCACAGAGATATTCTCGCATTCAGGATAAAGCTCATCGATAATCCGCTGTTCATTCTCAGTACCATAGATAGGCAGCAGCCGTTCAAACACTTTAGATACAGAAGGCTGATATACTCGGAAAGCATTGACAATTGTCTCTACGCTCCAAATAAAAATTCCTGCATTCCAAAAATAGTTATTCTGTCGAATATAAGTGGCCGCAGTTTGCAAGTCAGGCTTTTCTTTAAAAGAATCTACTCTGAATATCTCCTTATTCCTTGGAGACCGAGCTGTAAGGTCCGCTTGTATATATCCGTAACCGGTTTCCGGACGATTAGGCTTCATTCCTAAGGTAACGATAGCGTCCGTTTCTGCCGTAAATTTAAGGCAAGACTCTATCACACGCCTAAATTCTACCTCATCTGTAACAATATGATCACTCGGAGTTACGACAACATTCGCATTAGGGTCCTGCGATTTAATCTTCCAACTTACGTAAGCTATGCAAGGAGCAGTATTTCTCCTGCAAGGTTCTAACAGAATATGATCCTCTAAGACTTCCGGTAGCTGTTCTCTTATCAGATTGAAATATTTTTTATTTGTAACAATCCACACATTAGACGGTTCACAAATACCGCTAAATCTTGCAAAAGTCAATTGAAGCAGAGATTTTCCTACACCTAAAATATCAATAAACTGCTTTGGTCTATCTGATGTACTCATTGGCCAAAATCGACTTCCGACGCCACCGGCCATAATTACCAAGTGATTGTTCATATTCTAAAAAATAATAGTTTAGGCCAAAGTTATAAAAAATATATTAACAAACATAATATCAGCTCCATAAAATAACGGAATCGATGTCAAAAACAGATTCCAAGCAAATAAAAGATGATATTCTATAAAAAACAGAAGAGAGGACGCTCTTTACACGTCCTCTCTTTCTATTTACATATTTACTATACTATCTTTTTATTTCGTATATAGAGCAACGATTGTCTCATAAAGCTCTTGTTTGCCTGAAATAACTTTAGGCTCGCCCTTCTGCTTTGCGTAAGCTACTATTTCCTCCAAGGTCAATTTGCCTTCCTCAAAATCTTTACCGATACCGGTATCAAAACTTGCATAGCGTTCCTTAACCATAGCGGGGATTCCACTTTCACCTAAAATAGCAGCGGCATTCTCCAATGCACGAGCCATTGCATCCATACCACTGATATGAGCGATGAATATATCCTCCGGATCGGTAGAATTTCTACGCAGTTTTGCGTCAAAGTTAGAACCACCATTACCCAAACCGCCATTGCGAATAATTTGCATCATAGCCTGCGTCAATTCAAAATTATCAATGGGGAACTGGTCCGTATCCCAACCATTCTGCGCATCACCACGATTTGCGTCAATAGAACCCAACATGCCATTATCTACTGCGACACAAAGTTCATGCTCAAAAGTATGGCCCGCCAATGTCGCATGGTTAACTTCAATATTCACCTTGAAATCCTTATCAAGATTGTGAGCTTTCAGGAATCCTATTACCGTTTCCGTATCAGTATCGTATTGGTGTTTGGTAGGCTCCATCGGCTTAGGCTCTATTAAGAATGTTCCCGTAAAACCTTTTGAGCGTGCATAATCACGTGCAGCGGCAAGCATTGTTGCCAAATGCTCTTTCTCACGCTTTTGATCGGTGTTCAATAAGGACATATAACCTTCACGACCACCCCAGAAAACATAATTACTTCCACCCAATGCTATGGTCGCATCAATGGCATTCTTAATCTGAACGCAAGCACGAGCTACCACATCGAAATCAGGATTCGTAGCCGCACCGTTCATATAACGCTGGTGCCCAAAGACATTCGCCGTTCCCCAAAGCAATTTCTTACCCGGGTACTGTGCCATTTTCCCTTTTAGGTAATCCGTTATTATTTGCATGCGCGACTCATATTCCTCGATTGTCGGAGCCTCGTCTATTAAATCTACATCATGAAAACAGAAATAATCGATACCCAATTTATCCATGATTTCAAAGCCCGCGTCGGCCTTGTCCTTTGCACGCTGTATCGGATCAGCTGACTTATCCCACTCGTAATCACGGGTCTGACCGCCAAATTGGTCTCCTGAAGCCTGTCCCAGCGTGTGCCACCAAGCCATGGCAAACTTCAACCAATCTTTCATTTTCTTACCTAATACAACCTTCTCTGCATCATAATAATGAAATGCTAAAGGATTTTTACT
The DNA here is from genome assembly GCF_036570325.1 of Prevotella sp. Taxonomy (GTDB): domain Bacteria; phylum Bacteroidota; class Bacteroidia; order Bacteroidales; family Bacteroidaceae; genus Prevotella. Next base: position 774,038 of record NZ_DATCYK010000056.1, read on the forward strand.
TTCAGTTCCCTCAAAGGGAATCTTACTGATTTGAGGAAAAAATTCTTTCGACATAGTTTGTTTAATTTTAAGGTTTTAAAATAATATAGTCATTTTCTTATTTAATAGATTGCTCTAACACTTCTTTCCATGCCGCATAGGCTTCAAGATAGTGTCCTCGCAAATTCTCTTTTGGCGTTATCTCAGCAACTTTCGCTAAAGTAGCGAAAGCCTCCTCCGCACTCTGATAGATACCGGCGCCCAGTCCGGCACCTCTCGCCGCACCAACACTGCCATCCGTATTATACAACTCTATTGTAGCACCGCTGACACCGGCAAGCATATCACGGAAGATTGGGCTCAAGAACATATTGGCCTCGCCCGCATGAATCTTATGAATATCCATACCCATCCGTCGCATGATTTCCATACCATAACAGAAACTGAACACAATTCCCTCCTGCGCCGCATGTAACAAATGCGCTTTCGTATGGTTATTAAAATTCACCCCATGAATGGAACATCCCAATTCCTTGTTTTGAATAACACGCTCCGCACCGTTCCCAAAAGGAATCACCTTTACTCCGTCACTTCCAATGGAAACACCGGAAGCCAGCTCATTCATATCACTGTAGCTAAGTTCTTGTGCTATATTCCGTCGCATCCACGCATTGAGTATGCCTGTTCCGTTAATACACAGCAATACGCCCAGCCGTGTTTGCTCCGCTGAATGATTCACATGAGCAAACGTATTAACCCTGCTCTGCTTATCATAATTTATCTTGTCCAAAATACCATAGACCACTCCCGACGTTCCGGCCGTGCTGGCTATTTCTCCCGGATTCAAAACATTCAGGCTCAATGCGTTGTTAGGCTGGTCGCCGGCTCGATAAGCTATAGGAATACCCTCACACAGTCCCAATTCGGTAGCCACTTCCTTGGAAACCACACTCTGCTTTGAAAACGTGGGCACTACATCCGGCAATATCGTCTGTGAGAACCCAAAATAATCCGTCAGGAAACTGGCGGGGCAATGATTTTGAAAATCCCATAACATACCTTCAGAGAGCCCGCTGACTGTCGTATTGACAATTCCGCTCAACTTCATGGCTATATAGTCTCCGGGCAACATGATTTTATCAATTCGCTCAAAGATTTCAGGTTCGTTTTCCTTTACCCATGCTAACTTTGACGCAGTGAAATTGCCCGGTGAATTTAAAAGACGAGGAAGGCACACATCGGCTCCTAACTCCTGAAAAGCCCTATCCCCATAGGGTACAGCCCGTGAATCACACCAAATGATAGCCGGACGCAAAACTCGCTGTTGCTTATCTACACACACCAAACCGTGCATCTGATAAGATATACCGATGGCCATGATATTCGCAGGCAAAGCACCCGCCTCACGCATAACGCTTGCCAAGCCCAGCTTCAGATTCTCCCACCACATTTGTGGATCTTGCTCGGCCCAACCGGGCTTTAGCGATATGATTGGCGCTTCGGTCTTAGGATAAAAAGCCGAGGCCACTACATTACCAGTGGCAGCCTCCACCAAAGAGGTTTTAACGGAACTACTTCCAATATCAAACCCAAGGATATAGTTTTGAGATTTCATAGCGTGTTTTATAATGAATAGTTTTAAATAGTTACAAGACTAAAGAGACTTTGTCAAAAGAGAAACAACTCATTCTCCTCCTCTATAGGAGGCGTAATAAAATCTTCCTCCTCATGACGCCCGAATTTTATCATCAGCTGCTGTCCCTCATCTATTTTAGTATTTAGTTTATAGATGCCACGTGCCTCACCTCGGACTATCAATGAGCTTTGCGATTTCGCATTTTGTGCCAAAAATTGGGCTACATACGCATAGACGTCCTCATAGACTATCATATTAAATAAGCTATTCGACGCATTAAAGACATGCTGCGCAATTTTCTTTACACTTAACCCTTTGTCACCGGCTTCGGCCAGCACCTTTATTATCTCACTATCGTAAGTCATTCGCAAATATAAAAAAAGAGTTGCAATTCGTATCAGAATCGCAACTCTTTTTAACTTTATCAATAAAGACGATCGGTTTATGCCAAGGCAATCAGACCGTTCTCATCTTTAACTTTACCTTCTTTGAAAAGCCAGCCAATACCAAGATATGCTTCTTCCACGGTAATTTTAGCCAAGCCAGCTATCTCTGCTATGCTCATAGCCTTGCCCGCTGCGGCCAAAGCCTGATAAACATCACCGGCACGGAAGCCTACGCTCTCAGCATTAACTACTGCTTCTACTTTCTTTGGAGTTGCTTTTTTAGGGACTGCCTTCTTCGGCGCTACCTTTGCTGCCGCAGCCTTAGTTGTTGCTTTTTTTTCTGCCATAATTCAGTAAAAATATTTAATCCATCTAATGTTATTAGAAATTATATCTTCATTACGGCTACAAATTTAGCACAATAATTTCTATTTATTGCGTTAATTGCGGATTAAAGTAACAATTTCAAAGGCCACACAGCTCTATCATTCGTTTTCTTGACTTAAATCAATCTTTATCTGAAGTTCATCAAGCTGCTTGGGATCTAATTCTCCCGGAGCGTCCAGCATGACATCACGTCCATTATTATTTTTCGGGAACGCGATGCAGTCACGAATACTATCAAGGCCTGCCATGATACTTACAAAGCGGTCGAGACCGAAAGCCAAACCGGCATGAGGAGGCGCACCATACTTAAACGCATTCATCAGGAAGCCAAACTGAGCCTCGGCACGCTCCTTAGTAAAGCCCAACACCTCGAACATGCGCTCCTGCAAATTCGTGTCATGAATTCTCAAAGAACCACCACCAACTTCTATTCCATTGCAAACAAAGTCATAGGCTTTGGCGCGTACCTGCTCCGGATGCGAATCCAACAAAGGCAAATCCTCCATATTAGGCAAGGTAAACGGATGATGGGTAGCCATCAGACGATTCTCCTCCTCGCTCCATTCAAAGAGTGGGAAATCGACAATCCATAAACACTTGAACACATCCTTATCACGGAGTCCGAGCCTATCGCCCATTTCCAAACGTAAGGCGCAGAGCTGAACACGTGTTTTATTAACATTATCGCCACAAAGTATCAGGACCAAATCGCCATCCTTAGCGTTCATGACCTGCTTTATCTCCATGAGTTCTGCTTCAGAATAGAACTTATCCAAACTGCTCTTCACAGTACCGTCTGCATTATATTTAATGTAAACCAAGCCCTTAGCACCAATCTGCGGACGCTTTACAAAGTCTGTCAGTTCATTGAGCTGCTTTCTGCTGTAGTCAGCACAGCCCGGTACGCAGATACCACCAATATACTTGGCTTCATCGAACACGGAGAAATTACCCTTACCGGTAAAGGCTTCTTTCAATTCTACGAACTCCATACCAAAACGCAAATCGGGTTTGTCGCTACCGAAACGTTTCATGGCGTCAGCCCAAGTCATCTGCTCCAACTTTGGAAGTTCCACGCCACGAATCTCCTTAAACAAGTATCGCGCCATGTCCTCGAACAAGTCGATGACATCATCCTGATCTACGAAACTCATTTCACAATCTATCTGTGTGAATTCCGGCTGACGGTCGGCACGCAAATCCTCATCACGGAAACATTTGGCTATTTGGAAATAGCGGTCAAATCCGGCCACCATCAAGAGCTGTTTCAATGTCTGCGGACTTTGAGGCAGCGCATAGAACTGCCCCGGATTCATACGACTGGGCACCACGAAATCGCGTGCGCCTTCCGGGGTACTACCTATTAATATAGGTGTCTCTACCTCTATAAAATCATGCTTATCCAAGAAATTTCGTATCAGAATAGTCATGCGGTGACGCAATTCCATATTCTTTCTGACCGGAGTACGGCGCAAATCCAAATAGCGATACTTCATTCTGAGCTCATCGCCACCATCCGAATTATCTTCTATCGTGAACGGTGGTGTCTGACTGACTGACAAGACATCCAACTCTTCCGCGATAATCTCTATATCGCCCGTGTCAAGTTTATCGTTCTTATTTGAGCGTTCATTAACCTGTCCCTTCACTTGGATACAGAATTCACGCCCTAATTTATTCGCCTTATCACAAAGTTCTTTGTCTACAGCTTCATTGAATACCAACTGGGTGATACCATATCTGTCGCGCAAATCGACAAATGTCATTCCGCCCATCTTTCTGGTACGCTGAACCCATCCCGCCAAGGTTACTTTCTTGCCGGCATCGGAGAGTCGCAACTCGCCACAAGTATTTGTCCTAAACATTATTTTATTAAATTGATTTAACGCAAAAGTACGATAAAATTCCCAAACAATAAAGGATTGGCGGGGAAATAATACAAAATAATGTTAACCCTTAACAATGCTTTTAAATTAAATATTAACTTTGCAATCAAATACTTAACTAAGGAAATTGTATAATTATTAAAAATGAAATGAATATGAAAAAAGTTATTATATTTATGATTGCATGGTTTGCTACCTTTTCGCTGGCATTTGCACAGCAGCAAGCCGAAATCAAGTTTGACAAACTTGTGCATAACTTTGGAACATTCTCTGAAAGCGATCCGGTACAGAAATGCACCTTCGTCTTTACCAACACAGGCAATGCCCCGCTTGTAATCAATCAGGCCATGGCCAGTTGTGGCTGCACCATTCCATCGTTCACTAAGGCTCCCGTTAAGCCCGGAGAAAAGGGAAAGATAGAAGTTACTTACAACGGTAAGGGCAAATTCCCCGGCCATTTCAAGAAAAGCATTACCATCCGCACGAATGGCGCCACCGAAATGACCCGTCTTTACATTGAAGGAACAATGAATGAAGACAAGAAATAAGCGCAAATGATATTTTATTTTTCAGCCACAGGAAATACTCGGTGGGCCGCTAATAAACTATCACAGCTACTACACGACAAATTAATTTATATCCCATCAGCTCTTCAGGGTGACTGCATTTTTGACTTAGCACCCGACGAGCCGGTGGGATTTGTCTTTCCTATACATGGCTGGCGGCCACCTAAAATAGTCAGAGAGTTTATCAACCGTCTGCAACTCCGCTCGGAAGGAAGTGAGCAACGTTTCATCTATAGCATTGTGACAGCAGGTGATGATATAGGCATGACTATGAATATATTAGCAAAAGACTTATCACGCAAAGGTTTAACATTACGTAGTGGTTACTCTATCATTATGCCCAACACCTACGTGGGGCTTCCCATGATGGACGTGGATACGCCTGACCACACCAAGAGCAAGAAAAAAAAAGCTGCTGACAGACTGATGGAAGTCGCAGAACAAATCATGAAGCGGAAGCCTATATATAAAATTAAGGAAGGCAGTTTTCCACGAACCAAGAGCTACATCATCGGTGAATATTTTGTGAAAAGACTCATCAATGACCAAAAATTTTGGGTAGACGATGAGCGTTGTATCAAATGTGGAATATGCGCAAACGTCTGTCCGGTGAACGATATTGCCGGTGGACACGGCCAAAAACCGACGTGGCTCCATAACGATAGCTGCCTTACATGCTTCAACTGCTACCACCACTGCCCTCGACACGCCATTGAATTTGGGCGATTCACTAAAAAGAAAGGCCAATATTTTTACACATAAGCGATAGAATAAGAATTTATTCCATTCCCTACTATGGCTACCGAAGCCCTAAAGCGCCGTGCCGCCAACATCTTCTTTCATAAGTTGAAGTTGGTGGCACGGCTGTTTTACTTCCTAGCCAATCTACGAACGTTCTTCCTTCTTCCCAAGTGAAGCAGCAAAAACACATTGATTATCCCGCTTCTCCGTGTTTTTCAAATTCACGATTTGTAAAGATTTTTGTACGAAAAATGTATCTCTCAAACTCCTTCATTTAGAAAATCAAAACAGTCTTGTTGCACAACAACACCTCCATTCGGAAACAACAAATCGCCCCAATCCATGATTTTAGGGAATAAAAGCATAGCTTTCACCACCCGGATAGCCCTCTTTCATCTACTCAAAAAGCTACAATAGAAAGCCCAAAACATAGGTTTGAGTGGACCACAACAAGCCTTCCTAATGACACCACTTCGTCAACCCGATGAAAATCAACCACTTACTAAAATCAAATAAAAGGCATTTTTTCAATCAACAGACAATTTATTTTCAAATAACGCACGCATTTCAAAGCCATTGTAAAGATTATTCAGACTTGTTTTCCATGACAACTCAAGCCGTTCCTAACACAGACTACCCTACCGGTCTCATACCCTCCAATCTCCCACTTTTCACCTCATAAATATCCATAATCAAGTGAGCATTAGACAGTTCTGTCAAGAAAAGCAGGACTTATTTACAAAAAAACAAAGATAAATTTCCATATCAACCGAAAAACTCGTATATTTGCATTTCGAAAAGATATAAAAGTAAAAAATCATAACATATAGACGAATTATGACCAAAGCAGATATCATCAACGAGATTGCAAATGAAACTGGCGTTGCTAAAAAAGATGTGACAGTAGTTGTAGAAAGCTTTATGGCAACTATTAAGGATAGCCTATTAGAAAAAAGAGAATGTGTGTACCTGCGTGGGTTTGGAAGTTTTATTATCAAACACAGAGCAGCCAAGACCGCTCGCAACATCCTTAAGAACACTACAATGACAATCGACGCACACGACTTGCCAAGCTTTAAGCCGGCCAAGAGTTTCGTGGAGCAGATGAAGGGCGAATAATAACAATAACATATATATAATAAATATTTTAATTTTTAGATTATGCCAAACGGAAAGAAAAAGAAGGGCCACAAGATGGCAACTCACAAGCGTAAGAAGAGATTACGTAAGAACAGACATAAGAGCAAGTAATTAGTTACTTGTTTTATGGTCTAAACAGCCTATGGGGTATGTCAATTTCATCAAGTGATCTCTTGACATACCCCCAATTTTTAAGTATTAAGAACCATTTAAGGAAGGAAGAAATGACCAGCGAAGTTGTAATTGATGTTCGTGAGAAAGAAATTTCGACTGCCCTGCTGGAAGACAAGAACCTTGTAGAGTATCAGAATGAACCCAAACAAGCTTCTTTCACAGTAGGAAACATCTATGTGGCTAAAGTAAAAAAGATAATGCCGGGGCTGAATGCTTGTTTCGTAGATGTGGGCTATGAGCGCGATGCCTTTCTTCATTACCTTGATTTAGGCAACCAATTTAATTCTTATTCCAAATACCTGAAGCAGGTTGTGAGCGATAGAAAAAAACTCTATCCCCATGCCAAGGCTTCTAAGCAACCCGATTTAAAGAAAGACGGCAGCGTACAACAGACGCTTACTGTAGGACAGGAAGTGCTTGTACAGATTGTAAAAGAGCCTATTTCGACTAAAGGTCCACGCCTGACGGGCGAGTTATCGTTTGCCGGCAGATATTTGGTACTGATTCCCTTTGGAGACAAAGTCTCTGTGTCTTCCAAGATTAAAAGCGGAGAGGAACGAGCTCGTCTGAAGCAACTGATTCAAAGCGTAAAGCCCAAGAATTGCGGCGTTATCGTAAGAACAGTGGCCGAAGGAAAAAGAGTTGCGGAATTGGATACGGAATTAAAGATTTTAGCACAACAGTGGGAATCCACGTTAGTGAAGATACAAAAGTCGCAAAAGCGGCCTCAGCTCGTGTTTGAAGAGACAGGCAGGGCTATCGCCATGCTGCGCGACCTTTTCAATGAAACCTTTGAGAATGTCTATGTCAACGACGAGGATGTTTTCAAAGAAATCAAAAACTACATCACCCTTATCTCGCCCGAGAAGCAGAATATCGTCAAGCTCTACACGGGAAAGGTTCCTATTTTTGATAATTTCAATGTCACGAAGCAAATAAAATCCAGCTTCGGCAAGACTATCAATTACAAACATGGAGCTTATCTTATCATTGAGCACACAGAGGCGTTGCATGTTGTCGACGTCAACAGCGGTAACCGCTCACGCTCGGGAAACGGTCAGGAGGCCAATGCGCTTGACGTGAACTTAGGAGCCGCTGACGAATTGGCACGGCAATTAAGGCTTCGCGATATGGGTGGTATCATTGTTGTCGATTTTATCGACATGAACTTAGCGGAAGACAGACAGTTGCTCTACGAGCGCATGTGCAAAAATATGCAGAACGATAGGGCCCGACACAACATCCTGCCGCTAAGTAAATTCGGACTGATGCAAATCACTCGCCAGCGTGTGCGCCCGGCCATGGACGTCAATGTGGACGAAACATGCCCCACATGCAATGGAAGTGGAAAAATCAGATCCAGCATATTATTTACCGATCAACTGGAAGGCAAAATCGACCGACTGGTTAATAAAATCGGCATAAAGAAATTTTATCTTCACGTTCACCCCTACGTTGCCGCCTACATTAATCAAGGCATGATTTCTCTCAAGAGAAAATGGCAGCTCAAATATGGTTTCAATATTCATATCATACCATCACAGAAGTTAGCATTCCTGCAATATGAATTCTACAATCAGGAGGGACAGTTTATTGATATGAAAGAAGAAATCGAGGTAAAGTAAGAAGCCTGCAAGTCAAAAGACTCACATGTAGAAAAAAGAAGAAAGGCTTTAAAACAATAAGAGGATGTATTCTATTATGAACACATCCTCTTATTATTTTCTAATAATGGTTCTCCAACTTATTTTTCTTCGGGAACCTCAAACTTTGTTCCTGTTGTTTTAACAAGTTTCTTGGCAAAGGCTTCAGGATAACCGGTGCGTTTTACCTTAGCGCCAAGACCGGTTTTGGTACGCAAGAATACACCATTCTTGGTTGGTTTCTCGGCCATATCGTTGTATTTCACAATCAGATAAACAGCCAATTGATTCCAACGGTCAAGCATTTGCTGAGCTTTCACGTTACTATAATCATTCAGCAACTTCAAAGCGGCCGGCTTATCGCTTGCATATAAAGCCTTAGCCTTAGCTTCAACTTCTGCTTGCTGAGCGAAATAGCTGCTTTCCAAGCTGTCACGAACAGCTTTTAATTCCGGGAAAAGCTGATTATAACGGGGATAAACCATATTGCTGACCCAGTTGCATACCCAAAAGGCATTCTTAAAAGAGAAGTTCACCGCATCAGCACCTTGCGTATTATAACATTCAGGCTGCACGGTATTGCCGCAATAAACGGGTGTATAAGCTATCATATTGCCGTCATCATTGCCAAACCAAAGTACTCCACCTATTTCTCTCGGCAGCCATGAACGCATTTCACTCACGTAAGAGAAAGCTGTTTGCTGCGTGCTGACGGGACGTTCATTAAAATATTTCTTTCCGTCGACCGTAAAAGTAAGTGGCGTTGGACGATAAGGCATTTGCCAAATTCCACCGCCCATATCGAGTGTATCAGTAGCCAGCGGGGTTCCCTCATAATGATCGCGCATGGCCATTTGTATATCCTGCACACTTAATTTATGTTTCGGAATAATCCAAAGTGGCATGTCTTCCGCGTTCGGGTCTTTGCCCTCTGCCCAAGGAAGATAGCGTTCAAAACCGTCCGTAAAATGATTGAAGAAGGCCCATACACGTGCATCGCAGAAGCGACGGCCCGAAAAATCAGGTTTGGCATACGTCATTTTCCATGAGAAATCCGCATCCTTACCCGTAAACCATCCTTGTTTACGAGCATAAGAAATAACGTTTTTGCTATAAAGCACATTCTTCTTATCCTTCATATTGAACTTACCGATACGGCTTTGATTGGCATGAGCACAGATTGCATCGTCAGGAATTCGCTGCGCTACCCAAACAACATCTTTGCTTCCGGCACCACATCCCATCATTTCCATTATCCATGCTTCATTCGGGTCACAAATGGTGAAGGTCTCACCTTCGCTGTTGTAACCATAAGTATCGGCCAAAGTCGTCATGACTTGAATGGCCTCACGAGCTGTACGAGAACGTTGGAGGGCGATGTAGATAAGACTTCCGTAATCAAGAATACCGGTAGAATCGACCATTTCCTCACGACCTCCATAGGTTGTTTCACCTATTGTCACCTGATACTCATTAATATTACCTATCACATTGTAAGTAACAGGGGCTTCGGGAATCTGTCCGTGATATACATTAGTGTCCCAATCGTACACTTGGCGCATCTCACCTTTAGAATGAGTACCGGCCGGGAAATGTGCCAAACCGATAAACATGCCATAGTCATCGGCATTATATGTGCAAATCACACTACCATTAACACTGGCTTTCTTACCTACTATAAAATTAGTACATGCCACAGAATAAGCAGATACCAGCAGTAAATTTACAGCTAAAAAAACAAACTTTTTCATACTAACAAGCCTTAAAACTCATATCCAAACCTTTCACACTATGGGTGAGCGCACCGACACTGATAAAGTCTACACCTTGCTCCGCATAGGCTCTAAGCGTATCAATCGTTATACCACCGCTTGATTCGGTCTCAAAACGGTGATTGATTAATTCCACGGCTTTCTTGGTATCGGCAATTGAAAAATTATCAAGCATAACACGATTTACCCCACCATGTTCTAATACCCGCTGGAGTTCCGCAAAATTTCGGACCTCAATTTCTATCTTTAAATCCAAGTTCTTTTCTTTAAGATAGGCATGACAACGATCTATGGCATTCTCTATGCCACCTGCAAAATCGATATGATTATCCTTCAAAAGAATCATATCGAAAAGACCGATACGATGATTCATACCACCACCAATCTTCACAGCCTGCTTCTCCAGCATTCTGAGCCCCGGCGTTGTCTTGCGGGTATCCAGCACATGTGTATTTGTGCCGTCAAGAAGTTTCACGTATTTGCGGGTCATAGTCGCAATTCCACTCATACGCTGCATAATATTCAGCATGAGACGTTCCGTTTGTAACAAGGAACGCGTCTTGCCGGAAACTATCATAGCGATGTCCCCGGGCTTTACTTCTGCCCCATCTTCTATAAGAACATTTACACGCAAACTTGGGTCAAAACGTGCAAAAACCTTCTTGGCCATTTCCACTCCGGCCAAGACTCCTTCTTCTTTTATAAGCAAATGTGACTGCCCTTGCGCCTCATCAGGAATACAACACAAAGTGGTATGGTCACCATCCCCAATATCTTCCGCAAAAGCTAAATCAATCAACTTATCTTCTAATTCTTCTACTGACAACATAATATATCCTTAAATAAGTATTTTATCTTTCTATTTTTATCTCTTTATTTGAAAAGACTCCTTTCTCTCTTGGTGAAGGAACAGAATCATTGGGATCTTGTTTTTGAGGAGATTCTTTCCGCTCGTGCATTCTGACAAGACGAATATTTTGAATAAACATCAATTTCAAGGTAGATACGTTTTGCTCCATCGCAACATTTCCATTCAATAAAAAGAACCCTCGAATGCGCTTAATACCAACATGCTCATCATCCCCAATACTCATCGTATAATGAGAAGAACTGGACATGTGGATTGTTTGACTGGCAACACTGTCATTCTTAAATTCAACTGCCATTACGGCCAACCCATCACGAACACCGTCCTGATAAAGAAATTGAGCGTCAAAATTTAGCATAAACCGATCGCCAACATGGTATGAAGTATCTGCTTCCAGCTTAAAACTATATAAATTAGCTGGTTTGATGGTCGACAACGCAAGCACATGATCAGCTTTCCAAATATTAGCAGTATCGCCGGCTGATGCCATAAATGAATTATCTATGGACGAGGCGCCACCTAAAGCCATTGCTTCCCCATTCATTCTATCAGACAATTTCTGATAAATATCATGCAACAGCTCTGTATGCCGCATATAATACACCATGGAAGAATCAAATTCAGCTTTCGTTATATCATATTTTTTGAAAACTGCCTGATGATAAGTCATCAGGCTCGTAGAGTCAGTATTCGGCAATTGCGCTATCCCATCCGCTATATGATAATCATATAGTATATCCTCCATGTCGTCCGGTTGAATGTAGCGAGAAGGCACACCGGGCTTACATGAAGCTACTGTACCGGCAAAACCAAGTAAAAGCAAGAGATTCTTTACATTCTTCAAATCCTTCTTTTTAAAGCTAAAGACTTCAGAAATACTTTCCAAATCATGCCTGAAAAATAGCAACATGGCAGCTACTCCTACAGAAATACACGCATCGGCGAAATTAAAAACGGGCGAAAAGAATATAAACTGCTCTCCTCCTTTGAACGGAACCCAATCTGGCCAAGTCGTTACTATCAAAGGAAAATAAAACATGTCTACGACTTTCCCTTGCAACCAAGGAGCATATCCACTGCCTATATTTGTCCATTCTGAAAGATAAAAAGAGGAAGAAGCTGTAAATATTTGCCCATAAAAAACACAATCAAAGATATTACCAGCCGCACCGGCCGTTATCATCGCTATACAAAAAAGATAACTCCGTTTGTGTTTCATCTTTGAAAGTTTCACCAAATACCAAATAAGAAGCACCACGGCAACAAGTCGCATGGACGTTAAGAATATCTTATTGATAAATGTCATCCCATAAGCCATTCCGTTATTCTCAATAAAAGTTATGTAAAACCAGTCTGTAACACGGATGGACTCACCCAAATACATATTCGTCTTGACCTCTATCTTGATGATTTGATCTATCAAAACGATAACAAACATCAAGATAAAGGCCAAAACTAAATCAGGGAATAATCTTTTAATTTTATTCATTCTACTTTCTTGCATTCTTTGAAGCTACGCTCAAGGTAGCATGAGGCACAATGCGAAGCCGCTCTTTCGGTATCAGTTCGCCTGTAATGCGATCTATTCCATAAGTTTTATTCTCAATTCTTATAAGCGCAGCTTCCAATCCTTTAATGAATTTCTGTTGTCGCTGAGCCAATTGAATCATCTCTTCTTTACTTTGGTTAGCACCACCTTCTTCCAATACTTTATTATAAGTAGGAGACGTGTCGTCTACTCCATTGCCTTCTTGATTCATCAACTGTCTCATCATTGACTGATAATCACGACGGGCTATCGCTAACTTATCATTGATGATCTTGCGGAATTCCTCCAAGTCCTCATCACTGTATCTTACTTTTGTTTCCATAAATATTAAGATTACGTTTGCGTATAATTAAATTGTAGAAAAGAGGATGGAATTTACATTCCACTCCTCTTCCACATATTTGTTAGTTCTTTTCAACCTTGATATTCAATTTGAATTCATCAAATTCGGTTTCTACACCGTCATTGACTTCAATTCTGATGTCGTTAGCAAGGACTTGGCTCTTTATCATTTCCCCAAAGGATTCGATAGCTGCATCCGTTTCAGCATGCGGAGCCACCGCTACAACAATACGGTCCGTTATCTCCAATCCGGTTTCCTTACGTAAATTCTGAATACGATTAATTAATTCACGAGCCATACCTTCACGTTTAAGTTCTTCAGTCAGCTCCACTTCCAACGCTACAGTAAGGTTTCCTTCATTGCTAACCAGCCAGCCGGGAATATCCTCGCTGATGATTTCCACATCAGCCGCATCAACAGTTACGGGCTGTCCGTCAACTTCAAAACTCATACTGCCATTGCTTTCCAATGCTGCAATCTCATCTTGGTTCAACGCATCCATCTTAGAAGCAACAAGTTTCATCAACTTTCCAAACTTCTTGCCCATCACTCGGAAGTTGCATTTTACCTTCTTCACCAAAATGCCTTGCCCCTCTACAAACTTTAATTCCTTAACGTTTACCTCGTTCTTGATTAAGTCTGCAACAGCAGCAATGTGATTCTTTTGATTCTCATCAACCGCAGGAACCATAATCTGAGCCAAAGGTTGGCGCACCTTTATATTCACTTTACGACGCAAAGCCAAAGTCATGGAGGTTATCTTTTGAGCCATTCCCATACGAGTTTCTAAATCCGCATCAACGGCAGAATCGTCCGCTATGGGGAACTTATCCAAATGAACACTCTCCTTTTTGCCACCCAAATCATGGTAAAGCTCATCAGAATAGAAAGGAGCAAAAGGTGCTAACAGCTTAGCAACAGCCATCAAGCAGGTATGTAGTGTTTGATAAGCACTAAGTTTATCCTCACTCATATCTGTACCCCAGAAACGTTTACGGTTCAAACGCACATACCAATTGCTCAAATCATCATTAACAAAGGTATCAATCAGACGTCCGGCACGGGTAGGATCATAATTTTCAAGTTCTTTTTCTACACCCTTAATTAATGAGTTGGCTCTTGATATAATCCAGCGGTCAATCTCCGGACGTCTATCCAAAGCCACTTGAGGAGTCTCCAAGTCAAAACCATCTACATTAGCATAAAGCGCAAAGAAGCTATATGTATTATAAAGAGTTCCAAAGAACTTACGACGAACTTCATCCACTCCACTGGGATCAAATTTAAGATTATCCCATGGCTCTGAATTAGTCATCATATAGAAACGAACCGGGTCAGCTCCATACTTTTCGATCATTTCAAATGGATTGGTCACATTACCCACATGCTTGCTCATCTTATTGCCTTTCGCATCAAGCACCAAGCCTGTTGAAATTACATTTTTAAACGCAACATGATCAAATACCATCGTTGAGATAGCATGCAAAGTAAAGAACCATCCACGTGTTTGGTCTACACCTTCATTAATAAAGTCAGCAGGATAGAACGCAGGTGGTACAGGCGTTCCCTCGTATGTGGAAGAAACTAACTCGCGACGATACTCTTCCTCGCTTTTACCCGTTGCCTTCAACCCTTCAACTGCAATTTCGCCTTCAAATGGATAGTGTTGTTGTGCATAAGGCATAGAACCAGAATCGAACCAAACGTCAATCAAGTCGCTCTCACGTCGCATGGGTTCGCCAGCCTCATTTACAAGCACTATTTCATCAACATAAGGACGATGCAAATCTACCTTATCATAATTTTCCTTTGAATAATCGCCGGGAACAAAGCCATTCTCTTTGAGAGGATTACTTGCCATTATACCGGCAGCAACACTCTTTTCTATCTCATTATAAAGTTCTTCCAAACTTCCGATACACTTTTCATTACGGCGATCATCACGCCAAATGGGTAATGGTGTACCCCAAAAACGAGAACGAGACAGATTCCAATCGTTTAGATTTTCCAACCAATTACCGAATCGGCCCGTACCGGTTGACTCCGGTTGCCAGCAAATAGTCTTGTTCAACTCTACCATCCGCTCCTTCTTTGCCGTATCTTTAATAAACCAGCTATCAAGAGGATAATAAAGAATAGGTTTATCGGTACGCCAGCAATGAGGATAGTTGTGCACATGCTTCTCTATTTTGAAAGCAGTGCCATCCTGCTTCATCTCCATGCAGAGGATAACATTCAAATCCTCATCCTTCTCACTGGCCTTTTTGTCCCATACGCCATTAAGATTATACTTAGGAGCATAGGAGTTCTTCACATAATCACCGGCATGACGACCATAGCCATCAAGGCTTACACACGCCTTTACAAAGTTACTGTCTAATTCCTCTACAAGATAATATTTACCCTGAAGATCCACCATCGGTCGGGTTTCACCTTGTTTATTAATTAAATATAAAGCCGGAATATTTGCGTCTTTAGCCACCTTGGCATCATCAGCACCAAAGGTGGGAGCGATATGCACAATACCCGTACCATCCTCGGTTGTGACATAATCGCCTAAGATAACACGGAAAGCCTCACTTTCCATTTCGACAAACTTATCACGACCATCCTCGCTTACAAACACTTTCTCCGGATAAGAAGCCGCATAGTCTACAACAAATCCCGGAGCAAAATCATCCACTTTCTCACAAGGTTTCACCCAAGGCATGAGTTGCTGATAATGAAGTCCCTCCAAATCAGTACCTTTTACACGGTCTATTATGCGCCAAGGGCATTTCTTGTTCTCCTTGTCAAAACCACCAAGCTCTCCTTCCTTCACTTCTTGCTCCGGATTCAGATAAGCACTAATACGGCTTTCAGCAATAACCAATGTCATGGGGGTGCCGTCATAAAGATTATAAGTCTCTACTACCGCATAATCAATTTTAGGGCCAACGCAGAGCGCTACATTGGAAGCCAATGTCCATGGAGTGGTCGTCCATGCTACAAAATAAGGTTTGCCATGGTTCGTCCATGCAGCCTTTGGATCCTTAATAAGGAATTGAGCCGTAACAGTCGTGTCCTTCACGTCACGATAGCAGCCGGGCTGATTAAGCTCATGGCTCGACAGACCGGTACCGGCAGCCGGAGAATAAGGCTGAATCGTATACCCCTTATATAGCAATCCTTTATTATAAAGCTGCTTCAACAGCCACCACAATGTCTCGATATATTTATTATCATAAGTAATGTACGGATTATCCAAGTCTACAAAATAGCCCATCTTCTCCGTAAGCTCACGCCATTCGGCCGTGAACATCATCACATTCTCACGACATTTCTTATTATAATCCGCCGTGGAAATATATTTTTCCGACGCATGATTATCAATATCTTTCTTGGTGATACCCAACTCTTTCTCCACGCCTAACTCCACAGGAAGTCCATGAGTATCCCAGCCAGCCTTACGCTTTACCTGATACCCTTGCATCGTCTTATATCGATTAAACGTGTCCTTAATAGCTCTGGCTAAGACATGATGAATTCCCGGATGGCCATTTGCCGAAGGAGGACCTTCAAAGAAAATAAATTGTGGGCACCCTTCACGCTCATCTATCGTTTTATGAAAAACATCTTTTTTATTCCATTCTGCCAGTATTTCTTGATTCGTTCTATGCAAATCAAGTCCATTATGCTCGGCAAACTTCTTAGCCATATTCTTATTTCTTTTTATTACAATATACTATATAAAATAATGAGGGCAAAGGTAACAAAAAAATATATCAATGCCAAAATGATAGAAAGAAAAGTGAAATGTGTAGTAACATTTTGGGAATTAGGAAGAAATATGTAATTTTGCAAACAATTATTTAATAACTATAAACTAAATGCTTAAATGGATTGGTTAATAAATCTCTTTACAACCCAAGATTCAGTAGCGCATATCGCCCTATTGTATTCCATAGTTATTGCCGTCGGCGTTTTACTTGGCAAAGTGAAAGTCGGCGGTATTTCTTTGGGAGTTACGTTTGTTCTGTTTGCGGGTATCGTAGCCGGCCACGTAGGATTCACTGCCCCGACTAACATTCTCACTTTCGTTCAAGACTTTGGCTTGATACTTTTCGTATTCTGCATAGGTCTTCAAGTGGGTCCGGGCTTCTTTGAGAGCTTCCGCAAAGGCGGCGTGGCGCTTAATGGACTTGCGTCGGCAATGATAGTGCTTAACATACTTGTTATGTTTGCCTGCTACTATCTCTTCTTCGACACAAGCAGTATCAACAACCTGCCCATGATGGTCGGCACGCTCTATGGCGCGGTAACCAACACTCCGGGTCTTGGCGCGGCCAATGAAGCACTGAACAGCGTATTCGCCAAAGGCGAAGTTCCCCAAATTGCCTCCGGATATGCTTGTGCCTACCCTCTTGGTGTCTTGGGTATCATCGGTGCGACAATTGCCATCAGATATATCTGCCGTGTAAAATTAGAGAAGGAAGAAGAAGCACTTGACGAGCAGGAGGCCGAGAATCCCCATGCCAAACCTCATCAGATGCACGTAAAAGTGACTAATGCTTACATCGCAGGACGCACACTTGGTGAGATTTCGGAATTCCTCAACCGTGACATGGTTTGCTCACGCATGCTTCACGACGGACAAGTTACAATTCCGACACGTGATACCGTCTTTGCGTTAGATGACGAACTCTACATCGTTTGCGCTGAAGCCGACGCTGAAGCCATCCAAGCTTTTATCGGCCCCGAGCTGAACACGCCTTGGAATGTTGAAGCTGAAAAGCAACCGATGGTATCAAGAAGAATCGTTGTTACCCGTCCGTCAATGAACGGAAAGACACTCGGTAAGATGCACTTCAACAGCGTTTACGGTGTCAATGTTACCCGCATCACTCGTCAAGGCATGGATTTATTTGCCAGCCGTGACCACCATTTCCACGTGGGCGACCGCGTTATGGTTGTCGGTCCTGAAGATAATGTTAACCGGGTAGCCGAAATCATGGGTAACTCCATCAAGCGTCTTGACGCTCCAAACATCGCAACCATCTTCATAGGCATATTGGTTGGTATTCTCTTTGGTAGCATTCCATTGGCTATTCCCGGAATGCCCGTTCCTCTTAAACTTGGTATTGCCGGTGGCCCGTTGATTATCGCCATCCTCATAGGTCGCTTCGGCTATCGTGTGAAGCTCGTTACCTACACCACAACCTCGGCCAACATGATGTTGCGTGAGTTCGGATTAGCTCTGTTCCTTGCGTCTGTGGGCATTAAAGCCGGTGCCGGTTTCTGGGACACAGTTATCGCCGGAGACGGTTTGAAATACGTTTATACCGGATTCCTCATTACAATCATCCCCATCTTAATCGTTGGTCCTATTGCCCGATTGAAGTTTAAATTCAATTATTTCACCATTATGGGTATGATTTCCGGAGCCTACACCGACCCACCTGCATTGGCTTATGCCAACAGCATTTGCTCTAAGGAAGCCCCGGCGGTAGGTTACAGTACGGTTTACCCGCTGAGTATGTTCCTCAGAATCTTTACCGCTCAAATCATAGTGCTATTCTTCTGTGGAGCCTAAGCATAGCTAAGGCTTAAACAGCAACCAACTATAATTAGTGCATAATCGATAAACTTAGGATTCATAGCCCTATTTTTCCTGAAAGGCTATATCCTTATTTTACTCGATTATGCACTATTTTTTTACACAAACTTAGCAACACAAACGTTCTGTTTCCCTAAGTTTTCCTTGAAAAATCTACTTATCTATATTCTAAAAGGTCACCCTTACGCCTAACGCCGCCCTGCGCCAATTCGCATCCAACACGAATCTGCCATTGCCAACGACAGCTCCTTTGTGGGTAAACTCCGTATGGCTATACCCCAAGAACAGCCCTTGCAAAAACACTCCGAAATGTTTTGAAACATCATATCTTACGCCAAGGTTCATTCCACCCTCAAAATAAGGGCGATTATCTTCAGTGGCAACACCCGGTATATCCGCCAATTCGCCACGAAGCGTGGCCCAAGATAACATTCCTTCCGTATAAACGCCTAAACGATTCGTACGTAAAAAGGTAAAACGGGCATAAGGAGTATAAATGCAAATAGCCGGACTGTTATCAGTTCCAAACGTCGTTCTGAATCCAGCAGCCCAACGCTCATTCAACTGATAACCAATACCCGGTGTCAAAAGCGCATAGTGATCGGGATACTCATTAGAGAAGCCCGCTAAAAAATCTACATAAAAACCATTTTTCTCTTGGGCCAACGCGCTACCAAACGACAGCAGTAGCAACATTAAAACACATGCCAAATTTCTCATACTCGTATTATTTAATTATTAAAGGATTCATCATCAACGCATAAAAATAAATCTTCAATACGTTTTATTCAATGCTAACAGATTGTATTCAACCGAGATAAATAGGTGCTAAAACAATGTTTCAAATATAGCGATTAATTTTGTTAACAAAACACTTTTTTTATTTTATTAACCAAATAACAAATAAATACTGCAAAGTATATGGATAAAAGGACAACAAACAATCCTTTAAGAACAGTCTATAACCAATTAACAACAAACACTTTACACAGACACAATAAAGCAAACATCTATCTCTTGACAATTACAATACATCCCTTTACTTTGCCAAAGCTACCCTTTCGCCATGCCAAAGCAGCGCTTTGAGCCACCAACCACAGCCTTTTTATCTCATCAAAAGGCTGCTTTGGCAAAGTAAGACAATAGCCCGCTACCTACTACCTGACGAAAAGTATAACCTTACTCTAAAAAGAATATCGTTTTGAAAGAGAAACAAGATAAAACAAGAAGGGAATTCCAAAGATAAAACGGATTAATAACAGAATTTATGAATGCAAAAGAATATAAATTCAAAGCAAATAACTACATTTGCATCTGCCTGCTGTTATTTGACAACAAACACTTGCAGAAGCCTTTACCTGCATGCGGCAACCATCCCCAAATACGCTGTCCCACTCTTTGGAAAGGGTGAAAGCTACACAGTATATGCACCGGGAAATTCCACAGAAAAGTAAAAATATGACTATAAAACAAATCACATCCATATATATTATAACCATTAATATCGTCACATTCCTTTTGTATGGGATTGACAAATGGAAAGCAAAGCACGCTAAATGGCGGATTCCCGAGGCTACGTTATTAGGACTCGCAGCCATAGGTGGCAGTGTTGGAGCTTGGCTGGGCATGAAAGTGTGGCACCACAAAACAATGCACAAGAAATTCAAGTATGGCATTCCGTTGATTCTCATTACCCAAACAGTCCTTATATGGCTGACTTCTTGCAAGGGCAATCAATCCATTGCATCAGCAACATCCATACAAAAACATCAGCTCGAAAGCGATCATTCTCCAAACGTTTTCCTCATCATGTATAATGCGAAGACAGATAAAGCAGCTCTGCTAAAAGCCATCAAGGAATACAACTGTGAGATTGTCTATGATTACAAGCACTTCTACGGCATGGCACTGAAGAAACCTGAAGGAAAAACGCTTGAGGAAACGATGCAATACTTTAAGGAAGTTAAAGGAATCGTAATGGTAGAATACGACTACATCAACCAACTTTCTGCCCCCGTGACACCAAGAATAGAGATAAGATGAAACTGACCTACATATTCCATAGCGGATTTGCGATTGAAGCGGAGCGTTGCATCCTCGTATTCGATTATTGGATGGATCCCTGCAATGTAATGCAAAACATACTCGGAAGCGCCAAGCCTCTTTATGTTTTCGCCAGCCATTTTCACGAAGACCACTTCACTCGGGAAATCCTCGAATGGAGGAATCGTAAAGATAACATTACCTACCTATTGAGCAAAGACATTCTCAAACATAGAAGAGCCGGCAGGGAGGAAGCCGACATTTGGTTGGCCAAAGGAGCTTCATGGGCGGACGATCGTATCTCCGTCAAGGCCTTAGGTAGCACCGACATTGGCGTTTCTTATATCATAGAGGTAGAAGGCAAACGCATCTTCCATGCCGGTGACTTGAACAATTGGTATGCGAGGTTTCTGTCTAATGCCATTCCCGGACAGACAATCTACAGTGAGGAGTTTGAGGAAAATATCGACCCGATAGCCCACGAAAAGCAATATTTGGGCGAACTGAAGGACATTCGCAAGGTTGCCGATAGCTTTGACATTGTCATGTTCCCCATAGATGGACGAATAGGCAACGGCTACACACTTGGCGGCAGACAGTTTATTGAGCGCTTCAAGGTAGGATTATTCGTGCCCATGCACTTCGTCGCATGCGGTTTTGAATCGGCTTGGCGCATGAAGGAGTTTACTGATAACAAGAACATTCCTCTTTGGGAGATAGCCCAAGAAGGAGAAACGATAGAAATATGAATATTGAAGATTATCGCGAATATTGCCTTTCGTTGGGCAATGACGTGGAAGAGAAACTACCTTTCACGGCCTTTCATTACGCCGGTAGCGTTTTGGTATTCTATGTGCATGGCCACATGTTCTCGTTCTTTGATTGTGACAACTTCGGTATAATTACGCTCAAGTGCCAGCCAGAGCGTATTGAAGAACTGCAAACACAATATAGCTGTATTGTCAAACCATTCAACATGTCACCCAAGTACTGGCTTGGCATTGACGCGAACACTGCGCCCAATGACCTTCTGCGTGAACTGACACGAAACTCATACAACATAGTCAAGGCCAAATACAAGAACCCGTGATGACAAATGAACTGCTACTCATTTCATTATAGGAACAAGCCTATAGAAAACATGGCTAAGTACAAGCATTAAGAAAAAGGAATCGCACTGATAAACAAACTAAATATTATAACTAAATTACCTGAAACAAAATGAAGATTAGGAATTGGGTGGTCACCCTCACATTGGCCACAGCCACAACGACAGTCTGCGCACAGCAAACGCAGTATAGGAATCCCGTAATATCAGGACTCCATCCTGACCCCAGCGTCTGCCGTGTCGACAGCGATTATTATTTGGTAAACAGCAGCTTTGAGTTTTTTCCCGGCGTGCCACTGTTCCACAGTCGCGATTTAGTGAACTGGCAACAGATTGGGCATGTGCTGACCCGCCGCTCCCAACTCAATTTGGAAGGGTGTAATCCTTCGACCGGCATATACGCCCCTACGATAAGATACAACGATGGCGTGTTCTACATGATAACGACAAACATATCAGATAAAGGCAATTTTCTCGTCTATACCCGCGACCTCTCAAAAGGATGGTCCGAGCCCGTATGGCTGGAACAAGGCGGTATTGATCCGTCACTCTATTTTGAGAATGGCAAATGCTACATGGTAAGCAACCCTGATGACGCCATTTGGATTTGCGAGATAGACCCCATGACCGGTAAATCATTGACACCATCAAAGAAAATATGGGAAGGCACCGGCGGGCGCTACCCGGAAGGACCACATATCTACAAGAAAGACGGAATGTATTACTTGCTCATTTCTGAAGGAGGAACTGAATACGGACACAAGATAACCATTGCCCGTAGTAAACAGATTAACGGCCCATACGAAAGCAATCCGGCCAACCCCATCCTGACACATATCAACAAGCAAACGCAGAAAAGTTCCATCCAAGGCACGGGACATGGCGACCTGATACAAGCACATGATGGGTCTTGGTGGTTGATATTCCTTGCTTTTCGCCCACAAACGGGGACTCACCATCTGTTAGGACGAGAAACATTCTTGGCTCCCGTAAGCTGGAATAAAGAGGGATGGCCGGTGGTGAACGGCAACGGTACCATCAGCGAAGTGATGAATGTAAAGACATTACCCCAATATCCCGTAAAACACAATACCAACTATGACTTTAACGAAGCTCAATTGGGTCCCGAGTGGAACTACCTTCGCAACCCCGACAGCACCCGTTACACGCTCAACGCTCGCAAAGGATGGCTTGGAATCAAGCCGTCTACACAAACACTCGATGATAACGGCTCACCCTCATTCGTAGGATTCCGTCAACAGCATATCAATTTCCAAGCAACCACTTGCCGGCGTAGCGGCACCTCAAAAGCCGGACTGACCGTGTTTCGCGGACCACAAGGACATTATGACCTCTATACAAAAGGGAATAAACTTTACCTTGACTACCGTTTAGGAACCCTACTCCACCGGCAACACATCACAACACTCAACGGCCCAACCGTATATCTCCGTGTAAAAGGTACGCCCGATACATATTACTTCTATTACTCTACGGATGGATTACATTACCAAGAAGCCGGCAAGATGGATACTCGCTATCTGAGCACAGAAACGCAAGGAGGCTTCACGGGTACCTACTTAGGACTGTTTGCAGAAGGAAACTATAATGGCAGCACCGCTTGGTTTGACTTTTTCCGCTACACGCCCACCGCTGATTAAATGGCTGTCAAAAGGTTGAAACCACAGAGCAAAGTAAACATAATATCCACAAATAAATCAAAATAACAAATAAAAATACTAACCGGATAATACGAAAAACCGGACCTATGATGGTTATATTGCCATCGTAGATCCGGTTAACTATAAAGATAAACCTCATAAATCCTGCCTACACTGAATTATGTATAAGCAATGCTTTCTAACGATTCATCAGACTTTCATTGACATTTTACCCGAGAAACTCAACGTTATCTCTATCAAATAGCTTGTGGGACTATCCGGCACAACGACATAGGCGATGAAATGAAAGCCTGAAACATCAGTGTTCTTATACTTCAAATCGCTTAACACACTTTGTCGCAGAACCTCCGGAGGAACCATACGGGCAAAGTCCTTTTTATGGAAATCCTTTGAAAATAATTGACCGGCACCTTTGAAAAAACTCAAGTGGATAATGTTATCGAAGTAAACATTTCCCACCTCTACACCATTACTGTTATATGTATCCTTCACAACTTTGTAAGTAGTGGGATTCACCTGAATATAATAATGATAGCGATCGTCACCATACACGATAACAGAATCGTTCTTAATTAACTTCCTTTGGTTGAGGAAATGCCTTTTGGTCTGCTCAAACTGCTGCAAATAAAAACGGTCCTCGGTCTTTACTAACCTAATCACATCACCACCCTGATTTTTCATAACGAACAAATGGGGAGTTTGCTTCACAATGGCATAGGCGGTAGCATCATCCTCATCACCCATAAAAAGCGTATCGGCCACAATCTTGAAATACTCCGGCATTGACGTTGAATCAGGATAATAAATGGTATCCCCTTTGGCTCTGAACGACAAACTCTCATCGTCCTCATTGAGCCACATGCCTTGCAGCATTCGCTTGGCCGCCGCGCTTTCTTTTACCGCAGGCGACGAGTGGGTACTATTCCCCTTACAAGCTGCCAGCCCTAAAACCATTATCGACAAGACGCAAGCGGTTCCTATTTTAAATAAGAAAGATGATTTATCCATAAACTCACTCATTTATTGCATTCCTATACAATGGTATTCAAAGCCGGCTTCCTCTAATTCGTGCTTATCAAAGATATTACGGCCATCAATGACCAGCCTATTGCGCATGGTTTTCCCGATAACATCCCAACTGGGCAAGCGAAACTCTTTCCACTCCGTCAGCAATAAAAGTGCATCCACACCGAGCGTTGCCTCGTACATATCCCTGCAGTATGTTATCTTATCTCCTACCCTTCGCTTGCACTCTTCCATAGCCACGGGGTCATAAGCCCTGACTGTACAACCGGCGTCTAACAAACATTTTATCATCACCAATGCGGTAGACTCACGCATATCATCAGTTTCAGGCTTAAACGAAAGTCCCCACAAGGCGATTGTTTTCCCTGAAAGGTCAGGAATACTACGCTGCAACTTCTCGAAGAGAATACGCTTTTGCTGCTCATTGACCCGCTCGACGGCTTTCAACACTTCCATGGAATAACCATTGTCATCGGCCGTCTTAATCAATGCCTTCACATCTTTTGGGAAACAACTGCCCCCATAGCCACACCCGGCATATAGGAATTTACGACCTATACGCGTGTCGCTACCTATGCCTTGACGTACCATGTTGACATCAGCTCCAACCCGCTCACACAGATTGGCTATGTCATTCATAAACGATATACGGGTAGCCAGCATGGAATTGGCGGCATATTTCGTCATTTCCGCACTGGGTATATCCATAAAAATCACACGAAAATTATTGATAAGGAATGGCTTATACAGTCTTGTCAACAAACGCTTGGCCTCCTCACTCTCCACGCCGACCACAACACGGTCGGGACTCATGAAATCCTTGATGGCATTTCCTTCTTTCAAAAACTCAGGATTGCTGGCCACATCAAACTTTATGCTAACGCCACGCCTATCCAA